>NZ_SRSH01000004.1 GCF_006175985.1 Methylotetracoccus oryzae | reverse complement strand
CGTCGGGTCTGCTTCTTCTTCTGGTCATAGGCCAGCGAGGCGAAGGTCGTCTGTTTCATCCGGTCACCGCGTTCACGTGCTCTGTTGGCGATAGCTTACCAGCCGCATTTGTTCAGAGGCTCCTTAGCATTAGGGTTCGATCCCGATCGTGTCCGCTTTGAAATTGATCCGCAATTTGCGCAAGCACTTGGGGACTTGGACATTTTTGAGAACTCGCGCGTCGAACTAGCTAAGCGCAGATCTACCATTGGCGAGATTCCAGATCGGGGATCGATTGATCTTCCTGACGGAACTTCGATCTTGGAGCAGTAGCGATGTCGCACGCCTACTCCGAAGACCAGCTCGTCGAGCAACCCGCCATCGCACTGTTCGCGACACTGGGTTGGCAGACGATGTCCGCTCTGGACGAGCGCTTCGGGCCGGACGGTTCGTTGGGGCGCGACACGAAAGGCGAAGGCGTGCTGCTGCCGCGGTTGCGAGCAGCCCTGTCGCGGCTCAATGCTGATATGCCGCCGGAAGCGATCCAGGCGGGCATTGATGAACTGACCCGCGACCGCTCGGCGATGAGCCTGGAGGCCGCCAACCGGGAAGTCTATCGGCAGCTCAAGGACGGCATCCCCGTTTCCGTGCCCGACCGACAGCACGGCGGGCAGAAGATCGAGCGACTGCGCGTCGTCGATTGGGAATTCCCGGAGCAGAACGACTTCCTGCTGGTCAGCCAGTTCAGCGTGACCGGCGCGCTCTACACCTGCCGGCCCGATCTGGTCGGCTTCGTCAACGGTTTGCCGTGGGTCGTGATCGAACTGAAGAAGCCCGGCGTGCCCGCGCGGGCGGCCTTCGACGAGAACCTGACCCACTACAAGCAGCAGATCCCGCAGCTTCTCTGGTTCAACGCCTTGCTGATCGCCAGCAACGGCACCGACAGCCGAGTGGGTTCGCTCACCGCGGATTGGGCGCGTTTCTTCGAGTGGAAGCGCATCGAACGCGAAGACGAGCCGCGACGCGTGTCGCTGGAGGTGATGCTGCGCGGTACCTGCGACCGCGCCCGCCTGCTCGACCTGGTGGAGAACTTCACGCTGTTCTCGGAGCACAAGGCCGGGCTGGTGAAGATCCTAGGCCAGAATCACCAGTTCCTTGGCGTCAACAATGCCATCGCCTCGATGCTGGAGGCCCGCAAGCTTGGCCATGGCCGCGGCGGCGTGTTCTGGCAGACGCAGGGCAGCGGCAAGAGCTTCTCGATGGTGTTCTTCGCCCAGAAGATACTCCGCAAGCTGGCCGGCAACTGGACCTTCGTGGTGGTGACCGACCGGGTGGAACTGGACGAGCAGATCGCCAAGACCTTCAAGGCCGTGGGCGCCGTGTCCGATGGCGCGTGTCATGCGGTCAGCGGCGCGCACCTGCGCGAACTGCTGCAAGGCAATCACCGCTATGTGTTCACGCTGATTCACAAGTTCCAGACACCGGAACGGCTGTGCGATCGCACCGACGTGATCGTGCTGACCGACGAGGCCCACCGCAGCCAGTACGACACGCTGGCGTTGAACATGCGCGCCGCCTTGCCGAAGGCGCTGTTCCTCGCGTTCACCGGGACGCCGCTGATCGCCGGTGAGGAGCGCACCAAGGACGTGTTCGGCGACTACGTCTCGATCTACGACTTCCAGCAATCCATCGAGGACGGCGCCACCGTGCCGCTGTTCTACGAGAACCGCACGCCGGAACTGCAACTGATCAACCCGGACCTCAACGAAGACCTGTACCAGTTGATCGAGGAAGCCGAACTCGATCCCGAGCAAGAGGCCAAGCTGGAGCGGGAACTGGCCCGTCAGTACCACCTGCTGACACGGGACGACCGCCTCGAAACGGTCGCGAAGGATATCGTCCGGCATTTCCTCGGGCGGGCGCCGTTGGATCAGGCGATCGGCAAGGCGATGGTGGTGTCCATCGACAAGGCCACGGCGCTGCGGATGTACGACAAGGTGCGTAAACACTGGAACGAGGAAGCCGAACACGCGCAGCAGGAGTTGGGCGCTCTGGCCTACCAGCCGCCTGGCGGGGAAACGGACCCCGAGCAGGCTCGGCGGGACCGGCGGCGAGCGGAACTCAAGGAGCGGCTCGCAGTGCTCACGACCACGGACATGGCCGTGATCGTCTCGCCCGGGCAGAACGAGATTCCGCAAATGCTCGCGCTTGGGCTCGACATTGCGGCGCACCGGCAGCGCATGAATACCTCGCAGCCGGGCCTCGCCGAAAAGTTCAAGGACGTGGACGACCCGCTCAGACTGGTGTTCGTCTGTGCGATGTGGCTGACCGGTTTCGACGCGCCGAGTTGCTCGACGGTCTATCTCGACAAGCCCATGCGTAACCACACGCTGATGCAGACCATCGCCCGCGCCAACCGGGTGTTTCCCGGCAAGCACAGCGGCGTGATCGTCGACTACGCGAACGTGTTCGCGTCGCTGGAAAAGGCGTTGGCGATCTACGGGGCCGGGCAGGGCGGAAAGAACCCGGTCCAGGACAAGCAGCAGCTCGTCGCCGCTTTGCGCCATGCCGTGACGACCGCGACCGCATTCTGCATGGCACAGGGCGTCGATCTGGACACGATCGAGTCCTTGCCGGCGGGCAGCGCCGAGCGGCTGCAATGGCTCGACGATGCACTCGACGCGCTGATCTCGCCGGACACCGTACGCCGCGACTTTCTCTCGCACGAGCGCCTGGTCGCCACGCTTTATCGGGCTGTGAAGCCCGACCCGGCGGCGCTGGACTTCGCCTTGCGGGTCGCCGGCCTGGCCGCGTTGGCGGCGGCCATCTCCGCAAGATTGAACCCGACCGCGCCCGATATCTCGTCGGTGATGGGGGTGATCAACGATCTGCTGGATGCCTCGATCACCGGTCACGACATCCGGCTCCAGGGGCCGCCGCCGCTCGATCTGTCCCGGATCGACTTCGAGGCCCTGGCGCGACGGTTCAAGCAGTCGCGCCGCAAGAACACCGATCTCGAAGTGTTGAAGGCGACGATCCGCGCCCAACTGGAACGGATGATTCAGTTGAACCGCACCCGCGCCGACTTCGCGGAGCGGTTCGAGGCGCTGATCGAAAGCTATAACGCCGGCAGCCGCAGCATCGAGGAATTGTTCGCCGAGTTGGTGAAGCTGTCCCAGAGCCTGTCCGAGGAGCAGCAGCGCCATGTGCGCGAGAACCTGTCCGAGGAAGAACTGGTCATCTTCGACATCCTGACGCGACCGGCCCCGGACCTGACGCCCGCGGAGCGCGCCGAGGTCAAGAAAGTGGCGCGGGACTTATTGGCCCGCCTGAAGGAACTGTTGGTGCTGAACTGGCGGTTAAAGGCGCAGGCCCGCTCGCGCCTGAAGCTGCTGATCGAGGACACGCTGGACACCGGCTTGCCGCGAGCCTATACGCCCGAAATCTTCCATCAGAAGTGCTCGGCGGTGTTCGAGCACGTCTATGAGAGCTACCCGGAGCGAAACGCGGGGGTCTATGCGGGCTTGGCGTGATGCGCCTGGGAGAGACGCCTAGAACAGCGGCGACACGCCGAA
Source organism: Methylotetracoccus oryzae (assembly GCF_006175985.1). Lineage (GTDB taxonomy): Bacteria > Pseudomonadota > Gammaproteobacteria > Methylococcales > Methylococcaceae > Methylotetracoccus > Methylotetracoccus oryzae. The sequence goes on along the minus strand of NZ_SRSH01000004.1, from coordinate 273,764 downwards.
CAGCTTCAGGTGGAAGTGCATCATCGCGAGATAGACGAACAGGCCGCCGGCCAGGCGCGCCCAGCCGATCTCGCGGAAGCTGAAGTGGTTCCGTTTCTCCTTGATCGCGACGAAGGGGATATTGGATGTGACGGCGACGAAGCGCTCCCAGTCGCTGCCGCAGGCGCGGCGGCGCTTGGCATCGATCGAGCGGGTGCCGAGCAGGCACATGACGAGCAGGGAGCCGAACAGGATCAGCGCCGCCAGGTCGCCATTAGCGATCAGGTGCGTCAGCGCCCACAGCGAGACGCCCCAGAGAAATGGGTGGCGCGTGATGCGCAGCACGCCCCGTGCCGGGTCGGCCTGCTGCAGCGCGCTCTCGCCGCCGACGGCGGTGGGGTTTTTGGTCGTGCCTCCGGCCACGACGAGCAGGAAGGCGATCAGCATCAGGAATACGGCGACGGGCTTGAACCAGGTCAGTTGGCCCCAGGTTTCGATATAGGGGGCCTGGCGGTAGGCGTAGGTCAGCCAGATGATGCCGAGGACCGACAGCACCGAAAAGCCGGCACGGAAGGCGCCTTCGCCCCGGCGGGCAACCAGCACGTCTCGCAGCCGGGTGCCGGCGATTCCGACATGGATGGCGAAAAAGAACAGCGCGGCAAGGGTGAGTTCGAGCATGGTGTTTGCCTATGGCAGTCGGGCGGTAAGAGGCAGTCCCCGGCTTCCGGCCTGTTTTCCTTCGGGGTTTCAGGCTTCCTTGAGTCGCGGCAGCAGTTCGGCCAGGTTGCACGGACGGGTGCGCGCATCGAGCTGGGCGCTGATCAGTTGGTCCCAACCCGTGCGGCAGGCGCCGGTCGATCCGGGTAGGCAGAAGAGGTAAGTACCGTTGGCGACCCCGGCGATCGCTCGCGACTGAATCGTCGAGGTCCCGATCTCCTGCAGCGAGAGCGCGCGAAAAATCTCGCCGAAGCCCTCGAGGGTCTTGTCGAACAACACCGAGACCGCTTCGGGCGTGCCGTCCCGGCCCGTGACCCCCGTGCCCCCGGTCGTGATGACGACCTGAACCTCGGGGTCGGCGATCCAGTCCGAGACTACCGCCCGGATTCGATAGATGTTGTCCGGAACGATCCGCCTGTCGACGACCCGGTGCCCGGCATTGCCAATGCGGTCAGCCAGGGTTCGGCCGGAAGTGTCGTTCTCCTCCGTGCGGGAATCCGAAACCGTCAGAATGGCGATGGCCAGCGGCAGGAAAGCACGGGATTCTTCGATCATGGCAGCGAGTGAAAACGGTGTCGATCTCCCGGCGCGAGCCGGGCGCTTTGCGGATCAACCCTGGGCGGCGTCGCGAGGTTTGGGTTCTTCCTCGGCCGTTTCCGACTCACGCTTGACCACGTGAATGCGTCGCTCAGCCTCGGCGTAGTCGACTCGCTGCTCACAGTCGCGAATGGCGCTGGGCTCGCAATCGGTGCGATGGCAGTCGAATTCACACTTGGCGACGCGATCGGGCACGTCCTGCGCGATCGACTGCGTCAACCGTAACCAGGCACGTTTGAGGTGACGAATGCCTGGAAAATCGCTCCAAGACATGAATTTCTCCGAGGGCAGTGATGGAACGAAGGGGTGAGCCCGGCAAGGCCGGGCGCGGCGAATTCCCTTGCGACCGGGAACAACATCAGACGATACAGGCCTGCAACCCGGAAGTCGAGCAGCAGGAAGCGTCCGGGTCGCCTCAGCACCCCCGACCCGGGCGGCCTTCGCCCGGGAGTGCAAAACCGCATGTTTCCGGTGGGACCCGGGTGCCGGCCATCATCCGCACGTCCGGACGTAAGTCCGGTCGACGGCCGCTCCCCGCCTCAACTGCCGGGATTGGCGACGACCTGGTAGACCACGTCGCTCCCACTGTAGAAGGGCCGATAGTAGACGCCGCCGTATTCGAGATATTGCACGCCTGCGACATTGCGTGTGGCCGCACCATTGGGGATCGAGCTGACGGTCAGGCCGGGCGGTGGGGCGACAACCTTGTACCCCTGGCTGGTCTTGGTGTAGAACGCGCCACCGCAGTCCATGAAAGCCTGGCCGGCCCCATAGACGGTCGTGCAGGACGGCGGCAGGCTCTGAACGGTTGCGCCCATGGGCGGCGGCACGACGACGTACTGCGACCCCTGCGGCGCGTAATAGACACCGCCTGCGTAGTAGTAGGGGTTGCCCTCGACGATTACCGTCGTCGAGTTGGTGGGGATGGACGCCATCGATGCGCCGATCATCATCCCGGTCATCCCTGCCATGGCCAGACCGCCGTAATAGCCGCCCCAGGTGCCATAGTAGGCAGGATAGACGCCGGCATAGCCGTAATACCCGTAGTTATATCCGTGATGGTCGGCATACTGGACCGCCTGTGTGGCATGGTCGTAGTGTGTCTGCGTCATCTTGTTCTGCTGCGCGTAGGCATTTTGCTGCAGCGTGTTGGCTTCGTTGTAGCGGTTCTGCTGCAGCGAGTCTTGCTGGTTCTGGCGGTTCTGTTGCATGGACTCCTGCTGGTTGAACCGGTTTTGCTGCATCTGCTGCGCCGTGCCTTGTCGATCATCCGCCGTGTTCTGGAACGTCTGCTGGCGGTTCGCCTCGTCACTTTGCAGGGTCTGCTGGCGGTTCCCCTGGTTCGTTTGCGAGCGACTGCCCCAGTCGTGTGCGACACCGGAGTCGCTCGACGAGGCTCGCACGCTGCCCAGGCCGCCGCCGCCGAAACTTCCCGAGCCGATGCCACTGCCGCCGAAGCGTTGGCCGCCGTCGTTCTGATCGAAACGCTGGCCTCCGCCGTCCTGCCCGGCGGAGCGATCGCCGAAGTCGTCGCCACGGCCGCCACCGAAACCACTGCCGCTGCTGCCGCCCCGGTTGTCGCCGAAGTCGCCGCGACCGCCTCCGAAGTCCCCGCCGCCACCCGAACGGGAACCGAACGCACCCCCTCCGACGTGATCGCCGAAGCCACCGCCGCCGAACCCGCCCCCACCGAAGTGTCCGCCGCCGAAGCCGCCGCCAAAGCCACCGCGCGCATGCGACTCCGGGCACGCTGCGATGGCGAGCATCGCGCCGATCAGCCCTGCGCCCGCGCGGCTTCGAACTCGGCTGTATGACATGACTGTTGCGTTCATGACTGCCTCCTCGGTCTTCATTTCGCCCCCTTTGCCGGGACGTTGGTGGCGGGTCCCGCCGCGGCCTTCAGGAACTCGATTCGTTGCGCACTGGGTGGCAGAGCCGGCACGAAGACCGAATCGGCGAAGCGCGCGGTGAAATTCCAGTCGGTCAGTGTCGCGATGAATTGCGGCGCTCCGGGGAGCGTCTTGTAGGTGATCGCCAGTTTTCGCGGTACCCGCATCAGCCCGTCGTCGATCCAGATTTGCCAGTCGACACTGTTCTCGATGAATGCGAGGTGATGGCAGCGGTGGCCGCCGACGTCGCTGATGCCGACATGAAAACCGTACAGTGTGCCGCGCCTCAGGACCGCATGCGGGTCGGAGTACAGCAGGTCGGACAGCGGCGGCGTGAAGTGCAACTCCTTGATCAGATGATCGAGCGTGGCGTCGATCGTTCCCGGTGCCTTCTCGGTCGCATAGACGCCGTGCCGATCGTCCAGCAGCGTGATCTGTTTCCCGTCGAACCAGAGCCGCTTGTCGCCGGTGTCGCCGGTACTGTGCGAATAAAGGCGATCGGGGCGATGCACGGCGATGTCGTTCCGCCCCGAGAAGAGCAGCTTCTGGCCTGACGGCAGCAGATCGTCATACAGGATTTCGGCACGGACGCTGAATTCGTTGGCTGCCTTCAAGTAGTCGCTCATGTCCTGCAGGATTCGGTCCGCTTGCGCGCTGACCTGCGGGGTTACCGTAGCCGCAGCCGGCGCAACGGTCGCCGGCTGTTTGGCCTGAGCTTGCTGCTTGGTCGGCTTGCCCGATTCGGCTCCGGCCGGCCCGGCGAAAACACAGGCGAAGATCAGCGCCACGGCCATCTTGACCCCGGTAGGGGATCGCAGCGCGTGTCTGTTCATGTCGATACTCTCCTTGGTGTCGGTTCGAGATAGCTCACAAAGTGGCTGCACGGTGGCGCGTTGCGCGGCGTTCCTGCGTGGCGAAAAAGTGTACACCGGCGTTGTTCTGCGTCGCCAATTGTGCCGCAATACAATGATCGAAAGATGTAATTTTCGAGCGTCTGGCGATGCGCTTCGCCCGGATCCTTCGTCAGTGCGCGGGGGCCGAGGGCTGCGGAGCGGATCTCCACGTCTGCCAGGCCGCCTCCATAAAGGGGCTGCAATGCGCGGTGCCTGCTTCCCGGCAGGCCTCCTCGGCGGCGCCAGCCACACGCGCGATAGCGGCTTCGGGGACGAAGTCCTGCCGCTCCAGTCCGTCGCTCAACAGCAAGCCGTCCAGATGATCCAGCTCATGCTGCAGCACGACGGCCGCACTGCCACTGATCCGTTCCTCGTGCCACTGTCCCGTCAGGTCCCGAAAATGAACGGTCACCTCGGCTGAGCGCTCCGTATGGCGATAGCCCCAGGGTACGGACAGGCATCGTTCCCAGGACCCGATCCTGCGTGGACTGCGGGCCTCGATGCTCGGATCGACCAGCACCTGGTGATGCGTCCGATGTGCGTCGTCTTCTCGGAGCAGCACGACCACCCGGATCGGCACGCCCAGTTGGACAGCGGACAGGCCGTCGCCCCCATGTCGCGTCACCGCCGACCGCATTGCCTTGACGAGTGGCTCGAGGCCGTTCCCTAGCGGGCCCGCGGGACGGCTGGGTTGGTGCAACAATGCCCTCTCCGCCGGTCTGTCGATCGAGATGATGAACGATTGCGGCTGATAGTGCGCGCTCAAGGCGACAGTGTTGCGCGGGGTGTCCGTGCTGCAGCCGCCGATCATGGCGGCCAGCAATCCGGCAATCCGGCGTTGCGCACCAGGGGCGACGAAGGGGAGGGAGCTACCCCAGGCTCGGGATGTCACCGCGGTCTGTGCCGTTACAGCACCGGCGGCTCGATGGAAACAAGGCATGTATACGCAGGCGTTAACCGGGTTGGCCTTATGGTTTGTTGGCACGTTTGCCGGAGGGGCTCTTGCCGCCGGGTCGTAGACAATGTGATCCAGGCCGGTGGCTGCTTCACGCCGTGCTGTCGGGGCCGCAGCCCCGCGTCCATTGCCGCAATCCCATTCCTTGCACGAGTCGCCCGGCTGACAGCCGGATCAGTCCGAGGATGGAACCGACGGCAGGAGCGCGTCCACGACGCGCTCCATGCGCATGAAGCGCGAGCCCTTGACCAGCACCGCGGGCGCAGTGTCCAGCAATTCGGACGCCGCGGAAATGAGGTCGTCCACGTTCTCGAAGTGCTTTCCTGCAGGGCCGAAGGCGGCGACGGCGGTCTTGGTCAGCGGGCCCAGCCCCAGCAACCGATCGATACCGTGTTCGCGTGCGTAAAGCCCGATCTCTTCATGAAAGGCGGGGCCCTGATCGCCGACTTCGCCCATGTCGCCCAGCACGAGCACCTTCAGTGCCCGGTTTTTCGCCAGCACGTCGATGGCCGTCCTGACCGAATCCGGATTGGCGTTGTAGGTGTCGTCGATGATCAGCGAACCATTGCGGCCTTGTTTGGCCTGCAGTCGACCCTTGACCGGTTCGAAGTCGCCGAGGGCCCTGGCGGCCGTCGCGACGGGGACGCCGACGGCCCCGCTGGCCGCAATGGCGGCCAGGGCATTCCGGACGTTGTGAAGTCCGGCCGCCCGGAGTTCGAAGGTGGCGCGACCGAGCGATGACAAGAGATCCACCGCGCTGGATACCGGGCCGAGCCGGTACTGGGCAGAGACCGAGGCATTCGGTTCGGTGCCGAAAGACAACACCGTCCGGTGCCCGGCGAGAGTGCGCCAGTAGCCGGCATGCTCGTCGTCGGCGTTGATGACGGCCGTGCCGTCTGCGGGCAGCGCCGCGATCACGGCGCCGTGTTCTTCGGCCACGGCGGCGACATCTTTCATGAATTCCTGATGTTCGCGCTGGGCGTTGTTGATCAGTGCCACGGTGGGCTCGGCGAGCGCGGCGAGATGAGCGGTTTCGCCGGGATGGTTCATGCCGAGTTCCACCACGGCGACGCGGTGGTCGGCGTGCAGGCGCAACAGGGTCAGCGGGAGACCGATGTCGTTGTTGAAGTTGCCTGCGGTGGCCAGTACGTTGGCGGGCCCGAAGTGGGCGCGCAGGCAGGCGGCGATCATTTCCTTCACCGTTGTCTTGCCGTTGGAGCCCGTCACGGCGATGACCGGTATGCTGAACCGGCCACGCCAGTCGTGCGCCAACTGACCCAGCGCGACGCGGGTGTCGTGGACTTCGATCAGTGGCAACCGGGACGACAGCGGACTGGCGGTGAGATTGGCCGCGCGGTCCACCAGCGCGCCCGCGGCACCCTTTTCTAGTGCGAGTTCGAGGTAGTCATGTCCGTCCACCCGTTCGCCCCTCAGTGCGATGAACAGGGCGCCGGGTTCGATCGTGCGCGTGTCCGTCGACACCGAGGTGAAGGCGGCGTCTGCGCCCAGCAATGGGGAGTTCAGGGCGGCGGCGGCCTGCGACAGGTTCAGCATGCGGAGGATTCCTCAGGCGACGGGGGCATTGCGGCGGCCGGTAGCATACACCGAAAATCCACCGTGCCGTGGTGCGCGCAGGCGTCGCCTGAGTCGATCGGGTCCTACCAGCGGAACTCCCGGATCGCCCAGTCGGGCTCGGCGCCGTAATCCTGCACCAGTTCCCGCAGCAGCGCGAGCCGTTCTGTGGTGTCATGCGCCGCGGCGAATTCGTGCCGATGTATTCCGTCGGTCACGAACGCCGTCGCGAGGCCCGCCCGCCCGCCGCCACCGATGTCATGGTAGAGCGAGTCGCCGATCGCGATCGTGCGGGCGGGGTCGGCCGAACGGCATTGTGCCAGTGCGAACCGGTAGATCGCCCGGTGAGGTTTGCCGATGTATTGCACGCGTCCGCCGAGGTCTTCGTACAAGCGCGCGAATTCCCCGGCACTCGGCGCCACTCCCTCGTCCGTGAAGCGCATCAGATCCGGATTCGCGCAAATCAGGGGCAGGCCGCGCGCGCAGCCCAGCTCGAAGGTCGCCTGGTAGTAGCTGCGCGGCAGAGAATCATCGACACCGGATAACAGGATGAAGTCGGCATCGCCGACCGTCGCGACGCGGGTTATGGGCAGTCCATCGGTGATCGAGCGGTCGCGATCGCTGCTAAGCAGCAGGCAGCGCTGCCCCAGCGCCTCTTCGAACGGCGGTTCACGCTTCGCCAGAAGGGCGCGCGCCATTTCGCCGGAGGTTACCACGGCCCGGTAGAGGTGCGGGCTGATCCCCAGCGAAGCCAGGCGGGCGGTGTTCGCCGCGACGGATTTTCCGGAGTTGCTCAGCACCACGATGTCCTTGCCCAGACCAACGAGCCGCCGCAGGCAGGCGATCACACCGGGAAAGGGCTGATGCCCATCATGCAGAACACCCCATTGGTCGAGCAGCCAGGTGTCGTACTTCTCGGCGAATTCGCCGACGCCAGCGGCAAACTGGGTCGCGCATCCGGCCGCCGGGCCGCTTCGGTTCGGTGTTACTGCCATGGTTCTCGCGTGTCGGGGCCAGCTTTCGGTCAACAAGTTGGCTGCCATTCTACCGAACCTCCGTGGCGCAGATAACGCTTGCCTTCATCCGCAATGGCGAACAGATGGACCCAGCCGTTTGCGACCAACTCCCGTACGTGGGCATGGCGGGCGATGACGCGGTCGATGGCTGCGGTCGGCGCCTCGATGAAGACCATTAGCCGGAGCGGCTCGTGCACGAACTTCTGGCCGTCGTGTACCGACTGATAGGGCAGGCCCGCCCGGAGATCGCCGCCGTTGCCTTCGAATACCCCCAGTGTTCCCACCACATTGTGTAGCGTCTTGTTGCCACTGCCGAGCAGTTCCGGGTCCACGGTCGAAGCGAAATACTGGAGGTTGATCCAGCTCGCAACGACCATCGGTGCGGTCATGATCAGCTCGAGCAGCGAACCGTCCGGATCGGTGGCCGAGTCGTAGTCGTGCAGGAAGGCCCGCCCTTCAAGATTCAGGGTCCGGGTGCGGTCGCGCGAGGCTGCGATGAAGATCGCGTTGCCGGCTAGGCCCCATTCCGGGCGGACCTGCGACCAATCGCGGCTCCGGGCCTCGATCCGTCGGTCAAGCTGTTCCGCATTCGTCCCGGTGATGCCGAGGCGTGGCGCGCGTTCACGGCGCGCGATCCTTGAAGCCGCATCCAGCCATTGCCGCAGCCGGACGAGATCGTCGCGATGAGACCACGGTACCCGGTCCGGGTCATAGAGCGTGACGGCATCGGTGGTCGTGTCATGGAGTGCGGCCAGAAACCATGTATCGGGCGGGATCGTTAGCCCCTCATCGGCGAGTGCCGCTCGCACCCAGGGATCATTCAGGATGGCTGCCGCCGTGCGGGCATTGGCCTCACCGCTGTGGCCGCCGCAGGCGCCGCAATTCAGCCCTGCAGCATAGGGATTGTTGACCGTGGTGCTGCCGTGTCCACAGAGCAGAACCAGGCGCGCGAACTGCCCGGTGAGACCCATGCCGCGCAGCGCGTTCCGTGCCAGCTCCACGCGGTCCTCCCGGGAGATCCCCGAGGGCATCCGGTGAATGGAGCCGCTGTCGGTCGCGGGCTGGAAGTCCAACGTGGGACCGAGACGATCGATCAAGCGTCGTTCCAGGCCGTCCTGGCTCGGCGGCGCGACGGGTCGCGTCAGGCCGAGGGTATCGCTGACCAGCTTCGGCGCGAACAGCAACCCGAAGGTCTCGACATAGGAGAAGCAGGAAACGGCGGATGACTTGAACGCCTTCCAGGCGCGTGCCGCCCGCTTGCGACCGATGCGCTTGCTCAGTATCCGCTCGACCTCGCGCGGCCCCGCCCCGGCTATCGTTTCCCGCACGCGGAAGCGGGGTTTGATCAGTACCGGGCACTGCGCCGGCCCGTGGTTATGGCCGAGTGGCACGTACTCGATCGGGACGCCGAAGAAACCGGCGAAGCCGTGGGTGCGAATGCCTTGCGACTGACTCTCCAGCGCGCGGCGAAAGACCTCGGAGCGCACGTCGATGCAGAAGACGGCGGCCACCTCGGGGCGTTGCCCATGAGCGAAAGGAATGGAGCGGTCGCAAGCATTCGCGGTCCGGAGTCGCTCGATGGTGCGCCGGTGGAAGGCGTGCTCGTAGGCCTGTTGCGCAAGGTGGCGCGGGAACAAGCCGGACTCGGGAAGTAACGATGCCGGTGTGTCGTCGCGCTCCCCCGCGCCGGACGGATGCCAGAACCGGTCGGGCAGGTCTTCCCCGAATTCCATGAACAGCGCGTAGTCGTAAGCGAGGCGGATCGCCAGCAGCTGCAGCAGCGAGTCGTCCTCTTGTTCCGGGCGATTGCGCTCGCGGACGCGATACTGGACATACGCGCTCCACCCGGAGATCGACATCAATGCGCGATGCAGGAAGTCCACGAATGACCCCTCCGGCACCTCAAGCACGGCCATGACCCGTCCGATCGCGATCAGCGGGTCGAAGGGCAGCTGCGCAATGTGGCGACGGAAACGCCGCAGGCCGCTCAGTTCCGCGTTGCGGTCGAATTGCGCGGTGCGCCGCCATGAGACATAAGGTTTGCAGGTCCGCCATGGACTCTGCCATGAAGCCTGGCCCTCGTCGAAGTGCGCCGCACACCATTTCGATATTTCCTCGGTGGTCAGGCGTGTCCAGCGTCCGCCGGCATCCAGGGCATCGGCTACGGTTCGAAAGCGTCCTGCAGAGGAACTCGGCGGCATCCTCTGCAGCACGCGCAGTCGCTCGATCAGACGGGTCGGAGTGAGTGCCGCCCCGCCCTCGGCAATCGGGTCCGGCATCGACCGTCCATGCTCATCGATCGCCCGCTGCAGGTCCCCTTCAGTGATCCAGCCACGTTCGACTTGCGCGAGATAGAAATCCGCCGGCATCAGCAATTCGCCGTGCGCATTGCGGTAGACGGTTCGGCAGGCCTCGGAATAGGTTTGGTCGCTCAGGCCCAGGAACGGATTCACGGCGACGAAGGTCTTCAAAGGCCATAGTGGCGCAATCCGCATGCAGGCGGAGCGGATCGCTGCCTCGAGTCGCGGCGACACCGAAGGGACCGGCGCGGACGCGCTGAGTCTGTGGTTTTCGAGCGCCGGCTCGGTGGCGACGAAGGGTGTGATGACGGCATTCTCGCGAGGTGGCATGGCGCTACTCCCAGTTCGATGAGGGTTCGGATGCGGAGGGCAACGGCCAGATCCGCTCGATCACCCGGTTGGCGATCGTGCTGATGTAGAGGCCGTTGTAGAAGTGCACGTAGAGACGCTGCCACAAGGGGTTGTCGATGCGGCCGGGAAGTCGGCTCTGCACCAGCAGCATCGTGACAAACAGCATGGTTACTGCCGCTGTAAGGGTCAGATCGAAATCGCTGGCTCGCGGCGGAAGAGGAGGCAGGGCGCTGCGCAACAGATGGGCGAAAGCGGTCTGCAGCGCGAAGTAGCCGATACAGACACAGGCCGCGACCGCCGTCGCGCGGGCGACCGTCCCGTACCCGGGATGAGCGCCGGCGGACTTCCACAGCAGGAAGGTCACGGCCAGCGTGAGCACCGCGCCCAGCGCCACGACGCCCGGTTCGCTTGCGGGCGATACGCCGAAGCCATGGGCCGAGGCGAGACTAAGCGCCAGCGCGCCGGCAAACGCGGCCAGCAGCGGACCGGCGGTCTGGTTTTTCGGCGCCACCTGAACCCAGGAGGCGCGTGCCAGATCGACGACGCTACCCGTCGACAGAAAGGCGTGGGCCTTGTATAGCGAATGGGCAACGATATGCAGGATCGCGGCGGAGAAGGCGCCCAGCCCGCACTGCAGCATCATGAATCCCATCTGGGCCACCGTCGAAAACGCCAGGGCCTTCTTGATGCTGGTCTGGGTCACCATGACGAGTGAGCCGTAGAGCGCCGTCGCCGCTCCGACCACCGCGAGCCCGCTCAGCACCTCCGGCGACAGCACGATGACGGGGCTCATCCGGACCACGAGGAATCCGCCGGCATTGATGATGCCCGCATGCATCAAAGCGGAGACCGGCGTCGGTGTCTCCATGACTTCGGGCAGCCAGGAATGGAATGGAAACTGTGCCGACTTGAGCGCGGCAGCGGCGATCAACAAAGCGCTGATCGTCGTCAGCCCGGCGGCCGATAGCGCGGGGGCGGCTGCATTTGACGCACTGCCCAGGAGTTCCGCTGTCGCGAAGATCGGGGCGAATTCCAGCGTTCCGAATTCACGGTAGATCAATACCATCGCGATGATTAGCGCCGCGTCCCCGAGGCGGCTGATGAGGAACTTTTTGCGTGCTGCGAGCAGGGCGCCGGGGCGGTCGGCATAGAAGGTCAGTAACCGGTGCAGACTCAGGCTAGTCAACATCCAGGCCAGCGTGAACCAGAGCAGATTGCCCGAGACGATGACTCCGAGCACGGCGCCGATGGTGACGGAAAGCCACTTGCAAAAGTGCCCCTGCTCCGGGTCGCCGTCCATGTAATTGCGCGCGTAGCGTGTCACTGCGGTTCCGATGAAGGACACCAGCAGCAGCATCACGGCCGTCAGCGCGTCGAAATACGCGACCGGCGCGAAGGCCGAAGTCACCGCTATCGCGGTTCCGTTCTCCAGTGTGCCCGGGAGTGCCTGCGCCATCGCGGCGAGGCTTGCGGCGGCGAAGGCGATCCACATGAGGATCTCGGAACCGACCGCCATGGTGCGGGCGTGACGGTTCGCCCAGTGGCTGGGTACGAGAGCCGATGCCATCAACAGCAGGGGCGATAAGGCCGTGGATCCGTGCAGCCAGGCGTTCATTGGCAGCCCACCTCGGTTCCGCACCGGAAACCCGGCACGAGGTCCCGTTGGAACCGGTTTCCCTTGGCTTGCCGCGGTTGCCCTACCGGCGGGTGTCCGCTGTAGGGGTGACGAAAACACTCTGCAAAAAACATGGTTGCTCTCCCATGACCGATGAGGTTCGGAATAGGCTAGCAACGACGTCATATTTGATCCAATATATGAAAAAGAAAAATGAAATCTATTCTATAAATGACGAAAAATTTGAATTACAAGCACCTCCGGTACTTCTGGGTCATCGCCAACGAGCGCAGCCTGACCCGCGCCGCAGAGCGCCTGCATGTATCCCAGTCCGCGCTGAGCATTCAGCTGAAGCAGTTGGAGGAGAGTATCGGACAGGCGCTTTTCGACCGGGAGAATCGCCGTCTGGTCCTGACCGAGGCTGGCCAGATTGCGATGGAGTACGCGAATACGATCTTCCGGGCGGGCGAGGAACTGCTGAGCACCCTGCAGAACCGGCCTGCCGGTCAGCGGCAGGTGCTACGCGTTGGTGCTGTGGCGACCCTGTCCCGGAACTTTCAACTCGATCTGCTGCGTCCCGTCCTGGGCCGCCCAGGCCTTGAGCTGGTGGTGCGTTCCGGCAGCCTGCGCGAGCTCCGCTCGCAACTGCAGGCTCATGCGCTGGACCTCATCCTTTCCAACGTGCCCTTGAGGCGGGATGCCGAGGTCAATTGGCACAGCCACCTGATCGATGAGCAGCCGGTTAGTCTGGTCAGCCGACCGTTACCCGGGTTGGACGACTTCCGCTACCCGGAGGGACTGCGGACGACACCACTGTTGCTGCCCACCCTGGAAAGTGATCTACGGGCGGCTTTCGATCTGTTGCTGGATCAAGCGGGGATCAGGCCGTTGATCATGGCGGAGGTCGACGATATGGCGATGTTACGGTTGCTGGCACGGGAATGCGCCGGCGTGACGCTGGTGCCGCCGGTCGTCGTCAAAGATGAGTTGCTGAACGGCACGCTGATTGAGCGCTGTCGCGTGCCGGGGCTTAGGGAGTGTTTCTATGCGATAACTCCGAATCGCCGCTTTCCCAATCAGGTGGTCAGAGAATTGGTGACCTCGCCCCGGCCGGCAGCCGCTTGACCGACCTTGGTGTTGTCCCCTGGTCGCCGAGCGTCGCCCGCGAGCCGTTCTGAGCTGGTCAGCGATATAGTTACTAAAAGTAAAAATTCAATAGTATCTATTTGATCAACGTTTTTCCGGCTGATAGTGTCTAGGCGACTCGTGGCCGGTAGCCGTCAACTTCCCCGTGGCTGGGGATCTGCAGACCCGTTATCACTGCCTGCTCCGGCGCACGATGATTGGCATTTCGACTTGCGCTCCGCGCCGGATGGGGCGAGGGGCGTTGTGGCTGAACGGACGGGAGGCATTAATGAAGTCAGGCGTCAGCGGGAATCGATGGTCGGCAATGAGTACCGTAGCGTTGGCGGAGGCCCTTCGATCCCGTGCGCTATGGCTCGGTCTTCTGACGGCGATGTTGTGGTTCTTTCCCGACGCAACCCTGTCGGCGATGGGTAGCGTGTTACATGTCATCGTTGGCTGGATAGAAATTGCCCTGAAAAGCCTACTCGAGGGCGCATTCGGACTCTCGCACCGCACGGCGCAGGTCATCGTTGCCTGGGGCGGAATGGGCGCGCTGCTGGTGGGCCTGGGCATCGCGGCACGGCGGCTCTGGTGCTGCGCGACCGAGGGCGTCTTACTGCTCCGGAGTGTGGCGCCTCTATCTATTGCTGTCCTGCGGTTTGCACATTTCGGGACTTCAGTCCGTGCGGCGATGCTGGCGGTCACGGGCCTCGCTTTGGCCCTGTATGGATTCGCCTGATGGAGTGCTCGACGGGCAGGTGGCGCCGTGCGAAACAGGTCTCCATCAAGGCGACGTATGCCGCACGTCGGAAACGTCGAACCGTGCTGTCTGGCGCTTTTGGCCGCCCTTGTCGCAGACTCGGGAGGCGCGGATATCACTCTGGCAGAGACCCCTCTGTCAGCCCGGGAACTGCCCGAGTTGGATTCAACAGCAGAGTCCTACCGCACGCCGCGCCTGGGCGAGGGCTTCCGGACCCATCTCTTCGGCGAGGAAGTCGTCGTTCCGGCACGGGATCCGCGTCACGTGACCGCGTGGAAGCTGGGTGCCCAGTTCGAGGCGCCCGCGCCCACGGGTCGGCTGGTGCTGCCGGCGGGAGCGTTGTACCTGTGGCGGCATCCCGACGAGCGGCATCTCTATCGGGCTGAGATCGCCGGCGTTTACAACAACGTTTTCTGGAGTCTGAAGCCCGAGGACTGGGGCGACTTCGAGTTCGGTTTCACATTCAACAACTTCACGCTGCCCGAAGCCTGGAATGAGGTTTATGACGGCGTGACCGACAAGTCACAGCAGATCTACTGGGGCTTCGTGCGCCCCGGCTTCACGCTCGGCTATCGCCAGTCGCTGGAGAACGGACGCTCGGATAACATGTGGCAGATCAACTGGGTGGTCGAGCCTGGATATTTCTACTCGGGCCGCAGCAGCCAAACGGCTGCCGACATGGTGCTGCCCCGCAGCACTTTCGAACTACGTAACCGGCTGGTGGTGCGCTGGGACGGCCTGGAGCGGAACCTGCTGTCTCTGCCACATGCCGGTTACGCAGCCGGCGCCGACTTCGTGCAGGGCTTCCGGACCGATTGGGACGATTGGGGAACCCCTGGGTATTCGTTCTCGAAGAACGAAGGCCAGCACTATTCGATCGTCAATGCCTATGCCGTGGCCAGTGGCGGGATCCCGTTCGTGGACAGCGAGCGGCATCGCATGGTGGCTTGGTTGCACGGTGCAGTGGGACACAATGTCGACCGGTTCAATGCGATCCGGGTGGGCGGAGGGCCGAATGCGATGGGAATGGAATACGGAGCATCGGCCATGCCCGTGCTACCCGGCACGTCGATCTGGGAATTCTATCCCGAACACTATTTGATCGGAGCGCTGGAGTACCGATGGGAGCTGAGCTGGTTCTCCTATCTTTCCGCGCATGGCGGCGTCGGTTACCTCGATCCGTATCGTCCGACCGCCAGCGGCGAGCTCAGGCGCTCGAACGAGTTGCTGCCGTGGATGGGCGCGCGCCTCAGTACCGGTTTCATAGGCGACACGATGGTCATGCTCGATTACGCGCACAGCTTCAACCTGGTGAATCAGGACACGCGCGGTGCGAACGAAGTGATGCTGTGGATCAGCGGCGAGCTCTGAGCGGATGGCCTGGTCAGACGGGCGGATCGGCGGGAGCGCCCCGTTAGCGAGCGGCCTGGAGACGTTGAGCCCCCGAAAGCGGCCACTCACTCGCGGCGTATGGCGACGGGATGATCGCGTATCAGGCGAAAGTCTGATGCTGGCTGTCTTCCTCATGCTCGGTAAACCACTCGATATCGAGCTTTTCCTTCAGCCAACTGCGCGTAAGCGGATGGTTCGCGCCGTAGAGGCGGAGCGCATTCCCGTACCCTTCATTGACCCAGGCAACGAGCTTGTGGAGACGTTCCAGTCGTTGTTGTTGCAGTTGTTCGTTGTTCATGGCCGTAATGCTTTTTGCTTGGCTACGTCTTTCGAGCAAAGTCTAGGAAAGCAAAAAACGGAAAGGGTTCAATCCGTGTCCCTCACTCGTCGTCTTGACTGTGGGCGATCATAAAGCCGCGGCCTGGTCGTCTGCAGTGAAAAATTCCCCATGCGGTCCGTGTGCAGCAGTCGGCAGCGGCAGATCGCCACCCCTTCCGTCAGCGCGACGGTCAGCGTCGTACCCCGTGTCCGTGCTTGGCGCCGGTCTGGCCGGTGGGTTCGCCGGCCGTGGACGGTGGGCGGCTCAAGCGGTAACCTTGGGGCTTGCGGGCTTCCAGCTGAATGGCAAGGAGCAGCTACCCGATCGGCGTCCCTCGAAGCGCCTGAGGCGGTGGGTATGAAACATGCAGCATCGAGAGCAAATGGACGAGACGCGAGAAGCCATCATGAACAGTCAAGAACGCCAAGGCGTGACCATGCAGGCGCTGAGCATCGTTGAGACTCCTGCGGAAATCGCAAAAGCCATGTCGATAATGGGCGGGTGGATGTTTCTGTGGACCGGGGCCCTGCTATTGCTGGTTCTGGTCTGAATGTGACGCTTTTGGGAATCCGCGAGCGGCCGCTGGAGGCCGCCCTGCTGTCGGCGCCGCTTTCTCAGAGCTCCGGGCGCATCTGCGGGAACAGGATGACATCCCGTATCGAAGCGGAGTCGGTGAAGAACATCACCAGCCGGTCGATGCCGATGCCTTCACCGGCGGTTGGCGGCAACCCATATTCCAGCGCGCGAATGTAGTCGGCGTCGAAATGCATGGCCTCCTCGTCGCCGGCCGCCTTGTCCTCGACCTGCTGGCGGAAACGGGCGGACTGATCCTCCGGATCATTCAACTCCGAGAAACCGTTGGCGAGTTCCCGCCCGGCAACGAAAAACTCGAAGCGGTCCGTGATGAACGGGTTTTCGTCGTTACGGCGCGCCAGGGGTGACACCTCGGCCGGGTATGCAGTGATGAAGGTCGGCTCCATTAGCCGATGTTCGACGGTTTTCTCGAAGATCTCGGTCTGGATCTTGCCCAGACCGTCGGTGGCGGCGACGGAAATTCCCAGCCCCCGCGCGATGCCCGCGGCACTTTCGCGGTCGGCCAGATCGCCCGGCGCGATGTCCGGGTTGTAGAGCAGGATGGACTCCAGGACAGTCAGGCGGCGGAAAGGAGGTCCCAGATCGTAGGGATGACCCTGATATTCGAGCAGTGTCGTGCCGAACAGCGACGTCGCGATACCCCGCAGCAATTCCTCGGTCAGGTTCATCAGGTCGCGATAGTCCGCGTAAGCCTGATAGAACTCGATCATCGTGAATTCGGGGTTGTGCTTCGTCGACAGACCCTCGTTGCGGAAGCTCCGATTGATCTCGAACACCTTCTCGAACCCCCCGACGACAAGCCGCTTCAGGTAGAGTTCGGGCGCGATCCGTAGATATAAATCCATGTCCAGGGCGTTGTGATGCGTCACGAACGGCTTGGCTCGGGCGCCACCGGGTATCGGCTGCATCATCGGGGTCTCGACTTCGAGAAAGCCCCGGTCGCTCAGGAAATTCCGGATATAGCGAATGATCTCCACGCGCCGACGGAACACCTGCCGCGTTTCTTCGCTGACGATGAGGTCGACGTAGCGTTGCCGGTAGCGGGTCTCGGTATCGGTCAACCCGTGGTACTTCTCGGGCAGGGGCTGCAGGGATTTGGTCAACAGGCGGATGTCGGTGGCCTTGATCGACAACTCCCCGGTCTTGGTCCGGAACAGCGTGCCTTCGACTCCGACGATGTCGCCGATGTCCCATTGCTTGAACTGCTCGTAGACGCCATCCGGCAGGGCATCCTTCTGCAGGAACACCTGCATGCGGCCGGACATGTCCTGTATCTGGGTGAAGCTGGCCTTGCCCATCAGACGCTTGGCCATCAGCCTTCCGGCGGCCTTGACCCGGACCTGACGCGTCTCGATCGTCGCGCCGTCCTCTTCGCCGTATTGTTCATGCAGCGCCTGGACCAGCGTGTTGCGCCGGAAGTCGTTCGGAAATGCCACGCCGTCCTGGCGGAGTTCCGCCAGCTTCTCGCGTCGCTGGGCGATCAGTTTGTTGTCGTCGGGGGTATCGCTCATGTCACAAGCCGCTCTTCAGACTTTCCTCGATGAAGGGATCCAGATCGCCGTCCAGTACGGCCTGCGGATTGCCGGTTTCCCAATTGGTACGCAAGTCCTTGATCCTCGATTGATCCAGAACGTACGAGCGGATTTGGCTGCCCCAGCCGATATCGGATTTGGTCGCCTCCAGGGCCTGCTTCTCGGCGTTGCGCTTCTGCATCTCCAACTCGTACAGCTTCGCGCGGAGTTGCTTCATGCAGCGGTCGCGGTTGGCATGCTGTGACCGCTCACTCTGACACTGCACGACGACGCCGGACGGATTGTGGGTGATCCGGACCGCCGACTCGGTGCGGTTGACGTGCTGCCCGCCGGCGCCCGAGGCACGGTAGACGTCGACGCGCAGATCCGCCGGATTGATGTCGATATCGATGCTGTCGTCCACTTCCGGCGAGACGAAGACCGACGCGAAGGACGTATGCCGCCGGTTGCCCGAATCGAAGGGCGATTTCCGCACCAGCCGATGGACGCCTGTTTCGGTTCGTAGCCAGCCGTAGGCGTAGTCGCCTTCGAAGCGGATCGTCGCGCTCTTGATGCCCGCGACGTCCCCCGGAGACTCCTCGATCAGTTCGGTCTTGAAGCCGCGGCGCTCACCCCAGCGCAAATACATGCGCTCCAGCATTTCGGCCCAGTCCTGGGCTTCGGTGCCGCCCGATCCGGCCTGAATGTCCAGGAAGGCGTTGTTCGGATCCGCTTCGCGCGAGAACATGCGCCGGAATTCGAGTCCGGCGACCTCTTTTTCCGCCGCATCAAGGTCTGCGGCGACCGTTTCCACGGTGTCTTCGTCGTCCTCGGCGACTGCGAGTTCCAGCAGGTCGGCGGCGTCGCTCACCCCTTGCCCGAGCCGAATCAGACGATGTACTACGCCTTCGAGTTGCGTGCGTTCCCGGCCTAGGCTCTGCGCTTTGTCGGGGGTGTCCCAGATCTTCGGATCTTCCAGTTCCTTCAGGACTTCGTCGAGGCGTTCCTGCTTGATGTCGAAGTCAAAGGTACCCCCTAAGAGCTTCTATGCGGCTCTTGAGATCTTTGGTTTGCTGGTAAAGGGGGTTGAGTTCGCGCATGGTGGCGGCCGCTTGCAAAAGCCCCTAATTTTACACGAGCTGATGCCTTGGTGAGAAACGTCTGAGAGGATGGTGCCCGTGTTCGGCGTCGCGTGGCGTGATTGACACGAAATAGCAATCGCGGCAATCTAGTTTCGAAAGCGAACTAGAAAGCGTCGGAGCCAGCGCCGAGAGGCCTCCGGTCGCCGACACTGGTTCTTTGCCGAGCACTCACGAGAGGAACCCCATGACCCAGTTCCATGTTTTCGATACCTATGCCGTCAGCGGCAATGGCCGCATTCTGCATTTCGACGTCGTCCTGTCAGAGAAGAGCCAGGAAAAAGCCCTGGCTCACGCTCGCGACTGGCTCGCCGGCATCGGCGAGTCCGCGGCTGTGGTCAGAGCGGAGAGTTGCTGCTTTTGTCACAGCTCGGTGGGAGCCCCCGAGGACGTCAGGCGGGATGTCGCAAGCCAGGGTTACGCGATCATCAAGCTCGAGGGCTGCCCGCACTAGCCGGCGGAGGCGTCAGGGTATCGCAGTACCCGCGTGCCCAGGGGCCGCGCCTTTCCGTTGCAGGGCGCGGCATCCGGGCTCGTTCCGAGCTCAGGCTTCGGCCGTGGCGTCGCGGCTCCGCCGAGCAGAGGTCTTGCGTCCGGTAGCCCGTGGCTTCATCGGGTCCGCTCCCAGCGTCCCGACGAGTCGGTCCGGGTAGGCCGCGTCGCTGACTTCGGCCAGGGTGCGGCGTGCCCTTTCCAGGCGTTCGATGATCCGCAGCTTCTCCGCGTAGGGCGTGTGGTGGTGCTGGTCCAGGAAGCTTTCCAGGTACAGCACGTGTTTGCGCCACAGCTCGATGTCTCGCTCCTGTTTGGTGCGCAAGCGCTCCCGGTACCAGGCCGACCCCAGCAGATTCTCTCGAGTGAACATCGCTCGGATCGCCGGGTGATGCGCGCCTTTGCCTTCGTAGCTCCCCGTTGCCATGATGTAGAGCAGCGCGCGGAGCGGGGGGCAGGCTTCGTCGATACTGCCGTCGTCCAGATACTCCTGAGCAACGCGCCGCTGGGTTTCTACGATGTTGGCGATACCGTCCACGAAGCAGGCGAGGTCCTGCTTCTCCGGCTTGAGAATCTCCTCGGTCAGCACCAGCGACGGGGTGTCGAACAACTTGCCGAAGTGGTGGTGCACGAAATGACTGGTGATGCGGTAGCCGAGCCGACTGGCCAGGACGGTTTTCCCCTCGTGCTCGAAATCGAGCACGGGTTCCAGGTAGCCTTCTCGGATCAGGTAGTCGGGATCCTGAGCCTGGGGTGACAGGCGGCACCAGATTTCGGGCGCCAGCAGGCTGATGTCGTGATCGACACGGAAGTGGGGTCCCACATGCCCAGCTGCGGTGCTGAAGCCCCCGTAGCCGGTCAGGATGTAGGACACCAGCGCCGCGTTGAGGTCGGCGGTCGCCCGGAGGGCATTGAATGGACCCTTAGTCAGCGCGCCCTCGCTGCCCGCCCCCGTCGTCGACGGCGATTTGCCGGTCAGGCTGCAGATGAAGTCCATGAACAGTTCGGGCAGTTCCTGGTAATGGATCGGGCTGTAGACGCACAGCGGTCGGATTCCGGATTTCCAGTCGGGCGGATTGTTGCGCCGGCCGGCCAGCACGGCACCGACCGGCCACATTACCGGTTCGTGCAGCGGTATACGCCGGCTCAGGCGGGCCCCCATCTCGGCCAGATAAGGCTTGAACTCGTCTTCGAGATCCTGGCGTAACTGCAGATAGCGCGGATTCTTGCTCGGCTTTCCGTCGACGATCCGTGGATGCGCGGAGGAGACCGCGAACCCCTCCCCGGACTTGGCCGCGGCCTGCAGAAATTCCTGCATCGGCGGACTGTACTGGTTGAAGCCGATCACGTCGTCCACCAGTGACCGCACCTCTCGGGTACCCAGCGGTTCGAAATTGGAGATGAAGTTGCCGCTTTGGGTGAGATCCCGCTCGGCTTGCAGGTCGAGGCCACGGTGCACGGCATCGTCGGGGCGCTGGAACAGGCGGTATTCGCAGTTGTGGGTCAGCTTGACGCTGGGATTCACGATTGCCGGGGGACGATTCCGCAACTGATGTGTCGGAATCACGACCGAAGCCGTGATGTCGTCCTCCATCTGCAGCTTTTCGGCGGCAATGTAGTCCTGACGCAGCTTGAACACTCGCCATGAACCATTCTGTTCGAAACCGATACGCAAGTACGACGCGACCAGTGCCCGGTCGTCCATCTTCAACTCATGGCCGGGACTGCCGTTGACGATGTCGGTGGCGAAGTGCCTGCGCCAGTCGGCGCCCCATTCCGGCCGATAGAAGCGCTTGATCATGAAAACGATCGACTTGATTCGCGTCGGGATCGTCTCGAGCCAGGCGTTGTAATCGTCGGTGAAGGTGCTCGGTGACGGGTTGAGCAGTTTGATCACGGAACCGAGGCTGCGCTTCGGGCTGAGCAGCGGGGTGCAGCGACGCTTGCTGTAGTCCGGGCCCATGCCGGGCCGGTAGCGATCGCTATAGTCGCGGTTGCACAGCGATTCGACGAAATCCAGGTCCTGCTCCAGATCGGCGACGAAGACCGGTCCGAACAGAATCGTATTGTCGATGGACTTGGAAATCTCCGACTTGCCGCCGCCGGAAACGGTGCAGGGCTTGTGGCACAACAGCCCCTCGGCATCGGT
Source organism: Methylotetracoccus oryzae (assembly GCF_006175985.1). Classification (GTDB taxonomy): domain Bacteria; phylum Pseudomonadota; class Gammaproteobacteria; order Methylococcales; family Methylococcaceae; genus Methylotetracoccus; species Methylotetracoccus oryzae. The sequence continues at coordinate 252,399 of NZ_SRSH01000004.1, read as the reverse complement.
GCCGACCAGTCGCCACGACGGTGCCGACGGATGCTTGCGCATCTCGATCTTGTAGCCGGTCGGATGCATGTAGACCTGGCCTGGGCGGAGCGGGATTCGCTGGGTGCTGTCACCCAACCGCCAACTGATGCGCTGGTTGTTGAGATCGACCTGCATGTCCTCCGGCAGATAGCACAACTGCGGAAATCGCTTGTCGATGCCATAGCCTTCGGGCTGGATGTCCATGATGTCGCCGAAGCGGGCCTTCACATCGGCGAAGTTGTGGTCGGTCAGGCGGATCCGGGGGTCGGCCCCGAATTCCTCGCCATGATTGTGACTGGCGAAGGTCAGCGCTCCGCCCGCATGTTCTTCTTCGGCCAGGCCGAACAGATTCGCGGAAAAGCTGATCTGGGTCTTGACCTCCTTCTTGCAGTACCCGAAGTAGTTGTCGGTAATCAGCGTGACGATGGTTCCCGAAGCATCACGCGCGGTGATCTTGTAGGGTTCGCCGTCGTTGTACAGTTCGCTCTCGCCCTGCCAGCACATTCGGTCGGCGCGCTGGCGTTCGGTTGCCTGACTGTAGCGCGGCAGTCCCAGTTCCTTCTTGGTCATGCCGAGGAGATGCGGAGCCAGAATGATGCAGCCGGTATGCCCGGTCCAATGGTCGATGTCCAGCCCGGCGTCATTTTCCGGCAGGTGGGGATTGCCGGCGTTGCCGAAGATGCTTTCTACGAAGTCGAGGTTGGATACCATGCCGCCCGGCGCGAAGAAGCGGATCTCCATGCTCTTTTCCGGAAGGACTCCCGGCACGGCGGGGCTGACCGTGGGTCGCAGCAACAGGGATACGAAAATCTCGGCCGGCTCTTCCTCGCGGCAGGTGAAGGGCAGCCCCAGCAAGTCGCGCGGAGGATTCAATGCTCCCTGCAACAGTCGGGCGAAGGCCAATTTCGGCACGGCGCGCTTGTCGCTGGGGATCGGCAGGCCCCCCTCGGCGATATGGAATGAGCCCTTCGTGGTGCGACGGTCGCGCAGCGTGTTGTGCAGCACGCCTTGGCGGACTCGATAGCTCTTGATGATGTCCGATTCGAACCGGTCGCCATCCGGCGGCAACGACAGTTCGCGAGCGATGCCGAACCGGTGCAGGATCAGCGTGTTCGATGGCAGGCGCAGCGGATTCGGCAGGCGCAGATCGGCCAGATAGGCGTCCAGGAACGTCTGGATGCGCTGGTCGGCAGGACAGAGGTAGTCGGGGACGAGACGCGACTGGGCGCGGTAGCAGTGAACGAGATCTTCGGCCACGCTGATGAAATCACCGGTGTTGACCTGTTGGCAGATTGGCTGACCGGCTGCGGCAAGCGTCAGATTGATGTTCAGAAAGTGACGGCGGCGTAGCCGCGATTCGTCGGGGTTCAAGTCGGCAGGCGTGAGCCCGATGGCCTTTTTGACGTCCACGGTTGGGTGTCCTCGACTTTCGTACGGTTTCAGAAGCGTGCGGGCTGGGCCTCAGGGACCGTTTGATGGTTCCAGCGATATTCCTTAAGCCCTAAGCAGTTTTTGCGCCGTTCCGTAAGCGTCTGACTCGCTGAGAGACCCCAGCGCCCGGGCTGATCGCTTTTGGGGCTCGCGGCCTCATGCTGCGCCATCTGGGTGCGCCGTGATGTTTCGCAATCTCGGTGCCTTTGCCGGCGCCGCGATCCGCAACGGTAAGGGCAGGCGAAAACGCGCCTTATCTCGACGGCTCTGGTCCGGCGTTTCGTCAGGGGGAGGGCAGCCGTATCGTCGCCACGACGCTGTTCCCATTCCCCTGATACTCGAGGGTGTCGAAGCTCTTGACGCGCGCCAGCGCGATGCCGCGACCGTTCAGATCGAAGGCGCGTTTGGGATCGAAGTCGAGATAGTCTCGCCACTCGAAGCCCTGCCCCTCGTCGGTGATGGTGATGACCATTTGGGTCGGGCGACGCTCGAAATGCAGACGGACCCGCTTGTCGCGGTTCTCGTCCAGGTTCATGCGACGATCGATTTCCTCGTGCCAGGTGTCGTTGAAGAGCAGGTGGCTTTTCTCGGCGTAACTGATGCCCAGATTGCCATGTTCGACGGCATTGATCAGCAGCTCACGCAGGCCGAGGATCGCGGTCTCCGGTTCGGGGCATACTGCAGCGAGAAAATCGGCCAGCAGGCATCCGTCCTCGATCGAACGAAAACGGAAGATGCCGCTCTCCAGATGCTCGAACGGCCGGTGCGCCAATCGGACCCGGTCGAGCATCTGCCGGTGTTCACGGAATTGCGCGGTCGCGGCCCGGACGACGCTGATCAATACCTTCGGGTCGAAGGGTTTCGTCAGGTAATAATGCGCCCCGGCGTTCAGGCCCTCCTGAATGCTGGCCGGGTCGGTGACAGCGGTCTCCATGATCACCGGAATGTCCATCAGTTCCGGCATGGCCTTGATCTGTCGCAGCAACTGCATCCCGTCGAGCCGCGGCATTTCCCAGTCGAGCAGGATGGTCTCGAAGGCATGATCGCCGGCCACCAGCCGTTCCCATGCTTCCTGTCCATCGCCCGCCAGAACGACATCGAAACCAGCGTCGATCAGATTGTCCTGAATGACGAGGGCGATGATTTCTTCGTCTTCTACCAGGAGAACGCGCGGGCGGGTCATGGGGAGCGCCGCCCGGCTTTCCATCGCGACCTGACGCGGCGCGCCAACGCGGCCAGTTCGCGGAACACCGGCCAGCGGTCGAACCACCGATTCGGGTAGATGTCGCTGCGCGAACTGCGCTGACCGCCGAGGCTGGGCACGGTGATCAGGGTCAGCACGTCGGGATTCTGCTTGCGAAAGGTGGAATAGGCACCGTCAACATGCATGGGACTGCCGTCCGGATGGCCTGGGGGTCGTTGCAGCAGGGCATCGAAGAAGTCCAGCAAACGGTCGAAGATCGCTGCGTTGATGCCGTAAAAATGGGTCGTCATCAGCGGGCCTGAGTAGGGCTGCAGCAGCGCCGGATCGCCGGAAGGCGTTGCCTGTTCCAGCGCATGTCCGAAATAGACGAAGCCCCAGTCATTGGTCCGTAGCGTCTCGATCATCTCCGCGGCATGAGCCCTCAGCCTGGGGTCGATGGTGAGGTCGTCCTCCATCACCAGGACATTGCGCAGACCCTCCGTGCGGGCTTGTCGCAGAATGCGGTGATGGCTCTCGAAGCAGCCGCGTGCGCCCAGACTCGGGAAGAGGCCCGCATCCACCGGGCGCACCGCGGTAAACAGCTCGACGCGGCCGGGAGCGAAGGGTATGCCCGCTTCGATCAGTTCCTGTTGCATTTCCCGCCGCCGATCTGCCCGCTCGGGCAGGTTGACCACGTAGCAGCGGTCGAAGTAATCCAGCAGCGTCATGGAAAGATTCTCCGTTGCCTACGGCGTATGTGCTGACGAACCGGCTCGGCTCGCCGGGAGGGGGAGAGTGGTCGGTGAAGCCCCGATCAGCGCGTGGGAGTTTGCCACGGAACGCTACGGCTAGGAAGCGCGCTGCCGCGGACGGTGTTCGCATGGCGCACAGGTTCCGCTTGGTTCACAATAACGCGGGAATGCCGGCGAAATGGGAGCTCGGGCCATGTATGGAATGGTGAACAAGGCGCTTGAAGAAATGGTGTGCGCGCGCCTGGGGGATGCCGTCTGGGAGGAGATCAAGACGCGCGCCGGGGTCGACGTGGACGTGTTCGTCAGTAATGACCCGTACCCGGACGAAATGTCGTTCGGCCTGGTGACGGCGGCGGCCGAGGTCACCGGCCTCCCGGCCCAGGCTCTCCTCGAAGATTTTGGCCGCCACTGGATTCTCTGCACGGCACGGGAAGGCTATGGCGAGTTACTCGACGCCTGCGGTGACACGCTGCCGGAGTTTCTGTCGAATCTGCCCAGCTTTCATACCCGTGTCGCGATGATATTCCCGAAACTCCAGCCTCCGATCTTCGAATGCACCGATCTGACGGAACACTCGGTTCGCCTTCACTATCGGACCCACCGCTCGGGTCTGACCGCATTCCTGGTCGGTTTGCTGCATGGTCTGGGCGCGCGTTTCGACACCGAGCTGTCCGTGACCCTGGAACAGAGCCGGGACGCGGGCGCGGATCATGATGTTTTCCTGCTCGCGTGGCCCTGATTCGATTTGCCGAGCGGACCCATGACTTCGACCGGGGATCGATCGCAGCCTGCGCCAGGCCTGTCGAGCGAGCAGTTTGAATCGCTGTTTCCTTTCCATGTCGCTATCGACAGCGACATGACGATCTCCAGAGCCGGCCGGTCGTTTCTTCGACTTTGCCCGGACGTCCCGGTCGGTGCCGTGCTGACCACCTTCTTTGCCTTGAAGCGGCCGCAGGTTGTGCTCGGGTTCGCGGCGTTGCGCGAGTCGGCGGGAAAGCTGTTGCTGTGGCAGCGCATCGGGTCCGAACTGACTTTACGGGGACATGTACTGGAACAGCCGGAAAATGGCTGTTTGCTGATGATTTGGTCGCCTTGGTTGACGGACACGGCAGAGATCCGATCGCACGGGCTTTCGGTCGAGGATTTCCCGCTGCACGACCCGGTCATCGATCTCCTCCAGGTGGTGAGGTCCCATACCATGGCGCTGGCCGACGTGCGCAAACTCGCGGACAAGCTGACCGCCCAGCGGGCCCAGTTGCGCGAGACCAACGCGGCCCTGAATCAGCAGTACGCATTGCTGCAGGAGGCCCAGCTCAGCTTGCAGGCCAAGGAGGCAGAGACCCGCAAGCTGGCGTTGGTCGCGGCCGGCACGGACAACGGCGTGGTATTGACCGACGCGCGCGGTCGCACGGAATGGGTCAACGAAGGCTTCACACGGATGACCGGGTATACGCTGGAGGAGATGCGCGGCAAGACGCCGGGCAGCGTGCTGCAGGGGCCCGGCACGGACCGCGATGCCTTGGAGGAAATCCGCGCCCGGCTCAGGGCGGGGCAGGGCTTCCGTTGTGAATTGCTCAATTACCACAAGAGCGGGCGGGAATATTGGGTTTCCATCGAGGTCCAGCCAATTTGCGACGAAGACGGAAACGTCGTGAATTTCATGGGTATCGAGTCCGATGTAACCGAACGGCGCCTGAGCGCTGCCGCGCTCGAGGCCAGCGAAATCCGCTACCGTTTGTTGGTCGGCAGCCTCCGCGAGGTGGTCTTTCAGACCGATGCAGCGGGGAGGCTGACGTTCCTGAACCCGGCCTGGACGCGGATCACCGGTCAGGCGGTCGACGAGAGTCTTGGCAAGACGATCGTCAGTTTTCTGCATCCGGATGATCGTGCGCGCTTCCGCCGCTCGCTGGCGGACGTGGTCGACGGTGACGGGTCTGCCAGTTTTTTGGACGAATGCCGTCTCAGGATGCACCCGCAGCGCTACGGTTGGGTCGAATTCTCCGCGCACGCCAGCATCGATCTGAGCGGTGTCTCGGGGACCTTGAACGACATCACCGAACGGCGGAAGGCGGCACAGATCATGCTGGATGCCGCGCAGGCAGCCGAGTCGGCGAACCGCGCGAAGAGCGAGTTTCTGGCTACGATGAGCCACGAGATCCGCACGCCGATGAATGGCGTGCTGGGCATGACGGAACTGCTGTCGCATACCGATTTGCAGCCCGATCAAAGGGAAATGGTCGAGACTATCCAGACCAGTTCTTCCGCTCTGCTGCGAATCATCAATGACATTCTCGACTTCTCGAAGGTGGAGTCGGGGACGATCAGCTTCGAGGAAGACGACTTCGATCTCGCTCCGCTATTGAGCGAGGCGCTTGATGTCGTCCGGCCCGAAGCCCGGCGGAAGGGTCTGCGTCTGCAGTCGAGCTGCGATCCCCGCCTCAGTGGAGCGCTGCGGGGGGATGCCGGCCGGCTGCGACAAGTGGTCCTGAATCTGCTCAGTAACGCGGTCAAGTTCACCGAGAGCGGGGAGGTCACGCTGCACGTCATGCGGCTGAATGCTCACCGCGATCTCGTCACGCTGCGGTTCGAGGTTCTCGACACCGGCCCGGGTATCCCGGAACGCGAACAGCGCAATTTGTTTCAGCCCTTCAGTCAGTGTGACGCAACCCCGTCCCGGCGCTACGGCGGCACCGGCCTGGGGCTCGCGATCTCCCGCAAGCTGGTGCAGTTGATGGGGGGAGATATCGGGGTCGAGAGCACGCCGGGCAAGGGCTCCTGCTTCTGGTTCCAGGTGACTCTGGTGCCCGCGGAACAAGCGGCCGCACGCGCCAATGTGAACATGTTCCAGGGTGCGAAGGTCTGCTTGGTCGTGAACCAGGAGGATCTGCGCGCAACGCTCGAAAATTCCCTGGCGTCCTGGTTCGTCGACTGCCACTCGGTCCGCAGCCTCGACGAGGCGATTTTCGCCTGTAGTGCCGCGGAGCCGGAACAGCGGCATTCCGGCATCATCCTCGTTGAGCAAGCGTTGATGTCGGTGCAATCCGCGACGCGCATTCGGGCTCGTGGTCTGGCCCGGCTCGTCCTTTTGACGCATTCCGGCGACTTGCCGGACGAGCACGATGAACTGGATTCACTGGTCGACGCTTATCTGGTTGCGCCCGTCGGGCGTTCCCAGTTGTTCGATTGTCTCTCGGCTTTCGTGTCTCAGCCCGCCGGCGACAGGGGGGAGGGCGCGGACTCCCGCGCCAATCCGGAGCTGGCCGCATCAGCAGAACCTCGCCCCGATCGGGAGACTCCGGCGTGCCGCGTGCTGTTGGCCGAGGACAATGAAGTCAATCGTCGCGTGGCTGTGATGATGCTGGAAAAGCTGGCGTACCAGGTTGATTGCGCCGCCAACGGGCAGCAGGCGCTCGAGATGATGCAGCAGCACGCCTACGAGGTGGTCTTCATGGATTGCCAGATGCCCGTGATGGACGGGTTTCAAGCGACCGAGGCGATCCGGCGCCGGGAGCAGGCCGATCCCGGTCTGGGGCGCGCGTACATCGTCGCGGTCACGGCCAATGCACTGGCCGGGGATCGCGAGCAGTGCCTGGCCGTTGGTATGGACGATTATCTGAGCAAGCCCCTGAGTCTTGAGAAACTGCGCGACGCCCTGGCGCGATGCGCCGAATCGCGGCCGACGCACGCGGGCGGACCTTTGCCAAGACGCGACGCCCTTGCGACGCCGCAGCCGGTGGCGGCACCAGATGAGTTTCCGGTGCGGGTGGAGCGGTCGGTGTTGTCCGGTTTGCTGGACGACCTGGGAGAGTCGGGGGCCGTTGTGCTGGATCAGGTCCTGACGGTGTTTCTGACCGACACGCCCGTCAGCCTGCGCGAACTCAAGCAAGCGCTGCCAGCGGGCGATTTCGAGCGCCTGGCCCGGCTTGCTCACCGGCTCAAGGGCAGCAGCAGCCAGATCGGCGCGATCCGACTGGCGGAACTGGCGCTTGCCATCGAGACGATGGCCTTGGCTCGCGACGGCTCGGGTTTGAGCCGGCTGGTTGCCGAACTGGATGCGGAATGGCCGGCGACAGCACAGGAACTCGAAAACTGGAGGACTGCCTACTCCGCTGCAACCGTCGCACGGGTCGAGCCGTCATGACGGATCCGTCACCCATTCACCGGTCGCTCCCCACGTCGCCAGGGCCCCACACAGCATGACATCGCAACCCAACGCCTCGGCTTCTCGTCCCGGATTCCCGGCCCTTTCCGACTATCAGGACATGCTGCGCCGATTCCCGGATTATCTGCGGCGCGGGTGGCGGGTGCCTGATGGCCAACCGGAATACTTCGGCGATCCTTCGCACGGTGAAGCCGGTATGCGCGCGATGGGTAACGTCGTGTTCACTGCGGCACTCCTGGCGACGGATCCGCAGTGCGCCGATGACGCCGCCGCGCCGGTTCAGGAAGAAATGCTCGGTTACGCCCGCAAGGCGTTGCGCTACATGACGCAAGGCCATCGGACCGGGGCGGGTCGGTGCGGGGATGGTGGCCAATGGGGCGGCGTCTGGCAGTCGGCCTGGTGGACGACGCGGATGGCAATGGGCGCGCGCCTGCTGTGGCCGCAACTGGCCGAGGACGAGCGGCGCGATGTCGAACGGGTGATCGTCTTCGAGGCCGATCTTCAGTTGCCGCGCATCGTGCCGAGCGGCCTGGCCGAAGATACCAAGGCCGAGGAGAACGCCTGGGACACCGAGATCCTGGCCGCCGCGCTGGCCCTGTTCCCCGCGCACGCGCACGCCACCGCGTGGCGCGAGAAGCTGATCGAGTTCGCGATGAATACGCTGTCCGTCCCGCAGGATCGCTGGGACGAGCGTCTGGTCGATGGTCGCCGTATCCGCGATCAGGTGTATACGACGAACCTGCACAGCGATTACACGCTGGAGAATCACGGTGCCTACCATTTCTGCTACGTAGCCAGTCCCTTGCAGTCGATTGCCTGGACGTTCTACGCCCTCGCGGGCGGCGATGACCCTCTGCCGGTCCCGGAGGCACTCTTTCACCACGTCGAGGATCTTTGGCGGCGGGTCAAACCCACCTTCCTGGACACCCGATTCGCGTATGTGAGCGGCAAGGATTGGGCGCGTTACACCTATGGGCTGTATTTCATCGTGCCGGCGCTCGTGTTGCTCCAGAGTCGCTACCGGGACGGCGATGCGCGGGCGATCGAGGCCGCCCGCGTGCAGTGCCTGGCGAGCGAGCAGGCCGAAAATCCGGATGGTTCTTTCTTCGGTCGACGCTTCACCGACCCCATACGCTATGGGCAGCCGGCCAAGTACGAGACCGACTGTTTTGCCAATCTGGCGCTGGCCTACCGATTACATGCGCTGCTTCGCCCGCAGTTGGAACCGACGCCACTGTCGCAGCTGCAACGGAATCTCGGCGGATGCCATGTCAGCCCCGAATGCGGTGTCGCATTTGCGCGCAGCGAACATGTCTTCGCCTCGTTCTCCTGGCGTACCCTCACCACACCCTTCCCGATCGCCTTGTTCATCCCCATCGGTGCGGACGACATGGCGGAGTGGCAGGGCAACAATCTGCTTGGCCGCATTGTCGCCGACGAGCCGGCACATTCGGTCGCGATAAGGTCCATGACCACGTCCCGCTCGGGTTTTCGCGTCGAAGGGATCGTCGCCTATCGGGATCATCAGGCGCGGCCACTGTACGATCAGCACCTGCTGTACGATGTCGACCCCGAGGCCCGCGAGGCGACGGTCCGTTGCCGTTTTGTGGCGAAACGGCGGATTCATGTTCGCAGCGCCCTGGGGTTGACCCTCGCGATTGCCAATGACCGGTTTAACGGATTTCGACGCGTCTACCATGCGCCGGATGGACGGACCGAGATCGTCTTCGACCCACATGCGCCGAATCCTTTCGGCCGAGGCAAGTCGGGATTGCTGGCGCGGATCATCAGTCGCCTGGGCCGACAGCTCGGCCTGGACATCCGGCGCACCGCGTTTGCCGGAAACTGGATCAATGTCGATGACCGTTTCGGCATCGTCTGGTGTGGTGAGGCTGCGGCTCCGTTCGTCTTGCATCGGGCCCAGGGTCGCAACGTACCCGATGGCAGTCTTCACTACGACGTACTGGTCGCGCCGGAGCTTCGGCTCAAACGCCGCTTCGATGCCGAGGAGGAGATCCTGGCGGTCGAGTTCCGGCTCATCGCCGGAACTGCCGACCAGACCCGCGAGGTCGCCCGATCAGGCTGCGCCTTAAGGGGGAACGCTCCCGTTACCTAGGCAATTGTTGGTATCATGCGCCGTTGGCGATTACACACGGAGAAACGGCATGGTGCTGACCCATCGGCTCGATGAAGGCATCGACATCGTCGAGGTTTCAGGCCGGCTGGCGCTCGCCGAGGTCGCGGAGGCCCGAGGAAAGCTGAAAGACATCGCGGAGACGGGTACGGGCAAACTGATCGTGGATTTGTCGGGCACGACGTTCATGGATTCGGGAGGTCTATCCGTGCTCGTTTCGGCGTTCAAGGCGACACAAAGTCGCCAGGGTCGAATGGTTCTGGCGGCACCGACCGCCAATATCCAGTCCCTGATCGAACTGACCCGGCTGCAGCAGATCTTCGAGATTTTTCAGACGCGTGAAGCCGGAATCGCCGCGCTGACGAAGTCCTGAGCGACTTTTGGAAGGGCTGCCCAGGTGGGGACAAGGCAGGCCGGAGGGCAGGGCGAATCTTGCTGGCGCATCGCGCGGGCTTGCTTGGCGTCGCTGTGGCCATTGCTGATTGGTCTGCGCGAGCATCTGTTCCGCGTCCTCCGTCTCGTTTTCTTGTCGTTGCTCGCGGGCTTGTCCGCTTGCGGGTCATGGGAGTCGGTGCCTGATCCGACCCCGGACGCACTGGACAACTTCGCAGCTCCGAAGCGCCTGACCAAGCTCTCCGGAGACTCGGTAGTCAGGGCCTTCGAGGAGGAAACCGGTCGGACCTCCGATTACCTTCTGGGAGACGGGGACGATATCTATCTCGAAGTGGTGGGGCGGCCGGAATTGTCGGGAGCCCATCACATCGGCCCTGATGGGCGTATCACCCTGTCGGTAGCCGGCCCGGTAATGGTGCGAGGTTCCACGCGCCAAGCGGCCGCCAACGCCGTCGCGATGGCTCTAGCTCCGTACTACCGGAATGTCTACGCGACGGTGCGCGTCGACAAGTACAACTCGAACCGCATCATCGTGATCGGCAATGTCGAGAAGCCCGGCGTTTTGCCGTTCGAGACACCACCCTCACTGCTGGAAGTGTTGGCTCAGGTCGGCGGCCAGAAACAACAGGTTCCAACCCGCTGCTCGGTAATCCGCGGCGAGCGGATTCTGTGGCTGGACCTCAAGCGTCTAATCACCGGCGACGCCTCGCTGAATATCCGCCTGCAGCGTGACGACGTCGTGTACGTTCCGGACAGCAATGAGACCTCGGTCTTCGTGCTGGGCGAAGTCAAGGCACCCGGTATCTATCGCTATTCACCGCCGATGTCATTGATGAACGTTCTGGCCCAGGCCGGTGGCCCGACGACGGACGCAAACATTGACGAGATTCATCTGATTCGGCCGGGGAAACAGCAGAACCTGTCACTGTCGGTCGAGGAGTTGCTGGGGGCGGAACACCCGACTCGGAATGTCGCCATCGAAGAAGGCGATGTCCTCTACGTGCCACGCAATGGGGTGTTCAAGGTCGGCTACATCATCCGGCATGTGAATCCCTTCGCCTATCTGCTGTTGATCAGCACCTTTGCCGTGCCCTAGGAATGGGATGAGCAGTCCATCGCCTAGCGAGCCGACGTTGGTCATCGTTCCGACCGGCACCTTCATGCCGCTGCACAGTCTGCGCAAACGCTGGAAACTTGCGTTGGCCCTAGTGCTGACTATTCTGGCCGTCGGGGTGCCGATGGCATGGCTCAAAGGCGAGCCGCTGTATTCCGTCACCGCCGTTATCTACGTCGCGCCCCGCTTCGTCAACATTCTGCAGGAAGGCAGCGGGCAGGAGATCGCGTCCTACCAAGCCTACCGCCAGTTCGTCGAACAGCAGTCGCGCACCATTGGCCGTTACGACATTCTCGTCGACGCGCTGCAGCGGATGGGCGAACGACGTAAGGTGTGGCAACTCCCGGGCGAAACCGAGCGGCGCGCGGCCGAACGTCTGCAGGCCGCCCTGGTGATTAAGGCGGTCAAGGACACCTACCTGATCACGGTCGAGTTGCAATCCAATCAGAAGGAGGGGCTCGACGAAGTCATGAATTCGGTCGTGGAAACCTACCTCGACAAAGTCCGTGGCGAGGATCTGTTCTATGCCGCCGATCAGCGTCTGGCCAACCTGCGGACTCAGCGCCAGGCTCTGGTCGATGCCATCGCCAAGAGCAACAAGCGCCGTTTGGAAATCGCGCAGGAACTTGGGGTCACCACATTTTCGGACAACGGCGTCAATCCCTTCGACCAGTTGCTGGCGGACAGCCGCAATGCCCTGGCAGCCGCGCAGCGTGACCGTATGGAGGCCGAGGCGCGCGCCGATGCCTTCGATGTGACGCGCAACAAGGATGGGGCAGCTGCCCTGGCCGCTGCGACCAGCGAACTCGTCGCCAAGGATGGTGGGCTGTTTACGTTGAAATCCAATCTGAATCAGCGCCGGACGAAATTGCTGGAAGCTTTTAGCGGACTGAACGCGGAGCATCCGATCTATGCGCAAGTGAAAGGCGAGATCGACGAGATCGATGTCGAGTTGGGGAGCGAGACGAAAAAGGTGACCGAAGCGGTCAGATCGATGCTGTTGGAACAGCGCCTGTCGGAGGCTCGCCTGACACGCCAGATCGAACGGCAATTGACTGAACAACTGGACCAAAGTCGTCAAAAAGCCTCATGGTTTGCCGAGCGCTACGACGAGGGTGTCCGCCTGACGGACGAGATAGAACGCGACCGCACCCAGCTCGACGCGATCGACAAGCGCGTCGGTTTTCTGGAACTCGAATCGAACGCGCCCGGATTCATCCGTATGGAGAGCCCCGCCCGCCCACCCGAGATCCCGATCGGCGGCGGGAAGAAAAAGCCGGTCATGATGTCGCTGCTCGCCGCGCTGGCGTTGGGGTTGGGCGTTCCCATCCTGATCGACTTGTTGGATCGCCGGATCCGTACCGCGGGTCAGGTGCACAAGATCCTGGGCCATGCGCCATTGGCGTCGCTGCTGGCGGACTCGTCCAGCACGGCCATTCGGCGCGTCCTGGCCGACCAGAAGCGGCGCTTGAGCCTCGCGCTGGAGCGCGAACGACGCGAACAGGGAGCCGATGTGATGCTGATGACCTCGGTCAAGGCAGGCGCAGGCGTGACGTCCCTGGCTTTCGACCTTGCCCGGGAATTCGACCTGTTCGGCGTCCGGGCCTTGGTCGTGGAGGTCAATCCGGTTCAGCCCGATGCGAGGTATCGCGTCTCGGCCACGCATGACGGTTTGTTCGACGTGCTCGCCGCCGATGTGCCGGCGGCGTCGGCGATCGTCCCGGCGGAGGGGGCCTTGCCGGACCGGCTCGGGATCGGGCTGACACCCGAGGCTCATTTGTTTGGCTACCACAAGCTGGACGCCTTGCTGGCGGAACTGAAGCAGCAGTACGGGGTCATCCTGCTCGATGCGCCGCCGGTGCTGTTGTCGGCGGATGTGGAATACCTTGCTGGATCAGCCGATCTGACGCTGCTGTTGATCGGTGCGATGCAGGTCATGCCCGGCGAACTCAAGCGGGCGGCGACTATCCTGGAACGCGCCCGCCCGAAGGCCATCAGCTTCATCGTCACGCACCTTGAGGTGACCTGGGCCGGTGGCTACTATGCCAAAATGGTGCGCGACTTCGAGGAGGCGGAAGCCGCAGCGATCAAGAACCTCGGTTCCCCATCCGTTCCGGCGTGACCGTTGAATCTGGTGATGCGATGAATATGCCCCCTTCGCTTTCGGTGGTAGTGATCGGTCGCAACGAAGGTGAACGGCTGGTTCGTTGCCTGCAGTCGATCCGCCTGGCGACTGCCGCGATCGGTTCCGTCGAAATCATCTACGTGGACTCGGCCTCGCATGACGGCAGTCCGGACAGGGCTCGCTCGTTCGGTGCGAACGTCATCACCGTTCGTCCGACCCGCCCCAGTGCCGCCATCGGCCGTAATGCCGGCTGGCGTTCGGCTGCCGCCGAGAACGTCCTGTTTCTGGATGGCGACACGCTGCTGGAGCCGGGGTTTGTCGAACGGGCTGTGGCGGAATTCGAGGATCCTACTGTGGCCGTGGTCTGGGGCCATCGGCGCGAAGTCAGGCCGGAGGCGTCCGTCTACAATCGGGTCATGGACCTGGACTGGATCTATCCACCGGGGCCGTCCGATTTCTGCGGGGGAGACGCACTGATGCGACGCAAGGTACTCGAAGCGGTCGGCGGCTTTTCCGAGGAACTCATAGCCGGTGAGGAGCCGGAGCTGTGCCAGCGCATCCGCGCGCGTGGCCTGACGATTCTGCATGTCGACCAGCCGATGACGCGCCACGATCTTGCGATCGAGCGGTGGCCGGCTTATTGGAAGCGCGCGGTGCGCGCGGGCTATGCGTATGCCGAGGTTTCGCAACGCCTTAAGCATACGGCGTTTCCGCTGTGGCTTCGCGATGCGCGCCGCAACCTGATCCACGCGGCGGTGCTGCTCGCACTGGGGGGCGCTGCGCCGGTCATGGCCCTTTTGGTCGGTGCGTGGTGGCCGATCCTCCTGGCCGCGACGCTGGCGCTGGGCCTGGTGCTTCGCTCAGCCTACAAGGCGCGCTGGAAGTCGCGCGACCTGCTGACCCTGGTGTGCTACGGCGTCCATTCGCATCTCCAGCAGATCCCGATCGCACTGGGCCAGCTCAGCTACTGGTGGGACCACTGGCGCGGGCAGCCCCGGTTCCTGATCGAGTACAAATAAGCCATGGCCGTTGACCCGAAACGTCTGCTTGCCCGGTTGCTGGTGCCGCTGGCGTGGCTGAGAGGACGGCTGGACGGGGCAGGGCGGCTGTGGGCCTACGCCCGGCTGGACCTCGCCCTGGGCGGTCGGCTCGATCCAACGACCGTGGTCCTGGGTTGCCCCGAGCTGCATGGCACGCGGGCGATGACTTTCGGCAAGCATCTTTACCTTTACCGGGACCTTTATCTGGAGACGCAGGGGGCCGGGCACATCCGCATCGGCGATGGTGTCGTGATCTCACGCGGGGTGCACATCGTCGCGTTCGAGGAGATCAGCATCGGCGATGGGGCGATGATCGGCGAGTACACAAGCCTCCGCGATGCCAATCACCGTGTCGTCCCAGGCGAGTCGCCGCGCGACACGGGCCACGTCGCAAAGCCGATACGGATTGGGCGCAACGCGTGGATCGGACGGGGCGTGATGGTGCTGCCGGGTGTCACGATCGGCGACGGGGCGGTCGTCGGCGCCAACGCGGTCGTCACCCGTGACGTCGCCGCCGGCGAGACGGTTGTCGGTATCCCGGCCCGTGCTGTAATGCGGGGGGCCAACCCGCACTCGCGCTGACCCGTGCCATGGAAATCCTGCTCGTCGACGACGATCCCACGACGCTGTTGCTGATCGGGCTTCGCTTGCGAACCCTGCAGTTCGACGTCATCGAAGCGCGCGATGGTCTCGAGGCGCAGGCGATCCTCCGGCAGCGATCCGTGGCCCTGGTGCTTTGCGACTGGAACATGGAGGGCATGGACGGCATCGATCTGTGCCGCTGGCTGCGGGCGGATACGAGCCGCCCCTACACCTATTTCATCCTGCTGACGGGACGCAACGACAAACAGTCGTTGATCGACGGCATGGATGCGGGGGCTGACGACTTCCTGGTCAAACCGGTCGATCCGGAAGAGCTCAAGGTCCGGATCAGGGCCGGTCAGCGCCTCATCGAACTGCAGGCACAACTCGCTGAGAAGAACCGGGCGCTGGAACATTTCAACAACGAGTTGCAGCAGCGGTATGACAGTGTCTACCGCGAGCTCGACGGTGCCAACAAGATCTACAGCACACTGTGCCGCGACATCGATGCGGCGGCGAAGTTGCAGCAGTCGTTGCTGCCGTCTCCGGCGACCATCGGTGGAATCCGCAGCGATGGGCTCTTCCTGCCGGCGCAGATGCTGGCCGGCGACATGTTCGGCTACTTCGAACTGGACGCAGACCATCTGGCGTTCTTCATCCTCGATGTGTCCGGTCACGGCGTACCGTCGGCGCTGTTTTCCTTTTCGGTCGCGCAGATCCTTACCCCCAGCGGGGAAAATTACAGCTTGCTGAAACGCCCGAGCACGTCGCCCCCGTACTTTACTCTGACGCCTCCGGCTCAGGTTGCCGCCGAACTCAATGCCCATTTCGCGTCGGCTGACGATCGTGACATCTATTTCACGATGATCTACGGGCTGATTCATCATCCATCCGGTAACGTTACCTTCGTTCAGGCGGGGCATCCGCCGCCGGTACTGGTTCGGGGCGATGGCGGCGGCGCTCGTCACGTGGGGTCCGGCGGGTTCGCGATCGGCTTTTTCCCGGATCTGCCCTATGACGAGATCCAGCTGCAGATGACACCGGGGGATCGGCTGGTCCTCTACTCCGACGGGATCGTCGAGTGCTGTAACGCCGAGGGCGAAGCGTATGGCGTGGAACGGCTGGAGCGCCTGCTGCTCACGCATGCCGGCCGGAGCCTCGAACAGCTGATCCCGGCTGTTCGAGCCGAGCTGCTCGCATGGCGGGGCGTCGCGGAGTTCGACGACGACATCAGCTTGCTGGTCCTGGAGCGCCCATGAGCACGGAAAAGGAAGCGATCGGGGCCGTGCCGGATGGTGTTGCGGCGTCGGTGCGGCTGCAACTCGAGTTCACCTGCGAACTGGGCTCTATCCATTACGCGATCGTTGCGGTCCGGGCCTGGTGCGATCTGACCGAGATCGCCAGCGGGGTGGCCTGGAAGATCGAGCTGGCGGTGGCTGAGGTGCTGAGCAACATTGCCGTGCACGGTTACCGGCAGCAGCCGGGCCAGCCGATCACAATCGTCTGGCACAAGGAGCGCGACCGGCTGCGGATCGAAATCCGCGACCGCGGAGAGCCGATGGCATTGCCGCCCGGTGCAGATTTCCCGGACTCTGCCGAGGAGCGCGGCCGCGGCTGGCCCATCATTCGAGCTTGCATGGACCGCATCGGGTATCGCGTCGAGGACGGCATCAATGTGCTGACGCTGGAGAGGGATCTGCCGGCGGCATGAGGCCGGTCCTCTCGGGGATCGCAGTCGACGGGAGTGCTTGCGAGGGGAGTTCCGGCTGCGCCGGCTTTTCCCGGGCGCGCTCTACCGCGCGCACGGCCGCATCGTATTTCGGAGCGTCCGCCTGATCGCGATATTCCTTGAGTCCCCAGCTGCCCCAGAGCGTGTAAGGCGACACGCTGTTCCATAGGTTGTAGAGACCGCCCCCGGCCGCCTGCCAATCGTCGAGGTGAAGCGCATAAGCTTCTCCCATGCGGGTATCGCGGTTGGCGGCCATCAGCAGTTCGTTCGCCGATTTGTCGTTGAGCGTTTCGGCCAGGCCGACCAGATGCTGACCACCTTCGTAAGCCACCAATTCGAGGCCATGATTGCGGGCGACGGCCGCGCTGAGCCGCATATGCTCGTTCGCTTGGCTCAAGGCGCCCTGTTGCGGGCCGTCATCGAATTCACCGCCGTCGAACACTTCGGCAAACACGCTGTCGAGTCCGCCACCCGGTTGCCGCGCCCAGGACTGCAGTGCCGGAAGATGCTTGGGGTTGCCGATATAGAAACCGAAGTACGGGGCGACTGCGAGGCCCTGTATGCCGTGTTTCACGCAGGGGGTATTGCCTGCTTCGCTTGCCCACAGCGGACACTCCAGCGCCTGTTTCGCCGTCCAGGGGTTCGCCGCCTGCGCACCCATGATGCAGCTCAGGCGGGCCGAATCGGCCGCGAAGACCTGATGCCAGAGGTCGCAGATCTGGGCCGCGCGCATGCCGTACCATTGCAGGCGCTTGCCGAAAGGGGTGTCCTTGGCGTTCGGCCAGCGCGCCAGAGCCTTGGCTTCGACCCACGCTCCCCCCGGGAATGCGGTGTTCCAGACCTCGTTGCTGTATTCGACATAGACTCGGCGCGCCGGCTGCAGGTGGTCGTGAACGTAGGTCGCGAACTGTCGGACATAGTCATCATCCGAGCGAGTGGGCATGTTGACCCAGATGTCGGTTCCGGTTCGGTTGCCGAGAGCCACGATCATTTCGACCGGACCACCATCAGCGTGGTCCGAAACCCAGGTGAAGCGCTCGGGCGATGTCCGCTGGTCCCACCGTTCGGTCCAGGAGGCGTTGGTGTTCTGGAACGCCATGAAACGAATCGCGCGGAACGGGCGCAGGTTCGACAGAAAGGCGGGATGAAAGGGCTGATCGGTTTCGCTGTCCTCGAAGGATCGGCAAGTGCCGTTGTTCGGGCACGCTTCTCCGGTGTCCGAAATGCTGCAGGCGAGGGCGGGATCGGAGGCGCACGCACCACCTTCGGGGAAGATGCGTATGTTGCGGAGGTAGCGCCCGCTTTTGCGTGGATCGGTCGCGGCGATGGTGAGCTGAAACCAGGTCTGATTCCCGTCCGTGGTCACATCGAGGACGTCCCGTCCGGGCTTGGAGAGCGCCGCGTTCCGCGTGGCGCCGCGGCCGTAGACCAGACGTCCCTCGCCGTCGTAGCGCACCACGAAGCGGCCGGATGTGCGAAGCGGGCTGAGGCCCGTCGGAATCAGTGTGCTGACCGACGTAAAGTTGGTGTGGTTGACGGTGCCCTGGCTGACGTCGGGGAGGCTTCTCGGGTAGCCCTTTTCGTCCAGGTCCAGTTTGTCCTGTTCCTTGGTATTCCAGCTGTTGGCGCCGGCAACCCCGAATAGCCCGTCGGCGCAATAGGGATCCTGGCGCGGGTCGCACTGCGTGAGCCAGGGCGATGCCATTTTCGCCAGATTGACGAATGCCGCCTCCGTGCCCCAGTACGCCAAGCCTTCGATATTGACGCCGAGTCGCAGCGGCCGCTGTTCCGGGGTGGGGTCGGTCCGGTTGCACCCGGCCGTGATCAATGCCACCGAAAGTATCCAGGCTGCTCGAGCCAGAACCCAACGCGGTGATTGTTCGGTGAATGCGATCATCGTCTTCCGATCTCCTTCATGCCGCGGATACCGAACGTATCGAACGGGCCACACCTTGATTTTCGAGCAGGGTCCTGCGCCGTGCGCGTTCGTCGCGGAGCCGACGGCTGGGTATACTTTGATACCCCGACCAACCCCCAGCGTGGGCGTGGGCGAGTTTTGAGGCCGCCTGCAGCCACATTTCATATCGGCCACAGCAACTGACGTGCTCTCCTACATCACCTTTATACCGGGTGTTCTGGCCTACCTACTGGCGAACCGTCGTTCCGTGCCGTTTGCGTTTCTTCGCGTCTACCTGCCGGTCGTGCTGCTGCTGCCGGATTACTACCGCGCCATCACGCCGGGCATCCCGGATCCGAACTTCAGTCAGAGTGCCGGTGTCGGTCTGTTCATCGCCTACGCGATGGCCGGCTTTCCCGGATTTGTTTTCAGCGCAACCGATCTCTGGGTCCTATTTTACGCCTTTTGTGTGGGTTATTCGGAGTATCGCGCGTCCGGGTACGCGGATGCGCAAAATCTCATTTTCGGGATGCTTTTCGGCGGTATCGCACCGTATGTTTTTGCCAAGGGGCTGATCGAGCCTTATGGCCTGCGGGTCGTATTCGCGAAAGTCTGCGTGCTGTGCTTCTCGTTCGTGGCTTGCGTCGATGTCATCGAAACCCGCTTGGGGTTCAATGCATGGCGTTGGTTATTCGACCGGTTTTTTCCAGGCCAGGGTCAATCCTGGGTGACGACCTTTCGTTTTGGCCTGGCCAGAGCGGCCGGCCCCTACGCGCATGCCCTGCTGAACGGGATCATGATGCTCGTCGCGTTTCGGATGCAGCGCTGGCTGGAGTGGACGGGCGCGTGGCCCGCCGATTGGCCGGCGCGCTGGCGATGGATGCCGATCAAGCCGGCACGGATGTTGACGCTGATCGTGACGGGTGGATTGGTCTTCTCGCTGGCGAAAGGTTCCTGGCTGGCATCATCTGTCGGCGCGACGCTGACCGCGGTGGGGCGGGTCAAGAGCCATCGTTTTCTGGCAATGGTGGGCATCCTGAGCGCCCTGGTATTGGTGGGTATACCGGCTGCCGCCGGTTTCATTGCGTATGCATCGGTCGGGCGAGAGAATGCCAAGGATGCCAATCAGGAGACCTCGGCCTACCGTTACGAGATGATCGAGGACTACATTGATATCGCTGCCCAGGAGCCCTTATGGGGGTGGGGATTGACCAAATGGCCAGCAATACCCGGTATGGCGTCCATCGACAATCATTATCTGCTCTTGTTGCTGATGCACGGGCGTCTGGCGATGGTTGCTTTTCTTTATCTGTTGCTGGGAACGATGATTCGGTTGGTGGTTTACGGCATGCGACAGCCACCGGGTGGGCCTCGCGGTGGCGCGCTGTCATTTACCCTCGCTGGGATCTTTGTCGGCTATACGATCGCGATCGCGACGGTCTTCATGGGACAGCAGACCATTCCGATGTTCTTCATGCTGGTGGGTTGGGCGGAGAGTTACATGATTCGCCGGACGCCCGAGGGAGGAGGCACGGCGATCGGTCCCTTCAACTTCCGTCGCGTGCTGTAGGTCTCATCTGTTTCGAGACGCCCTCGGTGCAGATCCGCACTGATCCCGTCACGAACTGACGGCGATTGATTGCGATACTCCCCGGCGATCGTCAGGCGCGGCGCGGCGACAAGCGCCGGGTCAGCAGGTCGCCGAGGCTTTGCCTTTCCTCGCGCGTGCTCACCAAGGCAATCAGCAAGCCCAGCGTGAGTACAAGGTAGCCGGTGCCCGTCAGGGCCAGGATGCCGAGCGAGTGGAGACGGGGTAACGTGGTCAGGTCGAGTTGTCTCTCGATGGCGTAGGCCAGTGCGTAGCCGATGCCGTAGGGTAGTGCCCCCACCAGAACCACATCCCTGACATAGCGCAGGAACGACAATTTCAGCTGGCCGACGGTATAAATCAGGACGATCACGCTGCTGGTGATTCTCGACCACATGGCCGCTTCGGCGATATGGAGCACGGTGGGAGTTCCACGCATCAGGATCCAGGCCAGAGCACCCGCAAGCACCAGACCCTGAGGCAGCAGGAACCACCACAGCGTGGCGCCGACCCGATGGGTGGCCTGCGCATAGGTGGTTGCCGGTCCGGTGAGCGCCTGCACGTGAAAGCCGAGCGCCGCGTAGAGCAGCACCGTGCCCGCCTCCTCGTAAGGGATCGACTTGCCCATCCAGGCGGTAATCAGTGCGAGGGCAAAGGGCGCCAGGAAACCCATCGCCAAACCGTTCAGCAGGTTCAGATAGCGCGAGGACTTGACGTAAAGACGCTGGAGCTCCTGGTGCTGATCGAGGCTGTGCAAATGCGTGAACGCCGACAGATAGGTGTTCGTTGCCGCATTGAAGATCTGGGAGATCATCACCGGAAACTTCTGGCCGATATCGAGCAGGCCTACGGAGCCCACCCCCTTGGTCAGATAGCCGGCGATGGCGCGTTCGCTGGTATTCAGAAACATCGCGATGACACCGATCAGCTGCAGCGCGCCACCATAGCGGTAGAACAGCCGGAACTCGTCGCGCCCCAGGCCTCGAAAGCGAATGCGGAATCCGGGGAGGATGCGGGGGAACCAGGCCAGCATGACCATCAGCGCGAAGATCGAACGCAGTACGTAGGCAGCCAGGAGTCCCGCGAGTCCCCATCCTTTGATCAGGAAAACGACGATCAGGGCCGTCTCCAGTAGGAAGCTCAGAACGTTGACGATCGTTTGCTCGGCGTTGCGGTGGATACCCTGGAGCACGTAGCCATAGGGCAGCAGCAGATCGAGCAGCATTGCGCCGATGACGCTCAGGATCGACACGCCGGCAATGCCCTGCAGTTCCGGTTCGATGTGAAACCAGCGAAACAGAATGGGCATGCACGCGTAGAGTGCGATGATCAGCGCAGCGCTCACGGTTCCGGTCAACAGGATACCGGCGCCGACGAGCCGGCCGATGCGCTCCATTTCGCCGCGCGCATAGTATTCCGCGGAGTAGCGGATGTAGACGCCGGCAATACCGAATGTGCCCATGCCGATGTAGCCGATCAGCAGAAAGCAGGTCGCCCAGATGCCATATTCCTGCAGGCTAATGTGTTCGAGGATAAACGGGGGCAGTGCAACGCGGGTTAGGAGGTACAGGCCCCGTCCGCCGATCTGAGCAGCGGCATTGCGGAAAACCCGCGACGGGGCGCCGCCCGCTGCGGGGCTGTTATCGGTCGATTGGCCCTTGGGCGGGTCCGCTGTCGGGGCGCTGCGCTGCCCATCTTCGACGCTCGAAGGCGGGCGTTCTTCGGCAGGGATCGGGTCGGGTCCGCTGTCCTGGCTCACGCACGTTCCCCCGCCGGCCGACGCCCGGAGCCTTTCACCGCCCTGACCAGATCGATCAGCATCGCGATGGGCAGGCCGGTCAGAGCCGCATGATGAAATCCCAGCAGGCGGAACAGCCGCGCCATCGGACTGAGGTGTTCCAGCCACGGCAGCGGGGCGTCCAGTTGGTTCCGGTAGCTTTCGGCCGCAAAAGAATAGGGAGACAGCTCGATATAGAGATTTTGCAAGCGGGTCTTGATGTCGCTTGCGCGCCGCTCGGGCGCGAGGCTGGTCCAGGGCTTCCAGCCCTGGCAATGGATGAACGCCGGAGGGCCATGCCGCAGGTTCGCGAGGCGCTCGCGTGTCGTATACGCCGAAAAACCGAAATACTGCAGGATGTCGCGGCCGCGCTGCAGGACGTACATGGGCGTCTCGGCAAAGGGTTCGGCGCCGAGCAAGGCGCTTAGCACGTCTTGATCCCCCATCAGATGGATCGGGCGCCGGTGCCAGAAATCCTTTTGCGCCGCCCGATAGCGCTCGTCCTCCAGCAGGACCTTCCAGCGCTTGAGCAGGTCGAGATGCAGCGTGGACACGCGCATCACGCCGGTGTTCAGGCTGTAGGGAAGCGAGCGGGCTACCGGGAATCCCCAACCGCGCGTCCGGGCCCCGTCGTCGCGATAAGCACCATACAGCGCTTCCTCGCAGACGACCAGCGTGGCGGGCGGGATATCCCGGTACCGCTCGATGAAGTTCCCGGTGACGATGATGTCCGAGTCCAGCCACCAGACTTCGTCGTGGCCTTCTGCGAGCAGTCCGAGCAACGCGTCCGCCTTGATGTTCCAGCCGGAACTTCCCGATACGCGCGCGGTGCGTAGCGTGCAGCCCGGTATCGTGGCGGCCACCCAGCGCGCGAATTGGGGCGACGCCGGGGGATAGGTGAGGACGATGGGGGTATCGGGGCAGTGGCGTGCCAGGCTCAGCAGCAGCAGCTTGACCGCGATCTCTTCCTTGGTCCGGTCTTCGGTAATGCAGATCACCATGGCTGCGATGCTCCCCGTATGCGCGCAGGCGCATTCTCGCTTCGATCGATGTCGTCGGCAACCGAGCCGACGGCTGGGTAATCGGTGCCTGCCGTCGACGGGCAGTCGTGCGCTGTGGCCGGCTATGCCAACGGCCGGTTACCGACCACGATCAGTTCTTCGCCGCGGCGCGGATCGCGGAAGGCCCGCCAGTCCATCCAGATCGCGGCCAGCCTTTCCGTCAGCAATGGCGGGGTCCCGGTCCGATGGGCTGTCCCGGTGCGGATGCGGTTGCTGGCGTCCAGGAACCACGCGCTGACCGGACCGATCGGCTTCAAGGATAGGTTGCGGAATCCGGCTTCGGTGCAGGCCCGTAGCAGCGCATCGGCCGTGAACAGCACCAGATGTCGGGGGGGTTCCAGACCGCGCCAGTGCGGTCCGAAGCGGGCATGACCTTGTGCGTCCATGTTTGGCGTTGCCACCCACAGCGTTCCGCCAGGTTTCAGCAGGCGCAAACACTCCGCCAGGGCGTGCCGGGGATCGTGCACATGCTCGATCACCTGGCTAAGCGTGACCGCATCGTAAGTGCCGCCGGGCAATCCGGTATCGGGGAGACCACCTTGATGAACCGTCAGGCCCTGAGCGCAGGCCGCGGCGGTGGCTTGCGGGTCGAACTCGAGCCCCTCGGCACGATACCCGATCGCCTCGGCAATGCGGAGAAAGTTGCCGTCACCGCAGCCGATGTCCAGCAGACGCGCTTCTGCCCCGGGGGGCGGGAGATGGCGTACATCACGCTCGGCGAAGTCGCGCGCGTAGGGGAACAACGGCGCCAGCCGCCCCCCGAGTGCGGATGAGGGTTGCCGGCGTAAGTGTCGAAATCGCCGGTTCAGGTAACCATTGCGCCAACTCGGCAGACGGCGACCGAGAAAGCTGGCGTCAGACAGCCAGCGCGGCTCGGGGGTTGTCGAATGTGTGTAGTAGCTGGCGTAGGCCAGGCCAATGGTTGCCGGCGTGGGGCGGGGATCCAGATAACCACAGCCGCATCCCTGACAGCGGAACATCTGCCAACGTCCCGGCGCGCAAAAGAAGATGCCGTCGACCAGTGCCGGGTGGGCCAACTGCCGGTCTGCGGTCGCGCAGACAGGGCAGGCTGGCTGAGCCTCCAGTCCGTCCGATGGCCAGTCCGAAGCCGGTGCGCGCGGTGGCGATGTGTTCGAGTCGGGCACGTTGAGCCTCCTTGACGGATCTGCGGATGCATCCGACTGACACGTTGCACTCCGCGCTTTTTCTTTGAGGGCGCAGGCGCCATGTCCGCCCGTGCGATGGTTACTCTACCGCGTAACGCTTTAGTGGAGTAATCTTTCACCCGGTTTAGGCATCGGCGAATCTCGGATGGCCCCGCGGCTGTTCCGGGTTCGCGGACGAGAATAACAAAAATAGGGACGTCGGCAGTTATGCGGGCTCTGATACCCTGGCGGTGGACGGCTGAGCGCTGGTTGACCGATCGGCTGGGCTACCAGCGTCGTTTCAGTTCTTCGCCGCTGCATCGGGTGTTGCTGATCAGCGCGCCCAATGAACTGTGCCACACGCAGCTTTATCCATTTCTTTTTCATCGCAAGGCGCTGCGCCAGGCCCCCGGCATCGAACTCCGGGAGCTGCCACTGGCTGCTTTCCGCGCCGGAGGGCACGTGTTCGCCCGGCAACGCGTCGACGTGGTCTGCGTGCAGACCTGGTTCGACCTGTCAGACGACGAGCTGCGGCAATTGCTTGAACAGGTCCGGACGGCCTTTCCCGAGGCCAGGATCGCCTACTTCGACTGGTTCGCGCCGACCGATTTGCGGTATGCACAGGCCGTCGACGACTCCGTTGCCGTTTATCTGAAGAAGCAGGTTTTTCGGGATCGCGGTGCCTACTCACAGTCGACTCGCGGGGACACCAACCTGACCGATTACTTCTCCTGCCGCTACGGCCTCGATCTGCCGGAGACGCGTTTCAGCATTCCGGCGGGCTTCTTTCGAAAATTGGTGCTGGGCCCCAATTTCTGTTTTTCCGCGCATATGCTTCCCTATTTCCTCGGCGACTTTCCCGAGTCGCCGAAGGCGTTTGACGTGCACGCGCGCATCGCGGTCAAGGGCACGGAGTGGTATACCCGAATGCGTCAGGAAGCGCTGGATGTCGTCGAGGGCATCTCCGGCGTCCGCCTGGTCAGCCGCGGGCGCGTTCCACGCAGCGAGTACTTCAAGGAGTTGTTCGCCAGCAAGATCTGCTTCAGCCCGTTCGGTTATGGTGAGGTGTGTTGGCGCGACTATGAAGCGGCGTTCGCCGGCGCGCTGTTGATCAAGCCGAACATGGATCACATCGAGAGTCGGCCGGACATTTTTCAGGCGCACCGGACCTACGTGCCGGTGCAATGGGATCTCAGCGATCTCGAGGAGACGGTCCGGTACTACCTGGATCACGCGGACGAACGCATCGAAATTGCCCGGTGCGCATTTGATACGGTGAAGGCCTACCTCGAGCAGAATGCTTTCCTGGATGACATGAAGCCGTTCTGGGAGCGACTGCTGCCCGGCGACACGGATGCCGGCGGACAGAGCCTCCCCCGGTCATGAACAGGGGGGGCAGCTATTGCGCTCGAAAGGATGCATATCGCGTGGAAGCGCATCTGAGCTTCGCTTTTGGGGGTTGAAATGGCAACGCAATCGACACCACGCGTGTTGCTGTCGGCGTATCAATGCGGACCGGGGATGGGGTCGGTCTCGCAGCTAGGCTGGCAGTGGTATTCGCGGCTTGCCCGGCTGGTTCCGGTCACACTGCTGACTCACGTCAGGAACCGGACGGCGCTGGCCGAAGCCGGTGCCCCGCTGCCGGATAGCGAGGTGCTCTACGTCGACACCGAATGGCTCGCCGGACCCCTGTACAAAGTGATGAGCCGGCTGTTTCCGCATAGTCAGCACACGGTGTTCCTGTTTTCCTCGGTCGATTACTTCGTCTACGACCGGGCCGCGCTGCGCGCCGTCGCCGCGCGGACGGCCGCTGGCGCTTGGGACATCGTGCACGTGCCCACGCCGGTTTCGCCGATGGCGGCGACGCTGCTGTATCGGACCGGGCTGCCCCTGGTCCTGGGACCGTGGAATGGGGGTTTGACCAATCCCGAAAACTTTCCCGAGATACTCCGGGCGGAGGCCGCATGGACCTATCCGCTGCGCAACCTGGGCAAGCTGATCAATGCCGTGCGCCGGTCGACCCGGAATGCCTCCGCGATTCTGGTCGCCAACCGCAGCACGCGCGATGCGGTGCCCGCCGGCGACCGTGACCGTTGCCGCTTGATGATCGAGAATGCCGTCGACACCGATGTCTTCCGGGCTGTCGGCTATCCGGCTCCCCCGTCGCAGCGGCAACCGCTCCGTCTGGTTTTCGTAGGCCGATTGATTCCGGTCAAGGGAGTCACGATGTTGCTCGAGGCCGTGCAACGCTTCCGATCCCGCCAGAGGGTCGAACTGATGTTGGTCGGCGATGGGCCGTTGGCCAGCGAACTTCAGCGTGAGGTGGCAGAGCGGGGGCTGGACGATTGCGTGACCTTCGCCGGAGAACGGTCGCCCAAGGAGGTTGCCGAGTTGATCGGTGCTGCGCATTTGTTCGTGCTGCCTTCCGTGCGAGAGTCGGGGGGAGCGGTGTTGCTGGAGGCGATGGCGTGCGCGCGCCCCGTGGCAGCCATCGCGTATGGCGGACCGGCCGAGATCGTCGATGAGGGCGTCGGGCGCGCGATTCCGCCGGAGGGACGGACCCCGGTGGTTGATGAACTGGTCAAGGTCTTCGAGGAGGTGACGGCGAACCCGGCACAGTGGGCTGCCAAGGGACGGGTTGGCCTGGAACGCGTTAGGGCTCATTACACCTGGGATGCAAAGATCAAGCAGGCGTTGGCGCTATACGGGGAGTTGTTGCACCGATGAATGCCGCTGAATCATTGATGCATAAGCCCGAGGGTCCGACTGTCGCTTATCTGGTCAGTCAATACCCGTCTTTTTCCCACACCTTCATACTGCGTGAGATCGCCATGCTGCGCCGGCAGGGCTTCATTATCCGCGTTGCCTCGGTGAACCCACCCGACCGTCCGCTCGACAAGCTGACGAACATCGAGCGCGCCGAGGCACAGGCCACGCACTATCTGAAGCAACAGAGCGCAAAGTCGATTGCAACGGCCTTGATCTGGGCCTTCCGGACGCACCCGGCGGGTACGCTGCAGTCCTTGCTGTTTGCCTGGAAGCTGGCCCGGTGGGATTGGTACCGACTTGTCTTCAATCACTTCTACTGGCTGGAAGCCTTGCTGGTCGGCCACTGGATGCACGAGCAGGACTGCCGGCACCTCCACGTGCATTTCGCGACTCCGGCGGCCACGGTTGGCCTCCTGGCGCGGAAGGCCTTTCCGATTCGCTTTTCGATGACGGTGCATGGGCCGGACGAGTTTTACGATGTGCCCGGATACGCGCTGCGCGAAAAGGTTGCGGGTGCCGATTTCATACTCTGCATCAGTCACTTTGCGCGCAGCCAACTGATGAAGCTCTCATTGCCGTCCGACTGGGACAAGCTGCATGTCTGTCGCCTGGGGGTGGATCCGACCGAGTTCAGACCGGTTGCCAAAAATGAGCCGGACCAGCCCTTCACCATCGTTTCCGTTGGGCGACTGTCGGAAGCGAAAGGCCCGGTGATCCTGTTGCGTGCCATTCACCGGTTGAAGCAGGATGGCCGGTCGCTGCGGCTCATCTTGGTCGGCGGGGGACCGCTCGAGAACCTGCTCAAGGACTGGGTGGCGCGCCACCATCTGACTGATACGGTGCGGCTGACCGGGCCGGTCGATCAGGACCACATTCGTGACCATTACGCGTCGGCCGATTGTTTCGCGCTCGCCAGCTTTGCCGAGGGTATCCCGGTAGTCCTGATGGAGGCGATGGCCATGGCGATTCCCTGCGTCACCACGCATATCACCGGGATCCCGGAACTCATCCAGAATGAACAGGACGGGTTGCTGGTCGCTCCCGGCGATGACGTCGGACTCGCTGCGGCGATCGGGCTGCTGATGGATGATCCGGCATTGCGCGAACGGCTCGGGCGGGCCGGGCGTCAACGCATCCTGCGGGAGTATGACCTGGAGCGCAACGTCGGGACCTTGGGCGAGACCCTCCGCCGACTGCTACGGTTGTCGCTAACCCCTCCTGGCGCTTGACCGAGGTTACCGGTGTTTTTCGAAACGCTCGCCCTGCTGCTGCTCGCCGTCACGCTGCCCGGCACCGTAGAACTGGCGTTTCTGACCGCGAGCGCATGGTTCTATCGCCCGCCGGAAGGCGTGATGGCATCGCGGTCGCTTCCACGCATTGCCGTTGTGATTCCTGCCCATGACGAGAGCACGGCCATCCTTCCCTGCCTGGCCTCGCTTCGCGCCTGCGAGCAGCCAGGTGCCGACTGGGCCATGATCGTGATCGCCGACAACTGCACGGACGACACGGCCGAGGTGGCGGCCCGGGCGGGCGCGCGCGTTATCACGCGGCATGATCCCGAGCGTCGCGGCAAGGGGCATGCGCTGGACTTTGCTTTCCGACAGTTGCTCGCCGAGGGTTTCGGCGCGTTTATCGTGGTGGACGCGGACAGTCTGGTCGAGCCGAATTTCCTGAGAGCGTTCGCGGCCCGCTTCGCCGCCGGAGCGGAGGCTTTGCAGTGCGTCTATCGGGCTCCGGAAACCGAAGCGGACGCCAGGACTCGGCTTCGCGGTCTGCTCTGGTTCGCTTTCAACGTCGTCAGGCCAAGAGGCCGGGAGCACTGGGGGCTCTCCGTCGGAATCCTCGGTAATGGCTTCGGCGTGACGCGGGACGTGCTGATGCAGGTGCCCTACGAAGTCAGTTCGATCACCGAGGATCTCGATTATCACCTGCGACTGCTGAGCGCAGGGTGCCGGGTCGAGTTTCTCCCGGACACCTCGGTCTACTCTGCGTTGCCGGCCGGGGAGTCCGCCGCCGGCACCCAGCGTGCGCGTTGGGAGGGCGGGAGGATCGCCGCGATTCGCGAGTGGACGCCGTGCCTGATCCGGGCGCTCGGCCAGGGGCGCGCCTGGGCGCTGGAGCCTTTGCTCGAACTGTGGTTGCTGCCGCTGTCGTATCACGTCATGCTGCTCGTTCCGCTGCTGTTGATTCCGAGCGCTTGGGCGCAGCTCTATGGCCTCATCGCGCTCCTGATCGTCGTGGTGCATACGGTCACGGCCGTGGGGCTGGGCGGCCGGTGGCGAGACCTGCTACTCCTCGCCCAGATCCCCGTGTATCTATTGTGGAAGCTGCGGATGCTGCCGGAAGTGATCGCAAAGGCGGGAAGGAACGCCGTGTGGGTTCGTACCGAGCGGTCGTCATAGGGCAACAGCATGAACACGTGTCCCGATGTGTCTTTGGTGATCGTCTCCTTCAACACCCGCGACCTGACACGCGAGTGCCTGACAGCCGTGTTCGCCGAGTTGGACCGGGGCAGCATTGCCGGCGAAGTGATCGTCGTCGACAACGCATCCCGGGATGGCTCGGCCGACATGATCGAACGCGAATTCGCCCGGGTCAGACTGATGCGCAGCGAAGTCAATCTTGGCTTCGGCAATGCCAACAATCTCGGTTTCGGTAGCTGTTCCGGTCGCTTCGTGGTCCTGCTCAACACCGATGCGTTTCTGGCTACCGGGGCGTTGGCGCAGGCTCTGACTCACATGCACGAGACACCCCGGGCCGGCCTGGGAGGCGGGCTGCTGAAGAGTCGGGACGGCAGTGATCAACCCTCGGCTCGCTCCTTTCCGACGCCGTGGCTGGAACTGCTGTCCTTTACCGGTCTGGCGGCGCGCTACCCGCACAGCCGGGTGTTCGGTCGCCTGGACCGGACCTGGGCGGATCCCGCGGAAGCGAGTCAGGTCGACTGGGTGCCCGGCGCGTTTTCCATTATCCGGCGCGAGGTGCTCGATCAGGTCGGGCCGTTCGATCCGCGATTTTTCCTCTATTACGAAGAAGTGGACCTGTGTCGGCGCATCCGGCAAGCGGGCTGGGAGATCTGGTACTGGCCCGACATCGTCGTCACCCACATCGGCGGCGAATCGTCCAAGACCGTGACTCACCTGACGATGGCGTCCGGCGGGGCGCAACTGACGCTTTGGCGCATGCGCAGCCAGTTGCTCTACTATCGTCGGTGGCACGGCGCCTGGGTTGCCTGGTGGGCCAGCCGACAGGAAATGGTCTGGCATGGGTTGCGGGCCTGGCGCAACCGAGCGCGCAACGCCGCCAAGTGCGAGGAGTCCGAAACCACGCTGCGCCTCTGGCGGCAGGCCTGGGAGGACACGGCCGCAGGCGCTGTCTCGCCTCCCCAGCCCTGGTAATCGTTTTTGGGGCGCACGCCATGTTCGAGAATTTGCGTGAAGACTGGGATACGTATCAGCGGGACTGGACCCGGCAAGGCTTCTGGGTCATGGTTGTCTATCGTTTCGGACGCTGGCGTTATGGCATCCGCCAGCGTTGGCTCCGGCTTCCGTTCTCCTTCGTTTACAAATTATTGAAGGTCGGGTCGCAGATCCTCACCGGTATCGAACTCCCGTGCGAGGTGACCTTGGGACGGCGCTTCCTGATCGAGCATTTCGGCGACATCATCATCAGCGGAGACACGGTGATCGGCGATGACGTGATCGTGCGGAACGGGGTCACCATCGGTCTGCGCCGGACTGGCGAACGCGGAGCGCCGGTGATCGGCCATCGCGTCGACATCGGCGCCGGCGCCAAGATCCTGGGGTCCATCCGCATCGGCGACGACGTTGCAATCGGGGCAAATGCGGTCGTTATCGTCGATGTGCCTGCGAACTCGCTGGCCGTTGGCGTGCCGGCCCGGATCATTCCGCGTCGCTCGGTGAGCCGTGGTGAGGGATCCGATGTCTGACGCCGATCAGATCCCCGGGCCGCTCGGAAAAGCGCGGCACTCGGCCTGGCGTCGCAACGTCGCGCCTGTCCTTCGGGTCATTTACGCCGGTCTTCCTCGCTTTATCGATGTGTCGCTGAGCGCGGCCCTCATCCTGTTGCTGTCCCCGGTCTTTGCGGCAAGAGCTGTGCAGGCCAAGCTCAGTTGCGGGTACCTGTTCGAGCGCGAAGCGATGTTGGGACGTCACCGTGAGTCGTTTGATCGACTGCGCTTCGCCGGCCCCGCCTTTGGTCGCGAACTCCCGGTGCTGATGAATATATTCCGGGGCGACATGAGCTGGGTTGGACCGAGACCGCGGGCCGTTGACGAAGGCGAACGTGCCGCGGATGCGGAAGGCATCGTGTTTCTGCAGCGTCCGGGCCTGATCTCGGTGTTCCATCTCAGGAAGAATGTCGGCATCGCCTACGAGCCGGAGGAGGTGGTGGAACGCGACCAGTTTTTCGGAGATGGCATCCGCAGGAATCTGGGTGTCATGGCACGGTTTGCGGTCAGCTCTGCGCTCGGCGGCGACAGCGCGCTGCCTGTCCCTCCCACCATCGATTTTTTCGGGGTGCCGGTCGTCAACACGACGATGGACGAAGCGCTCGACTGGCTGTTGGCCCGGGCTGCAACGCCATCCCGCACGCTCGCCGCCTTCGTCAACCCCGATTGCCTCAACATCGCATACCGCAATGACGACTATCGCGCGGTCCTGCAGCAGGCGGAACGGGTGCTCCCGGATGGTATCGGGCTGCGCATCGGCTGCAATCTGCTCGGTGTCGCAATGCAGGCCAATGTCAACGGGACGGACCTGTTTCCGCGTATCTGCGGCCACGCAGCCGAGGCGGGCGTGCCCATCTACTTTCTGGGCGCCAAGCCCGGGATTGCCGAACTGGCCGCACAGAAGATGCAGGAGCGGTTTCCGACGCTGCGCGTGGTCGGCACGCACCACGGGTATTTCACACCCGATGAGGAAGCGGATGTCATCCGCAGGATCAACGCTTCCGGTGCCCGTATCGTGTTCGTGGCGTTCGGCGCACCGCGCCAGGAACTGTGGTTGGCCAGGCATCACTCGTCCCTGGCACCATCCGTCCGCCTTGGGGTGGGGGCCGCCTTCGACTTCTATTCCGGACAGATCCGCCGCGCGCCGCAATGGATGCGCGAAGCGGGTATCGAGTGGGCCTATCGCCTCTACCTGGAGCCGGGGCGGATGTGGCGTCGCTACGTGGTAGGTAACCCCCTGTTTCTCTACCGGGTCTGGCTGCAGTCGAGGGAATCGCGATGATCGAGTTTGCCGAGACGGAACAGGACCGCTTGAGGGCACGCGTGCTCGAACGTTATGCCGATCCTCGTCTGCGCAGCTCATTGCAGCACGGGCGGCTGGTCTTCAAGCGGATGCTGTGGCTCGGTGTGCTAAGGGGAACCTACGTCCTCAAGCGCGCCTTGGACATCGTCGTCTCGGGTGCGGGCTTGGTATTGCTCACGCCGGTTTTCATCGGCGTTGCCGCCGCGATCCGGCTGGAGTCGCCCGGGTCGGTCCTCTTTCGACAGACGCGGGTCGGACGTTGGGGACAGTTGTTTTCGATGTACAAGTTCCGGTCGATGTACATCGATGCCGAGGCACGCAAGCAGACGCTGCTCGCGGCCAATGAAATGCGCGGTGGCGTGATCTTCAAGATGAAGGAAGATCCGCGGATTACCCGCGTCGGGCGCCTGATCCGGCGCGCCTCGCTGGACGAACTGCCGCAGCTGTGGAATGTTTTCATCGGCGACATGTCCCTGGTCGGGCCGCGCCCCCCGGTACCGGCGGAAGTGGATCAATACTCGTTGGCAGATCGCCGGCGCCTCGAAGTCATCCCCGGCATCACCTGCATCTGGCAGATCTCCGGCCGTTCCGACATTCCGTTCGAGGAGCAGGTGCAGCTCGACGTGCACTATATCGAGTCGCAGTCGCTGTTCGCCGACCTGCGGATACTACTCTGGACCATCCCGGCCGTGCTGCTCGGGAAGGGAGCCTATTGATGACCCATGTAATCGTACTGGCCGATCGCTGCGGACGGGAGTTGCGTCCACTGACAGAGCGCTGTCCCGTCGCCTTGCTTCCGGTCGCGGCCAAGGCGTTGCTGGTGCATTGCATCGAAGATATCGGAATGGCCGGCCTGCGGGACCTGACGCTGGTCGTCTCCGAGCATGCCGACCTCGTCCGGGCCGAAATCGGCACCGGTGCCCGCTGGGGCTTGCGCATTGACTACCTGCCGAGTCGTGGGGAAGAGCGCCCCGATGAATTACTGGGTCGGCTGACCCTGGCGTCCGACCGCCCTCGGCTGGTGCTCCGGGGCGATGTGCTGAGGGCGCCTTGCCTCCGCAACTTCCTGGAAGCACTCCCGTCCGCCGCAAGCGAGCCCTCTCATCTGGTATTCGCCGATCGCCGCGTCGGTGCGATCTACTTGCCGGCGGGCGTAGCCGGGACGCCCGGTGTCCAGACACTGGCCTGGAATGAGATTGCCGCCGACGCCGCCCACGACATGGGTCGGCAGTGCGCATCGGATGGGTACCACTCCGCGCTCGAGGACGTTGCTGCCTATCACCGGGTGAATCTCGATGCCGCTTGCGGTCGGGTGCCCGGGCTGCTGTTGCCCGGGCGGCAAGTGGCGGTGGGCTTGACGGTCGGACGGCACAGCCGGGTGTCGCCGCGTTCGCTGCGGCAGGGTGTTGCACTGATCGGATCGAACGTCCGCATCGATAGCCGCGCGAAGCTGCACGGAGAAGTGGTCATCGCGGACGATGTCTTGGTCGATCAGGAGGCGGATATCCAGGACAGCGTCATTTTGCCGAACACCTACATCGGTCAGTTGGTCGACATCCGTAACGCAATCGTGTTCGGTGCCGAGATTCTTCGGGTCGACACGGGCGCGCACCTGCATGTGAACGACACCTTTCTGGTGGCTGATCTGGGTCGCCACGGGAATCTGGATTATCTGATGCGGCCGTTGAACCGTCTGGCCGGCTTGGTGCTGCTGGCGTTGTCGTTGCCGCTGTGGCCCGTGGCTGCCGCTCTGGTGTTGCTTCGGAATCCGACCCAGCCAATGAAATGGTTGTGCCTGCGCGGTAATCGCATCGAACTGAACGAATTCGGGATTCGTCAACGCCGAGCCTTCAGGGCCGTGGAGTGGAATTGTCGCCCTCCGGTCTTGCGTTACCTGCCGCGCCTGTTCGCGGTCGTGAGCGGCGATTTGCGTCTGGTTGGAACCTTGCCAATCACCGAGGCGCAGGCTGTTGAGCGGATCGAACCCTGGCAACGGGAAGCGGATCGGGCGCCGGCCGGACTGATCGGTCCCAGCCAATTGCTACTACCGGGTGATGCCTTGGAAGAGGAGATCGTGCTGAGCGATGCCGTCTACACCGGACGCCGCAGCTTTAGACAGAATTTGTCCTATCTGGCTCTGGCCTTGCGCACGCTCTTCACCCGCCGCGCGTGGTTAGGCTGAGGGATAAGCACCGCGGCGTTCGCCGGGTTGACAGTCTGAATCAGCGCTGTCTAGGATAGCTCAGATGCCCACTACGCCGATCGAGCCGGCTGCGAGCTCCATTCTGCGTGAGTCAGATTCCGTCCGGCGCCCGTCAGTGTCGACCCGTCATGCTCGCACCGTGGTCGGCACCGGTCAGCGAGCCAACATGCGCCGTCAGCGCCTCCCGGATGCCGGGCGAGGTGCTTCCGAAAAAAGAGGAGTATTCCGATGCGAAGAGCTGCAGCACTATTCGCGGCCTTGATGGTCGTTTCGCTTTCCGGGTGGGGAGCATCCATGAAGAGCATCGGGAAGGATGCGGTTAACGTCCGAAAGGCGCCGAAGCTCGACAGCGAGGTTTTGTACGAAACCCACATTGGTTACCCGATTGAGATCGACAAGACTCAAGGAGACTGGGTGCGTTTCAAGGATTGGCAGGGGACGGTGGGCTGGGTCCACAAGCCGCTCGTCAGTGACGTCAGGACAGCCGTGGTCGTGGGCGATGACGTAAACGTCCGCAAAGGGCCGGGTTCCGAACACGCGGTCGTGAAAAAAGTGGCCAAGGGCGAGGTCTACAAGGTCACCGGGCACAAGGGCGAATGGGTCAAGATAGCGTATTACATTGAAGGCGAAGAAATCGGGTGGGTCCGCAAGGACATGTTGTGGGGCTCACAGTAGGCGAGTGGCCAAACTTTTCAGGGCGCCGGTCGAACCGTTGAGATGGGTTGCAATCCGGGAGCTTCGGCCAGTCTCCCGGGGAAGCGTCGATCACGCGTCAGGGCGCCTCGCGCAACTGGATACGGCCATCGCGCACCCGCACGCTGAAGCAATCCAGATCCTCATAGGCCGGCGGTTTCATGACCTTTCCGGTCTTGAGGCAGAAGCGGGCGCCATGCCGGGGGCAGATGATCTGGTGCCCCTCGATCCGGCCGCTGGCGATTTCGGCATCGTCGTGCGTGCACCGGTCCTCGATCGCGTAGTAGTCGCCGTCGATCTGGAAAATCGCGACGGCAATGCCGTCGAAATCGACCACGCAGGGTAACCCCGGTTCCACGTCGCCAACGCTGGCGACATCGATCCAATCCTCCATCTCGGCAGTCCTTATTCGGTGCTGACGGTTGTTGCCTCGTCGGCCAGCGCAGCCTCCAGCGAATGCCAGGCCAGGGTCGCGCATTTGACTCGCGCCGGGTAGGCGCGCACCCCGGCCAACACGGCGAGCTTGCCAAGATCTTCCAGCTTTACGTCGTCATCCTGGCCCGTCGTTATGCGATGGAAGGTTGCGAACAACTCATGTGCCTGCTGTTCGGTCAGCCCGCGCACGACCTCCGTCATGATGGAGGCGGAGGCCGTCGATATGGCACAGCCCTGTCCCTGGAAGCTGACATCTTCAATGACCCCGTCACGGAGCTTCAGGTAGAGCGTGATGCGATCGCCGCACAAGGGGTTGAATCCGTCGATCTTCCGGGTGGCATCGTCGATGACCCGGAAGTTGCGCGGGTTGCGATTGTGATCGAACACCACTTCCTGGTAGAGATCACGGATCTGATCGAGCATTAAGCGAAAACCTCGATAACTTGTTGGATACCGTCCATCAGCGCGTCGACTTCCTGCGCGGTGTTGTAAAGCGCGAACGAAGCCCTCACCGTGGCCGGCACGCCGAAGAAATCCATGACGGGCATCGCGCAATGGTGGCCGGCACGAATGGCGATTCCGAGCTGGTCGAGCAGGGTCCCGACGTCATGCGGATGCACCCTCTCCAGCGTAAACGACAGAATCGCGCCCTTGTCGTGTGCGGTACCGATCACCGTCAGCCCCGGAATATGCATCGCCCGTTCCGTCGCATAGCTCAGCAACCGATGCTCGTGCTCGGCGACGGCTGTCATGCCGATTTCCTGCAGATAGTCGATCGCCGTGCCTAGCGCGATGGCGTCGGCAATGGCTGGCGTGCCGGCCTCGAACTTATAGGGCAGTTCGTTGTACTCGGTCTTGTCGAACGTGACCTGCCGGATCATGTCGCCGCCGCCCTGATAAGGCGGCATCGCCTTCAGCAGGGCCTCCTTGCCGTACAGGACGCCGATGCCGGACGGACCGTAGAGCTTGTGGCCGGAGAACGCAAAGAAATCGCAATCGAGCGCATGGACGTCGATGGGCATATGCGGAGCGGATTGCGCGCCGTCAACCATAACCGGGATGCCGCGGCGATGGGCTCTGTCGATGATCGTCTCGATCGGATTCACCGTGCCCAGGGCGTTTGACATATGGACCACCGACACCAGACGTGTCCGGTCGTTCAGCAAGCGCTCGAAAGCCTCCATGTCCAGTTCACCGCGTCGGTCGATCGGCACGACCTGCAGCGTGGCGCCGGTCTGCGCGCACAGCATCTGCCAAGGCACGATGTTGGAGTGGTGCTCCATGGCGGTGATCAGGATCTCGTCGCCGGCGCCGATGTTCGCGCGACCGTAGGTCTG
This sequence comes from Methylotetracoccus oryzae, assembly GCF_006175985.1. GTDB lineage: Bacteria > Pseudomonadota > Gammaproteobacteria > Methylococcales > Methylococcaceae > Methylotetracoccus > Methylotetracoccus oryzae. The sequence goes on along the minus strand of NZ_SRSH01000004.1, from coordinate 215,558 downwards.
GGCGACGAGGTTGATCGCCTCGGTCGTGCCGCGGACGAACACGATCTCGCGCGCCTTGGCGGCGTTGATGAAGCCCCGCACCTTTTCCCGCGCACCCTCGAACAAATCCGTCGAGCGCTGGCTCAGGGTGTGCACGCCGCGATGCACGTTGGAGTAGTGCCGCTGATAGACTTCGCTGATCGCATCGATCACGGCCCGTGGCTTGTGCGTCGTCGCGGCATTGTCGAGATAGACCAGCGGCTTGCCGTGTATGGTTTCCGCGAGGATCGGGAAATCCGCCCGAATGCGGGCGACGTCGAAGTGGTGCGGGTCCGCGACCGGGCGCGGACGCTGTGCGAGGGCAATGCTCATAGCCAATCCTTCCTGATTCCAGCCTCCGGGAACAGCGCCAGCAGGGCATCCTGGGCGATATCGCGAAAACCTGCCAACGATATCCCGTCAACCAGGGTGTTGGCGAACGCGAATGTCAGCATGTTGCGCGCCGATACCGGGTCGACGCCGCGCGACTCCAGATAGAAGATAGACTCCGGGTCGAGCTGCCCGACCGCGACGCCATGAGCGCACTTGACGTCGTCCGCATGGATTTCGAGCTGCGGCTTGGTGTCGATCTCGGCTTCGTCCGACAGCAGCAGGTTGCGGTTATTCATTTGCGCGTCGGTCTTCTGTGCCTGCGGTTCCACGACGATCCGACCCTGGAACACGCCACGCGAGCGGTCGGACAGCACGCCGCGGTAGTTCTCGCGGCTGGTGCCATGGGCGCCTCGATGGCGGACCCGCGTGTGGCTGTCGACGTGACGGCGGCCCTGGCCGACGAACAGGCCATCGAGCGCGCATTGGCCGCTTTCCGCGAGGTCGACGTGAATCTCGTTGCGGACGAGCAGGCCGCCCAGGCTCAGATTCGTATGGTTGAAGTGGCCGGCAGTGCCGACATCGACATAGAACCCGCCGAAGCGGAAGGCACGTTCGCTGGCGCCGTGCAGCAGGTAGCCGTCGAGCTGCGCCCTTTCGCGGATGACCGCCTCGGTGATCGATACCGCCAACGAGCCCGCGGACTCCATCGAGAGATGGGTTTCGACGAGCGCCGCCTGTGCTCCGGACTCCAGTATGACCAAGTTGCGAAGATTGGTTGCAGCTTCGGGCTCGGACGCAATATGGATGATCTGTACCGGCCGGGACAGTACCGTGTCCGCCGGCACGTGCAGCAGTACGCCGTCCGTGAAGAACGCGGTATTGAACGAGACGAAGCCGTGGTGCGACGTCTGACCCACGACGCGTCCGAATTCCGCCTCGACCGCGGCCGGCGGATTAGCGAGTGCCGCCGACATCGCCTGCACGGTGACCCCTTCCGGCACGTCATCTACGTCGGACAAGCGTGCCGAGAAATGGCCATCGACGAAGACCAGCGACCACGCGTCGTTCAGGCGGTAGCGCTTCAACCAGCCCGCATCGGCAGCAGCGTCCCCGGGGGGGATCAGCGGCTTGAACCGCTTCTTCTCGATGGCCGATACGTTCGTATATCGCCAATCCTCGTCGCGGGGCGACGGAAATCCCTGCTGGTCGAACTGGGCCAGTGCCATCCGGCGTGCGTTGTTGACCCAAGTGCTGCCGGCGCCCGGCAGCTGTTCGCCCAGGGCGTTGAAATGCTCGCAGTAATCGGGGTTCGGGCCGGGACTCATCTCAGGCCACCGCTGCCATTTCTTGTTCGATCCACCCATAACCTTTCTTCTCGAGTTCGAGCGCGAGGCTGGCGTCCCCGGATTTGACGATCCGGCCCTGGGCCAGCACATGGACAAAGTCGGGCTTGATGTAGTCGAGCAGACGCTGGTAGTGTGTCACCAGGATGAACGAGCGTTCTGCGGTGCGCAGCGCATTGACGCCATCCGCTACGACCTTAAGCGCATCGATATCGAGTCCGGAATCGGTTTCGTCGAGGATGCACAGCCTGGGTTCCAGGATCGCCATCTGCAGTATTTCGTTGCGCTTCTTTTCGCCGCCCGAGAAGCCCTCGTTGACGCCTCGGTACAGAAACTGCTCGTCGAGGTCGAGGCTGCGGATCTTCTCCTTGACCAGACGCAGGAAGTCCATTGCGTCGACTTCACTCTCGCCGCGATGTTTGCGCTGCGCGTTCAACGCCGCTTTCAGCAGATAGATGTTGCTGACTCCGGGAATCTCGACCGGATACTGGAAGGCCAGGAACACGCCTTCACGGGCGCGCTCCTCGGGTGCCATGTCGAGCAGGTTTTGTCCGCGATAGGTCACCGTGCCGCTGGTTACTTCGTACCCGCTGCGGCCGGCCAGCACATGGGACAGCGTACTCTTGCCCGAGCCGTTCGGACCCATGATGGCGTGGACCTCACCCGGACTGACCTGCAGATCGATCCCTTGCAGGATCGGCTTGTCTTCGACGCGGGCGTGTAAGTTTTCGATGTCGAGCATCATGACTATGACCTGAATGAAAAATCCTTGATGAAACCGGGCCGTGCCGTCAGCCAACGCTGCCTTCGAGGCTGATGCCCAGCAACGCCTGGGCCTCGACGGCGAACTCCATCGGGAGTTCACGAAAGACCTCCTTGCAGAAGCCGTTGACGATCATCGACACGGCATCTTCCGCGGAGAGCCCGCGCTGCTGGCAGAAAAAGAGCTGGTCATCGCTGATTTTCGAGGTCGTGGCCTCGTGCTCGAGCGTGGCGGACGGCTGCTTGACCTCGATATAGGGAAACGTGTGCGCACCGCACCGGTCACCGATGAGCAGCGAGTCGCACTGCGTGTAGTTGCGCGCGCCCTCGGCGCTCTTCAGCACCTTGACCAGCCCTCGGTAACTGTTCTGGGCGCGTCCGGCCGAAATGCCCTTAGAAACGATTGTGCTGCGCGTATTCTTCCCGATGTGGATCATCTTCGTGCCGGTGTCGGCCTGTTGGCGGTGATTGGTTACCGCGACCGAATAGAACTCGCCAACCGAATCGTCTCCGCGTAACACGCAACTCGGGTACTTCCACGTAATCGCCGAGCCGGTCTCGACCTGGGTCCACGAGATCTTCGACCGCGCTCCGCGGCACTCGCCGCGCTTGGTCACGAAGTTGTAGATGCCGCCGCGGCCTTCTTCGTCGCCGGGATACCAGTTCTGGACCGTCGAGTATTTGATTTCGGCGCCCTCCATCGCGATCAGTTCGACGACGGCGGCGTGCAGCTGATTCTCGTCGCGCATCGGTGCGGTGCAGCCCTCCAGATAGCTGACATGGCTGCCCTCGTCGGCAATGATCAGCGTGCGCTCGAACTGGCCCGTCTTCGCCGCATTGATCCGGAAGTAGGTCGATAATTCCATCGGGCAGCGGACCCCCTTGGGCACGTAGACGAAGGAGCCGTCCGAAAACACGGCCGAGTTCAGCGCCGCGAAGAAGTTGTCTCCGGCCGGCACCACAGTGCCCAGATATTGCTGAACCAGTTCGGGATGTTTTTCCAGGGCTTCCGACATCGAGCAGAAAATCACGCCGGCGTCGGCCAGCTTGTCCTTGAAAGTCGTCGCCACCGAGACGCTGTCGAACACCGCGTCGACTGCAACGCCGGCCAGCCGTTCCTGCTCGTACAGCGGAATGCCGAGCTTCTTGTAGGTTTCCAGCAGCTTCGGATCGACTTCGTCGAGACTCTTGGGGCGGTCGCCGCTCTTGGGAGCCGAGTAATAGCTGATGCCCTGGTAATCGACCGGTTCGTAGTCGACGTAGGCCCATTTCGGTTCCGTCATCGTCAACCAGTGGCGATAAGCCTCCAGCCGCCATTCGAGCATGAAACTCGGCTCGTTCTTCTTGGCCGAGATGACGCGAATCACGTCTTCGTTGAGACCCGGGGGCAGCGTGTCGGATTCAAGATCGGTGACGAAGCCCGGCTTGTATTCTTGTCGAATCAGGTGATCGAGTTTTTCAGCGGTGACGGACATGGCGGCGCTCCGCAGGTTAACGGGGGGTGTGCTGTAGGGAAGTCAGATGAATCACGGATTCTTCGACCACCGGGTGCTGCGGCTTGACCATATCGGTCAGCGTGACGGACTCCAGCGCTGTTCGCACAGCACGATTGATCACGTTCCAGTTGCCGCGGATATGGCAGGAATGTGACTGCTGGCAGGAGTCCTGTGCGACGCCGCACTCCGTGATCGCGATCGGTCCTTCGAGGGCATCGACGATACTGGCGACCGAGGTTTCTTCAGGCGGACGCGACAGCCGGTAACCTCCCTTGACGCCGCGTATGGACGAGACGATTTGGGCCCGGGTCAGGCTTTTCAGCAATTTGGACACGGTCGGCGCGGTGATCCCGGTCCGCTCGGCGACTTCGGCAGCGGCAAAGGTGCGGTTGCTCTCCCGGGCCATCAGGCTCAGGACGACAATGGCATAGTCGGTCATCTTGCTGATTCTTAGCATTGCGCTGGCTCGCTGCGAATTTAGGACTATTTTAGTCCTAGATAGATTTCCAAGTAAAGCGCTCTGAAACCGCCCTTTTTGGGTGCATGCCCGCCGTCCCGATCGGCGATTTGCGGACCCGGTATAATTGGCGGAAATAGACCTCCTCATTTAGTGCTATGACCCCGGATCCCGCGCCGACGATCAGACATCCCTCCATCGGCCCGGGCCGCAGCTTGCTCCTGCTGCTGACCCTGTCATCGGCCTATGTCCACGGGCGGGTGGGGTCACCGGCAGCAGCGCCCCCGGACACAGCGCCGATGGAAGCCCCGCTGATTCATCCCGAGGCAGTGGCGATACGTAATGTGCTCGACTCACGCGAGCATCCGCGACTCAAGTGGCCGGCCATCGCAGATGTCCGTGAAGCCCTGGATGCTTTTTACCGGTCTCGCGGCGACCAGCCGGTGTGGATAGGGGCGCAGGCTCCGCTGCCGCAGGTGCCGGCCATTCTGGCCAGCCTTGCCGACGCCGAGGCGCAGGGTCTGAATCCTGCGGACTACGATGCCGGCCCACTGGCGCAATGGTTGCCTAGAGTCGCCGAGACGGCCGATCCCGCGGAGCGGGCGCTATTCGACACCGCGCTGACGGTCTCGGTGATGCGCTATGCGAACAGCCTGCATCGCGGTCGCGTGTCGCCCGGGGCGGTCGGCTTCAGGCTGGACCCCGGTCCTGACACCTCGGTTGAGGTCCTCGCGGCGCTCCAGCAACTTGCCGCTGGGGCCGAGCCCGCCGTCGTGTTCCAGTCGCTGGAGCCCCGATCCGTCCTGTATGGCCAGCTCAAGGCCGGTTTGCGGGCGTTGCGGACGGCGCCCCAGAGCACCGTCGATCGGCGGCTGACCTTGCCTTCCAAGCTGACCCCGGGTGATCGCAACACCGAGGTGCCCAAGCTGCGGGCTGTCCTGACGGCATCCGGGGAGGCTCTCGCTGAACCGACGGCACCTGAGAACCGCGATCTCTACGACCCGGTGCTGGTCGAGGCCGTCAAGCGTTTCCAGGCGCGCCATGGCCTCGAACCCGACGGTGTTGTCGGCCGAGGGACTGTCGAGCGGCTGCACGTGACCGACGATGACCGGATCATGCAGATCCGGCTGGCCATGGAGCGCCAGCGCTGGCTGCCGGTGCAGCCGGCGGGGCGCCATCTGCTCGTCAATGTTCCGGCCTTCCAGTTGTTCGGATTCGCGGACGGTTCTGGCAGCCGGTCGCCCGATTTCGCAATGAAGGTCATTGTCGGGCAGGCGATCGATGGTCGGCAGACCCCGCTGTTCGCGGCGGAGATGACCTACCTCGTGTTCCGTCCCCACTGGAATCTCCCCTACAAGATCGCGACCAAGGAGATGTTGCCGGGGGCGATGCGCAACCCGGGTTATCTGAGCCGTCACAACATCGAAATCGTGTCGGGGTATGGCGGCAATGCAGCCGTGTACGCGCCGACGCGCCAGAATCTCCAGCGGGTGTCCAGCGGGGCGCTGAAGTTGCGCCAGAAGCCGGGACCCAGAAACGCGCTCGGCTTGGTCAAGTTTGCGTTTCCAAACGACGATTCGGTGTATTTGCACAGCACGCCGAACCCAGGCCTGTTCACACGAGCCCGCCGCGACTTCAGCCACGGCTGCATAAGGGTGGCAGACCCGGTCGCGCTCGCGGAATGGGTGCTGCGGAATGACGCCGCCTGGAACCGGGAGCGGATCGTGCAGGCGATGCACGGCGACAAACCCCGGACGGTGACGTTGTCGCCGACGCTGCCGGTGACCATTTTCTATTCCACGGTATGGGCCGACGAGAGCGGTGCGCTGATATTCTATCCGGACCTGTACGGACACGATGCCACCTTGCGGGCGCGACTGGAGGAAGGTTTTTCCCCGGTGCCCACCGGCCCTGCGCATAGCGTCGGTCAGCCCGCCTTCTCGAAGACCAACAGCTGATAGCGCAGTAGCCCGGTCCGGCTGGCTGCCTCGGCGAACAGCGTTTCCGCCACCGCCGAGAGCCGGCGCGCGCGGATCACTCCAGCTAACGTACGCAGGAAGCGATAGGTGGGCAGCGTGTTGACCGTGATGTCCTTTTCGGCTCTGACGCGGAAACCGAATTCGTCGGCCAGGCGTCGATAATCCTCCAGCGTGTAGGTGAAGTCACAATCGCCGTAGAATCCCGTCGAAGCCGGGCGGAGCGCGATCAGCGCGGTTGCCGGACGCAGCAGGGCGGTTGGGACGAAGTCGGACAAGGCCAGGCGGCCGCCGGAAGCGAGGGTGCGAAAAGCTTCCCGGAAGAAGGCACGACGGTCAGGGAAATGAAAGATGCATTCGACTGCCAGAATCCGGTCGAAGCATGCGTCCGAGTAGGGCAGCCGACACGCGTCGCCCTGGACGAAAGGAATGCGCGCTGCGGCATCCGTTTGGTTGTCGCTGGCGCGCCGCAGTTGCTGCCGGTCGATGTTGAGCCCGGTGAGTCGCATGTCGCGGTGACGCTCGCCGATCAGCCGCAGGGTGCCGCCAAAACCACAGCCCGCATCCAGAATGCGCTGGCCATCGTCGAGTTCCGCCAGCCGGCACAATTCGAGGCTCAGCGCATCGGCCGCGCGCTCGAATTCGCCGGCGCCGGTACCCGCACGTGCCGGATCGGGCCAATACCCCCAATGGACATGGCGTCCGAAGGCTGATCTGACGGCGGGCTCTTCCGCCTCCAGCAGACGCTCGAGTTCCGCGAAGTAGGGCAGGGGGCGCAGGGGGCGTCGCTGGATCATGGCTAGGTCAGGAAAACGGTACGTCGGTGGTGTCGGCGATATGGCGCGGCAGCGGGCCCGATCCGAGGTGCCTTGCGGCCGTTCGCCGGATCCCCTCGGCCGGCGCGGGCTGGAGCCCAAGGATTGAGACCATCCCCCATTGAGCATACACTGCGCGCACCTTTTCGTCCGACCCGTGGCGCGTCCCGTGCCGCATCGCAACTTCGAGGCCCCCGGCGGTGTGATGCAAACCCCCGATCGACGCCATGACTCCACAGAGCGCCATGCAGTGCGACCAGGCCGGGTCTGGGGTGGCCAGCCGTGATGCGCCTGCTGCACGCGAGTTTCGTCGGGTCTCTGCTCTGGACCGGCACGGGCGTCGCATGAAGCAATGCGATCAGGTCGCACCCGTCGATTCCCAACACCGTGCGGAAGAGCGGGTTCTCCCGGATGATGGGCGCGGGTCTTCGCCGATGGCGGGCGCAGGAGTCACACTCGGCGGTTTGGCATGGCCGTTCGTGCTGTGGGCCCTAATCTGGGGCGCGCTGTTTTGGAAACTCGACGTGTTCCGTTCCGGTTTCCACTTGATCGACGATCACCGCCTGATCGACATCCATGGTCAATTGTCCGCACGCGACGGCAATGTGGGCCAGGTGTTGGGCGAGTGGTTTCGTACGGATCTCGCCGAACGACGCTTCCGGCCGCTGTATTATGCGAGCAGGGTCGTGCGGGTGGAATGGCTGGGGTTGTACTGGCCGGCCTGGGTCGCCTACAACCTCGGCCTGGCGACGATGACCAGCGGCCTGCTGACGGTTTTCGGGCTGCTCCTGGGTTTTTCGTCGATTTCCTCGCTGACCTTCGCGGCGCTCACCGTGTTCGGCCCGCCGTCGACGGTCTGGTGGCGGCTCGGGACACCCGAGACCGAGGCCACAGCCCTGGCCGCCCTGGCTCTGTGCCTGTTTGCGTGGGCAGCCCGGAAGCCCGGGCCGGGCCGTTGGCCCGATGTGTTCGGCATCGTCGCCGCCGTGCTGGCTTCCCTCACCAAGGAAGGCATGATCCTGTTCCTTCCCGCGCTCGCAGCGATGCGCGTCTGGCTTTCGTGCCGGCTCCTCGGGCGCTCGGTGCCGGCGGCGCTGCGCGACTCCTTGCCGGTTTTCGCGGTACTTGGCATCGTAGCGAGCGCCGAATTGACCGGGTTGCTATGGCTCGTGGGGAGCCGTGGGACGGGGTACGCGGGCGTCGACGCTGAGACATTCCGCCTGGCCAGCATACTGCCGGCCGCCCTCGCGCTCGCCCGGATCGGCCAGCTCTGGGTCCCGGCCGCTGCGAGTGTCTTCGCGTTCGGTGTCGGATTCTGGCCTCGCCGTCATCGGGTTCCCGTGCCAGTGAATGGCCTCTGGCTCGGCTGGGCCGTGTTTCTGATCGGAGCCATTCCCCAGGTGTTGCTGTATGCGAAGTCGGGATGGGCCGATCACTACTGGAACCCGGTCGTGATGCTGGCCGCGTTTATCGCTGTTCTGGCGGTCGAGTCGCTCCGACCAGTTCACGTCCTGCTCTACGTGGTCGGCATGGCTCTGCTGATCCAACCGCTTAACGGGCGGTTGCGCTGGACTCGCGAGCATCTCGCGGAGTACGGCAGAGACGGAGTGGCGCTGGGCGAGTTGCTGGCTGCCGCCCGCCACTGCGCCGGCATTCAACGTCCGGTCATATTGGTCGCCAACCCCCGTGCGCATTATGAAGAGGCCATCTCGCTCCGGACCCATTTGAGACGGGACCCGGAGACCGGTTTGGTCTATCTGGCGTCGATCGGGGGCGATAATGCCGACATTCCGTCGACTGCCTTCGCAGCACAAGAACGGAAGCGCGCGTTTCTGGAACCGGCCGTGCTGGGAGGGCACTATTTCCAGGGCCTGACGTTCGGCCGTCTCACAGCCGAACAGCGGCATGCGGTCGGTGCCGTCGTGTTGCTGGAACCGCAGGAATCCCGTGCCAGTTTCCGCGATGCCACTGCGACGTGGCTGGACATGGGTGCCTGGACATCCCGCACTTTTTCAATCGCCGCTGTCCCGATGGAACTGCTGTGTGCCGGTCGTTGATATTTGCAGCCTTTGGCCTGCCTGCGACCCGGGTTCCGTTGCAGTCGATACGGTCTGCTGCAGGGACAGCCGTGGGCGGGCCCTTCACGGCACTCGTTAGTGCCCTGAGGCAAGGGTGCGGTGCATCGTTGCGCGCGTTCAGCGGCAGCCTTGATACGCTCTCAAAGGTATGGATACGGTGCGTCTGTGCCGCCGCCTGGAGCGACGTTCCACTCCCGCCGCTCGGGTTTCCCGGATAGATCGCCATGGCTGCTTTCCCGACTGAACGCGTCCCGACCCCCTGCGGCGCATCGGAAAGGGCCGCTAGCCCGAGCGGCTGGGTCTTGCCCGACTACGGCGGCGGCAGCATCGTGAATCTGATGAGTTCGCTGCGAGCCGCCTGTGGGGGCGCGGATCCGTCGGTGTTCTATCCAGGCTTGGCCGAACTCGACCCGGCCGACATCGCAAGGCACCGCACTGTCCTGTTGATGGTCTTCGACGGCATGGGGGATGCGTTCCTGCAGCGCGCCGCTCCGGGCGGCGAAATGCATTCCCGTCGCCTGCGGCGGCTCACCTCAGTGTTTCCCTCCACCACGGCGGCCGCGATCACGACCTTCCTGACCGGTGAGGCGCCACAGCAGCATGGCCTGACGGGCTGGTTCATGTACCTCCGCGAGCTCGCCGGCGTGTATTCGATCCTTCCGGCGAGGCCACGGTGTGGCGGAGCCACCTTCAGCCGGAGCGGCATCGAGCCGAAGATGATTTTCGACAGCCGTCCGTTCTTTGCCGGGATACGTCGGCGAAGCATCGTCGTAACGCCGCGACGGATCGCCCATTCCGATTACAACCTGTCGCATCTCGGGCCGGCCGATCTGCGCACCTATGATTCGCTGGACGAGTTTTTCCTGACCGTCGCCATGGCCGTGCGGGAACAGGATGACCGTCCGAAGTTCATCTATGCCTATTGGCCCGAACTCGACTCGCTGGGCCACGAAACCGGCGCCGCCAGTGTGGAGAGCGCCGCTCACCTGGCGCAGTTGGATGAGCGTTTCGCTTGTTTTTGTCGCCGCTTGGCGGGCAGTGACACCTGGGTCGCTCTAACGGCTGACCACGGGATGCTCGACTGCAACGAAAGCCGCAGCATCGAGTTGTCGGATCATCCGGCGCTCGCGGAAACCTTGATCTTGCCGTTATGCGGTGAGCGACGGGTGGCGTATTGCTACGTTAAACCGGAACGGGCCTCGCAGTTCGAGGCCTATGTGAAGGAGCAACTTCGGGATCATGCGGCAGTGGTGTCACGGACACAGTTGCTGAGCGAGGGGTATTTTGGCAGGGGGCCGGAGCATGCCCAGCTGCGAGATCGGGTCGGCGACTACACGCTGTTGATGAAGGACAACTACGTCATCAAGGACTGGCTTCCGGGCGAGGCCCGGTATTCTCATATCGGATTCCATGGCGGTCTGAGCGCCGATGAGATGTATGTGCCGCTGATAACCGCGGCGCTCTAGCGCTTCGCAGAAGCCGTCCGGTCGATTATGGCGAGCGCGCCACGCCGACCAGAGGCAGCAGCATGGTCAGCGCGACGTGTGGCGCTGAACCCGAGTTTGCCCTGGGGTCGGTCCGGTTGAATCGACGCCGGCCTGTCGCGTTCCGCCGTCCGGGGGCGAAGCACACACGCCCCATGAAGCCGCGCGGCCGGTACCCTTCCTGCGACGCGACGCGCCGTCGCAGCAGTCCGGGCTGATGTTTACCAGGAGCGCACGTCGCCGGTGTCGAGGTGGACGAAATTCGCCGACGGATAATACCCGACGCCGCCGCGCTGCAGTGCCAGGCCGACCTTCCTCAGGCTCCGGGTGTCGGTATCGGACATCCGGATGTCGATGGCCTTGCCCTCCATGTGCAGGCTGTGTTCCGCGACGCGACGACTCGTGCGGCGGAGCATCCGGTTCGTCTCGGGCGCACGGTAGCCGGAAATGACCTGGAAGGTGCCGTGGCTGCGGGTCAGCACGGAAACCGCATACAGCAAATCGATTAGCGCCGGGTCGATGTAGTGGACCTTGTTCGAGTGATGGTCCCGCATGAAATAGCTGAAGCGGCGGATGATGCGAGCGTCATATTCCGCATCGATGCAGCACGCGATCGTGAGGTCTTCTTCGGTGTTGGGATTGTAGAAGTTCAGGATTCGTTCGCGGCTCAGGCTGCGGGTGAAGGCCTCCGCGGAAGGTACGAGCAGCGTTGCGGCGGCTGCAGCGCCCGCTCGCATCAGAAATGATCGTCGGGAAACGCCAGCCTGTTTGGTTTGATAAACGGCGGGCAAAATGCGGCCATTGGTCATGAACCCTCCCATATGGTCGTCTGCGATTTAGGGCAGGGTGCTGAAAAAAATCCCCCGAGGCTGACCGCCATGGGTTCAGCCGGGCCTTCAAGCCGGGGTCTTTTTCGGCGTCCTGTCGTACTGGCCAGGCAGGGACGCATACTACGTCTCAATGTCTGGCCAAGACTTATTCTGCTGAAAGAAGTCGGTTAAATCAAGCTCATGGCCGGGAAACAGGCCTGGCACCATCTTGACGGTGCTGCTTCAAACCACGGATTTGCCAGCATAAACACATGCTCCGACGCAAGGGATTTCGAAACCGAAGAGGCTGCGGGTCGACCGATTCGCCAGCGCGGCGCTCCCCTGCGGGCTGTGCCGGCGGTCAGCAACAGACGGCGTCGAAATCCGCCGCTTGCGGGTGCCGACTGGGCGGCAGAGCGCCATCGCGAACCAGTTTCAGCGTGCCGAAACCGGCGGCGCGGGCCGCGTCGAGTTCTCCCTCGACATCTGACAGAAAGAGGATCTCGCCGGCCGGGAGCCCGATCGAGGCAGCGATTTTGCGATAGGACTCACTGTCCTGCTTGGCGCCGATCCGCGTGTCGAAGTAGCCCGAAAACAAGGGGGTCAGATCCCCGAATTGCGTATGCGCGAACAGCAGCTTCTGTGCGTAGATCGAACCGGACGAGTAGACGTACAGGCGGAGTCCTCTGGCCTTGAAGCCCCGCAGACACCGGACTGCGTCCTCATAAACATGGCCGTGGAAGTCGCCGTGCTGGTAGCCGTGTTCCCAGATCAGTCCTTGCAGCGTCTTGAGCGGCGTGGACTTGCGGTCTTCGTCGATCCACTCACGCAGTCGCCCTATCACCTCCTGCTCCGACAGGGCGGCGCCTTCCAGGGCGCGTACCTCATCGAGGATCTTCCTCACATCGGTGTCGTCGCGCCGGAGCTTGACGAACTCTGCGAGGTGCTCACGGGAATACGGAAACAACACGTCCTTCACGAATGAAATGGACGACGTCGTGCCCTCGATGTCGGTCAATACTGCCTTGATCATGCGTAACGGGTCCGGTGGTCGTCCAGCGTCGGGAACCGGCTGGCAATCGGATCGCCCGTGAACTCCGCGACCCAGCCCTCGGGGCTCGTGAACAGTCGTATGCACTTGAGGTGCGGGCTTTCGCCCATGTCGAACCAATGACGGACCTGGGCCGGCACGCTGATCAGGTCGCCGCGCTCGCAGCGCACGACAAATACCCGCTCGTCGGGATGCAGGTAGAACAGTCCCTGCCCATCGACGAAGAAGCGGACCTCGAAATCGCTATGGGTGTGTTCGTTGAGGAATTTGGCTCGCAATTCCGATTTCTGCGGGTGATCGGAGCCCACGCTGATGACGTCCGCCGACTGAAAGCCGTGTGCCGCCTTGAGTCGCTCGACGGGGCCGCGGTAGGCTTCCAATATCGTGGCTTGGTCGGCATCGGCAGGCAGGTCCCGGTCAGCCGTCCAGCGTTCGAAGGTGACGCCGATCGCCGCCAGGGTTTCTGCGATGGCGTCCGGTTCACGTATGCACTCGGCCTCTTCCGGCCGCTCCTCGGGATGGATGGTCAGCAGGCTCATGCGCGTTTCACTCCGTGCCAGCGAATTTCGAGATCGAACAGGAACTCCAGCGCCTCGACATGGCGCAGCGCGTCCTGCATCGTGGTGCCCCAGGTGTAAAACCCGTGGTCGGCGATGATGTAGGCCTTGATGTCGGGATGCTGGTCGACATAGGCATCGACGCGCGCCGCCAGCAGCGGGATATTCTGGTCGTTCGCAAAGATCGGGATCGTGACCCTCGATGCATGCGTCGTGATGCCCTCCAGCGCCTTCAGCAACTCGCAGTTTTCGATCACGATCGCGTCGCCGAACAAGCGGGAGGCAAGGGACGCATTCAGCGAATGGGGGTGCAGGATCGCGGCGACATTCGGAAAAGCGCGGTAGATCGACGTATGTAGCAGCGTTTCCGCCGAGGGTTTGCGATGGTCCAGCGCCCGGCCGTCGGCGTCGACCAGCATGATATCCTCTGGTGTCAGGCGCCCCTTGTGCTTGCCGGAAACCGTGATGGCGATGCGGTCATCGGGTAGCCGGATCGAGAAATTCCCGCTGGTTGCAGGAACCCAGCCACGGGCATGCAGCTGACGGCCGGCGTCGGCGAGTTCGTGCGCGGCCTGTTGGAGGTGGGAGTCGGTCACAGTGAGTGCGTCAGGTGCGTTGGGAGGCTGATTGTAGTCTTACCCATGCGACCGCTCAATGACATAGAGGCCCGCTGGCGGCGGGCATAAGTACAAGACCGGGAGTTGTTCGCATGTCATCCCTGCCGATAGCGTGGTATCGCATCAACCTGTCTCGCGAGCAGTTTGATTCGGGCGAAACCGAGATCGTTCGCGCGGCCTTTCGCGGTGCCTACATCGCCTGCAACGGACCTCGCGGGGCAGTTCTCTACGGGGGCTGGGGTGACGACCGCGCGACCTACCGCCTGTACTTCACGCCGCCGGCGCTGCGCTGCGCCCGGGCCTTGCTGAAGGCCTACTCGGGTGAAGTTTGCGATCCGCCCGACACCCGCCGACTCGAATGGCTGTACGGCGATACTGATCCGCAGGCGGGTTTCAGGCTCGCGTTCTGATGCGGCAGCGGGGCAGGCCCCGCTGCTCATCACGGCGATCGGCTCAACCGGTGTTTCGCATCCCCGCGGCAATGGCGTTGATGGACCGCAACAACGGACCGAGCCAGGGGCTTTCCCCGTATGCGTCATCGGGCGCGGCGCGCAGCCGCCGCAGTAGCGATACCTGGATATAGTTGAGCGGATCGAGGTAGGGGTTGCGGCGATATAGGGACACGGCCAGTGCGGGTGAGTCCTCCAGCAGCACATTGATGTGACTCACGTTCAGGATCTGGAACGTGGCACGTCGGTACTCTTCGGCGATCATGGCGTAGACCTGACTGCCGACCTCCGGTCGCTCGCAGAGGGCGGCGTAGTCCGCGGCAATCGCCATGTCGGACTTCGACAGCGCCATCTGTGCGTTGCTCAGCAGTGTGCGGAAGAACGGCCACTCGCGATACATGCGCTGCAGTTTCGCCAGACGTGCGGGATCGTTCTGGCGCCACGCTTCGATGGCGGTGCCGATCCCGTACCAGGCCGGCAGGGTCTGGCGCGATTGCGCCCAGGCAAAGACCCACCCGATGGCCCTTACCGATGCTTTGGAACGGTCCTTTTTGTTCCGGTGCGAGGGCCTTGAGCCGATGTTCAGCAGCGAGATCTCGCGGACCGGTGTGCCCTCGTAGAAATAGTCGAGGAACGCCTCCGTCCTTTCCGTCAGGTCGCGGTAGGCCTTCTCGCCGATCTCGGCAATCTCGTCCATGATCCCGAGATAATCGTTGCGATCCTGCTCCGCCGGACGAATCAGGCTCATGCTCGCCTTCAGGAGCCCGGTGACGCCGAGGGTCATCTCATAGGTGGCGGTCTCGAGGTTGTTGTACTTGTAGAACAGCACCTCCCCCTGCTCGGTGAACTTTATCTGACCGTGTACGGTGCCCGGCGGCTGGGCCAGGATGGCCTCGTGGGTCGGGCCGCCGCCACGGCCAACGGTGCCGCCCCGACCGTGGAACAGCCGGCACGGGATGCCATGCGCTTCCGACAATGCAACGATCTTCTTCTGCGCGTCATACAGATTCCAGGCGGCAGCCAGGATGCCGCCGTCCTTGCAGGAATCCGAGTAGCCCAGCATGATCTCCTGCTCCTCGTTCGAGGCCTGCAACAGCATGCGATAGACGGGCAACTGATACAGCGTCGACAGCACGCCCTCGACCCGTTCCAGGTCAGGGATGGTCTCGAACAGGGGACTGATGCCGATGTGGCAGAACCAGTTGCCTGCCAGGCGTCCGGCGAGACCGGTCTGCGCAGCCAGGAACATGACCTCCATGACGTTGCTGGCGGAGTGCGTCATCGAGATCACGTACTTGCCGAAGCACGCGGCACCCAGGGTGCGGCGCATGTAAGCGATGACCTGGAACGAGCGCAGGGTCTCCTGGGTGCGCTCGGAAAGCCGGGCCACGTCGTAGAGCAAGGCGACCGGATTGCTGATCGCGTCGCTCAGCATGGCCAGGCGTTCCTGCTCGTCCAGCGCCTCGTAGTCGGCGCCGAGGGCGGACTTCAGGATATCCGCAACGGCCTCGGTATGGCGGGTCGATTCCTGCCGCACGTCAAGTTCCAGCAGGTGAAAGCCGAAGGTCTCGACGAGCCAGATCAGGTCCAGGATCTCGCCGCGCGCGATTTCGGCGTCGCCGTGATGGATCAGCGAATCCCGCATCAACTGCAGGTCCGCCAGGAAAGCCTGGGCGCTGGCATAGCCCGGCTCCTCGTGGCCGATGTCGATGCCCTCGATGGCGCGATCGACCAGCAACAGGTTGCGCCGCAGCCGATGTCGGATGAATTCGATCTTGCTGCGGTAGGGTTCCTGGCGGAACCGGTCCGCGCGCTCCCCGAATACGGTCTTTGAGTAGCGCTGCTCGTCGGCGTCGAGACTTTCCTGGAAGGCTGGCGAGGGGGTGCAGAGCGAGGACGAATAGCAGAGCTGGTTGGCGAGCTGGTCCATCCGGCGCAGATACTCCTCGAGCACCGTGCGCGCCTGCAGCCGCCATGCCATCGCCGTGGTTTCCGGCGTCACGAAGGGGTTGCCGTCGCGATCGCCGCCGATCCAGGAGCCGAAGCGCAGGAAGGTCGGTACCTTCAACCGTTCTGCGACCTCCTCGCCGTAGACGTCGCGCAGCGACCGCGCGAAGTTGCGGTACACCGTAGTCGTCGCACGGAACAGCGAGATCGGGAAATAAAACAGGCCGGCGCGGACTTCATCCCGCACGTCGGGCTTATACGCGCGGACCTCGTCGGTTTTCCACAACACCTGTATGCGGTCGCGCAGATTTTCGATGGCCTCATCGCGAAACCGGCCCTGAACCCTGGGATCGTCCAGCGACTCCAGGCTCAGGAAGATATTGCGGAGCGCGCTCTTTACGGTTCGCCGTTTGGCTTCCGTCGGGTGGGCCGTGATCACGGGCATGTAACAGAGTCGATCCAGAAGTCGCTGCAACTCATCCGGTTCGACGCCTTGCGCCTTGAAAGTCAACAGCGTGTCGTGAAACGAGCCGCGCCACAGATGGCTCTGGGGGTTGGTATCGCGCCGCCGCTCCTGCAGCGCGAAGACTTCCTCGGCCACATGCAGCAGGCTGAAATAGATATTGAACGCGCGGATGATCTGGCTCAGATCGTCCGGGCTGAGGCTTTCGATCGTCGCCATCAACTGGCGCCGCTTGACCGGATCGTCGTGAGCACGCAGCGCGATGAAACCCTGCCGGAGTTCCCGGATGGCCTCGTAGACGGACCGGTCGAGCTGCCGCTTCAGGATGCGGCTCAACAGGAGAGTTATCAGCCGAATTCGGTCGCGAAGTGCTTTTTCTTGGGGCAGGGTCAGCATTGAATCTCCAGGTCGAGAAGCTCTGGGCTACGGGGTTTATCCTCCCGTAATCTACCGGCCACGAAACAAACATGCCACTCGACTCTGACGATACAGTGTTTCCCGCATTGCACATCTGCCGCTGGCACGCCTTCCTTGTGCGCGTGAGCGTCCGTTACCTCAACGCTCACGCGCGGCGTCGCGCGGAGTCTGGGCTCGGGCGATCAAAAGGGGCAGTGCGGCACCGCAGATCAGTACCAGCGCACAACCCAGCAGCGGCAACGTGTCCGGGCGCTGGCCAAATAGCAGCACACTCCAGCCGAGACTGAACACGGGCCCCGTGTAGCCGACGGCACCGAGCAACGCCGCCGGTGCGTGTTGATAGGCGCGCGTCATCAGCAGCTGCGCGCCAGTGGCCGCGAGGCCTGAACCGCCGATCCAGAGCCACGTTGTGAGCCCGCGAGGCCAGTGCGGCGCAATCCAGGCGAAGCAGGCCAGATGAAGCAGGATGCCTACGAAACAGAAGTAGAACACGATGGTCGATGGGGTGTTGCTCAGACCGGAACGCGCCACCATCAGATAGGCGAGGGCGGCGAGCCAGCCGGAGGACAGTGCCATCGTCGGGCCGAGCCAGTGGCCGTATTCCCATCGGGGGCTCAGCAACAGTGCCAGGCCGGCCAGCGACCCGAAGATTGCCAGCCAGCTCCACCGGCTCGTGTGTTGCCCCAGAACCCACGGGCTAAGGAGTGCCAGGAATATCCCGCTGCTGGAGTGGAGGAAAGCGGCTTCTCCCACTCCGATGCGCGCGATCGCGGCGAACGACAACATCAGTGCCGTTGCTCCGAAGATTCCGCGCCACCACAAAGAGGGACGCAGATCACCCAGCAGCGGACGGAGCCGTCCCACCGCCAAAGCCGGCACCAACAGGCAGGCCAGATTGATGACCACCCGGATGAAACTGACGACAGTCGAAGGCAAAGCCGGGTCGGCGCGGGTGGCGCCGAACACGCAGGCGTTCATGATCGAAAACAGCAGGCTGGCCGTCAGCATGCAGGAGACGCCATGCATGATGTCGGAACGTCGTGCTGGCGACCGCCGAATGTCGGGTAAAGGGGATGCCTTGCTCGGCTCTGCGGCTCCGGACCGAGACCGCTGCCTTAACATGCGCGCCGCTTTTCGGCGAATCCGTTCGCGGCCGCGCTCAGGCCGCGACATCGTTGCACCGAGCCCACGTGACTCTGCCGGTACGCTCGATCGTCTCGGCGTCTGCTAGCATACGGTCAGCGCCGTCGGTCGAGTCGCCGAGCGGCGGGTGAGAGTGGCGCTGGAACGCTTCCGCGCCGCGTTGGAAAGCCATGGCGTGACTGTACCACGTCACGACTTTCCGGGCGGGCCCCCGCGCAGCGCGGCGCGAGCCCGCCGGCGCTTGTCCTGGCCAGCCGCTGGGTTCCTGCCGGCAGCGCCGTCATCGTGTGGTTCGACACGGGTGGTCGTTTGCAGCGCTAACCGGAGTTCATTCCCAGACATGAAGGAAAAACCCGTCCTCACGGCTCTGAAGCAGCAGGCCGTAGACTCGTTTCAACGCTTTCTTTCCGGAGGAGATTTCCCGGCCTACCCGCTGGAGATCTTTCTCGAGGTCAGCAACGTCTGCAACATGAAGTGCGCCATGTGCAGCGTGTTCTCGGAGTTGAATCCGAAGCGCCTCCTCGTGTTGAAGTCCAGTGACAGGGGCTTCATGCCCGACGATCATCTCGCTGCGCTGGATTCCCTGTTGTCGCATGCCCTGCTGGTGCATTGCTTCGGTTACGGTGAGCCGACGATACACCCCCGCTTCGCGGAGTTGCTGGACTTCCTGCTGGACAAGGAAGTGCTGGTCGATTTTTTCACGAACGGGATGAATCTGACCCCCGAGCTGTGCAGGTTTCTGGTCGACCGGAGTGTCTTCCGGATTACCGTGAGCTTCTCCGGTGCCACGAAGGATGACTACGAAAACATGTACCTCGACGGTCGCTATGAGACCGTCCTCGAGGGCATCGAGCGCATCGCGCAGTTGAAGGCGGCCCACGGGAGCCGCTACCCGTTGATCGAGATCAACTCCATTGCCTTCCAGCACCATGTCGATCGACTCCCGACCTTCGTCGAGCAGATGGCGGCCCGCGGCGTCGATACGATCTACCTGAAGCCGCTGCACATGTCCGAGGTCCTGCCGGAACTCCACAGCCACGCCGCAGTCATGCGTCCCTGGCACGAAGGAAAGCTGATTGCCGAAGCGGAGCGGGTGGCCGCCGAACATCGCGTTCACTTCGTTGACGAGTTCAGCAACGTGACACGGGTCGGCGCGCCGGAGCAGGAAGCGGCGGTGCGCAGGCAACTCCTGTGGGGGGATAAGGTCGCGGAAGTGGCAGTGCCACTGGCCGAGTTCAAGTCGCTGGCCAGGGCCGTCCAGCCGATTCGCCCGCCCAAGGGGAATGAGGTCGGGACACGGCGGGTGACCGCGATGGACCAAACCCCGGAAACCATACGCCCGTTTCTGAAACTCAGGGCCCTGGACACGCCGCCGGCGTCAATGTGCTACGAGCCCTTCAAGACCCTTTACGTGAATCAGCAGGGGGCGATACGGCCCTGTTGCTTTGGCTTCACCGAAGCCCACCTCGGGCATCTCGACGCGCATCCTGCCGGCGCGATCTGGAATGGCATCGGCTTCAATACCGTGCGAAAGGCCATCAGCAACGGCCGCTATCCGATGCAGATCTGCAAAGCCTGTCTGCAGCAAAAAAGCTATCCGAAGCACCTCAATTTCCGGGGCATGGTGGATGCCTACGCGAGCTGGCTCAGGGCCGTATCCGGGCAAACCTTCATCAGCGATGCGAGCTTTTCGGCGCAGCTTTTCGTGGATACGGGATCCGCCTTCAACGAAGCCGAGTCGGTGATTCAGCCGATCGTGCCGGACCGCGATCAGGTGGTGGAATTCGACGTGTCCTGCTTTGCTGAGATCAAGAGCCTGCGTTTCGATCCGTTCAACGCGCCCGCTCGCGTGGCTGTCCGTGCGGCCACCGCGATCGGTGAGCGGGGCGAGCAGTTCCCATTGGCGTTGTCACCGTTGAATGGGACGATGACCGCCGCGGGGGAGATGCAGTTCGACACCGACGACCCGCAGGTTCATGTCGAGGGTTTCCCCGCTTCCGGCTGTCGCAAGCTGATCGTCTCGCTGCGGTGCTACCTCGAGCGCCCGGGCCAGGATGACGCAGCGAGCGGCTCGGACATGGCTGTATCGTCCAACTGAGGCCGTCCCCTTCCGCACAGGGCATCAGCTCGGCGGATGCTCGCCACGGCGACGAGCTCGACTCGCCTAGTTGTCATGCCGGAGCGTCGACAGGGCTGCGGTCAGGTAGCGGAGAGGCCAGTTCGATCAGCATCGGTGCCGACCGGAGGAAGAAGTCGGTTCCCAGCAGACGCGCGCGAAACCCGTGGACGCAGCCGTCGAAGAGTTCCTCGGGAATCTCGAACGCAAATCCACACCGGCCGTCGTGTTTTCCGGCCTGCTGTAGATCGCGCCTGAAATGGTCTGCCGTGACGATGCCGATCTCGGTCTCGAAATCGTAAAGCACCACGTTGAAACGTTTGCGCGGGAAGAGCGGTGACCAGACCCAGCCGAAAATCTGCCGGCCGCTGATGCCGTCGAGGTGGCCCTGCACCACGTCTTCCAGTGTGTGGCCCTGCTGATTCAGTTCGGTGATGCGCTCGGCGATTCGTTTCACGGCCCAGGGATGGCGCAATGGATGCTCGGGCGCAGTTTGCACCGGGGTCGCCGCTGCCGCGCGACGTTCCGGGTGTTGCCGCAGAAAGCGCTCGGCGATGTCGCGGTTGTCGCCGAGTGCCCTCAGCCGCGCCACCGGGCTCGGCATCAGCGGCTCGCCGAAATTCTCGCGATACCAGGCCAGGTAAGCGTCGATCTTGTTTTCGGCGCTATGCCGGCGTGGCCCGATCTTGTGCCTCAGGCAGTAGGTGCAAGCGGCCTCGGGGTATTCGTTGTTCAGGATGCCCGTGCGCAGAGCCTCGTAACGCGGCCCGCGCCAGATTTCGGCGCCGCTGCTGCGTGTCGTCAGGCCCAGCGCCGGTGCGCGGTCATTCGCAAAACAGCAGGGTTTGACGAAGCCGTTGCGACGGACGTAAACCGTCTTGAACGGTTCCATGCAGTGGAACGGGTCGGTCGCCGATGCCGCAGGCTTGATACCCAGATACTCGCGGACGCGCCCGGCTGGAATCTCATGATAGACATCGGTCTCTTCGACCGCGCTGCCTTCCGGAGGTCGCGGCGGCCTGGACTCCCGGCTGAGGCGCTTGAAATCGCTGATAGGGATGACGGTTGCGCTGGCCGATGAAGTGGGCAGCCCCTGCTGAGCTTTGGCCTCCTGCCACTCGACGTCCGTCTTGACCTCGGTCATCTGAAACTGCGCGGCCGACAGCACGATGCCGCGTGCCTTGGCCCGGCGGTGGGCGCGGTCGAGGATCGTTCCCTCGATCCACGGACGCAGCGCTGCCTCGTGCCCCTTGAGCTGCGGGATCGTGAACTGGGTCTGCAGCCGCTTGAGATGGATCACGTTGACGCCGTGATCGGCCATGAAGTCGACGAACCGATCGAGCTGCTGCACATGGTGCTCGAACGACAACGAGTTGATCTCGATCAATGGGTAGGCGCTGCGCTGTCGCGCCTTCTCGGCGGCGAGGGACTCGATGCCTCGCAGCACGGTCTCGTAAACGCCCCCGAGATAGACGTTCTCGTACTCCTCCTTGGTCACGCCGGAGAAGCTCACGGTCACTCGTTCCACACGGCTGTCGACCAGGAAAGCACACAGCTCGTGCGTCAGGTACATTCCGTTCGTGAAGAAGTCGATCATGACCCGGTAGCGGGAGATGTAGGTCAGGAAGTTGCGGAAATCGGGATGAACCGTGGGTTCGCCGTAGCCGAAGCAATGTACGTTCAAGGCATGCTGCAGCAGGGTATCGAGACCCGACTGCACGTTCCGTAGATCGATGAAACCGCGGTCCGCCATCTTCAGCTCGGTGTAGCGGTGCGGATTCAGCGCGGAGAACGTGGAACACATCGCGCACTTCAGGTTGCAGACGTTGCTGATCTCCAGAAAGAGTTCGAGCGGCCAGGCCGGGATCTCCCGACCCTCGGCGAAGCGCAGGAAGGACTCGATGGTGTCTCGCTTGCGCGCAGCCAGATCGGGTTCGAAAACCGTGGTCACAGGTTTCTCGCTGTTCATCCTTCGCGTTCTCCAGGGTCAATTGCACCGCGTCTCCGGGTGGATACGATGCCGCGCGGGGCAGAGCCGGCCGCCGACGACCATTCGCTGTGGTCCGGTGCGTCCAAGGCCGGCAGGGTCATGGCGAAGGCACGATCGATGCTTGCCGCTCTGCCGCGATCTGCTCGTCGACCGCGGCTTTGGGAAAACCCAACAGCAACAAGGCCTCAGCCGACATCACGAGGCTCGATTCGAGCATCTCGGGTACCACGTGGTTGGCGCCCGCCGCCAGCAGATCGGCGTAGTTGCCCTCGTGTTCGGTACGGACCATGATCGGGCATTTGTAGCCCCGGCTACGGATTTCCGAGACGACGCGCTTCGCATCCTCCAGTGACTTGAACGTCAGGATCGCCAATCGAGCCCGTTCCATGTGACACCTTTTCAACAGGTCGAGGCGGTGACAGCTTCCGTAAATGACGGATGCGCCGGTGGATCGGGCGCGTTTGACCAGATGCGGATCGGTATCCATGGCGATGAACGGGATGCCGTTCGCGGTCAGCAGCTTGCCGATCATCTGTCCCACGCGGCCGTAGCCGGCCAGAATGACATGATCGGTGAGGTTGGGTGGGATGCGGCTGAATTCCCGTTCGCGCGGGGACTGTGAACCGGGAATCAGCCGCACGAACAACTGGCTGATCTCGAAGCTGTACCGCACCATGAACGGGGCCACGATCAGGCTGCCCAGCGCAATCAACAGAATGCGGGAGGCGAGATCCGGTGTGATCACGCCCAGTTCGCGTGCCAGGATCAGCAGTGCGAAGCCGAATTCGCTCGCCTGCGCGAGGATGATGCCGGTCTTCAGCGAAGTCGTGATCGGCTCGCCTAGCAGCATCGATGCGAGAGTCGTCACCGTTGCCTTGAGCACGATCAGCAGCACCACGCCCAAGAGCACCGTGTAGGCCGTCGGGTTGCCGAGCAGGCTGAAGTCGATCTGCATGCCGACCGATACGAAGAACAGCCCCATCAGGATGTCCTTGAATGGCCGGATGTCGAGTTCGACCTGATGGCGGTACTCGTTCTCACCGAGCATGACGCCGGTCAGAAAGGCACCGAGCGCCATCGACAGGCCGAAGGTGCTGGTCAGCCATGCCGACAACAGGATGATGACGACGACGCTCAGCACGAACACTTCCTCGGACTGGGTGCGCGTGACTTCACGAAAGATGTGCGGGAGAACCCATTTCCCGGCACTCAGCAGTATCGCCACCAGTACCACACCCTTCTCGACGGTTTCGAGGATCTGGTCGGCCAGCGGCAGCGCGTTTTCGGTGCCGAAGGCCTGGACCAGGATCAGCCCGATGATTGCGGCCAGATCCTGGAAGATCAGCACGCTGATCGCCAGCTGCGCATGATGGCGATGGGTCAGATTGCCGTGGCGCAACTCGCGGACCACCAGCGCCGTGGAGGACAGCGAAAGTGCACCTGCAATCACCAGCGCGCTGTGCCAGGACAGCCCGGCCTGCCAGTAGGCGATGGCGCCTAAGACCGCCAAGGTCCCGCCGACCTGCAGCGACCCGAGGCCGAATACTGACCGGCCAATGCTCATAAGTCGTGGCAGGGAGAATTCCAGCCCCAGTTCGAACAACAGGAAGACCAGACCGAGTTCGGACAGGAACTTGATGTCGCTGCTGTCAGCCACCCAGCCCAGTCCGAAGGGTCCGATCATGCCGCCGGCGAACAAGTAGGCGAGGGTATCGGGCAGCCGCAGCCGCTGGAATACGACGACGCTGACGAGCGATGCTACGAAAACGACGAGCAGTTCGGAGAAAAGGGCGGGGTACTGGTGTTCCATCGAGTATTGCAGTGCCAGTCTTCAGAGATCAGCGATGGGTCGAACTCGCGCTGCCCGTTCGGAGGCGCGCCCGCCTTGCGCCTTGGCCCGGCCATCGCGGGGCGCTGCGCCGTGCTCGTCCTGCGCGAATGCGCAGGCTACACCGGGACCTTTGGCCGGTAGGTGCCAAGGCGCTTCGCGCGGCGCGCGAGCAGCGCATCGATCACGGCCCGGGTGTCGTCCGGCAACTCCCAATCTCCGGCGGCCGCGGTTTGCTCGATCTGCTGCGGATCTCGCGCGCCGACAATGGTCGCGGTGACGCCCGGCCGCTGCAGTACCCAGGCCAGTGCGAGGTGGGACAGCGGCCGGCCCTGCTGTGTGGCGAGTGGCTTCAGTCCCTCGACGAATTCCAGGTTCGCGCTCAGCTCGGGTTCGCGGAAACGGCCGCCCTGGCGGCGCCAGTCGTCTGCCGGCAGCGCCGCGAGCGCCGCTTGCGAGAATTTCCCGGTCAGCAGCCCGTACGCCATCGCACCGTAGGCGACGACCCCGATGTCCTGGTCGACGCAGTACGGCAGCAACGCCGACTCGGCTGCGCGGTCGAGCAGACTCAAGGGCGGCTGCAAGGATGCGACCGGCGCGATGGCCCGCACGCGATCGAGCTGGGCTGTCGAAAAATTCGAAACGCCGGCATGACGCACCTTCCCGGACCGGACCAGGCTGTCGATGGCCCGCCAGGCCTCCTCGATCTGCTCATCGGGCACGGGCCAGTGGATCTGATACAGGTCGATGGTCTCGACGCCGAGGCGTCGCAGGCTGGCCTCGGCCTCGGCGATGACGCTGTCGGCGGTCAGTCGGTGGTCGACGGTCCGGGTACTCGGGTCATCCCAGACCAGGCCGCACTTGGTCGCGATGATCACGCGCTCGCTGCGGCCGGCGATGGCCTGACCGACGATGGTCTCGGCGTGGCCGAGGCCGTAGGCGGGCGCAGTGTCGATCCAGTTGATCCCGAGATCGAGGGCGCGTCGGATGGTGGCGAGCGAGTCGCTGTCGGACTGCGGGCCCCAGCCGAACGCCCACGGCCCGCCGATGGCCCAGGTGCCGAGTCCTACCGTCGTCAGTTCAAGGTCGGTTGCGCCGAGGCGCCGCGTGCGCATGTCGTTTTCCCCCACGTGAGATTGTCTGGATTCAACTGTACTGGAGCCATGAGCATGGCACAAACCCATCCGCGGAAATGCCTTGGTCCGTGGTCGGCGTAGGCGTTGCCACTACGCCGGTTAGAATGGCCTCCCCTTCAGAAGAAATAGGCCGTTCGACCGATGCGCAACTGCTTTGAAATCGTCCGGACGGAGGCCCAGCCGCTCGACGCACCGCTGCAGGCGCCATTCACGATCGCATCCTCGCGTGTCGACTCCGTCAGGAATGTCGCCATCGCGGTGCATCTTGCGGGTGGTGCGGTAGGCTGGGGCGAGGCGCCCACACTGCCACCGGTGACAACCGAGGACCAGCCGATGGCCCTGTCCGCCGCCCGTAGCGTGGCTGAATGGCTGACCGGGCGCGATGCGGCCGCCTGGCGATCGATCTCCGAGGAACTGAACGAGCGGCTGCCGAACCGGGCCTCGGTGCGCGCCGGTATCGAAATGGCGCTGCTCGATGCACTGGCGCGGCAGGCCGGCATGCCCCTCTACCAGTGGTTTGGCGGGCGCGACCGCGAACTCGTCACCGACATTACGATCCCGATCTGTCCGAACGACGAGGCCGAGCGGCTGGCCGCCGAGTACCGCGCCCGCGGTTTCTCGACGATCAAGGTCAAGATCGGCCTGGACACCGGCGAGGACATCGCCCGACTGACCGCGATCCGCCGCGGCCACCCCGGCTGCCGTCTGGTCATGGACGCCAACGAGGGCTACACCGCCGATCAGGCGCTGGCCGTGCTGGCCGAGTTGCGGCGCGCCGGAATCGAGCCGGCCCTGCTGGAACAGCCGGTTCCACGGGAGGATTGGGACGGATTGGGCCGCCTCGCGCGCGAGGCCGGTGTTCCGGTCGCGGCCGATGAAGCCTGCCGCTGCCCGGCCGACGCGCTGCGCATTTTGCGGGGCTCGATGGCCCAGGTGATCAACATCAAGATGGCGAAATGCGGCGTAGTGCAGGCGCTCGAAATCGCCGCGCTGGCCCGGACCGCCGGCATCGGCCTGATGATCGGCGGCATGGTCGAAACCCGCCTCGCAATGGGCTTCAGCGCGCATTTCGCGGCCGGCCTCGGCGGTTTCGAATGGATCGACCTCGACACCCCCTTGCTGCTGGCCGCCGATCCCATTGTCCGCGGGCCGAAGATTGAAGGCGCGAGGTATCGGCTGGACCCGGAGGTTCCGGGGCACGGCGGTAGGCTCCCCGATTGAATCGCTCGTTGACCCGCTGACTGTCACACTCGCGAGCCCATCACGGACCGGTCCGCAAGGGATACGGTCAGGCATCCGAAGACAAGATGCTCAGTGTTGGTCTACATTGCCCATACCCACGACAGCGGACTGGAGCCTACCGATGTCACAAACCGACGCACGTTCAAAAAAGGCGACCAACGCCGCCCTGTCCACGGATGTGCTGGCCGAGGCCAAGGCACTCGGCATCAACATCTCGCAGGCCTGTGACGACAACCGGCGCGAATTGGTTCGATGCGAGCAGGAGCGGCGCTGGCAGTTGGACCACGCCGCTTTCATCGCCGCGTACAACGGAACCGTCGAATGGGACGGTCTGCCCCTGGATGAGTGGCGCAGTTTCTGACGATGGCGCGCTTTGATGTCTATCGGAATACCGGAAGGCAGGCGTCCGATATTCCCTATCTGCTCGATGTGCAGAGCGACCTGTTGGACGGGTTGGACACCCGTGTCGTCGTGCCGCTGCGGCGGCGTGACCGATTCCCGGCCTGTCTGATTCCGGCCTGTCTCACCCCCGTCTTCATCGTCGAGGACATGGAGTGCCTGATGGAGACGCCTAAGCTGGCCGCTGTTCCGGTTCGTATGCTCACCGCGCCCGTGCTTTCGCTGGCGGACGCTCAAGCAGCGGTGACCGGCGCACTGGATTTCCTGTTTCGAGGCTACTGAGTCGCGCCTTAGCGGCGCGCGCTCGGCGTGAGCTTGCCCGACCGGGCGGAATGCGCAATGCCAGCCGCAAGACGCTGAATCAAGGAGGGGCGGGGGATGAGCAACCGGGCAGCCGACTGGTGGGCACAGGCGCAGCGGGACCTGGAACAGGCGGCGGACTCCCGCACCTCCGGGCGCCACGAATGGGCCTGCTTCGCCGCGCAACAGGCCGCCGAAAAGGCGTCAAGGCACTACATCTATCGCTGGGCCAGGAAGCCTGGGGACACGTGATCGCCCGCTTGCTGAAGGAATTGCCGTTCGAGTGCCCGCCGGATCTGATCGAAAAGGGCCGTGTGCTCGACAACTTCTCCGTCGCGACCCGTTACGCGAACGGCCATGCCGAGGGGCCTCCATTCGAACACTACGGCCCTTTGCAAAGCGGAGATGCGCTGCGCCATGCCGGTGAGATCCTCGACTTCGTCCGTCATCAAATGGCCTGACCGGGCCGCGGTCGACGCCGCCGCGCGTCGCTGGGTCGCGGCTCAGCGCGAGCGCCATCCGGAACTGCTGCGCGCCGGCTATTTCGGGTCGTATGCGCGCGGCGACTGGGGCGTCGGCAGCGATCTGGACCTGATCGTCATCGTCGAGCAAACCCCGCGTATTTTCGCCGAACGGCCGCTGGATTGGGATACGCTGGAGCTGCCGGTCCCGGTCGATCTCCTGGTCTATACGCGGGAGGAATGGGAAAGGCTGCTGGCCGAAGGAACTCATTTTGCCGTAACAGTGCAGGGGGAGGCGCTGTGGATTTTCGATCGCTTGCTTTAGTTCACGGGCTTACCAACTCGCAAAGCGGGGCAAGGATAGCCCGTAGGGATGATTGAACTCGAGCTGAAGATCTTCCTGTCATCGCCTGGCGATGTGCCGGACGAGCGGTTCCGGTTTGCGCTGGAGCATCTGGAACGGGGACTGGCGATCGACCCGGAGAATCTGGCGGCGCTTCGGGAGATGGGGATGTGCCTGCAACGGTTGGCAATGGCCGGGGAACCCGGGCATTCGCTGGAGCGGGCCCGCGAACACTACGGAGCGGTGCTGGAGAAGCATCCGCAGGACGCCGAGACGGGGGCGCTGCTGGCGCGGGTTGACAAGGATGCCTGGACGGTTGCGTGGCATAGGACCGGCTCGACGGCTGAGCAAATGCGGGAGGACGCGGCGTACGAAGATGCGCTGCTGCGCGCGGCAATCGACAGCTACGCCAAGGCTTACCGCGTCAGCCCCAGCCATTACTACTCGGGTACCAATGCGCTGAGCCTGATGCATCTGCACCAGCATCTGACCGGCGACACGCGGTACGACCGCGACATGGCGATCATGCCCGGCGCGGTGCAATTCGCCACCGAATGCGAGACAGATCCGGGCGAACTATTCTGGGCCAAGGCGACGCTGGGCGACCTGGAGGTGCTGGCCGGTACC
The DNA here is from genome assembly GCF_006175985.1 of Methylotetracoccus oryzae. Classification (GTDB taxonomy): domain Bacteria; phylum Pseudomonadota; class Gammaproteobacteria; order Methylococcales; family Methylococcaceae; genus Methylotetracoccus; species Methylotetracoccus oryzae. The sequence continues at coordinate 186,901 of NZ_SRSH01000004.1, read as the reverse complement.
CCGGCCAGCGTCAAGGCGGCGTACAAGGAAGCGATTGCGCGGAGCGACAAGGACTGGTTCGCGCTGAACTCCTGCCGGGCGCAGTTGCTGCTGCTACAGGATCCTGGCTTTCGCCCGGAGACCGTCGCGGCCGGCGTTGCGGTGTTCGATCGCGCGCTCAAGCAGTTGAAACGCCCCGACGAACAATGGCAGCCGCGTCAGGTGCTGCTATTCAGCGGGCATATGCTCGATGCGCCGGCTCGCAAGGAACCGCGCTTCCCGGCCGACAAAGAACCGATCGCCGCCTGCCTGGCCGCCGGCATGGACACGGCGACCCTGGGCGATGCGAAGCTGCGCGCACTGTTGATGGTGGTGCTGCGGAACCACACCACCGACTCGCCCTGGCCGGTCAGCAACAACCCGCTGGCGAAGTACAACCAGCTCGACCGCAAGGACTGCAACCTCCATCTGCCGCTGTGGCAAGTCGTGCGCGCGAGCACTGCGGCGCCGACCTTCTTCCCGCCCGAGGTCGTGACCTTCGCGCCGGACACGCCCGAAGAGTACAGCTTCGTCTTCGTCGACGGTGGCGTGACGACCTTCAACAACCCGGCATTCCTGGCCTTCCAGATGGCCACCGCGGCACCGTACAACCTAGGCTGGAAAAGCGGTGTCGACGAGCTGCTGGTCGTCTCGGTGGGGACCGGCAGCGCGGCCAAGGCGCGGCCGAAGCTGGACGAAGACGACTTGTGGTTGATCGATCATGCCAAGAACATTCCGGGCGCGCTGATGAACGCGGCCTCGGCCGGCTGGGACATGGCCTGCCGCATGCTCCGCGAATGCCGTTTCGGGCTGCCCATCGACCGGGAGATCGGCGACATGGTGCTGGCGCCTGGCGCCTCGGCCGGCGCGTCGAACTGGACCGGGGCCAAGCAGTTTGCCTATGTGCGCTACGCGCCGGACGTGACATCGACCGGCCTCGCGGGGCTGGGACTGGCCGACATCGACCCGGCCACGGTGCAAGTGATGGATTCGGTGAAACATGTAGACGACATTCAGAGGGTCGGAGCAGCCTTCGCGGCCCGTCACGTCGATCTGAAACACCTCACCGGGTTCTGCTGAGCCGCGGTCGAGCGGCGCTTGGCGATTGGGGGCTCGCGGTGCCTGGATTTGGCTTAGAATCGTGCTCACCGGAGCGCGGTGCGCCCGGAGTGCGTTTCCGTCGAGGGCCCACGGAGGATGCGGATGTCCCAGTCACACCTGACCAATCCCGAAATCGGCAAGATCACGATGCAGGACGGCCGGCTGCAGGTTCCGGACCGGCCGATCATTCCGTTCATCCGTGGCGACGGCACCGGACCGGACATCTGGGCGGCCGCGCAGCGGGTGTTCGATGCGGCGGTCAAGAAGGCCTACGGCGATGCGCGCTCGGTCGCCTGGTTCGAGGTCTTTGCCGGAGAGGCCGCGTATCAGCAGACCGGCGACTCGCTGCCCGAGGCGACTGTCGAGGCCTTCCGCGAGTACCTCGTCGGCATCAAGGGCCCGCTGACGACGCCGGTCGGCGGCGGCATCCGCTCCCTGAACGTCGCGCTGCGGCAATTGCTGGATTTGTACGTGTGCCTGCGCCCGGTACAGTACTTCAAGGGCGTGCCGTCGCCGGTCAAGCATCCGGAAAAGGTCGACATGGTGATCTTCCGCGAGAACACCGAGGACATCTACGCCGGCATCGAATACCCGGGCGGTTCGCCGGATGCCCAGGCGCTGCTGGACTTTCTGGCCCAGCGCTTCCCGAAGGAATTCGGCAAGATCCGCTTTGGAACCTTCGATCAGGCACAGGCGTTTTCGGCCGGCGCCCGGTGGGACGAGCGAAATGACGTGTGCGTCGGCATCGGCATCAAGCCGGTCAGTCGGCTTGGCAGCCGGCGGCTGGTCCGCGCGGCGATCGAATACGCGATCCGGCACCGACGGCGCAGCGTCACCCTGGTGCACAAGGGGAACATCATGAAGTTCACCGAGGGCGCCTTTCGCGACTGGGGCTACGCGCTGGCCAAGGAGGAATTCGGAGCGGCCGAGATCGAGGGCGGACCGTGGTGCGCGATCCCGGACGGGAAGCCGGGCGCCGGGCTGGTGATCAAGGACGCGATCGCCGACATCACCTTGCAGCAGGTGCTGACCCGTCCCGAGGATTTCGATGTGATCGCGACGCTGAATCTGAACGGGGATTACCTGTCGGATGCGCTCGCGGCCCAAGTCGGGGGCATCGGCATCGCGCCCGGCGGCAACATCAACTATGTCACCGGCCACGCGATCTTCGAGGCGACGCACGGGACTGCGCCGAAATACGCCAATCAGGACCGCGTGAATCCCGGCAGCGTGGTGCTGAGCGGCGAGATGATGTTCCGCTACCTCGGTTGGACCGAGGCGGCAGATCTGATCGTCAAGGGTCTGAATGGCGCGATTGCCACGCGGTGCGTGACCTACGACTTCGCGCGTCTGCTGCCACGGTCGACCGAGGTCAAGTGCTCGGAGTTCGCAAACAATCTGATCGTGCACATGGATTGAGCGCCTCCCGTCGGGGGCGTTCCGGGATGGGCTGGTTTGGTGCAGTCTGTCGGGGTGCTAGCGCGCTTCGGACACTCCGATCGTCGTGCTTGGCTGAACCGCGGGCATGGCGTGAGCTTTGCATTCCGACCTCGCAAGGGGGGAGGCACCGGTGCACGCGCTGGAGCGGACCTTGCTGCTGCATGGACCCTTCCCCCAAACCCCGGCTTCCACTTTTTCTTCCATTAATCATCAACACCGAGGTGAACTGCAGTGCCGAGTAGGGAAGATTTCGGGGCAGCGGTTGCCGCGCACGATGCGGACCTCCGAAGACTCGGCGTGGACCTTTGGGTCGGGAGCGAACCCACCTTTACCGATCGCTGGTCGACTGCACCGGAATGGACCAACGAAGCGCTGGGCGAAGACAAGGTGCAGCGCGCGTTGGCGCTCGTGCGATCGGTCCATCGCGCGACGCCAGGGGCGGTCATCCTGCGCACGATCGGTCGCCAGTACCCTGGCGAAGAGCGGGCGCGCTGGAGCTATGGCCTTTATCGGCGGCGCGATGGACGGGCGATCTGGCAGGGGCCGCCTGATCCGTTGACATTGAGCGACCCCATTCCACGGGAACCGTGTCTGAAGGCCTTGCGCGCTGCGTTGCGGTCGGCGCTGGCGGAGGCCAGCCTTGGGGGCTGGGACGTACCGGGCACGAGCGAGCGCGAATGGCGTCTGGTCGTCCAATTGGGTGGTGACGCCGAGCCCGAACTGGACGACCCGCGCCTGTTGCGGCCGTCCATCCATGCGGTGCCTGTTCCCGCGAGCGGGTTACTCGACGAGTTGGCGCGCGAGGGATTGTTCCTGCTGATCATCACGATGGAGGTCGTCGAGACGGGGACGGCTGCCCGAATCGAGCTGCCCGGTATCGGTGACGTGCCGACTTTCCTGCGGCTGTTGGCTGCCATTGGGCGCGCGGCCGCGGGACTCCGCCTGCCCGGTTTGATCCTGGCCGGTTTTCCGCCACCCAGTGATGCCTCGGTCGAGTGGATGACCGTCACCCCGGATCCTGCGGTCATCGAGATCAATTCGGCTCCGGACCGTTCCGCTGCGGCTTTTCTGGAACGCAGTCGCGCGATCTATGCCGCGGCGCGGGAGCAGCAGCTCACGCCTTACCGGCTCTACTTCAATGGCACGGTAGGCGATTCGGGAGGCGGGGGGCAGATCACACTCGGCGGTCCGTCTCCCGGTGCCAGCCCGTTCTTTGTCGACTACGCGCTGCTGCCGCGGTTGATTCGCTACGTTCAGCGCCATCCCTCCCTGTCGTATCTGTTCGCGCATGATTTCGTAGGCGGCTCGGGCCAGTCCGTTCGGGTCGATGAACGGGGTGACGATGCGTTTCGCGAGTTGCGTCTGGGACTGGCTCTGTTGGCGCGCGACGCGGAGCCGACCCCGGAAATCCTGTGGCGCAGTCTCGCGCCGTTTCTGACCGATGGGGTCGGCAACTCCCATCGCGCGGAGCTCAACATCGAGAAGCTCTGGAATCCCTTCCTGCCGGGACGGGGCCAACTCGGCCTGGTCGAGTTTCGGGCGTTCAGGATGCAGCATACGCCGGAGCGTGCGACCGCTCTGGTCTGTTTGCTCCGCGCTGTGATGGCGATGCTGATGAACTCCGACCCGGCGGTCGAGCTCCGGTTCTGGGGCGACGCGCTGCACGACCGCTATGCGCTGCCGTTCTGTCTCGAGGACGATCTGCTCGTGGTTCTCCGGGATCTGGCGGCGGCCGGACTCGCGGTCGGTGAGTCGATCGTTGCGGCCTTGTTTCAGGATGAGTTTCGCGAGCAGGCCGAATTGAGCTTTCAGGGCGTCAGCTTGCGCTTGCGCCGCGCGTTGGAGTTCTGGCCGCTGCTCGGCGACGCCGGCAGCCAGGAAGCGGGCACCAGCCGGCTGGTCGATTCGAGCACGCAGCGACTCGAAGTGATGCTGCAGCCGGAGAGCGAGACGGAACTTTCGTTCTCCGCGTGGGGGCTGCAGGTCGAGGGGATCGAATTGCCGTTTCAGGTCACCGAACGGGAGGGGAGGCCGGTCAAGGTGTTCGGTGTGCGCTACCGCAGCTTCGTGCCCTGGCAGGGACTTCATCCGACACTGGGCGCGCGTGACAAACTCCGGCTGGTGCTGCATCACGCCGCCTGCGAGGAAGTGTGCGAGGTCACCTGGCATGAGTGGCGGCCGGTCCAGGGGCCTTATCCGGGCCTGCCGGAGGATCTGGACGAGGCGCGTGCGCGACGCGCGGAGCGGCTTGTGAGTCTCCCAAGTCCCCGCGTCGCATTGAGGCCGGCGGAGGCCGCCCCCGAGGGCAGTTTGACGCCTTGGTGCCTTGATCTTCGCTGGCTGGCGGGATGACCCGCGGACCTTGCGCTGCTGTTCAAGGGTCTGGACCCGTGGCATGATAGGAGCCCTTAGGGATGGCTCTGGGAGTGCGCTTGCTCTGATCGCGAAGAGCTTGGGGAATATCTGATGAATCAACCGACCGCGGCAGCGCGGCGGGTACCGGGAGCGAATCGCGCATGTACACCATCATCGACTCACTGCACGCTGACCACATCAATTTCAGCCGCTTGCTGAATCTGCTGGAGCGTCAGGTCGTGACCTTGAAGGACGGCGGAATGCCGGACCTCGAGATCATGCTGGATACCATCGATTACCTGCAGAACTACGCCGACCTCTACCACCACCCCCGGGAAGACCTGATCTTTCGCTATCACCTGGAACGCAGTGATGTGGCCCGGGCGGAAGTCGACGAGTTGCGACGACAGCATCGGGCATTATGGGAGAGTACCAATCGGGTGCGCCTCGCCATCGATGGCATCCTGCACGGGGACATCGTCCAGCGCGATGTGTTCATCGAGCAGATCTCGGCCTATGTGACGCAGCAGATGGATCATCTGAATGCCGAAGAAGGCTATATCCTGCCGCTGTTGCGGCAGTTATTCGAAGTGCAGGACTGGGAGCAGCTGAACCGCTCGCTTCCCTACCGGGCCGACCCCTTGTTCGGGCCCACTGTCGACCAACAGTACCGGGCCCTGTATACGCGCATCCTCAACGTACCCGATGCGGTGGCCGAGTCGGGACTCGGTGCTTGATGTCTTGACGACCGACCGGACCGTCGGCGGGCGCAAGCTGTCTGCATGGCGCCCGCGATAGAATTCACCCGCCGCTTTCGCGCGAGACACGAAGCTCGCGCAATTTCATCAGCGCATACACGGCTTCCAGATGAGGGATCGGGACGCGCAGGCCCTGACCGATGCGGACCGCGTTACCCAGAATAGCCTCCGTTTCGAGTGGCCGGCCCGCCTCGAAATCCAGCAACATGCTCGTCTTGTAGGGCGGCATCTTGTAGGTGCTGTCGACGTTGCGGTCGACGCTATCCGCCGGCAGCGGATGCCCTGAGGCTTCCGCGACCGCACAGATTTCCTCCATCAGGGCACGCACCAGCGGCTCCTGGCTGGACAGGATGTCATTGGTCGAAAGGCCGCCCGAGAGCACCGACAGCGGATTGAAGGGAGCATTCCAGACGCACTTCTGCCAGCGCGCCGTCGTAATATCCTCGGTCAGGATGCAACTGATGCCGCTTTCGGTGAACATCGCCCCGAGCGCTCGCGCCTTCTCCGACGCGCCGCCCGGGTAGTTGCCCAGCGCCAGCCGTCCATAGGCCTGATGCCAGATGCTGCCGGGTGCGGTGCGCGTGACGCAGATGAACGCCAGGCCGCTGATCAGTTCATGCATGGGGTAGGCATCAGCGATTTCCTGTTCCACCCCGATGCCGTTCGAGATCAGCACGATCGCGCTGTCCGGCCCCAGCGCCCCGCGCAGCAAGGCCGGACGGTCCACCTGTTCGACGACCTTGATGCACAGCAGTACGTAGTCCGGCTTCTCGGTCAGTTCCGCAGCGTCCCGGACGACCTGCTTCGGCAGGAAATGGTAGTTGCCGAGTTTGCTCTGGAGGTGGATACCGTGGCGCCGGATGTACTCGAAATCGGTACGCGCGACGACGGAGACATCGACTCCGGCCTTTGCCAGCATGGAGCCGTAAAAGCTCCCGATCGCTCCGGTTCCAATGACGAGTACATTCATGCCAATTCTTCCAGCAGAGCCTTGATGAAGGGAATGGTGAGCCGGCGCTTGGCGGCCAGTGTGGCTCGATCCAGGCGTTCCAGCAGATGCCGCAGCGAGGTGAAGTCGCGCCGGCAGTGAGCCAGCAGGAATCGGCTCACTTGCGGAGACAGCTCCAGTCCGAGCTGCCGCGCATAAAGGGCGATGGCCGCCAGCGTATCGTTCTCGTCCAGCGGCACCAGGCGCAGGACCAGACCCCAGCTCAACCGGCTCCGCAAATCCGGGAGACCGATGTCCAACTGCTGTGGTGGACCGGCTGCGGACACGACCAGGGTCGCATTGCCGTCGCGGAGACGGTTGTAAAGCCCAAACAGGCCCTGTTCGAACTCCGACTGTCCCGCGATGGCATCCAGGTCGTCGATACAAACCAGAGCATGGTCGTCGAGCCCTTCGAAGATCTCCGCGCCAAGCGGGCGCAGCAGCCGCAGCGGCAGGTAGGCGGCCGAGTCGCCGCGGCGGTGCGCGCTGCGGCAAGTGGCCTGCAACAAATGCGACTTGCCGGAACCCTCGTCACCCCATAGCAGAATGAACCGCTCTCCGTCGCCGTCCGCAATCGCCTCCAGATGTCGAACAGGCTCGGCGTTGGCACCAGGCCAGTATTCATCGAACGTGGCGCGGGGCTGGAAGCCCAGAGCGAGAGGAATCTGCTCGGCCATGTCAGTGGGGCTGCTGACAGCGTGATGGAAACCTGCAACTCATGTGGCGCGCGACCTCTAGGAGGATTCGGACGCTTTGAGCGCCTGGGCAACGTGCGCCAGCCGTCGGCCAAAGGCGCGGCAGAGGCGGCGCTCCTCCTCGCTGAATTCGTTGTCGCTGCCGGTCAGCCGGCTCGGACCATACGGGGTTCCTCCCGTCCTGGTCTCCAGCAGGGCCGATTCGGTGCTGGGAAGCCCGACGAGGATCATCCCGTGGTGCAGCAACGGCAGCAGCATCGTGATCAACGTCGTTTCCTGACCCCCATGCATGCTTGATGTGGCGGTAAACACGCCGGCCGGTTTGCCGGCCAGGGCCCCCGAGAACCACAGGCCGCTGGTGGAATCGAGAAAATGTTTCAGCGGCGCTGCCATATTGCCGAAATGTGTCGGACTTCCGAGTGCCAGCGCATCGCAGTGTTTAAGGTCATCCAGCGTTGCGTACGGCGGACCGGCGGCCGGGATCGCACTCGCTGTTTGTTCGCTTACCGGGGATACCTCCGGCACGCTGCGGATCTTTGCGACAGCGCCGGCGCGTTCCTCGACGCCGCGGGCGATCAGATCGGCCATCGCAGCGGTTGATCCATAGCGGCTGTAATACAGTACGAGCACTTCGACCGACGGCATCGACACGAGCGGCAACCAGCCCTGGTCTACAGAACGGTCAGCACGTTTTCCGGCGGGCGCCCCAGGACGGCTTTGCCGTTGGCGAGAGCAATCGGGCGTTCGATCAGCACCGGGTGCTCTGCCATCGCGCGAATCAGTTCGGTATCACCGAGTTCCGGCGCGTCCAGGCCCAATTCCTTGTACAGCGCTTCGCCGCGACGCATCAACTGCCGCGGCGTGAAGCCGAGCAGCCTCAAGCATTCGCCGATTTCCTGCTCGGTCGGCGGGGACTTCAGGTACTCGATCACCTGCAGTGCAACGCCGCGCTCGGTCAGCAGCGCCAGGGCTTGCCGGGATTTGCTGCAACGCGGATTGTGGTAAAGGGTTACTTTCATGGAACCAGGGAAGTCTGGGCCGGCTCAGCGTACAGCGGGGCGCATCTTTTCTTCGAGCGCCTGCTCGCGGGCGCTGACCCGCGCCAATTCATTCAGTTCGACCGCCAGTAGTTCGAGCATGTCCTCGACCGACAGGATGCCGACCAGATGACCTTGGTGATCAACCACGGGCATCCGTCGCGTGCCATGGGTCCGCATGCGCTGCAGAGTATCCCAAAGGCTGTCGGTCTCGCGCGCAGTGACGAGTTCGCGGGCGACGAGGTCACCGATGGTCACGGTATCGGGGTCGAGTTCCGCCGCCATGACCTCGAGCACGAGGTCGCGGTCGGTGACGATGCCGACCGGGGTCGGGGCGCCATCGGCATCGTCGACGACGATTACCGATCCGACGTGGTTCTCCCGCATGATCTTCGCGGTTTCGACCACGGAGTTTCCACGGCGGGCGACGACAGTAGTGCGATTGCAGAGGGTTCCTACGGACATGGCGGCTCTCCCAGGGCGGCGAGGCGTGTTCCGGTATTGTAACCCCTCAGCCCCGCTCTGGGGACTGAACGGACGACTCGGTGCTGCAACCCTCTGAACGGAAGCGCGCGGAGTGAGTGATGGGCGCCCGGCACAACTCGGGGCTGGCCGTCAGCCTCCGGGGCGCCCGTCGTCGCTGTCGTCCGGCTCGGGTAAGCGGGTGGCACCCGTGTCGACAAGCTCGCGCAGGACACTGGTCGCGTAGCTGCCGGAAGGCAGAATGAAGCTCAGGGTCAGGCTGCGATCGTTGTCGAACTGCCATTCCAGGTCGATGGGGCGAACGCGCAGCGGGCGCATCGCAGAGCGGACCTCCGCCTGCTCAAGGCCCTGCATCAAGGCCAAACCGTCGGCCAAAGCCCGGTCCTCGGCGGCCAGGGCCTGCGCAGTGGTCAGGCGTTCGCCGATCCCCCACAGCGTTCCGGCCGGATGGATCTCGCCACGTTCAATGCGTTCGACGATATCGGGGCGGGCAACGTCGTCCCGGAACAGGCTGTGTCCGCTGGAGAACATGAGCACGTCTCCGGGGATTGCACGATTCCAGCTGCCGGCGGCGACGCGTTCGGCCAGGATGCGGTTGAACAGGTAAGCGCGCGCCGCCGACAGATAAAGGCTGCGCCGATGCCGTGGCACGCGGCGGAGATCGTTGTGCTCGAACATCTGCAGGGCAGCACCGATATTGGCGCCGTCGTGTCCGAAGCGCTGCGGGCCGAAGTAGTTCGGAACCCCATCCGTCGCAACCTGGGACAGCCGCTCGGCCAACACTGCGGTATCCGCGCTCAGGTCGCGCACGGTGATGTGGAAACGGTTGCCGCTGATCGCCCCGCGCCGCAGCTTTCGCTGATTCCGCGTGATCTCGAGGATGCGAACGGTTGGCGTTTCGAAGGCGCGCCAATCGGGTTCGGGGCGCCCGGGAAGGCTGATGCAGAACCACTGCGACGTGCGGCCATGCCGGTCCTTGAGGCCGGCATAGGTGACGGCCGAGGCAGGCACCGCGGCAAAGCGTGCCAGTTGGCGCGCGATGTAGTCGGTGTTCTCCCCGAGCTTTTCAATTCGCAGCAGAACATGTTCGCCGGCCCCGTTCGGTGCGAAGCTCAGGATCTCGTCGACGCAGAAATCCTCGGGGCTGGCTTTGAGTGTCCCCGTGTGCGGCGGGTGACCGTGCGCGTAGGGGAGGGGCGTCGCGGCCCCGGCGTGCCTGGGAGGGGCTTCCGCCGGCCCCAGGGAAGGATCCCGGTCCGGGCTCATGCCTGATCGAGGAGTGCGACGGCCTGGGCCGCGATACCCTCGCCGCGGCCTTCGAAGCCCAGTCCTTCGGTCGTGGTGGCTTTGACGTTGGCGCGATCGGGCGGGATGCCGAGATCCTCGGCGACGCGTTGACGCATGGTCTCGATGTGCGGGGCCAGCTTGGGCGCCTGCGCGATCACGGTCACGTCGACGTTGACGATGGTGAAACCCAACTGTGTCAGCTTGCCGACGACATCGCGCAGCAACAGGCGGCTGTCGATCCCCTTGAAGGCGACATCGGAATCGGGAAAATGGCGGCCGATATCCCCCAGGCCGGCGGCGCCCAGCAGGGCGTCGCACAGGGCATGCAGGGCAACGTCCCCGTCGGAGTGTGCCGCCAGGCTGCGCGGGTAATCGATGGCGACGCCGGCCAGGACGAGCTGTCCGCCGTCCTGGAAACGATGGGCGTCATAGCCCTGGCCTATTCGCAGCATTGTGCCTCCAAGTAGAACGCGGCCAGTGGAAGGTCCTCGGGGCGCGTGATTTTGATGTTGTCGGGGCGTCCCTCGACCACCAGCGGAAAACTGCCCTGCAGTTCGAGCGCGCTGGCTTCGTCGGTGACGGTGAGCCCTTGCCGGGCGGCGGCGTCCAGCGCCTCCCGCAGTGCGCCCAGTCGGAACATCTGCGGGGTCAGCGCACGCCAGACCCGGTTGCGGTCCAGTGTTTCGGTAATAGTGCGGTCCTGCACGCTCTTCAGTGTGTCGCTGCTCGGCAGAGCCAGGATGCCGCCGGTCGGGTGATGGCGAACGGCATCGATCAACCGGTCGACGTCACTGACCGTGATGCAGAGTCGGGCAGCGTCGTGCACCAGGACCCAGTCGTCCGGCGCTGCTTCCCGCGACAGGAACGTCAGGGCGGCCAGCACGGAGTCGGCGCGTTCGCGGCCCCCGTCGCAGGTGCGAACCCTGGGGTCCGAGGCGCAATCGAGCTCGGCCCAGAAAGGATCTTCGCTGCCGAGGGCGACCACGAGCCCCTGGAGCCTGGGAACGGCCAGAAGCCGCTCGACGGTGTGTTGCAGGACGGGTTTGCCCCGTACCTTGAGATACTGTTTGGGAGTGTCTGCTCCCATGCGCCGGCCTACGCCAGCGGCGGGGACGATGCCCCAGAACCTGGACGCCTCGCTCATGCGGCCCACCTCGGGTCAGCGAGGTGCCACGGGACGACGCCGCGGTTTGGGCGGAGTCGCTGGGGATACTTCAGTGGCGGGCGGTTTTTCCTCGGGGCGGTCCTCGACCATCTGCACGAACACTTCGCCCTGCTTGATCATCCCGAGATTCTGCCGTGCGCTTTCCTCAATCGCTTCCGTTCCTTGCTTCAGGTCGGTGACCTCGGCGTCGAGCGCGGCATTCCGCTGCTGGCGTCGCTCCCCCTCGCGCTGCAATTCGACGATTCGGTCCTTCATTCGGCGCAGTTCGAGGACGTTCCCGTCCCCGAACCACAGCCGGTATTGAAGTAGGCCGATCAGCACCAGCAAAAGAAGGATGATCCGCTGCACGGAGCTTCGGGCCTTTGCGCCGGGATTCGTTCGATTACTTCAGACGCTTGAACGCCGAATGACCGGCGTAACGCGCGCGGCTACCCAGCTCTTCTTCGATCTTCAGCAGGCGGTTGTACTTCGCGATGCGGTCCGATCGGCTCAGGGAACCGGTCTTGATCTGGCCCGTGCCGGCCGCGACGGCGAGGTCGGCGATCGTCGTGTCCTCGGTTTCGCCGGAGCGGTGCGAAGCAACGGAGGTGTAGCCGGCGGCATGGGCCATCGCGATCGCATCGAGGGTTTCGGTCAGCGTGCCGATCTGGTTGACCTTGATGAGGATGGAGTTCGCGATGCTCTTCTCGATGCCTTCCTTGAGGATCTTCGGGTTGGTCACGAACAGGTCGTCGCCGACGAGCTGGATCCGGTTGCCGAGGCTCTTGGTCATCACGCCCCAGCCATGCCAGTCATTCTCGGCCATGCCGTCCTCGATCGTGATGATCGGGTAGCGGTTGACCCAGTCTTCCATGTAGGCGGAGAACTCTTCCGACGTGAACTTCTTGCCTTCGGATTCCAGCAGGTAGTGGCCATCCTTGTAGAACTCCGAGCTGGCGACGTCGAGGCCAAGGAAGATGTCTTCACCGGCCTTGTAACCAGCCTTTTCGATGGCGGTCAGGATCACGCTAATCGCGGCTTCGTTCGACGGCAGGTTCGGCGCGAAGCCACCCTCGTCGCCGACCGAAGTGACCATGCCCTGATCGGACAACACCTTCTTGAGCGCATGGAACACTTCGGCGCCGTAACGCAGGGCCTCGCGGAAGCTCGGGGCGCCCACGGGCAGGATCATGAACTCTTGCATGTCGACGCTGTTGTCGGCATGCGCGCCGCCGTTGATGATGTTCATCATCGGCACCGGCAGGATGAAGTCGCCGCCCGTGTGCAGCGAGGCGTACAGCGGCTTCTTGTTCTCGATGGCGGCCGCGTGGGCATTCGCCAGCGATACCGCGAGTAATGCATTGGCTCCGAGACGGCCTTTGTTGTCGGTGCCGTCGAGGCCGATCATCTTGGCGTCGAGTGCCTTCTGGTCATCGGCATTCATGCCCAGCACGGCCGAACGGATTTCGGTGCGGACGTTTTCGACCGCCTTCAGCACGCCCTTGCCGAGGTAGCGGGCCTTGTCGCCATCGCGCAATTCGATGGCTTCGCGCGTACCGGTCGAGGCGCCGGAGGGCACCATCGCGCTGCCGACCACGCCCGATTCGAGCACGACCTCGGCCTGAACGGTCGGATTGCCTCGGGAATCGAGGACTTCGCGGGCCAGAACTTCGACGATTTTGCTCATTGAGTCACCAGTCTTGACGGGTTGTGGGAAAAAGATCGGGTATGACCGCGGGCGATGGCGCCGCGGGGCATGCGAGCAGCCCCGGCCAAAGGCCGCCGCGGGCGCGTCATAAATGGGGCCTGGACTTGACCAGACGGTCGAGTTCGAGGAGGACTTCCAGCAGTTCCTCCATACGGTGCAGCGGCCAGGAGTTCGGCCCGTCGCTGAGGGCTTCTTCCGGCCTCGGATGGGTTTCCATGAACAGGCCGCTGATGCCGACGGCCACCGCTGCCTTGGCCAGCGTCGGCACGAATTCGCGTTGTCCGCCCGACACATTACCCTGACCACCCGGCAGTTGTACCGAGTGCGTGGCATCGAATACGACCGGGCAGCCGGTCTCGCGCATGATCACGAGCGAGCGCATGTCGGAGACCAGGTTGTTGTAGCCGAACGAGACGCCGCGTTCGCACACCATGATATGCGGATTGCCGGTCGCTTTCGCCTTGTCGGAGACGTTCTTCATGTCCCAGGGGGCGAGAAACTGACCCTTCTTGACGTTGACCGGCTTGCCGAGGGCGGCGACGCTCTGGATGAAATTGGTCTGACGGCACAGAAACGCCGGGGTTTGCAGGATGTCGACGACGCTGGCGACTTCGCCCAGCGGAGTGTCTTCATGCACGTCGGTCAGCACCGGCACCACGAAGGTTTCGCGCACGCTTTCCAGGATTTCCAGGCCGGCTTCGAGCCCCAGACCGCGAAAGCTGGTCAACGAGGACCGGTTGGCCTTGTCGAAGGACGCCTTGAAAACGTAGGGGATGCCGAGTTTGCCGGTGATCTCCTGCATTCGGCCTGCGACGTCGTGGCACAGGTCCCGGCTTTCGACCACGCAGGGGCCGGCGATCAGGAACAGGGGCCGGTCAAGGCCAATTTCGAATCCGCACAGCTTCATGAGGGTTGACCTGTCTGGGAAAGGAACGCTTCGACGGCGGGGGTCCGCTGCTCCGCCTGGTCCGCCGCAGCGCGGACGAAGCCCGAGAACAGCGGGTGGCCGCCACGCGGCGTCGAAGTGAATTCCGGATGAAATTGGCAGGCGAGAAACCACGGGTGCTCGGGAATCTCGATGAACTCCGCTAGGCGCCCGTCGAGCGACTTGCCGCAGATGGTCAGGCCGGCGGCCTCCAGCGTCTTGAGATAGTGGTTATTCAGCTCGTAGCGGTGGCGATGCCGTTCCGTGATGACGTCCTTGCCATAGAGTTTGTGCGCCAGACTGCCGGGACTCAGGCGGCACTTCTGGCCGCCTAGGCGCATCGATCCGCCGAGCTCCGATTCCGCGCTGCGATGCTCGATCGCACCCGAGTCGTCCTGCCATTCGGTGATCAGCGCGATCACCGGGTGGGGTGTCTTGGGCAGGAACTCGGTGCTGTGCGCGCCTTCGAGCCCGGCGACATTGCGTGCGAATTCGATCACGGCGACCTGCATGCCGAGGCAAATGCCGAGATAGGGGATACGGTTTTCGCGGGCATATTTCACGGTCGCGATCTTGCCCTCGATGCCGCGTTCGCCGAACCCGCCGGGCACGAGAATCGCGTCGACACCCTCCAGGGCTCCGGTGCCGTGGTCCTCGATCTGTTCGGAATCGATGCAGCGGATCGTGACTTTCGTTTTGGTATGAATCCCGGCGTGCACCAGCGCTTCCGTCAGCGACTTGTAGGCGTCGGAATGATTGACGTACTTGCCGACCATGGCAATGGTCGCCCGGCGCAGTGGATGTTCCAGCGCGAATACCACGCGTTCCCACTCATACAGGTCCGCCGGCGGCGCATCGAGCCGGAGCTTCCGCACGACGATGTCGTCGAAGCCCTGGGCATGGAACAGCAAGGGAATACGATAGATCGTGTCGGCATCGATCGCCGAGATGACGGCGTCTTCAGTCACATTGGTAAAGAGCGCGATCTTGCGCCGCTCGCTCTTGGGGATCGGGCGTTCGGACCGGCAGATCAGGATGTCCGGCTGGATACCGATGGAGCGCAATTCCTTGACCGAATGCTGCGTGGGTTTGGTCTTTACCTCGCCGGCGGTGGCGATATACGGCACCAGCGTCAGATGCACGAACAAGGACCGGTCCTCGCCGAGTTCGATCCGCATCTGACGGATTGCCTCCAGAAAGGGAAGGGACTCGATGTCGCCGACGGTCCCGCCGATCTCGATCA
Source organism: Methylotetracoccus oryzae (assembly GCF_006175985.1). GTDB lineage: Bacteria > Pseudomonadota > Gammaproteobacteria > Methylococcales > Methylococcaceae > Methylotetracoccus > Methylotetracoccus oryzae. The sequence continues at coordinate 171,719 of NZ_SRSH01000004.1, read as the reverse complement.
GCGCAACGTCATAGCCTTCGGCACTGAGGCGGATGCCGCGCTTGATCTCGTCGGTGATATGGGGGATGACCTGCACGGTGGCGCCGAGGTATTCGCCCCTGCGCTCGCGGCGGATCACGTTCTCGTAGATCTGGCCGGTGGTGAAGTTGTTGCGCTTCCCCATCGTCGTGCGCAGGAAGCGCTCGTAGTGGCCGAGGTCCAGATCCGTCTCCGCACCGTCTTCGGTAACGAACACCTCGCCATGCTGGAATGGGCTCATCGTGCCCGGGTCCACGTTGATGTAGGGGTCGAGCTTGGTCAGCGTGACCTTCAGACCGCGCGCTTCGAGAATGGCCGCGAGCGACGAGGCTGCAATGCCCTTGCCGAGCGACGAAACCACACCGCCGGTGATGAAAATGAACTTGGTCATGGAATCTAAGGCTTGGTCGTGCGGGGGCATGGGGGTCTGGAGGGCATCGTATGCCGCGCGCTTTCGGGCTCTTCGTGCTGCTAAGCCGCGAATTTTACTCGAAAGCTGGCGCCACGTCACGGCGGTTGCGCCATCACCGGCTATGCAATTGCCGTAGTCAGCCGAGTCGGTTCGCAGCGTGCCTCCGCAGTGATGGCCTGCCGGACGCCGGTCTTTCCCTCATCTGGTGCGCACGCCTTCGGGTGGTGCGTGCCCGTGCCTTGGTGCTCGCGCCGCGCTCGATTCAGGGAATCGGTGCACCGACTTTGGGAGGGTGCAGGAAGCCGACTTCGCCGGCCCAGTTGCGATGGGCAGGAAAGCTATCCCGATGCCGAGCGATCCCACCGGATGCGGATGCTTTCCGTCGCCGGATTCCCGGCAAACGTTTCGTCGACCCAGCGGTCTGCCACCGCCGCCAATGCCGCGTCGATGTAGATGAGCGGGATCCGGTTTCTCTCCCAGTAGGGAACGCCGGCCTCATTGAGTAGCTTCTTGAGTTCGCGCGAGCCGCCGCGGTCAGGCAGGCGCAGACTTTCGCCGCCTCGTCGGTAGCGGACGGTGATGCGGCCTTCATGCCACTGGGCAGGATCCAGCCCCGGCCCCAGCCATCGCTCCGCGAGCAGTCGGCCGTTGTTCGGCGGTAGAAGCAAGGGGCTCCGGCCATCCCACTCGGTTTCCCATGACGGGTCTGGGTTGGGCGTCGCCTGGCAGAGGTGAAGCTGTCCCCGGAATCGCCGGACTTCCACATCGCTCCAGGCCACGACGGGCTGCCGGTCGCGACCTGCTCGGCAGACCTCGGTCCTGATACGTTCCAGAAGCACTGTCGAGGGTAGGGTGCAGCCTCTCGCACTCAACCAATGGCGCAGAACCAGTCGTTGTTGCGCAGGCGCAAGCTCCGCGAGGCGCGCCACGACGAGTGTGTCGCGGCTATCGTCGGCGATGCGATGCAGGAGTTCGGCAGCAAGCTCATCCAGCAAATCCTTTGTCTCGGCGCAGTGCGCCGAGCTACGCGCCAGCGCCTGGTCGGCGCCCGGCCAGCGCGCGCGCAGCATGGGCATGATCTCCCGGCGCAGATAGTTGCGGGCAAACCGAATATCGCTGTTGCTCGGATCCTCGACCCAGCGCAGCTGGTGTTCCTCGGCGTAGGCGGTCAGCTCGGCTCGACCGACCTGAAGCAGGGGCCGAGCCAGAAATCCGGGTCCGAATGCCGCTCGCTCGGGCATGGCGGCCAGGCCGGCAACGCCCGCACCGCGCAGCAATTGCAGCAGCAGCGTCTCTGCCTGGTCGTCCCGGTGTTGGGCGGTCAGCAGCGTGTCGCCGGTCCCGAGCAAGCCGCTGAGTGCGGTATAGCGCGCGTCGCGTGCCGCGGCTTCAGGACTTTCCCCGCGCTTCGGTCGCGCGTCCACGTGGCAAATCGTGAGCGGGATGTCCAGTGCGCGGCAGGCTTCCGCGCAGGATGCGACCCAGTCATCGGCATGGTGCTGGAGGCCATGATGGATGTGGGCCGCGGTCAATGGCAGATCGGGTTGCGTGCTTCTCAGCGCATGGCAGAGATGCAGCAGTACGGTCGAGTCCAGGCCGCCGCTGAGCGCCACCCAATACCGCGGGCTGGACGGGTGACGGTTCAGAAACGCGGCCAGCGAGGCGGAGGAGACCGGGTTCCGCACCGCGGGTCGCGCTTCAGTTCGCCCCTTCCTCGTACACGCCGTAGCGCATGAGTCGGTCGTAGCGTTGATCCATCAGGCAGTCGATCGATTCGCGTTCGACATCATACAAGTGCCGTAACAGGGCATCGCGCAACAGTGTCGCCATCTGCGGCGGATTGCGATGGGCGCCGCCCAGGGGCTCCGGAATGAGTTCGTCGATCAGGCCGAGTTCAAGCAGGCGAGGTGCGGTAATGCCCATGGCTTCGGCCGCCAATTCCGCCTTTTCCGCGCTCTTCCACAGAATGGATGCGCAACCCTCGGGAGAGATTACGGAGTAGGTACTGTATTGCAGCATCAACAGGCGATCGCCTACGCCTATCGCGAGTGCGCCGCCCGAGCCGCCCTCACCGATCACCGTACAAATGATCGGAACGCGGAGTCGCGACATCTCGAACAGGTTGCGCGCGATGGCCTCGCTTTGGCCCCTTTCCTCGGCGCCGATACCGGGGTAGGCCCCCGGCGTGTCGATGAAGCAGAAAATTGGCAAGCGGAACCGCTCGGCCAAGCGCATCAGGCGAAGTGCCTTGCGATAACCCTCGGGACGCGGCATGCCGAAGTTACGCAGGATCTTTTCTTTGGTGTCGCGGCCCTTCTGATGGCCGAGGATCAATACCGGTCGGTCGTCTATGCGCGCCACGCCGCCGACGATCGCCGGGTCGTCGGCGAAGCTGCGGTCGCCGTGTAGTTCCTCGAAATCGTCGAACAGCATCTCGACGTAGTCCAGTGTGAACGGCCGCAACGGGTGCCGGGACAGACGCGAGATCTGCCAGGCGGTCAGCGACGTGAACACGGATTCGGTCAGCTTACGGCTCTTCTCCTCGAGCCGCGCGATTTCCTCGGAAATATTGATCTCGTTGTCGAAACCGACGCGCTTCAATTCCTCGATCTTGGCGACGAGTTCGGCGATTGGCTGCTCGAAATCCAGGAAGTTCAGGTCCATGCCGTTTTATTCTTGACGTAGCGGGAAGGTGGCGAAAAACAGCCTATGTTAACACCTCGCGCAGGAAGCTCTGCAGGCTTTGCCATGACCGTTCGTCCGCCGTTGCGTCGTACACCGTGCCAAAGGCCGGGTCGTTGGCCGCCGGGTTGGTGAAGGCATGAGCGGTGTGACCGTACATGTGGATCTGCCAGTCGGCGCCGGCCTCGGTCAATTCCTGCGCCAGTGCCGTGACCTGGTCCGGCGGAACCATCGGGTCGTCGTAACCGTGCAGCGCAAGCACCTTGGCGCGAATCGGCTGGTTCGGAACCTCGGTCGGCGGCATGAACAGGCCATGAAAGCTGATGACGCCGCGAAGGTCGGCCCCGCTCCGCGCGAGATCGAGCACGCACAGGCCGCCGAAACAGAACCCCATGGCCGCGACGCGCTCCGGATCGACCTGCGGCAGGGCCTTGACGGTTTCCAGCGCCTGCTTCATGCGTCCCTGCAGTAGTGCCCGGTCGGCCATGAAGGGCTGCATCAGTTGCGCGTTCTGCTCCGGGCCAGTGCCGAGTACCCCCTTGCCATACATGTCCAGTGCGAACGCGGCATAGCCGAGCTCCGCGAGCCGGCGCGCTTTGCCGCAGACGAATTCATCGCGACCGCCCCAGGCGTGGGCAATCAGTACAGCCGGCAGCGGGCCGGGCACGCTTTCGTCGTAGGCGAGAAAGCCTTCGAGTGGCTGCGTGCCATGGCGGTAGTCGATGGTTCGGGTCACGTGCGGCATGGGGTCTGCTCTCCTGCGGGGGCTCATTCATCATGGCGCATTTTCGATGATGAGCCGTGATGCTCTCAAGCCTCGAATGGGCGCAGGTTCGAGCTTTCCTGACGCGGTCCTGGCGCCCACCTCTGGAGGGGCCGGTTTAGTCTTGCGATAATCCGGGGCGAGTACCACCGCAAGCGCGCCGCGTCAGAGCGGCGTCGCATCAGTCCAAACATAAGGAACCGAGCACCGTGAGTGAGCGCCTGGAAAAGGCTCTGGCCCTGATCGATGAAGCGAACCGAGAAGATCCGAACCGGGATGCCGTCAGTCCCGATCTGCCGAAAGCGCTCGTTTACGGGTGGCGCATGAGCGAATGGCTGGCCCGTATTTGTGACCAGCCCTCCGAAGCCCTCGCACTGGCCGTACGCGGTCAGCACATCCGGCGTTGGCAGGTGCCGCGCGACCGCTATGCGGCCGATCGGGCGGGTTACCTTGCCTGGCGAACCTATCTGTATGGGTTTCACGCGGAACAACTGGCTGGGATCCTGCGCCGCGTGGATTATGACCCCGAGACGATTGCACGCGCCACCGACATCGTCGCCAAGCGGCGCCTGAAGCGGGATGCCGAGGCGCAGGCCCTCGAGGATGCCGCCTGCCTCGTGTTCCTCAATTACGAATTCGCTGACTTCGCCGATAGCCACGACGCGGAGAAGCTCGTCGCTATCGTGCGCAAGACCTGGGGCAAGATGTCGGAGCGCGCTCACACCGCAGCGCTGGCTCTGGAACTGCCGGAACGCCTGGCCGGGTTGGTAGCGGCGGCGCTCGCGCCCGTCGAAGCCGATGGCGTCAGTGGCTAGAGCCGGGCGGCTCGGGTGCGGGGATCCTCCTTACTGATGACCAACCGTTTTGGCGCGTATGACTGATGGGCCATTTTCGGCCGGCCGCAAGGACTGGCTTGCGACGCTGGTGCCCTGGCTGATGCTGCTTGCCGGCACGGCCGCGAGCTTTCTGCTGCCCGGCCTTGTGGCCGAGGTGGGCATGCTCATGGCACTGATTGGCTTCATCATGGTGCTGATCCGACTGCATCGGGCGGGTGACGCATGAGTTCCCGGCATCGATCGAAGAACAGGCCGCTCGCGTCGATCTGCTGCTGAGCTAGCCGAACGCGTCGCGTGCGAAGTGGCGTTGCCAGGCCCGCGCGCTCCTGGCTTCCAGCCGTCGGTCGGCGTCCATCGGCGTTTCGCCCGTGGCAGTGGCCGTAAGGCCGTGTTCGCTTTCCGAGTAGCGATAAACGCCCGTAACGGAGATCGCATAATCGGGTGCCAGGAAGCTGTAGCAATGATTGATCAGTGTGGGGGTCCCGGCATCGCGGCCCTCGGCTGCGTCCGCGATCGCCGCGGCCGCAACCTTGGCTTGCGTGTTCGCGGCAAAGGCCGATTTCGGCATCGGCGGTGCCGAGCATGCGTCTCCGATGACGTGGATGAACGGATCCCGGCTCGAAAGAAAGTGTCGCGCATCGATGGGGCACCAGCCGGATTCATCCGTGAGTCCGGACCGCTCCGCGAGAGTGCCCGCCTTTTGCGGAGGAATCACGTTGAGAACGTCGGCAACGTGCTGACCGAAGTCGAGATGAACGGTGCGCCGGGTTACGTCAATGCGGTCGATTGCGCCTTCGGCCGACATCGGCACCCACTCGATCATGCCCGGGTAAAGGTCTTCCCATCCCTTGAGAAACAAGGCCTGCTTGGAGAACTGGGTTTTCGGATCGATGATCAGAATCTTGGCGCGCGGATTGCGCTGTTTCAGATAGTAGGCAGCCAGGCTGGCGCGTTCATAGGGCCCTGGCGGGCAGCGATACGGGTTGGGAGGGGCTACGATGACCATCACGCCACCGCGCCGCATGGCGGCCAGTTCCTCCCGCAACTCCAGTGTCTGTGGGCCGCCTTGCCAGGCATGAGGGATCCGTCGCGAAGCGGCCTCGTCATAGCCAGCCCAGGCGTCCCAGCGAAAGGCGACACCCGGCGACAGAACCACGCGGTCGTAGGGCAGGCGGGTGCCGGTATCGAGGATGACCTGACGCCGCGATCGTTCCAACTCCTTCACCTCATCGCAAACGATGCGGATGCCGGAGTTTCGTCTGAGGTTTTCGTAGCGGCGCTCGAGCCAGCTTGCCGGGTGCAGGCCGCCAATCACTTCATTCGACCCCGGGCATGAAACGTACCGCTGTGTCCTTTCGACCAGCGTGACGTCCAGATCGGGCTTGATCAGTTTCAAGTAGCGGGCGGCGGTGGCACCTCCGTATCCGCCCCCGATTACGACCACCCTGAAGGGCGCGCCGGCGGGCTTCGCCGCCGCTAAGGACCCCGGGCTGAGTGTGGTCGCCCCGAGTGCCGCGGCGTGAAGCAGGAATCGTCGGCGGTCCATCCCGCTCATTTCCCGCGCGTGCCGGAGTGCGCCAGAAAACGGGCCATGTCCCGGATCTCTTCCTCCGTGAAGCCGGCCGCGATCCGGTTCATTACCGAGCCCCGTCGCTGCCCGCTCCGGAACGCTCCCATCGCAGCCACAAACCGGGACTCAGGCATGGTCAGTGCGGGCGGGCCGTCGCCGGGCTTCCCGGTCAGCAGATGGCAGGCCAGGCAAGCACGCACCGAGATTTCGGCCCGTGGCAGTTCCTTTTCGGCGGCGGCGCTCAGCGTGGTGGTTACCAGCAATGGGATGACCTGCCAGAGCGAGCGTTCCATGGTGGCGAGTCGACGTGTGTCGGGCCGGCCGCCCGCTTCTTGACCACTTCGTATCGGGTCCTGCGGCGCGCGTTGCGGAGGGAGCCAGGAAGAATGCACGTCTGGATCAGGCCCCTTGGGCGAGAGCGAACGACACTGGGTGGAAGGATAGCGTTGGAGGGGGCGCCCCGTGAAGCCGGGGAAGGCGCGTGATTGGCCCCCCGTGCGCGAGTCTGTCGTGTTCACGACCCGGACGCTGCGCCCACGCGCGACGCGGTAGCGACGGTGTCGCGCGTTCCCAGGGCCGACCTGCGTGCCCGCTGCCGGGAACTTCCGCAGGGCTTTCGGGGTCTCGACATCCGTGTGCAGTCAACGGCTTCTCTGTGTTCGCAAGGGGAGTGCGACTTTTTGTCGCAGTTTTTCTTGACACCCACGGGGGTGCTGACTAGACTGCGCTCCACCCGAAGGATCGGGGGGCCTTGGGAATGGCGCGAGCCGGACCTGAGCACACAAGAAGCAGGAGGCTGAGGTAAGGGTGGCCTGGTGCGAGCCGGGCGACTTTGAAACATCCATTTGGAGGTAAATCAATGGCAGCAACAACTCTTGGCGGCGTCGCAGAGCGCGATCGTCCGTTGTTGGACATGAAGTGGCTGACGTTTGCGTTGGCTATTTACACGGTGTTTTACATGTGGGTTCGCTGGTACGAAGGCGTCTACGGCTGGTCGGCCGGTCTGGACTCTTTTGCACCGGAGTTCGAGACGTACTGGATGAACTTCCTGTACACCGAGATCGTGTTGGAGATCACCACGGCGTCGATCCTGTGGGGTTACCTGTGGAAGACGCGTGACCGCAATTTGGCGGCACTGGCGCCGCGCGAAGAGCTGCGTCGCAACTTCACCCACCTGGTGTGGCTGGTTGCTTACGCATGGGCGATCTACTGGGGTGCTTCCTACTTCACCGAGCAGGACGGCACGTGGCATCAGACGATCGTGCGCGACACCGACTTCACGCCGTCGCACATCATCGAGTTCTACCTGAGCTACCCGATCTACATCATCACCGGTTTTGCGGCGTTCCTGTACGCGAAGACCCGTCTGCCGTACTTCAGCGAAGGTGTTTCGCTGCCGTACCTGATTCTGGTCGTCGGTCCGTTCATGATTCTGCCGAACGTCGGTCTGAACGAGTGGGGTCACACCTTCTGGTTCATGGAAGAGCTGTTCGTCGCGCCGTTGCACTACGGCTTCGTGATCTTCGGCTGGTTGGCGCTGGCGGTGATGGGTACGTTGACCCAGACCTTCTACAGCTTCACCAAGCTGATTGGTCGTGACATCTGCGAAGCGGTTGATCAGGGCTTGATCGCCAAATAAGTGGAGCGGTCGGGGCGGGTGGTGCGCGCGAGCGGACCACCTGCCGCCGGCTAGCGCAGGGAAGCGGGAGCGGTGGGCTGGCCTGGGAGGTCGAGCCACCGGGGGAACGAAAAGAAAATGTTCACTCTTTGGAGGTAACGTATGAGCGCTGCGAGTGGTGCAGTTCATTCTCACGCCGAGGCCGTCAAGGTTTCGCGTACGGTCGACTTGATGGCGTTGTTTGTCGTCTTTTTCGTGATCGTGGGTTCCTACCACATTCACGCGATGTTGACGATGGGCGACTGGGACTTCTGGTCGGATTGGAAAGATCGTCGACTGTGGGTCACGGTGACCCCGATCGTGTTGATCACGTTCCCGGCGGCGGTACAGTCGTACCTGTGGGAGCGGTATCGTCAACCGTGGGGCGCGACGGTGTGCGTGCTGGGCCTGTTGCTGGGTGAGTGGATCAACCGCTACTTCAACTTCTGGGGCTGGACCTACTTCCCGGTCAACTTCGTCTTCCCGGCGATTCTGACCCCGGGCGCGATCCTGCTCGACACGATGCTGATGCTGAGCGGCAGCTACCTGTTCACGGCGATCGTGGGCGCGATGGGCTGGGGCCTGATTTTCTATCCGGGCAACTGGCCGATCATTGCACCGATTCACGTGCCGGTGGAATACAGCGGCATGCTGATGTCGATTGCGGACATTCAGGGTTACAACTACGTCCGTACCGGTACGCCGGAATACATCCGTATGGTGGAGAAGGGCACGCTGCGTACGTTCGGTAAGGACGTGGCGCCGGTGTCGGCTTTCTTCTCTGCGTTCATGTCGATCCTGATCTACTTCATGTGGCACTTTGTGGGTCGCTGGTTCGCGACCGAGCGGTTCCTGAAGCAGACCTAATCGGTTTGTTGAGAGTAGCTGAGACAGAGCGCTAGTCCACGGGTTCTGAGAAAACGGAAGCCCGGGACACACCCATCATGCAAAGACTCGAAAGAGGAGGACTCATGAAAAAAATAAAAGACCGGATTGCCAAGTGGTCGGTACTCGGCCTGTTGGCCGGTGTTGCGGCGACGAGCCTGTACGCGCCGACGGCGTCGGCTCATGGTGAGAAGTCGCAGGCGGCCTTCATGCGTATGCGGACGATTCACTGGTTCGACCTGACCTGGTCGAAAGAGAAAGTGAACGTCAACGATTTCGTGGAAATCAAAGGCAAGTTCCACGTGTTCGAAGGTTGGCCGGAATCGGTCGCCGAGCCGGACGTATCGTTCCTGAACATTGGTATTCCGGGCCCGGTCTTCATTCGTAAGGAATCGTACATCGGTGGACAGCTGGTGCCGCGTTCCGTGCGTTTGGAAATCGGCAAGACGTACGAGTTCAAAGTGGTGTTGAAGGCCCGTCGTCCTGGCGACTGGCACGTTCACACGATGATGAACGTACAGGGCGGTGGTCCGATCATCGGACCGGGTAAGTGGATCACGATCGAAGGTTCGATGGGTGATTTCAAGAACCCGATCACCACGTTGACCGGCCAGACGATCGATCTGGAAGACTACAACCTGAGCAACATCTACTTCTGGCACTTCTTCTGGTATGCCATTGGTGCAGCGTGGATGTTGTACTGGTGCCGTCGTCCGATCTTCATGCCGCGTTTGTTGATGACGGATGCGGGTCGTGCGGACGAGCTGATCTCGTCGGGTGACCGCAAGGTGGCGATGGGCTTCACGGCGGCGACGATCCTGATCGTCATCTTCGCGATGTCGAGCGCCAACAGCAAGTACCCGATCACCATTCCGCTGCAGGCTGGTACGATGCGTGGCATCAAGCCGATCGAAGACCACAAGGCGACGGTGGCGGTGAAGGTGGAAGACGCTTCCTACCGCGTGCCGGGTCGTGCGATGCGCATGAAGCTGACGATCACCAACAACGGCAGCTCCGCTGTGCGTCTGGGTGAGTTCTACACCGCTTCGGTGCGGTTCCTGGACAGCGACGTGCTGACCGACAAGACCGGGTATCCGGAAGACTTGTTGGCGGAAGACGGCCTGAGCGTGAGCGACAACAGCGCGATCGCACCGGGTGAGACGCGCACGGTGGAAGTGCAAGCTTCCGACGCGGCGTGGGAAGTGTATCGTCTGTCCGACATCATCTACGATCCGGACAGCCGTTTCGCGGGTCTGCTGTTCTTCTTTGACGCAGCTGGCAACCGTGAGATGGTGCAGATCGACGCACCGTTGATCCCGTCGTTCATGTAAGAACGGCGCACACCGCCCGGCGACGGGCGGGGTGACCTGAACCCCCGGTGGGCGCAAGCCCCCCGGGGGTTTTTTATTGCCGAAAACACGGGGAAGATCCCTCAGTCGGCCGCTAAAGGCTCTGCCGTCCTCTCCCTTGAGGGGCAAGAGTTCTGAAATTACGTGGAAGTACGTATGTAACGCCCATCCTGCGCACAGTACTATCCGCCGTCAGGGTTAGAACGAAGTCGTTCAGCCCATTATGGTTGTGGTAACCCAGGCCGAACCGTCACGCTCTTCTTTCCCTGCGGAACGCATCATGTGAGCTGTTCGGTCGGCAGCCGCCTTCGATACGATCTATCCGGAGAAGACGATGAAACTGTTCAGGAATTTGCTGGTACCCGCACTCAGCCTGGCCGCAGTCGCGTCCGTACGCGCCGCTCCCTTGGATCAGTGGGCAGGCTCCGTTCTCGGCTTCACTTCCGAGTTCAGTGCGACGAATTGGGGATCTATCCAGGCGTTGGGTGCGCCTGACGTCCCGGCGTATGGTGACAATCCCAAGGCGTGGGCGCCCAGCAGCCCAAGCGGCACTAAGGAATCGATCAGTCTCGGCTATGCGACGTCGGTATACGCCTACGGCGCGACCATTCGTGAAACCTTGGGGACCGGATTCGTCTACAAGGTGGATGTGAGGGATACGGGAGGGGTGTGGCACACGGTGTGGACCGGTACGGATCCGAGCAAGCCGGGCACCCTGGCCAACTTCTTTCTTGCTTGGCCAAGCACTACCTATCGGGTAAACGGGGTGCGCGTGCATGTGGATACCGACGCCACTCCTTCCGCTTGGGATGAGATAGACGCGGTACAGCTACACGGCTACGACGTGAATCAGCCAGCGGTCAAGATTTCCGCCCCGGACAATGTGGCTTCCGAGAGCTTCTCCTCGACTGCCGTGTTCGAGATCACCCGGGAACTCGGAGCTATCACTGGCCCCTTGGCGGTGAACTACCAAATAACCGGAACCGCAGGAAACGGCGTCGACTATAACGAAAGTCTGCCCCTGAGCGGATCGGTGACTATTCCGTCGGGGAAAAGATCAGTCGCGCTGGTCATTACGCCGGTTGACGATGCCGTAAAGGAGAAGTCTGAGACCGTCATTGCGACCTTGGTCGCCGGCCCGGGATATCAGATTGCCGGCAAGCTCAAGGCGGCGACTGTGACGATCAACAGTAACGAGTAGCCGTTCAGCGCAGCTCGCAAGTCCCGGCAGCGCGGGGCATGCTCTTGATGCATGCCCCGCGCCTGGAACCCCGCAGTCCCCTATTCAGAGCCATCCGCTCGTTCTGCCACTCCAGGCGGTTCAGCCCTCGGCGGCCGCAGCGCTACGCGAAGCTTTCTTGCGCTCGTGTTCGAGCAGCAGCTTTTTACGGAGACGAATGGTTTTAGGGGTTACCTCGACCAACTCGTCCTCATCGATGAATTCCAGTGCCTGCTCCAGGCTGAAGCGGATCGGCGGAGTTAACAGAATATTCTCGTCGCTGCCCGCGGCGCGGATATTCGTCAGCTGCTTGGCCTTCGTCGGGTTCACGACCAGATCGTTGGATCGCGAGTGAATGCCCACCAGCATCCCTTCATAGACATCCACGCCATGTTCCACGAACAGGCGCCCCCGTTCCTGTAGATTGAACAGCGCGAAAGCCAGGGCCTTGCCTTCGACGTTCGAGATGAGCACGCCGTTCGTCCGGCTGCCGAGGTCGCCCTTCTTCATCGGACCGTAGTGGTCGAAGACGTGATAGAAGAGCCCGCTGCCTGAAGTGGTGCTGAGGAACTCGGTCTGAAAGCCGATGAGTCCGCGTGACGGCACCATATACTCGAGGCGCACGCGGCCTTGGCCGTCGGGAAGCATGCTCAGGAGGTCCGCCTTGCGCGAGCCCAGTTTCTCCATGACGGCGCCCTGATGGGTTTCTTCCACCTCGAGGGTCACGAACTCGTAGGGCTCGCAGGTCTCACCATCGACCTCCTTGAGGATGACCTCGGGACGCGATACGCCGAGTTCATAGCCTTCTCGCCGCATGTTCTCGATCAGGATCGACAGGTGCAGCTCCCCCCGGCCGGAGACCTTGAATTTGTCTGGATCCTCCGTTTCCTCGACCCGCAATGCGACGTTGTGCTTCAACTCGCGCAGGAGGCGCTCCCGAATCTGTCGGGAGGTGAGGAACTTGCCTTCGCGGCCGGCGAAAGGCGACTTGTTGACTTGGAAAGTCATGCTGACTGTGGGCTCGTCGACGGCCAGCGCCGGCAGCGCCTCGGGCGTGTCGGGTGCACACAGCGTGTCGGAGATGTCGAGCGTCTCCACGCCGGTGATCGCGATGATGTCGCCCGCTCCGGCCTCGCCGACCTCGACCCGTTGCAAGCCGCGGAAGGAAAGGATCTGGAGGATCCGGGCATTGCGGGTGCTGCCATCCCGGCTGATCACCGTGATCGGCGTGTTCGACTGAATGCGGCCGCGCTGTACACGGCCGATACCAATGACGCCGACGTAGGTGTTGTAGTCCAGGCTGCTGATCTGCATCTGGAAGGCGCCCTCAGGGTTGACGGCGGGCGGATGGACCTTGTCCACGATGGTCTGGAACAGCGGCGTCAGGTCGCCCTCGCGGATGTCGGGGCTGAAGCCCGCGTAGCCGTGTAATGCCGAGGCGTAGACGATCGGAAAGTCCAGCTGTTCCTCGGTCGCGCCCAGGCGGTCGAACAGGTCGAAGGTCTGGTCCACGACCCAATCGGGGCGCGCGCCCGGGCGGTCGATCTTGTTGATCACGACGATAGGCTTGAGGCCGAGTGAGAAGGCCTTCTGTGTGACGAAGCGGGTCTGCGGCATTGGTCCATCGACCGCGTCGACCAGCAAGAGCACACAATCGACCATCGACAGCACCCGTTCCACTTCGCCGCCAAAGTCGGCATGGCCCGGGGTGTCTACGATATTGATCCGGTAATCCCCCCAGTTAAGCGAGGTGTTCTTGGCCAGAATCGTGATGCCGCGCTCCTTTTCGAGAGCGTTCGAGTCCATGACCCGTTCCTCGAGTCGCTCGTGAGCCGCAAAGGTGCCGGATTGCTGCAGGAGCTTGTCGACCAGCGTAGTCTTGCCGTGATCGACATGTGCGATGATCGCGATATTGCGTAAGTGTTCCAACATGAGGAGGGGTGCCGGGTAGGGAGTCAGGAAAAACTGCTAATCATAACAGCGAGCGTGGGTCAAGAACAAATGCGGGGACGGTCGAGTGTGCGACGGGCGTCTGTTGGGGGAGGTGCTGGGCGCTATCACCCTCAGTACGCCTGACCGCTTGGGTCGCCTCCACGCTTTCGGTTCAGTCGGTCCGCTGGCGCGACCAGTAGCCCCAGTCGCTGGCCCGCCAGGCCGGCGGGAGTAGATCGGCATACAGCAGCATGCAACGCAGGAGCGAGTGGGCGGTCTTGCGCAAACGACCGCGCCGCAGGCGCCGATGGTCCGTCGCATAAACCGGCGTGTCTGCGGCGAAACGGGTCCGGAACCCGGCCCGCTTCACGCGCCACACCAGTTCCGAGTCCTCGTTGCATACCAGTTGCCGATCGAAGCCGCCAACGTGCAGCAGTACGCGCCGGCGCAATGCGAGATTCGAGCCGGTGGCCGAGGGAATCCCGAGGGAGTCCAACAGCCGCTGACCCTGACTGAAGGCACGGTAATAACGCCGATACGTGTCCCTAGAGAGTTTGCTGCCGTAGACGCAATCAGCGTCTCGCAGCTGGCGCGCCAGGCGCAAGAAAAACGTGGGCGGGAACACGACATCGGCGTCGGTGAACAACACCCACTCGGTACGTGCCGCCTCGGCCCCAATCTGCCGGGCTTCCGCGATGGCGCAGCCGCATCTGATCACCAGGGTATGGTCGGGCCGCCGTGCGACCGCAAGCTCCGCCGTCCGGTCGGTGCTCGCGTCGACGACGATCAAGGGCAGTTCCCGCGGCAGCGATGCGAGAAAACGAGGTAGGTTGCGCTCCTCGTTGCGGGTTGGGACGACGACAGTGAGAGCGGCAGCTTGCATCGGGTTTTCCGGGAGTTGTTGGTTTCCCGGATTGATACCCGCCTACCGTTACAGCCGTTCGATGGAGCCCCTCGAATCGACACGATTCCTGAATGTCGGGGCTCAGCTCTGCTCCCAGGGCAGGCCGGCACAGCGCCAGCCTCCCAGTGTACCCCGGTGTCCGTTGGCATCCAGCGGACCTTCGAAGCCTTCCTCGATATTGGTCAGGTTGCGGTAGCCCGACTCGGCCAGTGCCTTCGCGGCGTCCAGCGAGCGCTGACCGCTGCGGCACAGCAGGAACAGGGGCGTATCCGCGCCGCCCAGTTGGCGCACGCGCTCGATGAACTGAGGATTGGGGCGCCAGTCGGGCGCCATTTTCCACGGAACATTGACCGCACCCACAGGGTGACCCACAAAGGCGAATTCCACCGGGTCACGAACGTCGATCAAAACACTGCCGGCTTCGGCCTGAATCTGTCGCCAGGCGCTTCCGGGATTCAGGGAACGAATCGTGGTCATGCATCCTCCGCAGGCGCGGCACGGTCCGCCGCCGCCTTTTGTCCAACGAAATAGGCTTCGTTGCGGAGCCCGACCGCCAGGTCTCCGCAGCGACTGTCCTCCCGGTAATACCGCACTTTCAGACTCCCGAACAGCGCCAACAGTTCGTTGTCGTCCAGCAGGAAAGCCGGGTTCCGCGGTCCGGCTGCGTCCAGCTTGGCCGCCGTGAAGGTCTGGTAGAACAGCAGCCCGCCAGGCCGGAGGCTGTCGCACAAGTGCGGCGCCAGCGCCCGGTCCAGATAACGGGAGACCACGATGACGTCGAAGCGGTCAGCTGACCAGGCCACCGTATCGATATCGCAGGCCTGGGCATGGATCGCCGACGCCTCGAGCCTGGCTGCGCTGCGCAATGCGTTCACCGCATTCAGTGCAAGGTCCCAGGCATACACCGTCAGACCGCGTCGCGCGAGGAACAGCGCGTTGCCCCCGGTCCCGCAGGCCAGATCGAGCGCCTCACCGCCAGGCGGGAGCAAATGCGCATTGTCCACCAACACGCGGCAGGCTTCCGAAGGGGAGCCCCCTCGTGCCCGGTAGCGCTCGTTCCACGCGTCGAGCAGCGCTTCGCTCACGCAGTCCGGGCCTGAGCCGAAAGATCGTCGACCTGGAACAGCTGTTCGATGACCGGGATGAGCTTCTTGTCGAGCAGGAAGATGATGACGTGGTCGCCATCCTGTATCACGGTGTCGTGATGCACCTGGATGACTTCATCCCCGCGCACCAGTGCGCCCATCACGACGCCGGGCGGGATCTTGATCCGGTCAATCGGGATGCCGACGACCTTGGAGATGCCCGGTGTGCCGTGGGCGATGGCTTCGATCGCTTCCGCTGCGCCATGGCGCAGCGAGTAGACCCGGGCCGCATCGCAGCGCCGAATGTGGCGCAGCAGGGCGCCGATCGTCGATTGCTGCGGCGAGATCACCAGATCGACCAGTTGCGAATCGATGATGTCGGCATACGCCGTCTTGTTGATCAGCGCGATCACCCGCCGCGCCCCCAGCCGCTTGGCCAGCATCGCGGACAGGATGTTCGCCTCGTCGTCGTTTGTGATCGCGCAGAAGACATCGGTATTCTCGATGTTCTCACTGAGGAGCAACTCCTTGTCCGACGCGTCACCCAGCAGTACCACGGTGTTGGTCAGCTCGCTGGCGATCTTCTTCGCGCGTTTGGGATCCTTCTCGATGACCTTGACCTGATAGTCGTTCTCCAGCGCCAGCGCCACGCGCTTTCCGATATGACCGCCGCCGGCGAACATCAGTCGCTTGTAAGGCTTCTCCAATTCGCGCAGTTCGCTCATGACGTCCTTGATCTCTTCGCTCGATGCGATGAAGAACACCTCGTCATTGACTTCGATCGTGACGCGTCCGTTGGGAATGATCGGCTTTCCTTGGCGGAAGATGGCCGTGATCCGCGCATGCACGTTCGGCATATGCTGGTGCAGCTCGCGGATTTCGCGCCCCACCAATGGCCCACCGCGCAGGGCCCGCACCGAGCCGAGGCGCACCTTGCCGTCGGCGAAATCGAGAATTTGGGACGCGCCGGGATATTCCAGAAGACGTTCGATGAACTCCGTGATGATCTTTTCGGGACTGATGACAACGTCGATGGGGATCGCGTCGCCGGCGAACAGCTCCGGATAGCTCAGGTACTCGATGGCACGGACGCGCGCGATCTTCTTCGGGATCTTGAACAGCGCGTCGGCGATCTGGCAGGCGAGCATGTTGGTTTCGTCGTCGCTGGTGACGGCGATCAGCATGTCGGTTTCCTCGCCGCCCGCGCGTTTGAGCACCGTCGGATGCGCGGCATTGCCCTGGACGATGCCGATGTCGTAGCGGTCCTGGAGATCGCGCAGCAGATGCGACTGGGTGTCGACCACCGTAATGTCGTTGCGTTCGCTGGCCAGGCTGGCGAGCACGCTGGTGCCGACCTGGCCGGCACCCAAGATTATGATTTTCATGAATGAGTGATGAAGGCCAGCGGCCCCTGGCAAGGTGCCGGATGCCGGGTCATCGCCGATCCTTGAAGTTGACGCCGAGCGAGTTCAGTTTACGGTACAGATGCGTCCGTTCGAGACCGATCGCCTGAGACAGGCGCGCTACATTGCCGCTGTATTTCTCGAGATGGTATTCCAGATAGGCCTTCTCGAATTTGTCGCGTGCCTCCTTGAGCGGCAGTCCGAAAAAGTCCGGTTGCCCCTGGATGTTGGCGACGTTCAGGGATTCGCCCAGCGCAGAGCGGACTTCGTCGAGAGAGACTTCCTCGCCTGCCCCGAGGATCATGAGCCGCTGCACCAGATTCTTGAGTTCCCGGATGTTGCCGGGCCAGGGGTAGTTGCGCAGGAAGTTCTGCACCGCCACCGGAAAGCGCCGAAAGGGAATCTTTTCGCGGCTGACAAAGTAGTCGACATACCAGCTCAGCAGTTCCGGGATATCCTCGGTGTGCTCCCGCAGCGGCGGGATCTTCAGCGTGACCACATTCAACTGATACAGCAGGTCGCGCCGGAACACGCCATTCCGCACCTCTTCCTCAAGCATTTTCCGCGTCGAGGCGATCACGCGCACGTCGACGTTGATCGGGTCGCTCCCGCCGATGCGCGAAAATGCGCGCGATTCGAGTGCGCTCAGAAGCCGCAACTGGGTGTCGCCATCCATGTCGGCCACTTCGTCGAGGAACAGCGAGCCGCCGTGCGCCTGTTCCAGCAAGCCGCGGTGGATATGCCCGCCGGATTCCCGCCCGAAGAACTCGACGGCCGAATGATCCGGGGCGAAGGCACCCACGCCGACATCGATGAAGGGCCCTTCGCGCCGTGGACTCATCTGGTGGAGATACCGGGCAAAGGTTTCCTTGCCGCTGCCGGGCTCCCCGACCAACAAGACCCGCGCATCGTGCTGCGCCAGTTTCTTGATCTGCTCCCTCAAGCGTTCCATCGCGGCGCTCTTGCCGATCGGTTCCAGGACCGGTTCGACGCGTCGCTTCAGGCCGATGTTTTCCTTGCGCAGCCGCGCGGCCTCCAGTGCCCGCTCCACCGTCACGAGCAGTTTTGCCATGGACAGCGGCTTCTCGAGGAAATCGTGCGCACCCAGGCGCGTGGCCTCGACCGCGGTCTCGATCGTCGCATGCCCCGACATCATGATGACCGGGCAGTCGAGGTAGCCATTCTTAAGCCAGTCCTTCAGCAGGCTGATGCCGTCCTCGTCAGGCATCCAGATGTCGAGCAGGATCAGATCCGGGCGCTGTTCGTTGAGTCGCTTGCGCGCCTCGCTGCCGCTCTCCGCGATGCTGACGAGATAACCCTCGTCTTCGAGGATTTCCGATAGCAACTGACGGATATCCGGTTCGTCGTCGACGATCAGAATCTTCGATTTAATCATGGCGGGCCTCAAGGGCAGAGCGCGGTGGATGGGGCGGAGCGGGAGCGGCGGAGGGCAGCCGAATCAGGAAGGCGGCACCGCCGGCTTCGGCGCTTTCGAGCCGGATCTGGCCGCCATGCTCTTCGATGATCTTCTTGACTATGGCTAGACCCAAACCGGTTCCCTTCGATTTCGTAGTGACATACGGTTCAAAAATGCGGTCGGCCTGATCCGGCGGTATACCCGGGCCGTTGTCGCCGATCAGCAGTTCCGCATAACGGTTGCCGTCGCCCTCCACGCTGCGGGTGGCGATCGTGATCAGACCGGGCTTCCCGGAACTGGCTTCCTGTGCATTCTTGATCAAATTGTGCAGCACCTGCCGGATGCGTCCCGGGTCAGCGAGCGTTGCCGGGAGCCGCGATTCCAGTTCAAGATGAAATTCTAAACCACTCTGCGGCGGATACAGTGCAACGACCTCTTCGATCAGTGCATTCAGCTCGACACGCTGGATCTGGGCGACGGCCGGTCGGGCGTACTCCGCGAAGGCATTCACCATCGTCTTCATGGCCTCCACCTGTTGCACGATAGTGCGTGTCGAACGTTCGAGAAATGCCGCTTCCGCTTCGCCGAGCGTGGGACCGAGCTTCAGTTTCAGCCGTTCGGCGGACAACTGGATCGGCGTCAGCGGATTCTTGATCTCGTGCGCCAGGCGCCGGGCCACCTCGCTCCAGGCGGCTTGCCGCTGTGCCTGGATCAGGGCAGTCACGTCGTCGAGTACGACGACCGCGCCCTGCCAGGCCCCATCCGGGCTGAACAGCTGCGTGCCCCGGCACAGCAGTTCCTGCGCTCCCTGCGGTCCCGGCAGGCTGACCTCGACTTGCCAGACCCCGCTGCGGGTGGCTTGCAGGTGCTTCTCGATCACCCGCAGCAGGTCGGCCAGATGCGGGTGGTGACGCTCGATCGAGCCCATCGACAGGCCGACGGAACGGCTCAGCGTGGCGTGCAGTATCGAATCGGTCGCGTGATTGGCGGTCAGGATGCGCAGGCGTGCATCGAAGCTCATGACCCCGGACGACAGATTTGCCAAGACGGTTTCCAGATAGGCGCGCTGCCGTTCGACCTCCATGCGCGAGCGGTGCGCTTCGTCGCGGGCCTGGGACAGCGAGGCCGTCATGCTGTTGAACGATTCCACCAGGAAACCGAGTTCGTCGCGCTGTTTGACCGGCAGGCGCTGTTCGTAACGCCCTTCGGCCACCGCGCGCGTGCCTTGCGCGAGATGACGGACCGGCGCGACGAGACGGCGGATGCTGATGAAGGCCACCCAGATCGCGGCGAGCAGACTCAGCAGCAGTACCAGCGACAAGGTCAGCGAAAAACTCCGCTTGAGCGAATTGCGCAGGAACCCCAGTTCCTTGATCTGGATGTAGGCCGACTCGACCGTCTCGGCCAGTTGCGACAGGCGCAGCGGAAGAGGGTGCACGGCCTGCAGGTAGTAAGCGGAATCGTCGGCCAGCAGGGCGAGTGCCCGCACCTGAAGGTGTCCGTCAGGCCCCGGCTCCAGCGCGGTGAAGGTCTTGCCGGGCTTGACCTGGAGCAGTACGACGGCGTCGGGCAGGTCGGGAATCATCAGGCTGGGCTGAGGGCTGCTCGAGGCGATGATGCGGCCCTGTTTCGAGAAGATCGTCAGGTCGCTCTCCTCGCTGCTGCGGATCTCGTCGAGCAGCAGTGCCATCTCCGGCAAGGGGGCGTGCTCCAGTTGCTTGGCACCCTGTTCGGTCTGCTTGGCAATGGCGCGGATGCGCTCGTCGACGGCGGCCTGCCCCAGTTTCAGTGCATCGTCCATGGCCTGGTCGATGCGCACGTCGAACCAGCTGTCGATGCTGCGTTGCAGGAACATCATCGAGTAGTAGAAGACGATCGATGCCGGCGTCAGCGTCAGCAGCAGGAACAGGAACACCATCCGTGCGGTCAGCGCCGAACCCGCCGCGCGCCGCCGCAACTGCTTGACCAGCCAGACGACATTCGCCACGACGAGCGCCAGCAGCAGGATCGAGCCGAGCGTATTGATCAGCAGCAGCTTCGAGTAGATCTCGCCGAGCTGCGACGAGTCCTGGGTCGCGTTGCTCATCAGGTGCAGCGACGCGAGTATCGCGCCAAACAGCACGACGACGATCAGGCTCAGCGGGGGCTTCAGTCGGATTTTGCGAAAGACCATCGGTATGTCGGGCTACTGAGGTACCAGCTCGGTGACAGGTAGGCCGTCGGACGGAGTGGCAGCGGTAATGTCTCGATGTCCAGACGGACCGACAGTTCGGCCACGTAACGCTCGCCGGCCAGAATCCGGTCGGTGGCGATGACCGGGAGACGACGGATCGAGCCCATGGCGTCCAGCAGTGATGCCAGGGTCGTGAAACTCTGCCGGTTGCCTCTATCGTCGACGTTCAGCTGGAACAGCTGTCCCAGCGGGTGATAGCGGATCTCGAGCTGGTGGCGACGGTCCAGAATCGTTTCATTCCACCAGTGCGGACGCACGCGCTCCACGCGCAGATTCATGGCCAGCGTCAGCGGTACGCTGTTGTCCAGCGCTTCGAGTGCGCTGGCGGAGAAGGCGTAGTGGATGTCGGCGTTCAAAACGTAGTCGGACCCGACCGGCACCAGTTCTGCGCTCCGGATCACAAAGCTTTCCGCGGCGGGCGCCGGGCCGCTCAGCAAGGCGCACCCCAGCACGAATCCCGCGAGCCGGAGCGCGGATGTCATCAACCGAGCTTGAGGAGGCAGGCGTAATAGAACCCGTCCATGCCGCGATCGCCCGGCAGGATCTGGGCTCCATGGATCACCGGGCGATCGCTCAGCCCGGACAGCGGGAGTTCCCGCACGTCGGTGTGTTCTTGCAGGAAGGCAGCGACATTCTGTTCGTTCTCCTCCCGCAACACCGAGCAGGTGGCATACAGCAGACGGCCGCCAACGGTGAGCATCGGCCAGACGCGCTGCAGGATGCGGCGCTGCCGCGCGGCAGCTTGGGCCACGTCGTCCGGCTTACGGAGAAGCTTGATGTCCGGATGGCGCCGGATCACACCGGTGGCGGTGCACGGTGCGTCGAGCAGGATCCTGTCGAATGCCTGGCCGTCCCACCAGGCAGGTTTCGTTTCGGCGTCGGCAACGACGACGCGCGCTTCGCAGCGGCTGCGTGACAGATTTTCCCGGATCAGCGTCGCACGCTCGGCCGAAACATCGAGCGCGACGACCTCGGCCAGCCCCGGGCAGGTTTCCAGCATGTGCACGGTCTTGCCGCCGGGCGCCGCGCAGACGTCGAGCACTCGCTGGCCGGGCTGCAGGTCCATCAGGCCGGCGACGAGCTGGGGCGCTTCGTCCTGCACCGATACCCGGCCATCGGCAAAACCCGGCAGTCGTTCGACGGGGACCGGTCTTTCCAGGATGATGGCATCGGGAGCCGCCAAACCCGCTTCGCAACCGATCTCCGCGCTCCGCAACGCCTCGCAGTAGTCCTCGCGGGTCGTGAGGCGCCGATCGGCCCTCAGCGTCATCGGCGCCGGCAGGTTGTTTTGACGCAGGATTTCGGCACAGTCCTGCGGCCAGTCGCGTTCCAGGCGCTCGATCAACCAGTGGGGATGCGCGGTGCGTGCGAGCAGGTTCTCGGCGACGGCCGCATCCAGCGCCGCTTGCTGCCGCAGGTAATTGCGGAGCACCGCATTCAGCAGCGGCTTGGCCCAAGCGGCCCGCCGCTGCGCTCCCGCAACGGTCTCGGCGACCGCGGCGTGGGGCTTGATCCGCATGTGGCGGAGTTGAAACAGTCCGGCCAGGGCCAAAGCGCGCACATAGGGTTCCCGGATCGGTCTGGAGACGAGCCGCTCCAGCAGGAAATCGAGTTGGCCGTACCAGCGGCAAACGCCGTAGGACACGGCCTGGACGAAGGCCCGGTCTTTCGGATCCGGAAGCCTGGGCAGGTGCTCGGCGAGGGCCGCGGACAGCGATTCGCCGTGGGCGAAAACCCGCAGCGTGACTTCGGCCGCCAGTGCGCGCGTATTCAACCGCGTCAGGTACCGAGCGGCGCCGGCTCGGGCGCCGCATTCAGGAAATCCGGCCCGGGGACGCGTCGGCGTCCGGCGAGCTGGACTTCGAGCAGGCGCAGCACGCCGTCCCCGGTTGCGACATCCCAGGTCTTGCGGTCGGTCAGCGTCGTGCCCGGGGCCGCGTCGGGTCGTTCGCCCAGTGCTTCGGCGCGCCAGATCCGCAAGACCTGGCCTTGGAGCCGGGTTTCGGCGACCGGCCAGGGATTGAACGCCCGCACCTGGCGCTCGAGCGTCAGCGCGGGTTGCTGCCAGTCGATCAGCGCCTCGTGCTTGCTGAGTTTCTCGGCATAGGTAACCAGCGCTTCGTCCTGGGGTTCCGGGACCGGCGGCGCGGCTTCGAATGTGGCCAGTGCCGCGGACAGCGCCTCGGCGCCGAGGCATGCCAGTCGCGGGTAGAGCTCGGCCGCGGTCTCCAGCGGCTCGATCGAGCAACTGCGCTTCAGCAGCATCGGGCCGCTGTCCAGCCGGGGTTCGATGACCATGATCGTGACGCCGGTCGTCGCGTCGCCGGCCAGTATCGCGCGCTGGATCGGAGCGGCCCCGCGCCAGCGCGGCAACAGCGAGGCATGCACGTTGATGCAGCCCAGGCGGGGTGTCGCCAGAACGGGCGTAGGCAGGATCAGGCCGTATGCGGCAACCACCATCAGGTCCGCGCCCAGCGCCGCGAGGGCTTCCTGTGCCTCCGCGGGTCGCAGGGATTCGGGCTGGAACACCGGGAGGCCATGCGCGAGCGCGAGCGTCTTGACCGGGCTGGGCGTCAGCTTCCGCCCGCGGCCGGCGGGCCGGTCGGGCTGGGTATACACGGCGCACACCGCGTGGCCGGAAGCGATGCAGGCCTCCAGGGACGGGACGGCGAATTCCGGCGTCCCGGCAAAAATGATCTTCATCGATTGAATCCCTGATCGCGGTAGCGGCCCGGCGCTGGCCTGGAACGTTTCGGCCAGTCCGGATCGGGCCGCGGCGGCTTACAGCGAGGCCGAGGTGGCCGCCAGCGGTTTCGTCGCGCGCTGCCGTTGTTCCTTCCTGATGCGTTTGCGGACCAATTGCCGCTTCAGCGGCGACAGGCGGTCGACGAACAGCCGGCCCTCCAGATGATCGATCTCGTGCTGGATGCAAACCGCGAGCAGGCCATCGGCGTCGAACTCGGTGATGCTGCCGCTGACGTCCGAGGTCCGTACGCGGATCCGTTCGGCACGCTGCACTTTCTCGTAGACGCCGGGGACGGACAGGCAGCCTTCTTCCATTTCCTCCTGACCGGTGCGCGCGACGATCTCAGGATTGATCAAGATCAGCGGACTATTCTTCTCTTCCGAGATGTCGATTACGATGACCTGCTGCTGTACATTGACCTGTGTGGCGGCCAGACCGATTCCCGGCGCCGCATACATCGTGGCCAGCATGTCTTCCACGAGCCGGGTAAGCGATTCATCGAACACGTCGACCGGCAACGCCTTCTTGCGAAGTCGTTCGTCGGGAAACTCCAAAATGGTCAGGATAGCCATGGTTTTGGTCTGGTGTCTGGAACAGTCGGGCGGTAGGCAGCGGAACACGCAGTTGACCTCGAACGTTAACCGCAAAGACTGCGGCGATCAAGAAAAGTTGCCGTCCGGGCCGCACTTCGGCCTGACCCGGGATTCCCGTGTTCCGGCCGGATGACTTAAACAAAGAGTCGAGACCCGTCGCAAGCCCGGGAGTTAAGGTATGAACTGGCATCGGATGTGGGTTCTGTGCGTGTCGCTGCTCGGGGCGGCCGGTGTATCGACGAGCGCGCGATCGGTTGAATTGCTGGCTTCGGCCCCGACACAGTATCGGGTCGTCGAGGGTGACACGGTATGGGACGTTGCGTCGCGCTTTCTGGTGCATCCCTGGGAATGGCCCGAACTCTGGCGGCGCAATCCCGCGCTGGCCGATCCTGATCTGATCTATCCGGGCGATGTACTCGAACTGACCCGGTTCGACGGTGAAGCCGAACTCCGCATTGCGGCGGCGTCCGAGGTCCGGCTGCAGCCGCAGGTGAGGGTGAGCGCTCCGCGCCGAGCGATTCCGACGATTCTCATCGAAACGATACGCCCGTTCCTGAGCAGTCCCCGCCCCCTGTCGGAGGACGAAAAGGACGCCGGTCCCTTCATCGTCGCGTTGCCGGACCGGCGGATCGCCGGCGGTGCGCAGGATCGCATCTATGTGCGCGGCCTGCCCCAGGCGCCGGCGCGGGATTTCACCGTGTTCCGCGTCGGTCAGCCGCTGACCGAGGGTGATACCGGCGAGACCCTGGGCTATGAAGGGATCTTCGTCGCGGATGCGACCCTGGTTGCCCCCGGCGATCCCGCAACCCTGGTGATGCTCCGGAACCAGCGCGAGGCGGTCATCGGCGATCGCATCCTGGCACGCAATGCGGGCGAGACCGGGCTTTACGTGCACCCGCATGCCATCAAGAAGCCGCTGCGCGGCCATATCATCGGCGTACTCGATGGCGTGTCACAGATCGGCCAGTACCAGGTCGTGACGCTGGATCGGGGGGCGCGCGACGGTATCGAGTCGGGTCATGTGTTCGAGATCGTGCAACGCGGTATCGAGTTGCGCGATCCCTATGCCGGATTCGGGACGCGGGTCTTCGCTCCGGAACAGTCGGCCGGTGCGCTGCTGGTCTTTCGCGTGTTCGAACGCGTCAGTTATGCGCTGATCCTGCGCGCTTCCCGACCGGTCCATGTGCTCGACATCATCCAGCCCCCCGGTTGATACGGTGTCCGACACCGATCCGAACAGCCTGCGCTACTGGCTCGCCCTGTTGCGGGCGCCACTGTCTGGGGCGCGCCAGTGGCGCCAACTGCTGGAGCTTCACGCCGGTCCGCGTTTCCTGTTCCAGGAATCGCGGGCGGCGCTGGCCGGGCTTGGATTCAAGGCGCCGCTGCTCGATTACCTGAAGGCGCCCGACTGGGGCGGCGTCGAGCGGGATCTCGCCTGGCTGTCCGCGCAGTCCGGGCGCAGTATCCTGACCTTGGCGGATCCCGGGTATCCGCCGTTGCTGCGGGAGATTCCGGCGCCGCCGCCCGTGCTGTTCGTGCTCGGGGACGTTGCGGCGCTGGGCTCGCTGCAGGTCGCCATCGTCGGTAGCCGGAACCCGACACCGCCGGGTCAGCGGACTTCCCGTGAGTTTGCCGCGGCGCTGGCGGCCAGCGGCATTACCGTTACCAGCGGACTCGCGCTCGGCATCGACGCCGCGAGTCATCGCGGCGCGATCGACGGCGGCGGGCGAACCGTCGCGGTGGTCGGTACCGGCCTGGACCAGGTCTATCCGCGGCGCCATGCCGACCTGATGGCCGAAGTGGTCGAGGCAGGGGCGGTAGTGTCCGAGTTTCCGGTCGGCACGCCGCCGCTGCCGGCCCACTTTCCGCGCCGGAACCGCATCATCAGCGGTCTGAGCACCGGCACGCTGGTCGTCGAGGCAAGCCTGCGCTCCGGTTCGCTGATCACGGCCAAGGCGGCCCTGGAGCAGGGGCGGGAGGTGTTCGCGATTCCCGGGTCCATCCACAATCCGATGGCGCGGGGCTGCCATGCGTTGATCAAGGATGGCGCCAAACTGGTCGAAAACGTCGCCGACATTCTGGAGGAACTGGCGGGCTTTGCGGTTGCATGGCAGCCCTCCGACGGCTCTCGTCCGGCTGCCGATCGTCCCGAATCTGCGGCCGCACTCCTGTTGAAATATGTTGCGTGGGAACCCACCTCTGTGGATACTCTAGTAACAGCTAGCGGGATGAGTGCCGAAGAAGTGGCCTATCTGCTGCTAGATCTCGAGCTGAAGGGATACGTCGCGTCAACGCCGACAGGCTGTTACTGCAGAATCACCTACGATGAGTAGGGAGACCCGCATCGCGTGGTCGTCCCCGCTCGAGGCCCGGAATGAAAGAAAACGTCTTCGATGTGCTGATCTATCTGTTTCAAAACTACATGGACGGAGACGAAGAGCATTCGCCAGATCCGGATGCACTTCGGGATGAGTTGCTGGAGGCGGGATTTCCCGGGAAGGAAGTGAGCAGGGCATTCGAGTGGCTCGAGTCATTGGCCGAGCAACCGCCCATTCGATCGCTCTCCTCGCCGTCGTTCCGCGTCTTCTCCCATCAGGAAAAGTCGAGGCTCGATACCGAATGCCGAGGCTTTTTGATGTTTCTCGAACAGTCGGGGATCCTGACGTCCACGAGCCGCGAGTTGGTCATCGACCGGCTGATGGCCTTGCACGAGGACCCCATCACTCTGGAGAACCTGAAATGGGTGGTCCTGATGATCCTGTTCAGTCAGCCGAGTGAGGAAGCGGCCTATGCCAGGATGGAAAACCTGGTCTACGACGCCGTTCCGGAATATCTTCACTGACCCCGCGTCGCCAGTCCTCCGTCCGCAGCGCAGTTGACCCTGCCGCCGCCTGAGGCGGTGGCGACGGCGCGGTGTGTGAATCGCCCCATCTTTCGGACTTCATCCTAAGGCTCCATGAACCAGAATCTGGTCATCGTCGAATCGCCGGCCAAGGCGCGGACCATCGAGAAATACCTGGGCAAGGATTTCCGCGTGTTCGCGTCGTACGGTCATGTCCGCGATCTCGTGCCCAAGGAAGGCGCGGTCGATACGGATCACGACTTCAAGATGAAGTACGACCTCATCGAGAAGAACGAGAAACACGTACAGGCCATCGTCAAGGCGCTGGCCAAGGCCGACGCTCTGTATCTCGCGACCGACCCGGATCGCGAGGGTGAGGCGATCTCCTGGCATCTCTATGAAATTCTGAAGGAAAAGAAGGCGCTGAAGGATCAGCCGGTGCACCGGGTGGTATTCCACGAGATCACGAAGCGCGCGATCACCGAGGCCATCGAGCACCCGAAGGCGCTGTCGCTCGACCTCATCAACGCGCAGCAGGCGCGCCGCGCGCTCGATTATCTGGTCGGTTTCAAGCTCTCCCCCCTGTTGTGGAAGAAAATCCGCCGCGGCTTGTCGGCGGGCCGCGTGCAGAGCCCGGCCTTGCGGATGATCGTCGAGCGCGAACTCGAGATCGAGGCGTTCAAGTCGCAGGAATACTGGACCATCGAGGCCGCGCTGTTGGCCGAGGCGCAGCCTCTCGGTGCGCGCCTCACGCATTACCGTGGCGAGAAGCAGGAACAATTCAGCATCACCAATGCCGAGCAGGCCGCTGCCGTACGCACCGATCTGCTGGCTCAGGCGCAGGGCTTCCTGACGGTCGCCAAGGTCGAAGAGCGGGAGCGCAAGCGTAACCCGGCAGCGCCGTTCACGACCTCGACCCTGCAGCAGGAGGCAGCCCGCAAGCTCGGTTTCACTACCCGGCGCACCATGACGGTTGCGCAGCAACTCTACGAGGGTATCGACCTCGGCGGGGAAAGCGTCGGCCTGATCAGCTACATGCGTACCGACTCGGTCACGCTCGCCGCCGAGGCGATCCAGGAGTTCCGCAAACTGATCGCCGAGCGCTACGGCGCCGACAACGTGCCCGATCAGCCACGCATCTACAAGACCAAGAGCAAGAACGCGCAGGAAGCCCACGAGGCAATCCGCCCGACCTCGGTCTACCGCACGCCGGAAGCCGTCAAGGCGCGTCTGACGCCCGACCAGTTCAAACTGTACAGCCTGATCTGGAAGCGCAGCGTCGCCTGTCAGATGGTCCATGCGACGATCAACACGGTGGCCGTCGATTTCGCCTGCGGCGAAGGCAACACCTTTCGCGCCACCGGTTCGACCGTGACCAATCCGGGCTTCATGGCCGTATACCTGGAAGGCAAGGACGACGCGCCCAGTGAAGAGGACGAGAATTTTCTGCCGGCCCTCAAGGTCGGGCAGACCTTGCCGCTGACCGACATCGTCAACGAGCAGCACTTTACCGAGCCACCGCCGCGGTACACCGAGGCGAGTCTGGTCAAGGCGCTGGAAGAGTACGGGATCGGCCGGCCCTCGACTTACGCCGCCATCATTTCGACCTTGCAACAGCGCCATTACGTGACGCTGGAGTCGAAGCGCTTCACGCCGACCGACGTCGGGCGCATCGTCAACAAGTTCCTGACCGAGCATTTCACCCAGTACGTCGACTACAACTTCACCGCCAATCTCGAGGACGCCCTCGACGCGGTGTCGCGCGGCGAAAAGAACTGGGTTCCGCTGATGCGGGAGTTCTGGGACCCGTTCAAGGCCCTGATCGAGGACAAGGACGAGAACCTGCGTCGGGCGGATGTGACGCATGAGTCGCTGGACGAGGCCTGTCCCGAATGCGGCGGCCAGTTGTCCATTCGGCTCGGCCGGAATGGCCGATTCATCGGTTGCAACAACTACCCGACCTGCAAGTACACGCGGAACATGCAGGGTGAGGAAACCGGGCCCGCGGCCGCCGAGGTCATCGAGGGCCGAACCTGCCCTAAATGTGATTCCGCGCTGATCGTCAAGTCCGGACGTTACGGCAAATTCATCGGTTGCAGCGCCTACCCGAAATGCAAGCACATCGAGCCGATCGAAAAGCCGGCCGACACCGGCGTGCAATGTCCGCAATGCAAGGTGGGTACGCTGAATACGCGCAAGTCGCGATTCGGCAAGTTGTTCTATTCGTGCTCGACGTATCCGACCTGCAGTTATGCCGTCTGGAATCCGCCGCTCGCCGAGCCCTGCCCGCAATGCGGCTGGCCGATACTGACCATCAAGACCGGCAAGCGCCGCGGCACCGAAAAAGTCTGTCCGCAAAAGGAATGCGGCTACGCCGCCCCCGTCGCGGAAGGCGAAGTGGCGGATTCGGCGGCCTAGCCCATCCGGGCTGGCGGCGACGCGCTGTTTCGATGCGGTTGGCTATCGGCGCAGCGCCCGCCCTCCGTTCCCTGGCCTCGGAAACGGCGTCCGGCATGGCCACGACGCGCTTTGTCCGTTAATCTACGCGGCTAAGTCCGGCTCCGACGGCCCGGTGTGGCCCTCCGGCATTTCGCCTTAAGGCGTTCTATCGTTTAACCCCTTAATCGGAAGACCTTGCCATGAACAAACCCAAGAAAGTCGCCATCCTGACCGCCGGCGGTCTGGCTCCGTGCCTCAGCTCCGCTGTCGGCAGCCTGATCGAGCGTTACAGCGAGATCGATCCGTCGATCGAGATCATCTGCTATCGCGGCGGGTACAAGGGCTTGTTGCTGGGCGATTCGTACAAAGTGACCCCGGAGATCCGTGAAAAGGCCGGCCTGTTGCACCGTTTCGGCGGCTCGCCGATCGGCAACAGCCGCGTCAAGCTAACTAACGTCAAGGACTGCATCAAGCGCGGCCTGGTCAAGGAAGGCGAGGATCCGCAGAAGGTCGCGGCCGATCAGCTGGTCAAGGACGGCGTCGACGTGCTGCACACCATCGGCGGCGACGACACCAACACCGCTGCGGCCGACCTCGCCGCTTTTCTCGGACGCAACAACTACGGCCTGACCGTAATCGGCCTGCCGAAGACCGTCGACAACGACGTGTTCCCGATCAAGCAGTCGCTGGGCGCCTGGACGGCGGCCGAGCAGGGTGCCCGCTACTTCTGGAACGTGGTTGCGGAAAACAACTCCAATCCGCGCATGCTGATCGTCCACGAAGTCATGGGCCGCAACTGCGGCTGGCTGACCGCGGCGACCGCGCTCGAATATCGCAAGCTGCTCGACCGCGCCGAATGGTTGCCGGGCATCGGCCTCGATCGTGCCGCCTTTGAAGTGCACGGGGTCTTCATCCCGGAGATGGAAATCAATCTGGCGGCCGAGGCCGACCGCTTGCGCGCCGTCATGGACAAGGTCGACTGCGTCAACATCTTCATTTCGGAAGGCGCCGGCGTCGAAGCGATCGTTGCCGAGATGCAGGCCAAGGGTCAGGAAGTGCCGCGCGATGCCTTCGGCCACATCAAGCTGGATGCGGTCAATCCGGGCAAATGGTTTGGCGAGCAGTTCGCCGCGATGATCGGCGCCGAGAAAACGCTGGTGCAGAAATCCGGTTACTTTGCGCGCGCTGCCGCTGCGAATGTCGAGGACATCCGGTTGATCAAGTCCTGTGCCGATCTCGCCGTCGAGTGCGCGTTCCGCCGCGAGTCCGGCGTGATGGGCCATGACGAGGACCACGGCAATGTGCTGCGCGCGATCGAGTTTCCGCGCATCAAGGGCGGCAAGCCGTTCGACATCGATACACCCTGGTTCACCGAGACTCTGTCGGCGATCGGCCAGACCAAGGGCGCCAAAGTCGCGGTCAGCCATTGACCGGAAGGCCCCTAGGGTAAGTGATGCGGGAGCTTCGGGCTCCCGCTTTCGCATTCACCTGCGTTCACAGCTATCCCGGGTCCTGCAGGATGTCCACCGGCTTCCCTTCGTTGGAGCCGCTCCGGCGGCGTATTCCGGGATGCCCGGTCACGGCCCGCCGGCGGGCTGTCGTGGTGGCCGTGGTCGGCACAATGTACGCCGTCTCCTTGCGGGCTGACGACGACTTTTCGCTGCAGTCGCTGGCTGCGGCATCGAAGTTCGGCGCGCTGGCGACCTTCACGACCAATTACTTCTACCGCGGTTATTCGAAGAGCGATAACCGGCCCACGCTGAGGGGCAATCTCGATTATGAGCACGACAGCGGCTTTTTCGGCGGTGCGTGGCTGTCCTGGGTGGACTTCGGTGATGGGGACTTTCCCGGTCACTCCGACCTGGAGTTTTACCCCTACCTCGGCTACAGCCACGAGATCGACGAGAGCTTTCGCGCGGAGCTCATGGTGTCGCGGTACATCTTCAACGACCGCATCTTCGGCCGCTACTCGGACTACAACGACTACAGCTTGGCCCTGCATTACCGCGATGTGGCCAGTGCCAGGGTCTACTACGCCGACAATGCCTATCATCGCGGCGCGCCGTTCACCACCGTCGAGGTATCGGGCCGCTATCCGGTCATGGAGTCCCTGGAGTTCTCGGCCGGGGCCGGGTACAACGCCGCGAGACAGGTTCTCGAATACGATTCAGCGTACTGGCACGCCGGCCTGACCTGGTACTGGAGCCACCTCGCTTTCGATTTCCGATACATTGATGGCAAGTGGACCAGCGACCTGCCATCCCCGGCAAGCATCGTTGAACACCACGAGTTCGAATTGCCGCTTCCGGATCCCAAGTTCATGTTTTCGCTGACGGCAGGCTACTGAGTACGAGCGTGCGCCCGACGCGCCTCGGCCGCGGCACGGCAGGTTGGCAGAGCGGTGCGGCGAAAGCGAAGCAGTCCGTGGGTTTCTTGGCGACAGATTGAACCTTTCCTGATTTCAGGGGAACCTATAGTCATAAGATGTAGCGGAGATGCTTTTTTGGCACGCTGCCGATTCAGGCAAGCGCCTCCCGCGCATCCATGAAGTTCGCGCCGAGTGACGATATGCTTGCTTGGTTCGAACGCTCCATGTGCACTGAATCTGGGGTGAAGCATGAGTCAGAACGACAGCTCTGTTCCTGAAGTTGACCGTCATGAGGAGGCCAGCATACTGCTGCCGTGGTACGCAAACGGCACGCTGGCTCCGTCCGAACACCGAAAGGTGTCATCCCACCTTGCCTCGTGCGCGGGATGTCGCAAGGCCCTGGCCGAGTTCCAGAAGGTGCAGACGCTCTGGCAGCACGAAAATTCGGCGCCGTTCGACGTGGAGTCGGGCCTGGCGCGGTTGCTGAGCACGATCGACCAGAACGAGCATTGCTAAGTCACCGCGGGGGAATGTCCGCCGGAATCGGTCCCGAATGGTCCCGCGAAACGGTCGCGACGTTCCGGACTCGGCACCCGGTTGCTCGTCTGGCTGCATGGCCACGGGGACCCTCACCATCGCGGCCTCACGCTGGCCTCGGTGGCCGGAGCGGCGCTCGTCGCGCTGGTTACCTTTCGGCCGTGGGGCGGGCTGGAAACCGGGGCATTTCGTACCCTGGGGTTTCCCGAGTCGGCCGACTCCCCTGCACGAAAGGATGTGCGGGTGGTGTTTGCGCCATCCACCAATATGCAGCGCGTCATTGAGAGCCTCGCCTCGGTGAATGGGCGCATCATCGACGGGCCGACACAACTCGGCGTGTTCACGGTAAGACTCGAAGCGACAACGGGCGACGAGGAGCCGCTTGCCGCACTGGTCGCACGCCTCCGCGAAGACGCGGCCATCGTGCTGGCCGAGCCCGCGGTGCCATACCCAGTGAAAGACCATTGATCCATGGTCCGATTCGGCTTCCCCAAGCGCTGCGATCCAGCGCCCGATCCCTACAGGAACTCACCGGATCATTGAGCGCACGCTGCGTCTCGCGCTGAACCGAGTGTCTGCCGGGCCCAGCGCGTAGCGAATCCCAGGTAGCCCCGGTCTTCCTCGCGGGCATTACCCACCCCGCGCACGCCCGCCTGATACGGTCTGGGGTGATCCACGCCCTGCCCTGGGCGACCGCATCAAGGCCTCGGTCGTGGCGATCCACTCGGGATTGGCGTGCCCGCAGCCCAAGGCGATGCGGTCGCTGAAGTCGGCTGCGGGCTGCCATGCGCGTTGTCATCGCACGAATGTTCTGTGCTTGCCCGGAAAGAGTCACCGCTACCGCCGGCCTCGCCACGCTCCCCGGCGGGAGACAGAATAATCGCGGATCTATGGCTACCGGCCATCCGCTCACAGGATGGCCAGCATGAACAGTACAGGGCGCTTGCCGCTCGCACGGCATCGAACGTGTCGTGATCTACGCCGAGACCGCCGGCAACAAGGCGATTGCCCTGGCACCGTGTCCTGGCGGGGCGTCCCGCGCCATTGGGGGGCAACCCTTCCTTGTCCTCGTCTCCCCGCCCGCCCAGTTCCGATCGGAATCGAAGTCGCCGGTCCGTAACCCCGGTGGAAGCGCTTTCTCTGGCGCCATGCGCCGGCACCTGAGACTCCTCGTCAGCTATGGTCGCTAACAGCGCCAAGGTCCTTCCATCAGTGGCCTCGCACGGTCCGCGCCGGTTCAGATATGTCGCGCTATCCGCTCGACATGAGTTCTGATTGGCCCCGTCGTCGAGCCGAGCGTTATCCCTCCGAGAGGGAGATCGGTGAGAGGATGAGAGGAGAGGACGGGCCCCGCAACGTGGAGGCATGCTTGGGGCCGGCGTGACGGACACCGATCAACCCACGCTTCGGTGATGTGAAAGTGTGCCTGTGCCGTGAGCTCCTTGCCACGCCACCGCATCGTCTCACGACATTTAGGTGCCGCTGGGGAGGGATCTGCTGCTATATGGATATATCGCTGTGCCTATCGAAACGTCTCGCCGCGATTGCTTTGTCTTCGTTCAAGAAAAAGCCCCGGGACCTTACGGCCTCGGGGCTTTGCAGTGCGCTACGCAGCGCGGATTGGATACACGGTGCTACCGAAGGGTGACCGTGAGGTTGTTCCGGCTCGTCCCCGTTGCCGAGGTGCGCAGGCTGATCGGCGTGACGCATGCCGGTCCGTTAGAGGTCGCATAACGCCAGGTGCCGTTGGTGCTCACGGTGCGCGGCGTGCCCAGCCGGTTGCTGGCAAGGTTGGCGGGTACGGTTGGCGTCGTGTAGAGCTGGACCGTATTGTTGGTTCTCATCGAGCTCGTGCCCGCAACCGTCCACTGCCCCTGCGTCGCGGAAACCCGAGTGCATACGGCCTGGGTAATGGCGATCGTCTCGGTCGCAGCGGCATTGACCGTTACCTGCTGTACGCAGGTGGCGCTCAAGCCGGCCTGGTCCGTTGCGCGCCAGTTTACCGTGGTCGTGCCGAGCGGCAGACTGGCCGGTGCCCCGGTTACGACCGGTGTCCCCAGATTGTCGCTCGCCGCCGGCTGCGGCAAGGCTTGGCCCTGCGTTAGCGTGACGGTTGCCGGGCAGCTCAGGAAGCTGGGAGACTGCAGGTCGACATTGACCGATACATTGGTCGTGGCCGTACCGCCAGCGCTGGTCGAGGAACACGAGAACGCTTGACCGAGGCCGCTGAGGCTGGTCGAGCCTGGTGCGCAGGCGGACGCGGTTGATTCTGCATCCGTTACTGTCCACGAAACCGTGACCGCTCCGACGTACCACCCGTTGGCGCCCAGGGTCCCGCTGATCACCGGAGTGATCACGGGCGGCGTGTTGTCGCCCACGCGGACGGTGAAGCTGGCCGTCGAGCGATTGCCGGCATTATCGGTGGCAGCGCAGTTGACGGTGGTCGTGCCGACCGGGAAGGTGGCACCCGACAGCGGGACGCAGCTCGCCGCTCCGGCCAGCCCGGAACCCGTGTCGCTGGCCGTCGGGCTGGCGTAGGTCACGACCGACCCGGCCGGGCTGGTGGCGGCGACGCTCAGTGGTGCGGGGACGCCGGCGAGTGTCGGTGCCACGGTATCAACATTGACGGGCGTGGATGTGCGTGTGGCCGTACCGCCGGCACTGGTCGCCGAGCAGCTCGCGGTCAGAGCCGTGCCGTTCCCCAGCGTGGTTGCCGTACACGCCGGCGAGGTGATCGCCGACTCGCCATCGGTGACGGTCCACGCGACGTTGACGGCGCTGCGGTACCAGCCATTGCTGCCCAGCGTGCCGGTCACGGCCGGGGTGATTACCGGCGCGCTCGTATCGGCCACCGTGACTGCAAAGCTGGCAGTCTGCGCGTTGCCCGCATTGTCGCTGGCGCTACAGGTGACGTTCGTCGTGCCCATCGGGAAGTTGGCTCCGGATGCCGGCAAACAGCTCACCGTGCCGGCCAGGCCGGAGGTCGCGTCGGTTGCGGTCGGTGCCGTGTAGCTCACGAATGCGCCGGTGCTGCCGGTCGCACTGACGGTCATCGCTGCCGGAACGCCGGTGAACACCGGTTTCACGGTATCGATCTTGACCGCCGTTGTCGTGCGGTTGGTGGTGCCGCCGGTGCTGGTCGCAGCACAGCTGGCCGTTTTCGCGGCCCCGTCCGTGAGCGTTGCGGCCGCACAGGCGGGACTGGTCACCGTCGTCTCCGGGTCGGAAACCTGCCAGGTGACCGCGACCGCGGTCGTGTACCAACCGGCGAGACCGTTCGGTGCGGCCGGCGACACCGTGTAGTTGACGACCGGCGGCGTGGTGTCTGCTTGGCCAATCTGTACGGTCTGCGCGCAGGTGGCGCGGTTGCCGTTGGCATCGGTGGCTGCCCAGGTCACGGTGTTCTTCCCGGCCGGAAAGGTCGCCGGGCGGTTGTTGGTGATGACCGGTGCCGAGTCCAGGTTGTCGATGGCGGTCGCCGTGCCGAGGCCCGCCGGCTGAGTGCCGTTGGTGGTCACATTGGCCGGGCACGTGATCGTCGGTAGCGTAGTGTCCGGGTTCAGCAGGAAGGCATGGCGTTCGACCGTGATAGTGTTGGCCAGGGTGTTGGTCCGGGTCAGCGTGCCGAGTCCGACGATTTGCCCGATATCGTTGATGCCGTAGGCTTCGGTCAGCACCCATCCGGTGTTGGGCAGCACCAGCCCGTTCAGGTCGGCCATCGCGGTCGCGGCGGCCTTGCGGATGATCGCGCGGCGCGCGCCGTCGCCAGCCGTGGTCGAGTAGCCGACCACGTCGCCGGCGAGGTTGATGTCGTAGCCTTCGCTGAAATTGCTGGTGGTGGTCAGGCGGCCCAGGTCGGTCATGCCCTGCCCGGCTCGCCACAGAAACGCGCGATGGCCGGTGTCGCCGGTGATGTTGGCGTAGCCGGTGACCTGGCCGTTGGCGTTGATGGCATAGGCCTCGCTATGGGTGCCGCCGAGCGTGCCGAGGTCGGTCGGCAGCGCGGTATAGGGCGGCGACCATAATGCGGCATGAAAACTTCGCGGGGCATTGTCGGCAAAACCGACGACCTGACCGGCCTCGTTGATGTCGCTGCCCTGGCTGCGGACGCCGGTGGCATTGAAGGTGCGCAGCGTCGCGAAGGTATCGACCGCCGGGGCGGGCAGATCCTGCCAGACAAAACCCAGTTCGTTGCCATTGGCCTGCGCTGAAGCGCCGGTCACGACCGCACTGTTGTTGATCGCTAGGGCGCGGCCGGTGCCGCCGCCCAAAGTGGGCAGGGCCAGCGGGGCCGCGCCCGCGCGCCAGACGAACCCGCGTGTCGCGGTCTCATCGGCCAGGAACGAGAGTCCGACCACCTGGCCGACGTCGTTCAAATTGATGGCCTGGGCGTGCGTGCCGCCGAGGGTCGGCAGTTCCTGCAAGCCGAGGCCGTCCTGCCACAGCAGCGGCTTCAGCGCGGTGGCGCCAGCGCTCGCCGAGAAACCGGCGACATCGCCGGCCTCGTTGATCCGGGGGGCCTGGCTAAGTTTGCCGCCGAAGGTGCCGAGATCGGTGATGGTGTACTGGGGCGCGGCCAGTGCCGCGCCGAAGGGCAGGGCGCAGGCTAGCGGAGCCGCCAGCAAGGCTCTGATGTTCATCCTTAGGTTCATGGTATGCGATGCCTCAGAAATTGCTCAGCGGAAGGACGGTGTAGCGATCGCCCTGGATGGAGCCGCCACCGGTCGCGATGACCGTCACTTCGGTAAAGCCGTGGGGGTCTTCGACCCCGACGAAGGGGGTGTTGCCGCGCAGTTCCTGGGTCAGATCATGGACGGGCGTGACCTGGCCATTGACGACGAACTGGACCCCATCGACCAGACGGCCTTCGGTCAGGTCGGGGGTGTCGGTCTGTATGTAGGGATCCACATGGAAGCCGAATTGCGCAACCCGTCGGTTGAACCGGACCTGGAACACGCGTGTACTCTCGGTCGGTTGACCCACTAGCGTGACGCTACGAGCATTTACGCCGTACTCCACCGTGGTCTTGTCCAGGCCGCTGTCGGCGTCGGCGGCCGTCCAGGGAAGAGTCGGGACCGGGTGATGGGTGATGTTGTGGTACGAGAAGTAGTCGGGACCCAGATTCATAAGGCCATTGCCGCAGTTGATATTGCTGGCGTTCAGGTCGGCGGTCAGGAAGCAGGCGGTGATGCCCTCGCCGGCAGCATTCAGACGGGTCTGCAGCGTGCTGCGGGCGGTGGCCGTGGCCAGGCTGACCTTGGCCGGGTCGATGTAGAAGAAGGAAAAGGTGGTCTTGCCGGCCTTCACGGCGTTCGCCGCGATCAGCCGCGGCGCTGCGTGCCCTGGCAATGCCAGGGTCACGCCCAACAACAGCGCGAGGGTTCCAGTGAGTCGTCTAATGGTCATTTTCATGCCTTGATTTTTGGTCGGTTGCTTTCTATGCCCGCCGCTCTCGGCAGGCCAAGGCTTGCAGGTACTAATCAGTGCGGTGCTTGGCTGGCAACATGGAAGGGGTCCAAATCGCTTGGAACACCCATGTGTCATGCCGTGGCAGTCTCGCGGCAAAAAAAAAAAGGGCTCCGGGCCGGCCGGTTATGGCTGGCCCCAAACCCTCGATAATCCCCTTAGGAAGACCGCCGGCATCCCGTGACGCCGGCGGAGCGCTTCGCTTTTCGAGAGGGGCTGCGTTACAGCGTGCCGGTGCGCGAGCCGCGACCGCCGCTGGTCGTGGTGCAACCCATGACCCAGGTGTTGCCGGCCGGAACCGGCGATCCACCCGTCACGACATAGGCATTGGTGCCTGCACCGGGCGTTGCGCTGCCGACGGTACCGAGCGGGGTGCCCGTGCCGTTGGCGTAGGCCGCGGTGCTGGCGTAGAGCCGGCAAGTTGCCGCGGGCGCCAGTGTCACTGCTCCTGCGGCGCCTGCGTAGGTGCTGGTGAAGCGGATATCCCAGGCGTTGCCGAAGCGGACGCGCTGGAAGGCGATCGCTTCAGTCGCGGACTTCAACACGATGGTTACAGTGGTCGGAGCCGACCGGCGGCCATTGCCGGAAGTGTTGCCCACGGTGTACTGCACGGTGAATGCCGTATTGTTGGCGGTCCCGCCCTGGCCTGCCGGCACGTAGCGCAGCGAGCCGTCAGACTGAACTGTCACAGTACCCCGTGGGCCAGTGAGCGATTTGCCGCCGGCGCCCAGCGTGTAGCCGGCGAGCGGGGCGAGTTCCACGCTGGTACGGTCGATCGGTGTCGTCGTCACGCCGGTGACGTCATTGTTGAGGATGTTGATCGTCGCGCCGGTGCTGGTGCGGAACACGCCCTGCGCATCGGCCACGCCGACCGGCGGTGCCACGCTCTGGGTCACGTTCAACAAGGCTTCGGCCACGTTCGATACGACGCCGCTCGAAGCGTCCTGAAACGCATAGAAGAACTTCTGTACCGACGTTTGCATGCCTTCCACGGCCGCATAGCTGACGACGCCGGTCGCGGGGTCGCGGTAGACGCTGCCAATCTCCGGCTGGCTGACGATGACCACGCGCTGGTTCGGATCGCCAGTCAACGGAAGGACGGTTGCCCCCGTGCCGAGGATATCGATCGCACTACCCGAAGCCGTCTGGGAAACTTGCGCTTCCGAGCTGTTGCCGGTGGCCAGGACGACCGGCTGGCTGCGCTCGCTGCCGCCCTTGCTGGACGAAACCAGAATGCCTTCCGGTGCGAAACGCTGGTCCGGAGCGAAATCGCTCAGGTTCCTCTCCAATACCACGTCGCCCGGTCCGCCGGCACAGGAGCCCGTCGCCGGTCCGAAGGCGCCATAGGCGGGTGCTTCCAGGCTCAGCGGATTCGGGCTCAGCGGGTTGGTGCTGTCTTCGTCACCGGAGTGGGCGGCGATGCATAGCGTGTTCGTTTGCGGATTGAACTCCGACTTGGTGACGACGACGGCATCGACGACGGCGGCGAGGTCGCGGGACTGGGGGTTGCTGGTCAGGTTTGTCACGGCGACCTGCGCGGGCAAGGTGCCGCCGCGCGGGAATTCCAGATGGGCATGGTAGGTGCCGGTCTTGGCCCCCGCCTTGGTTTCTTCCTTTAGCGTGATGCTGGGGACCTGCTGCGTCTGGTTGTCCGCCGCGGTGAGCACCAGATTCTGGTTCTTGGGGCCGGAGACCCAGACATCCAGACCCACGGCCGTCGGATTGCGCGTGTAGGCCGCCTTCGTGATCTGCACCGGATCCGCGATGGGAGCATCCCAGATTAGGCCTGAAACGGCCGCATTTTCCTCGAACATCGGCACGCCGACACCGGCGCCCAGGTCGCAGTAACTCGGCGGAATGACTTCGACGTAGTTGTTGAATCCCTTGTCCTCATGTCCCGGACCCGCCGGCAGGGTGCTTCCAACGAAGGTGTGCGGGATGTTGGGGTCGCCGACGTACTTGCGCGCCGGACCGGCCGGCTGAGGCATCGTGATGGCCGGGTTGGCCGCGCTGGCCGGGGCGTCGTTCGCGCCCACGTGATCCCAAACCAGGAACGGGCCCGTATGGCCCTTCAGCGCGCCTTCGAAATCACCCGAGATGGGCGCGATGTCGTCAGTGTAGAACAGGGCGCGGCGGCCGACGTCCAGATCGAACTCATGCACCTTGAAGGGCGTGCGGACGGTGTAGTGGCCCGCGCAGCCGGCCGGCACGTCGAATATCATGCGCTCGCGGGAGAAGACGACTTCATTGGCCGCGCTCGCCGCGGTGCGTGTGGCCGGCGGTGCGCCGTTGGCGGTCAGATAGGCCATTTCCAGATGGCCCATCCAGTGGAAATTGCCGCCGGTCAGCGGGATCGTGACGTCGGCGGTGGCGTAGAAGCCTTCCTCGCCAAAGTTGCCCGGAAACCCGTTCGGGTCGACGCCTGCCAGCAGGCACAGCGGCCCGTTGCCGGCATCGTCGGTGTTGATGCACTGACCCATCGCCAGGCCGTCGGCATCACGGTACCAGTCGGGGAAGAAATTGGTCCGGTTGACCGGGCCGTGATCGCGCAGTTCGGCGCAGGCCAGCCCGCTGGCCAGTGCCAGCGAGACCGACACGGCCAATTTGGACAATTCGAAGGTCTTCATGTATTCGTTCTCTCCGCTACATCAATTGCTGCTTGAACCGGCTCATCTGCTTGGCAGGTTCGGGTTGTTCACCTGACGATCATGGCCGCCACGGCCCCTCTCGTTCACTCATCCGCTCATCGATAATCCAGCGTTATCGAAACCATGTATTCGCGACTTGGCGCTTCAGGTTCATGGTTGCGAAAAATAATTTTTTCGAACGCCGGAAAACGCGGCGGCAGAGTGGCTGCGATAGGGGGAGGTGGTGGCTTGCACATCCGGAGCTGTAGGGCGGATAAGGCGTCAGCCGCATCCGCGCGTTGGGCTGTGCGCCCGGCCGCGATGGTGCTTGGTGGATGCGCTGCGCTTATCCACCCTACCGATTGGTGATTTGTAGGACGGATAAGGCGTTAGCCGCATCCGCGGCAAGCTCCGGCAGGCGGGGATGAATCCGCCCTAACGGGTGCTGTTCCATCAGAATGCGCTGCGCTTATCCACCCTACCGATTGGTGATTTGTAGGACGGATAAGGCGTTAGCCGCATCCGCGCGCTCGGGGTCGGGCTTACTCGCAATCGAGATCGGCGATGTCGGTCGGCTCGCTGGCGCCCCACGAGGGCTCATACCAGCCCTGTGCAACGGCCCGTTTGAAACTGGACCACCGCCAGTCGGCCGGCCGCGCGGCCAAACCATGCTTGACCGGGTTGTAATGGATGTAATCGAGGTGCCGGCGCCAGTCGGCTTCGTCACGGATCGCATGTTCCCAATAGCGTCGCTGCCAAACCTGACGTTCGCGGCGGGCGTCGGACACGGGATCGATGCGTGCCGATGCGGCTTTTTTGATTTCCCGCCAACGCGCGGGGTAGTCGGCGTCGCCATCGGGCAGGCGCCAGATGCAATGCAGGTGATCGGGCAACACGACGATGCCGTGGATAGCGAAGGGATGGGATTGGCGCACGCGCCGGAAGGCGTCACGCAGAGACGCAATGTGGATGTCATCCGCGAACCATGGGTGCCGCCCATGTGTCACGACGGTGAAGAAGTACGTGCCGCCCGGCACGAACACGCGGCGGTAACGGCTCATGGCGATCGCCCCGTTTTTCAAAGGTGGTGGATGCGCTGCGCTTATCCACCCTACGGCTCAATCGTAGGGCACTGTCGGTGGATGCGCTGCGCCCTTCGGCTTCGCCCAGGGCTGGCTTATCCACCCTACCGATGATGCAAATTTGTAGGGCGGATAAGGCGTCTGCCGCATCCGCGGTAAGCTACGGCAGGTGGGGATGAATCCGCCCTTATGGGTGCTGTTCCATCAGCGCGATCAGCGTGTCGATCTCGCGGT
Organism: Methylotetracoccus oryzae; assembly: GCF_006175985.1. Lineage (GTDB taxonomy): Bacteria > Pseudomonadota > Gammaproteobacteria > Methylococcales > Methylococcaceae > Methylotetracoccus > Methylotetracoccus oryzae. The sequence continues at coordinate 130,420 of NZ_SRSH01000004.1, read as the reverse complement.
CGCTGAGCTTCAGATTCGGCATCGGCACCTGTCGATACTGATCGTACAAGGCCAGCGCGGTCGGGTCCTTCCCTGCGATCATCCGGTCCGGTTCCTTGAGCCAGCGTTTGAGCCAGCCGCGGTCGCGCCGCTGGACCACGCCGGCCAGGCCCGGCCCCAGGTTATCGTCGGCGCCGAGGCTGTGGCAGTTCGCGCACTGCGACTGGAACAGTTCTTCACCGGGAGAGGCGGGCATGACCGCCGCCGCGTGGGCCGTGACCTCCGACTTGCCGGACGTCCCGCGGCGGGCCAGCATGCGGGTGTCGAGGATGCGCGCCAGCGCCTCGGGGTTGTCGAACGGCGAGCGCTTGATCCATTGTCCGCCCCGCTCGTTGCCCATCAGGATCACGATGCTGTGCTCGCCGAGTTCCTTCTCGGGTTTGCCGTCTTCGCGGTACATACCAAGCTTTTCGCGGATCCGCGTCACGTCCTCCTTACGCCCAGTCAGGAAAGTCCAGCCCGGTCCGGTATTGAAGCGGCTCGCGTACTCCTTCAGCACCTGTGGGTTATCCCGGTTCCCGTCAATACTGATGGTGTAAAAGAAGATATCGCGACCCATCCGTTCGCCCAGCGCCTTCGCCACCTTGCGCAGCGCGGCGGTTTCTATCGGGCAACTGGCGGTGCACCGGGTGTAGATGAAGTTGATCGCGAACACCTTGTCCTTGATCAGGTCGTCGTAGAACCGCACGGTGTGGCCGTCCTGATCGACCAGTTCCACGTTCGGAAAATAGTTTGCGCCCCAGGGAGAGCCCGCAGGGACAGCCCAGACCGGGCTGCCCCCCAGGTTCGCCGCGAGACCCGCCAGCAGGATCAGGCCGGCTTTCGCCGCCCGACCCGCCGCCTTGATACGCGCGTTGATGGTCATGAGCGTGTGGCCCTTCCCATCACTTCGGCGCGACGCCGGTGTTGGCTCGCGGCTTGCCGAACGCGGCCGGCAGCGCGAAGTTCTTTGCTTCGGTCGTGGTCTTGCTGCCGGTGTCGGCCGTGGGCAGCTTGTAGGTCGACCCGGGCAGGCCGTTGTGCACCTCGTCGTAGTGCGGGCCGTCCCATTCCGGGTGAGGCGTGCGCACCCACGAGGCATGGTCGGCATTCTCGCTGTCCCAGCGCAGCAGCATCGCGTTGTCCTCATGCTGGGTGTTGTGACAGTGTTCCACGTAACTTCCGGTGAAGTCGCGGACCCGGATCGCAATATCGATGCGCCCCGCCGAGTTCACTTCGGCCCCCAAACGATACATGTCCTTGCGGCCGAAGCGCTCCCAACTCGGTACTGCAATGTTCCCCGTATCGGCCGCATTGCGCTTGTTGATGATCTGGCCTTCCTCGAAGTGGATGTGCGCCGGGTGCGACCAGCCGCCGGAGGTGCCTTTCAGATGCCAGATTTCGACCGAGTTCTTGACCGGCGCAGCCGATATTCGGGCCAGATCGGCGTTGAGGCCCACGCCGCCGTCGGTGGCCAGCGTCCACGGCTTCGTGCCGTCGTTGAGCGCGTCCGGCTTCTTGCCGTAGACGAAGGTCCGGTGCTTGGCCGCGGCCAGTTCCGCTGCCGTGAAGGTCGGCATCGGCAGCATGACCCTGCCCGGTACGGTTTTCTTGGTCACCGCGTCCACCACCGTCTCGGTGTACAGCGCCGGGTTCATGCTCTTGTCGGTAAGACCGGCCGGCATCGGGCGCAGGCGGAACTCCATGAACTTGCCGATCGCCAAGTCCGCGCCGTTGTAGCCCGTCTTGTTGTTGCCGTTGAAGGCATTCCAGGCCTGGGCGAGCGTGACCGGCGCCTTCGGCCCGTCGCCAACCGCGTGCTCCATCAGGTTGACCAGGTAGACTTTGCGGATGCCCTTGGCGTACAGCGGCGCGAAGTCGACGATGATGTCGTAGCGCTCGGCAATGGACTGCGTCGGCAAGCCGGTGCCGGCTTCGGTGTTCGGGAAGGCGACCGAATGCTCCATGATGTTGCCGTCGTTGGCGATCAGGTGGAACGGCACTTGCACGCCATTCTGGTCGACGACCGCGATCTTCTGGTAGCGCGACACACTGCCGTTCAGGATGCGGAAACGGTAACGCCGGGATCGCACGTCCATGTAGGGCTTGTAGACCATGTTCACGGTCATCACGTCGCCGAGGAAGCCGCCCTTGTTCAGCGGGTTGAACCAGAGCTGACCGTTGGCATCGAAGGCCTTGTCGGCAACTACCAGATTCACGTCGTAGTCGCGGTTGCCCCAGCTTTTCGCGGTACCGCTCGGCAAGCACAGGTTCAGATTGGTCTCACTGAGGGTCGGCTCGGCGGTCGTGCGGCAGTTGAAGTCCTCGTTCCCGCGATCGATACCGCTGTAGATGTTCATGACCGCGGCGTTGCCCTTATAGACGTTCTGCGCGGTGTAGTCCTCCATGTGGTCGTGGAACCACAGCGTGCTCTGGATCTCCCGGAAATCGCCGGGCACCTTAATGATGCCGGTCGCCGGGCAAGTCACGCCGTTGAAGGCTTCGCCCGGCGTGCACGGTGTCGATGCCCGTGGGTCGGTCGCGTCCGTGTTGATGGAGTCGTGACCGGCCAGAACCAGCGGCCAGTGGTAGTCGTAGAACTGACCGGGATAGAACCATGCCCCCGCGAAGCCGTCGCTCTCGGCCGGGTTGTGCATGTTGTGGGCATGGGTCGAAATGGTGTGGGTGCCGAAACCCATGTTCGAGCTAACATCGTTGACGATGGGCAGCGCGTTATGGTGGCGGAACAGGATCGGCTCGGCGTAGCGCGCCATCAACAGATGCAGCGGTATCGTCCCGTCGAAGGTCCAGACCGAGTTGGGGTCCTGGATCGGCCAGTTCGGATTCAAGGGATTGACTCTGACCGGAATGCCCTTGGTCGTGCCCTCGAAGGCCTTGATATAGGTGCCCTCGACGGTCGCCGGGGCATCCTTGGGTGTTGCCCAGAGAGGGCTGTCCACACCGGGCGCGTAGGGCGAGGTTACGGTGTTGTGGTACAAGCCATTCGGACCGAACTCGCTGAAGCCGATGAGGTCCTTGCCATACCCATGTGACTGATAGCGGTCGCGGGCACCACCGCTGGTGCGGGCGCCGGCCATGATGGCCTGAAAGAACTTCTTCGGTGCAAACTCGCTCCAGCGCTGATGTTTGAAGTCCTCACCCCAAGGACGGCCGTCCATCGGCATGTCCATTTCGGCGATGAGCGGGTCATCGCCGCCGAGGCAGTCCTTGATCAGAGCTTGCCAAGGGTTGCCATGTTTGAAGCCGCCCCCCGCCTGCAGTTCCTCGTTGGCCAGTTCTCCCGGCAGCGGGTACAACCCGGTCATCTTGATGATGTCGTCCAGGGCGCTGGGTCGCGGAGTACCATGACACGGGTCCAGGTCAAAGCCGAAGGTGGCCACGGCTTCCGGCAGGCCCAGCGTGGCGGGTGCGCCGCTTTTCGGGTCGATCGCCGGTGCCTCGATGCCGGTGTAGTCGCTGGTGCCGAACTCCTCGACTAGCACGATACGCGCCTTGAACGGTGTTGCCCCGAACAACGGGCTGCGCTGCTCCGCGCCGGTCGGCACACTGAGAATGGCGGCGTCCGTTGGGCCTGCCATCATCGTGAGCGCACCCGCCAGTCCCGCCAGCGCTGCCGACACGGCGCGCCTGTTTGCGGTTTTCAGGATGTATCCCTTGCCCAGCAAGCGTTCGGGCGCTTCATTGACGTCGCGCAGGACGTGTTCGGCGGGGGGTCGGTTGCTGGTAAGCAGCCCGACTCTGTTGATCTTCATTACTTACGTTCTCCAGGTTGCGTCTCAAAGGGATTGCGGCTTCCCCCTACACGCTCTCTATCCCGCTGGCATCAGTAATGGTTCAACACAGCCGAAAAAAAATCGGGTGCAGAGCGCCTATGGGGCGACCCGGTGCGGGCTGGTGCGGCCACGTGGCGTCCTGGCTTCGGGCGACTTTAGGCGCCCACATTGCCGCCTGTGCCCATGGAACTCTCGAGCGGCCTGGCTTTGGCGGAGCCACGGTGCCTTTTCAGCGGGTTTTCGTTCGCCCAGGGCGCTGATGAACTCCAGATGCGCACGCCCGCTCTGACTCGAGCGAGGTGTCTGATCGCTTTACACGCGGGGGCCGTTCCGATCCGATAATATGAATTAAAGATATTGAAAGGTAACGAAAAATTTCTTATATGGTCGGTATGGCGCACCATTTGCTTTCTGCGTCCCAGAGGTGTTGAAAGGCGGTATGACCCCTCATCGGTGTTTGATTGCCAACCTTCACAGAAAATTGAAGATGAGAGAAACACAAATCCCTGAGCGTGTGTCGGTCTGTGGTGAGTCGCCGCCGTTGGCGGGTGGCAAAGTGTGTCCTGTTGCCGATTTGGGGGTCAGGCCGGCGTCGACGCGCATGCATGCAATGCAGCGCTCCCGTTGTCACCTGCCAACCCACCAAGGTCCCACATGAGCCAAGGCAGACCAAAGGATCCGAGCGATGAAGAACTCATTCGCAGCGTCGCGCAGGGTGACAAACAGGCGTTCGGCGTCCTGTATGGCCGCTACGCTGACTATGTTTCCCGTTTCGTGTACCGCATTGCGCGTGGCGCCGAGAACGCCGAAGAGATCGTCAACGACGTAATGATGGTCGTGTGGCAGAAGGCTGGCACTTTCAACGGAACCTCGAAGGTATCCACGTGGATCCTCGGCATCGCGTACAACAAGGGGCTGAAACTGGCCGGAGCCCGGGGGGGCGAAGCGCAGCACATCGATCTCGACGAAGCGGAGCCCTTTCTGCCGTGCGAGCACTGCGCCGGGCTTCGTGATTATGAACTTCAGGAGTGGCTGGATCGCGCGCTGGAACTGCTTTCCCCGGAACAGCGCGCGGTCATGGAACTGACCTGCGTGCAGGGTTTGGGTTACGAGGAGATCGGGGAGATCCTGGGTTGCCCGCAAAACACCGTGAAAACCCGGATGTTTCATGCGCGCCGGAAGCTGAAGTCGCTGTTCCCCGAATTGGCCGAAAGCCGGAGCCTTTCCGAATGTGTGTCCACCGCGTAATTCAGCGATTCTTCGGTTCCAGCATACGGCACGACGAGGCGGTCCTGCTGCTGCCCTGGTATGCAAACGGCAGTCTGAAGTCCCCAGAACAACGCCGAGTGCATCAGCACGTATGCCGGTGCGAAGCCTGTCGCGCGGAACTCGCCCGTCTCGAGGTCTTGCGGCATAGCTTGCGCAACATGCCGGTGCCGGTCATCCGCCGCGCGGCGCTCGACAGCCTGATGGCGTCGATCGAGCGATTGGAGCAGGAACAGGCCGAGGTGTGTGCCGATCATGTCCGCGCGAGTGCCAGGCCGGTCCAAGAACCTCGCTTCGGGTGGATTTCGTTCGCCTGGTTGCCACATGCACCGATGGCAGCGGCTGCGGGCCTGTTCCTGGCGATCGCGCTGTTGGGGTGGAACGGGGTCGCAATGCGCTCCGCCGACTACCGGACCCTTGGGAGCAGGGAGGCGGTCGTGTCCGGGTCCGATCGCAACCTCCACGTGGTATTCGAACCCGGGTCCGATCCGGGCCGGATAGACGCGCTGGTGAATTCGGTGCGCGGGCAGATCGTCGATGGGCCCTCGGAGTTGGGCGTCTACACGATAAGAATCGATGGCGACGCCAGCGCGGTGACGCAGGCGGCGGCTCGGCTGCGAATGAATCCACAGGTTGCATTTGCCGAACCCGCGGCGCCGCCGCTGCCCTAACCGCGTGTGGTGAGTGTCGCGATGATTTCCAGAACGACAACGTCAGCTATCCGGGGCGCGCTCGCCCTGGGTTTCGCGCTCGGGTGGTCGTTCGCCTGCGCGGATTCGTTGTCGGGGCCCGCGGCTCCTCGTCCGCCCGCGGATGAGGAACGACGGATCCTGGTGGCATTCCCCGATGGCAGCATCGGCCGCATCCCCAGTGGGGACAGCACCAACGGCTACCGCCGCCGCGGCCACTACGGCAGTTCCACCTGGGGCGTGCGTGAGGCGGGCGATCTGCGGGATAGGCATGCCCTAGCGGAGATGGATCAATGGCCTATTCCCGTTTTGGGCATGCATTGTGTGGTCTATCGTGTCCCTGAGGGCCGTTCGGTCGAAGTGGCCATCGAGGGTCTGCAGCGGGAGGACGGTGTCGCACTGGTGGAGCGGATGCGCACCTTCCGGACGCTGGCGGAGGTCGCGTCCGATCCATATTCCCGCCTGCAGCCGGCATTGAAGACGATGCGCGTGGCGGACGTACACCCCTTTGCCACCGGCGCGAACGTGCAGGTCGCCGTGATCGATACCGGGGTCGATGTCAGTCATCCTGATCTGGTGGAGCAGATCGCCGATTCGAAGAATTTCACGGCGCATGAGGACACCTCGGTCGCAGATATCCACGGCACAGCCGTCGCCGGGATCATCGCGGCACAGGACCATAACCGGACCGGGATCGTTGGCATTGCCCCTGACGCCAAGGTCTTGTCGCTGAAAGCCTGTTGGCCTGAACAGGCGAACCGTCCCGCCTCCGTCTGCGACACCTTCACGCTGGCTCAAGCGCTGAATACCGCAATCCAGAAAAACGTGCGCATCGTCAACATGAGTCTCGCCGGTCCCGGCGATCCGCTGTTGGAACTGCTGATCAAGAAGGGCTTGGCGCAGGGAATCACGTTCGTCGCATCCGTGCCGCCGGATGGCTCTCGGGATGACTTCCCCGCGTCAGTCGATGGCGTGATCGCGGTGCGCTCCGCTGGAAGCGTACCCCCCGCCGCTGCCGTGGCGCCGCACTCCGTGGCGGCGCCGGGAACAGAGATCCTGACGACCTTACCGAACCACACTTATAGCTTCGTAACCGGCAGCTCGTATGCCACCGCCCATGTCTCGGGGCTGATCGCCCTGATGCTGCAGGCGAGGCGTGATCTGGACAATCATGCGGTCCTCGAGATCCTGAAGGGGAGTATCGTGGCGGGGGATGCGAATGCATCCGGTCGCGAGCCCATCGTCGATGCCTGTCGTGTCTTCCATAGCATCGATTCGCGCCTCAGTTGCCCGTCCGCCCTTTGACCTCGCGCTAAATTGGCGACAGGCCGCGCTGATGCAGCATACGGGTCTCGGAATGGAGGGTGCGGGCTACGCCGTCTTGTGGCGCCCGGCGGATCGGTGCCCGAGAGGGGGCAGTCAGCGCAGTTGAAGCTGATCGGCAAACGCGGAAGCGTCCACGGCGAAGCTGCCGGCGGCTTTGGCCGACGCTTCCGTGGCGGCAGAAAAGACGCCGACCACCCGGACGGTGTCGCCGTCCCGCCACAGCAGCGGGGCGCCGGAGTCGCCGCGGGTGCTGTCGCAGTCGGTCACGAGCACCTTCCCACCGAACGCCCGCTCGCGTATCCGGCAACCGTCGTCCAGGGACAGCAGATAGGGCCGGTCCTGGGCATAGCCGGCCGTCTCCAGCGCGACCGTCCCATCTTTGGCGGGAGAGAGCGTACGAACCTCGACCGGCCGGACCGGTAGCGGGGTTTCGAGGGTGATCAGCGCCCAGTCATGCGCGATGCTGTCGGCGGTGACCGCCGTCGGATCGGCCTGCGGCGAGCGCCGGATGGTCTTGCCGCGGGAATAGCCCGCATCCGTATCGCGGCGGAAACCGGCCACGAACACGATCTCCCCGGGTTCCAGCCAGCGGCTGGCCAGCCGGCTATAGACGCAGTGCGCGGCAGTCAGGACGGTGTCGGGTGCCACGAGCGTGCCGGTGCAATGACTACGGCCGCCGGCCTGATTGACGCGACCGACCGCCTGCCAGGGCCAGGCCGTGGAATCGAGCGGGACGCGGTCGTCGTGCCCGACGATGCCGGGCAGCGCGCGCGCCGACGGAGTGGCGGGTATCGCGAGTTCCTCCGCGGCCCAGGTGGCGAAGGTGGCGGCGAGTGCGATGGCGGCGAGCCCGGCGCGCCGGCGCGTTGTGCGGACGGATCTCAAGACTTGTCCGGCTTGCCGGCCGGGGCGGCTTGCGGTTTGCTGACGAACCAGTTGCCGATGGCCTCGATTTCCGGGTCATGCAGGCTGCCCGACCACATGCGCAGCGCGATCAGTGCGCGGACGAAATCGTAACGGGCGCGCGCCTGCTCCACCCGTCCGCGCAGCAGCAAGCGCCGCGTCTCGAGCACGTCGACGATGGTCGTGGTGCCGAGGTCATAGGCCTTGTACTGCGCGTCGACGGCCTTGGCGCGGGCGATGACCTCCTGGTTGGTCGATTCGATCCGCGCATGGCTGGCCATCACATCGAGAAACGCGGTCCGCGTTTCCTTCTCGATCTCGCGCCGCTGCTGCTCGTACTGTTCCTTCATCTGATTCCAGCGCGCCACCGATTCCTGAACGCGCGCCTGCGTGCCGCCGCCGGAATAGATCGGGACCTGGATCTGCACGCCGACGGATGCCGAGGTATAGGGCGGGAAGCGGCGATCCTGAAAACCCAGGTTCGAGTAGGTCTGGGAAGCGACCAGATTCGCGCTGGGCAAGTGCTCGGCCTGACTGCCCGAGACCATTTTCGACGAGCCCTCGATCGCGTGAGAGAGCGCCGTCAGTTTGGGGTTGAAATGCAGCGCATCGCGGACCCAGTCGTCGATCTGGCCGGACATCAGCGTGAAGCGCTCCTGCACCAGCGGCGAAACGTTCCTGACACCGACACCAGTGGTCTCGCGGAGCTTTTCGAGCGCGACGGCCTTGGCGTTGTTGACCTCGATTTCGCGCGTGATCAGGGCCGAGAAATAGGCTTCCACCTGATACAGGTCGGTCACGGTGGCCATCTGCCGTTCCTGCATGTAGCGCATCTGCTCCAGCTTTTCCTTGACCGATTCCTTCTCGGCGACCACGTAGTTGATGTCCGCGTCGGCCAGCAGCGCGTTCAGATAACGGTCCGCCAGATCGTAGGCGACCGCCATGCGCACCGCGTCGACCTCGTTCTCGCTCTGCAGTGTGAAGGCTTCCGCGCCCTGCAGCCGCAGGTAGGACGGCAGATCGAACAAGGCCTGCCGTGCCTGAATCGAGCCCTGGTTACCCCAGTATTGTTCGCTGAAATCGCGGTTGTCGGGCAGGTTCTGGGGGCCTCGCTGCAGGCTCTGCCGGAAGTCGACCTTCTGGTAACTGCCGGTCGCCATCAACTGCGGCAGCAGCTTGCTGAGTGCCTGGTCCTGCTGCGCCTTGGCCTGGTCCAGCGCGAATTCCTTGCCCTTCAGGATCGGGTTGCTGTCCAGCGTGATGCGGTACAGTTCGAGCAGGGATTCCGCCCGGGCCCCGGTCGCGGCGGCGCCCAGCAGGCACAGGACCGGAATCAGACGTCGCGCGCCGACCATGGCTCAGTCCTCGATCAGCGAGCGCGCGAAGGTATCCCGGATCGGGTCGATCAGGTATTCCATCAGGGTCCGTTCGCCGGTGTTGATCAGCACTTCCGCGGGCATGCCGGGCAGCAGGTCGAGATTCTGCCGCGCCAGATCCTGCAGCCCCTCGGGTGTGATCTCGACACGGGCCAGGTAGTAGCCGGCGCGGTCCTGTTCCGTGGCACCGTTCTCGTCCGCCAGACGGTCGGCCGAGACGGCGATCAGCTTGCCCTCGATCTTGGGCGTGTTGCGCGACTTGAAGGCGCTGAACCGCACTTCCGCCATCTGTCCGACCCGCACCCGGTCGATGTCCAGCGGTGACAGCCGCGCCTCGACGATCAGCTTCTCGTTCTGCGGCACGATGTCCAGCAGCCGCCCGCCGGGTGGAATCACCGCGCCTATCGTGTGCACCGCGAGCCCCAGCACCATGCCCGGCTCGGGCGCCTTGATGATGGTGCGTGCCACCGTGTCCTGCAGCGACTGCAGCTTTTCCTTCAGTTCGAACAAGGCCGCCTGCACCTCGCTGAGTTCCTTGGCGACCTCGCGCTGGAATTCCTTCTTGAGCTGCAAAATCTTCAGCTCGGTCTCGCTGATCTGCAGTTCGGTCGCGGCCAGGTCGGACATCAGTTCGCCGCGCTGGCCTTCGGTGTTCGCGAGATTCCGCTCGAGGTCGCGGACCTTCTGCTTCTCCGCGTAACCCTCTTTGAGCAGGGACTGGAAATCCTTCAGCTCTTCCTCATAGGAGCGCACCAGCCGCTCGTGGCTGCCGATCTGTGACTCGAGTCCGTGGGCCTTGTGTCGCAGCTGGCCGATCTGGCGTTCATAAAGGCTGATCTCGCCTTCGTGGGCCGATTTGCGGACATTGAATGTCTGCGTCTGCACGCGTATCGATTCCTCGGCGCGTGGGTCGTGCGCGTTCTGCATCAGTTCGGACGGATACTTGACCTGCTTGAGTCCGTCCCGCTGCGCCAGCAGCCGCGCCTCACGCGCCAGCGAGATCAGGTACTGCCCCCGCACGACTTCCAGCTGGGCTTTGGCCTGGGTGCTGTCCAGCGTGACCAGTACCTGATCTTGCGTGACGATGTCGCCGTCGCGGACGTCGATCGTCTTGACGATGCCGCCTTCCAGATGCTGGACGGTCTTGCGGTAGCGCTCGACCGCAATCAGGCCGGGCGCCAGCGCCGCGCTGCTGAGCGGGGCGAGCACGGCCCAGCCGCCCAGGCCGCCGAACATGATCAATACGGCCCCGATGCCCCAGCGCCGCAGTCGGCGGTCATCGGTGCGAACGGCCGGTACGGTGGGAGTCGGAGAGGGGGAAGACATCGGTAGCGACAAGTGTTGGGGCGCGGGGGAGTCCTAGCCCGCCGGAGCGGTCTGCGTGGCCAGCGTCGGGGCCGGAGCCGCGGGCGTTGGAGCCGCGGGCGTTGGAGCCTTCTGCTGGAGCGCGGCCAGCACCTGATCGCGCGGTCCGTACATCGCGCTCTGGCCGTCGACCAGCAGCAGGATCTTGTCGACGATGCCGAGGATGTTGGGGCGGTGGGTGACCAGCACGATCGTGCTGCCGCGCTGCCGCATCTGGACCACGGCCTTGACGAGCGCATTCTCGCCGTCCTGATCGAGGTTGGAATTCGGCTCGTCCAGCACCAGCAGTTTCGGGCTCCCGTACAAGGCTCGCGCCAGCCCAAGGCGCTGCTGTTGACCGGCCGACAACATCTTGCCCTGGCCTATGATCTTGGTTTCATAGCCCTCGGGCAGCCGCAGGATCATGTCGTGCACCCCGGCCGCCTGCGCCGCGGCGACCACCTGCGTGGGGTCGATCGTCCCGAAGCGGGCGATGTTCTCGCTGATGCTGCCATCGAGCAGTTCCACATCCTGCGGCAGGTAACCAATGTGCTGACCGAGCGCCTCGCGATCCCACTGGTCGAGTTCCGCACCGTCCAGGCGCACGCTACCGGATACCGGTTTGTAGAGGCCCAGCATCGCCCGGACCAGCGTCGACTTTCCGGCTGCGCTGGGACCGATGATGCCGACCGCCTGTCCCGGCTCTATGGTCAGCGTGATCCCCTTGAGCACCGCGCCGGCCGCGCCGGGCGGGGTGATGACGGTCTTGTCGAAGGCAATTTCACCGCGGGGCTCGGGAAGGGGCATCGGCGGGGCGCGTTCGGGCACGGTTTTCAACAGGCCGTCCAGGCGCCGATAGGCTTCGCGGGCCTGCAGGAAACCCCGCCAGTTGGCGATCATCAGGTCGAGCGGCGCCAGGGCGCGCCCGAGCAGGATCGAGCCGGCGATCATCAGGCCGGGGGTGATTTCCCGGTGGATGGCGAGGTAGGCGCCGAGGGCCAGGATCAGCGACTGCAGCGTCAGCCGGTAGGTCTTCGACAGCGACGTGATCAGGCCCGATTTCGAACTGGCCTGGCTTTGCAGGCCGAGCAACGCGACCTGGCGGTCCTGCCAGCGGCTGCGCATCCGCGGCAGCATGCCCATCGCCTCGATCACTTCGGCATTGCGCAGGTTGCGCTGCGTGAACTGGTTGGACTCGATGGACTCCTGATTGGCCCGGCCGAGATTGTCGCGGGTGGCGATTTCGTTCCAGACCGCGATTCCGCCGAGCACGACCATCGAGATGACGGCCAGATACCCGAACCAGGAGTGGAACATGAACATCAGCACCAGGTAAAAGGGCATCCAGGGTGCATCGAAGAAGGCAAACAGGCCCGGGCCCGTCAGGAACTGGCGCAACTGCAGCAGATCGTTCAGCGGCTGGACGGTGGACATCCTGCCGCCGCTGGCCAGCGCCTGCGTGAACATGGCATCGAACACGCGACCATTGAGGACCTGGTCGAGGCGATTGCTGGTGACGATCAGGACTTGGGCGCGCAGCCATTCCAGGCCACCCATGACGACATACAGGAACACCGCGATCAGCGTCAGCATCATCAGCGTGGACTCGCTGCTGCTGGCCAGCACCCGGTCGTAGACCTGCATCATGTAGATCGACGGCAGCAGCAGCAGCAGATTGATGAACAGGCTGAAGAAGCCTGCCGTCACGAACGAGCTGCGGCACAGATCGAGCGCTCGCCTCAGATCCGGTTCCGGACCGGAGCGCAGCGCGGCCGTTCGGGATGTCATCGTTGCGAAGTCCTTGCTGTTGACGATAGGTGGGCGACTCGGACAGTGCGCTGTCGGGCCCCACTGGATTCGTCGAGCGGTACCGCCGATCAGTGGACGAAGGTGTTATTACCGCGATTGACTACCATGAGTCTACCGCACCGACGAGTTCCTAGCATAGCGCAGAAACCTGGACCTCTGCCTCGTGTTTTCGGATAGTCTATCGCGGCGCGCCACAGAGCCATCGGTATAGCGGAGTAAGCAATCGTGTCTATGAAATTTGGATGGAGAAAGCCTGAGGAGGTTGAGTCCGTCGTTTGCCACGCAAAAACGTTTGACGCGCTTCGGGTATTGGCGGTGGTCATCGCCGGTGCGGCGCTGACGGCGTGCGCGAGTATCGAACAGCGCGGTCTGGCCGCGTTCGATCCGCCCCGGGCCGAGCCCTGGACGATCTATCCTGGCACGTTGCAGGATGCACGGACCATCCGAGCGGCGTTTGCCGGTGATCACCTCGGAGGCAATGCCTGGCTGAAGGCGCCGGTCGCATTGCTGGATCTTCCGCTGTCGATCACTGCCGATACGATCTGCCTACCTTACGATGCGGTGGTCGTCGCAAATGCCGCCCCCGCGGTATCTGATAGTGGCCGAAACAGCCCCCCGTAAGGGTTGCTGCCATTGATTCGGGTCCACTTGGGTCCGGATCTGCCCCGCCTGTTTGCTTTGGATTCAAGGTACAGCCGACCCTTGCAAGTCGGCTGAATTTTTCACGTTTGACCTAGAGGCAGGCAGTGTCTGCCGACACTCTCTGTCCTGCACATTAAAGATCTCTGACCGGGGCCGATGCCGGCGAGGCGTTGAGCAGTTGGCTGCGCACGCGCCTCGTCGACAACCCCCGTACGGGCTATGCCGTGATCGTCAGATCGCCCCCGGCGAGGTTGATTGACGCGACCGTGGTCACGCCCACCAGTTCGACATGGACATCGTTCGCACCGACCCCGGCCACGCCATCCGAGACGAACAGGTGGTAATTGCCGGCGCCACCGACACGGAACAGCGCGAACTCGCCCGCTGCATCGGTCGCCGCGGTGAACCGCGCGGCAATGTCACCAATGGCGTCCGCCAAGGTCCCTCCGGACCCGGCTGCAAAGGTGGCGACTCCGGTCGTCTGGTTAATGGAGGCCTGCGTGGCGGTTGCTGCGGCGGCAGAACCGCCGCGCGTCAGCGCCGCGCTGAAGTCGATCAGGTCGCCGATACCCGCGCCGCCTTTGGCGTAATCGGTGATCGAGTCGAAGGTCGCCGCCGATGCGCTGCTGTCGCCCGCCGCGAACGCGAACGTATCTCGACCGGCGCCGCCGGTCAGGGCATCGACGCCGACACCACCGATCAGGCGATCGGCGCCACCGCCACCGTTCAGCACGTTGTTGCCGGCATTGCCGGTCAGGATGTTTGCGCCCCCGTTGCCCGTGCCGTTGATGTTGCCCAGGCCAAGAAGCGTGAGGTTCTCTACGTTGGTGGCTAGGGTATGAGTGACCGAAGCCTGCACGGTGTCGGTACCGCCGCCCGCGGCCTCGACCACGACATCGCCGGCATCCTGGACCTGGTAGGTATCGTTGCCCGCACCGCCGGTCAGACGGTTGCTCACTCCAGCGCTGCCGATCAGCAGATCGTTACCCGAACCGCCAACCACACGCTCAATGCTGGTCAGTGTATCGTTGCCGGTCTGCGCGCTGGATGCCGTGCCGACCCCGAGATCGACCGTCGCATCCGCAGAGGTGCCTCCCAACGAATAGGTGTCGGTGCCGGCCCCACCGCGATAGTCGTCATCCCCATCGTTGATGCTGGCGAAGAGCGTATCGCCACCACCACCGCCATCGACGATGTCGTTGCCGGCCGCGCCGGTCAGCAAGTCGTTCCCGGTCAGACCGAGGATCAGATCGTCGGCGGCGGTACCGACGACCGTATTGTTGGTCGTCGTGCCGGTAATCACCGCCAGTGCGCTGGACGCCACCGTCTTGAGGCCGAAGCCGTCGTCGTAGCTGGCCGTCACCCGCACCGTGGCGTTGCTGAGGCCGGTTACGGTCGCTGCCGTTGCTCCGGCGATGTTCTGCCAGATCCCGCCTACCTGCCGCTGCCACTGGTACTGGATGCCACCAACGATACCGTCGGGGTCGGCCAGATCATTGGTTGCCGTCAGGCTCGCCGTCGCGCCGGTGTTTACGTACGAGGCAATACCGACGGTGCCGGAACCGGCCTCGTCGACATTGTTCAGCGTGACGATGAGGTCCTGCGTGACGGTGACCGAGCCATCGTCGACCGCGACCGTGACGTCATACAGGTTGTCGCCATCGGCATCGCCCGGCGTCTCGAAGTCCGGCGCGTCGATGAAGCTCAGGTCACCTGTGGTCGCATCGATCTGGAACAACGCCGCATCCGCGCCGCCGGCGATCGCATAGCTGAGTGTCTGCGCCGGCACGTCGGTGTCCACGGCCGTCACCGTCGTCACGAAGGTCGTGTTTTCGTCCAGGGCGGGTGCAGGGTCCGACGAGAACGTCGGCGCCGTGTTCTCAACCGCGACATCCAGCACCGTAATCGACAAGGTCTGCGTGTCGGTCGCCGCGCCGTCGCCGACCTCAACCGTGACATCATAGATGTTGTCGCCATCGGCATCCCCCGGCGTTTCGAAATCGGGTGCCGCCAGGAAAGTCAAATCGCCGGTTGTCGCATCGATTTCGAACAACGCCGCATCCGCGCCGCCGGCGATCGCATAGCTGAGTGTCTGCGCCGGAACGTCAGTGTCAAGTGCCGTGACCGTGGTGACGAACGTCGTGTTCTCATCCACGGCTGCGACAGGATCCGACGTAATGGTCGGGGGTTCGTTCACATCGAGCACCGTAACCGACAACGCCTGCGTAGCGGCCACCAGGCCATCACTGACCTCGACGCTCACGTCGTAAACGTTGTCACCGTCGGCATCGCCCGGTAGATCGAAGTCTGGGGCTGCGACGAAGCTCAGATCGCCGGTTGTCGCATCGATCTGGAACAGGGCGGCGTCGGCGCCGCCGGCAATCCCATAACTGATTGTCTGGGCCGGAACATCGCTGTCCAGGGCCGTTACCGTCGTGACGAAGGTCGTGTTTTCATCCACGGTGGCAACAGGGTCCGAGGTGATCGTCGGAGCTTCGTTCACGTCGAGCACCGTGACCGACAGGGTCTGCGTGTCGGTCGCCGAGCCGTCGCCGACTTGCACGGTGACCTCGTAGACGCCATCCCCGTCGGCATCCGCCGGCAGTTCGAAATCCGGCGCCGTGATGAAGCTCAAGCCGTTCTCGAATGGGGTCGCCGTCGGCAGCAGTTCGAACAAGGCCGCATCGGCACCGCCGACGATTTCGAAGATCGGGTCGGACGGCCCATCGACGTCGAGCACGCTGATCGTCGTCGCCAGCGTCGTGTTCTCTTCGATCGCCACCGCTGCGGTTGCCAACGCGCCGTCACTGATGATTTCCGGCGGGGTGTTGAAGAGATTCGCCACGGCGAACTGGAAGCCGCCGAACTCGAGGTACTCGCAGTTGAACACCCGGTCGATGCCGTCACGAATCTGTGCGCCACCGCCACCGCCGCCGCCACCCAGGCCGAGTGCCGTGATGTGCGCGACGGTGATGCTGCCGTCGGCGTTGAGCGTCAGCGTGTAATTGGTCATGACGTCGCCAAACACCGCTGTGTCGACGCCGGTGTCGAATTCGTCCCCATCGACGATTTCGCGCTCCGTGACCAGTTGCCCCGGGTTCAGGGTGCGATCGAGCATCAAGGCGCTCAAAGCGCGTCCGCCGTAGAGCGCGCTGCCCGCGGCGTCGCGGACCGCGCTGCTCATGTCATCGGCCCAGCCGAGCGCATTGCCGGCCCCGTCATTGACACGAATCTTCACATTCAGCCAGCGATCGCCGTCGATGATGTCGTCACCGCTCATGCCCCACAGCCGATCGCTGCCGCCACCGCCCAGCAGGATATCGGACGGCGTGTCGATCATCGTCAGATTGCCGGCGACATCGGGCACGAGGGCGCCCGGGTCCAGCACGACGACATTGATGGTTTCCGCGCCGACCGTCAGCGTGGCCCGTCCTAGATGGGCCACCAGGGTGTCGAGCCCGGCGATGCGCGCGACCCCTTCTTCCGTCAGCACATTGGCATAGGATAGGAACGGGGCGGCGGGATCCGGCTGCAGGCCGCCGGGCTCGCCGACCCCCAGAAAGCCGCCGGTCAGCACGTCGCGCCCGGTCAGCGTGTCGTCGTGAATCCAGCCGGACAGGCCCTCGACCTGATCGAAGCGATCGAGCAGCAGCAGTTCCGGCGCGGTCACGAAAATCGGGATGCCCAGGTCGGTATTGGCAGCGGCGGAATCGCCCTTGTGGATGGCCCAGTCGAAGCCGGCCAGGCCGTTGTTGGTCTGGACGCCGGGACCCTGGAACATGATGTCGTCGCCCGACTCGGCGTTATAAACGCCGTCGTTGCCGCGGCCGTTCAACACATCGTGCCCGATCAGCGTGCTGTTGAAGAGCGGCGCCCCGTTGTCGCCGAACAGCGTGTCGACCCCGGCACCGCCCTCGAGCCAGTCGTCACCCTCGCTACCGTGGATCAGGCTGCCGCCGGTCGCTCCGGCAAGGAAATCGTTGTCGAGGCCGCCGGTAATGGTATTGGTGTCCGTGCCACCGAAAACGAAATCCTGACCGCTGCCCCCAAGGATCACATCCAGACCGCCACCGCCGTTGATGACGTCATGGCCCGCGTCACCGTGGATCGTGTCGAAGAGCGTCGAGCCGGAATCGGTGATGATGTCGTTGCCGTCGCCCCCGAAGATACGGTCGTTGCCCGCCCCCCCTTCGAGGCGGTCGTCACCCTCGTCGCCCCACAGGGTGTCGTCATCGAGACCGCCGATCAGGGTGTCGTCTTCGCTGGTGCCGCCCAGCACGACCTGATCGTTGCCGGTGTAGCGCAGATAGTCGCCGTCGCCGTCGTTGTCGAGATCCCGTCGCACGACCATCGGATTCATGGCCTGCAGCACCGGATTGGCATGGACCGGATCGGGCACGTTCTGCCGCGTCTGATCCAGTTCGAGGATGTAGTCGGGCTGCAGGAACATCGCGCCGGGCAGGTGGGTGGCCCCGGGCTGACCGAGATCGGTGTTCCGCATGACCAGTTCCGCGAACGAGTCGGCTTCCAGTTCGTTCAGCAGGTTAAGGCCCGCGGCGCGGCTCAGATAGTAGAAGCGGTCGCCGGTTTGCAGTTTCTCCATCTGCACTTCGAACACGAAATTGAACGTCGTGCCCAGCATGCCGCCGAACGGCATCTTCTGTTCGGCCAGACCGCCGATCCAGAAATCGACGTCGTTCAAGCCGCCGAGCGCACCACCGGCGTACGCGCCCTCGGCATTCAGGAAGTCCAGGCGATCCGCGGGTTCCCCGGCGCCCCCGAACACCAGCAGCGTGGCGGCGTCACGCTTGGCTTCCAGCGTGGGCGCCGAGGTGATCGAATCGTGCGTGCCGTAGGCTGCAATGAAATTGATGATCGAGGCCGGATGCTTCAGGTGCAGCGCGAAATCGGCCCAACTGGCGTAAGGCGCCAGGGCACTGTCACCGGTTTGCTCGAAGAATTGCGCGCGCGCCACATTCAGCGATGGCACGCCGGCTTCACGCGCGCGGGTCATGTTCAAGGTCGCCAGGTCCAGCGGCAGGCCGACGAGATTGTTGCGCAGCGCGCCGGTCACGAACTCGTCGATCTCGTTGCCGACCTGACGCGTCATGCCGCGGATGATGGCACCCGCCGCCGCATCGGGGTCGAGGCCGCTCGCCGAAAACTCGACCGGGTTCAGGAAGGCCTCGATCAACCCGATCGGGTCGGCCGTCTGGCCGTCGGCACTGAGGCGATCGACGGTCTCGGTCAGCATCGAGTGTCCGAAACGGTACACGACGTTCGCGAATTCGGAGACGATCGCCGGATCGATATCCACACTGGTGGTACCACCGAAAGCATCGATCGTCGGCGAGACGGTGCGGACGAACTCCTCGAATACCAGATGCTGGTAGACCATCTCGGTACTGAAGCGCGCCGCCTGGAACAGCCGCTCGCCATCCCACTGCAGTGTGCTGGTATCCGCAGGGATCGTATCCACTGCGGTTAGCAGCCATTCGTTCAGGAAGGCGACATCGCCCGAGGACAGCAGCACGTCCTTGATCTGGGCGACGCGCTGGTTATGCTCCGAATGGAACACATGATGCACCGCCGTCAGGCCGATGTTCTCGTTGCCGCGACCGTCGCCGACGACGAAATGCTGGTCGAGCAGTTCGTCATCGTAAGTCCCGGTGGGCTGAACGTCGGCGGCCGTGCTGACGTCGAAGTTTGCGTCGGGCTCTTCTCCCTCACCCGGATCGGCATTGTGCGCGATGTCGACCAGGAAGGCATGACCGGTCGCCAGCGCGCTGGACGCCAGTACCGGCGCCAGCGGATTGCCTTCGACCAGCACCGGGGCATCGGGCGTGCCGGTGACCAGTTGCGGGAAGCCGTTGGCACCCGGGATGAAGTTGCCGTAGAGGTCGGTCGCGACCAGCGGCACCCGGTGCACGTCATGATCCGACAACTGGATACCCAAGATATTCGCCGCCTGCGCCTTGACATCCGCCCAGGTGGCCAGTCCCCCATCGGCGCCCGTCAGCAACCGGCCGGTCGCGACCGGCACGCCGTCGGCGTTCAGCACGTACTCGCGCAGGAAGACCTGGTGTGACTCGTGCGAGGTATAAGTCTGATTCTGATCGATGAACGGAGTCGTCCGGTTGATCTGCGTATCGTCCGCGGTGCCCAGCACGCCATCCGCACCCGGGCCGCGCGTGGCACGCGTCAGCACCATGAAATTGGTCGGACTTTCCGGGTCGTAGAGCGGATCGTCCGGCTGCAGCGGCACGAACACCAGGCCGTTGCCGCCCTTGTCGGTCAGGTCCAGGCCGTGGTCGAAGAACTGCCCGAACAGCGTCATGAAGCCGCTGAAGGGAGGGCCCTGCCCGACGTCGGTCGCGACGTTCGGAATCACGACGCTGCCGTTGTCGACGACGACACCGTACTGATCCAGCTTCGCCTGCAAGACGTCCTGCAAGCCCGCATCCGCAGGGTCCGCGGCGGCGGCATCCCGAGCCGCCACGATCTCGGCCAGGGCCTGTTGCGAATTGTTGGTTTTATTGGCTTCCAGCGCCGCCAGGATCGCCGAGTCATTGTTCAGCGACTGGTCGACCACGAGATTGCTGACCGTCCGTGGCTGGGAATCGATCACGACCCCGGCGGTCTGCGTGTAAGAAGTCCCGCCTTCCGCGTCCCGATAGTAGGGGTCCAGCAGGCGCGGCATCGGCTGATCGGCCGATCCGGCCAGCGGATTCACCAGATTGTTGTATTGCCCGCTGACGGTCCGCAGGCCCCAGGGCAGCAGGCTGGGGATCGGGACACCCTGCGCGTCGACGTACTCGGTGTAGTTCGTCGCGACGTGATTCTCGGCAATCTTGATCTGCTTCAGGATGAAGTTCAGATCGTCTTTATTGAGCATGACCATGGTGAAGAATTCCTACAGTGCTAAAGGATTGTGGCTATGACGAAAACACCCGATAGGCGGAGCGGCCGGCCGTGTCGCGGCTTGCAAGACCCGGCGCAACTCGCGGCTCCCCGGCCACCCGTCTGTTTGGGCGGTGTGTGGCCGGGGCCGATCGAATGGTGTCTGGCGTCGTCTAGGTCGTTATCCGAGCGGGAACGCTCCCGGTCATCTCGGGGAGCGTCGGCCGTCGACCCTTCGGCTCCATCCACTCCACATAGCGCGCGATGTATTTCGGCTTGGTCATCGCGCTGCACATCCCCCAGCGTTCCAGGTGCTCGATGCCGAATTTGACGGCGCCGACGTGGTTGTCCGCCTGACGATCGAGCACGGGATCCGTCCGGTACAGGCCGAATTTCCGGCGAATCAGGTCGAGGTTTTCCTGGGTGCCGGTAATGAAACGCCAGCCGGGCGCGACCTTGAACAACTCGGCGTAAGCCTTCAAGCGGTCGACGGTGTCGTATTCGGCGTCCAGGGAGACCGAATAAAGGAATACGTCACGACCCATGCGGTCACCGAATTCCGCCTGGACCTTTTTCAAATTGGCGGTCGTGCCGGGGCAGGTCCCGTTGCAGCGGGTGAACATGAAATTGACCAGGACGATCTTGTCCTTGATCAGATCATCGTAGAACCGGTACAGCTTGCCCTCGTGGTCGACCACCGGCACGTTCGGGAACCGGTTGCGGCGGCGCTCGTCGGCGCTGAGCCGCTCGCCCCGATGCGACGGCTCGGATGGTGCTGTGCCAGTGGCCTGGGCAAGGGCGAGGGGCGCGGCGGTCGCTGCCGCTATGCCGGCCGAGACGCCCGCCAACCGGGTCAGGAATGCACGTTTACTGATCTCGTTCATGAAGCTTCCTATCGCGTTAGGTGGGGCGCTGTTTAATTGCCGGCGTTGGGATCGGTCGGGGGCACGATCTGGAACCGGAACATCATGGCGTGGTCCTCGTGCACGACGTTATGGCAATGGACCGGGTAGTCACCGAACCAGTCGCGGAACTGGATTCTGAAGGTGATGCTCCCGGTATTGCCGACGCCCATCCCGCCATTGCCGATGCGCACGACGTCCTTGCGGCTGTAATCCTCAGACCCGGGGGCGACGGGCACGGCGCCGCGGGTAATGAGCTGGAACTCCTCGTGATGGATGTGGACCGGGTGGCCCCACCCGCCGCCGGAAGTCCAGGTCCATTCCTCGCACGTCCCTTCGATCGGAAACGCGCTGATGACATCCGGATCGAACAACTGCCCGTTGACGACCCATTGGGCACCGGCTGCAGCGAAGGAGAAGGAACGCGTCCGGGCAGGCGGCGGTAGCACCGGCAGCGGCAGCAGGCTCGGCATCGCCAGCAACTTGGCCTTGCTGGTGCTGATGTCGGCGCCGCCAGACAGTCCGCCGACGCGGATCTGCAGGATCTGGGTCGCATCACGCTGCTTGGGGTCGAAGGTGCTGGCCCTCAAGGTGCCCGCGGGCCCTGCTGGCGTGACCTGGTCCAGCCGGTTCTCCATGTAGATGATCGTGCCCTGCGGCACCTCGGCGAAGTCGAGAATGATGTCGGCGCGTTCCGCGACACCCAGGCGCACGCTGCCCAGGCCCAGCGCCTTCGGGAGCAGGTTCCCGTCGTTGGCGATGCGGACGAAGCCGAGTGGGGTATTCGTCGTGGCGCCCGGCTTGCGGTACGAGAACGACAACTCGTAATAGCGCGAGGGTCCGCTGTTGAGCAGACGGAAGCGGTAACGACGGCGCTGGACGTTGAGATACGGCTTGATCTTGAAGTTGCAGGTCACCAGATCCCCGAGGAAGCCATCGAAGTTCTGGGTATCCATGTACAGCTCGCCGCCGTTGTTCGGATCGAAGCGCTTGTCCGCCAACAGAATCGGGATGTCGTACTCGCCACTGGGCAGTCCGAGACCCCGTTCGGCCAGCTTCGAGCTATTGCCCTTGCCGGTATCGAGGTTGATGTCGTCACTGAACAGCGTGTAGAACGACGCCATGCCCTTGTAGGTGTTCTGGGCCGTGAAATCCATCCGGTGGTCGTGGAACCAAAGGGTGCTTTGCGTCTCCCGGTAGTCCCCGGGGCACTGGCGGGCGACCTTGTCCGGTCCGATGTAGGTCGTGCCGTTCCTGTGTGTGCTGGCAAAGCCGGCACGCACGTTCGGGTACCAGTAATCGAAGAATTCGCCCGAGATGCTCCAGCGCAGCGGCCCGCCATCCGATTCCGGCGGGTTGTGCGCGTTGTGCAAGTGCATCGTGCAGTTGTCGATGCCGAAGCCCCGATTGTCGACCGGGCAGCTGTTGTACAGACGGACCAGGGCCGGTTCGCCGTAGCGGGCGTTGATGCGCACGACGCCGGCGGCGTTGGAGTTCAGGTCGTGGTAGATCCAGACCTTGGACGGCAGGATCGGTTGTCCGTTTACTTTCGCGCCGGGGGGATAGAAGTCCCAATCGGCCTCGCGACACTCCAGTTCATACATCTTCCCGTTGAACTGACCGGAGCTGACCAGTTGCCCGTTTTCGTAGACCGGATCGACATTGCCGAATTCGGCCCAGCGCTGGTGGGGCTCCAACCGCGCTTCGTAGTACTCCTCGTCCTGCCCGTGGCCCGGATTGTTGCGTACATGGGGTGTCAAGCCGTTGGCGGTGACGAAGTCGCGGGTCCACGGCTGATTCTGTGCAGGGGGGCCATGCAGCGTCGAGGTCGGCTGACATACCCCGGGGATCGGCATCGGTTGCACGAAGGCCCAGGCCGTGTTCCACGGACTGACGACGATCGGCGCGGGCACCACTTGAGCGTCGGCGCTGCGCGGGGCCAGTAGTGCGCCACCGCCCAGCGTCGCTGCAGCGGCCCCGGCACCGGCCGTTGCGCCCAGCTTCAGCAGGTCCCGGCGGGCAGTATTCACGCCTTCGTCGTTCATGGGGGCCCGTTCATCCGCTATGCGGATATCGGGGCCTTGGTTGTCTGCCAATGCCTGAACCTCTT
Organism: Methylotetracoccus oryzae; assembly: GCF_006175985.1. Classification (GTDB taxonomy): domain Bacteria; phylum Pseudomonadota; class Gammaproteobacteria; order Methylococcales; family Methylococcaceae; genus Methylotetracoccus; species Methylotetracoccus oryzae. The sequence continues at coordinate 107,341 of NZ_SRSH01000004.1, read as the reverse complement.
TGCACTGTGTCATTACGCTTGCCTCTTCTTGTGCTGTGTCATTACGTTCTTTTGGATACGAAATCGTTCGTTGTGCCTCGATGCGCGATCTGCTCACGGGCCAGGAAAAGGACCACCGAGACAGTTGTTCCTGTCTGTACGGGATCCGTTTCTATCAACGCACTGTGAACGCCCTCAGCCGCGCGACGCCTTGATCATTGCCGCGTAGCCATAAAGCAATAGCGGGGCCAACCTTATGGCATACGTCCATAAGGTATTGAACCTAAAGCGTTATTCTGGGATTTTGAGCTTATTCCGAGCGGGGGGCTCGGAGTCAGGTTCCGGTGATGTAAAGAATCCTGACCGCCCGTTCAGGGCCAAGGCTCTGGCTGGAAAGTGGGAAGACGTGGAAGGGGGGGCTATCACGGAGGAGTACTCGAAACGCTGTTGATTGGAAGCTTTCGACGGCACATACCCCCCCGGCTATGTGCGTATCTGATCGCACATGCGCCCCCCCGATGGCTATGTGCATATTAGGAATTCTATATATATGGTAGGGTCAAGGCAACCAACAAAAGTGGTAAGTGCCTGGGTGTAGGGGGTTGTCTTAATTGTTTCGATGACATCCTAAGCTCCTGAATTGTAGTGGTGTGGGCCACTCGCTCGCGACCGGCATGCGCTTACCAGGAACGTAGTGCTTTCGGCTTATAAGGGGAAATCTGAAGTCAAGTTGGTGGGTGTCCAAGGTGCGGAAAGTGTCTTCGGCTGGGTGCGGAGTGTGGATGTGCTTTACAGGAATGCCGGGCGCGAGGGAATCCGGTTTGCCGTCGCTGATCACGATGCGCCGGGGGTGTAGCCCTTGAGCCCAGCAATCCGAACGGCTCGAGGGCTTTTGTGGGATAGGTCAATACCGTCACGGTGTTTCACAGCGTTTCGAGAAGCCGCCAGTGCTTCGGTGTACCCGCCTTGCCGTTCCGGTCTTTGTCGGCGATTGAAGCAGCCGAGCGGTAGGCTGAAAAAATGAGCACGTAAATCCCGACGCTAGGCTCTGCGCCAAGGCCTACGCTATCCCGCGTGACGGCTAGGTGCCGGTCGTACCGGAGGCGATGTCAATGGGCGTTCAGCTCGCTGCAGTGGGGGCGGAGCAAGACGGTCGGAGGTACGTGCGGGCGCGAGTTGCTGCGGACCTCGCGGGCTCAGCAGCAGGCCGGATTGAATGGGTCCTGATGGATCGAGAACAGGCCGTCAGGCACTACGAAGATGCCCTGGTCGTTTTCGGTGGCTGGCTCGCATTGTGAGATGGGCGGTCGTCCGGGCAATCCGGAGATGGGACGTTCCCCGGTTGCGCGGAGCAGTTCTGGTGATTGCCGTCATTGAGCGACAGCATCGTGAGTCGGAGGACAGTGCCGGCGAGGCGTTGAGCAGTTGGCTGCGCACGCGCCTCGTCGGCAACCGCCGTACGGGCTACGCCGTGATCGTCAGATCGCCCCCGGCGAGGTTGATCGATGCGACCGTGGTCACGCCCACCAGTTCGACATGGACATCGTTCGCACCGACCCCGGCCACGCCATCCGAGATGAACAGGTGGTAATTGCCGGCGCCACCCACGCGGAACAGCGCGAACTCTCCAGCCGCATCGGTCGCGGCGGTGAACCGCGCGGCAATGTCACTGACGGCGTCCGCCACGGTACCCCCGGACCCGGCCGCAAAGGTCGCCACTCCGGTCGTCTGGTTGATAGAGGCCTGCGTGGCCGTAGCCGCGGCGCCCGAGCCGCCGCGCGTCATCGCCACGGTGAAGTCGATCAAATCCCCGACACCCGCGCCGCCTTTGGCGTAATCGGTGATCGAGTCGAAGCTTGCGGCCAAGGCACTGCTGTCGCCCGCCGCAAATGCAAACGTATCCCGGCCACCTCCGCCGGTCAGCACATCGACTCCGGCCCCCCCATTCAGGCGATCGGCGCCACCGAAGCCCGACAGGGTGTCGTTGCCGAGGCCACCCGACAAGCTGTTGCTGCCCGCGTTCCCCGACAGGCTATTGGCGAGATCATTGCCCGTGAGATTGAGCAGCGTGCTACCGGTGTTGGCGATCGTGGCGTTTTCCAGACCGAGGCCCAGGGTGATCGTGGCGGCCGAGGCCAACGCCGCCGATCCATTGACCTGCAAGGTGTCGATCCCGTCCCCGACGACGACGGTGTCTTCCAGCGCCCCGGCTGCGGTCAGCGTCGTGACATAGGTGTCGTTGCCGCCCCCGCCGATCAGCGTATCGATCCCCGCCAGGCCGTTTAGCACGTTGTTGCCGCTGTTGCCGGTGATGACGTTGTCTGCTGCGTTGCCGGTGCCGTTGATGGCCCCGGTCCCCAGCAGCGTCAGGTTTTCGACTTCCGCGGCCAGCGTCCACGAGATCGTGCTTTGCACGCTGTCGTTACCCTCACCGGCCAACTCAGTAGTGATTTCGCCTCCCGTGTCGACCACGTAGGTATCGTTCCCATTGCCCCCGACCATGGTGTCGATGCCGCCGGCACCGTTCAGTACGTTGTTGCCGATGTTACCCGTCAGGATGTTTGCGCCCCCGTTGCCCGTGCCGTTGATGTCGCCGATGCCGATCAGCGTGAGGTTCTCGACGTTGGCGGCCAGGGTATACGTGATCGAGGCCTGCACGGTGTCGGTACCGCCGCCCGCGGCCTCGACCACGATATCGCCGGCATCCTGGATTTGGAACGTATCGTTGCCCACGCCGCCGGTCAGACGGTTGTTGACCCCTGCCCGGCCGATCAGCAGATCGTTGCCCGAACCGCCGACGGCGTTCTCGATCGCCAGCAAGGTGTCCGAGCCCGTCTGTACGCTCGTCGCGGTACCCGTACCGAGATCGATCGTCGCATCCGCCGTGGTGTTGGCCAGCGAATAGGTGTCGGTGCCGGCGCCGCCCCGATAGTCGTCATCCCCGTCGTTCACGCTGGCGAGGAGCGTATCGCCACCACCGCCGCCATCGACGATGTCGTTGCCGGCCGCGCCGGTCAGCGTATCGTTGCCGGTCAGACCCAGAATCAGATCGTCGTTGGCGGTGCCAACCACCGTGTTGTTGGCCGTCGTGCCGGTGATCACCGCCAGTGCGCCCGAAACCACGGTCTTGATCCCGAAACCATCATCGTAGCGGGCCGTCACCCGCACCGTGGCGTTGCTGAGGCCGGTTACGGTCGCTGCCGTGGCGGTGGGGATGTCCTGCCAGTTGCCGGCCACCAGTTGCTGCCACTGGTACTGGATGCCGCCGACGATGCCGTCGGGGTCGGCCAGATCATTGGTTGCGGTCAGGCTCGCCGTCGCGCCGGTGTTCGTGTACGAGGCAATACCGACGGTGCCGGAACCGGCTTCATCGACATTGTTCAACGTGACGATGAGGTCCTGCGTCACGGTGACCGAGCCATCGTCGACCGCTACCGTGACCTCATACAGGTTGTCGCCATCGGCATCGCCCGGCGTCTCGAAGTCCGGCGCGTCGATGAAGCTGAGGTCACCCGTCGTCGCATCGATCTGGAACAATCCCGCATCCGCACCGCCGGCGATCACGTAGCTGAGTGTCTGCGCCGGCACGTCGGTGTCCACGGCCGTCACCGTCGTGACGAAGGTCGTGTTTTCGTCCAGCGCGGGTGCAGGGTCCGACGTGAACGTCGGCGCGCTGTTCTCGACCGCGACATCCAGCACCGTAACCGATAGCGTCTGCGTATCCGTCAGGGCACCATCGCTGACCTCTACGGTGACCTCGTAGACGCCATCCCCGTCGGCGTCCGCCGGCAGTTCGAAATCCGGCGCCGTGATGAAGCTCAAGCCGTTCTCGAACGGCGTTGCGGTCGGCAGCAACTCGAACAAGTCCGCGTCGGCACCACCGATGATCGAGAAGACCGGATCGAGGGGGCCATCGACGTCGAGCACGCTGATCGTCGTCGCCAGCGTCGTGTTCTCGTCGATCGCCACCGCGGCGGTCTCCAGCGCGCCGTCACTGATGATCTCAGGCGCGGTGTTGGCGCCGAAAAGCTCCGCGACAGCAAATTGGAAGCCGCCGAACTCGAGATACTCGCAGTTGAACACGCGGTCGATGCCGTCACGAATCGCCGCACCACCACCACCGCCGCCCCCGCCACCCACACCGAGTGCGTTATTGTTCGCAACCGTGATGCTGCCGTCGTCGTTGAGCGTCAGGGTGTAATTGGTAATGACGTCGGCGAACACCGCGGTATCGACGCCAGTATCCGACGGATCCCCATCGATGATTTCGCGCTCCGTGACCAGTTGCCCCGGGTTCAGGGTGCGATCGAGCATCAAGGCATTCAGTGCCCGTCCGCCATAGAGCGCGTTGCCCGCCGCGTCCCGCACCGCGCTGGTCATGTTGTTGGCCCAGCCGAGCGCATTGCCGGCTCCGTCATTGACACGAATCTTCACATTCAGCCAGCGATCGCCGTCGATGATGTCGTCACCGCTCATGCCGAACAGCCGGTCGCTGCCGCCGCCACCCAGCAGGATATCGGACGGCGTGTCGATCATCGTCAGATTGCCGGCGACATCGGGCACGAGGGCGCCCGGATCGAGCACGACGACAGTGATGGTTTCCGTGCCCACCGTCAGCACCGCCCGGTCCAGATGGGCGACCAGGGTGTCGAGCCCGGCGATACGCGCCACGCCCTCTTCGGTCAGCACATTGGCATAGGACAGGAACGGGGCGGCGGGATCCGGCTGCAGGCCGCCCGGCTCGCCGACGCCCAGAAAACCGCCGGTCAGCACATCGCGGCCGGTCAGCGTGTCGTCGTGGATCCAGCCGGACAGCCCCTCGACCTGATCGAAGCGATCGAGCAGCAGCAGTTCCGGTGCGGTCACGAAGATCGGGATGCCCAGGTCGGTATTGGCAGCGGCGGAATCGCCCTTGTGGATGGCCCAGTCGAAGCCGGCCAGACCGTTGTTGGTCTGGACGCCGGGACCCTGGAACATGATGTCGTCGCCCGACTCGGCGGTGTAGGTGCTGTCGTTGCCGCGCCCGTTCAGCACATCGTGACCGATGATGGTGCTGTTGAACAGCGGCGCCCCATTGTCGCCGATGAGCGTGTCGACCCCAACGCTGCCCTCGAGCCAGTCGTCGCCCTCGTTACCATTGGCCAGGCTGCCGCCGGTCGCGCCGGCAATGAAATCATTGTCGAGGCCGCCGGTCAGCGTATTGGTATCCGTGCCCCCGAAAATGAAATCCTGACCGCTGCCGCCAATGATCACGTCCAGACCGTTGCCGCCGTTGATGACGTCATGACCGGCATCACCATGGATCACGTCGAAGAGCGTCGAGCCGGAATCCGTGATGATGTCGTTGCCGTCGCCCCCGAAAATATGGTCGTTGCCTGCCCCCCCTTCGAGGCGATCGTTACCTTCGTCGCCCCACAGGGTATCGTCATCGAGACCGCCGATCAGGGTGTCCGCTTCGCTGGTGCCACCCAGCACGACCTGGTCGTTGCCGTTGTAGCGCAGATAGTCGCCGTCGCCGTCGCCGTCGTTATCGCGTCGCACGACCATCGGATTCGTGGCCTGCAGGACCGGATTGGCATGGACCGGATCGGCGACGTTCTGCAATGCCTGATTCATTTCGAGGATGTAATCAGGCTGCAGGAACATGGCACCGGGCAGATGGGTTGCCCCGGATTTTCCGAGATCGGTGTTGCGCATGACCAGTTCCGCGAACGAGTCGGCTTCCAGTTCGTTCAGCAGGTTAAGGCCCGCGGCGCGGCTCAGATAGTAGAAGCGGTCGCCGGTTTGCAGTTTCTCCATCTGCACTTCGAACACGAAATTGAACGTCGTGCCCAGCATGCCGCCGAACGGCATCTTCTGTTCGGCCAGACCGCCGATCCAGAAATCGACGTCGTTCAAGCCGCCGAGCGCACCACCGGCGTACGCGCCCTCGGCATTCAGGAAGTCCAGGCGATCCGACGGTGCCCCGGCGCCGCCGAACACCAGCAGCGTGGCGGCGTCACGCTTGGCTTCCAGCGTCGTCGCCCCGGTGATCGACGCATGCGTGCCGTAGGCAGCGATGAAATTGACGATCGAGGCCGGATGCTTCAGGTGCAGCGCGAAATCGGCCCAACTGGCATAGGGCGCCAGGGTGCTGTCGCCCGTCTGCTCGAAGAATTGCGCGCGCGCCACGTTCAGTGCCGGCACGCCGGTTTCGCGTGCCCGGACCATGTTCAGCGTCGCCAGATCCAGCGGCAGGCCGACCAGGTTGTTGCGCAGCGCGCCGGTCACGAACTCGTCGATCTCGTTGCCGACCTGACGCGTCATGCCGCGGATGATGGCACCCGCCGCCGCATCGGGGTCGAGGCCGCTCGCCGAAAACTCGACCGGGTTCAGAAAGGCTTCGATCAGACCGATATCGTTGGACGTCTTGCCGTCGGCACCGAGCCGATCGATGGTCTCGGTCAGCATCGAATGGCCGAAGCGGTACACAACGTTCGCGAATTCGGAGACGATCGCCGGATCGATATCGACACTGGTATTCCCACCGAAGGCATCGATGGTCGGTGAGACGAGCCGCGCAAACTCCTCGAACACCAGATGCTGATAGACCATTTCGGTGCTGAAGCGCGCCGCCTGGAACAGTCGCTCGCCATCCCATTGCAGCGTGCTGGTATCCGCAGGGATCGTGTCGACTGCGGTTAGCAGCCATTCGTTCAGGAAGGCGATGTCGCCCGAGGACAGCAGCACGTCCTTGATCTGGTCGACGCGCTGGTTGTGCTCCGAATGGAACACGTGGTGTATCGACGTCAGGCCGATGTTCTCGTTGCCCCGGCCGTCGCCGACGATGAAATGCTGGTCGAGCAGTTCATCGTCGTAGGTGGTCGCGACACCGAACTCGTTCAGCGGTATCGCGTTGCCGGTCTCGGTGTCTGCATCGGCCGTGCGCGCGATGTCCGGCGTGGCCGGATTCCGGTCGTGATCGACCATGCCCGGCGCCGCGGTGTGCGCGATGTCGACCAGGAAGGCATGGCCGGTCGCCAGCGCGCTGGACGCGAGAACGGGCGCGAGCGGATTGCCTTCGACCAGCACCGGCGACCCAGGCGTGCCGGTCACCAGTTGCGGGAAGCCGTTGGCACCCGGGATGAAGTTGCCGTAGAGGTCGGTCGCGACCAGCGGCACTCGCTCCACGTCCTGGTCGGACAACTGGATACCCAAGATATTCGCCGCCTGTGCCTTGACGTCCGCCCACGTCGCCAGTCCGCCATCCGCACCCGTCAGCAACCGTCCGGTAGCGACCGGCGCGCCGTTGGCGTCCAGCACATATTCCCGCAGGAAGACCTGGTGGGACTCGTGCGAGGTGTAGGTCTGATTCTGGTCGATGAAGGGTGTCGTCCGATTGATCTGGGCATCGTCCGCGGTGCCCAGCACGCCATCGGCCCCGGGGCTGCGCGTCGCGCGCGTCAGCACCATGAAATTCGGCGCGCCCGGAGTCGGATCGTACAGCGGGTCATCCGGTTGCAGCGGCACGAACACCAGGCCGTTGCCGCCCTTGTCGATCAGGTCGAGGCCGTGGTCGAAGAACTGTCCGAACAGCGTGAAAAAACCGCTGAACGGAGGGCCCTGCCCGACGTCGGTCGCGACGTTCGGAATCACGACGCTGCCGTTGTCGACGACGACACCGTATTGATCCAGCTTCGCCTGCAGGGCGCTCTGCAAGTCCGCATCCGCAGGGTCCGCGGCGGCGGCATCGCGAGCCGCGACGATCTCGGCCAGGGCTTGTTGCGGATTATTGGTGTTGTTGGCTTCCAGCGCCGCCAGGATCGCCGAGTCATTGTTCAATGACTGATCGACTACGAGGTTGCTGATCGTCCGCGGCTGGGAATCGATCACGTTGCCGGTGGACTGTGTATACGAAGTCCCGCCTTCCGCGTCCCGATAGTAGGGGTCCAGCAGGCGGGGCATCGGCTGATCGGCCGACCCGTTGAGCGGGTTCACCAGGTTGTTGTACTGCCCGCTGACAGTCCGCAGGCCCCAGGGTAGCAGGCTGGGAATCGGTACACCCTGCGCGTCGACGTACTCGGTGTAGTTCGTCGCGACGTGATTCTCGGCAATCTTGATCTGCTTCAGGATGAAGTTCAGATCGTCTTTATTCAGCATGACCATGGTGAAGAATTCCTACAGTGCTAAAGGATTGTGGCAATGGCGAAAATGCCCCATACGCGGGGCCGCTGGCCTGCCTGGAATCGTCGAGGCGTTCCCCGCATCGGCCGCGTCGCCGTGTGCAAGACCCAGCGCAATTCAGGGCTGCCCCGGCCGCGATGCCGTTTGCACGGTGTGCGGTCGGGGCAGACCAGAATGATGTCTGGCGTTCTCTAGGTCGCTTTCCGAGCGGGAACGCTCCCGGTCATCTCGGGGAGCGTCGGCCGTCTGCCGTTCGGTTCCATCCACTCCACATAGCGCGCGATGTATTTCGGCTTGGTCATCGCGCTGCACATCCCCCAGCGTTCCAGGCGCTCGATGCCGAATTTGACGGCACCGACATGGTTGTCCGCCTGACGGTCGAGCACGGGATCCGTTCGGTAAAGGCCGAATTTCCGGCGAATCAGGCCGAGGTCTTCCTGGGTGCCGGTAATGAACCGCCAGCCGGGACCGACCTTGAACAACTCGGCGTAGGCCTTGAGCCGTTCGACGGTGTCGTACTCGGCGTCCAGGGAGACCGAATACAGGAACACGTCGCGCCCCATGCGGTCACCGAATTCCGCCTGGACCTTTTTCAGATTGGCGGTCGTGCCGGGGCAGGTCCCGTTGCAGCGGGTGAACATGAAATTGACCAGGACGATCTTGTCCTTGATCAGATCGTCGTAAAAGCGGTGAGTGTTGCCCTCGTGGTCGACCACCGGCACGTTCGGGAACCGGTTGCGGCGGCGCTCGTCGGCGCTCAGCCGCTTGGCGGGGTGTGACAGTTCGGGTTGCAATGCGTCAGCCGTCTTGGCAAGCGCCAGTGGCACGGCGGTCACCGCGGCGACGCCGGCCGAGACGCCCGCCAACCGGGTCAGGAATGCACGTTTACTGATCTCGTTCATGAAGCTTCCTATCGTGTTAGGTGGGGCGCTGTTTAGTTGCCGGCGTTGGGGTCGGTCGGGGGCACGATCTGGAACCGGAACATCATGGCGTGATCCTCGTGCACGACGTTATGGCAGTGGACCGGATAGTCGCCGTACCAGTCGCGGAACTGGATCCGAAAGGTGATGCTCCCGCTATTGAGGATGCCGACCGAGCCGTTGCCGATGCGCACGACGTCCTTGCGGCTGTAGTCCTCGGAGGAAACGGCGACCGGTACGGCGTTCCGGGTGGTGAGCTGGAACTCCTCGTGATGGATGTGGATCGGATGACTCCAGCCGCCGCCGGATGTGTAGGTCCATTCCTCGCACGTCCCTTCGATCGGAAAGGCGCTGATGACATCCGGATCGAACAACTGCCCGTTGACGACCCACTGCGCACCGGCTGCGGTGAAAGAGAAGGCGCGCGTCCGCGTGACCGGGGGTAGCACCGGAAGCGGTAACAAGGTTGGCATCGCCAGCAACTTGGCCTTGCTGGTGCTGATGTCGGTGCTGCCCGAGAGTCCGCCGACCCGTATCTGCAGGATTTGCGTCGCGTCACGCTGCTTGGGGTCGATGCTGCTGGCCCTCAGGACGCCCGCGTTGCCCTCCGGCGTGACCTGATCCAGCCGGTTCTCCATGTAGACGATCGTGCCCTGTGGCACCTCGGCGAAGTCGAGAATGATGTCGGCGCGTTCCGCGACACCCAGGCGCACGCTGCCCAGGCCCAGCGCCTTCGGGAGCAAGTTCCCGTCGTTGGCGATGCGGACGAAGCCGAGTGGGGTATTCGTCCTGGCGCCCGGTTTGCGGTAATAGAACGACAGCTCGTAGTAGCGCGAGGGTCCGCTGTTGAGCAGACGGAAGCGGTAACGACGGCGCTGGACGTTGAGATACGGCTTGATCTTGAAGTTGCAGGTCACCAGATCGCCCAGGAAGCCGTTGAAGTCCTGGACGTCCATGTACAACTCGCCGCCATTGGTCGGGTCGAAGCGCTTGTCCGCCAACAGGATCGGAATGTCGTATTCGCCGCTGGGCAATCCCAGGCCGCGGTCGGCCAGCTTCGAGCTATTGCCTTTGCCGGTATCGAGGTTGATGTCGTCGCTGAACAGCGTGTAGAACGACGCCATGCCCTTGTAGGTGTTCTGGGCCGTGAAGTCCATCCGGTGGTCGTGGAACCACAGCGTGCTTTGGGTTTCCTTATAGTCCCCGGGGCACTGGCGGGCGACCTTGTCCGGCCCGATATAGGTCGTGCCGTTGCGGTAATTGCTGGCAAAGCCGGCGCGCACGTTCGGGTACCAGTAATCGAAGAATTCGCCCGAGATGCTCCAGCGCAGCGGCCCGCCATCCGATTCCGGCGGATTGTGGGCGTTGTGCAAGTGCATCGTGCAGTTGTCGATGCCGAAACCCCGATTGTCGACCGGACAGCTGTTGTACAGACGGACCAGGGCCGGTTCGCCGTAACGGGCGTTGATGCGCACGACGCCGGCGGCGTTGGAGTTCAGGTCATGGTAGATCCAGAGCTTGGACGGCAGGATCGGTTGCCCGTTTGGTTGTCCGTTTACTGTCGCGCCGGGCGGATAGAAGTCCCAATCGGCCTCGCGACACTCCAGTTCATACATCTTGCCGTTGAACTGACCGGAGCTGACCAGTTGCCCGTTTTCGTAGACCGGATCGACATTGCCGAATTCGGCCCAGCGCTGGTGGAGCTCCGCCCGCGCCTCGTAGTACTCCTCGTCCTGCCCGTGGCCTGGATTGTTGCGCACGTGGGGTGTCAAGCCGTTGGCGGTGACGAAGTCGCGGGTCCACGGCTGATTCTGTGCAGGGGGGCCATGCAGCGTCGAGGTCGGCTGACATACCCCGGGGATCGGCATCGGTTGCACGAAGGCCCAGGCCGTGTTCCACGGACTGACGACGATCGGCGCGGGCACCACTTGAGCGTCGGCGCTGCGCGGTGCCAGCAGTGCGCCACCCCCCAGCGTGGCTGCGGCAGCCCCGGCGCCCGCCGTGGCTCCGAGCTTCAACAGATCGCGCCGGGCAGTATTCACGTTTTCGTCGTTGATGGGTGCCCGTTCATCCGCCACGCGTATGTCGGGCTCTTGGGGATGATCCGATGCCTGATCCGGATTGCACTGTGTCATTTCGCTCGCCTCTTCTTGCACTTTGTCATTACGTTCTTTTGAATACGAATTCGTTCGTTGCGCCTCGATGCGCGATCTGCTGACGGTCCGGAAAGACCGGGAAGCATCCTTAGAGATAAGCCCTCACGCAGCGGGGGTGATTGGGGCCTGGCAACTTCGCAAAAGCAGCCTCTACCGCGCGACGCCTTGATCAGCGCTACGCTGGCCTAGAGCAATAGCTGATCTGGCCCTGTCCTGGCGGGGCTTAAGTTACGGACTTTCGAGGATATCTTGATGTCGGCGGAGGTTTCCCGAACGCAGGTTCGGAGTCAGCATCCAGTGACGCAAAGGATCCTGACGGTCTGGTCGGAGGGACTCTGCCTGAGGGGCGGAAAGGAGTGAGGGGGACTATCACCACGTATGCGGCCTCTGAAATGCTTGAACGAAATCGTCCGGTAGCGCATCAGCCCCCACAAACTGAGTACGCTTTAGGGAGAATACGCAGCATATTAGGTAACCGCAATACGTAAAATTACGTATACGAAGAGGGGAAAATCTGATTCGGCGCCAGGGGTTAGCTGGTTTCCCCCGGTTGATGTCGCCCGTTGGGATCCTGGTTCAAAGACTGCGAGTGCCTTGGATTCAATGGCCTGCCAAGTCCCGCCGCATCGTACCGCTTGAGGAGATCTTTGATGGCGGGTTGGTCGGATTTTTCCGTTTCATCCCTGGCAAAACCGGGAAGGCCTTAAGGCGTCAGGGATCGCCTTATTCTCTGCTCGGGGCGCTACCCGTGCCGCACTCGTGTTGCTGTTGCGGCACGCTGAACGCCTGCGGTCCCTAACGACGTTCGGGATCGCGACTGAGAGAGGGCGCTGATATCCTGATCGATGGTGTCATTGCCAAGGCAGGCAGCGGATGGAGACCGCAGTTACCGCGTCGAGGTGTGGGGTGCCACCGCCTCCGACCTGGCTACTGAGACCCCGGGAGATGTCATCGCTCCGACAGTGGGTAGGGACACCATCCAGGTGAACCCAGCGGCTACCAAGACCGTTTCAACGCGACCCCTCGCATCTCGTGCCGGATTGCGCTGACGCTGCAGGCCAGCAGTGAAATCGGCGGTGCATCGGTGCTGACTGGCCTGCAGCAGAGCAGCCCCAAATCACCAGCGAGTCGCGCACGAAGCGAGCCAGTCGTGGACGCCTGCCTCGCGATTAACCGTCTCGGCCCTGCGTCGGCTTGCTCCGAGTCGCTGCCAGGGCGGGACAACCAATGACCATGACCGATCAACTCTCGATCCACTCCTTATATAGCGTGTAGCTGACCGCCAGCAGCGTGGCACCGAGGAAGGCTCCGATGAGGCCCCAGGTCAGCACGCCGCCGATGACTCCGATAAAGATCACGATCAGTGGCAGGCCCAGTTCCTTGCTGATATAGACGGGCTTGACGAAGTGATCGACCGTGTTCAATGCCGTGCCCCACGCCACAATGGCCAGCGCCCACGGCAGCTGACCGTGGTAGAAAAGCCACAGGGCGGCCGGTATCCACACCAGGGAGGTGCCGAGTTGGGCCAGGGACAGCACGAAACCGGCGAAACCCAGCAGTGGCGCGCCCGGCACGCCGGCCAGGGCCAGTCCCAGGCTGAGCAGCATGGCCTGGATCACGGCCATCCCGACGATGCCGAACATGACGGCACGTATCGTGCGCGCCACGGCGCCGACGAGTCGCGGGCCGTTGGCAGCGCCAAGGCGTTCCACGGTCGTCCGTACCCAATGCGCGGCCGTCTCGGCATGCAGGTAGAGGAGGCCCGTCACGATGACCGCGAGCAGAATCTCGACCATGGCCGTCAGAAGGTGGACGCCCTGCGACAGCAGCCAATGACTGGTCTGCCCGATCCAGGGTTGCACCGTGCCCGCGATGCTGGTGGTGTCGGCCGTCATGTCGCTCCAGCTCTGATGCAGCAATGGACCGATCATCGGGATGGCATCCAGCCACAAGGGAATCTTCTGCGGCAGAATCGTTGCCAGGTCGTTGGCGACCCTGGCCAATTCGTGCACGTGCCGGGCGAGCGATCCTCCGAGCAACCCGAGGGGCACTACGAACACCGTCAGCAGCAGCGTGCTCATTAGCAGGGCGAGCACTTTCCGCGATAGCCCGGAGCGCATTTCCAGTCGGCGAAAGAGCTCCCACGTCGAAACGCACAGCACGCCGGCCCACAGGAGCGCGCCCAGAAATGGCCGCACGACCTCGAACGAGGCCAGCGCGACCAGACCGATGGCCACATAGCGTAAAACGACCGCGAAGTTTTCTTTTGAAGTCATGGCAGGGAGGGGTTCGGAATGGCTGAGGCGCGTGGCCGCGCTGCGGGGGCTCGGGACACATCGAAGCCGCCTTACGATAGGCCCTTAGTGTAACGGTTTGGCGATCCGCGGTGCGCGCCATCCCGAACATCCGGGACCGGCCGCGGGAGCGGAGGTAGAAATCGAGAGGTAAGGGGCAGTTCATGAACTGTCCCTACGACGCGGAATCGACGGGCTGGCAGCATTTACCCGATCGCGTCGGGTCGTGCCGCCTCTTTCGTCGCGGTGCGGAATGAGGCACGATGCGCCCGTCGATCGCTGCCTGCGATCCATCAGCGGAGAGTCGCAAATGGCTGCAAACACGGTGACCGGAGCCGGTCGAAACGCATCCAAGGCCGCCGTCGCGGTTGCTTCGCAGCGGCCCGTCACCGGCCTTCGTTGTACCGCGCAGGTCTTCCTTGCCCGGTTTCTCCGGCTTGTGGCGACGGCGGCGCTCGCCGCGCTGTGGGTCAATGGCGCCAGGGCCCTCGATTTGCCGGCACCGGAGCAACTGGTGCGGGAGTCGGGCCTCGTGCCGCAGGCGATCGCCGTGATCGAGCCACACGAGTCGCGGGCGGGGCGCGAGGTTCAGGCAAGCTACACCGGCTTGCCGCTGACACCACTCCTCGACCGGTGGTTCGGTAGCCGCTGGTCGGCGCCGGAGGCCGAAGTACTCTTCACGGCGCGGGACGGTTACCGCTCCGCGATCGCGGCGGAGGCGCTGCGCAAGGAAAGAACCTTGCTTGCGTTCGCGCGCAGTGACGGCGCCCCGTTCGTCGTCGACAACGCCGAGCAGAACCAGACCGCCGTGCCCCTCGGTCCCTATTACCTGGTCTGGGACAATCTGAATGCGCCCGATCGAGCGACCCGCGGCACTTATGGCTGGGCGTATCAGGTCGTGGCGATCGACGTCCGCTCGGCGCAGGACGACCGTGCGTTATTGCCCCGGGAAGCCGGTGCGGAGATAGTCCAGGGGTTTGCGCACGCCAAGAAACACTGCCTCAGCTGCCATGCGGTCCGCGGCGTCGGGGGGCGGAAGTATCCTGTCGATCTGGGTCGGGCCGCGTGCCGCTGGGATGACGCGGCATTGAAAGACTGGTTGCGCGAGCCCTCGGCGCTGCGTCCCGGAACGACGATGCCGGCGCTGAACCGCGAACTGCCGGCCGCCGAGCGCGAGCGGGTCAGCGACGGCATCGTGCGCTATCTGCGCGCGGTCGAACAGGAAGACGGGTCCTGTTCGACGACCGTCACGCCGCGCTGAGGCGCCATCACAAGGCGTGATCTGCCGCGCCAATCCGGCGGGTAAACAAGGGGTTTAGCGGCCGGCGCCTTGTTCGAGCCCCGCCAAGGTGAAATGATGCCGCGTTGGTGGCAAAGCACTCGATAGTGGCGGTGATCCAAATGCAAGAACTGACAGGGCAGGGACAGGCAATTCTCCAGGAACTCGCGCAGCGTTACGGGGTCAGCCTGGACGCAGCGCTGACCATGCTGCGGGCCGTCGCCCAGGGGCACGGCACCATGGCCCAGTTCAGTCATCCGGAGTTCGGTGGCAGCGGCCAATGGATGCAGGGCGGCATGACGATGGTCGGCGACATGTTCAACAATGCGTTGAAGGCGCGCGTCGACGGGCTGTGCAGCGAGTTGTCGGGCTTGTTGGCAAGCCAGCCGCTATTCGCCCCGCCGCCGGTGAGTCAGTCGCAGCAACAGGGCGGCAGCGGAGTGAGCCTGTTCGTCACGGCTGCGGACGCGGGCGTCTGGTGGCCGGCCGAGTTCGGTTCGCCCAGCAGTGTCGGCGCACAGAACGACGTTCGATATGCCGTGTTTCCCGGTGCCCGGCGCCTGGTCGTGGACCTCGGCGGCCGGGTTACGATCTACGACACGCTCGATCACCAGATCGGGGGTGTTTCGCAGCAACAGGGTGGGGTCGCGTCCCTGACCTTCACCAGCCAGTACGGCACCGTGCGCCTGGCCGACCTGCCGATCGTGTCCGGCGAACGCGCCGAGTCTGCCGTCCCGGCCGCTGCGATGGCGCCGGAGCCCGCACCGGAAGCAGGTTTGGGAGCGAGCGGCGATATCTTCGGACAGATCGAGAAGCTGGCCGCGTTGCACGACCGGGGCTTCATCTCCGACCAGGAGTTCGCCCAGAAAAAAGCCGAATTGCTCAGCCGTATCTGAAGTCGTTCCCGGTATCGCCGCGGTGCGAGTCGCGCCTCGTTGGGTAGGCGGGGTTCCGGCGTCGCCCGCAGGCGTCCGCCCCGTCGCCGTGCTGCACCGGAGTTCCGTTCCCGAGACATCAAACGCATGACGTCCTCTCTTTATATCAGCACCACCGGCGCCGGGTCGGGTAAGGCGCTGGTCGCCCTCGGCATACTCGATGTGGCGCAGCGCCGCACGCCCCGGATCGCTTTCTTCCGCCCCATCGCGGAGGGAGACCCCGGCCAGGAACGGGATGAGGACATCGATCTGATCCTGGGGCATTTCGGATTGCCGCAGACTTACGAGGCCTCGTTCGGGCTTTCGGCGGCCGCCGCGATCGGTCTGCTCGGCGAACACAAACCGGACGAGATCATCGAGCGGATCATCGCGAAGTACAAGGCGCTGGAGGATACCTGCGACTTCGTGCTGATCGAAGGGACCGATTTCCTGATCGAGACGACATCGGCCTTCGAGTTCAACTTCAACCGGGAGATCGCCAAGAACCTCGCCAGCCCGGTGCTGGTCGTCGGCAGTGCCGAAGGGCGGTCGGTCGAGGAAGCGCTGGGTTCGGTGGGGATCGCGCTCGACTCGCACCGTTTCCGCGGCTGCGAAATCTTCGGCGCGGTCGTCACCAAAGCCGATCCGGCCGACGTCGAAGCCTTGGAAGCGGGACTGCGTCAACGCTACGGGCACGAGAACTGGGCGCTCGGCGTGGTGCCCTTCGACCGGACGCTGGGCAGTCCGCGGGTCTCGGAAGTGGCGGAGCAACTGGGGGCCGAGGTGCTCTACGGTGCAAACCGGCTCGATGCGCTCGTCTATGACTACCTGGTCGCGGCGATGCAGTCCCAGCATGCCATCGAATGGTTGCGCGACAATCATCTGGTCATCACGCCAGGCGATCGCGCCGACATGATCCTGTCGATGCTGCAGGCCAATCAGTCGGCCAATTACCCGCAACTCTCCGGGCTGGTGTTGTCGACCGGTTTCAAACCGGAGCCGTCAGTCGCGCGCCTGCTCGACGGTCTGCCCGATCCCTTGCCGATCCTGTCGGTGAAGACCGATACCTATGTGACGGCGATGCACCTGCAGTCGGTCCGGGCGCATCTGCGCCCCGGCGACCATGCCAAGATACGGCGCAGCATCGAGCTGTTCGATCGGTCGGTGGACCTGGATCGACTGGTTTCCGCGCTGAAGGCGACTCGCCCGCAGGGCTTGACGCCGAAGATGTTCACCTATCTGCTGCTCCGCAAGGCTCGAGCCGATCGGCGCCATATCGTGCTGCCGGAGGGGGATGAACCGCGGATCCTCGAAGCGGCCGGCCACCTGCTCGCGAAGGATGCCGCGGCGCTGACTCTGCTCGGGTCCAGGGAAAAAATCGCGCAGGCGATCAAGAAGCACCGGATCGCTGTCGACATCGACCAGTTGAACATCATCGACCCGGCGACCAGCGATCGGATCGACGAGTACGCGCAGACCTTCTATGAGCTGCGCAAACACAAGGGTGTGACGCCGGAGCTGGCGCGTGACTGCGTGATGGACGTGTCCTATTTCGGCACGATGATGGTGTACAAGGGGGAGGCCGACGGCATGGTGTCCGGCTCCGTGCACACGACCCAGCACACGGTCCGGCCCGCCCTGCAATTGATCAAGACCAAGCCCGGCTACTCGATCGTTTCGTCCGTGTTCCTGATGTGCCTCGAAGATGGGGTGCTGGTCTATGGGGATTGCGCGGTGAACCCCGATCCCGATGCCGAGCAGTTGGCGGAGATCGCCATCGTTTCGGCCGAGACGGCCCTGGCTTTCGGCATCGAGCCCAAGGTCGCGCTGCTGTCGTATTCGTCCGGGACCTCGGGTGTCGGCGCGGATGTCGAGAAGGTGCGTGCCGCAACGGCGATCGCGCGCCGACGCCGGCCGGATCTGCTGCTCGAGGGGCCGATCCAGTATGACGCCGCGGTCGATCGCTCGGTCGCGGCTCAGAAGATGCCGGGCTCGGAGGTCGCTGGACAGGCGACGGTGCTGGTTTTCCCCGACCTGAACACCGGCAACAACACCTACAAGGCCGTGCAGCGCGAAACGGGCGCGATCGCCATCGGCCCGATCCTGCAGGGTCTCCGGAAACCGGTGAACGACCTCAGCCGGGGCTGTACCGTCGACGACATCGTCAATACCGTCGTCATCACTGCGATCCAGGCCGCCACGGCGGAGCGCTCGCCAGCAGACAAGGCCGGGGAACTGGAAGGCGGTTTCTGATCGGGCAAGTTCCGGCGCCCACGCTGTGGGTCAGGCTCGCTAAGCGGTCCCGCCCACTTGCCGAAAGCCGCCGCGGTTCGTATCTTCGTGTCCTCGCCACACCTCACGGCCCAGCCAAGGAACCCATGATGAATTCACCTGCGCAGCGACTCCGCGACTTGCTGCAATCGCCCGGCATCCTGACGATGCCCGGTTGTCATGACGCGATCAGCGCCAAGCTGATCGAACGCTCGGGTTTCGAGGCCACGTTCATGAGCGGCTTCGCGGTGTCCGCGGCGCGCCTTGGCTTGCCGGACACCGGACTGATCTCGTATGCGGAGATGCTGGACCAGGGGCGGGCGATCTGCGACGCCGTCTCGATCCCGGTTTTCGGCGACGGCGACACGGGCTTCGGCAATCCGATCAACGTGAAGCGAACGGTGCGCGGCTATGCGGCGGCGGGGTTTGCCTGTGTGATGATCGAGGATCAGCTTGCGCCGAAGCGCTGCGGCCATACCCATGGCAAGGCAGTCGTGGGACGGGATGAAGCCTTGATGCGGATTCAGGCCGCGGTCGATGCACGCCAGGCGGGCGCGGACATATTGATCATGGCCCGCACGGACGCCCGCGGCACCGAGGGTCTGGACGAGGCCATCACGCGGTGTCGCCAGTTCCGGGAGATCGGTGCGGACATCACCTTTCTCGAAGCCCCGGAGAGCGAAGAGGAGATGCGCCGATATTGCACCGAGGTGGGCGGTCCCAAGATGGCGAACATGATCGAGTTCGGCCGGACGCCGCTGCTTCCGCCAGCCCAATTGGCGGCCATCGGGTATCGGATCGCCGTTTATCCGCTGACCTTGTTGAATGTGTCGATACTGGCGATGCGTGACGCGCTGGAGGCGCTCCGCAACGGGCGGGCTCCGTCCCGGTTGCTGAACTTCGAGCAGCTCACGTCCTGCGTGGGATTTCCCGAGTACTGCGCCGAGGAAGCCCGCTACAAGCTCACCGAGCGCTGAGGCGCCTCCTCTCCATCCTGACGACTCCGCGCGCTGCGCCCACGCCGCTGAACGCGGCCTCTCTCGCTGTTGAAATATGTCGACCGTCTCCCTGCAGTGTCATCCCGGCGCATCCTGCCCCGCAGTGCGTGCTATCGACGTGACCGTCGCGTCCGACAAGGCGGGCGTCTGGCAACTGAAGTACGCCGTCCATGGCGCGATTGCCGATCTGCAGCTGCCCGAACCGGCGATACCGCGGCGGGCCGACGGCCTGTGGCGTCACACCTGCTTCGAAGTGTTCTGGCGGCATGGCGGACAGCTGCGGTATCACGAGTGGAACTTTTCGCCGTCCGGCGCCTGGGCCGCGTATCGCTTTGACGATTACCGGCGCGGCATGACACCGCTTGAAACCGCCGCAGCGCCCGGCATCGTCACCCGTGCCGAGGCCTCCGAATTCCGGCTCGGGGTCGTGCTGGAACGGCCACCGTTCGCGGCCGATGCCGGAGCGTCCCTCGAGCTGGCCCTGTCCGCCGTCATCGAGCAGCGTGACGGTCGGCTTTCGTACTGGGCTTTGCGGCATGCGCCGGGACAGCCCGATTTTCATCACCCCGACGGGTTTGCGCTCACGCTGCGACCGGATGCCCCGGCTTGCAGCGCCATCACGAGGATCTGACTCATGCGCTTCGGTATCGACCGCCTGCTGGCGGAATCGGATTTGCGTCGCCCGCTGGCGGGGCGGCGGGTCGCCCTGCTGGCCCATCCGGCGTCTGTGACCGAGCGTTTCCAGCATTCGCTCGATGCGCTCGCTGCCACAGACGGCGTTGAGTTGACCGCGGCCTTCGGGCCCCAGCACGGCCTGCGCGGCGACAAGCAGGACAATATGGTCGAATCGCCGGATTTCGCCGATCCGAACCTCGGCATCCCGGTGTTCAGTCTGTACGGAGAGGTCCGCCGGCCGACACCGGCCATGATGGACACCTTCGACGTGCTGCTGATCGACCTGCAGGATCTCGGCTGCCGCATCTACACCTTCATCACGACGCTGCGCTACGTGTTGGAGGCGGCCGCGGAGCATGGGAAGGCCGTCTGGGTTCTGGATCGGCCGAATCCGGCGGGTCGCCCGGTCGAAGGGCTGCGCCTGCGGGAAGGCTGGGAAAGTTTCGTCGGCGCCGGCGCGCTGCCGATGCGACATGGGCTGACCCTGGGCGAACTCGGTCAGTGGTTCGTCGACACGCTGCGCCTCGACGTCGATTATCGCGTCATCGACATGCAGGGCTGGCAGCCCGAGCAGGGCCCCGGTTTCGGTTGGCCGCTCGGGGAGCGCTCGTGGATCAATCCCAGCCCCAATGCCCCCAACCTGTGGATGGCGCGCGCCTATGCCGGCACCGTGATGCTGGAGGGCACGACGCTGTCGGAAGGACGGGGTACCACGCGCCCGCTGGAGTTGTTCGGTGCGCCGGATCTCGATGCCGTGGAGATCCTGGAGACGATGCGGGCTGTCGCGCCGGACTGGCTGGGCGGCTGCCGGTTGCGGCCGTGCTGGTTCGAGCCCACGTTCCACAAGCATGCCGGCGCCCTCTGCTCGGGCCTGCAAATCCATGTCGACGATCCCGCCTACGATCATGCGGCATTTCGCCCGTGGCGTCTGCAGACTCTCGCCTTCAAGGCCATTCGCCGCCTGTATCCGGACTATCCGTTGTGGCGCGACTTCGCCTACGAATACGAGTTCGACCGTTTGCCGATCGACCTGATCAATGGCAGTCCCCTGCTTCGGGAGTGGGTCGACGATCCACGCGCCGAAACCGGCGACTTCGATCGCCTGTCCCTGGCCGACGAGGCTGCGTGGCGCGAGGAGCGCATTTCCTACCTGCGGTACGGCTGAGCGGAACCGTACACGCCTCCCACTCGCGGGAGCGGGCCGGGAGGGGAGAGCCTCGCCGTGTATCCGTCCCTGGCTCGACTGCGGGGTCCTTCGCGCAGACGCTCTCTCCCACCCGGCCTGCTCCGGCCGTCAAGCCACGGGGGTGAATGGTTACCGGCTGGCCGCCCTTCCGTCTCCGCCCTTCCGCCAGCTCGCCACACGCGAGCTGGCGGGTGCCGTGTTTGTCGTCCTTGTCACCATCGGCCGGTTTCCCCTGCCGACCCGCGCGCACCGGCCTTGGGTGCATCACTCGCCCCCTCGCCATGCGTCCACTGAGCATGCGCTCTGATCTTACGCGATCACCCGCCGGCTGAGCCTCCGCGTTCGGCGGCTGGTTCCTGCTTCCTCCAAAGCCGCACTATTTCAGTTAATAACTCGGGTTATTTCCTAGGGGCAATTCATGAATTGCACCTATGTTGTGCGAGTGCTTTCGTGCGCGCAGCGCACGCTACGCGATGCCTTTCCAGTGGCGTGCGCTGAGCGCGCGCAATGCCCCCAACCGCGGACGCAGTTCCCCGGTAATCCCTGCCGTCAAATTGCGCTTCAGCAAGCCCCTTTGGGTCTTCATGCGATCGCTCGGGCGGTAAAACAGATCTGAATCAATTACCCGGGTCATCGCGATGTCTCCGCTGAACTGTGACCCTGGTCACCATTTATTCACTTGGTTGGATAAAAGTCATTACTAGAGTTTGGTCATGCTCGGTTCACTTCGAGTGCGGGTTGAATATAGCCCGCAAAGAAAGAGCAGAAAAGCGTTTCCGATTGATACATCCAGGCTCTATGGTGAATAAAATGAAAACCATGACTATGACCGCGATAGCATCAATGCTGATTGCTGTCGCGCCCATGGCATCGGCCGTCTCTTTATCTGTGACGAAGCTGAATTATTTGGACCAACAGGTCTTTACGACCAGTGCGGCGAAGAGGTTGACTCTGAAGAATGTCGGAACAAAAACTGAAAGCATATGGACGTTTAAGGTAGTGAGTGAAAACTATCGCATGATCACCAATACCTGTGGAACATCACTGGCTGTAGGGCAAAGCTGCTATGCCAATGTGGTGTTCAATCCCTTATCCGTTGGGGCGCTGTCCGCAGATGTCACAGTGCGGACATCGCTGACCAATACCGCGGTCAGCCTGGCTGGGAGTGGTATCAGTCCGCTGGCGGAAAAGGTCGGGCCAAAAAAATGGCATCCCGGTCACTATGCACAGTTACCGAATAAGATTGATTTGGCGGCCGTCAAAAGAATCATGCCGAATATCCCGCCGGTTATCGAGGGTGTCATGGTTCCGGTCGTCTGGAGCAAGATCGAGACCTCGAAAGGTGTTTATGACTTCTCTGCGCTGAAAGCCCAGTTCGACGTGGTCAAGGCGAAGGGAAAACGCATGGTGGTCCTGTTTCAGGATATGTGGTTTGACGACCTGACTCCGCAATGCGTGCCGGCCTACATGCTTGACGATCCCATCTATGAGGGCGGTCAACAGGTTGGTTTGAACGCTGAAGGCGAGCCTGCCGGTTGCGAAACCAAGCGCTGGGTGCCGGCGGTCATGGACCGGATCATCGCGGCCCATCAGGCGCTGGGCAAGGCTTTCGACTCGGATCCGATGTTCGAGGGCGTGACGACCGAGGAAAGCGCCGTGGTCGCTCCGAACGCGCGCGACTACGTCGATCAGCTGAAGCGGTTGGGGAGCGCCCTGCCGCTGGCCTATCCGACCTCGCTGACGAATATGTGGATCAACTGGCGGACCGCGCCCTACACGGCCGAGTTGATCGACCATCTGTATCGCAGCGGCGTTGGCTTCGGCGGGCCGGACACGGTGCCGACCACGCTGTACACCAACGAGGCCTACCCGTTCTTTCCGCAGTACGCCGGCCGGACCTACTCGCTGATGGCGGCGCAGCCGACGCATCTGATCTGGAAAGAGAACCCGATCGGCGAAGGCCTGCTGACCCTGAACGACGTGTTCCACTTCGCGGTCAACGACCCGCAGGGCATCAACGCGACGCATCTGTTCTGGTGGTACTTCAAGAACGATACCAGCCCGTATGACTTCTTCGACACGGTCGACGTGATCAACGCGAACGGTGCCGTCATCAACGATACCTGCCCGGAAAACCTGATCTGCAACACGCAATGATTGAACGATTGATCACCGCACGCTAGGGGCTGCCGGATCGACAGGGCGCAAGCGCCAGTCCGATCCCGCAGCCTCTGCCTTTTCCTGCCACGAGCCACCGGGCCCTACAGTGGCCAATCCTCCGACTTCCGCCACGCCCGCATCAAGCCGTTCGACGGCAAGGTCTCGTCCGTCAGCTTCCGGGCCGTTTCGGCACCGGCGACCGGCAAGCCCGTCGGATCGAGCAGGCCGATCTGCACCAGCACGCTGGCCTGATCCCAATAGATGTGCTCGTTATAGAGCTTGTCGCCACGAAACCGGACGATCGCGACCAGCGGGATTTCCACGTAACGGCCTGTCGGCGGGATGCCCGGCAGCATCCAGTCCATCTCGATATCGTGCGTGAAGCAAAACAGCAGTTCGTCGACCAAGCTCGTTTCGCCAACCGTTCGAGAGATCGGGACCAGACGCGTGTCGGCCGGTGTCTTCGGGATGAAGTGATATTTGTAGAAGCGCTTCAACTGCTCCTGACCGACGCCGCCGGTCATGGTCGGGATGTGATTGACATAGGGGCTCGCAACCATCGTGGCCATGGTCGCGTCGACGTCGCGGGTCGCGAATTCGCAGGCGCAGTGCTGATCCCACAGGGCTGAGAAGTCATGATGCGGTCCCATCTGGCGACGCAGCAACACGACGCTGCGCTGGTGAGCGATCAGGGCCGAGGCAGGGTCATAGCCGGCGTGCCCCTTCCGGAAGAAACCCGCTCCGACGTCCGGATAAACGTAGCGTGTCAGGTGTGGGCTGCCGTCCAGCGCAGACCGCAGCGGTTCCGGCGGATGACCCGGGTTGCCGGCGGTGTGCACGACGACCGGGACGCGCAGGCCGGCAATGTCGGTCGGTGCCAGCGCCAACAGTTCCGGGGTATAAGCCACGGCACAATCCACCCAGCAACGGGCTGCTGCGCGCAGTGCCGGCAGTCCGCCCTCGCCGAAGCCGAGGACGCCGATTCGTCCGATCGTCTCGGGCAGCGCACGGAGTTCGTCCGTCAGCGCGTGTAGCGCATCGGGCGTCGTCGCAGCCGAGTCGACGGCGGCCGGCGACGCGAGCATCACCACGTAGCCTTCCTCGGCGAAGAGCCGAGCGGTGTCGTATGTCCCGCGTTGGTCGTCGGCGCGTCCGGGGCATACCAGGAGGCCCGGTCCCTTGCCGGCATCCGGCAGGAAAACGGTCGCCGTGATCTGCGAGCCGTCGTTCAGTTCGACGTTGAGGCTACGCCCGTTCGTCATCACAGGCTGGCCCGGCTGGCAAGGGAACCGCCGGCCGCGTGGTGCGATGCCCGCTTCATTTCTTGCCTCCGGCCTCGGTGCCGCACTGTTCGGAGGCCTCGGCGTATTTCGTTCCCCGGTCCATTGCATCCAGAACGCACTGCCATTGCGCGATGCTCCTCTCCTTCTGAGAGATGTGGCAGCTGCCGATCAGGCGCTTGCGATCGCGTTCGTAGGTATTCGCCTCGACGATGTATTTCTTCATCACGCTTTCGCACAGCGCAATGCGCTGTTGTGTGTCGGCGTTTTCCGGCGACGGACCCGAACATCCGGCCAACATGCCTGCTGCGATGATCCCTAGTGCCTTTTTGTCCATTTGCGGTCTCCGAGATTGGTGAAAGGCGGGCGCAAAGTCTAACCCACGGGCCTGCCATCCGCGCGACAAATGCCGCGCTGTCTCGCGATTCCCACTCGCCCCTAAGGCTGCGCTCGGCGCGATGAGGTCTCGCCGCCGCGAGGCCGGCGGCCTGTCGTGTCGGTATGCGCCATGCGGTATGATCTGCCGGGGTCGGACGCGGTGATGGAGCAAGGCAAAGCCCGGCGCTCTACCCGATGGCTACCGCGCTCGCCGCACTGCGCCCGGGTTTGCGGCAGATCGACCCACCGCTGCCGGGCGCGAATTTCTTGTCACCGAATGGAACGAGTGATCACCCATGGCCGTTTACCTGTACCTGTCATTGATTCCGGAAGCACTGATCGCTTCCATGCTGCCGCCCGAGGAATTCGGCCAGTACTACGCGACCGGCCATCAGTGCAAGACGAAGGGGCAGGCGGTTTTCTTCGAGGTCGACTCGGAGTTCCGGCATCCTTATTTCCCGATCGAGGCTGGGATTGCCCGCTGTGTGGCCCATCCGGACGGAAAACCCAAGAACTCGGTCTACATCTCGGTTTATCGCGTGCTCGAACACCTCCCCGTCGAGGCTTTGGGCAAGCTGCATCTGAGCACCAGCTACGGTCAGACACTGGCCCTGGAAGCGCAGGAGCCTGTCCCGGAGCCGGAAGCGACGCGCCATCTGTACCAGGATCTTGCGCCGGCGGGTGCGCTGCTCGTCAGTACGCTGGACCCGGTTCGCTACTACCACGCCGTCGCCAACGAACCCACGAAATTCATCCGCTATCCGGCCCTGGCCTTCGTCGAACTCGGCCTGGGCGCGCTGGCCGAGGATCCCGAGTATGGTGCGATGGGCGATCTGCCTTACGACTATATGCACCCCTTGCGCGAAGCGCTGATGGTGCTGGAGCCCGGGGTCAAGGACACGAAGCTCGTCGCGCGGGCCCATTCCGCGGAATTTCCGTACCGGATGGTCAAGACCGGATTTTTCGTCGGCAACGGGCCCAGGCTCAGCTACTACCCGATGCCAAGACCCGAAGTGCTCCGTCGGGACCACGCACGTTGGTGGCGTCTCGCCAATCTCTAGACCGTGCGGCCGGGACCGAGGCCGCGGCGGCCAAGAGCCCGCCGCTGGCTGCATGACCGGGTGAGGGCGGCGCCCGAACCGATCAACCCGTTAATAAGGAGGAACTAGCCATTTCTGCGCAAACCACTTTTTCCGTCGTGATCGCACTGCTGACCGGGCTGGCCGGTGTCGGCTACGTGGTGTGGCAATTCCGTCAGGTGCTCGGACACGGTCAGGGCAACGAACGCATGCAGCAGATCGCCGGTGCGATTCAGGAAGGGGCGTCTGCCTTCCTGGGCCGGGAGTATCGGGTGCTGGCGATTTTCGTCGCCGTCGTTGCGACCGTCATCGCCTCGTTTCTGAGTTGGCAGACGGCGCTTGCCTTCGTTGCCGGATCGATCGCCTCCGCCGGTGCGGGTTACCTCGGCATGTATGTGGCCGTGCGGGCCAATGTCAGGACCGCCGATGCCTGCAGCCATGGCCTGCATGACGGACTGCGCGTCGCCTTCGGCAGCGGCGCCATCATGGGTATGTCCGTGGTCAGTTTCTCGCTGCTCGGGCTCGGTTGCCTCTATCTGCTGTTCCGGGGCGATCCGGGCTACCTGACCTACATCACCGGCTTCGGCTTCGGCGCCAGCAGTATCGCGCTGTTCGCCCGGGTCGGCGGTGGCATCTACACCAAGGCCGCCGATGTGGGCGCCGATCTGGTGGGCAAGGTCGAGAAAGGCATCCCGGAGGACGATCCGCGCAACCCGGCCTCGATTGCCGACAATGTCGGCGACAACGTCGGCGACGTCGCCGGTATGGGCGCCGACCTGTTCGAGAGCTACAGCGGCTCGATCATCGCGGCAGCCACCCTGGGCGCGACATTCGGCGGCGCTGCGTCGCCGGCCTTCATCGGTCTGCCGTTCCTGGTCGCCGCAGTCGGTGTGCTGTCGGCGCTGTTCGGCATCTATATGGTCCTCGGCGACGGATCCGCATCGATGGAAGCTCCCAAAGGCGGCGTCATCGGCGGTTTGCAGCAACGGTTCCACACCGCGTTTCGCCGCCATGTCGCGCGGATCGACGAGAACGCGACGCTGGAGGATCTGCTGAAGGCCTTGCGCCGTTCGGTGTGGGGCGCTTCGGCAGTCGTGCTGGCGTTGTCCCTGGTCGTCGTGCTGGGGTCGGGCGTCAGCTTCAATTACTGGCTGGTGATCCTGGTGGGTCTCGTCGCCGGCAACGCAATTGCTTATGCCACCGAGTATTACACCTCGTACACGGAGAAGCCGACGCAGGGCATCGCGCATGCGACCCAGACCGGCGCGGCGACGACCATCATCCATGGGCTGGCCGTCGGCATGATGAGTACGGTCGCGCCGGTGCTGATCGTCGCCATCGCCATCCTGCTCAGCATCTGGCTCGGCATCAAGGCCGATGGTTCGATGGCGGCCGGACTCTACACCGTCGCACTGTCCGGTGTCGGAATGTTGAGCACGCTGGGCGTGACGCTGGCCACGGATGCGTACGGGCCGGTCGCCGACAACGCCGGCGGTATCGCCGAGATGAGCCACCTGCCGGCCGAGATCCGGTGTCGGACCGATGCGCTGGACAGTCTGGGCAACACCACGGCGGCTACCGGCAAGGGCTTCGCCATCGGTTCCGCGGTGTTGACCGCGCTGGCGTTGATGGCGGCCTATGTGACTGCCGCGAAGATCGATAATCTCAGCCTGCTCGGGCCGACGGTTCTGCCCGGCATCCTGATCGGGGCGATGCTGCCCTACCTCTTCTCGGCGCTGACGATGATGGCCGTGGGCAAGGCGGCCTACCAGATCGTCATCGAAGTCCGCCGGCAGTTCCGGGAAATCCCGGGCCTGATGGACGGCGAGGCCAGTCCGGACTACCGTTCCTGTGTGGGGATCTGCACCGAGACGGCCCTGCGCGAAATGATCATACCGGGTGCGCTGGCGGTGGTCGTGCCGCTCGTGGTCGGCTTCATTCTGGGCAAGGAGGCGCTCGCCGGGCTGTTGATCGGGGTCACCAGTTCGGGGTTTTTGCTGGCCGTGATGATGGCCAATAGCGGCGGGGCCTGGGATAACGCCAAGAAGTGGATCGAGGCGGGTCAATACGGTGGCAAGGGGTCCGATGCGCACAAGGCGGCGGTGGTCGGCGACACGGTTGGCGATCCATTCAAGGATACCAGCGGCCCTTCGCTGAATATCCTGATCAAGCTGATGAGCATCGTCAGCCTGGTTTTCGCGTCGGCCTTCGGCTCTGGCTGGTTCAGTTTCTGAGTCCGGCGCGGCTCGGGCGTTCCGATCGCTTCACTCTGCGAGGGCAAGCCGGGGCCCTGTAGGACTCCGGCTTGTCATCTGCAGCCTCCCCCCTCGGCGGGGAGCGCGGGGCAGTCGCCCCATGCTCCCCTGCAGCAATCAGCGAACGCGGCACTGCTCGGTGTCGGAGATCACCGTGCGGCCCTGGGCGTCCAGAATCTTGCCGATGACCTGGCCATTCACGATGAAGTTGCCGGGGATCCTGATGGCTCCGGCTTCGGTTCCGCTGTCGAAATCGAATGCCACCTCATCGCCGATCGTCGGTTGCAAGCCTGACGTCTTGCGGTTGGTACCCGAGATGATCCGGGCCTTGTATTCGCCGCTGGCGAGGTTGGCGCCGTTGACCG
The DNA here is from genome assembly GCF_006175985.1 of Methylotetracoccus oryzae. Classification (GTDB taxonomy): domain Bacteria; phylum Pseudomonadota; class Gammaproteobacteria; order Methylococcales; family Methylococcaceae; genus Methylotetracoccus; species Methylotetracoccus oryzae. Next base: position 78,989 of record NZ_SRSH01000004.1, on the reverse strand, counting down.
AAACCGATGAGCGGTTTCCGCGCTTTTCGCACGAGATCTTGATGACCGCGGCGCTGGCGTCGCAGGTGGCGAAGGTGAACGCGGCTGCGGTCGACAGCAGGGCGAGGGTACGACTCAGTTTATTCATGCTGTGGGCTCCAAGGAAACGGTTTATTGTGTTGGACCGACGCGACTGCGATTCTTGCGGTCGAGCATCGGTGTCAGTCGGTTAATCCAGGCTTCCGGCCGATTGGTTCAAAGGTGCGTCAGTTTTTTTCCTGGCGACTGCTTAGCCTCTGGTGCGGGAATACCTGATTTCTCGCTCGGGGGGCTGGCTTGATCCGATGCGCTCGGCGCCGGATGGAGTCGTCCGCGGGTGTTTGCCCGGCCCGAACGGCCAGTCGGAAAGCCGATCACGGAGCCTGTTCGCTGGAACCGAGGTTGAAGCGTTTGGCCTTCTGCGTAGGGGCACACATGAATTGCCCCTACAGCGCGGGAAGAACGGCCTCGTCGCGTACAAGTGATCCGAGGTGCATGGGGCCATGAACCTTTTTGACGGAAACCGGCATCTACCCATCATGAACACCGCGCTTGGGGTAGAGGGGCTGCATGGCTGCTGGATTATTGGTCGAAATTGACGAGTTGCCGGGAATGTTGCACGCACGTCCGAATCAACAGGTCAAGGCGAGCGCGAGCGACACGCGTTCGCCGGACGATGTCGCGTTGTTGGCACGTATTGGCCATTCGGACAGTGACGCGATGGAGACGCTGTACCGGCGTTACTTTCCTCGTGTGGCCCGATTCGCCGAACGGATGCTGTCGAGTCCCGAACTGATCGAGGAAGTCGTCAATGATGTCATGTACGTGGTCTGGCGGAAGGCGTCCACTTTCAACGGGCAGGGACAGGTCTCCACATGGATCTTCGGGATCGCCTACCGCATCTGCCTGAAAGCGCGCGGTAATCTTCCCGCGGATGCACACATGCCGCTGGACGAGGCCGAGGACCTGATACCGGGAACCGCCGACCGTGGCCTGGACGCATTCGAACTGGAAGACTGGGTCGAGCATCTGTTTGGTCAACTGCCGCTGGAGCAGCGGGCGGTGCTGGAACTGACCTACCATCACGACCTGAAGTACGGCGAGATTGCCGAGATACTCGGTTGCCCGGAAAATACCGTGAAGACCCGGGTGTTCCACGCCAGAAAGAAGATCCGGGCACTGATGCCCGATGCCAATGGGGAAGCGGCTGCACGATTCGGGGGGACGTCATGAAAATGCCTGAAATGCAAGAACTGGATAGCCACGACGAGATGGGTCTGCTGTTGCCCTGGTATGTCAATGGCACGCTGGACGCAATGGAGTCAGCCCGGGTGCGGGCCCACTTGCGGGGCTGCAGCCGCTGCCGTGACGAAGTCGCAGCGCAGCGAGAGTTGCGCGCGCACCTCAAGGCGATGCCGCCGGTGTCGGAGATCAATACCGATCTCGCGCTCGGCAAGTTCATGGCGCGCATTCGCGAGGAATCGAACGCGACTCCACAAACTTCCGCGGCGGGCGGGAACGACCCCCGCTGGAGTCTGAGCGTTCTGCTGAACTGGTTTGTCCTGCCGGGACAGCGCCCGCTGGTGTGGGCGGGCGCCGCGGCCCTGCTCGCCCTGGCGATACTGCCGCTGGCACCCGAGCTCGGTTCTTCGGGCGGGCCGAACATCTTTCACACGGCGGCGAATCCGGGCAGTTACGCCAGATTCGAGGCAAACGATATCCGCGTCGTGTTCGCACAACCACTGACGGCCGAGGCGATCCAGTCGATCGTGGAGTCGCTGCAGGGCCGCGTCGTGGATGGGCCCGCCGGTCCCGGCGTCTACACGATTCGATTCGACGTGCAGGATCCGTCGCCGGATTTCGTGGCCGAACGACTGGATCGTCTGCGAGCGCGAGCGGATGTTGCCTTCGCGGCACCGGCAATCCCGGTTTCCGATCCACACCGCTGAGGTGGCTGGCGTGCCGATCCTGATCCGTCTGCTGTGCGTGGCCCTGTCTTTCGGGGCGATCGCGGCAAGCGTTGTGCCGGCCAGTGCCGCCGGCAAATCAGACCCTGCTTCCGTGCCGCGACACGAGGCGGCTGCCAACTCATCGCGCGAAATCCTGGTGACTTTCGCTGACGAGCGAGAGGGTCGTGTGGCGATGGGGGATGCGGTCAGCGCCTACCGCCAGCGGGGCCATTACGGGAATTCGACGTGGAGCGAGCGGTATGCCGCAGAACTGGCGGAAGACTATGGGCTGCTGCAGAAAGGGCAGTGGCCGATTACCGCGCTGGGTGTCCATTGTGTCGTTTATGAGGTGCCCACGCCCCAGTCGGTCGACCTGATCCTCCGCAAGCTCGGCGCGGATCGGCGCGTCGAATCCGCCCAGACCATGCGCAGTTTCCACGTGATGTCGGCGAGGAGTGTGCCGCAGCCGGGGGCCGGCGACCCGTTGGCCCGGATGCAGGCCGGGCTGCAATCGATGCGTGTGGAATCCGCCCACCGTTTCGCTACCGGGCGGGACGTGGACATCATCGTGATCGATACGGGGGCGGACGACGGGCATCCCGAACTGCGAGGTCACGTGACCTCGCTGGAAAGCTTCGTGCCTGATTCGCAGGAGACCGCGTCCGATGTCCACGGTACCGCCGTTTCCGGCATCATCGCGGCAGCGGCCGGCAACGGGCAGGGTATCGTCGGCATCGCTCCCGACGCGAAGGTTCGCGTGATGAAGGCCTGCTGGCAGAGCCGCTCCCGCAAGCCGGATGCTCAGTGCAGCACCTTCACGCTGGCGCTGGCCCTGAACACCGCGATCAACGCCAAGCCACGGATCATCAACATGAGCCTGAACGGCCCTGCGGATCCGTTGCTGGGCCGGTTGATCGCGAAGGCGATCAGCGAAGGCATCGTCGTGGTTGCCTCGGAAGCGGACACGCCCGGTCCGGACGACGAGTTCCCGGCTTCGATTCCCGGCGTGATTGCCGTGCGCACCGCTGCGCCCGTGCGCGTGTCATCCGTACCGGCGACGAATTCCCTGGCGGCACCGGGTACGGAGATACTGACCACCGTCCCGCATGATGCGTATGGCTTCATGACCGGTAGTTCGTTCGCCGCGGCGCACGTCTCCGGCTTGGTTGCGCTGTTGTTGGAGTTGAACCCTGCCCTGGGCGGCGAGCAGATTCGGGCCCTGCTGCGCGCGTCGGTCGAGCGCTTTGGCGATGCCGATTCCGGTCGCGTCAGCTGCATCGACGCGTGCAATGCCGTCGCACGGCTGATCGAACGTCCCGGAGTCTGCGCTTCCGTTCATCGCCGGGACCCGGGCGCTGCGAATCGCAATGCTGCCGAGGTCAGTAGTCTCACCCGTGAATTGCCCCCAGCTAGTGGGTCAGACGTTGCAACGCCCATCCTGAGGGTCAGTCTCGCAACCCGCGCCGCCCCTGATCCCCGCCTCCTCCCCTTCGAATTCCCACGCTAATCGGGAGTCCAGGGTCTTCACCGGCGACGCTCGCCCCCGCTCTGCGGTGAACCCGGCGTCGCAGCCGGCGCCTCGTCTGCTTAAGCCCGCGGATTCGGAGCGTCGCCATCCCGGCGCGTTCCCCCGGCTCTGACGTGCGCCTACAATCGCCGGTCGACGGGCCCGTAAGACGGGCAATCCGATCCATCCTCGCCGCAACCCTGCCAGGAGCATCCGATGCCCCACAACACCATCGACAATCTCATGCCCAAGGATGTGGCGCTGCAGGCCGAGAACGCGGGCGTCATCAAGGCGAATCTCGACATTCGTTCGACGCTGTTGCTCGCGGTGCTGGCGGGCGCCTTCATCGGGTTCGGGGCTGTGTTCAGCACCACCGTGATGACCGGGAATGGACTCGATGGCGCAGTCAAACTGCCGTTCGGGCTGATGCGGCTGATCGGCGGTGCATCGTTCTGTCTCGGCCTGATCCTGGTCATCATCGCCGGGGCTGAAATGTTCACGGGCAACGTGCTGCTGGTAATGGCGGCGGCGAGCCGGAAGATCGGCGTCATGCGCGTCCTGCGCAACTGGGGCATCGTGTTCGCCGGGAATTTCGTGGGTGCGACGCTGACGGCCTACCTGATTTTTCAGACCGGCCAGTACGGCCTGATGAAGGGGCAGGTCGGGCTGACTGCCCTGAACATCGCCGAGACGAAGGCGGCCCTGGGCTTCGGCGAGGCGCTGGCCCGCGCCGTCTTCTGCAACGTATTGGTCTGCCTGGCGATCTGGCTCAGCCTTTCCGGACGGTCCGTCATCGACAAGGTGGTCGTGATCCTGTTCCCGGTGACGGCTTTCGTGACCTCCGGCTTCGAGCATAGCGTCGCGAACATGTATTACCTCTCGTTCGGACTGTTCATCAAGCACGGGGCCGCGCCCGAATTCTGGAGCGGACTGGGTACCGCAGCGGGCGCCTTTCCGGACCTGACCGTCCATCGGGCGCTGTTCGGTAACCTGTTGCCCGTGACGTTAGGCAACATCCTCGGCGGCCTGATCATCGGACTGATGTACTGGGGCATCTACTGCCGCCCCTCGCTCGTGATGTCCGGGGATGACCAAACCCTGATCAAGCATCTGATCAGGGCGGGAGGGCTGCCTGAGCACGGGGATGTCGGCGGGCGGGTCAGGCTAACGTGCCGCGGACGCGATTTCCGCGGGCGGCTGCGCGCGATGAGTGAACATGGCCTGATTGCGGAGCTGGACGCGCAGCAGGGGGTGCCAACGGCGGGAGAGCGCCTCTCGCTGCGCATCACGGGGAGTGACGGACGCCTGCAGCTCGACCAGGTCCGAGGTCAGGTCGTGGCATCCAATCCCGCAAAGAATCTGATGGGGCGCAAGCTGTGCCTGCTGTCGATCGATCTTCCGGAGCTCGCAGAGGCCGATCGGCAGCGTATCGCGGAACTGCTGCGAACGTGACGCGAAGGCGGGCACGGGGTGTCGTCTGTCGATGTCCGCGCCCCGGGTTGCTGGCGGCGGGTGCTTAGCCCGGATCTTCGTAGAACACGTAAGGTGTGGAGTAGTCGCTGATTTCGAAGTAGACCTTTTTCTCTCCCGGGTCGGCGCGGCCGTTCAGGTTGGTGTCGAAGACGCCATAGCCGAAACGGTAGGGGCGGCCCCGGGAGCCTCCCGTCGCGGTGGCCGTGCTGATTTTGTCGATCTTCAGGAAGCGTCTGACCAGTTTGTCGCCGGCATAGATTTCGAGCACGCCATTCGTTCCCGTCCAGTTCTGTACCGCGCGCCCAAGCTGATTCTGGGCTTCCTGGGTGCAGCCCGCCAACAGGAGCGGTGCCGCGAGCAATGCCATACGTGCTTTCATCGAGTGTTCCTGGGTTAGACGTTGAGTGGGGTGTCGTCAGGGCTTGCCGCTGCCGGCTGAGACTGGCTGCGCGCGGCGTTGTAGCAAGCGGCTGAATCACGGGGCGTGGCCACCCGACAGACTTTTGTACTTTTTGTCAGTTCCGTGTCGTAGGGGCGATTCATCTGTGCCCATACATGGTGACGCCATCGCCCTGGCCCGAGAGGTGCGGCGAAAGGGGCTGTGGCTGGCTCGACTTGATCATTCACGTGTCAGGATATCGCAATACCCTTGCCGGTATCGAGCATCTGCAGGGTCGGTGCGATCGCAACCGGAGGTACCTGGGGCGGCCGCAGGCTCGGGTTTCTCGGTGGGGTGCGTGATATGCCGCAGTTCCTGCGGGAAATGCCTCACTTTCAGGTGCCAACAGGCGGGAAAGTGTGGACCCGATCCTGCGAAATCTGCATGCGCGTCCAGTCTGAACGCCGGAGTGATGTGCTGCGCTTCGAACCTAAACACCTTAAAGGCATGCCCTTACCGACTCCTCGGCTCGGAAATCCAGGGTTCCTATCCAGGCGCAAACGGCGCGTCGACGCTGCATGGCATAAGCAGTGCATGCGACCTCCGGCGTGAATGCGATCCGATACATTACCGCTGCGGTGCCGGAGTTCCGGTGGGGATGCTGTAGCCACGTCCGCCATTTCGGGGCGATCGTGCTGTGCTGCCTGCCGGCGGCATTGCCTGCCGTGGGAATTTCTCCCGCGAACGGCGGCGATGTTCGCGTGAGCGTGACCAGGGTCGAGGGCCGGGCGCGGTCTATCCAGGTGGATGCCCGTCAGGCTTCGCTGGCCGAGGTGCTGGAGTCGGTCGCACGCGAAACCGGGGTCCGATTGAAGCATTCGGACCTCCCCGAAGCGACGCTCGCTGTGGTTTGTAAGGGCGAGACGGTTGAGACCGTGGTCGAGTGTCTGGTCGGCACCCGCGCCAACCTGATCTACCGCTATGCGGAGGAGAAGGACCGTAAGCGCGTCCCGGAGGAGATCTGGGTCAAGGGGAAAGTCAGCCGGCCGGCAGGGGCGGCGTCCGGGTCTGCGGCTGCCGACCCTGTAAAGGACGATGGCCTGGAAGCAGGGGCCGCACCCGGATCGGACAAGAACGGGCCGTCTGCTCCGCCGCCGGCCAGCCCGCAAGCGACGCAAAAGGCCCTGGAGATGGCTGCCGCCTCGGACGCGGCTCAAAAGCTGGAAGGGCTGTCGCGGCTCGCCGGGCAGGGCGCGGCCGATGATGCGGCCGTGCGCCGGACCCTGGAGCGGGCGTTGTCGGATGAGGATCCGAGCGCCAGGGCTCAGGCCCTTTATGGCTTGTCCCGGCTTGAAGGTCCCGGCGCGATCGGGATGCTTCAGGATGCCCTGCATGACAGCGATGTGTCGGTGCGGTTGATGGCAGTCGACGGCGCCGGCACCGATCCGCAGGGAGCGGCCCTGCTGCAGCAGGCGCTGGGCGACGCCGATGAAACCGTGCGGGAATTCGCTGCCATGCGTTTGCGGGAGCATGCTGCCGGGGCCGCGGCGCAATAACAGGCTTTGTTTGGCGCGACGGCCATGTCGGCCGGATTGGCGCAGTTTCGGCGGATGAGCGTTGGCCGCGCCCGGAGGAGGGTGCGGCCTCGCGGAAGGGAATCGATATCGCGGGCGATGTGACGAGGAAACGGACCCGTCACCGCGGCGGTGGTTGTCGGAGCTTAAGCTCCGGATGTTCAGAATCCCGCCTTCGGACAGTTGGCGGCGTGACCAGGAGTCAACAAGTGAAAGCAACAGTAACTATCGGAAAGCACGCTCTCGCCGCCATTGGCATCGCATTGGCCGGAGCCTACGCCGGCAGCGCGTCTGCCCATTCGCAGAGCGGTTCTCTGGGCGCAGCCGCAGCGGCGCGTGACGTGTACAAGGTGACCTGCGCAGCCGGATCGGATCACTTGTACTTCCGAGTGCTGGACAGCGCGCCGGTCGCGGCGCCTCCCATTCGGATCATCGTCCGGAAAGGCGGCACCACGCTGCGCAGCGTCGACCGTGTCGATGATGGAAATTACAGCGCGGCCAAGCGACTCAAACAGGGAGCCGGTGTCTACACGATGATCATCAACAAGGTGAATACGGCCGGGACGGAAAATTACTTTGCCGAGTTCCACTGCGAAGATGGCGCCAACGGTCACACGGGTACCGGCTGGTACATCACGGTCAATCAATAATGAAAGCCGCACGGAAAAAGCTCGGTCTGGGGCGCAGTCTTCTGCTGGCCCTAGCAGTCAATGCGCCGGTTTGGGCTGCAGAGCGTGGCGAGGCTGCGCCCCAATGCCGCTTGAGCGCTTTCCAGAACGGTCAGGCGATCGATCTGCAGCGTCTGAAGGGCAAGGTGCTTTACGTCGATTTCTGGGCGTCGTGGTGCGGGCCTTGTGCTCAATCCTTCCCGTTCATGAACGCGCTGACCCATGAATTTCATGGGCGTGGCCTCGAGATCATCGGCGTCAATGTCGATGAGGACGTCGCCGATGCGAAGGGCTTCCTGGCGCAGCGGCCGGGCCATTTCACGGTGGCCGTCGACGGCGACAAGAGTTGTGCCGAACGCTTCGGCGTCAAGGCCATGCCGTCGACCTACCTGATCGACCGCAACGGCGTCATTCGCTACGTGCATCTCGGCTTTCGTCCGGGCGAGGCTGAGGAGATGAAGAAGCTGCTCGGCCAATTGCTGGCCGAAAAGCCGGCTGCCGCGTCGATGGATCACGGGATCGTGTCCGCGTCCAAGTGAGGGGCAAGCGCCTATCGTCGATGGGGCTGACCGGCCTGATCTGGCTATTGTCGGCCTGCGCGCCGGTGGCGCCCTGGGAACGAGGGACTCTCGCCAAGCCCCAGATGGCGCTGGAGCCCAATCCCGCGCAGCGTTCGCTGCGCGTCCACGCCTACCGCAGTCGCGAGTCCGCGGCCGGATGGGGCGAAGCCACAGGTCCCGGTGCCGGAGCCGGCTGTGGTTGCTACTGAGTCAGGGAATGTGGCGGCAGTGCACGCTGCGATAGGCGCCGGTTAACGCGATTCCTCCCACCATGTCCAAACGTTTGCGGGCCGCGATGCGCCACCTGCGCGGATCTGTACGGCCGTCGTCGCCCAGCATTTCGCGCGCCGAATCAAGAACGCCGCCTTGCTCTGCGCCGTCGCTGCAGGCGCTGACGGCTGCGGCGCTGGCGCTGCCGGGGCTGGTGCCGTCGGCCGCACAGGGCGCCGAGGGTGATGAGGCGGGTTTTCAGTACGGTCACTACCAGGAAGGTGGCGGGGCCGGCAGCCATTTCCGCGAAACCGGGAACAGCATCCAGGTCGATACGATCCAGGCGTTCGCCGGGGCGCGTCTGATGGACCGCATGCGCGTGCTGTTCAACTACCAGGAAGACACCTGGGCGGGCGCGACGCCGATCGCAGCTGCGCCGGCAGGCTCCTTGACGCGGGTCGACAACATCGTCGGCGCGTCGGCTTTCTGGGAAGTCGCCAATTCTTTGAGCAGCTTCGACCCGGACAAGGGCGTGGCGGTCTTTCTGGATCCGACCACCGGGCAACAGTTCGTGACCCCGGAGACGGTACAAGTCATGGCCTATGCCTCGCCCGAGATCCGCCGTCAGGGCGATTTCAATCTTTCCTACGACTGGGACGAGGCGGCCGTCAGTGGCGGTGGCGGCGTGTCGATCGAAAACGATTTCGACGTCTGGTTTGCCAACCTGGGTGGGCGTCTCGACTTCAACCAGAAGGCGACTACCCTGACCTTCGGCGGCAGCTACACGAACAGTTCCATCAGCGCCCAGCGCTTTGCTTATGGGGTGGTCGGGAGCAAGGCGCCAGAGCAGCCAACCATCGAGGGCACCCGGCAGGATGGCGCGCTCGGGGCCCGACTGGTTCAGGTCCTGGACAAGAGTTCGACGCTGTCGGCCAACGTGGGCTTTACTCACAGTACCGGATATCTGTCGAATCCATACAAGCAATCGCTGTTCTTCGCTCCGGTTGTCGCGAGACAGTTGAACTCGCCCGACCCCACGACCGGTTTGCTCTCATCCGTTGCCGTGGCTGAGTACGACAACCGGCCTCGCTTGCGCGACCAGGTCAACTTGAGCCTTGGCTATGTACGCTACATCGACTGGTTCGATGCCTCGCTGCATGCGGATTACCGCTTTTACTCGGACGACTGGGGCATCAATGCGCATACCTTTGAAGCGGCCTGGGAGCAGCCTGCTGGCCGCGGATGGATGATCACACCGCGCATCCGGTATTACACACAGGGTGCGGCGTATTTCTACAGTCCCTATTTCGTGCTGGATCAGACCCTCGACTACCAGGAGTTCCGCCAGATCGCCCGGGGCGACACCGACATGCTGGACTTTCCGAACAACTGGTCCAGCGACTATCGGCTGTCCGGCTATGGAGCGGTCAGCGGCGGTGTGACCGTTGCCAAGCAGTTCAGCCGCGGCGTCGCGGTGCAGGCGGGTCTGGAATACTACAGCCATGCCGGCTCCATGAAGCTGGGCGGCGGTGGCGAGCAGGCCTTCGCCAATTTCAACTTCTATTTGCTGAATCTGGCCATGAAGGTCGACCTGTCGGCACCGGCCTCGCTGTCGGCCGCGGCGGAGGATCCGCATGCGGGACATATGGGGCATGAAGGGCATCACCTGCACAGCGCCTTTCCCGCTGGCGTCATGTTCGCCCATATGCTGGACGAGCCCGACAAGTTCATGGTGGGCTACCGCTACATGTGGAACCTGCAGAGCGGAAACCTGATCCACGGCTCGCACCCGGTCAGCGACCTTGAAGTGGTTAACAACGGTTGCGTGATCTACAAATGTGGCAGTGCTCCGCGCGAGATGAACATGCACATGCACATGCTCGACATCATGTATGCGCCGACCGACTGGCTGAACCTGATGCTGATGCCGACCTTCATGAACATGAGCATGTCGATGCGGGAACTCGAAGGGGCGCCGCCCGGCGCCGGTGGCGGTCACCACCATGGTCACGGCACGGGTGACCGGCCGACGGCGTCCGGCGGTGTCGGCGATACCGGTTTCTATGCGATGGGCAAGCTGTTCGACATCGACGGCCATCACATGCACCTTACGCTAGGCTTCAGCGCGCCCACCGGCGACATCGGGCAGAAAGTCAGCGGTGACTACTACAACCACTACATGATGCAACTCGGCAGCGGGACCTGGGATTTCCGTCCCAGCCTGACCTACACGGGGCACTACGAAGGCGGTTGGTCGTGGGGCAGCCAGTTCAGCGGCATCAAGCGCCCCAGCGGCGACCGCAACAATGCCGGCTATCGCCTCGGGGACCAGTGGCAGTGGACGGGGTGGACCAGCTATCAGCTACTCGACTGGATGTCAGCCAACGTGCGCGGCGCCTACACCCGCCAGTACGCCATCGTCGGTGGCTACACGGATTCTTTCTTCACGGCGGGTCCCCAGGACTTTCCGCAAAACTACGGTGGTCGCTACTGGGATGTCGGCTTCGGCTTGAATCTCCTCGTCAAGGACGGCCCGTTCAAGGGCAACGGCCTGAGCGTCGAGTGGCTGCAGCCGGTGGAGGCCAACGTCAACGGTTATCAGCTCAAGCCGAACGGCATGCTGTCGGCGACCTGGAGTCTTGAGTTCTAGATTCCGCTGCTGCGGGCGCTTGATGCCCGCCTGTCCCGCGGCTGCCCCGCCTCGTGGGCCTGGGCCGGTTCCGTTCCTGTCGGCGTGAGGGTGTGCTTGAAGAAGACGGCCGCCAAGGGCCTGTATCGCCAACGCTTCAAGGCGATGGGGTCGCCCTGTGACATCCAGCTCTATGCCGCGACCGAGGGCGAGGGGCAGCGCGTTGCGGCGGTCGTCATTGCGGACGTGCAGCGCCTCGAGGCGTTGTATTCGCGTTATCGCCCCGACAGCTTCCTGTCGGAAATCAATCGGGCCGCGGCCGCCGGCGATTCCATCGAGGTCGACGCGGAAACCGCCGGTCTGCTGAACTATGCCGCGACCGCCTACCGCGAGAGCGACGGTCTGTTCGACATCACCTCGGGTCTGCTGCGTCAGGTGTGGCGGTTCGGCGCCGACGCCGGCTTGCCGGACCCGGCGGCGGTAAACGCGCTGCTGGATCGGGTCGGCTGGCACAAGTTGCGCTGGGAGCCGCCACTCCTGGCTTTTCCATGTCCCGGTATGGAGATCGACTTCGGCGGTGTGGTCAAGGAATATGCCGTCGATCGCGCGGCGGCACTGTGCCGCGAGCACGGTTTAGGCCATGGCGTCATCAACCTGGGGGGCGACATCCGGATCATCGGCCCGCATCCGGACGGTAGTCCCTGGCGTATCGGGCTGCGTCATCCGCGGGATCCCGGCGGTGTGCTCGATACCGTGCTGCTGCACCGGGGCGGCCTCGCCAGCAGCGGTGACTACGAGCGCTGCATCGTGCTGGATGGGGTGCGCTACGGGCACGTGCTCAACCCGAAGACCGGTTGGCCCGTCAGGCACCTGGCGGCGGTGAATGTCGTGGCGGATTTTTGCGTCGTCGCCGGCAGCGCGTCGACGATCGCGATGCTCAAGGAGGCGGAGGGTCCTCGCTGGCTGCACCAACTCGGCTTGCCCCATTTATGGGTGGATGTGGACGGACGTGTCGGTGGTTCGCTCTTGCACGGATCCTGAAGATCCCGGCGCTCAGTTGCGGAGTTCGACCGCGGCGCCCGATCTTCCCGCATCGCGGAACGGCGCCTCGCGCACCGGCTATGACAGCCCTGCCGTGGACCGGCGAGTCCGCGCGGGTCCGAGATAGCCGACGGCGGAGCCCGTGCAGCCCGGCCGTCGGCGATGGCCCGTCGGTTCCGGCTTAGCCGCCGGCTGCTTCGGTTGGCCAGAAACCAGAAATCGGCACGTTCTGATCGATGTCTTCGTTCGACGGCCAGACGGTGACGGAAAACCCGGTGCCACCACACGCCGCCGGCAGCGGGTTGTTCGTCAGGTCGCGCTTGACGCGCAGCGTGACGGGTGCTCCCTGTCTGAGTCGTTTGCTGCTGCCATGGACGTTTCCGTCCGGAAAGCGGGGCGTCCGATTGGGTATCCACAGGTTTGCATCGCCGACATGAACCGCGGCTGTCTTCCGGCAGATGTCCGCGCCGGCCACCTTGATCCGGATTTCGTTCGCGCAGCTCTCGCTGTTGAAAAACAGGGCGCCGATCTGGATCGGTACCTGGCCGGGAAAACCGAGCGGGAGCCGGCCGTTCCGGCTATTGAAGCCGATCGTATTGCCTAGCGCATCCTTCTGTAGCCGATGCAGCTTGAACAGGCCCCGATCGTAGAAGGGGATGATGAAATTCTGCAGACCGGCGTTTTGCAGCACATCAGTCAACGCATTGATCGTTCCGCCGTCGCTGCGTTCGAGGAACGGGTTGACGGTCGGCACGACGTAGCTCAGTGCGATGAGGGGAAGCTGGCTCTCCTCGCAGGCGTGCGCCAGCTTGATCATCCCGTTCGTCGTGACGCCTTCGAGGACTTCGGTGGGGACGAACGTGGGGTGGGCGTTGACTGCCGAGGTCCAGCCCAGCGGGGCAAGGACAAGAGCGGAACAACATAGGCGCTTCAGGTTATCGGTAATGGACATGGCTTATTTTTCTCTGGCACAGGAAGATGAGCGCGACCCCGCCGCCAGTGCCCCCGGACCGTGGTCGGGACGTTCGCTCGGGTCATGCCGATTACGTACTGCACAATGCGCGCCAGTGGATCGGCTCTCGGGGTCTGGTGCCCGTCCGCGGTGGGCGGCAGTTTGAACGGTGTTCCGGATTCGGCTCCAGGCGGCCTGACGGATCCGGCGGACGCCTGATAGGGCAGGCGTTTGGGCGTGCCGGCGTGAACCGTTGGTCACTTCCCGGCCGCTTCATGCTGACCGGAGCTCTTCTCTGGTCACGGCCTTGCGGGCACTTGACCCAAGGCCGAGCAAATAACCACGCATTTAGTGTGGTGGCATTTCGCGCACCGGCGAGGCATCTGCCACAGTCGCAATCGCATCGGCGGGAGTGATTAAAGGTAAGTCATTGTAAATAAGGCTTCCGACCATCTGGCATGCTTCCTGCCCTTCTTGCAGGGCGCTGCAGACATGTGGTGCGGCCGGGTCGGGGCGACTCGGTGCACGGGGGAACCTCCCCGGTTCGTGCGGCACGGCTGCTTTGCTGCCGAACGGGAATCGTAAGAAAAATCCGGGAAACCGAAGGAGAACTGAATGTCTTTCCAAATGACCACCAAGAAACTCGCAGCGTACTCCGTTGCGGCGGGATTGATCGCGGCCAGCCAGGGCGCATTCGCCCACACGGGTGTCCGCGACACGGTCGATGTGACCTCGCTGTCCGGCGCGGCAAGCTACAACGCGTTCACGATCACGCACGGTTGCGCGGCGGGTGAAGGCGCTGAGCCCATTCCGGTCATCGGCCAGTCGGCGGTGTTTCCGTACGGCGAAAGCGCTGTATGGGTCAAGCTGGGTGCCGTCAACACCCCGACCACCGCACAGGACGTGATCGGCGCGCCGTCGATCAATCTGGCCGTGGCCGGCATTCAGGATTCGTCCGTCTTTGCCGTGCAGAACGAGGAAGCCGACGAACTGGGTGTGGTGCATGCCATCAACTGGAAGAAGGGCAAGATCGACACCACCCTCTACGGTCTGACGCAGTTCCGCGTCTCCGCGCCGAAGATCGTCGACAAGTGCGTCTCGAAGCTGCGTATCCGGATGGCGGTGGCCAACTGGTGCAAGAAGAGCAACGAGGCGAACGATCCGGACAACAACCGCGCCGACTGGTGGTTCACGGCCGAAACCGGAACGACGAAGTTCACCGATCCGGACGTCATTCAGCCGAGCTACTGGACCACTCTGACCGTGAACAACCTGGAGTTCGATCCGGTTGCCTGCGGCACCGGTTACGAAGTCGCCGTCATGCCGAGTGGCGCCGATATCGACAAGTACCTGCCGCATCCGGCGTTCACGCTGAATCCGGCCCCGTTCTGATCGGGCTGGCCGCGGCATAAGCCGCGGTTTGATCGCGACGATGAAAGACGCCTCGACCCCGCAAGGGTCGGGGCGTTTTTCGTTACAGGGCCCTCTGTGCCAGCGAGCCGCTAGTCGGATGCAGCGCGGGGCACTCCCTCGGTGTGCCCATTCGCGGCTTCACGGTCGCCGCCTCCTATCGGTTGAGTAACGGGTGCCGTTCGTGCTCTCCTGTCTCCCTCACCCCTCTAAAACGAGAGTTCGTATGTCTGCATTGCCTTTGCTTTTCGTCGCGCTGATGATCGCCGCCAACCCGGTTCTGGCCGGAACGGACGCGGCAATCCGCAAGGCGCTGACGGCTGCGATTCCGTCCGCCAAGATCGACTCCATTCGCCCGTCCGCTGTCGCGGGCGTCAAGGAAGTGACGCTTGACGGCAAGATCATCTACGTGTCCGACGATGGGCGGCACCTGTTTCAGGGCCATCTCGTCGAACTGGGTACGCGCAAGGATCTGACCGAGGTCAAGCTGGCGGGTCTGCGCAAGGCGGCTTTGGAGAAACTGGGCAGCGACCGGACGATCGTGTTCAAGCCCAAGATCGGGCGCTACGTCGTATGGGTGTTCACCGACGTCGAGTGTGGCTATTGCCGCAAGCTGCACGGCGAGATCGATCAGTATCTGGCCCAGGGCGTCGAGATCCGTTATCTGTTCTACCCGCGTGCCGGCAAGGAGTCCGAATCCTATGCCAAGTCGGTCTCGGTCTGGTGTGCGGACGACCGGAATGCCGCGCTGACGCAGGCGAAGCGTGGCCAGGATGTCCCGAAAAAGACCTGCGCCAATCCCGTCGACGAACACATGGCCTTGGGTGAGCGCTTCGGTATGCAGGGCACACCGTTGATCGTCACGCAGGAGGGCGTGGCGCTGCCGGGCTACGTGCCCGCGGCGGAACTGGTCAAACTGCTCGCGAAAGGTGCGTCCTGACAGGGCAGTGATGTCGTGCGCATGGCGCACGCCACGAGATGCCTCTGCTGTGGTGATATCGTGCGCACGGCTTCCCCGCAACCCTCCCGGTGATCAGTCGGGGATTCTGCCCCTTGCGAAGCGAAGAATCGAGAGATAAGCGTGCGCCATGCGCACGAAACGCCTGCGCGCGGCCTGGGCCGGAGAACGAATCAGTCGATGCCGTACAGCGGATCGCTCAGTTCGCGATAGCGACCGTCCTTGGCGGACGGATGGCAGGCCTCGCAATTCGCTGCCGATTTGTGCTCGGGCCAGTGGCCGCGTGCCGCGTCGCGATGCGTGGCCTTGAACCAGGACGTGGCAGTGATCCTGGGTTCGGATGCGCCGGACGGAGCGGCCGACGGGCCTTTCCGGGCGTTCTTCAGCAGATAAAGCCGTATCGGCGCGAGGTCCTTGTCGTCCATCGACGCATCGCTGCCGAAATGCTTCGCCAACCCTTTCAGCAGGGTTTTCCAGTCCTCGGCTGGCAGCAGGCCGGCCGCATAGGGGACATGGCAACTGCCACACTCCGCTGCGTAAGCCGGGTCCATGGCAGGTGGGGCGGCCTGCGTTGTCGTTTGCGGTGCGGTCACCGCAATGGTGGCCGCGAGCCACTCAACTCTCGCGCGCAGCCTGATCCTGTCTCGGTCAGCCACTTCGCTCGGTATCCTGGAGGTCGTGGGGCGTGATCAGGCGCGTGACGCCATGAAAGCCGTCAAATCCGTTG
Organism: Methylotetracoccus oryzae; assembly: GCF_006175985.1. Lineage (GTDB taxonomy): Bacteria > Pseudomonadota > Gammaproteobacteria > Methylococcales > Methylococcaceae > Methylotetracoccus > Methylotetracoccus oryzae. The sequence continues at coordinate 62,934 of NZ_SRSH01000004.1, read as the reverse complement.
TTGAGGAAGCGGCGGAGCCGGGTGACTCTGCCGCCGCTGTACAAGGCCAGGAAAACTCGGTGCCTACTGGTTCTGAGTTTTCGTGATCAACGTTCCCGTGTGGATATAGCCTGACGACACCGGGCCCTCGCAATGGAGTTCCAGATCGTAGATCTCCGCCCCCGTTTTGACGGTGCCGACTTTGTCCACCCACAGGGTGTAATTGCCGTTGCCGCCCTCGACGCGGGCGTAACCGCTGAACTGTGTGTTGCCATCGCCGTTGTTGTCCTGCGCAGCTCTTGCCAGGGTGCCCTTGGTGATTCTCACCCGGATGGTCGGCGCAACGACCGGTGCCTTGTCGCGCACCCGTGCGGACAGGCGGAAGGTCGGCGTATCGCCGCCTTCTTCATTCTCGCAGCTCACGCTGTAGATATCCCGGGCACTGCCGGCGTTGCCCAGTGGCTCGTTGTTGATCGAGTGGGCGCTGGTTGCCGCACCGTAGGTCAGCAGCAGGGCTGCCGTGCTGCCGCAAGCGGCCATCTTGAACATGTCGTATTTCATTTGTCCTCCTGTGTATCGTGCATCGATCTCTGGCGCCCCCAGAACGGCGTCATTTCATGCTGCGCCGCCAGGCCTGGGAGGTGTTTCGCCTTACCTTTACCTCGCGTTCGAGACGGCGAGGCCGGCCGGATCCTCCGGCCTTTTGCTTCGGGGGCGCACAGGCCCCCTTGCGCGGAGGCAGCGGTCTACTGCTGCTCCTCCGTGGCTTCGCCGCGTTCCTCCAGCTTCAGCGCGGCAAGCGTCCTGACAGTTTCGTCCGGGTCGGCCGCTGCGGCGCGCAACAGCGCGGCGCCGGTGTCGTCGTTCCACGCGCTGCTGACTGCCATCAGCCGGACTGAGGGATCCTGATCGCGCAAGGCGTCCTGCAGCAGTGGCGCGGCCTCGGGCCCGACCCTCAGTGCGAGGCCGTAGATGGCCTGGGCCCTGACGTCGCCGCTCTGGTCGGTCAGGGCCCGCTCCAACCCGGCGCGCACCTCGGGATCTCCCCGTGGCGCCTCGGCAATCAACCGCGACAAGGCGCCCGCGCGGGCCTTCGCATCCCGCGCGGAGCTTGCGGTGTCGAGCAGCTTGCTTCTGTTCTCTGCCTTCGCCATCGACTTCGGATCAGCCGTCTCATCGGCGACGGCGCACTCGGCCGAGACGCGACGTATGGCCCGCTCCTGCGCGTAGCTGCTGCCCAGTATCCACAGTTCCTGCCCCGCCTCTGCCTTGGTCCCGCCCGCGACCGGCTTCGGCTCGGCGGTGCGCATCACCAGGCCGACATCGACGCCGAGCAGGCAACGCAAGATCTGCTCCACGGTATCGCCCGCACAGGTCGCCGTCACCGTTGCCTGCGGCAATACCGAAAAGTGGATCTGCATGCCGCTCTTCGTGCCGATTTCGGTCAGCACCTGAGTCAGCGGCGCGCGCTCGACTTCGAGTATCCAGCCCGCCTTCCCGTCATCGCTGTGCTCCACCCGAATCGCCGGCGGCGGCATGGTCGCGGACCCGCCGGCGGGTGCGGTCGGGGGCAGCAACAGCAGCATGCACAAGGCCGCAAGACGAGGTATCCGGCCACGCATTTCGATGATCGGTTCCAAACGCAAACTCCACCTGGCTGCGCCCAAACTGGGCCCAGCGCGCAATCCGGCGAGGCTGTGCCTCAGGCCGACCAAAAAACCTGGGAGAAATACGATGCATAAAGCGGGCCCGGCTATTGCGCTTGGCTTTCGCGCGATGAGGGTCGCTGCCGGTTCGCGCGAAAGGCGGCATCGGGTGTGTGAAATGACACAGCGGAATGAGTGATTTCACGCATTTCAATGCCATCGATAGGGATTTATCGAGGCGTTTGGGGGGGGCGATCGTTCCAGGCGCTGGAACTCTTTTTCCCTTCCATCGACGGGGCAATTCATGGTGCCCCCGCGCCATGCCTCGCACCGCAGGATGCGGCCAGATTCCGTGATGAACGCGGGCATTCCCGAGCGGAATCATGGGAACGAAGAGCGCCCGTGGACCTTTGTGCGACAGTGTCGCGGGGAAGGCCGTTCAGGGCTTCAGCCCGATCAGATAGCTCAGCACATCCCCTTTTTCCTGTGCGCTGCACTCCCGCCCGAGCACGTCGCCGCAATTCCGCTTGAACCACTTGGCCACCTTCTTCGGATCGGTGAACCGCTTGGCATTGGCCGCGGGCGCCAGCGGGTCGATCGGCTTGTCGGTCTTGGCGTGTTTACCCGGCTGCCGGGGATCTTCCGTGTGGCACGATGCGCAACTCCAGTCGCTGTGCTTCGTCTTGAAGAACTGCTCGCCGCGCGCCGCGTCGAAACCAGCGAAACCGGCCGTTTCCGCGGCAGCCTGCTGCTGCAGCGTGGCCAGCACCTCGGCCGGTGTCGTGGCCCGGGCAGCCGGCGCCAGGCAGAGCATCGAGAGCGGCAGGAGAGATAGAACAGCCGAATTTTTCAGCATGCGGGAGCCTCGTATACGGAAGTTGGGTGAGCGCGAAACCTGCGCCGCAAGTCCGGTTTGCGCGGGCGCCACGCCGGCCGCGTAACAGCGAACGCGGCACCGGCGCGGCAGGACCCGCGTCAGCGCACGAGCAAATCGGTGCCCAGCCACTCGACGATCATGTGCCGGTAGTGCTCGGCCTTGCGGGTCTGCAAGTGTTCCAGCGGGTTGAGATTGTCGCTCAGCACGACGCCCCGGCTGCGGTCGACGCTGACCAGACGAGCCCGGAGCCAATCCGATTGCTGCGGGGTCAGCGATGGCGTGGCGACGTTCAGCGGTTTCTCCGAAGCCAGAAAGATGTAATCGCCGAAATCGTCGCCCGGTTCGGCGACGAAGACCGATTGGGAGGGGAACACCCGGCCGATGGTCTGGGCAACCGAAGCCAGTGCGGGATTCTGCCCGCCATCGGCGTAGCCGACGAAATTCAGGGCGACGATGCCGTCCTTGGCCAGCATCCCGCGCAATTGGGTCAAGGTCTCCTGCGTCAGCAGATGGGACGGTTCCGAACCGCCGGTGAAGCAGTCCAGGATGATCAGGTCATAAGGCCCCGTCAGGCGGCGAATTTCGTAGCGCGCATCGCCGACGACGGCCGTGCCGGTGGGGGTGAAGCCGAAAAACTGGCGTGCCGCGTCGTCGACGGCCGGGTCGATCTCGATGGTGTCGGTCACGATCCGGTACTTGTCGCGCAATCCCATCGCCATGTGGCCGGCGCCCTGACCGATCAGCAGCGCCCGGCGGATGTGGGGCGATATCGCCGGGATCAGTTCGACGATGTCCTGATAGGTCAGCGCGTTCGTGCCCTTGGAAATGCTCGCGGCACCGATCACCGAGGCGTCCGACGTCAGCATGCGCAGGTTCCGGGCCGGCTCGTCGATGACGCGGACCCACCCGTACAGGCTCTCCTGTTCGGAACGGATCGCGAACTTGCCGGCGCCGGAATAGGCATGTCCGGCGCCCACCACCGCCGGCAGCAGCATCAGTCCGAGCACGGCCAGCAACAGGCTAGGCAGGGCGGCGATGGTACGGTCGGAAAGGCGCCGTTCGTACAGGGCGATTACGCCGCCGAGTGCGAACAGCACCAGCCCGAGGCCGATCAGGGTCTCGCGGGATCCGACCAGCGGGAACAGGAAGAAGCCGAGCACCAGCGTCCCGATGACGCTGCCGAGGGTGCTGACCGCGTAGATCGATCCGGCGCTGCTGCCGATGCCGTCGAGGCGCGAGGTCGCCAGCTTGATGGCGAAGGGTCCGACCATGCCGAGAAAGGTCAGGCTGGGGGAGAACAGCACCAGCGCACTCACGAAGGCGCCGGCGCGCAGGCCCAGTGGGTCGGTCGCCAGCAGCACGGGTCGCGTGGCCCAGGGAATCACCAATGTCAGCAATGCCGCCAGCGAGATGACCAGCGACAGGCCGGTGCGCGTGGCCCGATCCGCCCAGCGGCCGCCCGTGAAGTAGCCCAGGGCCAGCGCGATCATCGTGACCGAGATCAGCGAGGACCAGACGTAGAGACTGGCGCCGTAGAACGGCGCGATCATGCGGGTGCCGAGCAACTCGATCACCATGACGGCAGCGCCGGTGACGAAGACGGTCAGATAGATGCCGGATTTGGCGAAGGTATGCCGCGCGCCCGAGTGGGGCGCCGAGGTCGTATCGTTCATCGGTTGGGTCGTCGTCTGGGAGTTGGGCAAATACCGCAAGCCGGCGCATTCGATTGTGCGCTGCGGCCGGCGCCTGGGGCGCAGGGGACTATAGCAGCAAGATACCTGCCAGTGTCACGGTGATGCCTGCCGCGTATTCCGATGGCGGGCGCTGAGCTGATCCGTTGTAGTGGGGGTCGTAGGAGTCTGCAGACAAAGCAAGGAGCGATCCATGTCCTTGCGGTGCACGGGTGAAGCGCTCGCAGCCTTCGCGCGATGATCCCGGCGCGGGTGCTCCGACAGCTTGGGGGTGTGATGCTGGCGTTGTATCCGGCGTCGAGTCGCGCGATGCCCGTGTGTGCCTGGGCGGGTTTGGACCCACTGGGGAGGCCGGCGTTGGAGCCGGGGCGTCGCGCTGCTTGAGCAGACGTGGCGCCCCGGGAAGCGAGGATTATTTGATCCGTGCGTGTTCCGTCAGGTTTGAGTTCAAGGTCTCGGCCAGACCTGCTTGCCTTTTGCAACGATCGGTAGATCGCGATTGAGTTGAGCTGCAGACGGCGTGATCTTTATGTCAGAGCCTGCGCCGCAGGATGGATCGAGGGGAGCCGTTGCCGCCCGCGTGATGGTCAGCGTTGCCGGTGAGTTGTAGCCGTGGCCGCCGACCCCATCGAAGTTGGAGCCAACGGCTGGGGTCCACAGCTGAACCGTCTCGTCGTTGAAGCCGCTGATCGGGGTCATTTTGCAAATGTCCGCAATGGCGACAACCAGGGTGACCGACTTGGCGCAGGAGGCGTCTGGGATCCGCACGGCTGTCGTCACGAAGGGCACCAAACCCCGCAGCGTCCCGCTGCCGCTGGTCGGCAAGGAACCCTGCTTTACGTAGAACCCCACTCGGTTGCCCAGTGCGTCGAACTTCTCTTCGCCGTATTTCCAGACGTCACTGCTGACGACCAGACGATTGGCGCCGATCCAGCCTTCGAGGTAATCATCGACGTTGCCCGGGGCCGGCGTTCCGTCGCTGTAAGTGATGGTCGGTTGCATGGCTTCGTCGTCTGCCGTGCTGGTGGGAAACACGGTAGAGTTTGCGATGACCGGTGCGCTGCTGTTGCCGCTGACGGGGTCATGGCAGCCGTGGGCCACGACGACGTTGTTGTAGTTCACTTTCCCGGCGTGGCCGAGTGTGGCGCTGCCTTCAATGACCGGCACTTGAAGGCGAGTATGGGAAAACGCAGTCTGGCTGGCGATTGCGATAGCGGTTCCCATCGAAGCAACAATCAGTTTTTTAAGCATTTCTTGTTTCCTGTTTGTTTCCGTCACTGCAAAGTCTCTGGGTCTGGAGGCTGGGCGCCTGAGTCATTAGTCCAGTTTGAGGTCGCCCTGTCCGTTCCAGATCCTCCCCTGTAAAGCCCTCTAATCGTGGGCAGAGCGCCAAACACACTTTTCGTGCCATGCAGGCTCGCGCCGCGTCAGAGGCATCTGGACTGACCGGGTCGCGGTCGTTCCGGCGTGTTTCGGTGCGGGAAAGCGCTCACAAACATGGGAAATGACGCAGTTGACAACGATTCTCGGCGACGCAGGATTCTCGGTGCCGCTATGCCGCTATGCCGCGTCCGCTGCCGCGTTGGATACAGGTCTTCCGCGGCAGAAGCCAGTGCCTGTGTCATCAGGGTGGAGCGGTGCAGCCCTGAGCGCCGCGCCGCGCGTGGCGGCTGGCCATCACCCCTGTCGCGGTGTGCTTGAGCCAAGGACCAAAGGTCGGTTCGGCGTTCGGCGATGTGCAGATGCATCGTTGGCATTATTTCTGCAGTTTTGACTGCCTGCCGTTAGGGTCAGCGACACTGGACCGTGCGCCATTGTTTGTGTCCGCCGCCCCGGCCATGGCGATTTAAGAGATCAAGGTTCGGTTGGTGGCGATGACGAAGGTGCGGAAGATCGCGTTAGGTTCGTTGGCATGGGTGGTGGTAAGCGCGGCCTCAGAGCCTTGCCGTGCAGTTCCGTCGGAGGCGCCACGCAACGTCGTCGCAACCAGAACGGCCAGCGGCTTCTTGACTCTGGACGCGAGGGCGGCGCCGCTTGGCGCTGCGATTGACGAGCTGTCGCGGGTTGCCGGAGTGGCGATTCACTACTCGGTACTGCCCAAGGAGGTCGTGACGGCGACCTGTGCCGGGACTTCGCTGCTGACGGTTCTCGCGTGCCTGGTTGGACCCGCCGTGAACGTCGTGGCGGTGGATGCGGCCGATGCGGCCCGTGGCGGGTCGGAGGGACAGGCCGATGGCTTATGGATTACGGGCAGTAGCCTGGCACCTCGCGGGGAGACGGGAGAGTCTGGCGCCGGCGGGTGCACGCCCGCTGCGGGTCGGAAGCCCATCCGGTCGGACCGAGACATCAGGACCGCCAGGCTGACTCGAAAGGAAAAGGCGGACCTCATCGAGAAAAGTACCGGTCAGGATCCGGTGCAACGGGCTGATGCCGTCGCGCGTCTGGTGCTGGAGACTGGCCAGGGCGATGTAGAACTGCGTCGAGTCCTTGAGGCGGGGTTGACGGACAAGGATGCCCGGGTGCGCGTTCAGGCGGTTTACGGCTTGGCTCGAGAACCCAGTCCCGAAGCGCTTCCCGCGCTTCGAGAGGCGCTGCATGACGTCGATCCTGACGTGCGCCTGATGGCGGTCGATAGCATCGGTGCCGACGCCGCGATGCGTCCGCTGCTGGAAGAAGCCTTGGGGGACAGCGACGAAACCGTGCGGCAAGTGGCTGCGACGAAACTCAGGTCGGCGGACCGGTGATGACTGGCTTCTCTGCCGGGTGGAACTTTCGGGCTTTGGCTCGGGTGATGGCGGTGCGCCGAGCCCGCTGCGTAGACGCTGTGGGAGCTTGAAGGCGCCCGCAGCCAACCGTTCGCCCCACGTCATGGGGGCGTCTCAACGCTGGAGAGCAATGCAATGAAAAATAGGGTTATTGGTGCTTTTGGGGTGTTGGCTGGCATCGGGCTTGCGCCGGGGGTGTTGGCCCATACGCAGGGGGGGAGCTTGGGCTCGCCAGCCGCTGCAACGGACTACTACACCGTGACATGCTCCGACGACGGTAACGGTGCCCCGCTTTCGCTGGCGGCGCAGGTTCAGGATCTCTTGCCGGCCGGGTCCGCGCTGGTCAGCGTGACGGCTAAAAAGGGCAACGCGGTGACACACAGTACCGATATCGGAACCGATGGCGATGCGAACCCAAGCCCGGTGGTGTATCTGAATGGTGGCGCCGGGGTATACGACCTGATGGTATCGAAGAGCCGAAGCGGCGCCGAGACCTATACCCTGACCTTTCATTGCATGACCGGCACGAACGGCACTGGCGTGCATACGGGCACCAGCGATCCGGGAGTGCGGCAGAACCAATAGCGTGTCGCTAGAGCTGAGGGAGCGGGCCCGCCCGCGAATGGGCCTGGTCATTCATCACGTTGCGGCCAACCGCAAAGAACTGCATTGGAAGGCAGGCGGCACGGACGACAGGGCAGTTCGGGACTCGTGGGGATCCTTCACAGGCCAGCCCGAGCCCCCGCGCATACCCGCGTTCTGGAAGGCAACGCCACGCCAGTTGCGGGATGGTGCGAAAGCCGAGCAGAGCCCAAGCGCGACATGGCCACATAGCCTCCGCTTGCTTCTGTCGAACTCGCGCGGACGGAGAAGTCAGCGCGAGTTCGGAGTGCTTGGCCGGAAAGCGGTCGGGAGACACGGTTGCCAGGTGTGAAATCGTCGATGCGGCGAACCAACGAAGACATGATGTGTGCTGCGCGTTTCCTGCTCGCCACGGGAGTCCTTTGCGCTGCCCTCCCGGTGGCTGCCGTGAATGACTCGAAGCGATCCCCGATGGATCCCATCTATATTGAGGAGTGCGGGTCCTGTCACGTTCCCTACGCGGCGGAGTTTCTGCCGGCGTCCTCCTGGAAATCGCTGCTCGGAAAGCTGTCGGAACATTTCAAGTTCGATGCTGTTCCGGACAAGGAACATCTGAAGCCGATTTCCGACTACTTGTTGAAGCATGCCGGGCCGGTGACCTGGTTCGGAAAACCCCCGTATCCCGAGCAGATCAGCCGAGCTCGCTGGTTTCTCGGCGTCCATCAGAACATCGATGAGGTGGGTTGGCCCCGGATAAGGAAGATGGCCAATTGTGGCGTGTGTCATCCCGACGCACAGCAGGGGAAGTACAACCGGCTGATCGAGCCGGCCACTCAGTACCCATTTCGTCCCTTCAACGAGCGTTGACGCTTGGCGTTGCCGCACCGCCCGGCAGCTCGCTCGTTATCGGCAAGGACCATTGCCATGCTTCGGTCTTCGGGCGCGCCGGGCCCCGCGCCTTATCGTCGCCGTCGTGCTATGCGTACCCACGGGACAAGTCATCCAATCGCGAGTTGCCTGTCCACGCGAAGCGTCGGACACGCGCCAGACAGCGCGTGACCGCCAGCCCTGCTGCGTAGCCCACCGGTGCGTCCAGCGACACCAAGCGCCAGTCCAACCCGTCGTCCCGTTTGGCCTCGATCGCGATGCGGAACGTGTGGCCATTGGGATCGGGCATGATCTCGAACGCGCGCAGCGGGAGCGTCAGGCCGCAGCCTCGGCCCTTGAGATAGGCTTCCTTGAGCGTCCAGATCGCCCAGGGGGGCAGCGCTGCCTTGCCGTGGCCGTCCGACAAGCCCTGCGCCTCGCGCGCGGAAAACATATCAGGACACAGCGCCGGCCAGTCGATGACGCGCGTCGTGTCCTCGATATCGACGCCGACTTCGGCGCGCGCCACCGCAATGAGGGCCAGCGCGCCTGAGTGGCTGAGGTTGAAGCGGATGCCCCTGCCAGCGCATTCCGCGGGAAGGTAGGGCTTCCCGTGCTCGGTCGTCAGGAACTGCAATCGGTCGGGTCCCATGCCGACATAGCGGCTCAGAATCCGCCTCAGGGCGGTGTGGGCCGCAACCCAGCGTCGGCGGTCCCGCTCGAAACGAAAGCGCTGCGCCCGCTGCCGCTCGGTCTCGTCCAGGCAGCACGGCCAGGCATCCGGTGCATCGAGATCGACTTCCCAGACGTGGACCTCATGCTCATCCACCCGCAGGGGGGGCTCGATTGCCGAGTTGTTCGAAAGGTCGTGCACGGGGTGGACTCGGTGACGTCGTTCGATTGTGCCGTCGGAGTCGGTCGGACCGCGAGTCCGGCACACGGCATTCTACGGGTTGTGGTGGGCTTCATGCCAAGGCTGTGCCGCGGCCGAAGGAGCGCCTTCCGCGTGGGCCACAGTCGTTGGAACAGACCCATGGCATGCCCGGCTCGCGGCTCGTTGCGGTGGCGGGTAGCATAACGGGGGCAGGCGACTCATTCACCGGATGCCGGTGGGGTCGCCGGCACCCCGATAGGAAACGCCGAACCGAAGCCGTGCCGGTGTGGTTCGGCTCCCGTGAGACAAAACGCGGTTTCGCCTCACTTGCCGGGATCGAACGTTCACGACGTGTGATTCTGGCGATTCATCCGGCTGGCGCGGGAAGCTCCGGATGCAGCACGACTTCCCTTACCCTGGCAACGCCAAACCCAGACCGCCGGAGAACCGAGCATGCAGGCGCACGACAGTACAGCAGGCAAGGACACGGAGAGTGCCGTCGCGGAAACCTTCGTGGCCGGAACGGACGTGGCCAGCCCGGCGCCGTTCAGCGCCGCCGCGCCGACGGAAGGGCTGGCGTCAGCCACGAACGCATGGAGTCCTCTGCGGCAACGCCTGTTCCGCGGTCTGTGGCTCGCCTCGATTGCCTCGAACATCGGGACCTGGATGCAGGACGCGGGCGCGGCCTGGCTGATGACGACGCTGGCGCCATCGCCCACCTGGGTCGCCGCGGTACAGGTGGCAACGACGCTGCCGATCCTGGCCTTTGCGTTGCCGGCCGGCGCGCTCGCGGACGTCGTCGATCGCCGCCGCCTGTTGATCGGAGCGGAGATCTGGATGCTGGTGATGGCGGGGTTGCTGGGCGTGACGACGCTGCTGGGCCGGACGACGCCGGAATCGCTGTTGGCCCTGACGCTGGCGCTGGGGCTCGGATCGGCGTTCGCCATGCCGGCCTGGGCAGCGCTGATGCCCGAACTGGTGCCGCGGCCTCAACTCAAGCCCGCGATCACGCTCAACGCGCTGTCGATGAACCTGTCGCGTGCCGTGGGCCCGGCGCTGGCCGGTTTCCTGATCGCCGAGACCGGCACCGGGCCGGTATTCCTGCTGAATGCCGCGTCGTTCCTCGGCATTCTCGCGGTGCTGCTGCGCTGGCAGCGGCCGCCGCGCGACAGCAGTCTGCCGGCCGAGCGGTTGTTCGGCGCGATGCGGGCTGGGATCCGTTATGCCCGACATTCCCCGGCACTGCTCCGGGTCATCGTGCGCGTGGGCACCTTTTTCACGTTCGGGAGCGCTGCGTGGGCGCTGATGCCGCTGCTGGTCCGCCTCGAATGGAAGGGAGGTCCGACCGCTTACGGCTGCGTGCTGGCGGCGATGGGCGGCGGGGCGATACTCGCGGTGTTCGGGCTGCCGCGGCTGCGTCGGTTGCTCAGCGACGACTGGCTGGTCGGTCTCGCCTCGCTGCTGTACGCGGGTATGCTCGGTTTGCTGGCGCTGGTGCCCGGTCTGGTGCCGGGCCTGGCAGTGGCCGCCGGCGCCGGAGCGGCCTGGCTGAGCGTGATGACGACCCTGCAGGGCGCCGCTCAGGTCGCCTTGCCGGCCTGGGTTCGTGCGCGGGGTCTGTCGTTGGCGATGGTCGCGATGATGGGCGGCATGGCCGGGGGCAGTCTGCTGTGGGGTCAGGTCGCGAGCCACAGTTCGCTCCACGATGCGCTGATCATCGCCGGCATCGGCCTGGCGGTCGCAACGCTGGTGACCCTGCCGCTTCGGGTCGGTGGTTTCGAGAAGCATGACCTGACGCCGTCCCTGCACTGGTCTTCGCCCCTCTCCGAGCCCGACGTCGAACATGACCGAGGCCCCGTGCTCATCACCCTCGCTTACCGCGTCAAGCCTGATCGGTGCGAGGAGTTTCGTCGGCTGATGAAAGCCTTGCGTAAGTCGCGCCGGCGCGACGGGGCGTACTACTGGCAATTGTTTCGCGACACCGCGCACCCTGACTGGTATCTGGAGACCTTCCTGGTCGAATCCTGGGTCGAGCACCTGCGGCAGCACGAGCGCGTCACCGTCGCGGACCAGCGGCTGCAGGACCGTGTTCAGGATTGCCTGCATGAGCGGGCCGAACCCAGGGTTTCGCACTGGATTGCGGAAACCGGCTAGGCCTGGGCAGCACGCCCGGGAAACGTCGGATGCGAAAAAAGGCGGCGCCGGGTCAGGCGCCGCCTTCCGTTTGACCGATGCCCCGCACGCGTGCGCGGGAGCGGAGCGGTTCGGCTAGTTCACCCGAATGATGTGATAGGCCGTGTTGTTGGTCGACGTAATCTCGGCGAGCGTATTGTTCCAGTCCACATAGGCGCCGATGTAGTACGTGTTGCCGGAGGTCAGCGTGGCCGGAATCGTGATCGTGCGGGTGTAGGTGGACACGTCGCCCCGGCCCAGCCCGAACGGGAAGGTCTGCAACTGTGTGTCGGCGGTGGTGATCACGGCATTCGTCGAGAGGTACATGCCGACGCTGGTGTTCTGATAGCTCTCGCCGTTGTTTTCATAGGTGAACTCGACCCGGACCTGCTGCCCCTTGGTCACCTGGTACCGGCGTTGCCCGTTGAAGGTGGTGTACGGCAGTTCCACGCCCGAGGTGTTGTACATCTTGGTCAGGCCGTGGCTGCTGTATTCGCCCGAAGCGCCGGTCCGCTTCATGTGGACGACACCGACGTCTTCGATGACACCGCCGGACCAAAGTCCGTAGAGGGCCACCGCGCCATCGTTGGCATCCTCGCCCGAATAGCTCCGTGCCGTCTGGTCGGCCAGACTCACATGGTTCCAGTCGGAGCCCATGATGTTGTACTCATCCGCTTCATGACCCAGGCCGAGCGCGTGTCCGTACTCATGCATGGCCGTCGTCTCGAACGGCCGGTAGGCACCGCCGTAAGGCCAGATGGAGGTCTTGTTCATCGAGGTCGTATAGCCGGCCGCGTTGTAAAAACAGATGTCGGTTTCCGTCAACTGACCAGACCCATTCCACCAGGAATAGGTCACGGCGGGGCTGCACAGGCTCGCATCGGAGCTGAACCAGACTTCGCTCTGGCCGTTTCCCAGGCCGACCGATGCATCGTTGTAGAGCTGCGTAAACCGGAAATTGCTGGGATTCTGGTTCCATCGGGAAGCCACCGTGCCGAGCGCGGTTCGATAGGCATTGCCCGCCGGGAAACTTACGGCCGATGCGCGCAGGGTCGCGTTATTGGTCGGCCAGCGAGCATAGGTGGTGTAGCCGAAAGCCGAGAGGCTCAGCATTTGGGCGCAGAGGCCCAGGACAAGATGTCGCGTGGTGATTCGGATATTCATCGGTATTGCTCCTGTAAGGGGTTTTGCTGCGGTCACGCAGGTAATGCGCGGCGACCGGAGTTATCTGTTCTTGTCAGTGGGCGCTCGGGGGAGCGGCCGGGGTCATGTCGATTTTGGGCAGCGCGGCCTGTGGGTCGTCGCCGCTGAAGGCTTCCAGTCGCGCAACCGGGCTTTTGGCCACGGTGTCCACGATGGCCTGTGCGAAGGCATCGGAGCGCATCGCGTTCGACGGCGTTCCAGGCGCTTCGGCTTTGGCGTGGCTCTGGAAGCTCATCGTCCGACCGGCGACATCGGTCGTGACGACTTCCTGGAAGGCATGGCGCTTGCCGGTATGCACGCTTTTACCCTTGTCGATCGTGACTTCCTGTCCTTCGTTGCTGTAAACCTGATCGCCGATGACGCGGAACCGTCCTTCCTTGTTGCGGACCAATGAGCTCAAGGTGCCGCCTTTTTTGGCGAAGACGATGTCTTCGTCGCCGACGTCGAACAGCGGAGTCTGATCGCTGGTCATGAACAGGCCCGTGCGTGGATCCAGACCACCCAGGAAGCGCAGGGTGACCGTCTTCCCGGCCGGAGCGCCTTTCATGGCGGTGCTGACCTTGAACGTCACGAAGGTAAATGGCAGTTGGGCACTGTCGGGTCCGGTCGGCTCGGACAGTTCGTATTTCACGGTGTCCACGGTGCCGCGGAAAATGAAGTCAGCCTCGCTGACATAGGCATCCAGTTTCGGAGAGCCGCCGGAGCTGGTGGCAGGGCTCTCTGCGGAATAGATTCCGCCAACCGCAATGACTGCGGCGATAATCTTGCTGAGGTGATTATTGCGGTACATGGTGTTTTCCTCTTCGGTTTGGCCTGGGTCTCGTGAAACGCGATCTGTTTTTGGGTGAGGTATTTGATAATCCAGCCCGGATAGCGTCCGGATGGTGGTATCTGTAAATGACCTTCACCCGCCATGAATCCGGTTTCCTCCGGACTCGGGCGTAGATTACCGGCGGCCTTTTCATCGCTCCGTGACCGGTTACCAAGCCGGCCTGTGAAATATTCCCCGCCGGTCATCTCCGTCGATCACGATGCAGACTTGGTCGCCATGGAGCGGGAGGAACCATCGATGACGAGGTGCATGGGGCCTGCGATGTTTCGTTTTCCCGGGTCCCGCGGCTTGCCGATCGAGCGTCATGGCAGGGAGGGATTAGAGGCTCAGGCGGGTCGTTCCTGGCGGTCGCGATGCCGGAAGCGAGCACGCTACTTTCCAGCGGTTGGCTGGGGGATGTCTTGCCGTCTCGGCTGCTCTCTGATGTACTCCGAAGTGAACAATGACTGCTCCGAAGGGCGTAGTCCGATGATGGGACAAGGGTCACAATGACGACAGAGCAGGCGTGCTACGGGCCCACGGGCGGCTTGGCGGAACTTCTGCAGCGGTCCAGCGCGCCCGGTGCCCTGGTGCTGCTGCCCGAAGGAGAAGCTGGCCGCGTCAGTGCGATCCAGCGCGCTTTCAGGCAAGCCGGTCGGCGGTTGGTGGGGGCGATATTTCCGGCGCTGGTCGACGGCGCGGCGTTTCGTGAGCAGGGATGCTGGGTTCTGCCCTTCGAGTCCATGCCACCCGCAGCCTTGCTGGGTGACCTGCCGGGGGGGGCGGAGCAGGCGGCGGCGAAGATTGCCGCTGCCGTCGAGCCGCTGCTGACCGCCGAGCCTTTGACGCTGTTCATGGTCTTCGACGCGACGATCCCGAACATCGGCTCAATTCTCGATGCGCTTTATCTGCGTCTGGCCGATCGCGTCGCGTATGCCGGAGTGAACGCGGGCAGCGAAACCTTCCGCCCGATGCCCTGCCTGTTCGACAGCGGCAAGCTCGTTGGCGGAGGCGTGCTGTGCCTGCTACTGCCCGGCCCGCAAGGCGCGGCGCTCGATCACGGCTATCTCGCGCCGCCGATGGTCATCTCCGCCACCGCCACTGACGGTAACCGGATTCTCTCGATCGACTGGCGCCCGGCCTTCGCCGTGTACCAGGAACAGGTGCGGTCGCTGTACGGCGTCGAGCTGACGTCGGAGAACTTCTACCGCTGCGCCACCCATTTTCCGTTCGGCTTGCTGCTGGCCAACGACGAAGTCATCGTCAGGATCCCGGTGGCCGTGGAGCCCGATGGCTCGCTGCACTGCATCGGAGAGGTGCCACCCAATGCGATGCTGACCCTGCTCCGTGCGCCGGACCTGAATGCCGCGCAGACGGCCCGCAGGCTGGCGGAGCGTCTGCGCACGGATTTCGGCGGTGCGGCCGGCCGGGATCTGGTGACCTTCTACTGCGCCGGTCGGCGCGCTCACCTCGGTGCCGACGCCGTCGAAGAACTCGCTTGCCTGGCCCGCGCAACCGGCGCTCGGCAACTGGCCGGCGCCTTGTCGCTGGGCGAGATCGGCAGCCTGAGCTCCTGGGGCTATCCGCTGTTTCATAATGCGACTCTGGTTTGTCGGCCGAGGTTGCCGTAATGGAGCGCGAGCGCATCCTGACCGTGCTGTACGACCTCGCGCTGGTGATCGGCGCTCAGGTCGAGCTCGATGCCCTGCTGACCCGCAGTCTCCAGCGGATTCTGCTGCACACGGCGTTTCCGGCCGGCGTCGTGCTGTTGAATTGCGTGGCCCGCAACGCGGACATCGAGACCGAGATCGCGGCCGCCATCGGGAATTTCGCACTGGCGAACAAGCTCGGTCAGACGGTGATATTGCCGGAGCGCTTGCTGAATGGGCCGGCAGAGCTCTGCCGTGATTCCGAACTGATTTCCTGCATTCCGGGCGCCGAGCATTATCGGTGCTGTCTGCGGCTACCGATCGACGGCCAGGGGGTGATCCTCTTGCTGGCGCCGGCAGAACCGGCGACCGATCTGCCCATCACCCAGGTCTTTCAGCCGGTCATGAGCAACCTCGCCCGCGCCATCATGCTGTGCCGCAATCACGCCGCCTATCTGCGCGGGTTGCGCGAGGCCAAGGAAGCAGCCGAAAGCGCCAGTCTGGCGAAGAGCGCCTTCCTGGCCAACATGAGCCATGAGATCCGCACGCCGCTGAATGCGGTCATCGGCCTCGCCTATCTCGGTCACCGCGATACGCATGAGCCCCAGGCGCGCAGCCAGTTCGAGAAGATCTCCCAGGCGGCAAAGCATTTGCTGCAGATCCTCAACGACATTCTCGACATTTCGAAGATCGAGGCCGGCAAGATGCAGCTGGCCGCGGCCACGTTCGAGCTGCGCGACGTCATCGAGAATGTCCGCGGCCTGAACGAACACAAGGCCAGAGACAAGGCGCTGGGGTTGGTGGTCGAACTGGGACCGAATCTCGACGGTGCGTTTCTGGGGGATCCTCTCCGTTTGAGGCAGGTCCTGCTGAATCTGGTCGGCAATGCGTTGAAGTTCACTGACAGCGGCGAAGTGCGCTTGCGGGCACAGGTCGAAGAGGAGGGCAGCCCGGACTCGGGCTTGCTGGTGCGCTTCGAGGTACGGGATACCGGTGTCGGGATCGCTCCGGCGGATCAGGACCGCCTGTTCGAGGCGTTCGAGCAGGCGGACGGATCATCGACCCGGCCGCATGGCGGGACCGGACTGGGCCTCGCCATTGCCCGGAAGCTTTCGCAGTTGATGGGTGGCGATGCCGGGGTCGAAAGCACGCCGGGACAGGGCAGCACCTTCTGGTTCACGGTGCGGCTGCACCGCCAGACGGCCATGCCGCCGGCAGCACCCCATCCAGCACCGGCCATCTCGGTGGAGGAAGCCCTGAGACTCCGACATGCGGGCGCTCGTGTGCTGCTCGCCGAAGACAATATGATCAATCAGGAAGTAACCTCGATGCTGCTCGAAGACGTGGGTCTGTGTGTCGACATTGCGGCCGACGGTGCCGCGGCTGTCGAGCGCGCCCGCTGTGGCGAGTACCGCCTGATCCTGATGGACGTGCAAATGCCGGTGATGGATGGGCTGGAGGCGGCGCGCCGCATTCGTGCTCTGCCAGAGCGGTCGGCTCCGCCGATTCTGGCGATGACGGCCAATGCCTTCGAAGAAGACCGGCAGCGCTGTCTCGCGGCCGGGATGGTCGACCATCTCGGCAAGCCCGTCGAGCCCGCCGTGCTTTACGGCAAGATCTTGCGCTGGCTGGATCGGCCGCCGGGCGTCGAGCCCGGTACCTGAGTCTGCGCCGGCCGGGCAAGCGTCGGGTAACCGTTCACGCCCCCCTCGCGGGAGCGATCCGGGAGGCCGAGACACGCCGTGAATCCGTCCCTGGCTCGGCTGCGGGTTCCCGCCCGCAGACGGTCTCCGCCCTCCCGGCCCGCGCCCACTACCCGACAAGGCAGCAGGGTGAATGGTTACGATCGTCGGCTCCTCCTCCTGCGGGTCGCTGGTCACTCGTCCTGTCGCTCCTCGCGAGTCCGGCGCGCAGGTTTCCTGTGCCTCTTGTCACGTCTCGATATTTCGACTAATGTAGAAATATGGAAAGTAAAATGGTTGTGGCCGCGCTGTCGGCCCTGGCTCAGGAGTCGCGCCTCGCGATCTTTCGCCTGCTGGTGCAGGCCGGCCCAGCCGGTTTGTCCGCAGGGCGGATCGCGGAGTCGCTGGCTGTGCCCTCGTCCTCGCTGTCCTTCCACCTGAAGGAACTGAGCCGCGCCGACCTGTTGCTGTCGCGCCAGGACGGTCGCTTCGTGATCTACTCGGCCAACTTCGACGCGATGAACCGGTTGATTGCCTACATGACCGAGAACTGTTGCGGCGGGGAGCCCTGCGGGACGGATGATGTTGCAGGCGGGGTCTGCTGTGAGGAAGCCCGTGCATGAGTGAGAAACCCTACACTGTCCTGTTCATCTGCACCGGCAATTCGGCCCGCAGCATCATGGCGGAGGGCCTGTTGAACACACTCGGCGCCGGGCGCTTTCGGGCATACAGCGCCGGCAGTCACCCGACCGGTGTGGTCAACCCCCTGGCACTCGAAAGGCTTCGGAAGGAAGGCATCGATACCACGGGGCTGCGCAGCAAGAGTTGGGAGGAGTTCGCGCGCCCCGGTGCCCCGGAACTCGACTTCGCGATCACGGTCTGCGATCGGGCCGAGGGCGAGGCCTGTCCGGTCTGGCCGGGGCAGCCGATTACCGCGCATTGGGGCGTTGCCGATCCCGCCGCAGCCATCGGTTCGGAAGGCGAGCAGCGCCTGGCCTTTGCCCGGGCCTTCGCTCTTTTGGAACGCCGCATCGCACTGTTTGCCAACCTCAATCCGGCCAGCCTGGAGCGAATCGCGCTGGAGCGCGAGACGCGTCGCATCGGTCTCGAAGGTGCCGGCCCGCGCGGCTGAGAACGAGCCAGGCCGATTGCACTGATTTCACTCTGGTCATTTGCAGGAGTCACGCCATGAAACGCTTTGAAATCTACGAACCCGCCATGTGCTGCTCCACCGGAGTCTGCGGTGTCGACGTCGATCCGGTGCTCGCACAGTTTGCAGCCGATCTGCAGTGGTTGGCCGAGCAGGGCGTCGAGGTCCTGCGCTACAACCTGTCGCAGCAGCCGCAGGCTTTCGCCGCGAACCCCGCTGTCGTGAAGGAGATGGAGGCGGGGATCGAGCGCCTGCCGGTGGTCACCGTCGATGGGCAGGTTGTCTCGACCGGCGTCTATCCGTCCCGCGATCAACTGCGGCAACGGCTGGAGCACGGTGCGGCGGCCGGTCAGCGGGTGGTCGCCATCCCGGTCGTCGAAGCGGGTGGCTGCAAGCCCGGCAGCGGCTGCTGCTGAACCTCGCAGACGGCCCGGCAGGTACGACCCCATGGAACTGAAGCTGCTGACGACCCGCCACCTGTTCTTCACCGGGAAGGGTGGCGTCGGCAAGACGTCGCTGTCCTGCGCGACCGCGCTGGCGCTGGCGGAGTCCGGAAAACAGGTGCTGGTCGTCAGCACCGATCCGGCGTCGAATCTGGATGAAGTGCTGGAGGTATCGCTTGGGTCGACGCCGACCGCGGTACCGTCCGTCGACGGCCTGTACGCACTGAACATCGATCCGGAGGCAGCCGCGCGCGAGTATCGCGAACGGACGGTCGCTCCCTATCGGGGCGTGCTGCCGCCGGCGGCCATCCAGAGCATGGAAGAGCAGTTCTCCGGCGCCTGCACGGTGGAGATCGCCGCTTTCGATCAGTTCTCGGCGCTGCTGGGCGACCCGGAGCGCACCCGCGAGTTCGACCACGTCATCTTCGATACCGCGCCCACCGGCCATACGCTGCGGCTGCTGTCACTGCCGTCGGCCTGGAACGACTTCATCGGCTCGTCCGCGAATGGCGCCTCGTGCCTGGGTCCACTGGCGGGATTGGAGCAGCAGCGCGCGTTGTATGCGGCGACGGTGGCAAAGCTGGCGGATGCGGCGCAGACCACCGTCGTGCTCGTCGCGCGCGCCGAGACGGCCGCGCTGCGCGAGGCGGAGCGGACCGCCGGGGAACTGGCCGCGCTGAACATACGCAACCAGGTGCTGGCGATCAACGGCGTGTTCCGCGCGTCGGAGCCGGGCGATAGGGTTGCCGATGCGATGACCGAGCGCATGCGCGCGGCGCTGGCCGCGATGCCCGCCGCGCTGACCCGTTTGCCCCGTTTCGAGACCGCGTTCGTGCCGGGCGGCCTGACCGGCATCTCGGCCTTGCGGGATTTCTGTACGCCCAACGGGGCGCGCGCCGAACGGACGGTTCCAGTTGGCTTGCCGCCTGATCTGGACCGGCTCGACCGTCTGGTCGCCGCACTCGAAGCTGCCGGGCGGGGCGTCATCATGACCATGGGCAAGGGCGGTGTCGGCAAGACCACGGTTGCCTGTGCGATCGCTGCCGCGCTGGCTCACCGCGGGCATCGGGTGCTGCTGTCCACTACCGATCCGGCGGCCCACGTGGTGGCGACGATCGGCGCGCCGGTGTCCGGGCTGTCGGTGGCTAGGATCGACCCGGCGGCGGAGGTCGAGCAATACCGGCGCGAGGTTTTGGCGAGCGCCGGGGCAAGTCTCGACGCGCAAGGCCGCGCGCTGCTGGAGGAAGATCTGCGTTCCCCTTGTACGGAAGAGATTGCAGTATTTCGCGCTTTCGCGAAGACCGTCGATGTCGGCAAGGACGGTTTCGTCGTTCTCGACACGGCGCCGACCGGCCACACGATCCTGCTGCTGGATGCCGCCGAAGCCTATCACCGCGAGGTCATGAGGGTGCAGGGCGACATGCCCGTGGCCGTCCGCGAGTTGCTGCCGCGCCTGCGCGACCCCGCATTCACCCGCGTGATCATCACGACGCTGCCCGAGGCCACGCCGGTGCACGAGGCGGAGCGTCTGCAGGCGGATCTTCGACGGGCGCAGATCGCGCCCTACGCCTGGGTCGTGAACCAGAGCCTGCTGGCCAGTGGCACCCGCGATCCGCTGCTGGCCGAACGCGGTAAGCACGAGTTTCCCTACATACGGCGGGTAGCCGACGAACTGGCCGAGCGGTGTGTGCTTGTTCCCTGGCTGCCGGAGCCGCCCGTCGGCGTCAACGGGCTGGCCGTCCTGACCGAGCGTGCCGCCTGAAGCCGGTTCCGGTTGCCCGTTATCAGGCATCAATCCGAAGAGGTTCGACCGTGAAAAGACTGCATGTCCACCTCGCCGTGGACGATCTGGACAGAAACATCGCGTTCTACAGTGCCTTGTTTCAGGCGGAGCCGACGATCCGCCACGCCGATTATGCGAAATGGCTGCTCGAAGATCCGCGCGTCAACTTCGCGATTTCCGCTCGTGGTAGAGCGCCGGGGCTCGATCATCTCGGCATCCAGGTCGAGTCTGATGACGAACTGGGAACCGTGCGGGCCGCTTTGACCGCGGCCGAGTTGCCGGTCGCCGCTCAGCAGCAAGCGGCCTGCTGTTACGCCAAATCCGACAAGTACTGGACGGTCGACCCGCAAGGCATCGCCTGGGAGGCCTTCCACTCGCTGAGCGCGATCCCGCTGTTCGGAGATGACATCGTCATCCGCGTCGCGCCCGTTTCGAACTGTTGCCAACCGTCTGAACAAGGTGATCCATCGTGAACTCGAGACCCCTGAACATCCTGGTGCTGTGCACCGGCAATTCCTGCCGCAGCGTCCTGGGTGAAGCCCTGATCAATCATTTGAGCGCCGGTCGCTTCCGCGCCTACAGTGCCGGCAGCCATCCGGTGGGCAGGATCAATACGAACGCGCTGGCCACGCTGGCGCGGCACGGCCTGCCGACCGGCGGCTATACCAGCAAGTCCTGGGATGACCTGGGCGACACGCCGATCGACATCATGATCTCAGTCTGCGACTCCGCCGCCGGCGAGACCTGCCCGGCCTATCTCGGTACTGCAGTGCGTGGTCACTGGGGTCTGCCCGATCCCGCTCATGTCAGCGGCAGCCCGGACGTGGTCGAAGCGGCCTTCGAGGAAACCTATGCGGCGCTGGAAAAGCGTATCGGCCAGCTGTTGGCGCTGCCGGTCGAGACGATGTCGAGGACCGATCTGGCCGCCGCGTTGAATCGGATCGGGGAACAGGCCTGAGGCCATTTCGGCCACGCAACTCGGACACGTTTCAAGTACCCGCCCACCAAACCATCAGGTCGCCAGGCATGAGCACGGTTGAAGATTCCAGTTTGCCCCAGGTGGGATCGACGGGTCCCAACGCAGAGCCCAAGCGGCTCAGTCTCTTCGACCGCTATCTGACGGTCTGGGTGGCGCTGTGCATGTTCGAGGGAGTCCTGATCGGGAAGGCGATGCCGGGGCCGGTCGCGGCCCTGCGCGAGATGGAAATCTCGCACATCAATCTGCCGATCGCGGTGCTGATCTGGCTGATGATCTTCCCGATGATGCTGAAAGTCGATTTCGGCTCGGTGCTGAACGTCGGCAAGAACCCGAAGGGCTTACTGGTCACGCTGTTCGTGAACTGGCTGGTGAAGCCGTTTAGCATGGCCTTGCTGGGCTGGCTGTTCTTCAAGCACCTGTTCGTGCCTTGGATCGGGCCGGAAGACGCCGACCAGTACACGGCTGGCGTGATCATTCTGGCCGCCGCGCCGTGCACCGCGATGGTCTTCGTCTGGAGTTATCTGACCGACGGCGATCCGGCTTACACGCTGGTACAGGTGGCGGTCAACGACCTGATCATGCTCGCGGTCTTCGCGCCGATCGTGAAGTACCTGGTGTCCGGTGCATCCGGGCTGGAAGTCCCGTTCGACGTGCTGTTGTACTCGGTGATCGTGTTCATCGTGATACCGCTGGCGGCTGGGGTGCTGACGCGACGGTGGCTGCTGCAAGCTAAGGGTCGGGACTGGCTGGAGCAGGAGTTTCTGCCGCGGCTGCATCCGGTCGCGATCAGCGCGCTCTTGCTGACGCTGGTGCTGATCTTCGCGTTCCAGGCCGACAACCTGACCGGCCGCCTGCTGCATGTCGGACTGATCGCGATCCCGATCCTGATCCAGGTCTATTTCAATTCCGGCCTGGTCTATGGCCTGATGAAGCTGTTCAAGGTCGACTATGCGATCGCGGCGCCGGGTGCGTTGATCGGCGCCAGCAATTTCTTCGAACTGGCCGTCGCCACCGCGATCACACTGTTCGGGCCCGAGTCCGGTGCCGCGCTGGCCACGGTCGTCGGTGTGCTGGTCGAAGTGCCGGTGATGCTGTCGGTCTGCTCGGTCTGCAATCGCACGCGGGGCTGGTTCGCACAGTCCGTGCACGTGTCTGCGGGACGCGCGTGATTGCGTCTGGCCGCTCCGCGAGCGTCACGGGAGCGGCCAGGCCAGCAAGGACAGGCTGACGACCAGTATCTGCCCCTCCGTTCGCGCTCGCGCGCCCAGGTCCCATTCGTAGCGGGCCGTCAATTTCCCGCGGATGGCCGGGATCGTGATGCCGATCTCGGGGCCGACGCCGTAGACCCGCTCCCGCGCACCGCGCGCGGCGGCCGGTAAGGCCGAACCGGTGTCGTCCGCGACCTGCCACAACGCATAGGCGGCGACGCCAAAATCCAGTATCTGGAAAAACTTGGCGCCGAAGCCGCCCTGCAACTGCACCGTATCGCCGCGGGTCAGGTCGATCGAGAGCTTCCGGTGGTAATGGTTGTAACTGGCGAGCGCGCTCAGCCGCCAGCCACGGTCGTCATCGAAGAACAGCGTTCCTCCCAGCGACAGCTGCTGTGTCCATTGCGGCTGTCCCAGTCCTTCGCGATTCAGTTGCCCGGTCGGTGCATAAAACGCGTAAGACCCGACGGCATCGTAGCGCTGTGAGCGCCAGCCGATCTTCAGCGGCTGCACGACCAGATCGCCGAGCCCGGATCGGCCGATATCGGTCGGCGGCAGATCGGCCTGCGTCGACATCCACGCGACCGGAACCGCGAAAGCGGCGCTCAGATAGGGCCAACCGTCGGGTTTGATCGTTCCCGACACGCCGATCACGTTGGCATAGGCATCGATTTCGAGACCCTTGATGGGCAGCGGTTCCCCTTTGCGATTCAGCAGCCGGTCGGCAGAGTAATAGAAGAATCGATCACCGGCATAGACCCCTTCCGGCGATTGCGTGCCCGCGTCCAGCCCGACCGAGCCGAGCACCCGCTGGCCGAGCTCGCCGTCCGCTGCGGCGGCGTTGGCGAGCAGCCAAAGCACCGCCCACCATGACCTTGTAGGAGCGGGCCATGCCCGCGATTCTTTCTGCCACGGGCCTATAACCACGCCGCGTCCCAAAACGGATAATCGGCCAAACGCTCCACCAATCCCGCACGGAGCGGATTGGCGACGACATAACGCGCGGCGGTCCGAAAATCTTCATGGGATCGTAGGGCGTGATCGTGGTAGGCCGCCTGCCACAATGCCCCGCATCGGTTCAGGACCCGATTCGCGTGGCGGGCGCTTGCCGATTTTACTCGGTTGACCACTCGATCCAGCGAATCCTGTTCCCCCAGTTGCAACAGCCAGTGCGCGTGGTCGGGCATCAACACCCAGGCCAGCAGCGATGCGTCGCCCAGGACTGCCGGATCGATGAAGCAACGCGCCGCTGCGCAACCCGCTTCAAAGCTGGCGAAAAAGCTTTGGCGGTCAACCGTCGCCGAGGTCACCAGATAGGCTTGATACGGCACCGATACGCGCCCGCGCCGCAGAGCGTGGTTGCCGGGGAAACCTGCGTTGCGGGCGGGGTCGCGGTCAGGGTCGCGGGCGTGGCCCGCTCCTACGGCGCGGGGTAGAGGGTTGCGGTTGGGCTCACGGGCATGGCCCGCCCCTACGGCGGGGGGTAGAGGGTCGATCGGGTAATGGCGGGCGTCGGCCTCGTTCATGCTCCTGGACGTTTCTCCTTGCCCGGCAGTGGCGTGTCGGTCAGGCCGGCGTGCCACTTGCTGAATGTTCGGCTATGGCCGGTCCGGCGAACTGCGGTTGGTCGCGTGCCGGGGCTGGCCATCGGGTTTGGCGGATTCTAGCTTTCGGACGTCGTCAGGAGAAGCGCAGGGTCGCGGGCGTGGCCCGCTCCTACGGCGGGGGGCGGATGGTCGCGGTTGGGGTCGCGGGCGTGGCCCGCTCCTACGGCGGGGGGCGGATGGTCGCGGTTGGGGTCGCGGGCATGGCCCGCTCCTATGGCGGGGGGCAGATGGTCGTGGTCAGGGTCGCGGGCATGGCCCCCTACGGCGAGCAGACATCAAGGCTCGCGGAGCATGCGGTGCAGCGGATAAACAACGACCGCAGGATGGTTTCGATGGTATCGGCCGCCGCAGTGGCAGCACCGCTGATTTCATCGCCGATGGCACCAATCACCCAGCGGAGCGCATCACCGAAAACACGGAAGAGCCTCATGATGTTGACTCGTGTGGTGATTGATCGATCCGGGACCGTAGGTCGATGCCCGTCGTGTCAGGTGCGGGAATGTCGGGCAGGTCCCCGAGACTTTCTTTCGAAAGCCCGGGGAAACGCTTCCTGGTTGGAGTTCCCGGAGGTGGCACCCCGTTTGCGCCGGGCGTGCCCGCTACAGCACTCTTCGGCCTTGAATGACGCGAAGGATGATCACGACGACCGCGATGACCAATAGAATGTGAATGAATCCTCCCAAGGTATAGGAAGAGACCAACCCCAGTACCCAGAGAATAACCAGGATGATGGCGAGTGTTTCGAGCATTGTTTCTTCTCCAGAAGAGCCCATCCGTTGGCGAAAATGGTGCCCCCGAGGCGGTATTCGATGTCGCCATCGAACACGCTCGGGAGACGCTCAAAAAACCTAGGTCGAATAACGGATAAGGCTGAAAAGCTATGGGCTTCCGACGTGGATTCTGGGGATTCCACTCAGAATACCGAAGGCGCTCAGCAGCCACAGCACCACCGCGATGATCACCACGATATTCAGGATCTGCTTCATGCGCGATTCCATCGGGATGTAGCTATTGACCAGCCACAGCAGGATGCCGACGACGATGATGCCGATCACTATGGATAGCAACTCCCTTGGGACTGCGCTCAGGACTCCGAATACATTCAGCAACCACAGCACCACCGCGATAATTACCACGGCGTTCAGGATCTGTTTGATGCGCCCCTCCATGGGGATATAGCGGTTGACCAGCCATAGCAGAACACCGATGACGATGAGCGTGATGACGAGCGAAATTAGGTCCATGACTTTTCTCCAGAAAACTTAATAACATGAGTGGCGTAGACGATGCCGCCTGCCCGTATCTTCCCTGTCGACAACCACGTCGTCTCAGGGGCCTGAGGGATAGGCTCGGATCGGAGCGGTTGCACGTAATTTATGTTCTGTTTCATTAGCCCAGCACCACCTGCACTTCGTGCGTTCGTCCGTCGTCTTGTAAGGTGATGCCGGTCGCTATCGGCTGGGATTCTCCGTCCAGCACGATGCGGCTGACGCCGCGCGTCACGCCATTCGGATTCCGGACAGTGATTTCATAGCGCGCCGTTCCGTGCCGATAGGCCATGCGGTAACCGGGCCAGGCTCTGGGAGTGCACGGATCGATGATCAGGGTATCGGCCTGGACCCGCAGCCCTAAGACCCATTCCAGTCCGGCCCGGTGAAACCAGCCCGAAGCGCCGGTGTACCAGGTCCACCCGCCGCGTCGGACATGTGGCGGCTCGGCATAGATGTCCGCTGACAGCACGTAGGGCTCCACCTTGTAGGCATAAATGCCGGTCCGGGTTGCCGTGCGGTTGATGGGATTCAGCATACGGAGCAGCTCCGCCGCCTGATCCCCGTCGCCGAGCATTGCGTAGGCGATGACGGACCAGATGGCCGCATGGGTGTACTGGCCTCCGTTTTCGCGGATCCCCGGCGGATAGCTCTTGATGTAGCCCGGGTCCCGCTCGGTGCGTTCGAAGGGCGGGGTAAACAGCAGCACCAGCGCGTCGCCATAACGCACGAGGAATTCGCGGAGCGAGTCCATGGCCCGCTGGGCGCGCTCCGGGTTCGCTGCACCGGAAATCACGCCCCAGGTCTGCGCGATGGAGTCGATCCGGCACTCGGCATTGGAAGCGGAACCGAGCGGGCTGCCGTCATCGAAATAAGCCCGCCGGTACCAGGCGCCGTCCCATCCGTCCGCCTCTACCGCGGCCTTGAGTTGGCTTGTATGTTGGCGCCATCGCGCCGCTCGCGCGTTCTCTCCGCGGGCCTCGGCCACCGTGATGAAGTCGGGCAAGGTGGCCAGCAGAAACCAAGCCAGCCACACGCTTTCGCCTTTCCCCTGAAACCCGACCCGGTTCATGCCGTCATTCCAGTCGCCGCTGCCCATCAGCGGCAAACCGTGCCCACCCGTGCCCAGGCTCAGGTCGAGGGCCCGCGCGCAATGCTCGAACAGCGTCGCGGACTGCATCGACACAGTGGGGTCGAAATAGGCGTCATCCTGCTCCGGGTCGAGCGCCAGGCCTTCCAGGAACGGCACCGTCTCGTCGAGCACGGCGGCATCGCCACTCACTTTGATGTAGTGAGTCACGGCGTAAGGCAACCAGATGCGGTCATCGGAGAAATGGGTACGCACCCCGCGCCCGGAGGGCGGATGCCACCAATGCTGCACATCGCCTTCGGCGAACTGACGCGCCGCGGCCCGAAGGAGGTGAGCACGGGTGAGATCAGGCCGCGCGACCGCCAACGCCAGACAGTCCTGCAATTGATCGCGAAACCCGAAGGCCCCACCGACCTGGTAGAAGCCCGCCCGGGCCCAGAGGCGGCAACTCAGTGTCTGGTACAGCAGCCAGCGGTTCAACATCAGGTCGAGCGCCCGGTCCGGGGTCTTGACCTGCACCTTGGCCAGCAGACTATCCCAGGACTGCGTCACCTGGGCCAGCGTCGTCGCGACCGCCGTGGCGCGATAGCGCTCGATCAGCTCGCGCGCCTGCATGCGGTCTTCCGCCTGTCCGAGGAGAAAGACGACCTCCGCGCTGCCGCCGGGCTCGAGTTCGATCACCGTCTCCAGTGCCGCGCACGGGTCCAGTCCGGCGCCGACGCGCCGCTTCAACACATGGGAACCCAACAGTCCGGCCGGTGCCTGCAGGCTGCCATTGCGGCCGATGAACTCCGCGCGATTGGCAGTCCAGCCGGTCTGTAGCCCGGAGAGGTCGGCAAAGGCGATACGATGGCCGAATTCCCGGTCTCGGGCGTTGTAGGCAAACATGGCGCCAGTGCCCGCGTCCCGCTCGGTGATGGTGTGAAATGCGGTGACGCTGCGCGACGCGCCGAGCACCCATTCTGCGTAGGCGACGACGGTCAGCCGGCGGCTTCGGCTGGACGTATTCGTCAGCGTCAGGGATGAGATCTTGACCGGATCGTCCGGACTGACGAATTGCAACAGCTCGCTGTGGATACCGTGGGACGCATGCTCGAAACGGGTGTAGCCCTGACCATGGCGAATCACATAGCTCGCATTGTCGACCCGGATCGGCAGAGCGGTCGGACTCCACAATGCGTGGGTTTCGTCATCGCGCAAATAGAAGGCTTCCCCGGGCGGATCGCTGACCGGGTCATTGGACCAGGGTGTCAGCTGGTTCTCGCGGCTGTTGCCGCACCAGGTGCAGCCGCTGCCCAGTTCGGAGACCGTGAAGCCGAAATCGGCATTGGCGATCACATTGATCCACGGGGCCGGAGTCCATTGCCCCTTGTCCAGCACGATCACGTATTCGCGACCGTCGTCGGCGAATCCGCCGAGCCCGTTGAAGAACTCCAGCGGTGGCGCCACCAGGGCCGCGGTGTCGGTGTCGGCGACCGCGACCGGCTTGGGCGGAACGAATGCCGCGGCGGGCCTCGGGTGTCGCAACAACTGTTCGGCCAGCGTGCCCCGACTGCTGACGAGCACCGCGCGCGCCGCCGTCTGGAGCAGCAGCCGTTCTTCGTCTGCCAGCTGATCGACCCGCAGCACGAACACGCTGCCGTGCGCGGCATGCGCCGGGTGGCCCGACAACGCCTGGCTTTCCCGGATCATGCCTTCCAGCAGGGTCTGGAGTTCCTGGGCGTAGGACAGCTCCCTTTCGTTCAGGACCAACAGGTCGACGGCGAGACCCTTCATGCGCCAGTACTCGTGGGCGCGCATCAGCTGGTCGACGATGGTCCGGTCCTCCGGTCCGGAGACTCGCAGTAACACGATCGGAAGATCGCCGGAAATGCCATGCCGCCACAATCCGGTGACGTTCAGGGTATTTAGTTGCATCGCCCGGCTGGATGGTCGTAGCGAGGGGTCGGCATAGATCAGGCGGTTGGCCAGATCCTGAAATAGATGAGCCTCGTCGGGTTTGGTGCGCAGATGGTGCAGTTGCACATGGGCGTGCGTCCACGCCAGGGCCGACACGCGGTCGAAGGCAGCCACGTTGTGGTACTTGTCCGCGAGATCCTCCGCTGCCTCCCGTGACTCGGCGACCAGGGTCGTGAACGTCATGTGCGCCGTCGCGCCCGGGGCAATGCGAACCCGGGTGCGCAAGCTGAAGATCGGATCGAGAACGGCGCCGACGGTGTTCGTCAACGGGCGGCCGTCGATGACCGCAATCGGTTCCCGCAGCGTCTGTCCGCGCCCGATGAAACGCGCCCGGTCCGTTTCATATTCGAGCCCGTCGCCGGTGCGGCGGCCGGCGATCACATGGGCTGCCCAGAGCGTCGGGTCGGCGGACGTGCGCGGCTGCCGGCGCGCCAGTAGCGCGCGCGAACGGGGCAGATATTCGGTCCGGATAAACAGATTAGAAAAAGCCGGATGCGCGATGTCGGCGGTCAGGGGTGCCAGCACGACCTCCGCGTACGAGGTGATCTCGATTTCCCGCTCGCCGGTTCCGGTGTTCAGCAGGCTCAGGCGCCGCACTTCGGCATCGTCCTCGGGCGACACGACGATCTCGAGTGTACTGACCAGGGTGCCGTCCGTGCGAGTGATGCGGGCGCGGTCTTCGGCAAAGCTGACGTGGTAGTGTTCCGGCAATGCGGCTGTGGGCTGATACCCGGCTGACCAGACCTGACCGCTGGCGATATCGCGCAGATAGATGAAGCTGCCCCAGCCATCCCGCGTCGTATCTTCGCGCCAACGCGTGACGGCCAGATTCTGCCAGGCGCTGTAGCCCGACCCTGCGGCCGTGATCATCACGGCGTAACGGCCATTGGACAATAGATGCGCGGAGGGAACGGTAGAGGTGGGCGAGGGTGCCCGCCGAATCGGCGGCTGGGCCGATTCCTTGACGTCGGACAGCAGGTCGAGGTAAGGCATGCTGCTCGTTTCCGCGCCGCGCGGAATGCGCTCCTGCAGCAACAGATCGACCGCCTGGATCAGCGGCACGTGATGGAAGCGATGGCGCATCGCACCGTCATGCACCACATTCGCGAAGGCGACTAGGGACATGCCCTGATGGTGTGACATGTAGCAGCGAACGATGCCGACGCGCAGCCCCTCAGCCAGCCGGATCGGTGTGAAATCGAGGGCTTCGTAGAAGCCGTAGCGCCCCAGGGCCCCCTCCTTTTCAAGCCGCGCGAAGTTCGCGACGGCGGCATGCGGCAGGTACATGGCGGCCAGCGCCGTCGCGTACGGGGCGATCACCAGGTCGTCGCCAAGTCCTCGTTTCATCCCCAGGCCCGGCACGCCGAACGCGGCGTACTGATAGGTGAAGGCGAGATCGCGGACATTGAAGGCCGACTCGGAAATGCCCCAGGGGACGCCGCGCTTTGCGCCGTATTCGATCTGTCGCTTCACCACGAGGCGGCAGGTCTGATCCAGCAGGCTGTAGCGCGGGGTAAAGGTCACCAGCGACGGCATCAGGTATTCGAACATCGATCCCGACCACGACAGCAGGACCGTGCCGCGGGCGGCGCGTGTCACGCGTCGGCCCAGGTGAAACCAGTGCGTGCTGGGGACATCGCGCTTCGCGATCGCGATGAAACTGGTGAGGCGTGCCTCGGACGCGAGCAAATCGTAATAGCTCGGATCGAGGTCGCCTTCCGTCACCCGATAGCCGAGCGCAAACATGTGGCGCTCCGCGTCGTAGAGAAAGCGGAAGTCCATCGCGTGGAACAGTTCGTCCAGCTGCGTTGCCAGCAACTCCAGCCGGCAGGCGAGCGCTTCGGCCTGCTCGCCGGAGCGCTCCAGGATCGTTGCCGGTGCTTGATCGCCCGGTGCCAGTGCCAGCCGTTCGGGCGCAGCGTCGACCTGGCTTACGGCCAGCGCGCAAGCGCGCGGCAGGTCGGTGAGGCACGTGTCCAGGGAAAGCGCTTGCCGCCATGGGCCGGGGAGCGGTGTCTCGCCGTCCGCTGCGAGCTGAGCGTGGAGACGGTCGGCAAAATGGATCCAGGGCACCAGGGTGTCCACATCGCGCACGTGGGAGCGGAGGTCGTCGCGCAGGGCCTCCGTCCAGGCCAGCACTTCGCTGTCGCCGTCGTCGCCGCGTTCAGCGGCATGGGCGCGCGCCAAATCGAGCAGCGTGTCGGCGCAGGCCGTCAAGCGGCCCCACAGCTGACTCCACCCGGCCGGGTCAACCGGAACGCTTCCCAACAGCCCCGCGAGCATAACGGCTTGTTGGCTCAGCTCTTTGCGGGTCACCGTGAGCGTGCGCCGGTCATCATTGACTCGATCGAGCGCGGCCATCAGCAGGCTATGGGTATCCGCGAGACCGGTCAGTGCGTTCGGGAACGCCAGCGGTCGCTTCAGTGCTTCACGGCAGGCTTGAGACAAAGCCAACAGATGCCCGGCCAGGTTCCCGCTATCCACGGTCGACACATAGCGCGGTTCCAGCATATGCAGATCGCGCGTGTCATACCAGTTGTAGAAATGGCCATGGAGACGCGGCAGCGTGTGCAGGGTTCTCAGCGTCGCTTCTAGCCGGTCGACGGCGTCCATCAAGCCGAGCCACCCGAAATCCCGGGCCGCCACGACGGACAGCAGATAGAGGCCGAAATTGGTGGGGGAGCTGCGATGGGCGATAACGGGTTGGGGGTCTTCCTGAAAGTTGTCCGGCGGCAGATGGTTTTCCTCGGCCGTCACGAAACAGGTGAAATAACGCCAGATGCGCCGTCCGATCAGGCGCAGCTGCGCGGAGTCCTGGGGTAACAGGGTTTCGGCCCGGTCGAGTCGCGGCGGGAGGCTCAGTGCGCGGGCAATGACCGGCGCCAGCCACCACAGCAGCAGGAACGGGGCCGCGCCTTTGAGGCCAGCCGGATTGAACAGCAGCACCAGCGCGCCGGCGCAGACGACGATCGTCGATGAACTGCCCAACGGGCGGATCAGGTTACGGATGGCGTAACCCGACGCCGCCTTGGCTTCCAGTGCGGTGACCCACTTCAACAGCTGGCGCCGGGTGATAAACAGCCGGACCAGCGTCCGGGCGATGGCATCCATCATCCGCCAGGCGTGTTGGGCGAGCAGGGTCAGCGCCACCGCGCTGTTGCCCACGGCCCAGAGTACGTTCTCGCCGGCCGCCCGCACATGCGTCGCCAGCAGGATGCCGCGGCGGGGTGCCGTGAACCCGCCCATGACGGCCAGGATCGCGGGCAGGGCCAGGGCCGTCAGCACGAATCCGATCAGAACACCCTGCGGTGCGTTGGGGATGGCCCAGGTCGCGACCAGGGTGCAGAAAGCGCCGGGCGCCGATAGGGAGCGGCGCAGATTATCGATCATCTTCCAGCGTCCGAGCATCGGCATGCCCTTGCCCCGCAAGCCGAAGATCCAGGGGAGGAGTTGCCAGTCGCCCCGCACCCAGCGGTGTTCGCGTGACGCAGCGACCTCGGTGTGGGAAGGGAATTCCTCGAAGAATTCGATGTCGCTGACCAGCGCGCAGCGGGCGTAGACGCTTTCGAACAAATCGTGACTGAGCTGGGTGTTTTCCGGCACACGTCCGGCGAGGGCCGCCTCGAAGGCGTCGACGTGATACAAACCCTTGCCCGCATAAGTGCCGAGCGCGAACAGATCCTGATACAACTCGGAGACGGCGCTGGCATAGGCGTCGGTCCCGGATGCGCCGGCAAAGAGCCGGTGAAACAACGAGCGTTCCCGTCGCTCCGGCAGCGTCGGCGTCACGCGGGGCTGGAGAATCCCGTAGCCATCGACGACACGCCGAGTGCGGGCGTCGAAGACCGGCTGGTTCAGGGGATGGGCCGCCACGCCGACCAGATGCGATACCGCACCGATGGGCAACTTCGTGTCGGCGTCCAGCGTGATGACATAGCAGACGCCGGGCGGCGCGGTGGCGGGTTCGCCGTCCAGCGGCAGAAAGGAGGTGTCGGCGGCACCACGCAACAGACGGTTGAACTCATGCAGCTTGCCGCGTTTGCGTTCCCAGCCCATCCACTTGCCCTCGCCGGGATTCCATAGGCGCCGGCGGTGGAACACGAAAAAGCGCTGTCCGCCGGCGTACTTCGCGTTGAGCGCGGCCACGGCCGTGCAGGCCAGGTTCAATAATGCTTCGTCGTTCGGCATGGCTTCTTGCGGGGCATCCGCCCAATCCGACAGCAGGGCGAAGCGCACATGGCCGCCGGCATTGGCGAGATAGCGAATCTCCAACTGTTCCACCTGCTCTTTGACCCCGGCTTCACTGGTGAACAGCGTCGGCACGACGACGAAAGTGCTGAGCGTCTGGGGCACACCGTTCTTCAACTCGAGACGGGGCAGGTGGCGCGGCGGCAGGGCCGCAATGATCGCCCGGTTGACCAGGCCGACGGCGATATCGGACGCGGGTAACAGGCTGAACAACCCGAGCAGCAACAACGGAAAGCCGGAGACTCCGGCGGCGAGAGCGGCACTGACCGGAAGGGCCAGCAACAACAGGGTCAGCATAGCCAGTGTGCCCAGATAGGCGGGCGCCGCATGCGTCACGTAGACGCGGAGCAGCCGCTGCTTCAGCGATGGTCGATACGCGACGGCCTCTTCGAACGCGCACCGCCCGGCACCGATCAAGTGGTAGCCCGGCTCCTGCTCCCGCGTGTTGCCGACGGAGTTCTCGCCGACGCAACGCACCTTGGCGATCACTCGGCATGCGATATCCACCTCCGTATGGGGAGAACGCTTGGCGAGGTCCTCGACCGCGTGGCGATAACGGTCGCGGGTCAGGAAGTCCATGGCGGCGTAGCCCTCATGAGCGCGCAGGCACGCGTCTACCAGACTGGCATCCTCGACGAACTGAGGCCACTCGAAGGCGGAAATGGCCCGCATGCTGGTGATGATGTTGCGGACCGTCAGGTTGTCGGCGACCTGGTCGGCATGCTCCCGATGCACGATTTCATCGAGGCTGACGCCCTGCTCGTTCAGCCAGTCGTTGAGGACATCAAGGGACAGCGCGGCGCCCGGGTGCGGGTCGTGCAGACGCTGCAGAATTTGGACCGCATAGGCCTGACGCAGCGGAATCGGGGGTAGAACCGCGGGGGGCAGGCTAGGGTCGGGGGTGTCGCTTTGAACGGTAAGCTGTTCGATCCGGTCGACGAACTCGTCGGCGAGTCGACGCCCGTTCTGCGAACGCATGATGCGGACGGCCAGCCGGCGGAGGTTCTCGACCAACAAGACGCGCAGCGTGATCGGTATCGCCCAGAGCTCCCCCAGCGTCAGGGGGTCGACGCCTTGATACGCGTGCACGAACAGCGTCAGCAGATCCGGCGCGAAGCGGCTGTCGGTGTGGGCGACCAAAGCCCACGCGATGCCATAGACACGGGGATAGCCGGCGAGCATGCCTTCGGCCAGCTTGGGTAACTCCCGGTAATAGCTTTCGGGCAGGTCGACGTGGATGTCGCTAACCTGCTCTTCGATGACGTGGAAGTTATCGAGCAGCCATTCCGCCGCCGGCGTGATGGCCTGTTGCCGACCGACGGCCAGGGCGACGGCCTTGTAAGCTTCGAGCAATACCCGCGAGTTTTCCCGCACCCGGGGCATCAGCTTGAGTCCTTGCCTCTGGTGGCTGATTTTCTGTGCTTGCGCCAGACTAACGGCATGTTGTTCCAGGCGTTCGTTGCTGAACAACTCGAAACGGATCGGCTCTTCATCCCCCCCGGGGTGGTCGACTCTCGCGTACCGTCTTCTGTCTCGCCGCCTGATCATGTTGGGATGGTTCCGAGCCTGCAACAGGAAAGCCGCAAGTGGGCTTTTTGCGATGCCGCGGCGCGCTCGAAGCCCTTGCCTGAATGAGAAAACAGCCTAGGCGGAAGGGGTGGCGGGGTCTGTACGGTAACGCACACAGGGTTGCCGTCGCGTTCGGATGGCGCGTGCCTGGGGGTCTGATAACACTCCGGCGACGGCTCGCGCGGCGGACGAGTAGAGCGCTTGGTGCGGTGCCGCACCCATGACGGACCTCTGTGCTAAGCTCGGACACCGGTCCAGGCCCTGTTCATCCCGCGTTCGGTCCGGCGGCAAGAGGAGACGCTCGCTCATGAATGCCCAACCCAGTCCGCGCCAAAACCACCTGCTGAATGTCCTGCCCACCGACGAGTACGAGCGGCTGCTGCCTCATCTGGAACGGGTCGCGATGCCGCTCGGCGACGTGCTATACGAGTCCGGCGGCGAGTTACGCCATGTGTATTTCCCGACCACCTGCATCGTGTCACTGCTCTATGTGATGGAGAACGGTGCATCGGCTGAAATCGCCGTGGTCGGTAACGAGGGCATCATCGGCGTCGCGCTCTTCATGGGCGGCGGCACCATGCCGAATCGCGCCGTCGTGCAGAGCGCCGGTCATGCCTATCGGTTGCGGGGGACCATCATGCAGCAGGAGTTCGACCGCTACGGGGTTTTGCTGCATCTGCTGCTGCGTTACACGCAGGCCTTGATCACACAGATGGCGCAGACCGCCGTCTGCAATCGGCATCATTCCCTGGATCAGCAGCTCTGTCGCTGGCTGCTGCTCAGCCTCGACCGCTTGTCCGGGGACGAGTTGGTCATGACGCAGGAATTGATCGCGAACATGCTCGGCGTCCGCCGCGAGGGCGTCACCGAGGCCGCCGGGAAGCTGCAGCGCGCCGGGCTGATCGAGTATCGGCGCGGCCACATCAAGGTGCTGAATCGCGAAGGTCTGGAAGCGCGCGTTTGCGAATGCTATCAAGTGGTCAAGGCCGAGTTCGACCGCCTTCTGCCCCCCGCCGCCGGCGTGAGCTTTTGATCGCGCACCCAACCGGACTCGCTGTCCGCGAGGCGGTGGTTTAACTGCTGCGATCGCTTGCCGCGCGGGATTCCGCGACAGCTGGACTCCGAGGATGGAGCCGAATCTGCCGCGGTTTCCCTAGGTAGCCCTACGGATTGCGCCCCTGCCGCAGTGACCAAAGAATAGCGTCACCGAAGTGCCGCTGAGTTTCTTCTCCCATCACGCCACGGGGTGTTCAGGATGCGAGCGGCGAAACTCGAGAAGGTGCAGCGCCACCGCGTTTCGTCATCGCCGTTCGGAACCACGCCGGGCTTGGTGAGCGCACCCATGGCCTTTCGGCTGACATCAAGGGCTGATCCGTGGAGTTCCCTATGCCGACGAGACGCTTAGCCATGCCGCTCATGACCGATCGTGGCAGCCCGCGGCAAAATCATCTCCTCGCCTTGTTGCCCGCAGCCGATTACGGGCGTCTTCTGCCGTATCTGGAATGGGTTGAGATGCCCCTCGGCGACATTCTTTACGAGTCTGGGCACGAGTTGCGTCATGGGTATTTCCCGACGGACTGCATCGTGTCCGTGCTCTATTGTGACGAGAAGGGTGCATCGACCGAGGTCGCCATGGTCGGCAACGAGGGCCTCCTCGGCATCGCTCTCGTCATGGGCGGTCGAACCATGCCGAATCGTGGCGTCGTGCAAAGCGCGGGTCACGCCTATCGGCTGCCGCGGTCAATGTTGCAGCAGGAATTCGATCGCTGCGAGGCACTGCAGCATCTGCTGCTGCGGTACGCCCTGGCATTGATTACGCAGATCGCTCAGACGGCGGTGTGCAATCGGCATCACTCGCTGGACCAGCAACTGTGTCGGTGCCTGCTGCTGAGTCTCGATCGGTTGGCCAGCAACGAGTTGAACATGACGCAGGAACTGATCGCCAATCTGCTGGGCGTACGCCGGGAAGGGGTCACCGAGGCCGCCGGGAAACTGCAGCGCGCAGGACTGATCGAATACCACCGAGGTCATATCACGGTGATGGACCGCTCAGGACTGGAGGCGCGGGTCTGCGAGTGCTATCCCGTGGTCAAGACGGAATTCGATCGTCTTCTGCACCCGCCCCTTGGCCGGTTAGCCGGCAACCGACAGGCTGCCGCGATGTACTCGTGAAACAAGCCGTACATCCATTTGGCGAATGGATCGTGCAGCGCCAACATTGCCCGTCGGCATGCCGGAAGGGCCGGTTGCGTTCATCCCAGCCTCCCTGCACTCGAACCCCGGGGCCGGCTCTGCGGACCGCAGAGCTCGCGCCACATGCTCCGATGTGTTTCGCTGGAGCGCCGTGGTCATGGTGCCCTGGTCAAACCTCGATTCCGGATGGATGCGGTCGAAAGGCCGTGCGTGCGCCAGCGTACAGACCGCAATAACCCTTCAGGGTAGTTTTGACGCTCAGGTTTCCCCGCACATCGGAGGAGAGCGCCAGTGCCCTTGAACCAAGCGGTCCCCGCCACCAACCGCCTGCTGGCCGCGCTGCCACGCGAGGATAGTGAGCGGTTGCTCGCCGACTGTGAGGAAGTCGAGCTCATTCTCGCCGACGTCATCTACCGCGCCGGAGAACGCGTGCCGCACGTCTATTTCCCGACCGAAAGCTTAATTTCCCTGTTGACGCCTGTCGAGGGTCACGCGGCGTTGGAAGTCGGCCTGATCGGGAACGAAGGCATGCTCGGTATTACCCTGATGCTGGAAGTCGACACCGCGCCATTCCATGCGCTCGTCCAGGGGGGAGGGCCGGCACTGCGCATTGCGGCGCCGTCCTTCATCCACCAACTCGAGGAGAGTCCGGCGCTGCAACGGGAGTTGAAGCGCTATCTCTATGTCTCGATGAGCCAACTCGCGCAGACGGCGGCCTGCACCCGCTTTCATGTGGTGGAAAAGCGGCTCGCCCGCTGGTTATTGATGACCCAGGACCGGGCGCACTCGGATTCGTTTCACGTCACTCACTTGTTCCTCGCCTACATACTCGGTGTGCGGCGCGTCGGAATCACCAAGGCGGCCAGTTCGTTGCAGCAGCGGAAGCTGATCAGCTACCACCGCGGTGAGATGACCATACTCGACCGTGCTGCGCTGGAGGCCGCTTCGTGCAGCTGTTATCGCGCCGGGGAGGAAACCTATGCGCGTATCCTGGGGTGCGGTGCCGGCAGCGAAGCGAATTCCTCGACGGCGCCCGCTCCCCCGAGCGGAGTGAAGTGAGGCACGAGAGCTATGGCCGCTTCAGCGGTTTCCGTGTCGACCGGCGCAAGCCACGGGGAACGGGAGGCCAGATCAGGCCTACGCGGAAAGCTCGATCACCTCGACCACCACGCGCATGACCGGCGACTGGGGGCTGGCTGCCAGAAACGAACCGGCGACGGGTGGCACCGATTCGGGATGTCGGCTCACGGCTACGGCGATATGATCGTTACCGACCACTTGGCCGCAGGTCGGGTCGAAGCCTTTCCATCCGGCGCCGGGCAGGTAGACTTCAGACCAGGCATGGGTTGCGCCCTGACCTGCCATGAGGGTGGGGGAATAAAGGTAGCCGCTGACAAAGCGCGCGGCCAGACCCAGCCCGCGGCAGGCTTCGATGAACAAGGTCGCGAAGTCGCGGCAGGAACCGGTGCGCCTGGCCAGGGTCGTCGCCGGCGTCTGGACCCCGGGCTCCTCGCGTTGCTGATAGGTGAATCCGGTCGCAATCGCTTTGTTGATCCAGTCCAGCAGGAGATAGGTTTCGACGATCTGGCCGGAATACCAGAATTGCTGCAACCAGGTGTTCAGGAGGCCCGTATCCTGTGTGTAGATCGGCAGCAGGTAAGGATCCAGTTCGATGCGTTCGGCGGCATCGTATTGAAATGGAAACGATACGGCCGAATCCGCCACCAGAAAATCGAGCGGCCGGTCGTCGTAATGCTGCAGGACCAGGCGGCTGTCGATCACGAGTCGGCGGCACGGCTCCTTGAAGGTCACCAGAGCTACTGCGTTGTCGTAGACGTCGCGTTGCCACTGCAATTGATGGGCCGGTGTGATCGTGAGATGGGTCGACTCGATGCGGATGTCGTGCCCCTCGCGGGGGCGCAACAGCAACCGGTGCGGGAGCAGCGTCACGCTGTCAGCGAACTGGTAGGACGTCACGTGCTTGATCTGCAGGTGGCGCATCGGTATCTCTCCAGGCATAAGGCCACGGCAACAGGCGATCGACGGTCCGCCCTGCCACGCGACACGGCGTCATTGAGATATCGGCATCAGAAATGACATCGGTCCGGGCGATTATGCCCATCGCCAGATCACCCGTCATCGGCGATCGGTGACATACACAGTTCGTAATGCCTGATGGGGCACCCCACCCAAACCGGAATGCAGCAATGGAAATCGAACCAACGACACGGCTTTGGCAGCGCAAGCGCTACCGATTTTCCCTGGCCGAACTGGCTGAACTGTCGAGCCTGCCCGAAGCGGAGCTGCGCCAGTGGGTAGACCAGGGCGTGCTGGTGCCGATTGATCCGGAGGCTGCGCAATGGGTCTTCGGGGTGGACCACAGCATCACCGTGCGGATGGCGCGACGGCTGCGCAAGGACATTGCCCGCGAGCCCGACGGCCTGTCTCTGGTCGTCACGCTGCTGGACCGTGTCCAGGCGCTCGAAGCGGAAGTCCGCGATCTGCGGGCAAGCGCTCCGCAGAGTCCGCGTTAGGAGCCCCGGGTTGCAGGATTTTGGTCGGAAACACCGTGCCTTTCACGCTGCAGGGGGAGAACCCCGCGCAATTCATCGCCACACTCTCGAGGAGTCACCATGAAAATCCGGGTCGGCTACGAACTCATCTACGACTGCCCCCAACCGACGCCGATGATATTGACGTTGAGCATTCACTTTACGCGCATCTCCGATATCGTTGTTCCCGATCATCTGATCACGACCCCGTCCCTACCCATCACCGCGTATCGCGATGCCTACGGCAACTGGTGCACGCGGCTCGTTGCGCCGGCGGGCCGGCTCCGGCTTACGGCCGATGGGGTGGTGAACGATACCGGCATGGCCGATCGCGTTGTACCCTCGGCTCCACAGCACTCTGTGGAGGATTTGCCCGAAGAGACCCTCGTGTTTCTGCTGGGCAGCCGTTATTGCGATACCGATCGGCTCTCGCAGACGGCCTGGGATCTCTTCGGCAACACGCCGACGGGATGGGGACGTGTCCAGGCCATCTGCGATTACGTCCATCGCCATGTCACGTTTGGGTATGAACACGCCCGCGCGACGAGAACGGCCGGTGAGACGCTCGCCGAAGGCGTTGGCGTCTGTCGTGACTACGCGCACCTCGCCATCGCGTTCTGCCGCTGCATGAACATTCCCGCCCGCTACTGTACGGGGTATCTGAGTGACATCGGGATACCGCCACCCCACGGTCCGATGGACTTCGCCGGCTGGTTCGAGGCCTACCTGGGCGGCAACTGGTACACCTTCGACGCTCGCAATAACGTGCCACGGATTGGCCGGGTGCTCATAGCGCGGGGCCGCGATGCCGCTGATGTTCCCATCGCCCATACCTTCGGCCCGAACACCCTGTCCTCTTTCCGGGTCTGGACCGACGAGGTGCAGGAGCCCTCCGGGGCAGCAGCGTGAAAGCCGCTCAGTGACACAACGGTGTCACGATGAACGCCGCTGCGTCGACGGCGAATGCGGTCTTTGGGGCCAATGGGCCCCGCGGGAAGGAGCGTCAGTCCCCTGGTGGGGTGCCACTGAGATCGAGTACCGCGTCGATATCCTGATTCACATGGAGCAGTTTCCAAACCCACCCACCTCCTGGCGTGAGTTGGAGCATGGCATCGTAGCAATCAAGGTTCTCGACGTCGTCCCCGGCCGTGACATAGCTTATCGAGTGCTGACTAAGCAACTTCAGGATGCGGCCGACCTGATCGGGGCTCAAGGTCGTCGTGGGTCGGTCCAGGAAAGCGAATTGCGGGGCCGCAAGCATCAAGCGAGCGAAAGCGAGGTGTTGTTGTTCCCCCAGCGAAAGGATCTCGGCCCAGTCCTGCTGCTCGACGTCCAGCCCCCCAACCCGCTCCACGACGTCCTCGACCTCCAGCAGGCGCAGCGTCAGCAGGAGCTGATCATCAGAAAACAGACTCTCCGCACCGGTCCGCACCAGGACTTGACGCAGCGTGCCTTGAGGCAGATAAGGCCGCTCGGGCAAAAAAAAGATCTGATCCGGTTCAGGAAGCAGAATGCGCCCCTCGCCGCGCTGCCAGAGTCCGGCGCTGGCTTTGAAAAGCGCGACTCTGGCGGCTTCGTCGGCTCCCGAGATCAGTACCCGGGTCCCGAAAGGGATCGACAAGGACAGGGTCTTGATCAAGGGGTGGCCGTTTTCCGGCGACCGCAGTGTCAGCCCTTCGTAAGTGACGGCCCCGGCTTGCTCCTCGACTTTGATTTCCGAGCGCTCGGCCGATGGCTTGTGTTCAAAGCCGGCTACTTCCCACAACGCGCTTAGCCGGGATACCACGGCCCCGAAAGAGGAAATGGACTGGAACTGGGTGACGATCAGCGAAAAGGCTCCGACCAGTTGCGCGAAGGCGATCGTCGACTGCGTGATCACACCGAACTCGATCTCGCCCCGTATGAACATCGGCGCTACGACCAATGCCGGAACGATCTGGAGCAGGTAGTTGTAGCCGGCGCTGAAAAACCCGAGGTTCCGGTTCACGGCGACGATCTGCCGGAAATTTTCCGCCAGGTCCGCGATCTGGCGCAGCAATCGGCTCTTGAGCCGCCCCTCGTGGTGCGACATGGCGATCGACTCTGCATTCTCCCGAACATGAATCAGAGCGGCGCGGAAGTCGGCTTCCTTGTCCGATTGGCGAGAGTCCAGATCGCCGAGCCGGTGACCCAGGATGATGGTCAGCAACGTGCCGCACAATGCATAGCCGGCGGCCACGATGAATAGTGTCGGGTTGATCGACCACAGGACCTTCGAAAAAGCCACGACCGTGATAATCCCATTGAGCACCATGATGCTGAAGGACAGTGTCGTGGTTGTCAGGGCCCGGACGTCTTCGGTCATGCGCTCGTCGAGGTTGTCCACTTGCCCGAGCACCTTTGTTCGGTAATAGGTCCGATTGGCGAGATAAAGGGTGACGAGTTGGCCGGTTTGCCACTTTCTCCACAGCAATGCGAGACGCTCCTCGATGAAGCGGGCGCAGACCGAGACGACCGCGGATGCCGCGAACACACCGACGTAAATCTTTGCCTGCCAAACGAACCCGACCATGTCGCGGTTGGCGATGGCAGTCATGAAG
Source organism: Methylotetracoccus oryzae (assembly GCF_006175985.1). Lineage (GTDB taxonomy): Bacteria > Pseudomonadota > Gammaproteobacteria > Methylococcales > Methylococcaceae > Methylotetracoccus > Methylotetracoccus oryzae. Next base: position 21,508 of record NZ_SRSH01000004.1, on the reverse strand, counting down.
TCGCGGCCGACATAGCTGTTCAAGACATTCAGGCCGTTGATGCCAAGCAGCAAGAGGATCAGCAAGATAATCAGCGTGCTCGCCCTGCCGCCAATCTCCGAGGACAACAGCGCTTTGACGACTCCGGCAAAGCGAATCCAAGTCAGCCGGTCAATCAGCGGTCGCTTCATGGTGATCCCCGATGCGTGTCGAACCATTCGGACCTGTCGCCGAGCCCAGCAATGGGTGTCACTGTCGGACCACTGAAGCCCCGTCTGGCTGGCTTGTTGAACACTCTGCAGCGGTCCGGGACGGTTTGTGCCGGCCGCGCGGACCAGGCGCGTCATGCCCCGCACGTTGGAATGGCTACTAGCTCAGCCCCACGGATCCTATCGTGGCAGCCGTGCGACGGCGCGCCTTACTGGCGCGGCAATACCAAGGCCAGCAGCGCCAGGCCCGCCAATGCCGAAACGCCTGACGCCAAGAAAATTCCCAACTTGGCGCTTTCGATCAGATCTCCGCTGAACGCCAGATTGACGATGAACAAGGCCATCGTGAAGCCGATCCCGGCCAGCAGGCTTCCCCCCGCCAGCAACCTCCAGCCCAGAGCGGGAGGGAGGATCGCGATTCCGGACCGCACGGCCAGCCAACTGAAGCCCAGAACGCCCAGGGGTTTGCCGAGCGCGAATCCGACAAACACGGCTACGGTGACCGAGTTGGCCAAGTCGCGCAGGGTTAGAGTGACCCCGGCGTTGGCGAACGCAAACAACGGCATGATGGCAAAACCCACCCAAGGATGGAGCGCCATCTCCAGGCGCTCGATCGGGGACAATGTTTCGCGCGCGGCGATTTCCGCGACCTGCAAGGTGTCCCGATCCTTGGTAGCCCCACTCCCCTCGCTGCTGGCCGGGTAGGCGACGACCTGATCCAGGATGGCGTGGAGACGCTGATCGCTGACCCATCGCCGTGCCGGCGTCATCAGGCCGAGTATGACGCCGACGATTGTTGGGTGGATTCCCGAGGCATCGAAAGCCAGCCAGATCAGTCCGCCGGCGATGCAGTAGATGGCAAAGCTGCGGATGCCGAGCAGCCCCATTCCGCGCACGACAGCGAGACCCAGCCCAGCTAGGCCGAGTGCGCCCCAATCGACGTAGCGGCTGTAACCGATGGCCACGACGAGGATCGCGCCGATGTCGTCAACGATCGCCAAGGAGAGGAGGAATACCCGCAGGCTCGGGGGAATGCGCGACCCGAGGAGCGCCAGACAGCCGATGACGAAGGCCGTGTCGGTTGCCATGACCGTGCCCCAGCCGCTTGCTCCGGGCTGACCGTTCTGCAGCAACAGATACAGTCCTGCCGGCACCAGCATGCCGCCGATGGCACCCGCAATGGATAGCGCGGCCATGCGCGGGTGGTTCAGCTCGCCTAGGATCAGTTCCCGTTTGAGTTCCAATGCGACCAGGAAAAAGAACAGCGTCATCAGGCCGTCGTTGATCCACTCTCTCAGCGACCGGGCGTACTCCATCGAACCGATCTGGAGTCCGATCGGTATCTCCCAAAGGTCCGAAAATGCGCCGGCCCATGGGGAGTTGGAAAGGACAACGGCAGCCACGGTGAACAGCAGCAAAATGGCGCCGGCGGCCGCCTCGATGCCGAGGAAGCGAACGAAGGCTTGTGTCAGCTGGTCGACCGGTTCCGTGGGCAGATGCGCAAGCTCTCCATCCGTCTGCGGGTCGTCGCCTGGTTTGCTCACACTGCAGCTCCGAACAGGGCCCCCACCGTGGCCGTCAAGCCCATCGCGAGCGCACCCCAGAAGGTGACGCGCATGGCTGCAACCATAACCGGTGCGCCACCAGCCCGTGCGGCTACCCCGCCCAACAGCGCGAGGAAACCCAGCGAAGTACCGGAGACCCAGGGAATCAGACCCGATTCAGGGGAGTACAGCGTGACCAGCAGCGGCAGGGCCGCACCGATCGCAAAGCTGGCGGCCGAAGCCAAAGCGGCCTGAATCGGCCGCGCACTCAAGGCATCCGAGATCCCGAGTTCATCGCGCACATGCGCCCCCAGCCCGTCGTGCGCCATCAGTTGGCTGGCGACCTTCTTCGCCAGTGCCGGGGAAAGACCGCGGCTGACGTAGAGCGCGGCCAGTTCCTTGCGCTCGTCGTCATGGTTCGTCGCGAGTTCCTGCCGTTCGCGCTCGATGTCGGCCTGTTCGGTATCGGCCTGCGAGTGGACGGACACATACTCGCCGGCGGCCATCGACATCGCTCCGGCAACCAGACCGGCAACACCGGTGAGGAGCACATTGCCGTGCGTCGCATGGGCAGCGGCCACGCCCAGTACCAGGCTCGCGGTCGACACGATCCCATCGTTCGCGCCCAGCACCGCGGCGCGGAGCCAACCGATGTGTTCGGTCCGGTGTCGTTCCAGGTGACGTGGGCGCATGTCGATCTTCTCTAAAGGGGCCAATGGTAAGACTTACGGGAACGCGGGGTATGCGCACGCGGCAGCACATGGTGACTCCTTCCGTTGCTGAGGCTCTGTGCGCCAGCGTACATACCCGACAAGGCATTTGCTTTAGCTTGCCGGATAGCCATGAAACCGATTCCCTTTGAGCCCGCTGCAGTCGATCAGCCCAGCCCGGCGGAGATCCGGTTGTCCGGATCCTGGACGGCGCGCGGCATCGGCAGCCTGGCACACCGCTTGGAATCAGTGCAAGTCGCTTCGGGAACGGACGCGATTGCCGATGGCGCCCATGTCGAGGCGCTGGACACGGCCGGCGCGTGGCTGCTCCAGGCGCTGCTGCTGCGGCTGCGCGCCGACGGCCAGAAGGTGACGCTACAGGGTTTGCGTCCGGATTTGGCTAGACTGTTCGACGTCGTGGCGCAGCATCTCGCGGAACGCGCCGGTAAGCCCGAACCTGTCGCCGGCCCGTCGTCGACGTGGCTCTACCGACTCGGCGCCAGCACGGCGGCGGGCTTCGAGCAGGCGGCTGCGATGCTCGGATTCGTCGGCGAGGGTGCCGTCGCGCTGGTCGGCAACCTCGCGCATCCGTCGCGCTTCCGGTGGCGTCCGGTCCTGTACAACATTCGGAGCGCTGGATTCGATTCACTACCCATCGTCGGATTGCTGTCCTTCCTGCTGGGGATCGTGGTCGCCTATCAGGGCGCCGACCAGCTCAGACAATACGGCGCCAATATTTTCGTGGCCGATTTGGTGGGGCTGTCGATGCTGCGGGAATTCGCGCCCTTGATCACCGCGATCATCGTTGCCGGACGCTCGGGCTCCGCTTACGCCGCGCAGATCGGCACGATGGCCGTCACCGAGGAGATCGACGCCATGCGCACCATCGGGATCGCACCCCTGGATCTGCTGTTGCTGCCCAAGCTCATCGCGTTGGTGATCGCGCTGCCGCTGCTGACCGTCTTCGCAGACGTACTCGGCGTCTATGGCGGCATGATCATGGCTCGCGCCCAGCTCGGCGTCGGCTTCGGCGAGTTTCTGGACCGGTTCGTCAAGGCCATCAGCATGACCTCCTTTCTGGTTGGCATCGGTAAGGCGCCCGTTTTTGCCTGCATTGTCGCGGTGGTCGGCTGCTTCCAGGGCTTTCGCACCCGGGGCGGCGCCGACAGCGTCGGCCGCCAGACCACGCGCAGCGTCGTGCAGGCTATCTTCCTCGTGGTCGTGGCCGACGCGCTGTTCTCGGTCGCCTTCAGCGCGCTGGGCCTCTGACGTGACGACCGCTGTGCAGACGACGGAGGTCGTCATTGAGGTCAGCAAGGTGTCTACGCGTTTCGGCAATCACACCGTCCACGCTGACCTCAGTCTCGACGTGCGTCGTGCCGAGATCTTTGCAGTGATCGGCGGCAGCGGCTCCGGCAAATCGACGTTGCTGCGCGAGATGATTCTGCTGCACACCCCGAACTCCGGCTCCATCCGGGTCCTCGGCCTCGATCTGGCCACCCTCGGGGATGCCGATGCGCTTGCGCTGCGTCAGCGCTGGGGCGTGATGTTCCAGCAGGGTGGTCTGTTCGGTTCGCTGACGGTGAAGGAAAACGTCGGCCTGCCACTGCGCGAACACACCGGTCTCGACGATACGCTGATCGATGACATCGCCGCGTGGAAGCTCGCAATGACCGGACTGGAGCCCGAGGTCGGCGCCCAGTATCCCGCCGAACTCAGTGGTGGCATGTTGAAGCGTGCCGCCCTGGCCCGCGCGCTGTCACTCGATCCGGAACTGCTGTTTCTCGACGAACCCACGGCCGGACTCGATCCGGACAGCGCCGGTGGCATCGACGATCTCGTGCTCAAGCTGCAGGATCTGTTCGGCCTGACCATCGTCATGATCACCCACGACCTCGACTTGCTGTGGCAGGTCGCCGATCGCGTCGCCGTCCTCGCCGGCGGCAAAGTGGTCGGTATCGGTTCGATGCCGGAGCTTGCAGAGAGGGACGATCCCGAGATAAGGCGCTTCTTCGACGGCCCCCGCGGCAGAGCGGCGCAGCAGAGCGGGAGACACACCGTCGGAGGACGGGGGAGGCCGGCATCGAAACCAAAGTGAACTACACCCTCGTCGGCGGCTTCGTGCTGGTCCTGGGTGCGGCGCTGATCGCGGGCGTGCTTTGGCTCGCATCGGGCGGGGCCTTTCAGAAGCACTACGACCTTTATCGCGCGGTGTCGGATGAATCGGTGGCCGGCCTCAACCTAAATGCGCCGGTCAAATACAACGGCGTCGACGTGGGCAAGGTGCGGGAGATACGCTTGGACGCGGGCAACCCGGAGCGGGTCAATCTGCTCTTTGCCATCGAACGCGGCACGCCGATCAAGGAGGACACGGTGGCGGTGCTCAACACCCAGGGCCTGACGGGCATAGCCTATGTCGAGCTCAGCGGTGGCGCGCGCGATGCGCCGTCGCTGCGTACGGCGCCGGGCAGCGACTATCCGGTGATCCGCACCAAGCCTTCGCTCAGCGCGCGACTGGAGAATGTGCTGACCACGGTGCTGGCGAAGCTGGACAGCACATCGGACAACATCAACGCGCTGCTCAGCGACGAGAACCGGGCTGCGCTGACCCGCACGCTTGCCGACATCGCTGCCGTGGCGCACACGATCGCCGCGCGCAAGGAGACGATCGATGCGGGAATCACCAGCGCGGCGCGCACTTTCGAAAATGCCGCGCGGGCAACCGCTCGTTCCGGGCCGGTGATCGAGCGTATCGACAGGAGTGCCCGCGCCGTCGAGAAAATGGGCAACGAGGTTGCCCGGGCCAGCGCCAGCGCCGGTGCTGTGGTCGAAGCTGTCGGTGCCGACGCCAGGCGCTTCACCGCGGAAACACTCCCCGAACTGGGACGCCTGCTGGGCGAACTCGGTGTCCTGGCGACCTCGCTGCGGCGCCTGACCGAGCAAACCGAGCGTAATCCGAGGGGTCTGTTGTTCGGTCGTACCCCGGTTCCGGAAGGTCCGGGTGAGTCAACAACCGGGAGGTCAAGGCCATGAAAAAACGCTCGATGGCGCGCTGCGGAAGGGGCTTGGTCATCGGTCTGGTGCTGCTGGCGGTCACCGCCTGCAGCTGGTTGTCTCCCGCGGCAACGCCGACTACGAGCTTTTATTCGCTCGACAGTGCGCGGGCTGCACCGCTGGCGGTGAGGGCACCGGCCACCGCACCGACCCTGACTGTCAATCCTCCACGCGCGGCGGCCGGCTTCGACAGTTCCCGGATCATCTACGTCCGAGAGCGCCACCAGCTGGAGTATTTCGCGCATAGCGAATGGGTGGACCCGCCGGCGCGGATGCTCGGGCCTTTGCTGGTTGCCGCCATCGAGCGCACCGGCGCGTTCCGTGCCGTCGTGCTGGCGCCCAGCGCTGCGGGTGGCGACCTGCGGCTCGATACCGAGATCATTGACTTGCAGCAGGAGTTCACCTCGCTGCGGAGTCGTGTCCGCTTCACGCTAAGAGCGTACCTGGTCGACGACAAGACGCGCCGTGTGCTGGCCGGGCGGCAATTCGATGCGGCTATTCCCGCTGCCAGCGACGACCCCTACGGCGGCGTGGTGGCAGCCAATCGGGCGGTGAAAAAGGTGCTGGCAAGCCTCGCGGCTTTTTGCGCCGAGACCGCGCGCGGTGTTCGGGCGGAGAACTGATCCGCGGGGCGGCGCCCGCATTCTAGTCGACTTGCCAACGATAGGGAGCCGCCATTATTGGTTCCCGATAATCTTGCTCCACGGCACAAGCGCCCGGCCCAAACAGGACGAAGCACCAGGCAAATTCAGGCTTTATCCAAGTGTCGTATCCGAAATTTGGAAACCGTAATGCCGCTGATGTGGAGGGAGCGATGTTTCGCTTTACACCAAACGGCAGGACAGGCGCGGAAAAGTTTACGTAATCCCCGGGGACAGTCTGTGCGCTACCGTACCGACTGCAACCCGGTAGATGGATATCGTTTCGTCAACGCGTTGCTGTGACGCGTCCTTATTTTCGGCTCAGACGAGCAGTGGCGCGGTGGCTAATGGGGGGTAATTCCGGCAATGAAGTCCCACATCAAATTTGGCTATAAAGTGCTTCTGGCTTCGATGATTTTAATGGCTAATGGGTGCGTACTTGTAAATGAAAATGACGGAACTGCGACTGATGTTGATGATCGCGTCGTCGCGGCCAGAATAAAGGAAGCGATTTCGACGGAGCCTGCCTTGAGGTACGCGAGGATCAATGTGGAAACGTCGAACGGCATCGTGCAACTCAGTGGCTTCGTCAATTCCGATGCGAATATCGCCAGCGCCGTTGTAGTAGCGCGCGGTGTCGATGGTGTTAGGTCGGTGAAGAAAGACATGTTACTTAAATAGACTCGGAGAATACGATGGGAACCACGGAAAAAGTGTCAAAGTTCGCTCACGAGGCGGGCGACAAGATTGCCGATGCGGCAGATCACGCGGCTGAAGTAATCGGCGAAAAGGGAAAGCAGATAAAGAGCGCCGAACAACGGCTGATGAAGCAGTGTCGCGGTTATGTTTGCGGCCACCCGGTCGCCTCCATTGGGATCGCCGGTGCGGCTGGGTTTCTGCTCGGTTGGATGTTGAGTCGTCGCTGAAAGCACATCCTTTTGTTGTGACTGTGAATACGCTGATCGCCTAGTCAAAGAGTAGAGAGGAAGACGTCATGGAGACTATCGATAATGTATCGATTGCTGCCCACGAGGCTGTCGACAAGATAGCGAGTGCTACCAATCGAGCCGCCGAGGTGATCGGTGAAAAGGGTGATCAGCTCAAGAACGCTGAGCAGCAACTGATGGAAAACTGTCGCGGGTATGTCCGTGAAAACCCGCTAACCTCGCTCGGTATCGCGGCAGCGGCAGGGTTTCTGCTGAGCCGCCTACTGAGCAGCCGCTAGCAGGGCTGGTCTTGATAGCCCCAGACTCAGAAGGACCACAGACTTCCGGGCAGGCTGCGATGAGCGGCGGTCCGGTCAGCGAATCCCGAGTGCTCGAAGACATCCAGTCCCTTTGGGATGAGCTTCGTGCACTGGCTCACGATCGCTTCTTGTTGGCCGCGCTGGAAACGCAGCGCGCGGGCAAGAGTCTAGTGGGAATGATGGTTGCCGGCATCATGCTGGCCGTCATGCTTAGTAGCGCGTGGCTGGGACTCATGGCTGCGGCGGTCATGGCACTGGTCGGCGCGGGTCTGGCTTGGAGTGAAGCCCTGCTGCTGGCAGTCGCGATGAATCTGCTGTTCGCGCTGATTCTCTGGGGAGTGATTAGGCGCAACAGCCGCCACCTGCAATTCCCGGCGACCCTTCGCAGTCTTCGGCCTGTGCCCGACGCTTCCCGGAATCCGGAGCCATCGTGATGGTGGCCTGGACGTTCGCCCGAAACCCTCCCGGATCTCTGACCGGCCGCATCGCGGCCGCGGAGCGACAGCTTGCGAGTCGCCGCCGGGGGCTGGATGCTCGCGCCGCCGAGCTGATACGGAAGATACACCAGCGGATGACATCGCCCACCAGCTTGCTGCTGGCAGGTGGAATCGGGTTCCTCACCGGAGAACTGACCCGGCCGCGGCCCTCCGCATCGGTCGCTACCGCCGATGGTCCCGGCGTCGCCCCGAAAACACCGCTGAAGTCGGCTATCAGCCTGATTGCCTCGGCGCATACCTTGTATACCGCGCTGCCGGTGGCCTGGCTGATGAAGGCCGCTCGACGCTCCCCGCGCTCGGGTCGGCCGCCCGAAGCGCAATGCTCCCCGGATGCGGCCGCTGCTGATCACGCTGCCGAACCTGGGGAAAACGGTTCCCAATGACCGCGTTCGACATACTTGCTTTCAGCCGGCATGGGTGATCTGCGGGCGTGAGCGCCACCGCCTACCCGGTCCTTGATCTGATGGAACTGGTGGTGGAATGAGTCGTGGCCGGAAACTCGTTACGCCGCGTATCCCCATCCGAAAGGAATAGTGACCCGCTCATGAACACACCGAACACTGATGCCACACGGCAGACCCTGTCCCCCGATCTCCTGAGCAAGATGAACGCTTATTGGCGGGCAGCCAACTATCTGTCGGTCGGGCAGATCTACCTGTACGACAATCCGCTGCTCAAGATGCCTTTGACGCTGGAGCACGTGAAACCGAGATTGCTCGGCCATTGGGGGACGACGCCGGGGCTGAACTTCATCTACGTCCACCTGAATCGGGTCATCAAGCAATATGATCTGGACATGATCTACGTGACGGGTCCGGGACATGGCGGACCCGGGATCGTCGCCAACACCTACCTGGAGGGCACTTACAGCGAGCTGTATCCCAAGATCTCACGGGATGAAGCAGGTCTGAAGCGACTATTCACCCAGTTCTCCTTTCCGGGCGGCATTCCCAGTCATGTGGCTCCCGAGACACCAGGGTCGATCAACGAGGGTGGGGAGCTTGGTTATTCGCTGGCCCATGCCTACGGCGCGGCCTTCGATAACCCCGAACTGCTGGTCGCCTGTGTGATCGGCGACGGCGAGGCTGAAACAGGCGCATTGGCCACCAGTTGGCACTCCAACAAATTCCTCAACCCCGTTCACGACGGCGCCGTGCTGCCCATTCTGCATTTGAACGGCTACAAGATTGCCGGTCCGACCGTGCTCGCGCGAATTCCCCGCGACGAACTGGAATCGCTGTTCCGTGGCTACGCTTATGCGCCGCATTTCGTCGAGGGTGACGACCCGGAGACCATGCACCAGCTGATGGCGGCCACACTCGATACGGTGATCGCGGAGATTAAGGCCATCCAGCGAAAGGCCCGCAGTGACGGTTTCCGCGAGCGCCCCCGGTGGCCAATGATCGTGCTGCGCTCGCGGAAGGGCTGGACCGGGCCAGAGCTAGTCGACGACAAACCGGTCGAAGGAACGTTTCGCGCACACCAGGTGCCGGTTGCCGAACTCGCGAAGAAGCCTGAGCATCTGAAAATTCTTGAATCCTGGATGAAGAGCTACCGTCCGGAGGAGCTATTCGACGAGCATGGCGCGCTCCTGCCGGAACTCGCCGAGCTGGCGCCCACAGGCGACCGGCGCATGGGGGCGAACCCGCATGCCAATGGCGGTGCGCTGCTCCGTGACTTGGTGATGCCGGATTTCCGCCACTACGCTGTCGAGGTTACAGAGCCCGGAGCCGTGACGGCCGAGGCGACCCGAGTACAGGGCCGCTTCATTCGTGATGTGCTCGCTGGTAATGCCGATGCACGCAATTTCCGTGTATTCAGCCCGGACGAAACCGCGTCGAATCGCTGGGATGCGGTGTTCGAAGTCACTGACCGCTGTTCGACTGCGGACATTACCTTGGCTGATGAACACGTTGCGCCCGACGGCCGGGTCATGGAGATGTTGAGCGAGCACCAATGCGAGGGTTGGCTGGAAGGCTATCTGCTCACCGGCCGGCACGGCTTCTTCTCATGCTATGAAGCCTTCATCCATATCATCGATTCGATGTTCAATCAGCATGCGAAGTGGCTGAAGATGTCGCGGGCCATTCCGTGGCGACGACCGATTGCCTCGCTGAACTACCTGTTGTCCTCCCATGTTTGGCGCCAGGACCACAACGGCTTCAGCCACCAGGATCCGGGTTTCATTGACCACGTGGTGAACAAGAAGGCGGATGTCATCCGGGTCTATCTCCCTCCGGATGCGAACACGTTGCTCTCGGTGACGGACCACTGCCTGCGCAGCCGCAACTACGTCAATGTGATCGTCGCGGGCAAACAGCCGGAAGCGCAATGGCTGAACATCGAGGCCGCCGTCAGGCACTGCACGGCCGGGCTAGGCATCTGGGAGTGGGCCAGCAACGACGAGGGCAGCGACCCGGACGTCGTGATGGCCTGCTGCGGCGACGTGCCTACGCTGGAGACGCTGGCTGCAGTCAAGATCCTGCGGGAGCACTTTCCCGAACTCAAGATCCGCGTCGTGAACATCGTCAATCTGATGACCTTGCAACCGCAGAGCGAGCATCCGCACGGCCTCTCCGACCCCGACTTCGACGTTCTTTTCACTCGGGACAAGCCGACCCTCTTTGCGTTCCACGGATATCCCTGGCTGATTCATCGCTTGACGTACCGCCGAACCAATCACGACCAGTGGCATGTGCGAGGGTACAAGGAGAACGGAACGACGACCACGCCCTTCGACATGGTGGTGCTGAACGATCTCGACCGTTTCCATCTGGCTATCGACGTCATCGATCGGGTGCCGAGCCTGGGCTCACGCGGTGCGTACACGAAGCAGTTGCTCCGTGACAAACTCCTCGATCACACCGCTTATATCGAGCGATACGGTGAAGACATGCCGGAAGTTCGAGATTGGCGGTGGGATGGGGGTGTCGTTTCGGAAGGGCAAGTCGCAGAAGGCTGACCGAAGGGTGTCCGTGTGCCGCCAGGGACGGATGCCAGGCATAAAACGTGGGAGTTCGTGGGCGGCCATGGCGCCTCGGCTTTTCGACCGAGCGCCTGGCTTGCCCAATTTGCGCCGCACCTGCATCGTAACGGCTGTATAGCCAATGCCATTCAAGGTCTCGCCTTTCGCCCTCTAGGCAAGCGCCTGGACAAGGGCCCAACAACGGCGCGTGTTTAGGCGTCCGCGCTGGAAGAGACCGAAAGACCGCAGCCTAGTTCTGGACATAGACCATGATCCTGTGGGCGCCCACGAATCCTCGTTCATCAACAACCCTCATGCTCAACCTGTGCCACCCGTTCGTCAATCCGGTAGTGTCCCAGAGATTGTGGTCGCCGCCCAAGTGGTAGTGGTTGGTGTTATTGATGTCCGTGAACTGCAGTACGCCATCGATAAAGAATCGGCTCGAAAGAACAAGGTGGCCTTCGCTGAATGCGTTGCCAAAAAATTCGGCCTTCGTGCCCGACACGACATCCGCATTCCGCGGCATGGCGATCAGAGCCCTAGGTGCCCTGGCAGGTTTGTCGTCATCGATGGCATTCACCCAAAGCCTGGTTGATGCCAGGCCAGGCGCGAGAAATCGGAACGTGGCGCTTTCGTCGAAGAGATTGATGTCCTGGCTTGGAGATACCCTGAACGTCTGTGAAATATTCCAGTTCTTAGGTGTGAATGTGAAGGATGAGGGGGGCCCTATGATGGTGCCGGGTGTCCGTGTTCCGGTGACGTTGACCACGACATTGGTCGCAGGCGCCTTTGCCAACGTGATGGAGGTGACGGCACTTTGGCCTTCAATGACCTCGGCCTGACTGGATGACAGTAGGATCGCTTGCGCGGTCGTTCCGGTATATCGAATGCTTACCACCCTGCCGGTGCCGCGATCAAGATAGTTAAGTGAACCATCTGGCCCGACATCGAGATCGGTAGGGAGGGTGAGCCCATTATCAAACTCAGTCGAGAATTTCGGGTCGGCTGGATCAAGATAGCGTATCCATCCCGAGCAGTAGTCAGAAAAGAAGTATTTGCCCAAATACGGATGTGGGAATTTCTGGTTGGCTGGATTATAAAATGCTCCTCCCGTTATGGCACAGCCGGTGGGCGTTCCGCGCAGATGTTGATACGTAAAGATAGGGGATGAGAAGTTGTGATTCGAGGATGGCCCCTCACTTATTGGCCATCCATAGTTCCTTCCGGACCCGCCGCGATTGATCTCTTCAAATGAATTTTCGCCCACGTCATTTATCATGATCTCCCCGGTCAGTGGCTGAACTGCGAACGTAAACGGATTACGTAGGCCCAGTGCCCAGATTGCGCGATTCTCTCCCGTTGTTCTGCCGGCTACCCCGGGGAACGACTGTGGGTTGTTTTCAGGGATAGAGCCGTCTGAATTTATTCGCAACATCTTTCCCAGTCTGTTGGACAATGATTGGGCGTTGGCTGCTTGGCCATTTTCGCCTACAGCGATGTAGAGTTTTCCGTCGAGCCCAAAGTGCATGGCCCCTCCGTTGTGAATGGTCCTCGTAGTTAAAGGGTCCAGATCGAGAGTGACCCTTTCGCTTCCCGGAATTACCCTGCTGCCATTGGCTGTAACTCGTGTAACACGATTATGCGCGGGAGTCGATTTGACCGTATGATAAAGATAGACGTAGTGGTTGATTTCGAAAGAAGGATCAAGTGCCAGACCCAAGAGTCCACGCTCACCGGTATCGTCGACGGAAAGAGTGGCAAAAGGGTTTGGTAGTAGGGTATCTGATTTTACTACCCGTACTCTGCCCGCCTGTTCGGTGATGAATAGGCGCCCGTCCGGTGCGGACGAAATAGAAGTGGGTCGGTCGAGTCCGGTTGCGATCGTGCGTTCCGAAAAGCCGGGCGGAATAGCGACCGCCATAATGGGGGTGAGGCAAATCGTCAGGTATGCGGCCTTCGCTGTCACCTGCTTACTAGTCGGTCTACGTTCTGGCATGGAGACATTCATGGTTTTGGTTCTGTTCAGTGTGAGTATGTCGTCCTGGCTTCTCTGGCGTTGCAGGCGAGTTGAACCCTGCTCTTGGTAACGCGTTGTTTCTCGGAAGCGTAGCCTGCTTTCACTCAGGCTCATGTGTATCGAGTGTCGGCCCAGTCGCCCTATCGGCGGTCCCATGTGTCCTGTGGACCATGTCTTTCACCAGAGTAAGATTGGTCTGATTCCCTAGGCGATCGTTATGGGGTCGTCGCCGTCGTGGAGCCTCGCTTCCAATGCAAGGGTAATAGCCTGCGCTGAATGACACCCAGAGTCGGTACGGAAGCGCACATGGTTTTGCATTCGAGGGTTTGTGTTGCCGGAATTATCTCGTGGCGAACGGTTGGCGCGTTCAGTGGTTAAGTGGTTGGGCGTGACCACGTCCAAGGGCGGTGGTGGGGTGGGTAAGTGACCAGAGGGACATGAGCTATGCGCTGCGGGCGTCGTCGGGCCGGTTGGCAATGAACCCATCCATGTATCCAAGTTCATGAACCTGGCTTCCGGCATTACCTCTTGGACCGCTCTTGATGTTGGTATGGGTTGCAGCGTCAACAGAACTCTCCGGCAGGCCCCACAAGAGGCGGGTGACATGTCGGGTATCGGACGAGTGCGCCGGTTTTGTCGGACCCATAGTGACGGCGGTTCGGTGTGTCTTGAAGAGAGCCGGATCGGGCGGCGGCGGAAATCGGAGCTGTCGGTCTGGGAGGGGTTGAGCTAAGTCACGCGATGTCAGGGAGGCATTCTGGTAAGGTGAGGGCGACGCTTTAGTGGGTTAGGCGAGTCGTCTTGCCCTCGCCTCTAGCGCGCGCGGTTGGGCTCCATGGAGAGCAGTCATGTCTCGCAAGTCGATCCGCCGGTCTTTGAACCAGCATCCGCTGCCGCTCCGGCCCGCGGCGTTCGGTCTTTCGTCCTTGCATACGGCCCAGATCGCCGGTCTGCTCGCTGCTCAAGCCCTCAACAGCCTCAACAGCGCGCCCGACGGGTTGAGTGAAGCGGAAGCCAGGCGTCGCCAGAGTGAATTCGGTCTCAATCGGCTCGAGGAAGTTCGAGGCACTCCGCTATGGATGCGTTTCGCTCGGGAATTCACGCACTTCTTTGCCCTCATCCTGTGGGTTGCCGCGGCACTGGCCTTTTGGGCCGAACGGCTGGGGCCGGGCCAGGGAATGCGACAACTGGGCATCGCCATCGTTGGCGTCATCCTGATCAACGGGGTGTTCTCGTTCTGGCAGGAGTACCGGGCCGAGCGGGCTCTGGACGCATTGCGTCGGTTGTTGCCGCAACGGATCAAGGGCTTGCGAGATGGTCAAGTGCAGGAATTGGGCGTGGAGTCCCTCGTTCCGGGTGACGTTATCCTGCTCGAGGAGGGCGACAAGGTGCCGGCCGACTGCCGGTTGATCGAGGCGTTCGGGATAAGGGTGAACGCCGCGACGATCACGGGAGAGTCGCTCCCGAAAGCGCGCAACGCCGAACCCGATCAGAACGATACGCCGCTCACGGCCAGGAACCTGGTACTCGCCGGGACCAGCGTCGTTTCCGGCCAGGCGCGTGGCGTCGTGTTCGCGACCGGCATGCATACTGAGTTCGGCAAGATCGCCCACCTGACCCAGAACACCGAGGAAGTGTCCTCGCCCCTGCAACGGGAAATAGCCCGCCTGTCGCGCATCATTGCCGCGATGGCAGGCGGCCTGGGCGTGGCCTTCTTCCTGATCGGCCAGACGATCGGCCTGCCGTTTTGGGACAACTTCATGTTCGCTATCGGGATCATCGTCGCAAATGTGCCGGAGGGGTTGCTGCCCACGGTCACGCTATCGCTGGCCATGGCAACCCAGCGTATGGCCAAGCGGAACGCGCTGGTGCGGCATCTGCCGGCCGTCGAAACGCTGGGCTCGACGACGGTGATCTGCTCCGACAAGACGGGTACGCTGACCCAGAACCATATGGCGGTGAAATGCCTTTTTGCCGACGACCGTTTCCAGGCACCGGAGGTGGGCAGCGCGACCGAGCCTCCGGTCGAAAGCCTTGTCTGGCTGCTGCGCACCGCTGCGGTCTGCCACAACGTGCATCGGGTAGTCCGGAACGGCACGACGGAATTGCTCGGCGATCCGATGGAAGTCGCGTTGGTGGAATACGCGCAGCGCCTTGGCATGAGCCCGGACGCTGACCGACGAATTGACGAGTTGCCGTTCGACAGTGACCGCAAGCGCATGTCTGTCGCCTGCGATGAAGGTGCGACACGCATGTTGTATTGCAAGGGCGCGTTGGAATCGCTGTTGACCGTTTGCGATCGCGTGCAGTGCGACGGACTGGAGCGGCCTCTCGATGCGAGCCGGCGCGCGCGCCTGTTGGCCGCTCAGAACGAAATGGCCACCTCGGGCTTGCGCGTACTTGCCTTTGCCTACCGACAGCTGGGCTCGGACGAGGAACCTCGAGAGGAGCGCTTGACACTGTGCGGACTGGTAGGTCTGGAGGACCCGCCCCGACCGGAAGTTGCGCCGGCGATCGAGCATTGCCGGTCCGCTGGCATCAAGGTCATCATGGTTACCGGCGATCATCCCGTGACGGCCTTGGCGATCGCCCGTGAAATCGGCCTGGTGCGTGGTGATGCGCCGGTCGTGCTGCGCGGCGACGCCCTGCCGAAGATGACGAAGGCTGAGTTGCAGTTGGCGCTGGATGCGCCGGAGATCCTGTTCGCTCGCGTAACCGCCGAACAGAAGATGCTGATCGTGCAGGCCTTGCAGCGCAAGGGGGAAATCGTCGCCGTCACCGGCGACGGCGTGAACGATGCGCCGGCCCTGAAGGCGGCCGATATCGGTATCGCCATGGGCATCACGGGCACCGACGTGGCTAAGGAAGCGGCCGACATGATCCTGCTCGACGACAACTTCGCCAGCATCATCGGCGCGGTGGAAGAGGGACGGGCAGTGTTCGAGAATCTCCGCAAGTTCCTGACCTACATTCTGACCTCGAACATCCCCGAGTTGGTGCCCTACCTCGCCTTCGTGCTGTTCAAAATCCCGCTGCCCCTCACGGTGATCCAGATCCTCGCCGTGGATCTCGGGACGGACATGCTGCCGGCGCTGGCCCTTGGGGCCGAAGCGCCCCACTCCGGCCTGATGCGGGAGCCACCTCGGGCGCGCACCGAGCGATTGCTGCACTGGCCACTGCTGCTGCGGGCTTATCTATGGTTGGGCATGATGGAAGCTGCTGTGTCATTGGCCGCCTTTTTTCATGTGCTGCACGGGGCGGGCTGGCGTTATGGGGAAGTGCTGGAACGGCAGGATCCCCTTTACTTGCAGGCGACCGCGGCCTGTCTCGCAGCCATCGTGCTGACCCAGGTCATCAATGTGTTCCTGTGCCGCCATCCAAGCCAGTCCGGTTTTCGTTTCGGTCTGCTGACCAATCCGCTGCTACTGTCGGGCATCGCTCTGGAACTCGGGCTGATACTGCTGATCGTCTACACCGAGTGGGGGAATGCCCTGTTTGGCACGGCACCCTTACCCGCCGCATGGTGGGCCTGGGTCACTCCTTTCGTGGTGACGATGGGGCTGGCCGAGGAAGGGCGCAAGTGGCTCGTCCGCAGGCTAACGTCTGAGTGACCCACGGGTATGGCCCTGGAACGGTATCTTGACAAACGGGGATGACGCGGGCGTGTGGGACTGTTTCCGGCGCACGGTCCGCCGCGACGACCAACACCGTGCCGTCGGCCGACTCCCGGGCAACCGAAAGCGCGAGGCATGCTGAAGGGAGGGCGCATCTCCCGCTCCGGTTTATCTGCAACTGATCCCTCGAAGCTAACGAGCGACAAATTTTCTTGAGCTTTCTTGGGTCTTCAGGACGTCCAGCAGCAGTACTTCGACCCGACGAGTGGCCGCTTCGCACTCCGGCACCGCTCGCGGCAACAGACGCATCGTTTCAAAGCTAACGTCTTCCGAGACAGATTCCGCCGCCACGACCTCATTCAGGGGTTCGCAGGCTTCATCCATTATGGCCTCCGCCTCACTGACTGCGGAGCCGTCAGGACTACTTTCTTCAAGCTCAGCAGAGACGTTGATCAGGTTATTCATCACACTGTTGTGATAACGGAAGACACGCTCAAACTGTGTCGCGAATTGCTCTTTGGTCATTGTCACGTCGCCTTTCTCCAAGGTTCTGGTGCGGATCGACGTGCAGCCGAAGACGATCGCGGCGCCGATTGCCAGCACGGCTCCTTTTCGCCTCCACCCGTGGAATGGCTTATGCATGGAGGACCATGGCCATGGCGAGGCATGAAACACCCGTGTAGGTTCCCCTAGTGACAGGCTCGTTGTTGTCTTGCGCATGGCCGATGTTCCATGGCTGATTTGGCGTTGTAGATTCCCGGCCCAGAGGTCTACAGGTTAGTTGCCCTTTTTGATGTCTTCCTTGATATCGCCTACCCCGGCCCGAACCTTGCCCACATTCTTCTGAATTTTCCCTTCTATCTCCATGCCTTCATCATCCAATACTTTACCGGTGACTTCCTTCACTTTGCCCTTCGCCTCTTCGATTCGTCCTTTTACCTGATCTTTGTTCATGACAATCTCCTAATCGTTATTCCGCTACTCACCACACATGGAGAAGTTAATCCATGGTGCGATTCACAGCCTACTCAGCAAACTGAATGCGGTCGGTACGCTAGCACACATAGGTCGAGGGCCAGCTTTGCACGGGGCTAACAGCTCGTTCCGGCAACTCATCGGGAACTGAACTGAACTGAGCTCAGCGCAGGTGTTTGCCTACGAGCTAGGCTCGGATGATGGTGCGGTCTGGGTATCGCCAGGAAAGGAGCACCCTTTGCGTCGATCCGCCGATCATGCGTTGGCCGCTCGCTCACGCTGACGTCAGCCAGTCGTTAAGCCGCGAAGACTCCCGGTTCCCGCGGTGTCCGCAGACCCGCCCTTGATACACGTGCGGTGCTATGTGCGATAACGAACAGACCGCGCCTAATCCTTTGTTTAGGATTTCATTGCCCCGTTTCGAAGGCGCTCGTCAACTGACGTCCAGTTGTTGCAGCAGCGAAGAATCGGGCTAAGCGAATCCGCGCGTAGCGGGCGAGGCACAAACGATGGCGCAATCAAGCGACTTACCGACCATCTCTGGTTTCGACGGTCTGTTTCGGAGAATTCAGCAGCAGGTTCAAGGAAAGATTCGGGCGCCCGTAGAGTTCACGATACCCGGGGAGCGCACTTACCGCCTGGGTAAGGGCGAGCCAAAGGTCAAGGTTGTGGTCAACGATCCAGCAGCCTTGGGCGCTCTCCGGAATCTCGACGAATTGAAGATCTGCGAAGCCTACGTGAACGGAAGCCTGGAAATTGCTGGCGATATGTTGAGCTTCGTCAGCCTTCGACGAGCCTTGCGCAACAGCCATCCGTTGTATTCGCTGTGGAGCCGCCTTACCCCGTGGCTAATCGGGCGTCTCACTAGCGACCGGTTGGCGATCGCGACCCATTACGACTTCCCCTGCGAGTTTTATCTCCGCTTCCTAGGCCCGACGCGTTGTTACTCCCAAGCGCTCTTTGAGCGGGATGACGAGGCACTCGAAACAGCGCAGCAGCGCAAACTGGACTTCGCCATCGATGCCTGCCATCTGAAGCCGGGTGATCATGTCCTCGATGTCGGTGGTGGCTGGGGAAGTTTCGTGGAACACGCGGGTCAGCGGGGCATTCGGGTCACGGCGCTAACCATCTCGCGCCAGTCAGAGCAGTTCCTGACGGACCTTATTGCAAGGCGGAACTTACCCTGTAGAGTCCGGAATGAGGATTTTCTGGAGCACACTGCATCGGAGCCCTACGATGCGATCGTCATACTTGGTGTGATGGAGCATCTCCCCGACTACCCAGCCGTACTGAGGCAACTCCAGCGTTTGCTGAAACCTGGCGGACACGTCTATCTCGATGCAAGTGCTTCCCAGCACAAGTATGCCAAACCCGCATTCATCTCACGCTATGTGTTTCCTGCGGATCATGCTTACCTATGCCTTCATGACTTTTTAACCTCGATGGCAAAAACACCACTTGAGCTTCTGGCGGTACACAATGACCGTCACAGCTACTTTTTGACATGCAAGGCCTGGAGCGAAAATCTCGAGGCCGCCCGTAGTGAAATCACGTGCCGCTGGGGCCAAGCGCTTTACCGTTGCTTCCGGCTCTATCTATGGGGCTCCGCCTATGCCTTCCGCAGCCACAGTTTGGAGGCTTTTCGGGTAGTTATCAGGAGCCCCGGTGATATATGAGTCAACGACACTGGAAACTCTAGAGTCGGTCGCGGCGCACATCTGACGATTTTTGCGATAGTTACTCGAGTAACCTACTGGCGGCAGCGGAAGGCGGACTGACTGCTGTGGACAAACAGGAGCGGGCAGGTGATGAGGCGGTGATCGGGTCCGTTTCAATGCTCAGTGACATCATGGAACCGGGTTGAAGCACAGTTTCGGAGAAATTTATGAAAAAAATCGCATCCCTGATCGCTATCTCGATATTGAGTTCGGTGTCGATTGGCGGTTCATTGGCAGCCGATGTTCAGAAGAAAAAACAAGAGACATTAGAAGCGCAGACAAAGTTAAAGGACGCGCGCCAGAAAGAATCCGAGGACCGAGCCCATAAGGCGAATGAGTCCATGCAGCAGGTAAGCCGAGCGAGTCGGATTATTGGTACGGATATTAAAAACTCAAAAGGCGAGAATCTGGGCGATATTAAGGAGTTGGTTCTCGATCCTGAAAGTGGTCGAGTGGTGTACGCGGTCGTGTCATTTGGTGGCGTTCTGGGTATTGGGGATAAGCTCTTTGCCGTGCCATGGAGGGTGCTGAAATGGGTAAAGAACAAGGAGTATTATCTTCTCAATGTAGAAAAGTCGACCCTGAAGAAAGCGCCAGGCTTTGATAAGAAGCACTGGCCGGAAAGTTCAAGTCAGTGGGATCATCAACGCGAAGTATTGGATCAGTTTTACCGCGTGGAGCCCTAGTTGAGTCGGTAAGGAGTTATGATCTTTTTGGTGAATGCGAGAATAAGCTGAAGGCGGATCGGTCGTATTTGACGACTTTTTTGAGGCTGATCGACATGGTCAATCAGTGGCCGCCTATTACCGGTGCCGCTGATCATTCGATGCCATGGGGCTGAGGGGCGCAGGAGAGCGATACTCCCTTTTTTTTTAATAGGAATCTATAGGGGAAAAGTCATGAGCTGGAACGTAATAGAAGGTAATTGGAAGCAACTCAAAGGGAAAGTCAAGGAGGCATGGGGTGAGTTGACGGATGATGAAATCGACCAGATTGCTGGGAAAAGAGATATCCTCCTCGGCAAGATCCAGGAAAAATATGGAATCGCGCAAAATGAAGCGGACAAACGGATCAGGGACTTCGAAAACACCTTGGATTGATCCCTGCGTGCAGTCATCAGTGAGCACTGGCTGAGTGCGCGGATGCCGCTCGGAAAGCGGGCGGCATCTTCTTCACCAATTTGGAGGGATTGGATATGTCTCTTGGCACGTTATTAATCCTGGTGCTGGTCCTGATGCTCTTGGGAGTGATACCGACCTGGCCACATAGTCGTGGGTGGGGTTACGCACCTAGCGGAGCGATCGGGGTTCTTCTCCTTATCGTTCTGGTCTTGTTGTTGATGGGGCGAATTTAGGCGTAAGCAGGGTAATCAACAGGAGGAAAGTGCGTCTACGCCAGAAGAGCATAATCGTACGCGAGAAGCCTGATCCCTGGGTTTCATCTCGATTGGTGCAGGTAGCTTGTGCCTAGCGAGTAACACGAAGGGCGCGTGCTTCCCGACGTCGTCGGTCTACGTTGGCAACGCCGCGACTAGGCCTTTCTGATAAGGCGCAAGAGCAGCAAGAACACTACCGCACCCACTGTTGCGACAATCAAACTGCCAAGTCTGCCACCGCCGGAGGACAAGCCCAGAACATCGAACAGAACACCACCCAGCACCGCGCCACATACCCCGACAAGGACGTCGCCGACAATGCCGAAGCCACCACCCCTCACCAATTGCCCGGCCATCCAACCGGCGGCGAGACCGATCAGCACGTACCATATAGCCTGCATAGAACCTCCGGCTTCACAAATGTAAAGATAGACCCGCGAATACATCGAGAGTCGGTCTCAGTCAGCCCTAGGATATGTAGGGCCGGTTTTCGGAACGCGATTGGGGGTACGACCCCAGGGGGTTAAGCCGCTAAGGTGTTAAGGCAAGATCCGCGGCATTCAGGACGAGTAATCCCCTACGAGCGAAATATGCTCTGTACCCGTTCAACACCGTTTTATCAGTGAGAAGGCGGCGGGCACCCGGCTGCTCAGTTGCCTAGTCGGAACTAGGGACAGCGGACAGGTGCGCATGCAAAACGCAGCAACACACGCCGCGGAAATCCCCGCTTTAGCTTCCGGCGGCGGCCGGCAAGTCCGAGGCGCGCCGACTACGGATTATGCCGCAGATCGGGCGGTTGATGGCATCGCTAGCGACACGGAGGGGCGTCGGCGCCAGCTAGGGAGCCTCTGAACAAATGCGGCTGGTAAGCTATCGCCAACAGAGCACGTGAACGCGGTGACCGGATGAAACAGACGACCTTCGCCTCGCTGGCCTATGACCAGAAGAAGAAGCAGACCCGACG
>NZ_SRSH01000036.1 GCF_006175985.1 Methylotetracoccus oryzae | reverse complement strand
GCTGTCGTCGGCCATCGTCGTCTCCACGTTCAGGTTGTCTTTCGCACTTTCAACCTTACCGGAGTTCGCGATGGCCTCCCATCTCTGACCCTCGATTTACACCACGTCGCTGGACTCTACCGACTGTTACGGCGGTCGGCGCATTAAATCGTGTCTGATAATCCTCTAGCCAGCCTCCTCGGGTCTTAACTGTTCACGCCCCCCTTTCGCGGGAGCGGGCCGGGAGTCCGAGACACGCCGTGAATCCGTCCCTGGAGGCTCGACTGCGGGTTCCCTCCCGCAGACGGTCCAATGCCGTTAAGTTAAGGCTACTTGTACTGTCGGCGAGGTCGTGGGTTGAGGCGATGGAGGGGTCTTGGTGCTGTTCGGCCCGGTCGTCGTAACTCCAGGGTATTTCCGGCCAGTTCCAGTAGGGTCAGGACCTGTTCCGGCGAGACGCGCTGGATAAGCCAGACGAACAGCCGTGGTTTGAGGCTTTGTAACAGGTGCGTGAGGTTGGGTCGGTAGCGTTGGGCCTTCTTCTCGGGCAGGGCTTCGTGGGTGGCGCGGGCCAAGGCCTGGGCGAGGTTAGCGGTGAACACCTTGGCGTGGAAGTCCTGGCGGATGCTTTCGGGCAATTCGCCGGTGAACTGTTCCAGGTGCAGTCGATGTTTGAGGAGCTTGAAGGCTTCCTCGATGGTCCAGCGGGCGTGATAGAGGTCGGCGAAGGCGGCCGCCGGATACGTTTCGGCGTCGGTCAGTGAGGTGGCGAGGACCTCGACGGTGCCGCTGGCCAGGATGACTTTGATTAAGCGGACCTTGAGGGTTTTGTCGGTGAGGGTTTGGCCTGCCACTGCGGCTTGTTGCTGGGCCTGGGCAGAGACGCGAAGGGTCACGACGGTCTCATCCTGGCCGGAGCGCAGGAAGTCGGCGACACACGGCCACTGGGTGCCGTCGAGGCGGGCCAGGAACGGCAGACCGCGTTGCTGCAACAGGGTGAACAGCCAGATGGCGGGAAAGCCGCGATCCATGAGGAGTAGATCGTCGGTTTCCAGGTGCGGTAGCAAGGTGGCCAACAACGCCCGTTCCCCGGTCCGGTAAGGCGCTAGGGTGGCCTTGAGCAGCAGTCGCGCGTCGGTGGCGTACAGGCCCAACGCGCGGGCCAAGACGTAAGGCTGTCCCGCGGTGTCGTGCTGCACGCCAAATTCGGCTTGGTTTTCGAGCCAGTTCGGCAGTCGCAACGTCGTGGAGTCGGTGGCGACGAGGCGCAGGCCCTGCCAGCGGGGTTCCGGTTGCAAGGCGGCCAACGAGCACAGCAGCCGGTCGTTCAGGGCTTCGAAGGCGCTGGCCTTCAGTTTCTGGCGGGCTTGCGACACCGCACTTTTGGTCACCCGGCGCACCGCAGCGCCATCGAGTGTGGTGAACAGGTCGTCGAGCAGGGTCTGCAGCCCGCCTTTGAAGGCGCAGAGCAGGAAGCTGACGAGGACCGGGAAGGTGAGCGTACGTTGGCGGGAGAAGGCCCGGTCGTGGGTGCGATGGGCGGCAATGAAGTCTGGGGCGTGGAGCAACCGAGCGAGGTCGGCGAGAATAGCGGCATGGACCTTGCTAAGAACCGATCATGAGCTTATCCTGCGTTTTCAATGAGTTACACGGGTATTCTATCACAGTCCCTTAACTTAACGGCATTGGCCCTGTCTGAACCGGTGTAGCAGAAGAACTTTGGCCCGAAGGGGCTCAGATTGCCTTTTCTTTTGGTGTCGCGCGTGCGGAGTGAGAAAAACGGGTCAAGTTACTTTCTTCGCATCAGATCGAAAGAACGGTTACGGTCCGCGCGGGGGATCTCATCTTCCCGAAATTTCGCTTCAGCGAAAGGCATGACGAAACATCGCGAAGAACGGAGTCACCCATTCCGAAGAAAGGGGTCCGACAACGCGCGCTGGCTGCGCAGCCTGCCGCTGAAGAACCGCGTGCCCTGGCCGTCAGACCCCGTTTTCTCCCATCTATTCGCTGTTTCTGGCAGGGTTCAGCCCAATTTGGACCAGCCGCGCTGGACGGCACTCCGAAAACCCGCATGGGATTGGTAGGCGAAGTAGCCAGCAGCCGTCAGTACGACGGCAATTATCAGCGCCGTATTCAGGTCGATGCCATGTTCTTCCGCCAGGTGGAATTTCAACTGGGCATCGTGTTTCTTGTCGCCTTCGATCAAGCTGGCGCGGGCAATGTAATCCCCGGGCTCGGTCAGGTTGATGGTGCGGGTAAACGTGCCGGTCACGAACTTCTCGGGCGGTTGATACATCACGCGGGCGCCCCCGACGGCTTTGGTGATTTCAAACTCCAGGGTCTTGTCCCTGAGCGCCTTATCCTCGAGGTCGAAAACCACCGCCACATTGCCGATCTCCGGGATCTCGGTGCAATAGGTTGCGCTACCGCTCAGCTGCGGCTGGTAGGCCGTGAAGGTCACCACATGCGAGTCCAGCAGAAGGCGACAGCCGCCCCCTGCCGCGGCACTCCCACCTTCACCCCCGCCATCGGCCAGGACGATATTGTTGCCGAGCAGGGTCATCAAGAATACGGCCAGCATGATCCGGGGCCGTTGCATTGAGATCAGCATGCGCATGGGAACTTCCTAGCCCGGTGGCTGTAATGATAAGGAAACGCGGTCCTGCACCGTGTTCTGGCTCAGGACCTCGGAGAATAACCACAGTGTAATCGGGGTGAGAGTGAACCTAGATGGGGCGCATGTCAAGCAAATGCTAATATTGAAAATACTAACGCGTCGGTGTGCTGGTTAGATCTGGCTCGTAACTGAATTATCGATAAGAAAAAGAACAGGGTACGGCCCGCTAGGAGGCAAACAGGAGTCAGCTAAACTGGGCGCTCCAGTCTGCGCCGTCGGGAACCCAAGATAAGTAGGGGCAGGAAAAGTGGGTAAGTAAAACGAATTAAAAGGGGCTAGGTTCTAGTTAATAGAGATGGAGTTAGGTTACTTATTGGTAGTATTATATCGGGTGGAAATAGCGGGTCAGGTTACTTTTCTGGTATCAGGCCGTGGCAAGACGATGTGCTCGGCGTAAGCCTGCCGGCGTCTGGTGGCAAGCGTTTCGTGCGCACGGCGCACGTTACAGCAAATGGTTCTTGGAGAAGTGCGGGGTCAGTTCCTGACTTTCCGTCTACGACACTTCGTGCTGCTCGTTCGCATTCCTTTCTGCGATTCGATCGGTGGGCGTTGGCGCCCGGCCCCGATGGTCCGCCCTCCGCTTAGCGGTCCCAATGCCGCAGTGTTCGCGTCCGGAGTCGGCTCGGCACTTGATTGCCGGGCGGTCGCTCGCGATACTCGCTGTCGCGTGATGTTTACGCCGCTCCATCCGGTTCGTTGGAGATCACCATGCTTCACACGCCGCGACTCGGCGTCGCTTTGCTGCTCGCCTATCTCTCGATCGCTCTGCCCAGCGCCGCTGCCGACTGGCCCAAGGAATACTTCAATCCGAATCCAGCCAAGGACGACGTGGTGTTGCCCTTACCCTGCGGTGGTGCGATGGCGTTCCGCAAGGTACTGATTCCGAATCAGGGGCCGGTGAACGATTACGGTATCGTCGTCGGCGGTAACGACGATGCGGTCGATTACGCCGAACATGCACGGCCGGCTCAGGTGGCCGGTAGCTTCGAGCAGGGTTCTTCGGAGCGCTATTACTTGATCGGAAAATACGAAGTCAGCCGCGCGCAATATAGTGCGCTCGACCCCCAATGCACGCCGCCGGGCGACGAGCAGCGTCTGCCCCAAACGAAGGTCACCTGGTTCGAGGCGCTGGCCTATGCCGACCGCTATAACCAATGGCTGTTGAAGAATGCCGCCGACAAATTGCCGAAAGCCGACCAACAAGCGGGCTTTCTGCGGCTCCCGACCGAAGTGGAATGGGAGTTTGCGGCCCGCGGCGGTCTGGCGGTACCGGTGGCGCAGTTCCAGGAACGGACTTTCCCGATGACGGATGATTTCGTGCGCTACGTCTGGTTCGATGGCAGCGAGTCCGCCAACGGCAAGCCGCAGGCGATCGGCACGTTGCAGCCGAACCCGCTCGGCCTGCACGACGTGCTCGGTAACGTCGATGAGATGGTGCTCGACCCGTACCGACTGAACCGCCTCGACCGCCTGCACGGCCAGGCCGGCGGCTTCATAGTGCGCGGCGGCAATTACTTCACGCCGCGCGAGGAGATCCGCTCCGCACAGCGGGTCGAAGTGCCGTTCTACGTCAAACAGGAGCCGCGCCGGGCCGAGACGACCGGCTTCCGGCTCGTCGTCGTTGCACCGGTCGAGTCGTCGCGCGATCGGCTCAAGGCGATACGCGAGGCCTGGCAGAAACTGGGTACCGCAACCGCCCCGGAGAGCAAGCCCACCGCCTCTCCGGCGGTCGCCGCGCAGGCTCTGGAGAACCCGGTCGAGGAACTCGGCGCGTTGGCCGAGGCGACGCCCGATGAGAACATGAAGGCGCGGCTCAAGGGCGTGCAGAATCGCCTCAAAGTGGCAGTTCAGGAGCGCGACGATCGGCGCCGGCTGGCCGGCAAGGCCGCGCTTCGGCTGGGCGCGTTCCTGTGCCAGAAGATGGCGGCCGATGGACAGTGGGTGGACGCCAGTGGGGCGATCCTGAAACGCCGCGAACAGGAGTTCGGCGCGGACGATGCCCGGACGAAATCCTACCGCGAGCAGTGGCAACGCGATCAGGCAACGCTCAGGGACAATCTGCTTTATTATGCGGAGACGATTTTGGGGGCGGCGTCGATCTACGACGACGAGGTGCTGGCGAGCCAGTTCGGCGTGCTGAAGACCGAGTTGGAACTCAAGGGATACAAGGAGCTGATCCGTTACGCGGAAAGTTACTATCAGCAGTTGACGGACTACCGCAAGAAGCCCGAAGTACGACAGACCCAGTGGCTGAGTCTTTGCAAAGCGATCCGAAAATAGCGCCCCGCATGCGGCGCCGTCCGGCGGTGCCGCTCGTCGAGGCCGGTGTGGGCGAGGTTAACGGCCCTGCTGACGAGCGGCCCCACTCTGCGTTCGGCCGAGCGGTGGCGGTCCTGCTGATTCCGGCCCTGCTGGCTTCGGGTTGTGCGACGCCGCGGCAGCCGACCGCCAATGCAACCCAGGACGAACGGCGCCTTGCTCAGCTGTCGGAAGCCTATAACGAGACACTGGCCGAGGGCTGCATCATCGGTGCGGCGGCCGGAGCCGGAATCGGTGCCGCCGCGTACTCGCGCGACCGCGGGCAGGGGGCACTGATCGGCGGGCTGGCGGGCGCCTTGCTGGGCTGCCTCGCCGGGAACTACATGGCGAATCTGCAGAATGGCTATGCGACCGACGAGGACCGGCTCGACAAGGTGATCGCGGACCTGAGTCAGGAGAACCAGACCTTGTCGGCGATGATCCCTATCGCGAGCCGGGTCGTGCAGGATAACCAGGCGCGGATCGCCGAACTGGAAAAGGCCGTCGCGGCCGGTCGCATGACGCGCGTTCAGGCCGAGGCGCAATTGCAGGACCTGGACGCCACGCGCGATCAGTTACAGGCAACCGTGACTAAGGCCAAGCAGCGCCTTAACGACCAGAAACACGCGGTCGCGCTGGCCGCGCGCAACAGCCATCCGCAGCAGGTTGCGATCGCCAGTTCGGAGATCCAGAAAAAGGAGCAGCAGATCGTGACGCTCGAATCGGAACTCGACACGCTGACCAAGCTGCGCAGCGTGTCGACCGTGGGGTAGCGGGGCCGTGATGCAGGGTCGAACACGGTGGATGCTGACAGCGGGTTGCCTGGTGTTGTCGGGCTGCGCGACGACCGACTGCGATCCGGCGCACGGCGGGTTCATCCGCGGTATCGGCTGCGCGACCAGTGGCAGTTACGAGCAGCGCCAGCAGCAGAAGCAGGCGGATGTCACGCGGGTGCAGCAGACTCAGTCCGGGCTCAAGCGCGAATACGACACGCTGAATCGACAGGGCGAACAGACCGGGGCGGAACGGCAGGCGCTCGAACAGGAGCTCGCCCAAGTGCAGGGTCAGATCGACGCGCTGAACGCCGAGCTGGCCCAATCCAACGCGGATACCGCACAGCTGCGCCAGAATCTCAAGAACGTACAGCATCAGTTGGATTTGTTGAAGGTGGACCGGATTTCGCCGAAACCCCAGGTCGACCAGCGGCGGGCCGCGTTGGATAAGCGCATCAAGGAGTTGGAGCGTGAAGTCGACCTCGTGCGCAAGCGTTAGCGACCGGCAAGCGGAGTCCTGAGAATGAAACCAAGCAAAGCGGTGGGTATGGGCTGCGATCGTCGTTGCGCGGGGTGGGTCCGCTGCCCCTCTGCGCCGCGAGTTGTGTTCGGCCGCGCGCTGCTCGGGTGCCTGTTGAGCCTGGGGTATGCCGCCAATGGCAATGCGCAGGATGCCAGCGAACTGCAGGCGCAGATCGAACGGCAGCGGGCCGAGAACCAGGCACTCAAGGACAAGATCGAGCAGTTCGAGCGCGTGCTGAAGACCGACGTCTGCAAGAATCCCGATGCTGCCAAACTGCTCGACGAAGAGCCACCGGCCGCGCCGCCGCCCGAACCCGCAGCACCACCGGGCAAGTGAGTTCCGGCGCCGTTCACAGCGCTGAGTCGGGCCGGGATCATCGGTCCATCCACTCTGAGGGAGGGTTTGCCCATGTCGTCCTCGTCCTTACTGCGCCCAGGGGTCGGGTTGTTGGGCCTGATGCTGTTGGGCTCGGTTCCTGCGTTCGCGAGCACTGCCATGAAACTGACTTCCACCGCTTTCGCGGATCACGCCGCCATTCCGGCGCGCTACACCTGCACCGGCCACGATGTGGCACCACCGCTGGCGTGGGCCGATGTGCCGCCGGGCACGAAGAGCCTCGCGCTGATCGTCGATGACCCCGACGCGCCGGACCCGGCCGCGCCGAAGATGACCTGGGTGCATTGGGTGCTGTACAACCTGCCGCCGGATGCGAAAGGTCTGCCCGAAGGCGTGACCGCGGCCACCTTGCCGGCAGGAACTCACGAGGGCCTCAACGACTGGAAGCGCACCGGCTACGGCGGGCCATGTCCCCCGATCGGGCGTCATCGCTACTTCCACAAACTGTATGCGCTGGACATCGCGCTGCCCGACCTGAACCGGCCAACGAAGGTGCAACTCGAGCAGGCGATGCAGGGCCACATTCTCGGCCAGGCCCAACTCATCGGGACCTATCAGAAATAAGGGGACCGCGGACGTGATACTGCAGGGACTGTGGAGCCAGGAAGGCTCCGAGCGCGCCGCGGCAGCGGCCTGGCCGCTGATGGAGGCCTTGTACCCGATCTGCCGCAGCATCACCGGCGACGGGGTGCGCCGGACGCTGGATCTGCTCGAAGGCATGGTCCCGCTGCAGCGGACGGAGGTCGCCAGCGGGACCGCGGTGTTCGACTGGGAGGTGCCGCCGGAGTGGAACATCCGGGAGGCATATATCGTCGGCCCGGACGGTCGGCGCGTCGTTGATTTCCGCGACCACAGCCTGCATGTGCTGAATTATTCGGTGCCGGTCGACTGCACGCTGAGCCTGGAGGAACTGCAACCGCATCTGCATTCCTTACCGGACCAGCCCGACTGGATCCCGTATCGGACCTCGTATTACGACCTGCACTGGGGTTTTTGTTTGCGCCACCGTGACCGGGAAGCGCTGAACCCGGGCAACTACCGGGTCGTCATCGATGCCGACCTGCAGCCGGGTCATCTGACCTATGCCGAATGCCTCGTGCCGGGCCAGACCGGTGAAGAGGTCATCGTCTACACCCACCTGTGCCACCCGTCACTGGCCAATGACAACCTGACCGGACTTGCGGTTGCCGCGGCACTCGCCCGGGAATTGCTGAATGAAAAGCCGCGCTTGTCCTGGCGCTTTGTGTTTGGTCCCGGCACGATCGGTTCGCTGAGTTGGCTCGCGATGAACGAGGAGCATCTGGCGCGCGTTCGAGCGGGTTTCACGATCGGCCTGCTCGGCGATGCCGGTCCGCTGACCTACAAGCGCAGCCGCAGGGGAGGGCGCCTGCCCGACCGCGTCGCGGAATACGTGCTGCCGCGGATTGCGGAGGATGCCCGCCTGTTCGACTTCGAACCCTACGGGTACGACGAGCGGCAGTTCTGTTCGCCCGGCTTCGACCTGCCGTTCGGACGGCTGACCCGCTCGCGCAACGGCGAATATCCCGAGTACCACACTTCGGCCGACAACCTGGCGTTCATTCGCCCGGATCGCTTGGCCGGCTCGATCGCCGCGCTGGCACGGATGTTCGCGATCGTCGATGCAAACCGAGCGTTCCAGAACCTGAGTCCCAAGGGTGAACCGCGCCTCGGCAAACGCGGGCTGTACGGTCCGATGGGAGGCATGTCGCCGGCCGAGTTCCAATACGCGCTGCTATGGGTGCTGAGCCTGTCCGACGGCGATCATGACCTGCTCGCGATCTGACGCGTACACACATCTCCGAGCGTACGAGACTAGGCATGAAATCGTATGCTGGCTGTTGCTTGAAAAAAAAGTAGGAACGGATTCGATAGTAAGTATCTGTTCTCTTTTACGGTCGAAATACCCTATACCGCCGGTTAAGTTGATGTGACGCGACTGAAAAAGATGCTGACGTTCCACGCTG
>NZ_SRSH01000003.1 GCF_006175985.1 Methylotetracoccus oryzae | reverse complement strand
CAAACCCTGTCAACACCCCCCGCTCCCGTCCGCCTCAGCACCCCAGCAACCAGAACCAAAGCCCCAATCACTCAGCACCAGACGAGCCGCACATTATCCAGAAATAGGATCAGGGTGTCAACACCCCAATCAAAAGAAGGCGGCGCCAAACAGACACGAGTTTCATCGACTGCTGCGTGACCGCGTCGCGCCAATGACTTAGCAAGGCTACGCCCCTTCAATACGGCAAACCGCGGCAATAGATGCACGAGCATACCATTACCGACTGCCCGTTGCGCGAGGACCCTATTTCCCACCCGCCTTGCCACCGGCCTGCTGCGCCTCCCACTCCCTTGCCAGACGGCTGCCATCGAAGTCCCCCACGGAACCGGGCACCGCACGAAATCCCGCCGCGAGACCAGGACCACGCGCTTCGATCCGTCGATAAAGATACGGGGTGCACGGGAGCGCTGCATCCCAACAGTGCTGCCCTGTCGCTGGGCGATAGATCTGGAGGCCGCCCAAAGGGAATAGCAAGGTTTCGACGCTCGGATACGGCGTCTGATAAACGAGAGCGGCTCGGTCCACTTTGCCTCTCCGGATGCGGTCGACCCGGTTTACGTAGAAGTCGGAAACCGCTACGCCGCTACCGAGGGCATCGCCCGGGAACGGTCGCGGCGTAGTGAATAAAAGGGCAGCCGCGAAGATTACCCCCACTCCATCGACGAGCGCCCGCCGCCCTGCCTGACTGCCGGCCTCACAACGGACCAGGCCCGCAGGCGCTGCAGGAGTGAGACGGGGCAGGCCGCGGCCGGCGGCCAGCAGCCCCAAAATACCGGCGGCCGAAAGAAAACCATAGGCAAAGCGCACGTGCGGGGCTGTCACGAACCAGTAAACCAATGCCAGGAGCACGACCGTAAACGCAACCCAATAGATACGGACGATTTCCAGCGCACCTCGGCGCCGCATCAGTAGCGTCACCAGGAACGCGCTGAACGTGAAGGCCCAGGCCTGCGCCACCGGCGCCGAGAAGAATCGCGGCACCCAGTCGGCGAACCAGTCGCCGAAGCCACCCGCCAGAAGCTCCCCCGGCCGATCGAAGCGGATTCGCGCCATCGATTCCACGTACGCCTTCTCGATAGCGACCACCTCCCGTGGCATCTTCCAGTCAACATCGAACCAATCGAGGCCAGGAAACGGATAGACCAGATACCCGGACAGGAGCACGCTTCGAATCAGTTTGGGGCCCAGCATGACAACGCCGAGGGCCGTCATGGAGGCCAACAACCGCCACCCGGCGGCCTGAGCGCGCTGCAGGGTGAAAGCCGCCGCCAGCAGAAGCAGGGGCAGCACACTCCATTTCAAGCCGACCGAGAACAGCGCCAGGATCGCGATCGCCATGAAGAGCGCGCTCGTCTCCCGCGCGTCGCGTTGCCGCTCGATATAGCGGCAACCCAGTGCCAGCGTGACCAGAACGAAGACAGCCGAGGGCTCGTCGCCCGAGTCCGAGACGATGTAGTTCCCGAGTTCCAGCAGTGGCAACATCACCAGCGCCCGGAACAGATTGCTCGGCGTCCGCCCTGCCCCGCCCCCGACCCACTCGCGCAGTCCGCCGAACGCAAAGCAAAAGGCCCAGAACACCACGAATCCCATCAGCGCGTGCAGCCGATGCGGCAACAGGAACGAGAAACCGAAGAGCGCTGCTGGCTGGAACCACAAATAGTCGACCGCGAGGGGCGCTAGCAGGTTGCCCAGACCGGGCACGACGCCATACTCACTGATCCAGCGAATCGAGGGCGCATGATAGTAGGCGGTGTCGGAGTGGAAGACCCGGGTCAGGGTACCGTCCACGACGATCGCACTCTTGACGAGCAGCACCACGAACAGCAGGGCCGGCACCGCCAGCTCCCAGCGTCGGGCGATGCCTCCCACCCAGCGACGACGCAAACAGTCCAGACGATGTCGGCGGATCCACAGCAAGACGATCGCCACCACCGCGACGATGACATTCGCCGCCAGGCCGATCGGCATCGCAAGCGAAAGATAAGCGGTGAGGACGGCAATCTCGGCCAGGCCAATCAGCGGCAGAACCGACAGCGGCACAGTCAGACCGCGGTCGTCGGCAGAAGCGTCGATCGCGCCGACGCTCGCCCACCCGAAGGCGAAGCAAAGCGCGGACATATAGACCCAAGCGAGGGCAATCGTCACCATGAGAAGGGAGAAGGCAGCTCAAAAGGCGCACATTGTGGCGAGCGACCGTAGACCTGTCCACGTGCGCGGTCGGCCAACGTACCAAGCACCAGTAGCCACCCGGGGGTCGCTTCGGCAGAGCGCGGCTGCGGGCGTGTTACCATCCGGCGAGAATCGTCGCTACCAAGGAGCCATGCAACATGAGCCAGCGAATCATCATGCGCACCGGCGAAGCGCTCGTTGCCGGCGGCCCGCCGGGTACGGCAGCCGAGCCGGAAGTCATCATCGGCGCACTCGACGGCCCCGTCGGGACGGCAATCGCCACACTCACCGGCGATCAGGTCCAGGGACATACCCGAGTGTTCGCTATTTTGAACACCGACATACAGGTTCGGCCCGTGACCTTGATGGTCAGCAAGGTCACTGTCAAGAACAGCCGTTACACCAACATCCTGATGGGAACGGTCCAGGCCGCGATAGCCAACGGCGTCCTCGACACCGTTCGGAGCGGCGACATTCCCAAGGAACAGGTCGACGAACTCGGCATCATCGTGTCCGTTTGGTTGAATCCCAGCGTGATCACCGACGATAAACTCGACCACAAGATCCTGTTCGACATACACCGGGAAGCCATGTCGAAGGCGTTGCGGAAGGCGCTGCGCAATGAGCCGACCATAGACTGGCTGCTGGAAAACCAGGAAAACATCACCCACAAGTATTTCCAGATGGGGCTGGACGGCAAGATCTAGCAGCGCCCTGCGCGGGGCCGCCATCGCCCGCGCTGGCCAGGCTGCGGTTCCCCAAGGCGCTGCGACCACTGCATTCAGTCAGATGCGGCACGCGGGTTGGATGACATCAATCGCGATCGCCGCAGCCTGTTCGCAGCTTCCGGCCAACGCCAGCGACCCGACGGGTCTCCTGCCCCTGCTCGGGCTGCACCCCACCGAGTGGACGTCGCTGTCGTCCCGGGGGCTGACCTTCGGCGGCTGGATCAGCGGCGGCATCACCGTCAATAACCTCTCGCCATCGAACAACTTCAACGGCCCGGTCACCTTCGGCTCGCGCAACGGCGAGCCGATGCTCAATCAGCTTTACTTCTTCCTAGAACGGGCAATCCAGGTCCAGGGAGACCACTGGGACTTTGGCGGGCGCGCGGATTTCCTCTACGGCACCGATGCCATCTACACCCAAACCTACGGCTCCCCGTTCGGGACGTGGGATTACTATCTCGCGAAAGGCTGCAACGACAAGAATACCGACTGCAGCATCCGCTTCTATTCCGCCGCAGTCCCCCAGGTCTACCTGACGATCAATGCGCCGGTTGGCAACGGCCTGGAAATGCGCCTCGGCCATTTCTACACGCCGTTTGGGTACGAGGCCGTCAAGGCACCGGACAACTTCTTCTATTCCCATGCCTACACGATGCAATACGGGGAACCCTTCACTCACACCGGACTGCTGGTCCGCTATCCCGTGACGCCGAACATCGGCCTGGGCGCCGGCAGCGCGACCGGTAACGCCGCGAACGGTTGCACCTGGCGACGCTCGCCCTCCGGCGAGCCGGTCCGTGCGGGCCCCTGCCTGAGCGGGGGCGGCTGGGATGGCGACTTCAATTCAGGCCTGAATGCGTGGTCTTTCATGGGCGGCGCCCAGTACACCAGCGACGACCAGGCCACCCAGGTATCGGCCAAGGGCACCATCGGACCCACTTCGGCGGAGAATCGCAATGACTGGGGTTTGATCAGCCTGATCCTGCAACAGGATTTCGGCGAGAACTGGCATTACGTGCTGCAGCACGACCGGGGATTCGCCGACCGCGCCGTCCTGGACCAGCAGAATGCACTGCGCAATGCCACCTGGTATGGCGTCAACCAGTATCTGTTCTACGACTGGAGTGACCGCCTGTCCGTCGGCATTCGCGCGGAATGGTTCAGGGACCAGAACGGATTCCGCGTTTGCGAGGACCCCGGGCCAACCGTAACCGTTTGTCCGAATCCCCTGGCGGGAATCCCCAATGGGGCGGGCAACAGCTATTACGCGGTCACCGCGGGTCTCAAATGGCGTCCGTTGCCGTGGGTCGCGATTCGGCCCAGTGTCCGCTTCGACAAGTCGGCCGACATCGACGCCTTCGGTTACGATCCGACGACCCAGGCGGGCACGGCTTCCAGCCAGGTGCTCGTTGCCACCGATGTCATCGTGAACTTCTGAATGGGGCGGGCAGATAACCCAACCAACGCATCATGCGAGCGGCTCGAAGCGCGTTTCCCGGACCAGAAACACCGCAGTCAACAACGACACCGTGGCCGCCGCGGCGATCCAGTAGGCCGGGCTGACCGGATTTCCGGTGCCGACAATCAGGGCAGCGGCAATCAGCGGAGTGCTGCCGCCGAAGTACCCGATGGAGGCGTTGTACGCGAACGCCAGACCGGTACAGCGCACCGGCGCCGGTATCAACTCGACATTCGCAGCGACGGTCCCGCCGCTGACCAGCCCCATGATGACCGCGAAGCCGGCCTCACCCAGCGCGATGTGCCAGTCGACGGGGCTATGGATCAGGTGGAATAGAGGAATGGCAGCGCTGGCCAGCAAACCCAACGCCACGATCATGACCGGTCGCCGACCATAACGGTCCGACAGCCATGCGGCGAATGGCAACACCAGCAGCATCAGGGCCATCGCCGCCGAGTTCAGTCGCAGCGCCAGTCCTTCCGGCACCCGGTCGATGTCGCGGATGTAGGTCACCGCATAGACGAAGGCGGCATAAAACCCGACACCGGCGCCAATGTTCAGCAACGCGGTCCGAACGACCGGCCAGCGATAACGCCCGAAAACGTCCCGGACGGGCGACGGCGAATGACCCGCGACGACCGGCGCATGCAATCCGGCGCGGAGCCAGTAGCCTATCAATGCGACCAGCCCCCCCAGCGCAAAGGGCACACGCCAGCCCCAGGCGGTGAGTTGCGCCTCATCGAGCATGCCAGTCACCAAAGCACCAACACCAGACCCGAGCAGTATGCCGGCCGACGCGCCCCAACTGCCCCAGACTGCCGTCAGGGCGCGCCGATTGTGCGGGGCATGTTCCACCAGGAAGATCAGGGAACTCGTGTACTCGCCCCCGACGGACAGCCCTTGGACGATACGCAGTGCGACGATCGCGACCGGTGCGGCGATCCCAATATCGGCATAGGTGGGCAACAGCGCCATCAAAACCGTCGGGCAGGCCATGGCCATGACCGACAGCATCAACGCGCGCTGGCGGCCAACCCGGTCGCCGATACGCCCGAACAACAATCCGCCCAGGGGGCGCACGAGAAACCCGGCGGCGAAGGCCCCGAACGAGGCGATCAGCGAGACCGAGGGACTCTCGGCCGGGAAGAACAGCTTCCCGATAACCGTCGCGAAGTAGCCATAGACGGCAAAGTCATACCACTCCATCACGTTGCCGATCAGGCCGGCGAGGATGATGCGCAGCAGCGGCGCCAATGGGGCCGCGCTGGACGCGGCCGGCGGGATTCCGGTCATAAGAGCGAATACGGCAAGGATGGACGGGTGTGTGACACGCCCCCAGTTCAGCGCCGACCCGGCGCTCCGGACCGTGATTTCCAGTCGGCCACGAGCCGAGTGACCTCGGCTTTCTGTTCCGGCGTCAACGCCTTTTCGACCGCCGCCGCATCCGTCTGGGCACCGGCCAACCGATACCACTTTGCTGCCTCCACCACGCTCTGCTCGACGCCGCGCCCCTCACGGTACAGGGTGCCGAGATTCTGCTGTGCCTCGGGATTGCCCTGTTCGGCAGCGCGTCGGAACCACAGCACCGCCTGAGTCGGGTCCGCCGGAACCCCCTGCCCATCCAGGAACAGGAAGGCCAGGTTGAGTTGCGCCGCAACAACCCCGAGTTCGGCGTCCCGCCGGTATAACGCGGCGGCTCTCTCGAAGTCGCCCGAGGAGTAAGCCTGATCGGCCTCCGTCAAACCCGGATGGTCATCGCCTGCTGCAGCCCATCGCGTTGGCGCCAATGCCACCAATAGCAGTAGCCCCCGCAGTAAGTCCGAAAAGCGGTGCGTCATATGCAAGCTCCCCTCTGCAAAATGCGGGAGTGTACAAGACCACGCCGCCGCAGTTCACCTCAACGCGGCCCCAAGCGGCGTCGCGCGGAGCGGGTCAGGCGGTACCTGCCCGCCCCGGGGGTGCTCGGCAGCTTCCGCTGCCCACCGCAGCCCGATATCGCGCCTGGGAGACGGGATTTCGATCCCTTGAGCGCGCGGGGTCACGATGGATTTCGAGTACGGCCGCGAAGGCCCAGATCAGGTCAGTGCATACAGAGATCCACACCGACCAACTCACGGGCTCGCTGGATGGCCTGTTCGTGCAGTTCGGGGAGGGGGGAATCGAACAACGGACTGTGCATGCCCAGCGCTTCCCATTTTTCCCGGGCCAGGCTGTTGAAGGGTTCCAGTTCGACGCTCTCCAGGTTGGGAAACGTCCGGGCAAAGGCCCCGAGCGACCGCAGCACGGCATCATCGTCGGTGAAACCGGGGATGAGCACGTAGCGCAGACGCACCGGTGTCGGTTGGTCGCGGAGCGCGGCAATACTGCGCTGCATGGGTTTACCGCAGGCCTTGCAGAGCCGAGTGGCATCGGCCTCGGGCTTGAGCGAACACATCATCAGATCGACCGCCGCTGCGGCCGCCAACACCTTCTCGGGAGTCGCACAGGCCGAGGTGTCCAGCGCGACATGCCAACCCTCGTGCCGTGCCGCCGCACACAAGGCCATCACGAAATCGAACTGCAGCAGCGGCTCCCCGCCGGTAATGGTCAAGGCGGGGCGCGACAGAAAGGAGCGGAACCGCTCCAGCCGGCGCATCAGATCGTCGAGCGTGATCAGCGTGCCGCCGGCCGGATCCCAGGTCTCCGGGTTATGGCAGAAGAGACAACCGACCGGACAGCCCTGCATGAACACGACGGCCCGGGTTCCCGGGCCATCGAAGGTACTGAACGACAGGAGCTGGTTGATCCGGCCTTGCATGCGGCTACATGCGCTCGAAGATCGTGCGTTCGATGACTTCCTGCTGCTGTTCCCGGCTGAGGCGATTGAACCGCACCGCGTAACCCGAGACCCGGATCGTCAGATTGGGGTACTTTTCCGGATGATCCATCGCGTCGATCAGCATCTCGCGTCCGTACACGTTCACGTTCATGTGATGGCCGCCGGCGCCGAAATACCCGTCGATCAGACTGATCAGGTTGGCGCGGCGTGATGCCTCGCCGTCGCCCAGCGCCCGCGGGGTAATCGAGAAGGTGTAGGAAATGCCGTCGCGACAAATGTCGTATGGCAGCTTCGCGACCGAACGCATCGCCGCGACCACCCCGTTACGCTCCCGGCCATGCATCGGATTCGCCCCCGGCGCGAAGGGCTTGCCTGCCTCGCGCCCGTCGGGCGTTGCACCAGTCTTCGAGCCATAAACCACGTTCGACGTAATGGTCAGTACCGACAAGGTCGCTTTTGCCCGGCGATAAATCGGTTGCCGGGACAGCAGGTCCTGAAAGGTCCGAACCACCCGCACGGCCAGGCCGTCGGCCCGGTCGTCGTCGTTGCCGTAGGCCGGGTACTCCCCGACGACCTCGAAACGCTCCGCGAGGCCGCTCGCGTTGCGCACCGGCCGCACGCGCGCGTAGCGCACTGCCGCCAGCGAATCGGCCACCACCGACAGGCCGGCCACCCCGAACGCCATGTTGCGGTTCGGGACCGAGTTGATCATGGCCATCTGCACACGTTCGTAATTGAACTTGTCGTGCATGTAGTGAATGCAGTTCATGGTCCGGCTGTACAGCGTCGCGAGCCATTCCAGCACCTTCTCGAAATTGGCCCAGACGCTCTCCCACTCCAGGTAGTCGCCCGATAATTCGGGCACATCGACCACTGGCTCGCCGGTGAACTCGTCCCGCCCGCCATTCAGGGCCAGCAGCAGCGCCTTCGCCAGATTGACCCGGGCCCCGAAGAACTGCATGTCGTAACCGATACGGGTCGCGCTGACACAGCAACTGATGCCGTAGTCGTCACCGAAGATGGGACGCATCAGGTCGTCGTTCTCGAACTGCAGCGCCGAGCTTTCGATGGCCATCTCGCTGCAGAACTGCCGAAAGCCCCTGGGCAGACGCGGGCTCCACAGGACGGTCAGGTTGGGCTCGGGGGACGGGCCGAGATTACGCAGGGTCTGCAGCCAGCGAAAGTCCGTTTTCGTCACCAGCGGCCGGCCGTCCTCGCCCATCCCGCCCAGCGATTCCGTGACCCACGTGGGATCGCCGGCGAAGAGCTGCTCGTATTCGGGCGTGCGCAGGTGGCGCACCAGCCGCAGCTTGATCGTGAGCTGGTCGATCAGTTCCTGGGCTCCGGCCTCGTCGAGCCGGCCTTCGGCCATATCCCGCGTGATATAGATATCGAGAAAAGCGCTGTTGTGGCCGAAGCTCATCGCGGCGCCGTTCTGCTCCTTCACCGCGCACAGATAGGCGAGGTAAAGCCATTGCACCGCCTCTTGCGCGGTCTCGGCCGGGCGGCTGATGTCGCAGCCGTACGCGAGGCCGAGCTGCGCCATCCGCTCCAGCGCCCGGATCTGGTCGGCGATGTCCTCGCGCGTGTGGATCGCGAATTCATCGACGTTGTCCATGCGCTGCAGGTCGTCCTCCTTGTCCTGCATCAGTCGCGCCGTGCCGTACAGAGGCACGCGGCGGTAGTCCCCAATCAGCCTGCCGCGACCATACGCGTCCGGCAGGCCGGTGATCAGCCCCAGTTTTCGCGCCTGCCGCATCGCCGGCGTGTAGTTCCGGAAAATGGCCTCGTTTTGCGTTCGCCGATAGCGCGTAAAGATCTTCGCCATCGCAGGATCGGGCGTGGCGCCATAGGCCTCGCAGGCGGCCTCGACCATCCGCCACCCGCCCCAGGGGTTGACCATGCGCTTCAGCGGCTGATCGGTCTGCAGGCCCACGATTACTTCGAGTTCCTTCGCGATATAGCCCGGAGGCCAGGCCGTGATACCGGCGACGCGCTTGGTATCGATATCGAGCACCCCGCCCTTGGCCCGTTCCTGGCGCATTAAGTCCTCGCACGCGGCCCACAGTGCGGCCGTGCGCTCGGTTGACTTCGCCAGAAACGCATCGCCATCGTAGTAGGGCGTGTAGTTTTCGCGGATGAAATCAGCGACCTCAACGCGCTTCTTCCAGAGCGTGCCATTGAAACCGCGCCACGCGACGCCGTTGTGCTGCATATCCACGGTCTTTCCTCGATTTCGTTTTTCAGAGTTTCGGAGCGCGCCGGCCGGGCTGAGTCAATGTGTGACCCCAGCCCTCCGCGCAAAGCGCGCAACATCGAGCCCTTCGCGCCATCCATTCGATGCCCGCCTCACCATCGCGCCAACCACTCGTCGACACCTTGGTCGATCAGTTGATAAACCCGGCGGAATGTTTCGACCGATCGGCCGTACGGGTCGGGAATTTCGCTGTCGGACCAATGACCCAGGCAGTAGATGCGCCCGCGGGCGAAGGGGGCCCGCTTTTCCAGCTCAGCTTTGTGCCAGTGCTCCATGACCAGCACCAGCGAAGAGTCCCGCAGCATGGACGTGCGGAGCGGTTGGGAACGGTGCGTCGAGGCATCGATGCCGGACTGCACCAGCAGTTCGGCCGCATCCGTGTAGATCTCCCGTCCTGGCTCGGCTCCGATGCCGGCCGACCAGCCCGTGGCTGCCAAGCCCTTCGACACGCGCCGGGCGTTCCACAAGGCCTCTGCTGTGGGACTGCGGCAGATGTTGCCGACGCAGACGAAAAGGACTCGATCCAACATGAGTCATCACTATACAGGTTCACACGATTCCGGGCGCCCACTCAGGCGGCGTTTTCTTATGTAGGCGTCGCATCAACCCTGGCCGCGCGGTAAGCGCTCACACCCCTCTTGTTGCGGGAGGGACCGGGGAGACGAGACACGCCGTGAAGACGTCCTTGTCGGCTCGGCTGCGGGGTCGGTCCCGCAGACGGTCCCGTCTCCCCGGTCCCCCTCCCGTTACCGATCCGAGGCGGTGTGAACGGTTACGCCGCGCACTGGATTTGGCAGAGGCCTCGGAACGGGCGCCCCGCCCCTGTGCGGGGAGCGGTCGCACACTCGATCGACTGGCATACCTCTCGCCCACGCCGCGCTCGCCGAAGAAACCGCTACCGGCTGCGCTTGAAAAGCATCGTGAAGACCGTGCGGGCAATGATCTCCAGATCCAGTTGCAACGACCGGTGACTGAGATAGTACAGATCGTATTCGAACTTTTCCTGGTAGGCAGCAAGATCCGAGGTATGCCGGAACGCCACCTGTGCCCAACCGGTCAGTCCGGGTTTGACATCCAGGCGCAGGCGATAGAACGGAATCTCGCCTTCCGATGCCTTGATGAACATCTCCATTTCCGGACGCGGACCAACGAGACTCATGTCGCCCTTCAGAACGTTCCACAGCTGGGGAATTTCGTCGATATGGGTTCGCCGCAGAAACTGTCCGATACGCGTGATGCGCGCTTCCTGTCCGTCATGCCAATTTTCCGGATTCCGGAGCCCGACTTCCGGGCTTGCTTCGCGCATCGTGCGCAGCTTGTACATCGTGAAGGGCTGGCCGTGCTGGCCGATGCGCTCCTGCCTGAAAATCGCCGGACCCGGCGATTCCCTCCGGATCAGCATCGCGGCGACAAGCAGCACCGGCAGGCTCAGCGCTCCGAGGAACAAAGCCACAGCCTTGTCCAACAGCGTCTTCAGGTGCGCCTGAGCAAAGCGGTTGCTGCGCAGGCATTCTTCGATCAACCAGCCGGCGTCGATCAGGTGGTGCGGCACACGCCCCGTAATCGCCTGATAAAGCCCGACCGCCGAAATCAGATGCACACCATGCAGGCGTTCGCGAACCAGCAATTCGTTGACCTTGTGGTTGGCGCGTGAATCGAGCGCGTAGATCATCAAGGTGACATCCCGCTTCCGCCGGATATCCGGGATATCCAGGGGCCGACCCAAGTAATCGAGTGCGCTCGGCGCTTCGGCAGAGGACTTCTCGGCGACATAACCGATCGTATTGAAGCCGAGCAAATGCCCGGCCTGGAGTTCAAGGGCGATGCTGCGCATCAACAGGCGCGAAGCCGGTGTATCCCCGATGATGATCGCATTGCGGATGAAAACCTGAAACCGAAAAAGCGACAGAGCCAGTCGCGAAAGGTAGGTGAAGATGATCAGCAGCCCGGTGAACACCCAGAACTGCAAGGATGAATGAAAGAACGGATGTCCAATACTGCCTTGTATCTTCCCTATGACCGCCAGGATGAGACTGAAAATGGTGATTGCAACAAGCAGACGGATCGCAGCCCGATAGTGACGGAAATCCCTCACCGTGTAGTAGAGATCCAATACGAATGCAATTGCAATAAACGGTAATATGAGATAAATAACCGTAAAGTGGGTACGGATGTACTCCCCGAAAGTAATATTGCTTGACAGGACCTCCGAAAGAAAACCGGACCCCAACAAGGCGAAGATGTCCATGACGGCCTGAATTGCGCCATCATGTCTTTGAAATCGCTTACGCATTAACCACTTGAGATAAGGGCCAGAGTGGGCCGCCAGGTTTTATTCACAGGACCTGGCGAAATAAGGCATTCCCCTATACACACCCAAAATAACTAGGCCTTTTCCTGTACTAATGGGGAATTCTTAGCCTGTCTTGAGTAATGTAGCACACGATGAAGGGCCGCCGCGAACACCAGAACCAGGCAATCGCAGGTAGTTATTCAGCACCCTTCCGATAACCCCATGATCCCCAAAAAGAACCCAATCCAGGTTCGCCGAGAGGGCTCGGCTCCTACAAAAAAGACCGATTCGCACCCTGTAGGAGCCCGGCCCTCCGGGCGAACCAACCACCGCCCCCGACCAAAGCCTTTTCGCCGAGAGGGCTCGGCTCCTACAACAAAGCCGATCCCCACCCTGTAGGAAGCCCAGCCCCCTGGGCGAACCAACTACCGCCCCCGATGAAACCCATTCGCCGAAAGGGCTCAGTGTTTACATCATTAAATGGACCAGGCCAGGCCCGATTGCGCCTTGCGCGAATAACCCGTTCCGAATATCCACTTCGGGCAATTGCCGGGATGCGGTCGAATGCCTGTGGCACACCCCATCTTCATGCGATTGCCACCGATGGCTCGGCCGTTTATGCTCCGCCGCGAGCGAATTCCCGCGCTCTCTGCATTACCAACCCGGACTCAATTCACGGCGTACCTACGCCAAAGCCAACCGAGGTAATCCATGCGTTCCACCCTCCCACGATCGAGACTGATTGCGTCAGGCGTACTCGCTGCATTGGCCGGAACCGGTCAGTACGCGCTTGCCGGCCCAGCTGACAACCGGCTCTGTATCGAAGAAACGGCGCCAATCGGCGCACCATTGAGCGGAGGCTACGCCGACCTCTATGTGAGCGATCAACGCCTTGGCAGCGCCCAGGTCTATGGCCGGGCGTGCTTCAAAAATCCCGCATTAGGCAACAGAGAGGAATGTTTTGCTGTTGATGGCGCGATGGTCGTTGACCCGGCGTGGAGCAATCAGGTCCAGATCTCACTCGCCGCATCGGCTCTGGCCAGCGTGCCGGCGGCCGCTACTTATCTCGGCTTCGCGCAGCAATCCCTCACCCTCGATGCGTCCACCTTGACGGGAACCTATCGGAATCTGGGCTCTCTGGTGCAGGCTGGGGTCCCGACCGAAAGCTATTTCGAGGGTTCGGCCAAGGGTATCGCCTGCCCGAAGCGCCCGGTAGAAGACGAGAAGCGTGAGAG
Source organism: Methylotetracoccus oryzae (assembly GCF_006175985.1). Taxonomy (GTDB): domain Bacteria; phylum Pseudomonadota; class Gammaproteobacteria; order Methylococcales; family Methylococcaceae; genus Methylotetracoccus; species Methylotetracoccus oryzae. Next base: position 265,350 of record NZ_SRSH01000003.1, on the reverse strand, counting down.
ACGGATGAGTAACTTCATCCGCAAGATGGGCCGTCTGTAAGCCGGCTCCTTTAGAGCCTGCGTCAAACCTGCCCCCACATTTCGCTCCTGCAAGACCCTGCCGCAGCCTCACTTGACGAGCTCGGCGGGTCTGGCTGGATGAAATCGCTGTCTGATCGTTTTGCGCGATGCAAACCACGGCCAGACTTACGCTGCGAGGCGCTTTTCTGACGGCTTGGGCGACCAAACGCAGGCTGGCAGATCGACGACATGTGCCAACGCAACGTAGACACCCGCTCAGCACGGAGACTCACCCCACGACGCGGGCCCTAATCCATGCTCGGGCAACTCATCACCGACAGCCGCGAACCATCAAGCACCCGACATACTCCTTAATGGCCTGGCTACTGCGGCGCAGTGCATCGGCATCCGGCAACACATCCAAAAGGGTACTCGAGCGTTCCTCTGCGGTGTAGTCAGCCGCCGCCGGCATGGCATCAATGCCGGCCAAGCGGGCTTCTGCGTGGGCACGTCGCATGTGCAGAGCCGAGGTGACCAGTAGCACACGAGAAAGACCGAGCTGATTCAGCAACGCCTTCGATCGTTGCATATTCTCACGCGTGTTGGCGCTCGCGGTCTCCATCCGGACAGACGAAGCGGGCACGCCCAGAGCGGTCAGCACCGACCGCATCGCCTCCGCCTCCGACATCGATGCGTTCAACCAAGGCAGGTTGCCCCCGCTGACTACGATCAGTGGCGCGCGGCCGGCATGATACAAGCGCGCCGCATGCCACAGGCGGTCCGCCGAACTCGCCAGATCCGGGTCCACCCGCGGCGGCCTCGGCGCCGTGACACAACCGCCCAACACCAGGATGGCATCGGCCTGCGGTGCACTGTCCGCACTGGCTGCCGGATAGCGCCACTCCAGTGACCCGACGATCCTGTCCGCCACCAGCGGCATCGACCAAACCCACAGCCACAGCAGGGCGGCACCGAGCACAACGCGGGCAAGTCTGACGCTACGACAGAATATCAACGCCATGAGCATCGCCAGCAGCGACTGCGTCAAGGGGTAGAGCAGCAAGGAAATCAATTTGACTACAAAGATCAATGCACCGACTCCCCTACCCCACCGCCCCTTCTCCAGTCCCCGGCTCCTACAACAAAGCCAGCGCCCCACCCTGTAGGAGCCCAGCCGCCTGGGCGAACCGACCACCGCCCCCGACCGAAACCCATTCGCCGAGAGGGCTCGGCTCCTACAAAAAACCCGCGCCCACCCTGTAGGAGCCCAGCCCCCTGGGCGAACCAACCACCGCTCCCGACCGAAACCCATTCGCCGAGAGGGCTCGGCTCCTACAAAAAACCCGCGCCCACCCTGTAGGAGCCCAGCCGCCTGGGCGAACCGACCACCGCCCCCGACCGAAACCCATTCGCCGAGAGGGCTCGGCTCCTACAAAAAAACCGCGCCCACCCTGTAGGAGCCCAGCCCCTGGGCGAACCGACCAAGAGCCCTTCACAGATACGATACAGCCGGGCTCGGCAAGGGAACGTCATTTAAAGCCATATGGCATCCCAGTGCGGGTAGTCGGTCAGGCGCTGCACCAATCCTGCCCGTAACGGATTCGCCACCACGTACCGGGCAATCGTGAGCAGATCCTCGTCCCGGCGCACCGCATGATCGTGGAATCCGCGCTGCCAGATGGTACCGCCCAAGCGCTTCGCCGTTAACGCTTTGACCGCACGGACCACAACCGACAAGTCAGCATCCGCCCCGAGTTCCAGGAGCCAATGGAGATGGTCCGGCATGACAACGAATGATAGGGTTCTGGCTCGCCCCAATTCCTGCTCCCGACGCAGGACTCGGATCAAAATGCGCGCGGCGGGGAGATCGTCGAACACACGTTGACGATGCAGCGTCACCGCGGTAACCAGATAGATGCGCCCCGATTCCGAGTGTCGGCCCTTACGCAGGTCTCTTGCATGCCGGACCGCCTTCATGCTTCCTCCGGATCGCCGCGGGGCGAACCCACCACCGCCCCGGACCAAAACCCCTTCGCCGAGAGGGCTCGGCTCCTACAACAAAACCGATCCCCACCCTGTAGGAGCCCAGCCCTCTGGGCGATCCAACCACCGCCCCGGACCAAAACCCCTTCGCCGAGAGGGCTCGGCTCCTACAAAAACACCAGCGCCCCACCCTGTAGGAGCCCGGCCCTCCGGGCGAACCGACCACTGCCCCAGACCAACACCCATTCGCCGACGGGGCTCGGCTCCTACAAAAACACCGATGCCCACCCTATGGGCCTCCCGACCCTCGGGGCGAACAACGGTCCCCCGGGGATGGTCGGCCGGAACGGCTCCGGCCGACCACCGCCTGGCTCACTCTGCTGGCTCACTTTGGATCAGGGAGGTAAGGCATATCGGCCAAGCTCTTGGCTTTGAAGAACTTCGCCGCAAGAATCGCGCAGGGGATAAACCCATCGCCATGGGTCATGCTCTCCTGCGGACCTACGTTGCCCGAAACCATGCCGTTGAATCCCATCCAGCCGACACGCAGCCGGCCGAACTTTTTCGCCCGCATCAGTTCGATGGTGTTCTGCGCGTTACCCTGCGCGAAGGGAGCCGGGAGCCCCTTCTCGTCGAGATAGGGCTTCGGTAGCGCATAGTCGGAGCCGGCAAACGTGACCAGCGGGTCCTGAATCACACCCAACAGATAGACCGGTGTTTTCGGCCTCCAGTCGGTATTGTCGTTTTCCGCCCACAGCGCCAGCGCCGGAAAGCTCGTATCCCCAGTTCTGATCGCCGCGATCAACTCCGGCTGCAACAGCTTCTCGGGATGCGGCGGATCCGCCGAAAGCGTCACATAACCCAAGGGCATCGCGCTCGTCAGCAAGCGTGCGGCCACCGTCGAGTCGGATTGCGCTCCCGGTAACAGGCCTCTCGTCTGGGCGGCGAATGCGGGCTTTAGCAGGCCTGAAGTCGGCTGAAAAGTCAGCTGTGCAGTCGACACGCCCGCGAATGCCATCAGCAGCGGCTTCGCCATGACGTTCTGGGTGATCGTCAGCGGCGGTTGTTTGGCGACGAAGGACTTCGCCGTAGCCGAACTCATATCATAGGGCCCGGACATCGGCGCGGTGGCCGTGGGTTGCAAGCTCGGGTCACCCGTCTCCTGAAGGGCTCGAGCAAGCCACAAGGCATTGCCTCCGCCCTCGCTGTACCCGGTGACAAACAGATCAGCGCCGACAGACCGGCCGTGCGCCGCCATGAGTTCACGGACAGCCAGGATCATGTCCTGCCCCGCCATCGCGTTGAGCTTCCCCAGCGCATAGGGATGGGGCTGGCGGTTGACGCCGTAACCCAGGTAGTCGGGCATGGCGATCACATAATTCTCGCCACCAAAGACCGTGACTGCCCCGTAGACTTCCATCTCGCGATCACTCGGTGCGTTGCTCCGCTGAGCGGTCGTCGCATGCATATAGGCGATGATCCCGCCAGAGGCATCGCCGACCGACGTGCCATCAGCTGCCGCGGGCAAGGCAGCGAGTCCGCTCAGTATCGTGGGTCGCCCCGTCACGTCGGTAGAGTTGTAGGTAAGGCTATACAAGTCCATACCTTGGGTGGGTTCACCCAATCCTTCAAGGATCTCGCCATCAGGCAACTTGATCGGCTTCAAACTGATCTGGAGGTCTACCAGGACGCGCGCCAACAAGATCGTTTCCTTCGGAACACGTTGGACAAGCTTGGCGCTTCTGAGATAGCGGCTCGTCGATGCGGTGATGGCCTGCGACGATACCGAGGCGTCTTTGGCCACAGGTTTCAATCCGGCGTACACGCCGTTCCATGGTCCGGATATGTCAGTGGCTGAGGCCAGACTGGCAAAACCCAGACAGCCCAGCACGACCAGATGTAGCGATTTCATTGAAATTCTCCGAATGCTGAGGAAATCACATGTAGCGGCAATCAGCCCGCCATCACGTGGCAAGTCTAGGTCACCCGACGAACCTCGCCCGGAGACACGACCTCAACAGGAGATCACTGGGATTGACAGGGTACGAGTTGACTAAGAGGCAGGAGGCGAAGCCCTGCGAGCGTCGCGTTCAAGGGCTGGAATGAGTGACTTGGACCGATCCCACCGCGACCGACTGCCACACTCGGTCGCAGAGCGCAATGCGCTCGGCTCCGACAACAAACCCGACGCCTACCCTGTAGGAGCCCGCCATGCGGGCGACCAGACCACCGCCCCAGACCAAAACCCATTTGCCGAGACGGCTCGGCTCCTACAAAAAAATCAACGCCCACCCTGTAGGAGCCCAGCCGCCGGGGCGAACACACCACCGTCCCAGCCCGAAACCCCATTCGCCGAGAGGGCTCGGCGCCTACAAAAAACCGGCAATCCTTCCATCCGAATCCCGCGTTTCCTCGCTCTTCCCGCCCTTACTCCCAACCCCCTGGTCTTGTAAACTACCGTCAATCTAGCCACCTGCGGGTCTTCCGCAACCGGCACGACCTTGGCGAACGAAACAGCGCCAACAGGCCACCCCAACGCCCCCCGCCCAACCGATCGCCGATCTGCTAAGAGCGATGGTTCCCTACCAGCAACTCCTCGCGACACTCCCTGAGTCACCGAAAACCTGGCTGGTCACGGGTGCCGCCGGTTTCATCGGCAGTAACTTGACCGAAGCCCTGCTGAAACTCGACCAGCGAGTGGTCGGGCTGGACAACTTTGCGACGGGACACCAGCGCAACCTGGACGAAGTGCAGCGGCTTGTTACGCCCGATCAGTGGGCGCGGTTTCACTTCATTAAGGGCGACATTCGCAACCTCGAAGACTGCCGGCAGGCCATGACCTGGCAAGCACCGGGGTCGGCCCCTTCACCTTCATCCGCTAGCGTCGACTACGTACTACACCAAGCCGCCCTGGGCAGCGTACCGCGCAGTCTGAAAGACCCGATCACCACTAACGAAACCAACGTCAGCGGCTTCTTGAACATGCTCGTAGCGGCAAGGGATGCCGAAGTGAAAAGCTTCACCTACGCCGCCAGCAGCAGCACCTATGGCGACCACCCCGGCTTACCCAAGGTCGAGGACCGTATCGGCAAGCCCCTGTCGCCTTACGCCGTTACGAAATACGTCAACGAACTGTATGCCGACGTCTTCGCCCGCAGCTATGGCTTCCAGACGATTGGCCTGCGCTATTTCAACGTGTTCGGACCACGCCAGGATCCCGACGGAGCGTACGCCGCAGTGATTCCACGGTGGATTGCCGCGATGATCATCGGCGTGGATGTGCGCATTAACGGCGATGGCGAAACCAGCCGGGATTTCTGTTTCATCGACAACGTCGTCCAGGCCAACCTATTGGCCGCGACCACAACCGCTGCCGACGCCCGCAACCAGGTCTACAACGTGGCGGTTGGTGAACGTACCAGCCTCAACCAATTGTTCGAACTCTTGCGCGGTGAACTGAAGGAGCACGACGTGTGCTTCGACAAAGCCCCCATATACGACGACTTCCGGGCAGGCGACGTACGGCACTCCCTGGCCGACATCACCAAGGCTGGACAGTTACTCGGCTATGCCCCCGCGCACTCCATTCGCGCGGGCATTCGCAGAGCGATGCCGTGGTATCTGCAATTCCTGCGCGTTTGACGATACAAACAGGGCAATCGCATGAAGCCTCCGAGCGATTTCGTGTGCACAGCGCACACTACGAGATGCCCCTGCTGTAGGGTGCGCTGTGCGCACGAAAGCCCCCCATGCGGAGGCGGCTTCCGGTAATCCCTGCCGGCAAGATGCGCTTCAGGAAGCCCCTTTGGCCTGCATGCGATTATCCTGAGAATACAGGGACTCGTTGCGCAGCGGTCTGCGGCCGCGGACAAGACGAGCCCGCGAATCCCCCCCCCCGCCGGTCCCTCGCTAGCGGGATGCGCCCCGTGTGATGCCTGCGAAAGTCCAGAGGTAGGCCAGTCCAGCAATGAGTGGATAACCCCAACGCGCAAGCCGCGGCCCAAGCCGGACGACCCAGGTTCGCTTACCGGCGGCCTCGTCGGCGTTTTTATCTGGAAACTGGTTGATGAAGAGGATGTTTGTTACCAGCAGGGCGTAGCTCGCGGTAACTTCCAGCGGCATGACAGCCCAGTGTCCGCGCTGAGCGAAGTCAGCGCCAACGGCCACCAGCGAAAATCCTGTCCAGACACAGAGTTCGCCAAATCCTCGCGCATTGAGCATCAGGGGCGGTGCCGAATAGGCCCAGCCGATCGCGAGACCCAAAGCACCCACGATGAGCAGTCCTGCCCCCGAGGCCCATGCCAGGAGGATTCCAGCCAGCGCTACCAGTCCCAGCAGTGCGGCCCCATACAGCAATGTCTCTCGCGGACTGAAGACGCCGTTCTGAATGAACCGGCTGCCGCCGGTGAACGGAAAAATGCGATCGGTGTTGAGAGCATCCGTGCCGTTCAACGCATCGTAATAGTCGTTCATCACCTTGACGCCCGCGTGAGCAGCCAGCGCAACGACCACAGTGGCGCCCGCGGTTACGGCATTCAGTTCGACACCGGAAGCAAACGCCGTGGCGAGCCCGATCAGCACTGCAACCAGAGTAACCGACAGAAAGCCTGGGCGCGTGGCCAGAAAATAGCGCAGGCCTCTATTAGGGAGTGCCGCGAGAGTCGGTTCAGAGGGCAAAGTTCGTCGCTCCTTGGGCCTTGTCGCCATATGGCAAATCAGCCGGATAGGTACCAGGTAAACGGCCCGTCTGGGAATGAATCAGTTCATGTGCGGGCTTTCATGTAGCCTGGTCGCATTGAAGAAGACCGGCAGAATCGCCCGATTCGCAGGAGCACAACGCACCCCCCGTCATTACCGGAAAAGCGGGATTCCACCCTTTCGCGGCCGCAATGCCGGCGCCGGCCGATGGTCCGGCCTAGGCGTGTATAGCCGAAACCACAGCCGTCCGTAGATCTGCTCAGCTCGCAGATAGCGCAGAGTGTTTACAAAACGAACAAGCCTCACGACGGGCGGGTATCGCCATATGTGTCCGCTGACCCAGCGTTGAGCGGCGCGGGCGGATTTATCGCCCGCGTCCGCTCGAACGGTTCGTTACGCATTGATTTTACTGACCAACGGGAATCTATCGGGATAACGAATAGACTCAACGGCCAAATCCACATCTAGCTCAGGCCAATATAAATGGTTTGACGATTGAAGCTCGACATTAAGTATCCTCCTGACTGTGGCATCCTCAAACCAAGGGAAGTTGGAGAACGGGAGAAACAGTTCTTCATCTTCCAGCATTAGCCAGAAACCAAACCGAGATATATTTGTTACTTCAACTGGGGAAGTGTCTAAGCCAAGCGTTGCGGATTTCATTTTCGTGTTCCTGTACCGAGCGAAGCGCTTCGCTGATTTCGCGCCGGGAAAGTCCAACCTGCGGGGGCAATTTCAACGGTGGGCTCAAGCCAAAATTTTGCTTCTCCATTCTGCCCTTGAACATGGACCTGCATCCTTAGTTCTTCACGCGATAAGGAATAAAAACGAAAGCCGTTTTCTCGAAAAATGGTGGGACTCATTTTTTAATGCATACCGAAATAACGGCAGCGGGAATAACGCCTATTGCACCTGTTATAGCAACGACAATTTGTATGATTCTTGGGGCTATTTAACTATTATTCTTGGCAGGTTCTGGAACGGGATGTTCGGCCCGTGCCTCTTGCGAAACCCTGCTCGCGGCCTCGCCGATGATTTCTATCGCCTTGACGAGCGCCAAGGCAAGCATCTTATCCTGATCCAAGTCACTCCGATGCCTGGCAGCCGCGAAGTGGACGGCATCGCTTGCGGCCTCAAGCAGTTGCCGGAAACGGCTACGGTCACAGGGCGACATCTTGGTCTTCAGCGGCCGCCAACACAGCTGAGCGAAAGTCGGAACTCAGCTCTTGTGCCGTCCGGAGATCCACGCGCCACCAGGTCCAGTTTGTCCCGATCGAAACCCAGCCCGACCACCCCGGCAACCGCGCGCGCGCAGCAACTGGACAAGGATCAAGCCGATCAGCCCCAGCCCCGTGATGACCACAGTTTCACCCAGACTGGGCGCCACCAGCCGAATGCCCTGCAGGGCGATAGCACCGACCACCGTGAACGCGGCCGCATCGTCGGAGACGCCCTCCGGCACCTTGGCGCACAAGTTCGTCGGGATGCTTACCACCTCGGCATGCTTGCCGTTCGAGGCGACCCGCTCGCCGATAACGAAGCCGGAAGCGTCCGGTCCGACTTCCAGCACCGTACCGACATTGCAGTAACCCATGGGCAGCGGCTGGTCCAGCTTGTTGCGCACCGCCTCAAGGGTCGGGGCAGCCCATCGGTCTTCACTTTCTCCAGCACCTGCCGGACTTTGTCCGGCTGCTGGCGTGCCTTGTCGATCAGATTCGCCTTCCCGAAATCGACCAGCATCCGCTCGGTGCCGGCCGACACCAACGTCCGGCGGGTGCCAATCAAGACCTGCCCCGCGCGGACTGCCGGACACGGGACCTCGGCCACTTCCGTGCGCCCGTCACTCAAACTCTGCAAAATCTGCTTCATCTTGATCCTGTGTGCCGGCCCATCGATTTCACCCCCGGCCCTTTCCCTCGCTCGGCAGCCTCACATCGGTTTTCGCCAAGGCCGCAGGCCTTCCTTGGCGTAGGTGTACCCGAAAGGCGTCTGAAGGTAGTACTTCCTATTCCGGCAAAAACTCTGCATTCAGCGCTTCGTCGATGCCAAAAGGCGGCTGCTCGGGAAAGTTTGCTTCATCGATGGCCGTTTCGTCCGTCGCGAGGATGCGCGCTCTGCTGTACGCGCTGGCAAAGAGTTCCGGCAGCCGGTGCCTAAGCCCAGGGTTGTCTTCCAGAACACGTAGAACATCGATGCGCTGGATCTTGATCGTCCGCAACCAGCTAACCCCGCGCCGCTCAGGCTGATACCGCCATTTCAGCAAATGCTGTAGCAGGATCGAGAGTCGCGTCTCCAGTTCCCGCCGTTCCCGCGCACCCATGCTGTCCAACTCCTCGATTAAATGCTCGGTATCAAGCTCGCCCAACCGTCCTTGGCGCAACAGTTCGGCCTGTTGGTGAGTCCACGAATAGAAATCCTGGTCATGCAGTTGTGCGCTCATGGTGTCCTCGCTATACGTGCCGAATGAGTTGAACGGTATCACAGTGCTTCTGCTTGTAGGCGCGTATCGCCCTCCGGCACCTTGGCGTACAAGTTCGTCGGGATGCTTACCACCTCGGCATGCTTGCCGTTCGAGGCGACCCGCTCGCCGATAACAAAGCCGGACGCGTCCAGGCCGACTTCCAGCACCGTACCGACATTGCAGTAACCCATGGACAGCGGCTGGTCCAGCTTGTTGCGCACCGCTTCCAGCGTGGGAGCCAAGCCGTCGGTCTTCACCTTCTCCAGCACCTGCCGGACCTTGTCCGGTTGCTGGCGCGCCTTATCGATCAGATTCGCCTTCCCGAAATCGACCAGCGCCGCACCGTGTGCCGATCAACACCGCCTCGCACCGCCGCCTGATGCAGCGAGCCACCTGCGAGCAGCCACAGCAACACCACCTGTTGCACGGCCCAGCCATACCAACGCCTTGGCGCGATACATTCCGGCAGTCGTGAACAGGTGTGGCGGCAACCCTGACAAAAGAAACGGGGAATCAACACCGGATTCAATGAACCCGGCGACGACCGATCCCGATCCGCCTTGCGGACATAACCGCCGTGACCCCACAGCCTGGCGAGACCGCAATGCGGACAACCCGCAGGCCGGTAGGTCACCGGCTCGCGTTGCAGTGTGTCGCGATGTTGTTCAAAAGAGAGAATCGCAGGCACAATCCGCTGCATAGGCCGGTCTCGTTTGTCAGGGTGGAAAGCGTCAGGAACCTTCCACGATAACAGAGGAGCACCGGCCTTCCTCAGCCCTGGATTGTCTCGCCGTGTGAAAGGAAGACTTCTTTCGATCGCCCTGAAACACGAAGAGATGATCGAGTCCGGGCGGACTCAACTACGGAAGGACGTAACACCGCCTCTCGAAACGGCCCCTCGACGGTGTCCATGACGGACAACGAACCCTGGCCGAAACGCCAGACACGGCGATGCACCGGCTTGCCGGTCAGGCGTCGGTAGCCATCGTGCGAACAGGCGACGCACCAGACCTCGCCCACGTCGTCGACTTGCAATCCGAACGGCCTCGCGCGCCGCGCCACCCGAAACCCAGCCCAAACCTCCGACGAATCGGCACCATCAAGGGTCACGGTAGTGTGAGCCGCCGTACCCCGCTGCCGCTGCCGTTCGGGCCCGGTGCCATAGACGGAGGTTCCGGAATTGACCAACACCCGCCGACCGAAAAGCGACAACTCGAACGACAAGGTATCGGCGTGCGCATGGCCGGGGAGGTATTCAGGGCCGATCGGGGCAACGTCCAGAAACGCCACGCACTCGCCGCGCTGCACCCGCAGATACCCGCTGTCCCGCAAACGAACGACACCGTCCGTTAACGCCGAGAGCGCCGGCAAACGGAGCCGCACCGTATAGCCTTCCAATTCCCTGCACGATGGCGCGATGCCCATCGCCGCATCGTTGAAGAGTGCGATGTCCCCGTCTGGGTGCCGCATCACGGCAAGCGGCCGGTGCATCCTTGTGGCCAATTCGGGTAGGCTCGAGACTAAACCCTGCCACCGCTCGGGCACCGCGTTGGGAAAAGCGGCAAACAGATTAATCAGGTCCAGGACATCCTCGAAGGCCAGCGCGTGATACATCGGACTGCGCTCGAACTGCCCGCCGTCCGGCAGGACCTGTTCCGGCAGTTCCCGCTCCAGTATCCGCAATCCTTTCGCCAACCAAGTGGCCGCTTCGGCTCCGTCGAAATAGCACCCGGCAAAGATCAGCGCCTTGGCGTTGGCGAACAGGTGGTTGCCCAGCAGATGCCATTCCAGCCGCTTCGCCAGCCAGCGGGCCTGCACGGCCAAGCTACCCTGCCACTCGGCACACATCGCATTCCCACCCAGCGCCCACTTGATCCAGTTGACGATACGCAGCGAGGTTGGATAAGGCTCCCACCCTGTGCCCTCGCCCGGCGGATTCTCCGAAATCCACCGCTCGATTAACGCCGTGTGCCACGCGGAGCGCCCCGCGGCGCCCTCCGCATTCAAGTCATCGAAATAGTGGAGGTTGTACAGCCACAGCTTGTCGCAGCTGGGATCGTCCCACGCCGCCGCACTGCCGATGTCGCGCTCTTCATTCAGAAACCGGCAGCACGTAGGGCTGGACAGACTTACCCGCCGCTTTGCCGGTTGCTGCCACGTACCCGCTCCCGTCCGCAATGCCAGCGCCGGCCGATGGTCCGGACTGGGCGTGTATAGTCGAAACCACACCCGGCCATAGATCTGCTCGGCTCGCAGATAACGCAGTGTATGGAGGTAGCGGGCTAGAAGATGAACGGTACGGGAAACAATCACCGATAAATTCCGCTGCGATGACCCACTTCGACGAACAAAACGCTTGCCGCGTAAGACCGGCTTTGGCCGGACGCTTACCCGGCCACCGCGATGGTGCGGCCTAAAGGCGGCACCGGATGACTGAGCGCAAATCTCAGCTTGGAGGGTCGCAACTGAGCCAATCCACCAGATGGCGCTCAAGCTCGGGGACACTACACTGAAGCGTCGTCCAGACGATCGTTGGGTCCACGCGAAAATATTCATGAGTCAACACGATGCGCATATCGTAGGGATCACGGAGATGCTGCCACAGTTCGGGTTGGCGCGTTTGAAGACCGGGCTCCAACTCGAGAATACGCTTCCCCGCTTCACCCATCACGATCAGGCTCTCGATGACCGCGCGTTGCGTCTTGCCGTCGGTAAGAAATTCATCTCTGCCAAACTCACCGAGATCGGATTTGATGTTTTCGATAGCCTCCAGGACATCAGCGAAGCGCTCGTTAACCCGTCGTCGATCGCGCGTCATACGGCCGTCGCGTCCGCTAACACGCCTTGCCGAATACGATCGCGTAGCCCGTTGGGCGTCACGACATCGGCCCTTACACCAAGCGCTTGCTCCAGTTCGCGCTTCATCCTCACGAGGCTGATCAGCGTGGTCCTGCCGTCGATCGGATCAACCAAGAGGTCAAGGTCACTTGCCTCGGTATCTTCGCCGCGAGCGACGGAGCCAAACACCCGGGGATTCCTGGCATCATTCCGTTCGACAATGCGACGGATATCTTCCCGGTGCAACTCCAGAGCCAGAGAGGGTTTCATTGATGCCTCAATAGGAGAAATGTCCACAGAAGCCGTTGGTGCCTCGACCATTCGCCGCATGCGCAACGCGAGTTCCATTTTAGCCCCTCCGCTGCCTCGCTTGCTCCCCTAACTCAATCGTCACCCGGCTGACCTCTGCCACCTCTTCCCACGGAATCGGCGACGCGCCGCCTTGCTCAACCGCCTGGACGAACGCTGCGGCGCAAGCCTTCTGCCCCCAGTCCTGACGCCACAGGTTCATTTTGGTGAAGCCAGGCCACCCGAACGCCGTCAGCTTTCGGAAGTTATCCAATTGCAAAATCCGCCCTGCACTGAACACTTCCAGCCGTTCCTTGGGGAAAGATTTGTGCCCATTGGCTGGTAGTGCACCGTCCCAATTGACCCGTCGGTGAATTGCAACTGCAAACTCACCGAATCCCGAGTGGCGGAATCTAGACGGATTACCGAATGTTCGCGGATAGGAACGCCGGCCAGAAACCGCAGCAGGTCGATGAAATGGCAGGCTTCGCCGATAACTCGCCCGCCACCGACCGCAGCATCCTGCGTCCAATGTTCGGCTGGAATCGCCCCTGCGTTCACCGTCATCACGAAGGCCTTAGGCTCCGCTACCATGCGCAGCAGTTCCTTCATCTTGACGACCTGCGGTGCGAAGCGGCGGTTAAACCCGACCATCAGCACCGGTGGCTTGGAACTGGATGATAGGGGGAGGGAAGACAGTTGTCTCCCCTCCCTCCGAACCGTGCAGGCGGTTCTCCCGCACACGGCTCTCCAGTCGGTAGTTTCCTCATCGGGAGTTTCTCGCCGTCTGCCAAGCGGGATACAGTGCGAACAACCCGGCAGCAGCGAAGAAGGCCTTGGGCCAGCGTTGATGGTCGGCCTGACAGGCCCCACGACCCGGTCGCTTGGTGTGCTTTCGCAGCACGGCGCGCAAACGCCGGCGGATGAACTTGTCCAAGCGTTCGAACGTGAACGGGTGGGCCTGCTTGAAGTAGTGGAACCAGCCCCGCAACAGGGGGTTCAGGTCCTGGACGATCCGCGCGAGACTCTCGCCCCGCGTCCGCCGGGTCTTCCCCCGGATGGCGTCCTTGAAGCGCTGCAGACTCTGCTGCCGCACCCAGCGCTTACCGGCTTCGAACCGATAGCCCAGAAAGTCGAACCCTGCGCCCGGCTGACGGCTGTCACCGATCCGGGTTTTCTCCGGATGCAGGGTCAGGCCGTGGTCCGCGACCCAGCGACGGATCTCCTGCAACGCGCGTTCCGCCTCCTCCCGCGTGGCACACAACACCACGAAGTCGTCAGCGTAGCGCACCATCCGGTAGCCTTTGGCCATCATCCGCTCATCCAGCGGATGCAGGTAGACATTGGCCAGCAGCGGACTGATCACCGCACCCTGCGGCGTGCCGCCGGTCGGTGTCCAACGGTCCAGCCCCTGCAAGATGTCTTGCTCCAGCCAACCGCGGATCAGGTCAAGCACCCGGCCATCGCTGACCGAGGACGCCACCCGTGCCATCAGGCGCTCGTGCGGGATGCGGTCGAAGTAACCCTTCAGGTCCGCCTCCACCACCTGGGTGTAGCCGGCCTTCAGCAGCCGATCGACTTCCCGCAGTGCCTCCTTACAGCCTCGACCGGGGCGAAAGCCGAAGCTCGTCGCCAGGAACTGCACCTCGAAGATCGGTTCGATCACGAGTTTCAGCGCCGTTTGTACAATCCGGTCTTGCACCGTCGGTATCCCCAACGGTCGGGTTTGACCCGGCCCTTTGGGAATCTCCACCCGCTTCACCGCCGCGGGACGGTAGCAGCCTTCCCGCAACGCCCGGCTGAGCTCCGCCAAGTACCGTTCGGCTTGCGCGGCAAACCGCTCCACGCCTTGCCCATCCACGCCCGCCGCACCGCGGTTGGCCCGCACTCTCGCCCACGCCAACGCCAGTGTCTTGGGCGCACAGACCTTGTCCATCAGGCTGTACCATTGCCCTCCTGCGACGCCGTTCACCAGCGCCGAAACCATACGCTCCGTCCAGATCGCCGCTTCCACCCCGGGTATTCCGCAGGCTTCTGCCTCTCGTTTAGCCTCGCTCGGCACTGTCGATGCCGTCTTGCGGGTCTCTGGCGTCACGTCTCTACCTTCCTGCCCTGCCTTCCCTCAGCCCGGTTTTGCTCTCCGCGCCTCTCACGGCTCGCGCCGCCTCGGTACTATGCGGGCTCCGACTCCTGACCCGCTTCGCGTCCGCGGACCAGGTCTCCTCGCTTCTCTCGCACACACGTCCCAACATTCCGCCTCCCACCACGTGGCCGGCCCGGACAGCGTTTCCTATCGCCATCCCCAACGTGTCCGATGTGTTTCAGGCTTCACCCTCTCCTAGCAGGCTCGCCGCCGTTTCCCCGCCGCATCGAGTTCGTCATCCTGCGGACTGCCAGTTCGCCTCCAGTTGCTCCCCACCCCGCCTCACGACGACGCAGTTACCTTCAGCTACGGGGTCATGGCTTGCCCCGACACGGACTTCCACCGTGCTATGTGTGCGCCTCCACGAGCGCACTAGGAGCCCAGCCATCTGGGCGAACCAACCACCGACCCTGACCAGAACCCATTCGCCGAGAGGGCTCGGCTCCTAAAACAAACCGATCTCTGCCAGTATGTGCCCCGTGGTCAATCGCCGGCCCCGTGCCTGCCATTGACCCGCTGCTCCACATCGAATTCGAGCAGTCGAACCGAGCGCTGGCAGCAAGCCCGAATGACCTGTTGCACGATTCGCGATAAATCCGTTGAGCGGGGACGCGCTCCTGCCAACGGTGTCAACTCTGCCGGAAAACCGCATCCAACGAGTCCGCGTCGAGGATACGATCGGCCCACAGTTCCAGCCGGTCGGTTGACGCCTGATTCAACTGCATCTCAACCCAGTCGGGCAACGGACCAAAACGGCGTGCTAACTGACGGCGCAAAATCTGTGCTTCGCCCTGCGAGATGCCTCGTTCGAGACCCTGTTCGAGACCTTGCTGCTTCCACTCTTCGGTCCACTGTTTCACACGTTCCGCCAACATGCTCTGCACCTCTTGAATATCTTCAAACTCCTCGAGTTCGACCCCAGGAATCCTCGCCGGCAGCAACACCCGCCGCATCCACACCGCGAAGGCGCGCCGCACCGAGCGTTGGGCCGGCTCCTGCAACCAGTCAATCAAACACGCCAAAACCTCTCGGATATCCTCCGGACCGCGGCTCGCCTCCAGCCGAAATAACGCCGCCGCCAGATTCTTCATCCCGCTCAAATCGCTCTCGGCGATCCGGGCCTCGTCCAGCAGCAAGTAATGGAACTGCGGCCGGTAAAGCAACAGATCCCGGCTCGGCGCCGCCTCAATGAGTTCGCTGATCTCCAGCGGTGCCGTCCAGCGCGCTTGGCCGTTGTACAGCACCAACGGCAACACCGGCGGCAAGCGTCCGTGGCGGGTCAACTGACCGCCACGTTCCAGATGCTGGTATAGCAGGCCCACGTACACCATCATCCGGAGCGCCATGAACGGATCGACCGTGGACTGGAACTCGATCGCGAGATAGACGTACAACCACTCGTCCCGGAATCTGACCCGCCACACCACGTCATCAGAACGCTTCACCAAGTGCTCGCTGACGAAGTTACCGTTCTCGATTTCCAGGGTCGAGAAATCAACGTCGCCGAGCCACTCTTCATGCACGAACCCGCGTAGGAGGTCCTCGACCATCGCCGGGTTACTGAAGAGCAGCTTGTAGCTCGGATCGTGTTGCATTTGAGCTCCACAAGGGACTGTTAAGCGATTTCCGCAAATCAGCCCTTACCTACCTGAGCCCGATTGTACGAGTTCAGTCTGCGCGCACCAACCGCACGTCCGTAGAGCCAGCGCCTACCCTATAGGAGCCCAGCCCCCTGGGCGAACCAACCACCGCACCGATCAAAACCCATTCGCCGAGAGGGCTCGGCTACTACAACAAAACCGATGCCCCGACCTGTAGGAGCCCAGCCCCCTGGGCGAACCAACCACCGACCCTGACCAAAACCCGTTCGCCGAGAGGGCTCGGCTCCTACAAAAAACCGGTGCCCACCCTGTAGGAGCTCAGCCCCGTGGGCGAAGCAACCACCGCCCTGATCAAAACCCCCTTCGCCGAGAGGGCTCGGCTCCTACAAAAAGACCGACTGCCCCGAACCGCACCGTTCTGGACCAATCCGCACGAGATCCCGGCTCTTTGCACCGCTGCGCGGCGCTTTGAAACGCGTCACTCCCGCTCTGCACAGGGGCAACGGCATTCGGAGATCCCCGCCGGACACTCCGAGAACCGCCAGCGACACTTCCGAACCCCAACGCGTCGCAAAAAGAGTCGACAGGGACATTGGCAAACTCGCCGCCGGCGTGTGCTGCTCCGACGGCGGAGCTCTGAGTATCGGCGTCGATTCTCAGAATGTCGACGGCGACTCTCTACAACCCGAGGGCGGCGCTAAATTAACGCAGACCGCCCCATTTTGGGCCGGGCGCGTCCCAAAAAGAATCGGCGGCGGGAAAAAAAGAATCCACGGCGGCTTTTTGATAATGGCCGCCGTGGTTCAGAGAGTCGATCGCGAGATTCTGGACACCTGAGTGGGTCCTACGCGTTCCGATGGGCCGTCATCTGTGCCCGTCGCCCGAGTCGATCACAGGAAGGTCCACTCCTGCCATCCCTTTGCTGCTCACCGGAGCCCCGGTACCGACTGGTCATGCTGAGCCGTCGATCGCGCGCTATTTGGTCGCTAAGGAAAGACGCTGGGCGATCCATACCGCATTCCCCGCTCCGCAGTGGCGTCGCTCGCTCGTTCACTGCCGCTTCATCCGTTGCCCGACTCGCGGCCCCGCGGCGCGGCTCAGCCGAGGACCCGAAACTTGGGCTCACTCACGCTTCGGTCGGTTCAACTGTTTCCTTACGCCGCCCGCCCCCAGGGAACCGCGTACTGAGATCATTGCAGATGGCTTCCGCCCCGGGCAGTTTCCGACGGGCTGCATCCTGCGCATTATGGTAGAAGGCGAGATCGGCCATCCAAATCTCGCTGCTGACGGCCATCAACGTGTCCTCCATTGCGGTGGACAAGCCCTGCAGCGGCAAGAAACACCGCATCAATTGGTTGCGCAGGGCCCGTTCCTGGTTGATCTGGTCGAGCGAAACGAAACCCGGAAGGAATTCCGGATGCGATGACATATGCCCTGCGCATTTTTCCTCGAAGCCGATCGAGCGTTCGCCCATCTTCGGCAATTCGCGACGTTCCTGCGCCGTCAAGGTGATCAGGAAATCGAACTTGGCCCTCAGCGCCGCGATCATCGTCAGAATCTCGCCGAGGTCCTGTTCGGAAAGGGTCGTCGTCAGCTGATGGTGATTGGACATGGGATTTCACCTGAATGGATTGGTGGCACACCGGAAGCGCTTTGGCTTCCCCCGCGCGCCGCGGCCGAATACCGCCACACGCGAGAAGACACATTAGCCACCAACTGCAAGGTTAACCACTGTTTCCAATGCCTTTTCTCCGGAACTGCGCAGCCCGTCACAATTCCCCGGCCGAGACACCGCGACATCGCCCGGAGGACGGTGCGGATTTCCAGGTATCGCCGCGACGGCCCAATCCCAACAAAAACATTGCTGCCCACCCTGTAGGAGCCCGCCATGCGGGCGATCAGACCACCGCCCCGGACCAAAACCCCATTCACCGAGACGGCTCGATGCCTACAACAAAACCAATGCCCCACCCTGTAGGAGCCCGCCATACGGGCGATCAGACCACCGCCCCGGACCAAAACCCATTCGCCGAAACCGCCCGGCTCCCACAACAAAACCAACGGCCACCCTGTAGGAGCCCAGCCCTCTGGGCGAACACACCACCGCCCAGACCAGAGCCCATTCGGCGAGAGGTCTCGGCTCCTACAAGACACCGAGCGCAGCCAGGTAGACGCCGCTATGTCAGTCGCCGCAAAGCCTCCCTGTCTCGCTGGCCGATCTCTGGAACTCACCCTGTGTTGCTGATCGCCTGCCGTTGGACTAACTTTACCCCATGCAATTCGAATGGGACGACGACAAGAGCGAAGCGTGTTTCCCGCAACGCGGTTTCGATTTCGCTTATGCCGCCATGGCCTTCTTCGACCCGAACCGAGTCGTCACCGAGGATAAGCGGTACAATTAGGGGAAGACCGCTACCAGTTAACCGGGATGATCCACCAGCGTTTGTTCATAGTGGTCTACACGCCCCGCCACGACATCATACGAATTATTTCGGCGCGTAAAGCGAATCGACGAGAAGTGAGGCACTACGAGCATGGCACGCGTGACGCTTGACCCCCGTCGTCCTGCCTCCCTGTCGATCGGGCGCATTGATTTGGCGCGCGTCGACGCCACTTCGGAGGAAGAAATTGCCACCCACCGTGCAGCTGATGACGCCGAAGCGATGCTTGATGCTGGGAAATTCGCGCGACGGGTCCGAAAACGCCTTGGCCTTAGCCAGTCAGAGTTCGCACGGCGCATCGATGTCCCCGTCGGAACCATTCGTGACTGGGAGCAAGGAAAGCGCTTGCCGACAGGGGCTGCAAAGTCGTTGTTGAAGGTTCTAAACAAAGCTCCAGAAGCCGCATTGGACGCCTTGGACTAAAGCGGCGCCACAGCGAGGATACCCTGCGTAACCCAGCCCCCTGGGCGAACCAACCACTGCCGTGATCAAAACCCAATCGCCGAGAGGGTTCGGATCCTACAACAACACGACGCCCCACCCTGTAGGAGCCCAGCCCCCTGGGCGAACCAACCACTGCCCCGGACCAAACCTCATTCGCCGAGAGGGCTCGGCTCCTAAAAAAACCAACGCCCACCCTGTAGGACCCCAGCCCTCTGGGCGAACACACCACCGCCCAGACCAGAGCCCATTCGGCGAGAGGTCCAGGACCTGCCTACGGCCGAAGAAGTTAGCCGTCGTGGCGTTAGAGAAGATGCGCGATCTTCATTAGCACACCGATGACCAGCGTCGTTTGCAGCATCCCAACCGCTACCACCCACCGCACCAGATCGGCGCGATTCTTTTCGCCGCGAGCTTCCAACGCTTTGACATCCAGCCGAACGCCCTCGATCTCCTTGGTCAGCTTCAGCTCGACTTCGCGGATTTCGTTGCCTAGTTTCAGCTCGACTTCCTTGATTTCTTTCTGCAGCCGCAGCTCGGTTTCGCGCAACTGCCCTTGCGTCGCCGTATCCCGCAGTGGCGCATACCGCTCCTCCATCTGCTCGAAGCCATCCGCGATCGCCCGCGCCCGCACTTTGTCCTCGCCGGCATCTGTCAGCTGTTCGTATACCCGCAATGCCACACTCATCGGAAGACCCTCGAATTCCTGGGCAATGAGTATATCAGCGGCTCACTGCGGCGAGCTGACTGTTCGCTGGTCGCGTCACACACCAACCCTGAACCCAGAAAATGCCTCTGCCGTACCCGATCACGGCCCCTTCGCCGAGACGACCCCAGCCCCTACAACAAAACCGATCCCCACCCTGTAGGAGCCCGCCATGCGGGCGATCAGACCACCGCCCCTGACCCAAAGCCCATTCGCCGAGAGGGCTCGGCTCCTACAAAAAACCGACGCCCCACCCTGTAGGAGCCCGCCATGCGGGCGATCAGACCACCACCCCGAACCAAAACCCATTCGCCGAGAGGGCTCGGCTCCTACAACAAAACCGGCGCCCACCCTGTAGGAGCCCAGCCCCCTGGGCGAACAAACCACCGCCCCGCGCCCAAACCCAATCGCCGAGAGGGCTCGGCTCCTACAACAACACGACGCCCCACCCTGTAGGCGTCCGGCCCTCTGGGCGAACAGACCACTGATTCCGGATTCCGACTCAAAGGCTTGTTCCACCCTCGGCTTTATGCCATACAGTGCGCATGGTGTTCGAATACGATCGAGAGAAAAGCGCAGCGAACAAATCCAAACACGGCATCGATTTCGACGAAGCGCAGGCTTTGTGGGACGATCCTGACCGCCTGGAAATTCCCGCGAGAACGGTCGACGAGCCGCGTTGTATGGTCATCGGCATCATACGCGGCAAGCATTGGTCGGCGGTGATCACCAACCGCAGTGATAACATTCGCCTGATTTCTGTCCGGTGATCTCGGAAAGAGGAAGTTGAACTTTATGAAAGCTTCGGATTTTGACAACCGATTTGACGCGGGAGACGATGTCACGGGCACACTCGACATGAGCATGGCCCGACGCCCCGGCCTCGAGCCAAAACGCATCAAGCTAAACTTCCCCGCCTGGATGGTCCGTTCGCTCGACAAGGAGGCCCATCGGTTGGGCGTAAGCCGCCAATCGCTGATAAAGCTCTGGCTCGCAGACAAGTTACGCCATCATCAAGAGCCCTGATGGCTGAGAACGGCCGCTAGGTGTCGCGCCAGTACCATCCCTTTCCCGGCGGGTTATCCGCGATCAGCTGCTCCATCAACGCCATCACGTGGCGCACCGATATCTCCGGGATCGCGGGTTGCAAGGCCCGGGTCACAACCAAAACCCATTCGCCGAAACCGCCCGGCTCCTACAAAAAACCGACGCCCCACCCTGTAGGAGCCCAGCCCTCTGGGCGAACCGACCACCGCCCTATCCAAAGCCCAATCGCCGAGAAGGCTCGGCTCCTAAAAAAAACGGATGCCCCCCCCTGTAGGAGCCCGGCATCCGGGCGATCAGACCACTTAATTGGGGTGGAAGCCCAGACCCCAAAAAACGCCGTCAGGCAAGTTGCGGTCTTTACCCGGTAGTAAGGGGGAGATTTCGCAAGCGGATGGTCTTTTCGGTAACGGTCACCATCGCGCCTCGCTGAATTTGAGCTTCGATTCTCGACCAGATGACGAGAAGGAGCGCTGCGACTTCCCTACCCTTCAAGCCCTCCTGGCGAATGCGAATCACTGAAGGACCGGATTCGTTAGCGACTGCAAGCAGAGTGTGAAAATCGGCATCCAGGGTGACAACAGTTCTGTCTTGAGCAAGCGCAAAGTTTAAAATGGTGCGGTCGGTGGATTGACTCATCCCCAGCTCGCTAACATGTACCACGTCCCACCCCGATTCCCGGAGTACCGCAGCGGCGGACCTCGGGAGACCCTGATCCAGAAGAATCCGATTCACGCAGCTTCCACAGGCAAAACCTCATCGGCCAGGCTGAGAGCAGCAAATGCCAGCGCTTGGCGAATGTCTTCATCCTCCAACTCCGGGTATTCCGCTTTGAGTTCCGCACGGTCTGGGTACAAGGCGACCGCTTCAACGACGCGCCGCACCGTTAGCCGCATGCCACGCATGCAAGGCTGCCCGTTCATGATTTCAGGGTTCACCGTGATTCGATCCAGCTTCATAAGCACCTCGTTTGAACGTTCAACGCATTGCGTTTGACTTTGGGCTTTCTTATAGAGACACCGAAGCTATCATGCATTCAGTGCGCTGGAACATCGCCGTGTCGCCGGATACGGATCGGTCCGTGCGCATGTTCATCGCTGCGCACGGCACACCTTCTCGCGCGTTGCACCATCCATGGCGCCAGAGGTCATCACACTCTACTCCTCTGACGCCGTCCCTCGTGCTCGTACGGCGGTGCCCACGATTGTGAAGCACGCCACTCCGCCAGAGAGGATACAACGTATCCGCGAAAGCATCGCGCAGCGACACCCTGGCTACCTCGGCGACCTGCTCGGCGCCGAGCACCTCGGGTGCAATGCGCGCTTGGCCCGGTTGGTGATCCTCGGCCCAGCCGCCACACCGGCGGAAGCCCGCGCCCTGGCGACTGAACGACATATCACCGCCGACCCGCTCGAAACCCGCGACCTGATCGAGACGACTTTGGTATCGAAATGCCCCCATGGGTCCCGCAAGGAGATCCGCGACATGCTGCAGCTACCGATCACCGATGAGAAAAAGCCCCGCGTTTTGCCAGGGGGTCTTCGCCGAGGGGCGCGACGAAGCTGAACGCGCAGTAATTCCGTGACAGCTCGTCCGGCGCTGCCATCCCCAACGTGTCCGATATGTTTCAGGCTTCACCCTCTCCTAGCAGGCTCGCCGCCGTTTCCCCGCCGCATCGAGTTCGTCATCCTGCGGACTGCCAGTTCGCCTCCAGTTGCTCCCCACCCCGCCTCACGACGACGCAGTTACCTTCAGCTACGGGGTCATGACTTGCCCCGACACGGACTTCCACCGTGCTATGTGTGCGCCTCCACGAGCGCACTAGGAGCCCGCCATGCGGGCGACCAGACCACCGCCCTATCCAAAGCCCAATCGCCGAGAAGGCTCGGCTCCTACAACAAAACCAATGCTCACCCTGTAGGAGCCCAGCCCCCTGGGCGAACCGTCCACCGCCCCAAACCAAAACCCCTTCGCCGAGAGGGCTCGGCTCCTACAAAAAACCAACGCCGCACCCTGTAGGAGCCCGCCATGCGGGCGACCAGACCACCGCCCCTGACCAAGGCCCCTTCGCCGAGACGGCTCGGGTCCTACAACAAAACCAATGCTCACCCTGTAGGAGCCCAGCCCCCTGGGCGAACACACCACCGTCCCAGCCCGAAACCCAATTCGCCGAGAGGGCTCGGCTCCTACAGCAAAACCAACGCCCACCCTGTAGGAGCCCAGCCCACTGGGCGAACACACCACCGCCCCGGACCAAAACCCCTTCGCCGAGAGGGCTCGACGCCTACAAAAAAAACAATGCCCCACCCTGTAGGAACCCAACCCCCTGCGCGAACCAACCACTGCCCTACCGCCGCACGAACTGCCCAAGTTTGCTGAAATTCTTCCAGCACAACGCGCCCACGCCACCCACACGGTTACTGCGCAAAGCCCGCCAATCATCCAACGACTTTCGCACGACATTCCCCAACGATCGATTGCTTGCCCCACCCAAGCGCATCCGTACCAGCACCGTTGGGATGTAAACCGCCTTGAAGTCCGGCTGTGAAAACAGCCGCAGGATCATGTCGTAATCCGCCGCGATGCGGTAGCGCAAATCGAAAAAACCCACCCGCGCGTACATTGACCGCCTAACGTACAAAGTCGGATGCGGCGGCATCCAACCCCATGCCAGCTTGCTGCGAGAAAACGGCCCCGACTGCCAATGGCGGATCACGCGCGCTGGATCGTCCCGGCTTAGGTACTCCAGATCACCATACACGGCTTGCACCTTCGGATCCTCAAAGGCCAGCGCGACGCGGCCCAGTACATCCGAATCTGCGTAGACATCATCCGCGTGCAGAAACCCGACAACGTCCCCGGTACTAAGTGCAATCCCTTTATTCAGCGCATCATAAATGCCCTGGTCGGGCTCACTGATCGCGACCGCCAGCGAGCCTCGCCGCTCCGCCACGATATCCCAGGTGCCATCCGAGCTGCTGCCGTCGATGACGACATGTTCGATTGACCGGAATGTCTGTTCCCGGACCGAATCAAGCGTTGCCTCGATCGTCGATGAAGCGTTGAAGCATGCGGTGACCACAGAAATTCCAATGCTGCCCATCTGAAAACGATACCTACCTTAGAAGCGCCGGGAGGCTCCACACATCACGGCAGGCCCATTCTGCTGTCATAAAGCTCTCCAGCCTTTGCTCGAACGTGGGCAAACCAAGGGATCGCTTTGAACCAGATCTTTAACCGATCACGCCAGCCTTTCTTTTAGCCTCCAAACGCATTTCATGGAGTTTCGCATTAACCTGTGCAATGTAGCTTGCGCGAATCTGGCTAGCTATAAGGCCCGCTCGACCCTCAAAAACCCCGAGCCGAAAGAAGTAGTGATAGCAAAACCAAACCCAGTGTTCGAAGGGAACGCAAATTATCACCTCTTTCAAAGCCCGACGCCGTTCTTGTGAGTTGCCAAAAAGCCTTGCCTGAATAATGTCCTCACCGTATCTCCCTTTCGTAAAGTACCAATGACGCACCCTTGCTTCCCACGTGGAATATTTGTTGTGGCGCGCTATGTACGCCTCCAAACCCTTGAAGTCCTCATGAATCAAAGGTGTTCTAAGGCCGCCTAGTCGCCCGTCAACGACAACCCGCTCGTGTATCTCCATATCAAGACTGTCGGAATTATCATCAAACAACCGCTCAAAGCGTGCGCACCCATTCCGAAAAAGTAGCACCGCACTATGCGAGAAACCTCCATACCGAAAACGACGTCCAAGAAAGTGAAAGCCCTTCGTAATCAGAAAGGCATCACTACAATCCGGGCGACTTAAGGCCGCGCCAATTTCGTCCCAAAGCGCATCCGGCACAACTTCATCCGCATCGATTAGGAGCACCCATGGTGTAGAGATGTCTAAATTCTCCATCGCCCACTGCCGCTTTTTCGGATAGCCTCCTGCGTAGCAAAACTGCACAACCTCGGCACCGAGTCCCACGGCAATATCCGCTGTGGCGTCCGTGCTCTGGGAGTCGAGCACAATCACTCGCGCAGCTCGTCTCAACGCGGCCAGACATCGCGGCAAATTGATCGCCTCATTTTTGGCTGCAAGAAGCACAGTAACAGGAAGCGCGTTCTCTTCCGTATCAGTTTGCCTTGTCATACCGTCGTAGTTCTCGTATCTCCGTTGCCCAACAACCAGGCCGAGCTGGCATCAAACTTCCTCTGCCGCATCTTGTCCGTCTGTTAGCCGTCTGCGTTTAAGAAAACGTGCTGGATTCCCACCCACTATCTCCCACTCGCCAACGTCCTTCACCACCACTGCGCCAGCAGCAACAATCGCACCCCTCCCGATCCAGACATTCGGCCCAATGAAAGCGTCCGCGCAGATCCAGGCATCCGCGCCAACCTCAATTGGAAGCCTGCGCAACGGAAACGCAGGCGTTGTGTAGTCGTGTGTTCCTGCACAAAGATGTGCTCGGTGCGACACAGTCGCTCGGTCACCGATAAAAACCGGACCAAGGTTATAAATAAGTGCCCATTCGCCAATGCATGCGTCGCGCCCTATCGTTAGGTTCCACGGAAGGTAAATGGTTGCACTAGGATAAATATTAGCCCCGGGAGATACCGTGGCTCCAAAGATACGCAAAAGCAGCCTGCGCCAGCAAAAAAACGGGCGAGGACTAAATCGAAACAGAGGAAACACCCCCCACCACAGGGCCCGCGCGAGGTATTCTGCCCGAGTATAGGGTGTTGCCTCACGACAGCACCGGACGTCTAATCCAGGACCCTCTTTATCCGATACCATTTAAGCAACCCAAGACATATGTTACCGCGCCGATTCAAAAAAACCTGCACACTTTGCACAAAAAAAATCAATTCATTGCGCCTTTCTGGCAACAACCGAGATGAAGTCCGGCCTATCAAAAAAAAACGCGGCAAAAGTATAAAATGGTCCCAAGATTAGAAATATGCCGTGAGCGAGAGGGCGAAGCACGGACGGCAAATATGCTCCTAAGGTAGATCCGAAGATTCCAGGCACCCCATACCCATGGACTCGAACGTCAACGAAACCTACGGATTCCAAGAGTGCCCTGAGAGATGCCTTACTATGAAGAAAAAGGTGAAAGGGAGACTGCCGGAGGGTACATTTTTCCGGGGAGATCCCAAACGCAAAACCAGCTGCACTAGGAACTGTCATGACCACAAACCCGTTTTCACAAAGGAGTTCCATCACGCATTTTAGGACACGAATCGGGTCACTAACATGTTCCAAGACATGCTCCATTCGGATGAGGTCATATGACGCTTTTCCTAGACCGGCCTCAAAGCACTTCCCGTGAAAGACCGAGATCCCGATGTCACGCAACCTGCCTTCATTCTGTCTATTTTGCGGAATATCAAAACCAGCCAGCCTTTTATACCCGCACTGCGTCATCATGCGAAGCCAGCCACCCGCACCATATCCGAAGTCAAGCATCCTTGCACTGACGGGAAGAGTGAACGGAAAGGCTAAGGTATCTGCCATGACCCGGCCCGAGAACCATTCCAAGACACGGACCACGTTTCGCACGGCCACAGCGCCGCTGTATCTATTTCGCGCAGCCCATATTTTCAACCGCCGTGAGACCCCCCTTTCCCAATCCCCCCGATCGGCGTAACATTCATATTCATTGGTATAGAACGACTCTACAGTACTCTCGTCGGGCGTCGGAGACACACGTACCAAAGCGCAGAGTTCACAGCGTTCAAGGCTATACCTGAATTCTCTTACATCACCCTTAGTTTGATACCTATGAGAAAGCCCCTCTAATACCACCGTAAAACGCGAAGGACCACAAACATCGCAGGCAGATCGCTGTCCTATTTCCATTACTCTTCACCTAAATGACGTGCGATGGCTGGTCACCACCGCCCAAAACCCATTGGTATACCTCAGCCATCTGCAGACCGATGGTTGCCCAGGAAAGGCTGTCGCGGACTAACTTCCTTCCCCTGGAACCCATCTCCCATCGGTCAGCGTCGCTAAGGCTAAGGGCGATACCGAGAGCTGAGACGAGCGACGACACCCCCGGCCTAATCCACCACCCACATTGATGAGTCTCGAGCGCAGACCATGGTGTTGCGGTGGTTGTTATTACCGGCAGGCCAAAACTAAGCGCCTCTCCGACAACGTTCCCAAAATTTTCGCTATAACTCGGAAGTATAAATAGATCGGCTGCCTTATACAGCCCCTCCTTTGTCTGCCCCGCTACTTGTTCCAGAAACTCGAACGACCTCATTAAGCCAAGCTCTTCGACGCGCCGCATGACCTGCGCGCGATGACCGCCTTCATCAGGACCCACGATCTGAACGCGCCAGCCCTGAGGCCTTAGATGGTGCCATGCCTCAACGAGGTCAAACAAACCTTTTTTGGGGTGAACGCGTGAAAGGAAAAGTGCTAAGCGCTCGCGATCTGGAGGTTTCCGCTGCAACGGATCTGTCCTCGACACGATCCCGTTTGCAACGATCGCAATCGGCTGTGCGAACCCTAAGTCGCGCAGAGTTTCCGCTTCTTGTTGAGAGGTCGCATGTAGAGCGTCCGCCCGTTTTAGATCACGCCGTTGATACAAAGCCCATGCAATACGCTTGCGAGTAGCATGGTGTTGCCGCGCCCAAGGTTCCAACATACCTCGTGGACTCACGATACGTGGAACCCTATGATCAAAGGCAATGACAGCCGCTTTATGGTTATTCCGGAGCCATAGACCATGATCGTGAATGATAACGTGCTTCCCCGGGGACACTGATGAGAAAAGTAGTTTTGCGAAGTCGCCACGGGTGGTTTCCAGAAATATCCCAACACCGTTTTGAGTTAGTCCTTCCCCGAGTTTACAGACCACCGCTCCCGCCTTTCCCGAATACCGATTCGCCTCAATAATCGCAATGTCCGGTATTAAGGCAGAAAGAGCGCTGCAGAGTCCCGGAACAGAACCAGATGGACCACCTGTGGAGGGATCAAGGCTGGCAATGGTATGGATGATCTTCAAGGCATTTTCCCTTTTCTTCGATAACCATTCAAATTCTGAGAGGCCTTTTCGGACGGGATAGGTCTCGTTTGTTATTGCGACATTCCCGATGAATGTGTCCGTCCCGGGAGTCGAGTTCAGAGAATTCCACTTCACGCTCTTTCAAATTCGATTTTTGGCCCACACACGCTGCTTTCGATGATCCGAGTTTTGCCCACGTTGCGACCCCTTGGGATGCGCGCGCGACTACCCGTGACGAACATACACCAAGAACCAGGTAGAACTGTGGAGCCACATAGGTCCGCCCGAGGAAAAAGAAAAAGAGGACCCCAGCTAGACACGTTAAACTATGCAACAGTACCTTTTCTCTGGGGTTCTGGACGCGCTTCGCGGCGACGCCCAGACGTCGAATAATGGAAATAACCGACACACAAAACAGAGCAAGCCCTATGATGCCCGCCTCGGAAATAAGGCGCAGATATCCACTCTTGGCGACAAATGCCATTCCATGTGCAAACGCCGCCGTTAGCGGATCAAGGAACTCGTCAGCATAAAGATGAACATTGCCGAGGCCTACGCCAAGGATGCCGTATAACGGGGCTTGAGCCAAAAAGCCAAGTACAGCCTGATCAAAATCCTCGATCAAACTACGGCCAAGAGTTCTTTCGATAAGGATATCACTCACTGAAGCCCCCCCCGGCACGACGCTCCCAGGTCCAGAGATCGAGACGTAACCAACAAGCGCCGCCGCAAGAATTCCAAGGGCGAGCGGAAAGATTAGTGGCGTATTTTTCGTTTCACGCGAGTTTCGCGATGAAATAGCCTGAAGCGCGACGACGAGGCTACCAATCGTCCATAAAGCAAGCGCCGAGGTGGAAAGGGTCGCCACTGCAGAAATGGCAAGAATCAGGGTAATCGATATCCTCCGAGCCGGCTTTACGCCAAGCTGCGCCAACACGCCCGTCTGAATTAAAAGGAGTGCCACCACTAACGCCTGCCCGAGACCCTTTGGCTCCCCACCGAACGAACACATCCGAATGAATTCCCCAACATCGGTCCCGTATAGGCCGGTCCTTAGGATAGAGTCGCTGCCGGTCAGCACCGATTGGAGAAAGCCTATAGGTAACGGATCCCTACCGGTGACGCGCCACCAAATTACTTGAACCCACCCAATTCCGGCCAGTATGAGACATGAAATCAAATACGTTCTACCAAGTCTAAAAAGATCGTTCGCTTGCCGAACGGCCGTTGCTGCAAGCAATACCGGAGCTAACGACAGAAGGAAAACAACTATCTGCAGCACGGCGCGCGTCGTGGGATTTCTTGCCTCACCGATCGACAACGTAACATCCGGTAGAAATGGGAGTTGTGCCAAAGAATTAACGATTACGTAAACAAGAAAGACGTAAAAACTACCGGGAAGCAATAGAAAGCCTGACCGAAAAAGCCTCGAACTTCGCCGTATATAATTCCCGAGCAACGCCCCTAAAACTACCAACTGGAAGGCCGACACATTGACGCCAACGTCGGCGGACAGCCCTTGCCAAGGTGAAAGAAAGATAACCGGCTGAAGGGCGCGTACATGGACCCCCGAACATCGAGTAAACCCAAATACGATGAAGACTACGATAACGGAGACTGCGACGCTATTCATTCAAGGTAGTACGGTGTTCTGCTGAACAAATTCCCTGATCTTTCCTGTTGCCCCTCATTGCCTAAGGCTCATTGCTCTTAAGCGCTCGTGTGAACACTTCTGCGTTACGCTCAGGCGTCCAAAATACCGCTGTCTGACGGGCCGCATGCCCGAGTCGGGCCCTTTCTTCGACATTATCAATAAGTTGGCCTAACGCTCCTTCCAAGGCAGCGATATCGCCGTCCGGAACACAAAGGCCATTAAGCCCGTTTACTATACGGTCCCGTGCTGCTCCAGTCGCAGTTGTGCTGATCACTGCCTTCGCCAGCTGCATGCCTTCATCGACTGCAATCGCCCAATTATCTTCGATCGATGGTACTACCAGGATATCGCACTGACCTAACAGCCAGCCATGTACGTCCATTTGACAAAACCCAAGGAAGGAGCATTTCTCCCTTATTCCCAATTCCAATGCCTCTTTCTCGTAGCTCGCACGTTCCGGGCCATCCCCTTCAATCCAAAGGACCCAATCTGATTCACATTCTACCCTATTTAAAGCATGCAATAGAACGCTTAAGCCCTTCCGTTCAATTAGGCGTCCGCTAAACATTATTATGGTGGTAAGTGGTGTTAACTGCCTAAGACACACCTCCGGCACTTCCCTTGGAGTTGCTGCTTCAAGCCGTGAAACGCTAACACAATACGGAAACACGATCACCTTTGCCTCGGGACATCCGAGATTGACAGCATCTCTACCAACCTCGCGGCTACCAACCAAAAGTAAGTGCCCGTACTTGAACACGCCGGCGCGCATCATGCTCCCTAGCTTTTGCCGCAATCTTAGGCGCAGCCCTCCACGCGTCTTACGAAATGAATCAGAAAATACCGCGAACTTGATAGACCTTATCGCGCAAGTTAAGATACCAAGCGCGAGTTCCGCGCGAAAATAGCCCCACACTAAAACCGCATCTGGCGCCGAGAAGAAAGTTGCATATGCTACTACTGCCGCAGCCCCTAGGCGGGAAGGAAGAAATCGCCCCTCAAAAGTTTGATATTCGAACGCTCTTCGGGGAAGTTCCTGGAAGTTATGGCCCGCATCTTTCGCGTAACTTCGCGCCCTCGTGTAGATCACGGTCACATCCCAAACGCCAGAGGCTTGGAACGCGTTGAATTGATCAACATTGTATGGTGTAGGCTCCAATGCGATCACAAGCAATCTCGCCTTCTTCGTCATTTTTAATAACGCATTTCAATCTTTATGAAACATCATTTTCCAGTGTCTCCCGCTATATCGTCGGGTATCCAAAAAGCTCTTGTAGGTATTCATGGCTAACAGCGCATTCAATCGAGAACATATCAAACTTTTTTTCTCATCATATGGCCCAATTCGATACGTGGACCGAAGATAATTCCTTTCGTCTCGTCGCTTCTGCCAGACTGAGTGATCAGGGTTGGCCATTGGGCTTTCCTGAAAGTGATGTCCGCTCATCTTCGCTGCCGGATGTAGTCGCAACGCCCAAACATATCCTTCCAAAACAGAAAATCGGAAATTATTTCTTGCAAACTTGATCCAAAGCTCTGTATCCATCATATAGTGTAGGTCTTCGTTTAGCAGACCCACACTTTCAAGGCAGGCACGGGAAAAAAAAGAGCTAGGACCGAAGACGCCCAGGAAGCCGCTGGCGCCACAGGGCGCCCATCGTCGCGCTCTCGTGCACTTAAGGACGCATCCATTCGTATCTATCCAAAGACATCCTCCAACAACCCATGTTTTTGAGGAGCTGCCTTTCTCACTGAATTTCCGCGCTACCGCACCTAGGCTGCCGGGCATTAATACGTCGTCAGAGTTCAACCACGTTAATATGTCGCCGGACGCGCGTCGAAACCCTTTATTAAGAGCGTGACTCTGTCCTTTGTCCGGCGTACTCTCCCAATACGTTAGGCGGGAGTTGAAGCATTCAATAACTTTAACAGAGTCATCGTTACTCCCCCCATCCATCACTATAATCTCAAGGTTCCTATAAGACTGATTTAGGACAGACTCGATCGCCTCAGCTAGGAAAGCGCCTTGATTGAAGGAGGGTATGACAATTGAGATTTTTGGGCACATTTGCTGTGTTTTCTTTAGACCTTCTCTTCGGTTGCGTTTGAACTCCTCGTGCGAGCCGACATACTCTTTGGACGGTTACAGTGCTCCTATCCCTCCCTCGCGGTTGAAGCTTCCGTGCTGCTGCTCCGGACTATGAACCGGGTTTCCCGCCGTTCAGTGTAATCCTCTCAACTGAAGAAAGGCGACTTCCAGCGTGGGGCGCTCGCTGGTAAGATCTTACGGTATTGGATCTATGAGATATAGACAATCAGCGCTTGAATTCCTCGAGATTCTGTGGGCGTTCACATGTCGAAACTTTTCGACGCCGTTCGCCACTGGCCGACTGCCTTTCGCCGCCACCGCACGCTGCCGTTTGTTCACTGTCTGTCGACGCCGTTCTGGCCTGCGCGCCAGCGCCTAGAACGAACTCAACGTCTTCGTCGCCCACCTCGATAACAACGTCGAACTGTG
The DNA here is from genome assembly GCF_006175985.1 of Methylotetracoccus oryzae. Lineage (GTDB taxonomy): Bacteria > Pseudomonadota > Gammaproteobacteria > Methylococcales > Methylococcaceae > Methylotetracoccus > Methylotetracoccus oryzae. The sequence continues at coordinate 233,523 of NZ_SRSH01000003.1, read as the reverse complement.
GCGAGAAGTCACCGCCCCTGCCTGTTCGAAAGCATGCCACGGCGTCGCTCATCGGTTTCTTTTCCCTGCTCAACCAGCATTTGCTCTCCCCGGCGGAAGAGCATCTCCCGCCACCTCGCTTGGGCGGCTTCCCCCTGATCGCCGCTGACACGTCGAAACTGCCACTGTTCCTAAAGCACGCCGCGGGCCGCAGAATCGGCGTAGCGATCGGCTTCCTGTTCTCCTTTGCCGGTCCCGAAATGACCGCCCGCTTCCAACTCTATTCCCCTCGGTCGCTGAGCGGCAGATGTGGTTCGAGCAGTTGCCCCTCTGACCGGACGATGTGATGCTGCTCGATAGCGGGCTATCCGGCCCGTCGGGTTATCGCGGCGCTTGACCAGCGACAGCGGCACTTCTGTATGCGCGTCGACCAAGTCGGCGCCGCCACCGTCAAAGCGTTCCGTAGGTCCGGTCAACGCTTAGCGGTGATTCAAACATCGTCCTGCCTTCTCAACTGGACGCCAAGGACTCCGGGATCGGACGCAAGCCGGACGCCGTCAGTCTCAGCCCTATTGTGACACCCATCGGTAAAGGCTACGTGCTCATCACCTAGCTCCTCGACTCGTCCGCCTATACCGCCGCCGATGTCGCCGACCTCTATCCTCCCCCTTGGCGCATCGAAGACGCCTTCAAGCGCAACAAACACCGCCTGTAGTCGCAGCACCTTACCGGTCTCTCCTGGCACGCCGCGCAACAGGAATGCCGCCACGAAATGGTCTAAACAACCTCAATGTCTTGGCGATCTAGGCCGCGCAGACCGGAAAAGAACCGCTCCTCCGATCCCGGCGTGCACCGAAAGCCCAGACGGACGTACGCCACCGCCTTACTTAAACGTTGGTTCCCGATCTGGCTCATGAACGGGTTCCCGGGAATCAATACACTCCTGGCCGCCATCATCGATGAGCTACTCGCGTACGTCGGGCGATTAGTTCCGGGGAAATCCAAGGCACGGCCGAAGCGGCCTAAACCCCACCTTCATCACGCGTACAAATACACCGTCTAGAGATCCTTTCAATTTAAGTTGGGAGAATCGCCGTGAAGAAAATGGCGGATACGGTTTAAAACTGACTGACGTCCGAACTTTCGCGACTCTTTGACAGCAGCGCCAAATCGCTCTTTGTCATTTAACCACTCGACGAATCAGGCTAGACTGGCGGTGTCTTCGTGCTCTATCGCACCAGCAATTTTCTCTAGCAGCGCTGACTTGTACAAGTTGTAATCTAGCCTTTCCAGGAAAAATTCTTTCGCTTGAAGGGAAAGTCTGTCCTTATCATCAAGGTTGGATAGCGCGTTCGGCAAACACGCGGGCCGCTCCACTACAACCCCGAATTGATTAATACGTGCTAGCTCGGAATAGGTCCCGATTTCATTCATAATGACCGGAACCCCATAGCGCAAGGAAGTACTAATCTTTCCGGCAGCGAGACCGAGAACTTTTAAATTGATGCCAGTGTGGGGGCTCTTATAAGTCGGTCGGTAAAAAGCTAGTGTCGCGGACGCCCCATTTAGCAACGGCCCCATATCGTTTACGTTGTTCATTTCCACGTTGGAAAGATAAATTCGATCTGATAGAAGATCGTCTATATCGATACCCTGCGCCGCAAGCGACGCATGAGTGTTGCCATAACGCTCATGAATTAATAGGACCCACTCCCTCGGCCAAGCGCGCACACCATTTATAACTTGCGCGGCCAGCGTCCATTCACTCAGACTACCAAAGATTAAGGCAACTTTCTTCTCCGCCGGGATCCCTAGCTCGTCACGAATCCTTCTATCACCGACACCCGAGACGGCAGGTGACGAAAGGGGAAGGTAGAAGACTCGTTGAGGATCCAGTTTGTTTTCGGCCTGAAGCAATTCCCCGCGCTGTTCATCTTGGACGACCCAGAAAGAAACCCCTCGCGCACACACTCGCTCAATATCCTTGTATTTCTTTGACGTCTCACGCTCGACAGTTATTTCAAAAGAAATAAAACAATATGGGATCCCCAAAATCTCACTGATGAGTGCGGCCTCAATCAGCCCATTGCGATCGATACCGATACATAGATCGAAAGACCCGCCCTTCAGGAGCAACTCTACACGGAGAAGAATTTTTGCCAAAAAGCGTGAGCAAACCCTATCGAAAATGATGCTTTTTATATAAGACAACAGACGGTTTGTCTGTGCATACGTCACAGTAGGTGCGTTTCCTACTGGTGACGGCGGAAACCAACTGCTGATGTGCACAGAATACCCGGCACCCGTGAGGGTCTCGACAAGGCTAGCGAGTGTGGGGTTGCTTGCAACATTGCCTTCAGGGTGGCGAATCACAATCGAAAGTCCGTTTCGTTCTCCCGTGACTAAGGTCCGTTTGCCCATTGGGCTCACCTCTCAATAATTTCCCGCAGTCTGTCGGCCACATGCTCGATTTTTTCTGAGGTCAGCGCTAAGCCACTTGGCAGATAGAAACAACGATCACACAGATATTCTGAAACCTTATATTCTCCCTTGACTGTCATTCCATCACTTGCTAAAACGGGTTGCGCATGCAGCGGAAAAAACGCGGGGCGTGTACCGACTCCGTAGGATGCCAACTCGCTGCGAACATGATCGACAGATAGGGGAGAGGACTCGCTGATCACCACGGCATAAACCCAATATAGGTTCTCCGCGAACTCCGTCCGCATCAAAGGCAGCACGAGCGAATCTAAATCACAGAGTGCGGCAGTGTATAACTTTCCCATCGAACGCTTTCGCTCCAAGAACTCATCTAGTCGCTCGAGCTGGGCCAATCCCACCGCGGCCTGGAGATTTGTCATCCGCAGGTTCCATCCTAGTCGCTCATGAAAAAATCGCCTATCTGGCTGGAAACATAAATTGCGCAAACTTCGGCAGGCTTCGGCTATGTCGTCGTCATCGGTCAGGATCATCCCGCCTTCCCCAGTCGTGATGTGTTTGTTAGGGTAAAAGCTGAACGTGCTGATCTCGCCGAAACTACCACACGGCCTCCCACGATACGTCTGTCCGATCGCTTCGGCGGCGTCCTCTATGATCTTTAGCTCGTAACGTTCGGCAAGTTCCAACACCGGATCCATATCGACTGGAAGTCCATAGATGTGCACGACCATTATTGCTTTAGTGCGCGACGTAATCTTGCATTCAATCTGTGTCACATCCATGTTCCATGTCCGCGGATCTGCATCGACAAACACGGGCTTGGCGCCGGAACGTACAATCTGAAGCACACAGGAAATGATGGTGAATGTAGGCAGGATGACTTCATCCCCCGGCCCAATTCCAAGCGCCTCCACGGCCGCGTCAATCGCTGCGGTCCCGTTGCATACAGCGATCCCATGCTTGCGCCCAATCCGCGCAGCGAACTCCGTTTCAAACCGCTCGACAAAGGGCCCTTCGGATGAAATCCACCCCGTGTCGATACACTCTGCAAGATACTTCTTCTCGTTGCCATCGAGGAGCGGTTCATTTACGGGGATCATGGCTGTCCTTTAATAGATACGTTTCGATTCTGGAAGACGTAAGGCCCCTTTCGGTCAAAGGAAGAAACGGCGATCATCTTCGCTCGCTCTGCCCGCCGTGGTTTATCGGTTTATCTATACCGGCGTGGTTGACCAGGGCCCCGCGACACCGTCGCACTCGCCACGCGGCGCAAGCCAGGGTCCAGCTAGCCGCTGCATGAGCCGCCGCGCCGCGCGCATCATGTTCTGGGTCCACTCTCACTACACGGTCTCCAGCAAATGATCTTGTCAGCTGAGGCCCCGCGCTGAAGTTAGGCGCCCGGCAGTCCCTTCTGGCTCGCGGGTGAGTCAGGGAGCCCTATGGCCGCCATAGGACACTTTCTGAGAGCCCCAGCCGTGCGAGGGTTTTCGGTTCATCGCCTGCACTCAGATCTTCCGCATGACCACACAAACGCCCCACGTCTCCTCCGACGGGGCTGCACCTGTCAGAAAGGCTTCGGCACCGATTCGCTCAAAACCGTTCATCGCCCCAAGCAGGTCGAGTTCTGGCAGTGAAAAATGGCGCATTCCATGAACCTCCGTTACCGTCTCCACCGACTTCGTCACCAGATCCGTCACGAATACGTTGTATGCGACATCCACGCGGTCCTCGTTGGGATAGACGATGGGTTCCGCAATACGAAGAACCTCCACCGATGCGTTCGCCATGCGCTTCACCCGCACTTCCGGGCGACTGTGATAGACCGCCGGACTGTACCAGATATCGAACACGAAGAGCCCACCGGCCTCCAGATGCTCCGCCGCACGGGCGAAGACAGCCGTTGCTGCTGCGTTGGTAACCTGGTAGCTCACCACATGAAAGAGCGACAGTACGGCATCGAAAGTACGAGCGAGTCGGACGCTACAGATGTCCCCGGCCTCACAGGTGAATCCTTCGGTCTGCAACGCCTGACTCACCATTTCCCGACTACGCTCGATGCCATGCACCCGATAGCCTAAGAGCGATAGAAGCCGCCCATGCTTTCCCGTGCCGGAGCCGAATTCGAGCAAGTCGCCATGTTTTACCCCGTGTCGCTGCAACACGTCATGGATGTAAGCAGCTTCGGCAGGGTAATCCTTGTCCTGGTACAGAAGATCGTAATAGCGGCTATAGGCGGTGAAAGGCGCTGACGCGCTTGTGTGCTCGACCTTCGCCTTATTCATCAAACTTCGCCTCATCGCCGGTTATGCCAGCAAAACGCGTCTTGTCCCCCTCGCCGGCGTATGGGCCCTGCTTTACCTCGATGATTTCTGATTTCTCCAGCATTTCGAAGCCATGCCCCCCGACTATAAGCAAAAGCACATCACCCTGCTGCAGAACGCGGCTTTCCAAATAATTCTGCTCATCGTCGTAGAAGTCCACACGAACCCGTCCTGATTTGATAAAAAGAACTTCGTTAGTGTATTGTACCTCGCGCCTGACCGGATTGTGCACATGCGGTGGAATCACATAACCTGCTGGACGATTCATGTAACCAAGTTGCTGCGAAAAGTCGCCGGGCGTGAAAAATCGAATACCGTCCTCATGGAAGCCAGCGCGCAGCAATACGGCCAATGTGCGGTCGAGTTGAACGATGTACTCGATCACTTATTTATCTCCAGGATAAAATGACAGTAAATATCTCGACCGAGCGACTCCTTATTTCTTATCGCCAATAGTCGAAAACCTAGGCCAGCGCGTTCCAGTGGATCAAGAACCCTAGACTTTAGCCGTCTCGCGTCGTACTTTCGAGAGGATGGGACACCGTAACAGTCCATGCGAATGTACTCCTTTGCAGCTGGGTCTGAACACCCCTTTCCGAAATATTCAGGGGTCGCGTACGCGCAATAATGCGTGTGCATATACAACGGCAGAATAACTGCCTTACCGCCTGGGGTAAGTATCCGAGCAAGTTCTGCCATTAGTTGGGTATCATCGTCCCCCATGAACATTTCATAAGCGCAGTGCAACGAAACACCGCGCACTGACGCGTTTGGAAAACTGGTCCTAGTGGCGTCCTCTCGGCGATAAAAGTGAAGATCTCGATAGGCGTCACTTACCGGGTTCAGGTCTAGGGCAAATGCCTGAAGACCGTATCGCTCCCTCAGCACCTTAACCCAGGGGGAACTACTGGCAGCCATGTCCACGTAGAGATCGTCAACGCCATACGTAGCGAGGCCAAGGCGGTCAGCGGAGATCCAGTGTTCCAGAAGCTTCTCATCCCAGACCACGCTTTTAGCTCCGCCATGATAATCGGGCGGGAACCATTGATTAGACTGAAAGTACTTGAATTCAATGGGATTTGGGGTATAGTCCTCGATTCCGACTCCCATTGAACTCAGATCCTGCTCGATTCTCGTCAAATCATTGGCAGTCGGGTTCGAGTAGCGTGGCGCGTTTCGAAAGCGGCATCGATCATAATAGGGACGAACCTGTCGCCACACCATACCAGCACCAATTCGCACGGACCCAGCGAGGCCGTTACGCCAAACTTTTTCCACCAGGCTCATCCCCCACCTCCCTTCATCAGTAATATTGCTTACGATGGACCCATTCTCGCACTTCGGGATCGGCTCGATAGGCATCCTGGTGGAAGGAAAAGCCCTCCCTGTATCCGCTGCGAAGCGCGTCAGTCGCCGCGTTAATTTGGGCCTGCTTTGAGGCCGCCTTAACTTTTCGCCACGCCCAACGGGCAACTTGGTAGGGTAATCGAGTGGTTATCCACACCTGCGCCGACCTACTACGTAGTTTTGTGTAGGAGTCAGATATACCTTGATTGAACCCACGCTGATGGAAATAGCGCAGCGTCATTCGCTCGGACGTTACCTTGTGATAGACCGACGCGCCGGAGTGAAACATGCACTTAAGACCCTGTTTCGAGATCCAGCGCGAAACATGCGACTCCCCATCACCACGGAAACGAATCAGTTCACGAGGCATCCCGTCTGGATGGAACCCACCGGCCTTCATCAGAACCTCCTTCCGGATCGCGAAGTTGCAGCCCCAGACATACATGGGGTCGATTTCCCTCACGCCCTCTGGCAGTTCGAGGATGCTAAGCGAAGCCAGACACCTGCCACCGATATGCCCTGGCTCAGCCCAAAGCTCTAGCAGCCAATCTGGCGGCGCCCCCACAAATTTCGGCAGATTATTTCCACCGACCAGAGCCACCTTCGGATCCGAAAATGCGTCGTCTATCGCTGCGAGCCAAGTCGGGAACGCCTCGATGTCGTCGTCGGCAAACACGAGAACATCACCGCGTGCCGCATTCATCCCCCGGTGTCGCCCGACGTGAAGGCCGGGTGTCGCATCGTAAATGTACCGTACGTTAGGGCAACGCCGGCGGAATGACTCGACGACCTGCTTCGTGTCATCGGTAGAGCCGTTGTCCACCACAAGAACCTCGAACTGCTCCACGGGCAATGTCTGCGCGTTAATTGAATCCAGACATAGCGCCAAAAAATTAGCGCGATCGCGGGTGGGAATGATGGCACTTAGCATGCTTAGCCTTTGATCGTGCCCCACCACATGTTTGGCAGGCTCTCCACGGAGTCAACCAACGGAAGAACGTCCTCGTTGACGACGCGCTTTACGCCATCAGCCCATCCCCAGTCATGGAAGACCACAACGGAACCGGGTTTTAGGAACTTTTTATAAGCTTCCCAATCCGATTTCACGCCCTGGTATGAGTGGTCTCCGTCGATAAAAAGCAGGTCCAGTTCCTCGATGCTATTCCGAATAGTCTCGACCACATCCGTGCTGAATCCCCTAACGCTTCTCACCAAACTCAGAAAAGGCGCTGTGTTTTTCACAAACTGCGCAAATGTATCCCAACCACCCTCAGACATCGCGTCGTTATTCCATGTATCGACACAAATCACCTGACCTGCACCGCGAGCCTTCAACTGCGCCGCAAAACAGCATGCAGACGCACCCAAATATGATCCTATCTCTAAAATTATCTTTTTGTCATTCGCCAGCCGGTAAAGCGCCAACCTTTCCCTGTAGGTCAAATCAGATTTCACACGAAACGACGATCTCAATGGTGGATAGCGGAGAATGTAGTATCTCCTCTTGAGAACGCTTTTGAGATTCTCTAGCATCGACACTCTTAGAATTCGTAACCGGGACATCGCATAAACCGAAATGAATGAGATACCTTAAAATATTCCGCCAAATAGGCCACACATAATGTACGGAACCACGTCGGAAACATCGCCCCTTCATTGGTAGAACTGGCCATCTCGGGGTGACCATAGACAAATGGTTCCGAGAGCCGAAAAACGAACCCCCCATCAGCTACCTGATTCACCAATACCCAGTTGAACGCCCGTGCCAAGGCAGCCCGGATCTCTCTTTGCTTTTCAGGTACGAGTGCTGCAAGCCGGATCAGTAGGTCTACGGAATCGATGTCCTCACAGGCGCTTGAGTTAGGGCAAACCCCGAACCCACCGATACTATTCTGAGTGCGCAATACCAACTCCACAATTCGATCGGCGTTTCTTATTGGAATTTCATCGTAGAAGAATAAAGGAAACAAATGATAGGCGAACTGTACCGCCCTTGATAGTTGGACGGGGTCGTTTTGGTTGAAGGTGCACCATAGGCCGGTATTTGAGTTTGTCTGTTCCGCAAGAAATGTCTGTATGAATCTTATCGCCTTTCCGGCGTGCTCGTCATTCCACGCATCGCGCTGATATTGTAGCGCACATCCGATGTTCATTATCTTGTTGTCAAGATCGCCGGCGCTCTCTATTGAGCCATGCCAGTTAAAGCCCTCAAGCCATCGCTTTAGCTGCGCAACGTCGTAATATGCTTCCAAGAAGTGGAAGGGCATCTTTGGCGTACCACCTAAATCTGTATAGGCGCTGATCATGTGCAAAGCGAGGTGTCGCGCCCCCCACCAGTCTTCTGATGGGTAATTTTCCGAATCTAAGACGGGGTCATAGTACAAACCGTCGTCAGCGTTTTGAAAGCTATCGAAATACTGGATCCAACTTGATTTAGCTTGGCCTGATAACTCGTCAAGTTTGCCGAGAAGAGAATATATCATGCACGCGTAAGCAGAAGCATACAGTGTCGGCCGATTACAACTGGCTGAGTATTTAAACGCGAAGCTTTGTTTTACACTCAAGCCTTCAGTGAAATTTAGGACAGGTTGGCGAAAGCTCTGATAGTCGAAAGTCTGGGCAATGTCTTGGTTGAGTGTCCTAGCCGGAAGTTGACGCTTAAACCTCACCGACCGAACATGGTTGGCAACCCTGCGTATAAGTCGCCTACTAAGATGGTAGATCATGCCGTTCTCTTTTTCCGCGCAAACGCTTCAAGGACTTGGGCCAGGACTTTAGTTTCAGACAAAAAGATCAGGAGAAAAGTTATCGCTATACCAGACGCCAACCCCACTATCCCATTGATTATAGGTTCCCGGAAGGTGAAAATAAGCGCAAAAAGCACTGCAGGCAAACACAGGATACTGATCTTCAACATATACCTTATCGTCGGGATAATTTGAATAGACAGAACCACCTTTGCGACCCAGAAGTGAATAGTCAAGGCCCCTAAAGCTAAAGCCAATCGTGTCCAGAGAAAGACTGAGAAGCCATGCCTGACACTGAGCAAGTAACCAATGGCGTAGAAAAGAACCATTACCGCCATAATCTTTGTCTCGTTCGCGGGGACACCTAAAGCCCGATACGCTTCACCATTGGCGCCGACTACCCAAGAATATCCATGCATCAGCGCCAACACTGAGATAACTTCGGCGACTCCATACCACTTCGCACCAAACGTGAAATCGGCGATAAAGAAAGCATTCGCGCAAAGGATTAGAGCAATAGGAATAGCAAGTAATGTGATCAACTTAATCACACGAAATAGGTCCGATTGGACCCGCTCTATGCTTCGTTGGACACCTGAGAAGTAGGCGTAGACGACAGGCATGACCGGACCAAAAACAAGACCATAAATCATGGACACGAATGCATTTCCGGTGCGGAATAGTCCCAAGTCATGCGGACCGAAGTATCGTCCGACAATCAATGAGTCAGCCCAGCTATAAACCCATGCTAATAGGGCAGTCGCCGCCACCCATCCACCAAACCTTGTTAACCTGTAAGCCGCTTGGGTATTGAACTGCATGCTGGGACGCCAAGGACTGGTGAGCCAGATGAGCGTTACTTGTAATGCCTGGCCAGCAATAGATCCGGCAACCAACGACCAATAGCCGAAACCATACCATGCAAGCGGAACGGAAGTGAGCCCCGGTAATGCCACAGTCACGAACCGGACCCAAAACAGGTGCTTGAACTGCATGTCTTTCTGCAGCAACGCCACATGGACCGAGATCGATGCTGCCAGGAACACCTGGATTGCCATCACCTTTAATACGGAGGCCACTCGTGCGTCATGAAAAATCCCCTCGGCGATGACATCGGAACCGGCGACGAGCGCTGCGGCAACCAAGATCCCACATCCGTTATTGATCCAGAATGCGGCACTCGCTGCCGATTGGCGATCACCCTGATATTGAATGATCGCCTTCCCCATCCCGGCTTCCCAGAAGATCTGAGAGAAGCTGATGACCATCGTAGCCGCGGCAACCACACCGTAATCTTCCGGAGTGAGCAAGCGCGCCAGCACCACGAAAACAGCTGGGCCCACTGCCTTTGAAGCAAGTTCGCCCAGGAAAGACCATTTCAAAGCATGGAGCACCGTGTGATGCTGATTTCTCGCCTCGTCCTTAACGTTCGCGCCCCGCTCCGTGGCGGGTACCTGCGCCTCGCCGAGCACGTCGGGGGCAATTAGCGCCTGAGAGGAACGCGGGCTGGGTGCTGACGCGGGCGAGGGCTTCACCTCCATACGTTCTGCTGAACTCGATTCCGTGGATCGGCGCTTCGAGCAGGCCACCGCGAGTAGGTACCCGAACGCCAACATCGCAAAGGCGATGCCTGACCATCCGCTTGGGATGAAGGACGCACTCAAGAGCACGCCGACTGCGCCTAGGATTGTACTGGTACCGATCAATACCCGCGCCCTGGTCTTCCGGCTGTGACCAAGCTGCACCGACAGATACCAAGGGTGGGGCAAGCAGGAGCCGCACCCGTCGGCTCGAAATCCACGCGGCAAAACGGAAGCCAGGAAATGGAGCATGGGCAGTGCGAAAGCCCACAGCAGCGTTGCTGTTGGCACACTGCCCGAGTACCAGGCCGTTGCCCCAAACCAAACTGCGACCCCACCCGGCAGCAATGCACCCAGAAAGCCAAAGCGATGTGCGGTCAGCCCTCGGAATCGGGAAAGCGCGATGAATAGCGCGGAGCCCATCAGCGCTACGAAGAGCCCTGGGGTTTTGCTGACGGGGAGCAAACCCGTGTCAAGCCATCCGGCGAACAGGACCCAACAGATTGCGACCCAAGGAACGCACAGAGCGACAGCGACCACCTTGTCGGCGTGCACCGCGGCATCGATGAACCTCAGCATGCACAGGGCTAACAGGAAAACGATCAAGAGGTCCCATGGAAGGACCCATGCGCCCCACAATTCCGCGAGGCGCCTAACTAGATCGGGCAGCATGGCTGGCGAAGCTCTAAACCCGATTTGGCAAGCGCCCAGCACAAAGGAGCACCGCGCGAAGTCCGGCTCCTGCCCGGACAGAAGTTATCTTCAGCGAGCTGTATCCACGGAAGAGTGGATTTTCTGGCCAGCGTGGGGATGCATGTACTGTCATGGCTGGTGGGTTGCCGCCACGGTGAGAAGACTGCTCGCCGGCGAGCAGAAGGATTTGTGACGTCCACGCAGATGAGCCGCGATACTTCTCGGGTGGCAGGCTGGTCTCGGTCCCTGGCAGCGATGAAAAGCACAGAGCAAAGCATCTCCTCTAATCACCCAAGCGGCAGCGCTTCAAGGGTTCGTTGCTTTCATCCGCTAATTGCGGGGCCACTCAGAAAACTGTCGAAATAGGCGATCGTGCGCCGCAGCCCTTCTTCAAGTTGGACTGTTGGTTCCCAGCCCAACTCGGCCTTGGCCACGCCAATGTCCGGCCTGCGCTGCGCTGGGTCATCGCTCGGCAAGCTCTGGTAGACAACTTCCGACCGAGACGCGGTCAAATCGATGACCTTCTCGGCCAGTTGCTTGATGGTGAACTCGCCCGGGTTGCCCAGGTTCACTGGACCGGGCAGTTCATCGCGCGTCGCCATGAACCGTACGAATGCTTCGATGAGATCATCCACGTAACAGAACGAGCGCGTCTGGCTACCATCACCATAGAGCGTAATCGGTTCGTTCTTGAGGGCCTGCACGATGAAGTTCGAAACGACGCGCCCGTCATTTGGATGCATCCGTGGGCCATAGGTGTTGAAGATTCGCGCCACCTTGATCCGCAGGCTGTGCTGCCGTCGGTAGTCGAAAAACAGCGTTTCGGCACAGCGCTTCCCTTCATCGTAACAGGAGCGAAAACCGATCGGGTTGACCCTGCCCCAGTAACCCTCAGGCTGTGGGTGCACTTCGGGATCCCCATATACTTCGCTGGTCGACGCCTGGAAGATCTTAGCCTTCACCCGTTTAGCAAGACCCAGCATGTTGATGGATCCATGCACGCTGGTCTTGGTAGTCTGCACTGGATCGAACTGGTAATGGATCGGCGACGCGGGGCAGGCCAAGTTGTATATCTCGTCCACTTCCACGTAAAGTGGAAAGGTTATGTCATGCCGCATCAACTCGAAATGCGGATTATCGAGGATCTGGAGTAGGTTTTCTTTCGCCCCCGTGTAAAAGTTGTCGACGCAGAGTACGTCGCACCCATCCTGCAGCAAACGCTCGCAGAGGTGAGAGCCCAAAAAGCCGGCGCCGCCGGTGACGAGAACGCGTTTTCTAAGGCTGGAGCGCATGGAATTTCTCGTACCGTCTGATAGATGGTTAACAATACTTTGGTCGTCTTGGTGGGAGAACTCCAGAATCAAGCGAAATCGCCCCTCATCCAAAGTAACGTCCCGTTCGGCCGCGTTCTAGAGTCCTATACCGGACTGACCCGATAATCCGGATTACCGTCGTGACATGATGGCTATCGGTCTTTCGCTTTGTCGGCGGATACATGCTACCAAAGCCGCACGATCGATATGGTTGCGACAGCATTCGCCCGATCTACTGGGACGGTGGCATCGGATCATTTAGCCCCAGCTCGTTGCGCAGTTTTTCCACTTCCTCCCGCAGCGCTTCATATTCGGCCTCCTTGCGCGCGAGATAGGTGCGCATCAGACGCAAGCGCATATCGATGCCGCTTGGCGTAAGCACATACAAATAACCAAGTTTTTTGTCACTGCGCCGGAAATTCTCAGCTTTTATCAGCCCTTTCTCGACCAGTGCCTTAATCAGATAGTTGGTTTTCCCAAGACTGACCAAAAGAGCCTCGGCCAGTTCGCGCTGACTGATCTCGGGTCGCTCCGCAAGTATCTTAAGCACTTGAAGGTGGGCTTGTTCCCGTGGCGTCATCCGCGCACCTTACGGTCAAATCCCCGCAGGCCTGCGTTGACTATAAAGCACTTCAGCTTCTGGTTTCCCCCTAGTACGCGCAACTCCAGATTAATCTCCTCAATTGTGGATGCTGTGGCCCCGTGGTCATGGCCGGTTTCGCTTGCCCTTGACCCGTCGAGCCTGTTCACTCGGCAGAACTCCATCAGTATGAGCCGTGGCAAGCAGTGCGTACGAGGGCAATGCGTCGGGCGTCCACCGGAGCGACGAATGAAGACCGCTCAATCCTTCCGTCCTCCCCGGACGGTCGCTTTGGGCACGCTACCGCTGTGCGGAGTCAGGATGGGACCTGGCACCGGTGCTCGGTCGCATGTGAACCGCCTCGCGCCGATCTTTACAGTGGCCTGAGCCGCGGGCAATCGATTTTGGGCGGACCGTTCATTTGTTGAACGGAAGGATAACGTGGGTCGACGAACGTGGCAAGTTACGCGTCGGGGCACAAATGGTTTAGACAGTAGCGCCGTTTTCGCAATAACATGTTGACGCGAGCGGGGTGCCCCGAGAGTTTCCAGCTGACGAGGAATGCTTTCCGTATCAACAACTAACAGACGGGAATTTTCCAAGGGGTGGTCAGAAATGAAGTTGGGCAACATACCCTGCATTTGGGACTGAATTCCTGTCGCCATCTGCAACCCATGAATAACCGGATGGGCTTGTCGGGATTGATCCTGGAAGACACACAGTTTCTTGATCTCATCATTTTAAGGCGATCCCCTATAACGCTCTGCGGCATAAATCCGACGCCACCCTTTGATGTCGTCCAAGATGTGTGGCGGCGTGCCGGACTATCGCGCAACCCCTTATCCTCGTCGTGCCTGATACTTAACCGATAGAAGAAGTCCAATTAAGCCATTGATTGCAGATGTGGGGATAGACGCATCCTCTCCGTTGGCAGGATGTTGAGGCCGTGAGTTGCGGCTATCGGGCGAGGCCGGGTAGCCCGGGAATTCCGTGGATTCCTGCGTTCGCGGGAATGAAGGGTCAGAGTTCCGTGGGAATGGCAGGTGAAGCCTCCCCGGCGAACCAAGCACCTGAATGCGGTGCGCGAACGCTCGAGCATGGACGGAGCGACCCCGCGGCAGGTGCCGGGTTCGGCACGTACCTGACCAGCGCTCGCATGACGATGCGATCGTGCAATTGCTTACGCTGCCCGTAGCATAAGCCGATGCGTTACCCATAAAGTCCACACAGCTGAAGGCTAGACCGTCGCCAAGCTTACTGCTAATGTTCGCCCATGTAACATCAATGCGCCTGAATTGGGCATTTGAGTGGCGCCGAGAGGCTCACGGGTGGGGATTTGATCAAGGGACACGAAGAGGCATTTATGCTTCCACCGCAATTCCTTATCTACATCGCATGGTGATCTAACACAGCTATTCCGGGGTCCTCCTGTAAGTATTCCTGGCATGGATGTGTCGTAGGAAAGCCTGAGATTCCCGGACTGGTGTCGTGTTACCGTAGGCGGGCGACCTGACCCATTGGACCGCATCAATGGCTTCAGTCAACACACTATCGTTGTAGCTGGACCTGAAGGATGGACACTGTCTGAACGAAGTCTGAAATCGTTATCTTTCGAGGAGTTAGCCCGTGGTTTACAAACTTTCACCGGGTGCCCGTATAGGGATTTTGCTGTGCCCAACGCTGCTCGCCGGGTGCGTGATCGCTCCGGGCCTGAATCTCGACGCGGGGCGCGGCTGGTTCGAATCGGAGGATCAAGCCAAGGAAGAGGAGACTTACACCTTGGTGCCGGTCACTACCGATGTGGTGACGCGGCTGCAGACCGAGCGAACTCAGGCCGTGGCCCGGGACGCCAAACGGGAAATCCCCGCGGATTGGATTATCGATCCGGCATCGCTGGTCTATCGGCTCGGACCTGGCGATCAGCTCGAAGTCGCGGTGTGGGACCACCCCGAACTGAGCATGACGCAGGCACCGACGGCGGCTAGCCCGTCGGCAACCGACGCCGCGCAGACCCAGGTGGGCAGTGGCTTGGCCGCCCTCACGGTCAGCGCCAATGGGGCCATCTTTTTTCCTTTTGCCGGCACCACTAAAGTGGCCGGCAGAACGGTTGAGGAAGTCCGCGAGATCCTCACTCAGGCCCTGGCACGCTACATTGCCGTGCCGCAGGTGGACGTGCGCGTGACGAGTTTCCGCAGCAAGAAGGTGCTGGTTACCGGTGAAGTCATGAAGCCGACTGGCGTGCCGATCTCTGACGTACCCTTGCGCTTACTCGATGCGATCCAGGCCGCCGGAGACGTGCGGCCCACTGCGGCAATGGACCGCGTCAAGGTGATCCGAAAGGACAAGACGCTGACGATCAGCCTGCTCCACATTTATGACTTCGGCCGTTTTGATGAGAACATCGTCTTGCTGCCCGGTGACATCGTCGAGATAGAAAACGCGGATTCCGAGCATGTATACGTGATGGGTGAGACGACGCGTCAGGGCTTACGTCCGTTTGAACGTGGAGGGTTGACACTTGCGGCAGCGTTGATGGGTAGCGCGCAAAGCCCAATTCTGGGAGCCAGCAGCGGCGGCGGCAACAGTGGCGGTGGCGGCGGTCTGATCATGGCCACGGCCGATGCTTCGCAGATCATAGTCTTGCGGCAAGGGCAAACGAAGCCGATCGTCTATCTGCTGGATGGAAATCGGCCTGACAAACTCGAATTGGCTAGTCGGTTCCCACTTCGCCACAAGGACGTGGTTTACGTCGCGACAGCAAATATCCATAGATTCGGCAAGGTTGTTCAGGCCTTCCAGCCGTTCATCCAATGGGGTACGGTCGGTGCTGCCATTGCCAAATAGCGCGGAACCCAAAGTCGGCTAGGTGTGACTGCAAAATCTGTCGCGCTGGGCCAGCCACCGCTGACCCAGCGTGCTCTTCCGCATAGGCCTGTAAGAATGGTCGTAACAACGCCTTTAGCGGTCGATAGCTTTAGGTAAACCGGTCTTGATCACCCGCGTAACGTCACACGGAACGTCCGAATTAATACCCCGCCCCGGATCATGAAAGAAAGCGAAGAGAAACCCGCCGGCCTCAGCGGCTCGGCGCCTGCGCGCACGGAACACCTGATCGAAGACGAAGGCGACGGCCTCGACCTGTTGCGCTGGTGGGCGATTATCGCCGAGAGCAAATGGCTGATTGCGGGCGTGACGGGTCTTGTGGCTTTGGCAGGCCAGGCTTACCTCTACAAGGCGGTGCCGATTTACGCTGCCGATGCATTGGTGTTGATCGAGGACGAGAAGAAATCGCTGCCGGGCCTCGAGGCGATGATGTCGCTGACACAGGAAGAGGCCTCGACCTCGGCCGAGATCGAGGTCATCAAGTCGCGTATGGTGCTCGGCCGCGTGGTCGACCACTTGCAATTGGATATCGTTGCCAGGCCGAACTTCTTCCCGATTATTGGCGATGCGATAGCGCGCCACTATCAACCGGACTCCCCGGAGTCCATCGCCGAGCCTTGGTTTGGGTTGGAACACTATGCCTGGGGCGGCGAGCGGATCAAGCTCTCCAGCCTGGATGTGCCCAACAGCCTGCTTGGGGCGTCCTTCATCCTGCGCGCTGGTGAAGAGGGGGCGTTCCAGGTTTTTGGGGAAAACGAAAAGCCACTAGTGGAAGGCCGCGTTGGTCAAAAGATCCGTTCTGAGATGGGTGACGGCCAGGCGCTGCAGCTGTTCGTGTCGGAACTGCACGCGCGACCCGGCACCGAGTTCAAAATCACGCGCCTGTCCCCCTTGTCCGCGATTCAGGCGCTCCAGACCAACCTGGTTGTGAAAGAGCGAGGGCGGCAGTCGCAGGTCATAGAACTGACGCTGAACGATCCCGACCCGGTCGCGGTCGTCGATATCTTGAATGAGGTTGACCGTGTCTACTTGCGGCAGAACGTCGAGCGCCGCTCCGAGGAAGCGCAAAAGCAGCTGACTTTCATCGAGAAGCAGCTGCCCGACATGAAGGACCAGCTTGAAACGGCGGAGCAGAACTACAACAGCTATCGCCGCAAGTCGGGCTCGGTGGATCTGCAGCTGGAAACGCAGACCTTGCTAAATCAGATCGTTTCCATCGAATCCGAACTGCGCATGCTCGATCTGCGACGCGGGGAGCTGACGCAGCGCTTTACGCCGGCTCATCCGCAGGTGATCGCACTGGATGCACAGATTGCCGAGACGCGCGCCCGGCTGGATGACCTTAACAAGCGGACAACCAAACTGCCTCAGACGCAGCAGGATGTGCTGAATTACTCCCGTGACGTTCAGGTCAGCACGGAACTCTACACCTCGCTATTGAACAGCGCGCAGGGGCTCCGGGTTGCCAAGGCGGGCACGATCGGCACGGTGCGTATCCTGGACCACGCGATGCACCCCGCGGCGTTGGTGTCACCCAAGGTCTCCCGGATTCGGCTGCTGTCGGTGCTGGGCGGGCTCGCCGCGGGCATCGGTTTGGCATTCCTGTTGCGCACGTTCCGCCGCGGCGTGGAGGATCCGGACGAGATCGAAGGAGGTTTGAATCTGCCTGTCTACGCGACCGTGCCCCACTGCGTGGAGCAGGAAAAGCTGGACAAGCAAATTCGGAAGGCCCCACGTCGCAAGACCGAACCCGCGCACCTCGTCAGCCGGGTCGTCGCCGATGTGGAGCGCGATGCTTTGGCCGTGGAAAGCCTGCGCAGCCTGCGGACCACCCTGCACTTCGCCATGATCGATGCGCGGGAGAATTCGGTCCTGCTAACCGGCCCGACGCCGGGGGTAGGCAAATCCTTCATCAGCGTCAACCTGGCCGCTGTTCTGGCGCAATCGGGCAAGCGGGTGATACTGGTCGATGCCGATATGCGGAAAGGTCATTTGAACCGCTTCTTCGGCTTGCCGCGTGACAATGGCTTGTCGGAATACATCAGTGCTGGCCTGACACTGGACCAGGTGGTACACGAGACCTCGGTCGCAGGACTGCATTTGGTACCCACGGGTGTGATGCCGCCGAACCCGTCCGAATTGTTGATGCATGACCATTTTGGGGAGCTGCTGCAGGAGTTGCAGAACCGTTACGACATCGTGTTGATCGACTCGCCTCCGGTGCTCGCCGCGACGGATTCGATGATCATCGGCCAGCAGGCCGGTGCCACGCTGCTGGTGGCACGCGCGGGCGCCCACCCGATGCGCCAGTTGCGCGACACGGTTAAGCGCCTGGAGAACGCGGGAGTCAACCTGCGGGGCTTCGTGTTCAATGGCATGCCGATCGCGACACGAGGGTACGGCTACGGTTATGGGTACGGGTACGGGTACGGGTACGGATATCGGAAGTACGATTACAGCTATACGTACAAGGACAAGAAGAAAAAGGCGTAACCGCAGACAGGGGGCTTTTCGTACGTAGGGCACGCGGCGTTTAGTGCGCATGGCGCACGCGACGGTTGAGGTTTTTCCTGAACGGGGTGCGCGCAACCACCGAGCGTGTCGTAGCATGCGCCGCGCGCACGTAGGCGAATTGTCGGGCTGAAGCCCAACCTACGGGCCGACCGACGGGCCGACCGACGGGCCGACCGACGCTACGGCTGGGTTGTTCGTGCGCATGGCGCACGCTACGGTTGACCGGCGGGGTGTCGGGCTCAAGCCAGACGGGGGCCCTCTCGGGCAATAGGGACAGAGACACCATGATCGGTAGAACTAACCTCAGACCAGGGACGAATACGCGAAGGTGACACGTGGAATTCCAATGGGACGACCGAAAAGCCGAGATCAACCTGAAAAAGCATGGTGTGTCTTTCCGCGAGGCCGCGTCGGTCTTTGGTGATCCATTGGCGCTTACCTTTGATGATCCCGATCATTCCATTGGCGCGCACAGGCTGCCGACATTCGGCACCACAAGAACCGGTAAATTGGTTTTTGTCTCCCCCTACCGAACGAGATGGATCCATGCGAATCGTTAGCGCTCGACTCATGCAGAAACGCGAGAGAGAGATTTATGAAAAAGGCTAAGGATCAAGATGAAATGAGGCCCGATTATAAAAGAGCGGACCTGGGTGCCGGGGTTCGTGGCAAATATTATGAGGCCTATAACGAAGGCCACAACCTGGTTCTTCTGAGACCTGAAGTAGCGAAGGCGTTTCCGTCAGAGGAAGCGGTCAATGAAGCACTCCTGTCATTGATCAGGATCGCCGAAGCATCCACTGGCCTGACAAAAGACACAAACAGAAGCTCATAAAGGCGCGTGAAATCCGCGGATGCGCCTGACGGCTTATCCGCCCTACGTTTGGCCCACAGAACTCAAGGTTGTTCGTGCGCACGGCGCTCACTACGGTTGACATACGGAGTTCAAGGCCGGCGATGCGGGGACGGCAGCGAGTGAGGTTACCTTCTGCCCCTGCCATGACGTGATCTGATCGTACTCACCCGATGACAGATAAGCTCTCAGGGCCACCCTCCTCTACGCGCCGCGGCAAGCGGCGACGCTCGTCGTCGAAGCGGCGGCAGCGCATCAAGCGGTGGCGTCAGATTGGTTCCTGGGTGCTGCTGGTCCTGCTGCTCGGGCTGCTGCTGCGCTGGCTGGGCGGCTATCGGCCGGCGCCGGCGGTGTATTCCAGTCACAGTCAGCATCAGGCGTTGGTGCAATTGCCGCGCGACGACGCGCCGCACGATGATTACATGGAGTGGTGGTACTACAACGGCCACCTGAAGGCGGACGACGGGCGGGAGTTCAGCTTTCATTACGTGTTCTTCGTCGTCAATTCGGCCGTGGGCTATACGGTGGCGCATGTCGCGCTGACCGATCATCAGACGCTGAAGCGCTACAGCTTCCAGAAGGAGACGACCGGCAATCCGTCCTTCGGCACGCAGGAGCGGTTCGGCTTCGTGCTGGGTGACCTGGCGATGACCGGCGGGGGCGGCAAGGACACGCTGAAGGCGAAGACGCGGGATTTCGCGTTCGAGTTGAAGCTGGAGAACAGCGCCCCGGCCGTGCTGCAGGGCGGCACCGGCTTGCTCGATTTCCATCAGGGGGGCACCAGCTATTACTATTCGCGGCCGCGGATGAAGGTGTTGGGGACGCTGTTGCTGCGCGGCAAGCCGATCGCGGTAACGGGGGAAAGCTGGTTCGATCATCAGTGGGGGGACTTTCACCCGCCCAGCCTCACCTGGAATTGGTTCGCGCTGCAGCTGGACGACGGTGCGGACATCATGCTGTACCAGTTGACCGACGGGTCGTCGGCGCTGCCGATGTTCTCGGGGACGTATACGCGGAATGGGCGGACGGAGGTGCTGCACGAGCCGGAGGTGAGCCTGTCGTCGACGAGTACCTGGATCAGTCCGGCGACCGCCATCCCCTACCCCATCGCCTGGCATGTGCGGATACCAAAGCACGGGATCGACGTGAAGGTCGTTCCGGTCATGCAGAATGCCGAGGTGGATTCACGCCAGACCACGCACACCATTTATTGGGAAGGCGCCGTGAAGGTGGCGGGCAGCCATACCGGCAAGGGGTTTTTGGAGGTCAATCCGACGCAGGAAAAGAAGGCGCCGAAGAAGGGGCCGGCGGATGGGCGGTGAGGGGGGTGGTTGGAGGGGTGCTGGAGGCGTGATTGCCTCCCCTGTAGGAGCCGAGCCCTCTCGGCGAATTGCCATTCGGCCGCGGCATTGGTCGGTTCGCCCGGAGGGCCGGGCTCCTACAGGAAATGCCATATACGGCCAGGGCCGTGGATTCCCGCTTCCGCGGGAATGACGGGGTTGGGAGGCGGAGTTCGGGCCGGCGCACGGCCGCGCTGCGGAGCCGCACCCGCCCTGTAGGAGCCGAGCCCTCTCGGCGAATTGCCATCCGGCCAGGGCATCGGTTGGTTCGCCCGGAGGGCCGGGCTCCTACAGGAAATGCGTAGGTTCTGCCAGGGCCTTGGATTCCCGCCTCCGCGGGAATGACGGGGTTGGGGGGTGCGGCAGTCTCGTAGCACGGAATGCTGGGTGCGTGTTGCGAAACAATCCGTGGTCTTTTCCCGTAGGGGCAATTCATGAATTGCCCCTACATGATCGCGGTCCGTTCATTGCCGTGTCGCGCCGCTTTTTGGTGCGCGGCCCATGCGCGTCCGGCAAGGGTATCGCTCGGTTCGCCCGGAGGGCCGGGCTCCTACCGGTAATCATGGAGCACGAGCCCATCGGCTTGCTGGTGTCTTCCGTCGAATCATTGATGAATGATCAATGAATGCCGACCAAGCTCGACATACCGAGCGTGTTCGAACGCTCGTAACACTGCTGGCAAGGCTGCTGAAATTAACCGTCCGAGCTCTGTATTGGAAACATTCCCCACAGCAATCAACAGTAGTCGCTGCGGCGTGTTCCGCAACAGGAAGGATTGGACAAAGTCGTCATCCTTCGTCACCACAATCCGACCGTGTTGATCTGCGAAACGCATGATTTCAGCGTCCGGTGTCCGATTGCCCAAGTCGAGGTCGAGGGTGTGTACTGCATCGTGCCCCTCTTGCCGCAACCAATCGCAGAGACGGCGCGGTAGTTGGGCATCTACCAGAAATCTCATGCGGCTATGCCATTGATACTCTTCACATGCGCTAATCGTGCAGCGTAGGCAAGAACGGCGAGAATATCTTCCCGTTCGAGATCCTCGTAGTCACCCAGAATATCGTCGATGGTCATTCCCCCGGCTAGCCATTCGAGCACGTTTTCGACGGGATAACGTAACCCCCGAATACAAGGCTTGCCATGACAAATGCTGGGGTCTGTCGTAATGCGGTCAATCGTTTGCATCGCGTTATTGCTCCTCGATCAGTGCAACTCAGTCGCCTGGCGTGCGCTGCGCGCAAGGAATGATGGGTGCGTGTTGCGAAACAGGCCGTGGTCTTTTTCCGTAGGGGCAATTCATTAATTGCCCCTACATGATCGCGGTCCACACATTGCCGTGTCGCGCCGTATTTTCGTACGCGGCGCATGCGTATCCGGCCCGGGCATTGGTTGGTTCGCCCGGAGGGCCGGGCTCCTACAGAGGATCCTGAAACACGGCCTCCAGCGTGTCGGCGTCGAGCAGACGATCGGCCCACAGTTCCAGTGTGTCGGTCGAGGCCTCGCTCAGCTTGGCTTCGACCCACTCGGGCAGTGGCCCGAAGCGGCGGATTAGCAAACGGCGCAAAATCTGGGCTTCGCCTTGGGGAATGCCTTCCAGCTTGCCTTCCAGCTTGCCTTCCAGCTTGCCTTCCCGCCGACCCTTTTCTTCACCGATCAAGATCCCCTTTTTGATCCCAAGTTGTTCGCCTTCCGCTCGGTAATGTTGTGCAAAGCCCATGAGTTCACCTCGTTCGTTGACGTAGGTCGCCCGGTAGCGGGCCTGTTCCTCGTCGGTCAAGTTGGCATAGTAATCGATGAAGTCGACGTATTTCGAGCGCCGGTTCGGATCGCTCTCGAGTTGGATCAACCCGATCTGCGCTGCGGCGTACACGTCCAGTCTCGCTTCGGCCGAATGGGCCATGGTCGGGAGCGCCAAGCGCACGACCAGGTTGTCGCTGTCCTGGTAATCGACCGCCGGCAGTGCGTAAAGGTCGCAGGCGAGGTAGTGAAAGTCGAGATAGGTAGCGCGGTGTCCGCCGAGGCATAAACGATCCGGCCGGGAACCTGATCGCAGAAAGATCACTACGGGGACCACCCGCTCCGTGTCGAGCAGTTCCGCCAAATCGAGGCAGTAGTGCGCCAACCGGTGGATGGAGAAGCGGCCCGTCTCCGTCTCTTCTTCGATCACGAACAACAGCCCCTCGCGGCGTCCATCGGGCCACTCGACGAGCAGCGGGGTGTCCAGTTCGCGGAAGCGCTCACCCAGGCGTTCCTGCAATTGCTCCTGACGCAGCGGCAAAATGCGCGCCCGAGCCAGCACGTCCCGGTCCACTTCCCCGGCCGCAAAGAAGGCCAACGCTTCCTTCGGATAGTCCAGGATCAGGTTCTTGAAGTTCTGATCGTGCATGCGTCCTGCGAGCCCTCGGTGCGTCAGGTCATCTGCCGTCAGAGCCTAACCCCGACGCAGCCGTGCCGCAAGCAGCCAGCGTAGCTCCGAATAGCGCAGCGTATTCGGAGGAATGGAAGCACCAAGTTCGTGCGATTACGCTACGCTAATCGCACCTACGACCCTCTCGGCGAATGAGCATCCGGCCTGGCCATTGGTCGGTTCGCCCGGAGCATGCCGTTGTCCGTGCGCACGGCGAACGCTACCCTGGATCATCCCGTAGCGCGCGCTGCGCGCACGAATGGGCTCAGAAATCGTCCGTTGCGGTAGCCCCGTTTGGTAACCAGCGTCGGTGCGCGGATTTTGGCGGATCGCCCCCGAATCGGTTTTGGGGCTTCCGCTGCGGGCATCTGCCAGGTTCAACCCAGTTGCTTCAGAAGTTCGGCGCATTCGCGACGGAGGACGGGTACGTCACGATCGGCAATGGCCCAGACCACTGCGTGGTTGACGGTGGCGTACTCGTGCGCCAACCGGTTGCGGAAGTCGATGATACGGCGGGCGTGTCCGATCGAGGTGAACAACTCGGGGGCACTCCGAGACAGCGCCGACAAGGCCTCGCCAATGATCGTGAATTCGCGTTCCACAGCCGAGCGAATCAAGCGGCTATTGCGCGGTAGGCATCAAGATCGACGCCTTGAAGGTCTGCCGCGATCGCGTCGCAAGCCTCGACGATATCCAGAAGATAAGCCCTTGCATCACGCCGCATAGACGATCTGCCGGGTGCGCTGGATCTCGGCCGCGATGTAGGGGTTCTCCACGGCATCTGCCATGACCAGATCGACTGGGGCGGCGAGGATAGAGCGCAGGGAATCCAGCAAGTCGAAATACGCGTCTGCCAGTTGGTGAGGACTCATTGGACCGAATTCGACGAGCAGATCGACATCGCTGTCGCCGGCCCGAAAATCCTCCCGGAGCGCGGACCCGAAAAGGTACATCCGCGACACACCGGACCGTCGGCAGGCCTCGGCTATGGCTTCTCGCTGGTGTTTCGGCAAGTGAATCACGGCTTTCTCCATTCCGTCCGCATTCTATCCCGCATTCAGCTGCGCTGCATGTAGGCGACGGTCTTGCTGCCGGTCAGGGGATCGAAGCCTCAGCGTGCGCCCGACTTCCCCGCGTCCCTCCCGGTGATCGGCCGGGGATTCTCTCCCTTGCGAGGAAACGAATCGAGATATAAGGGGCAATTCATGAATTGCCCCTACGTTTCGGACAGTCCAGGAGCAGGTTCTTGAAGTTCTGATCGTGCATGCGTCCTGCGGGCCCTCGGTGCGTCAGGTCATCTGCCGTCAGAGCCCAACCCTGGCATGGAGGCACCCCGACCATGCCCCGCTTGCTTGCCTGCCCTTCTCCCGCTCCGTGGCGAGAAGCTATGTGGCATGTGTTACGGGGCGCCTTCCCTACCCGTACTTCGATGGGTCCCGATGCGAAATTTCGCCCGATTGGATTAACTCTGCTGCATTCGGGCTTCGGCGAACTCGCGTATCCGAGCATAGGTCTTCAGCAGCATATCGGTAAACTCTCGCGCCAAGTGGAGGTCAGCAGCGAACGCTGCGGGATCGACCATGTAGTCGTGTATCAGCCGGTTGCGCAGCTTCCTGGCCTGTAGCCACCGCTCGGTGCTCTCAACCACACCAAGTCGCTCAGCCCGATTCAGAACCTCAATCAGACTTCCAGGGGTTTCCGCCAGTGCCAGGAGCCAACGCGGCAAGAGCTTGTCGGCAATGGTGTCCTGCATGCGGCCAAAACGGGACACGAATGCCTCTAGACGCTCGCCCAACTCCGGGTACTGCTCCAGTGACTGGACCCAAGCGGCGTCGATGTCGTGCTGAAACAGTCGACCTTGACTGAACTCGAGGTGTTTCGCCTCGCGCCCAACGACCTCCAGGGTCTGCCGAAAGCGATCTACCGGAAGTAATTCCACGCCGTTCACAATAGGACACCCTGTCGTTGCGCCAGGTCGTAGATATCGCCGGGTTGGACTTGCGGGCCAGCAATCAGTACATCGATCGGCTGATCCCCCATTCGGAGCTGCAAGCGGGCCACCAGTTCCAGCCGCTTACGCTCGGGTTCGGCAATCGGCAGGCCCGGCTCAACGAGAAGGTCGATGTCACCGCCCCGTGCGGAATCGTCTAGCCGCGATCCGAAGAGACGGACGCGCGCCTCAGCGCCAAAAATCTCCCATGTCGTGCGCCGGATGGTCTCAATCTGTTCAGGGGTGAGTCTCATGCCTGCGGTTGGAAAGCGATAAACCAGAAGTGCCTATTCGCGCAGAAGGCTGCGCGCCTAGAAGTACGTCATGGGGCCGGTTCTCCTCCGTGAAGCCGGGCCAGGACCACAGTTCTAGAATACGGCCTCCAGCGACTCGGCGTCGAGGCTGCGGTCGGCCCACAGCTCCAGCGTATCGGTCGAGGCTTCGGTTAGTTTGACTTCGACCCATTCGGACAAAGGGCCGAAGCGGCGAGCGAGCAACCGACGCAAAATCTGGGCTTCGCCTTGGGGGATACCCTTCTCGATCCCTTGCTCTTGGCCGATCAAGATCCCCTTTTTTATCCCAAGTTGTTCGCCTTCCGATCGATAACGTTGTGCGAAGCCCGATAGTGCAACTCGTTCCTTGACGTAGGTCGCCCGTTAGTAGGCCTGTTCCTCGTCGATCGGGTTGGCATAGTAATCGATGAAACTGTGATCGTGGGCGTAGCGCTCGACAGATGAAAGACCTCGCGGTAGATCTCACGCGCCCAGCTTGCTGCGCCAGGCATCGTAGCACTGCGCCAGTTCCCGGCCCGCGTCGATTGCTGCCCTCATGACGGCAAATCGCAGATCATCCTTGTCGGGATACTCATGCGCCAATCGGTTGCGGGTTTCACGCCAACGCATCCAGTCGTCCACGTCCAGATATCCGAGCTTTTCCACGCGATTTAGACGGTCACGCATCGGCCACGCGTCATTCGGTTCAGCGAGTGCGGCCAGGGTCGCAGGAACGAGACGTTGACCAAGGGCGTCCTGTAATTTGGTAAATCGGAACAACAGTTGGTCGACCAGTCGCGTCTTGCCGCGGTCGGCCTCCAGCTCCGCCAGGCTTTGTGCTGGTAAGCGATCCCAGTCCTGCAAGGCCTCCGTCAGCACTTCGAAATGGCGATCCGCTTCCCAAACCGCCGTTGCTAACTGCGGATGCTCTGTCTTCATTTCACTTCGGTCAGTTGGCATCCTTGACGTCGCGCCGCTCGCACTACAGGCCGGTCATCCGGGCAGCCCGATGGCACGATCAGCACATCGATGCGCTGTTCCCCCAGAAGCCGGTATAGCCGGGAAATGAACCTTTGACGCCGCGCCACGAGATCGTCCGGGGCAAGAGCCGTCGGAGTTTCTATCAACAGATCAATATCTCCTCCGCGTCGCGCATCGTCGAGCCGCGATCCGAATAAGGACACGCGGGTACAGGGCACGAAACTTTCACGTGCAGCTTGTTCGATGCAGGCGATTTCACGCTGATTCAATCGCATCGGTGTCGTAGAGGACGGTCCATCATGAACTTCCCGCCCAGCCATCGGCCATCGAAACGAATTGGCGGGATTGGGCATCCCAATGGTTCAGAAGCAAATGTGGTGCAAACCCCATCAGTTCACCTGGTTCGTTGACGTAGGTCGCCCGTTAGCGGGCCTGTTCCTCGTCGGTGAAGTTCGCATGGTAATCGATGAAGTCACCTTATTTCGAGCGCCGGTTCGGAACGCCCGCGAACTGGATCAGCCCGATCTGAGCGGCCGCATAGATGTCGCGGCGGCGCTCGGTCAGAAAATGCATGGTCGGCAGCGCCAAGCGCACGACCAAATCGTCGCTGTCTTGATAGTCGAGCGCCGGCTGTGCAGGGTGGTCGCAGGCGGTGTAGCGAAAATCGAGATCGGCATGCCGATCCTCGCCGAGACGTAAACGATCCGGCCCGGAACCTGATCGCAGGAAGATCGCTACGGAGATCACCCGCTCACTAAATGAAAGCGGGGCCGGTGATGAGTCAGGTCATTTGCAGACAGCGCCTAATCCCGGCGCAGCCGTCCGCAAGCAGCGCCGGTGCAATGACGGACCCGCACCCGCTCTGTAGGCGCCGAGCCCTCTCGGCGAATTGCCATTCGGCCAGGGTATCGATGGTTCGCCCGGAGGGCCGGGCTCCTACAAGAAATGCCCGATGTGCCCGGGGCCTTGGATTCCCGCTCCCGCGGGAATGACGGGTTGGGAGGCGGGGTTCGGGCCGGCGCACGGTCGCGCTGGCGGAGCCGCACCCGCCCTGTAGGCGCCGAGCCCTCTCGGCGTATTGCCATTCGGCCAGGGCATCGGTCGGTTCGCCCGGAGGGCCGGGCTCCTACAAGAAATGCCCGATGTGCCCGGGGCCTTGGATTCCCGCTTGCGCGGGAATGACGGCCTGGGGCGGGGTTCGGGCCGCCGCACGGCCGCGCTGGCGGAGCCGCACCCGCCCTGTAGGCGCCGAGCCCTCTCGGCGAATTGCCATTCGGCCAGGGCATTGGTCGGTTCGCCCGGGGGGCCGGGCTCCTACAAGAAAATGCGCGGATACGGCCAGGGTCCTGGATTCCCGCTTCCGCGAGAATGACGGGGGATGCGGGGTTTGGACCGGCGCACGGTCGCGCTGGCGGAGCCGCACCCGCCCTGTAGGCGCCGAGCCCTCTCGGCGTATTGCCATTCGGCCAGGGTATCGATGGTTCGCCCGGAGGGCCGGGCTCCTACAAGAAATGCCCGATGTGCCCGGGGCGTTGGATTCCCGCTTCCGCGGGAATGACGGGTTGGGAGGCGGGGTTCGGGCCGGCGCACGGTCGCGCTGGCGGAGCTGCACCCGCCCTGTAGGAGCCGAGCCCTCTCGGCGTATTGCCATTCGGCCAGGGCATTGGTCGGTTCGCCCGGAGGGCCGGGCTCCTACAAGAAAATGCGCGGATACGGCCAGGGCGTTGGATTCCCGCTTCCGCGGGAATGACGGCGTGGGGCGGGGTTTGGGCCGGCGCACAGCCGCGCTGGCGGAGCCGCACCCGCCCTGTAGGCGCCGAGCCCTCTCGGCGAATTGGCATTCGGCCAGGGTATCGATGGTTCGCCCGGAGGGCCGGGCTCCTACAGGAAATGCGTAGGCTCTGCCGGACCCTTGGATTCCCGCTTGCGCGGGAATGACGGCCTGGGGCGGGGTTCGGGCCGGCGCACGGCCCCCAGCGACACGGCGTCGGGGTTGCGGTCAGGACGGGAGGGGCACCATTGAAGTGCCCCTTATCTGAGCGCGGGTCGCTGGGCAGGAGGTTCAGCGCGGGTTCGGGTGTCCGTCGTCGCAAGCGGTAGCGAGCTCGCAACCATTGATCACGGCCTTCGGGCACTCCGAAACATCACGTCCACAATACCCGATGAACGGTGACCGTGGTGTCAGGGTCCAGAACAGCAATGCGACGGCGATGAAGCTGTAGGTCAGTGCTGGTTCGGGAACGCGGAAGTGAGCACCCAGGACCCCGACGGCGCAGAACACGATGTTGACGGCGACCAACGTACAGGTCGTCGCGGAAGGCGTCATTCCGTGGGCTTGCAGGATGTGATGCAGGTGGTCGCGGGCACCGGAAAACGGGCTGACACCGCGCTTCAGCGGGCGTTGAATCATCAACCTCAGCGTATCGATGACAGGCAGGCCGAGAATCCACAATACCGCTGCCGGCGGCAGCGCCTTTTGCTCACCCTGACTCAAGCTGATGGCATACCACGCAAGACAGACCCCAAGGATCATACTGCCGCTATCGCCAAGGAAGGCCTGCGCCCGCGGATTGAACGGATGGCGCGAATTCACGACCAGAAAACCCACCACGGCCGCGATGATCACGGGCAGTTCGGGCGGGAAAGCGCCGGTCGACAGCCAGGCCGCCAACAGCAGGGCCGTTAGACTGCTCGCGACGTGGGCCGCCGCGAGACCATCGACGCCGTCCGCCATGTTGATGGCGTTGACCAGGCCCACGCCGCAGAGGATCGTGAAGGCCAGACTGCCGGCGGCACCCAGTTCGATGGGGCCGAAACCGAACAGGTTGCCCAGATCGGTCACGCCATGGCCGGCGATATAAACCATCGCCACCAGGATGGCCGTCATGGCGCCCAGCCGCATTCTTGCCGAGAGCCCCCGCCGGTCGTCCACCGCACCGACCAGGCCGGTCACGATCAGAAACGGCAGGATCGTGGCGGGCCACCAGCCGCTGAGCATCACGATCGCCGCTGCGAACAGGATCGCCGGCCCGCCGGTCAGTGGCGTCACGCAATCGTGGGCCTTACGCCCCTGGGGCTTGTCGACGAGGCCGAGTGCGGCAGCCGGCAGCTCCAGCAACCAGACCAGGGTCACGGTCAACAGCAGCGCCGTGACGCAGGAAGTCCACAGGGGGTGAGACAGAACCGTGAGTGAAACCAGCAGGACGTTGAGTGCCAACAAGCAGGCAGTGCGTTGCGCGGGGGCACTGTCGACCTTGAGTCGGTACTGCGGCACGGTCGGCCTGAAACGCGGCGAACGACCGAGACGCCATTCATGCCCCGATAGCAGACGGGGCCGCTTTGAAGCAGAAATCAGCGACTTCAAATACGACATATCGGCAAAAACTCCATTCCGCCTTAGTCCATGCGCAGTATACGGTTAACTCGATCTGGGCACCATTCGCATGATGATGCGTAGGCAGGTTCCTACGTCTTGTAGTGCGCACCCCTACCGTCCGAATTCCCGATCCCCACGCGGCTGCGTCGCAGTCGCTAGCCTAGAATGCCTAGTCGTGCTATTAATGTGCGGCCTGTCTCGCGTCACTTAGACCCTTTACCGGATGAGCGCCATCGCGACTCACGAATCCGCCCGCGTTCGCACGGTGATCGTTGAAGACGATCCCGTCATTTCTCGCTTCATTCAGCATTGCATCTCCCGGCACCAACGGGCCGAGTTCGTCGGCGCGTTCGCCTGCCTGCACGATCTGCTGCGCACAACCGATATCAGTCCCGATCTTCTGTTGCTCGATCTTGGCCTGCCGGACATCGGAGGACTCGACTCGATCCCGTTGCTCCGGGCCCGGTTCGCCGAGGCGAAAGTGGTGGTGATCACGGGAAGCCAAGGGGAAGGCATGGTGCTCGGTGCGCTGCGCGAAGGCGCCTCGGGCTACATCGTGAAGACCGGCAGTTCGCGTGATGTTGCCGACAACGTCGACCGTGTCCTCGACGGCGATACCGTGATCTCGCGCCCAGCGCTCGATACGCTGCTGAATGCGATCCGCTCCGAGACATCCGATCTGAATCAGCTGACGAACCGTGAACGGGAGGCGCTGTTGCTGCTGCGATCCGGACAGTCTTACAAGCAGGCCGCCCACACGATGGGCGTCAGCATCAACACCCTGCGCACGCATGTTCGGACGCTGTACCGCAAGCTCGGCGTTCGTTCGATCGTCGAAGCGTCCACCAAGACACAAGGCGGCGTGGTCGAGCCCTCCACGCGCAACTGAGCCCGCACCAGCGGGCTACCTCGCGCCTGCCCGGCCCGCAACCATCGTTCTCCCGGTAATCGCTCGCGGCTTGTTAGCCAATAGGGCTTCTGGCATGCTAGGACCCGATGGTTGCGAAATTACATCTTTTTTGCTCTTTTCAGCAACACGACGGACTCGAGAACCCGAAGCCTTCGTGAGCGGAACCGCCCTCCGAGCCGCTCTGAGACGTTACGTACCGATCACCCAGTCATTGCGACGCGAAACAAGGAGTCTTACATGAGGAAAAGTGCCCTGATTACATCCGCCCTGCTCAGTGCGCTGGCTACCGGGCCAGTCGCAGCGCAGAGCGCTACCGATGCAACCGGCATGAGCCCGGCCGACGAAACGATGGTTGCCGACCCGATGGCAACGGGAACCGAAGCGGCCCCGGCCGCCTCCGATACCGCTGCGGCGGCGATGACCTCGACCTACACCTGTCCGGATGGCACCTCGGTCGCCACGGCCGATGCCCAGTGTGCCGACGACCGCTGGTACCTCGCCCCCTTTGCGACCTTCATGCAGCCCGGCGGCGACCGCAAGGCCTTCGGTGCCTGGGGTGGCGGCATGGGCATCGGCAAGGTCATCAACGAATGGTTGAATCTGGAAATCCGCGGGTTCTGGATGAACTATTCCAATAACCGACCGGGGGTCGGCGGCCAGACCGACGTCACGGGCGGATCGGCCGATGCGTTGTTCTTCTTCGACCGCGATGTCTTTTCGCCGTATGCGGTGGCCAGCCTTGGCGCGAACAACACCAGCTATCGCACGGCGTTCGGCTCGGGCAACACCCAGCCGATGTTCCAGTGGCAGTTCGGTGTGGGCGCCACGTATGAATTGGCCGACAACTTCCTGCTCCGCAGCGACGTGCGCTACCAGGGCATGTTCCAGAACGGTAACACCATCGCCCAGGGCGGCAATTACAACGCCTCGGTGCTGAACGATCTGGTCGTGAACGCGGGCTTCGTGATCCCGCTGGGCGAGAAGCCGGTGCCGGTGGCGGCGGCAGCGCCGGCGGCGGTTGACGACTGCTCGACGAAGGATTCGGACGGCGACGGCGTCAACGACTGCGACGACAAGTGCCCGGGCACGATGAAGGGCGCCAAGGTCGACGAGTACGGCTGCTTGGTCCGCATCGAACTGCGCGGTGTGAACTTCCACTACGACTCGGCGGAACTGACCGAGACGGCGAAGGGCATCCTGGACGAAGTGTCGACCGGTCTGATCGCCTCGGGCGAGACCAAGGACATCGAAGTGCAGGGCCACACCAGCACCGAGGGTACGGACCAGTACAACATGAAGCTGTCGCAGCGTCGCGCGGCGTCGGTGGTCGACTACCTGAAGATGAAGGGCGTGCCGAACAACCTGTACCCGAAGGGCTACGGCGAGATGTACCCGAAGGTATCGCCGGACCGCACCGAGGAAGAGCGTTCGGTTAACCGTCGCGTGGAACTGGTCTGGATGGGCGAATAACGCCTGACGGGTCAGGACCGAATCAGGCCCACGGAAGGGTCCGGACAAACCCGCCGCATGGCGGGTTTGTCTTTTGTGGGGCGGTCGCACGCGTGTTCCTCCCCCCGAAGCCCGCGCCTTGCACATTCTCCCCGTCAAGCGCACTCGCACAAATTGACGATACCCCGCGGCTCGAAGGTTTTGTAGCCTTGCGTCCGTGTAACGCCGCATTCCCCCCCAAATCTTCTGCTATTCGCCGCCTCGACTAGTGGAAGGCGCGTGCGTTACACACTACCTGCTCCGCACCCGCGCGTTTTCGATTCCCCGCATACACTCAGCCGACACGGCCTCGCCGTGATTTCGTGCGCACGGCGCACGAACCGCGGTTACGCAATTCCTCAGCCGTGCGCTGTGCGCACGACACGCGCAATCCGGCAGCGGTTCTCAAGGAACAATCTGGGCTTCGGCCGGGCGCGGGTTGTAGGTCTTGCCCCGGGCCTTGACGATCCAGCCACCGCCCATGGCCCGATACAACTGGATCGTGGCGACGAAGGTTTCGCGCTGCGCAAACAGCAGGTCGATCTGCGCCTCGTAGAGCTGCCGGAGCGAGTCCAGCACGGTGATGAAGTCGGTATAGCCTTCGTCGTAGCGCAACTTCGCGAGCCGATAATACTGATCGACCGAGGCGACGCGCTGCGACTGGTGGTCGCGCCGCTCCTTCGCCTTGCGGCTGTCGACCAGCGCATTCTCGAACTCCCGGAAAGCATTGATGATGGCCTGACGGTAGGCGGCAACGGTTTGGCGCTGCACCGCCTCGGCCGCCTGCACCTCGCCGGCGAGTCGCCCGGCGGTGAAGATCGGCAGCAGGGCGTTGGAACCGACGGTCCAGAAGTTGGCATTGGGCGACATGATGTTGCCCAGGTCCTGGCTGACCTGCCCGATATCGCCGGTCAGGAAGATGCGCGGGAAGAACAGGCCGCGCGCGACGCCGATGCGGGCGTTCGCGGCGATCAGGGCCTGCTCGGCCTGGCGGATGTCGGGACGGCGCCCCAGCAAATCGGACGGCAAACCGGCCGGCACGGCGGGCATCTTCAGTTCGTCCAGCGTCAGCCCACGGATGATCGTGCCCGGATTCTCGCCGAGCAACACCTTGAGAGCGTGTTCGGTCTCGGCAATCGTCTGCTCGACCAGCGGCAGGTTGGCACTGCGGCGCTCGAGTTCCGAACGCACCTGCTCGACCTCGAGCTGCGACGTAAAGCCCTCCCGGAACCGGGCCTCGGCGATGCGTAACTGTTCCCGCAGGATCCCCATGATCTCCAGCGTGATGTCGCGGTTCTTGTCCAGTTCGCGCAGCACGATGTAGGTCTGCGCAACCTGGCTGACCAGCGTCAGGATCACGCCTTGCTCAAAGGCTTCCTGCGCCAGCAAGTCGGCGCGCGCGGCTTCCTTGGTCCGGCGCAGCTTGCCCCAGACGTCGATCTCCCATTCCATCGTCGCCGCGAGCTGGCCAATGTTGGTATCGGGAATGCCCCCGAACAGGGCCGGATCGACGCCGAACTGACCGGCGGAAATCTGCTGCCGGCGATACGCCGCCTGGCCATAGATCTGCGGGAACAGGATGGAACGGGCCGACCCGTACAAACCCATGAACTGATCGACCCGGGCCGCGGCGACCTGCAGATCGAGGTTGCCGCGCAGGGCGCGTTCGATCAGCGCATCGAGACGGCGATCGCCCAGTTGCTCCCACCAGGCCGTGTTCGTGACATCCTTCACTTCCTTGACCCCGAAACGCCATTTCGCCGGGACAGCCTTGGGCAGGGGCTCGTAATCCGGCCCCACCTTCCAGGAGCACCCGGCGGCCAACAGGCCGGCCATCAGGAAAAAGACGAGACTGGCGCGCACCATCAACCGTTCTTGGCAGCCGAGCCCTGGGCGCGCTGGCGCAGCCGCTCGACGAGGGTGAACGACACCGGAATCAGGAACACGGCGATGAACGAGGCCGCGATCAGGCCGCCGAGAACCGCAAAGCCCATCGCCTGCCGCGCCAGCGCACCCGCCCCCGACGCGAGACACAGAGGCAGGAAGCCCAGAATGCTGGCGAGACTGGTCATCAGAATGGGCCGCAGCCGTAGCCGCGCCGCCTCCAGCGCCGCGTCGACCAGGGGCTTACCCTGTTCGACCCCGGACTTCGCGAACTCGACGATCAGGATCGCGTTCTTAGCGGCGAGTCCGATCAGCATCACCAGCGCGATCTGCGCATAGATGTTGTTCTCGTAACGGCCGACCATCAGCGCGAAGAACGCTCCGAACACCGCGATCGGCGTCCCCAGCAACACGCTGAAGGGCAGGCTCCAGCTCTCGTACTGCGCGGCCAGGATCAGGAACACGGCCAACAACGAAAACGCGAAGATGGCCAGGGGCGAAATCCCCTGCTGCGCCTTCTTCTCCTGGTAACTCATGCCCAGATAGTCGTAGCCCATCTCCTGCTTCGGCATGGTGTCGGCGAAGACCTCTTCCAGCGCCCGCATCGCCTGCAGCGAGCTGTAACCGGGGCTCGCGGCGGCGTTGATCTGTGCGCTGCGATACAGGTTGTAGCGCATCGTGAATTCCGGCCCCAGCGTGTTCCGCACGCTGGTCAGCGCCGCCAGCGGGACCATGCCCCCTTCCCTGCTGCGCACGTAGAACTGGCCCAGCTGGTTGGCATCGGTGCGGAATTCGCCCTCGGCCTGCACATAAATCTGCCATTGCCGGCCGAAGCGGTTGAAATAATTGACGAAGCCGCTGCCCATGAAACATTGGAGGGTCTGATAGACGTCCGCGAGGTTGACGCCGCGCGTCAGCACTTTGTCGCGGTCGACGTCGACGAAGGCCTGCGGAATCGTCGGCAGAAAGGTCGTGCTGACCGAAGCGAGCTCCGGCCGCTGCCGCGCCGCCTCGAGGAAGCGTTGGACGTTGTCGGACAGGAAGGCCAGGTCTCGGCCGGCGCGGTCCTGCAACAAAAAGGTCACGCCGCCGGAAGTGCCGATGCCGGGAATGGCCGGGGGCGAGAACGCGAAGCCGATCGCCTGGCTCAGCTGCCGCATCCGGCCATTGATCCGCATCTTGATCGCCTCGTACTGCTCCTCGGGCGCGGTGCGCTGCTCCCAGTCCTTCAGCGCGATGAAGAAGAAGGCGCTGTAGGTATTGGTGACCTGGCTCAGCATGTTGTAGCCGATCACCGACGAATAGCTTTCGACGCCGGGCGTCTCGGCCAGGATGCTTTCGACCTGCCGCACCACGTCGTCCGTCCGCTGCAGCGACGCCGCGTTCGGGAGCTGGATGCCGGCGAACAGATAGCCCTGGTCCTCCTCCGGCAAAAACCCGGTCGGCAGGCCCTTCCCGATCAGGCCGGACAGCGCGGCGATGCCGAGCAGTAGCAGCACGCTGATCAGGCTCTTGCGGATCAGAAACCCGCACACACCGACATACCCGTTGGTCGCGATGCCGAAGGCGCGATTGAACGCATCGTAGAAGCGCTGCATCAGTCCGGCGTGCTGCCGCGGGCGCAGCAGCAGTGCTGACAGCGCTGGACTCAAGGTCAGCGCGTTGAAGGTCGAGATCATCACCGACACGCCGACGGTGACCGCAAACTGCTGGTACAGGCTGCCCGAGATGCCTGGGATGAACGCCGTCGGCAGGAACACCGCGATCAGCACGAGGCTGGTGGCCACGACGGGCCCCGAGACTTCGGCCATGGCCTTCAACGTCGCCTCACGCGGCGACAGCCCCTGTTCGATCTGATGTTCGACCGCCTCGACCACGACGATGGCATCATCGACCACCAGACCGATCGCCAGCACCAGCCCGAGCAGCGACAGCGTGTTGATCGAGAACCCCAGCATCGGGAACAGCAGGAAGGTGCCGATCAACGACACCGGCACCGCCAGCAACGGGATCAGCGTCGCGCGCCAGCCCTGCAGGAACAGGAACACCACCAGGATCACGAGGATCAGCGCCTCGTACAGCGTCTGCACGATCTCTTCCATGCCGGCGGTCACGGCCAGCGTCGTGTCCAGCGCGACCATGTAGTCGAGATCGGCCGGGAAACGCTGCTTCAGCTCGCTCATCAGCTGTTTCGCCCCGTTCGCCGCATCCAGCGCGTTCGAACCCGGCTGCTGGTACAGGGCCACCAGCGCGGCCGGCTTCCCGTTCAAGCGGCCGCGCATGTCGTAGGTCTGCGCGCCCAGTTCGATGCGGCCGACATCCCTGATGCGGACCAACGACCCGCTGGGGTTCGCGCGCAGCACGATATTGCCGAATTCCTCCTCGGTCACGAGCCGGCCCTGCGCACGCACCGCGTAGGTGAACTCCTGGCCGGGCGGCACCGGTTCACCACCGATCCGGCCAGCCGGATTGACGGTGTTCTGGGCGTCGATCGCGGCCATGATCTCGGGAATCGTGATGTTCAGCTTCGCCAGTTGATCCGGCTTGACCCAGATCCGCATCGCATACTGCCCTGCGCCGAACACCGTGACACTGGCGATGCCCTGAATGCGGGTCATCTGGTCATTGATGTTGATGTAGGCATAGTTGGCCAGAAAAACACTGTCGTAGGTGCCGTTCGGCGAGTACAGCGCGAACATCAGCAGCGGCGAAGCCGTCGATTTCTCGACCTTGATGCCGAAGTTCCTGACTTCGACCGGGAGCTGCGACTCGGCCTGCGACTTCCGCATCTGGCTCAGGATCAGGCCGGTGTCGGGATCCGAATCGACGTCGAAATTGACGCGCAGCGTGGCCTGCCCGTTGTTGGCGTTGACCGAGTACATGTAATTCATGTTGTCGACGCCGGACATCTGCTGCTCGATCGGCGTCGCGACCGACTGCTCGACGGTGACGGCATCCGCTCCCGTGAAGGTGGTCGAGATCTGGACCTCGGGCGGAACGATGTCGGGATATTGGGAGATGGGCAGCCCGGCCATTGCGACGAGGCCGAGCAACACCAGGAAGATCGACAGGACGATCGCGACCGTCGGCCGGTTGACGAAGAATTGCGCCATGGCTGGCGGCGCGCCCTAGCCTGGCCGGGACGCCCCGGAGACCGGGGGGGGGGTTTCCGGGGGCGCTTGGTAGGGCTGCGGCTGGACGGGCATTCCCGGCCTCACCTTCTGGATGCCTTCGACGATGACGCGCTCGCCCGAGCGCAGCCCCTGGTCGATCACCCATTGCGATCCGACGCGCTCCCCGGTTCGCACCTTGCGAAATTCCACCGTGTTGTCCGGTTTCACGACGGCCAGCTGCGCCATGCCTTGCAGCTCGGTCACAGCGCGCTGCGGTACGAGCACGGCCGCGGGCTGGATGCGGGTCATGGCGCGCACCCGCGCGAACTGGCCCGGCCGCAGCAGATTCCCGGGGTTCGGAAACAGTGTCGCGAGCAGGATCGCGCCCGTCCGGGAATCGACCTGCCGATCGGCGAAATAGACTTGGCCGCGTTCGGAATGCAGCGAGTTGTCGGCCAGGATCAGCTCCATCCCGGTGCCGCGACCATCCGAACCGCTCGGGTTCGCGCGATTGAACGCGAGATACTCCTGCTCGCTGATCGAGATATACACACGGATCGGGTTGACCTTGGATACGGTCGTCAGCACGGCATCGCCGGTACCGGGTCCGACCAGATTCCCGAGTTGGGCTTTCGAGATTCCGGCGATGCCGTCGATCGGCGAGACGATGCGCGTGAATGCGAGGTCGAGTTGCGCCTTCTGCAGGCTCGCCTTGGCCGTCAGCACGTCCGCGGCGGCCGTGGACTCGCGGCCCACCGCCGCATCGCGATCCCGCACACTCACGGCATTCTGGGGCAACAGCCGGCGGATGCGCTCCAGTTCCAGCCGCGCCGTGATCAGTTCGGCTTCCTCGCGGGCCAGGGAACTCTTGGCCGCATCCACGGCCGCCTGAAAGGTCCGCGGATCGATTTCGTAGAGCAACTGGCCCTTCCGAACGAGATCGCCCTCGCGATAGTTCTGCTTGACCAGATAACCGGTGACCTGAGCGCGAATCTCGGCGTTGACCATGCCATCCAGCGTGCCTACCCACTCGCGGTAGATCGGCACGTCGCGCTGCGTGGCCGCGACCACCTCGACGGCCGGCGGCGCCGGCTGCGGAGGCGGCTTATCCGCAGTCTGGTCGCACGCGGCCAGCAGCAGGGGCACACACAGGCCCAGCTTTCGGAGCATGGACGGGAGGCCCTGCGGTCGCTGCCGATCCGGCAACGACCCCGGCAGAGTCTGGCGAGGTGACTCGCGGCGACGAACGCTCGGCACGGCCTCAGCGCGGCTCGGACGTGATTTCGTCACCGATGGTCAGCGAGGTTTCCCAAGTCGGCATAAAGCCACCGCGGGGCTTGAAGTAGCGCATGACGACCTGTGTCGACTTGCCCCGCTGTGTGAAAGTGGTCGCGCCACCGGTCTGCCCGCGGGTCTCGGCCTTGGACCATGGCGCCGTCAGGCAACCGGCAATCAAACCGGCATTTTTTTCGTACGTCGCGCGGGCTTCCGCCTCCGATCCGTCAGGCCAGGTGCAGGCGTAGTTCGTGCGGCCACCGACCCATTCCAACACATCGCACTGGGAATCCGGGAACACCGGCCGCGTTTCCCATTTCGTCATGCCGGAAAATGGGCTGATCGTCGGGGTCGTCTTGAACTTGCGGAAGCGGGTTTCCGACTGCGCGACGACATCCTTCAGCGAGGCGCACAGCTCGGCGGTCGTCGGCGGCGGTGCGGTTGTCTGGGAGGCGCACCCGGATAAGAGCAAAGAGCCCGCCAGCCCGATCGCGACAGCGGGAAACGTCAGACGAGCGCCGGAGGTTCGAACGAATTGCATGATGGATCCTTGTAATCGATTCTTGCGGCCCGATGCCGGACGGCGGCCACTTTACGGCGAAAAAATGCTATCACGTCGCGACGCACGGGGCCATGTTTGCCCTGCAGCCCATCCGCGTTGCCCTTAGCGCTCCCAGCGGCGCGTCAGTCCCTCCCGCCATCCGCCGCTGGTGCCGGACGCGCCCAGCGCCGAAACAGCCGCCGCAGGGCGGCGCCGAGCAGCTGATAGACCAGCGCGAAGCCCAGCGCCATTGCGCCGATCAGCGCGGCCGCGATCAGGAGCTTGCGATAGGCGTAGTCGACGAGATCACGGCCGCGGGTTTCGGCCTGGCGGGTCACGACGTCAAGTCGCTCGGTCAGGGTTTGGGCGTTCGCGGCGCCGATGGTCTGGTTGAACAAACCCAGCAGTTCGGCGAGGCGCTCGGAGGTCTGGCTGATCTGCGCCGCCGCGGCGGTGTACTCGGCAATGCGGAACGGCTCGGCGTTCGGGTCCGGCGGCCGGGCGTTCAACTGCGCCATTACGACCTGGAACGACTTCAAGGTCGCATTGGCCGAATCGGCCATCTGCTTGCCGGCCGTCAAGGCTTGCTTTGATTCGGCTGCCAGCGTCGTCAATCCCTGGCGCTCAGATTTCAGCGTCTCGACCAGTTGCGCGCGTTCATTGCTGATCAACTCGGGCAGTTGCTGCGACAACAGGCTGACACGCTCGGCCGATTCCGACATTTTCGTGGTGTCCGCCAGGAGTTTCGAAATCTCCGGCACCTCCACCGTGTTCAGTGTGAAATATTCGGTTTCCCAGCGAATCAGCTCGGGCAGGTGCCGCGACAGGAACAAGGCCCGCTCGGCCATCAGTCGCGTCTCGGCGAGTTCCTTCGCCGCCGGGTCGAGCCCGGACAGCGGATCGATCATCAACAGGCTGAACACGCTGGCGGGAGCCGAGGAGGAACGGCTCCGGCTGAACTTACGGATCTCCGAAACGAAATCGAGATCCGCCATGTCGGGCGTGAAACGCAGCTTGGGGTTGCGGCCCAACCATTCCGTTAGGGCGGCGCGGAGTTCGGCCTGCTGATCGGGCGCAAGCACGGTTGCGCTGATGCGCCAGATCTCGGCTTCCGACTCCCGGAAAGCCTGCAACACCGGTTTGATGTCCTGGTTCTTGGACTGCTCCTTCCAGTAGTTGTCGACGCGCATCCGTGTCAGCGTGACCAGGACGACCATGTCGAGCAGATTCGCGTAGGCATTGGCCCCAGTCGTGATGGCCAGGACCTCGTTGGTGTACTGGATACGGCGACGGGTGAGCTCTCGTTTACCAATCGGCTTGCCGTCCCGCTGCAGCAACCGCATGTTGCGGGTCACCGCCTCCAGGTACTGATCGGCGAAGCGAATGACCTTCGACTGCACTTCGACCGGATCACTCTGCGGCTTCCGTACGAAAGGCAGCAGCGCCTGCAAGGCGAGGTCCGGGAGTTGTAATGTGCCCTTGACCAGGGTGCAGCCGCCGAGACCGGCAGACAGCAGCAGCCCGCAAGCGACAGCCGCAGGCTTCAGACCGCCCATCGCGCGTTCCCTGTCGTCGTCTGCAGTATGGTCACGCCCCCCCATCCTCGCATGGCGTCGTCTCTTCGCATGAATTGCTCCTGAGGTACCGCCGCGCAAGGCGACAGCGGCCGTTCGGCTTCGTCGAGCCAAAGCCGGCAATGTACTGCGGAACCGCGTGACGCGCCATGGAGGGCAGAACCGGACCCGGGGCACCTCCTGCCGGCGGCGGTACCGATCGGCTTTGCGGCGCACCCCGCACAACTCGACCCGACGCGTGCGATCCCGTATGCTTTCCCGCCTGACCTCGTCACGACGGGATCCCTCCGGGGACTTGCCGGCCTCCCGTCAACCCTGCACCTACTAGCGAGACTCGCCGCCATGACTTACTGCGTCGGATTGTGCCTCGACCAAGGGCTGGTGATGGCGTCCGACTCACGGACCAACGCCGGGGTCGACTACATCTCCTCGTTCAGCAAGCTGCACGTGTTTCAACCGGCACCGGATCGGCTGTTCGTGCTGCTCGCCGCCGGCAGCCTTGCGACCACACAGGACGTGCTGAACCGGATACGCCGCGACCTGGATTACGCCGAGAATGCGCGGGCCCAGGGACTGCAGCCGGGTGTCAGCCTGCTCACGGCGAATTATCTCTTCGAGGCGGCCGCCTATATCGGCCAGTTGATGGTCGCGGTCCAGAACGACTACGGTCCGGCCCTGCGCCAGGCCGGTGTCAGTCCCGAGGCCACCCTGATCCTGGGCGGCCAGATCGCCGGGCAGCCGCACGGTCTGTTCCTGATTTATCCCCAGGGCAATTTCATCTCGGCCACCCGCGAGACTCCGTATCTGCAGATCGGGGAAAACAAGTTCGGCAAACCGGTTCTGGATCGTTTCGCCAATCAGGAGCTGTCGCTGGAACACGGCGCGCGCCTGTGCCTGGTATCGCTCGACGGAACCGCGCGTTCCAACCTCACCGTCGCGCCGCCTTTCGAGGTGGCCATCTATCCCCGCGATTCGCTGGCGCTGTCGCACCGCCTCAAGTTCCTGGCCGACTCGCCGGAACTCGTGGAATTGTCCCGC
This sequence comes from Methylotetracoccus oryzae, assembly GCF_006175985.1. GTDB lineage: Bacteria > Pseudomonadota > Gammaproteobacteria > Methylococcales > Methylococcaceae > Methylotetracoccus > Methylotetracoccus oryzae. The sequence continues at coordinate 192,085 of NZ_SRSH01000003.1, read as the reverse complement.
AGCTGGGAACAGAGTCTGGCCCGGGGCTTCCGGGAACTGCCCCGGTTTGCCTGGGAAGACTCGTCGTCGCCCGCTTGATGCGGTCCGGACTCAGAAAAAATCGGTGAATAACTGCAGCTGATACAGGGTCCCGCTCTCCCCGGCCCGGTATCCGGTCAGCAGATTCTGGGCTGGCGAGCGGTTGACGTTCAGCACCTCGAAGGTCATCCGCCAGTCGCGGGACGCCCGCAGATACCAGTTGACCCCGCCACCGACCTCGTACCCGCCGCCGAAACGACCGCTGACGAAGGAACTGCGCGCAAACCCTTCGAGCCGGCCCGGAATCACGAAATAAGCGGTCTGCAACAGGGCTCCGTGGTCGAACAACGAGTCCATGGGCAAGGTACCGCCGCGGTAATCGAAGCCGTCGAGCCACCTCAGGAAATACTCGCCCGACAGGGTGAAGCCGCGATACTTCAGGGCAGCGTCGAGCGCCCACAAGTTAACGTTCGCTTTCGACAATTCGACCCCGGGCGCCAGCGCGCCAGGCCGGAACAGCGGTGTCCCGTCCGATAGACGCAGGATGGTGTCCTCCGGGTTCCCGTTCTCGGTCGCGCCGAAGCCCTGATTCGACTCGCGGGAAAAGGCGAAGCTGGTGCCGAGACGAGGACTCGGGCGAGGATGGTGCTCGATATCCGACGGCCCCGGCCCGAAGGACCCCATCGGCTCCCACCAGACCGTACCGCCGAAGGCGATCGAGGTCCCGATTCGGTCCACGCCCTGATTGAACCGATTCAGTGAGTTCGCGACCATGGCCACGTAGTGCACATTGTCGAACGGCTCACCCTGCGCCCAGACCCCCGGACTGATATTCGGGCGGAAAAAGGTCGTCGCCATCAACCGGTCCGCCCCCAGCGTGTAGCGGAAGGATTCGAGCCACTCGCGCGTGCCCGGCACGATCCAGTTGCCGGCCCGGAGGTCGAAGGCACGGTTGAACCGGTAATTTATCCATCCCAGGTAGACCGTGTTGTTGATCGCCGTCGACGAAAAGATGTTCGCCGTGAATTGCAGGCGCGGATCCAGCGCATACCCCGAGAACTGGATGAAATTGCGGGTCAGTTCGAAGGAATCGAAGCTGCTCAGCGGCTGGAGGTTGCCGGCGCTATCGATCCAGTAGTCCTGATCGCGTGCGAAGTTCGTGTAGCGGATCTGCGTGAACAGATCGGCCCGCAGTTCGAAAGGCATCGGCCCCTGCTGGCGCCGGGCGACGACGATCTGACCCGCCGGATCGTCCTCGTCGGCATCGATGATGGCCTGCTTGGGCGGCTGGGGCCGGGCCGGCGGTGGGGCCACGACGACCGGCCTGGTGGTCAAGCTGGGCGGTGCGCGGGACGCCGAATCCACCGAGAGCGGATCCCCTTGGCGAGCACTCGCATCGGAATGACCCTTGGCGCCTTCGACCAGTTGCCTTGCCAGCGAGTCGTTCTGCTCCGCCAGCCGCGCGTTCTGTTCCATCAGCTTGGCGTTTTGTTCGGCCAGGCGCGCGTTCTGCTCCTCCAGTCGTTTCAAAAGCTGGCTGACCTGTCCGACGGAGATGGGCGCGTCCTCCGCGCGACCTGGGACGTCCCGCTTCCGCGCCGTCACGGGACCCGACTCGGCCGCCACCGCGTCCGGTCCGACCCTGAGGGACAGGGACAGCAGGATCGCTGCCAGCGTGAGCGACGCACTCCACCAACGGGAGCGGGGGGCACGGTGGCATGCCGCCGTCGCCGACAGATGCCCGTTCATGCGCACGAACCGGCAATGTTGAAGCGCTTCCCTGCGGTCGAGAGGTCGAGTGCCTGCACCGGCGCTACCCTGTGAACGCTTAGCGGATCGGCGTCATGACGCCCAGACCGACCAGGCCCATCAGCACCAGTTCGACCGCCAGAGCCACCAGGATGACGCCCATGACCTTGCCGACCACGCTCAGCGCGACCGGGCCGAGCATCCGGGCGATGGCCTGGCAGGCGCGCAGGCAGAGGTAGTTCACCGCCATGATGGCCAGAATGGCTCCCAACAGATACAGCAGCGCCCAAAGATCGTCGCCGGCCTGCGCTACCAGGGAGACGATCGCGATCAGCCCCGACACCGAGGCCAGCAGCGGCACCGCGATCGGATAGGCCGCCAGCTCCAGCGAAGGCGCGTTGGAAGTGGCTACGCCGTCACCGGCCCCGCTGTCACTGCTCGCCCTGCCGCCCATGACCATCTCGATCGAGAACAGCATCACGATGATGCCGCCGGCAATCTGGAATGCCGGCAATGACACCCGGAACACGAGCAGGATCAGTTCACCCAGGACGGCGAAGACGAGGCAGACACTGGTCGCAATGCGGACGGCCCGCCCTGCGAGTTGCTTCAGGAAGGCCGGGCTGGCATCGCCCGCCAGCGTGGCGCAGACGATCGTGGCCCTGAGCGGTCCGATCGTCGCGAATAGCAGCAACATCGCTTCCGAAGGGTTGAATTCCATGCTCGATTCCCGCCGCCGTTGTGCCATGCGCAGAGCCCTGCACGCCGGGGCCCGTGTCCGCTGCGTTCGCGTGGGGGACTGCTCTGGCCGAACTGGCCGGTAAGCCCATGCCCCCAGCGTGCCACCGCCACGCTATCACAAGCCGCGGGGCGGTACTGCCTTCCGCCGGGGCGTGGCGGAAATTCACTGTTTGAAACTAGTTCTTCGGAAAAAACCGGCCCTGCAGATAGGCTCCGACAAAAATGCCGACCAGGGCGATCAGCAGCGGCCAGTTTCCGGCACCCAGCCCTGCAATCGCGGGACCCGGGCAGACGCCGCACAGTCCCCAACCCAACCCGAACAGCGCCGCCCCGATGATCGTGCGGCGGTCGAGAACGCTCTCGCGTTGGGCGAACGTTCCACCCAGCAGCGGCTTCGACAGCAGGCGCGGAGCGATCTGGTAGCACGCGAGCGCCACCACCACGGCCCCGCCTAGGACCAGCAACAGCCCGAGATCCCGGAACAGCAGGAAATCGATGACGATTTCCGGACGGATCATCGTGGACCAGGCCAAACCGAGGCCGAACAGGGTTCCCGCCACGAGCGCGGCCAGCCAGCGCGGCGCGGTCATGGCATGCCTCCCGCCCACTGCACCAGATGCGCCATACCGATCGCCGTCGCGAGAAAGGTCAGCACCGCGAGCAGTGACGGCCATTGCAACGACGCCAGACCGCAGATGCCGTGTCCTGCCGTACAGCCGTTCGACAGGCGCGCACCGAAGCCGATCAGAACGCCACCCAACAGCAGCCGCCAAGCGGCGACCCCGGTCTGGAAGGGTTCGCCGTAAACGGCAAGGTAAAGGGCAGCGCCGAGCACCAGTCCCAACGCGTAGACGGCACGCCATGCGCGGGTGCCGACGAAGCGGGCCTGCTGAAAGAAGGGTCTTTCGACGACATACGACAGGGTCGACGTGAAGAAGGTGCTCGTCCCGCCGATCAGTCCGCGGAGCACGAACAACAGGCCGACCCCGCCGCCGATCAGCATGCCACCGATCAGGTAATGGGCCATTCCTCTCGGAAAAAAACTCTCGATCATCGCCGATTGATTGCTCCTCGCTGGGTGGTCAGTGCGCGGCCCGCGCGCTCGCGCCGGCGTCGGACTCGTACCGGTGGGTCAGGCGGTAATGCGCTCCGGCGACGGGGTCGTCCAGAACCGGTTCGCCGGAGAAACCGCGCTTCAACGCATCGTGGATGGCCCCGATGTGCTCGGTGTCGCCGATCGTGACCAACTGTTCGACCCAGGTCTCGCGCGGCATCACCCAGATCTCGCTGGCGATGACCTGATAGCCCAGCGACAGCGCCCGATCGACCTGCGCGCGCAGATCCGCCGCCTGTTGCTCAGCGGACCAGTCGGGATGGCGGATCAGGGTCTCGGCGACCGAGATCCACTTGAAGCGCGGGGCAGGACTCGGAGCCGCCGAAAGCCCCTCGACTCCCGGGTTGGTCGCACTCCAGGTCGCCCACTTCCAGGGAACTTCGAACTCGAAGCCGCGGTACAGGAAGACCGTGTGCGCGGGATCGAAGTGCTGTTCCAGACGCGCCAACAGCGACAGGTAGCGGGTGTCCCCGCCCCGCCCCTGGGCCAGCACCGAGGCGTTGTAGACCAGCGGCAGCAGGCACAGCACCGCGGCCAGCGCCAGGCGCCACGGAGCCGGGCCGGGATTGTGGGTCCCGGTCAGGGGATCCCCCTGTCCGGTCAACAGGGACATCATCACGGCCCACCCGAGTATGACCCACGGCATCACGGTCAACTGCATCTGCGGATCGTGCGGCTGGGAGTACAGGTTGAACACCTGGCCCGCGCAAAACGTGCCGCCGAATACGATCAGGTGTGCGACGACGCAGGGCTCGCCGCGCCGTTTCCAGGCATAGCGCAGCGCGCCCAGTGCGAGCACGATCAGCAGCAAGGTCCCGACCCCGGCCTCCAGCACATGGGCGAGATGTCGGGACCAGTGGTCGGACCCGATGAAGCGTCCGCCGATCAGCGACTGCACCATGCCGACCCAGGCAAGCTTGACCTTGACCCAACTGAACCCCGCCCAACCGGTGCCGAGGCCCTTGCCGGTCCAGAACATCTGCTGCAGGCACTCGGCTGTCCGGGTACAGGTGCCGCGCACCATCAGTGACGAGGTCAACAGCAGCGGCACGATGGTCAAGCCGGCAGCGAACAGTACCACCCGCCGCAACCGCGCCGTCCAGCGTCGGGCCGACAGCCACAGCGCCAGCAGCATGGGCGGCACGACGGGAAACATCAGCCGCCACTCGAACAGCCAGCCCACCGAGACGACCAGGGCGACCAGCACGATGCGGGTCGGGCTTGGGCGGCCGAACCACAGGGCCCCCAGCATCATGCCGGTCAGCGTCCAGACGTAGCTGGGCATGATGTCTTCGTTGATGACGGCCAGCGCCAGAAAGAACCCCGTGCCCAGATAGAACACGGCGGCCAGCACGCCGATCAGCCGGCTGCGGAACGCCGTCGCGATCCAGAGGTAAATCAGCCCCACACCGATGGACGCGAACACCGTATTGAGCAGCGCCATTTGCCGCCATGTCTGGCCGACGAAAATCCCGAAGGCATCGAGCAACCGGCACAACAGGCCATAAACCGGGAAATACAGCAGATTGGCGAAGTCCACCGGCGCCGTGGCGGGGCTGTTCGCCCACATCCGTACGTAGACGCTCTTCCAGAGCCCGTTGGCATTGATGACGAAGCAATTGTCGAGGTATTGCAACAGACTGACGAGCAGAACGAGCGTCACCCCCGCCAGTATCAGGGCTTCGGAGATCCGCGCGTCGGGGGACGGCTCGCCTTCCGGCATGACGGTGTTATAGGGGGGGGCGGCAGTGATCATCGCTGGGGTCGGCCTCCTGCACGATCGCCGGCGGCAATTGGGCCGAAAGGTTCGCCGGTCGGAGACCGTCAAGAGTATCAGAAAAGCGCGGCCACAGCGCCGCCATGCAGGGCGGGGGATGTGCTGCCGTTCCGGGATGAGGCGCTGCGGATCGAAGGGAGCTGACGCTCAGCTCCGACCGGGCGTTCCGACCGCGCTCGTCTCCGAACTGGCTGATAGCGCCAGCCCTCGCATCCACTCCCGCGTCACCTCGATGGTCCACTCGGGCTCATCCAGCGGCAGGTCGTGACCTGCGGTCGGATGGCGCAACGGTTCGAGTTGCCAGATGCGCGCGAGAGCGTCGGTGCAGCCCGGCGACACCATGCGGTCGCCCTGCCCGCTCAGCAGCAGCACAGGGACGGGCGGCTTTTCGAGGCTCGGCCGGAAGCGGGAGGCAGCCCACAATTGCCGCAACAGCGTACGCCCGCTGACCGGATGACGGCGATAGGCATCGACGCGAGCGGCGATCAGTTCGGGGCTGAACGAGGCAGCATTGCTGGTGAGCCTCAGGATCTGTTCTTCCCGGCGCGCGACATCCCGTTCGAGGGCCATGCGCAGCATGTCCGGCAGCACCCGCCAGTTCAGACGCTCGTGCAGCGGGCTCAGACCGCCCAGGCTGGTATTGATCAGCACGACGCCGGCCAGCTCGGCCGGATGTCGGCGCGCCCATTCGATCGCGACCATGGCCCCAAGGGAAACCGACAGCACGAAGAGCGGCGCGCCCGACAACGCGGCCGACCGCTGCAGCGCCTCGGCCCGTCCCGCTTCCATGATGCCGGCCACGGAGAAGGGACTCAGGGTCTGCCAATGCACGCCCGTTCCCGGAAAATCGACGGAGTAGCACCGAGCCCCCGGCACGCTGGCGGCGAACCGCTGCGGGAAATCGTCCCAATGGGCACTTTCGCGCACCAGACCGCGCAGCAGCACCCAGCGTGACGCATTGGCCTCATTTTGCATACCAGAGTCCCACGGCATGGCCCATCAGTCGCTCGCGGCTTCCATCGCCCATCGCGGCCCAAGGCTCGGGTGACTGCACCGCCCGGTAAAGAAAATCGAACAGATGCAAATGGCGCCGCAGAGCGCGCTGTTCACGGTGGGGCAAGTGGGGGTTGAACGCGCCTAGCCGGTCGAACAACTGCCACCAGTTCTTTCGGACCCAGACCCATGAACCCAGTTCCAGCGTGAACGGAATGAAATGGCCGGGCGCCCCCCGCGCGTGATAGTCGTCGTAGAGGTAATCCCACAGATCACCGTGGGTGACGTATTGCCGCGACTGGGGCTCGACGCAATAGATATGGTGCGGGTAGGTGCTGTCCAGCAATCCCTTCAGCGCCAGGACCTCGGGCACGCGCGGGAAGGGGTCGCGCGTCCGGGCGTAGGGAAACCAGATGCGGTCCCTGTTCCCGTAGCCGGAATGCACGTCGACCACCAGGGCGATCGAGGCCGGGAAAATCTCCTCGCGCACCAGCTTGCAGACGGCCTGGGCCTCGGCCTCCATTGGCGCACCCGCTGTGCCCTGGTACCAGGGCAGACGTGGTGAGATGCTGTGCCCGGCGAACAGATGCCATCGCCCTATCCCATCGGCCCGCACCGGCGAGTTCCGCATCAGATCGACGCCGTTGCCATTCGAGCGACGCTTCAGCAGCATGCCCACCGGATTGACCAACGGGAACAGCACGATCCGTGTGGTCTTCAGCATCTCGCGGGTGATACGATCCCAGCGCGCCAGCTCGCTGAGCGTACGCAGGTAGGACAACACGATGCGGGTGCCGATACGTTCGAGGCCGTGCACGCCGCCGAACAGGGCCAGCACTGGCGCCCTGGGATCGTCCGGGCCGAAGGCCACCGAAATCAGGGGGAAGGCGCGGCCCCGGTGCGCGATAGTGTCCAGCACGTCGACACGCGCCAGGCCGTGCAGGTTTTCGGTCAAGTCCAACAGATCCCGCATTTCCGGAAAATCCATGCCGCCGGCCATGGCTTCGCGCATGGCCTCGGCGACGGGTGAGCGGAATAGCGGGCTCGTGACGGCAGGAACGGCGTTCAATGGGCTCGGCGACCTCCTGAAAGGCTGGGAAATTGAGGGGAACGGTTTGATAGAACAAGAATTCTACGGCGCTCCCGGGCGACCGCAAGTTACAGTGCAGCGAATCTGCGGAGGCGATGGGTCGATCGGCATCCGCTCTGCCGGCGGGGAGTTCGGGCCATGATCCGCTTCGGTATCGACCTCGGCGGCACAAAGATCGAGTTGCTGGCCCTGAACGGCACGGGCGAAGCCCTATGGCGACGGCGGGTACCGACACCCAAGGGGGACTATTCGGGCACGCTGCAGGCCATCGGGCAACTCGTCACCGATGCCGAAACGGAGTTGGGCGGCCAGGGGAGCATCGGAATCGGCACCCCCGGTGCGATTTCGAAAGCCAGCGGCCGGATGAAGAACTGCAACTCGACCTGGCTGAACGGGCAGCCGCTGCTCGAAGACCTGCAGCAACTGCTGTCCCGACCGGTACGGATCGCGAACGATGCCGACTGTTTCGCGCTGTCGGAAGCCGTGGACGGTGCGGCGGCCGGCGCGACCACCGTGTTCGGCGTGATTCTGGGCACGGGTGTCGGGGGCGGTATCGTGGTCAGAAACCGACTGCTGGACGGGCCCAATGCCATTGCGGGTGAATGGGGCCACAATCCCCTGCCCTGGCCGACCGACGCCGAACGCCCGGGCCCCGACTGCTACTGTGGCCGCTCCGGTTGCATCGAGAGCTTTCTGTCCGGCCCGGGATTGACGCGCTGTCATCGCGAGCGGACCGCCGAGACGCTCGAGGCTTTTCAGATCGTCGAACGCGCGGATGCCGGTGACCCGTCCTGTGGTGCGACGATCGAGATCTACGAGGACCGCCTGGCGCGGGCGCTGGCGCACATCATCAACATTCTCGACCCGCATGCGATCGTGCTGGGGGGCGGCCTGTCGAATTGCGCGCGCCTGTACCGCTCGATCCCGCTGTTGTGGGAGCGTTATGTGTTCTCCGATCGCGTGGACACGCGCCTCGTGCCCCCCCGTCATGGCGACTCCAGCGGGGTCCGAGGCGCGGCCTGGCTGTGGGAATATTGAGCGGCGGGTAGGCAGCTGTTCACACGCCTCTCGCGGGAGCGGGCCGGGAGGCCGAGCTAGGCCGCGAATCCGTCGCTGGAGGCTGGCCCGCGGGTTTCCGCCCGCAGACGGTCTCTCCGTCCCGGCCCTCTCCCACGACCAAGCATGGTCAAAGCGGGAAGTGGAAGTCCCGACCTTGCCACCGGACGTCTCCTGTCAGGGGGAATTAGCGGGGCGCGGTCCAGAACGTGCCGGCCGGCATTGCGGCACCTGCGAACGTCTCACCGCCTGCCTCGCGCAGCAGGGCGAACAGTCGTCCAGCCGCCTCGGCCTGGCGCTCGGGTGGGTCGCCCACCCCGCCTTCGCAATAACGCTGGCGCAGCAGCACGATAGCCTTCGGGTTGGTTTCCTGCGTCAACGGCACGATATGCTGCCACGCCGCATCGTTGTCACACAGGCGCGCATGCGCGCTGCGAAACCGTTCCAGCAACGCATGCAACGCCTCCGGATGCTGCTTTGCCCACGACTCCCGGAACACGAAACCCAGATTGGCGAGGTCGGCGTCCACACCGAATTCCCGCAGCAGGGCGCGGCCGTCGAGCAGCTTTCGGAAACCCTGCGCTTCGAGCTTCACCGCATAGTGCCAGTAGTTCAGCAGCGCATCGATGCGCCCCTGGGTCAACTGCTGGTTCAGCAGCGGCGGCGCCCCAAATACCGGTTCGATGGCCTTCTCGGCGTCCAGCCCATACTTCCGCTTGGCCAGCAGCTTAAGCATCAGCCAGTTCTTGTCGAGCCCCCCACCGACCACCCCGAGTTTTTTCCCCTTCAAATCCCCGACGTCCCGGATCGCCGAGTCCGCCGGCACGACCAGCGCGCCGTGCATCGTCGAGTAGGGCACGAAGGTGAAATCCAGACCCTGGCTGCGCTGGCGGGCGACCCAGATCCAGTCGGCGACGATGAGGTCGACTGCCTTGCCCTGCAGCGCGACTTTCCCGGCCTCGGCGCCGGCCAGCACCGTCGGCACGATGGCCGGCGAGCCGGTTGGCGCCGGGGCTTCCGCTTCCATCGCGGCGAGTTCCCAACTGACGGTGCCAAAGGCGAGCACACCGATACGAACGGGCTCGGGCTTTGCCGGCACGCCTTTCGCCGCAGCGCCCCCTGCCGCGAGCAGCGCCATCAACGCGCCAGCCAGAAGCCGGCGACGCCCGAGGCCGATCACGCGGCAGGCAGCGAGACGGTCAGCCATTTAGCGCAGTCCGCCGTAGTAGTTGCCCAGCACGTCGATCTCCTCGGGAGACAAGCGCTCCGCCATGATCCGCATCCTGCGGTAGATGTCGTTGTGGCGCTGCCCCGACTTGTAGGCCAACAGCGTCTCCTTGAGATAGGACGCCTTCTGACCCGAAAGGCGCGGCGTATCGACCGGCTCGCCCTGCCCATGGCCACCGTGACAGATGCCGCACGGCGCGATCAGGCGTTTGCTGTCGCCGTCGACGACCAGCCGCGGCACATCGCCCCGGCCCTCCGGCATCTGCACCGGCGCCTGCTGGCTGTACCACTGGGCAATGTCCGCCATGTCCTGATCGCTGAGCGCAGCAGCGATCCCCGTCATGATCGGATGAGGACGGCCACCGGCCTTATAGTCCTGCAACTGGCGATACAGATACGTCGCCAGCTGTCCGTTCAGGTAGGGGAACGGTGTGGCCGCATTAGCGGGCTCCGCACCGTGACAGCCTTGGCAACTGGCCGCCTTGGTCTGACCCCGCGCGGGGTCGCCGCTCTTCACCAGATTCAGCGTCTGCGGCGTCCACGCGATGCGGGTCGACGGCTCGGCTGCGGCGACGGCCGACAGGCCCGGCAGGATCAGCCACGCGAGTGCAATGAAAGTTCTCATCTCAGTACCCCCATGCCGACGGACTGAATGAGTCCATGAAGAAGAACTGCCCGATAGGCACGGCGAAACTGACAATCATCAGCACCAGGATCACGCGGTTCCATAGCCCGAAGCCGTTCAGCATGGCGGGAAGCTTTACGACCGGGTGCAGCGGCTCGGCGTAGGCCACGGCCCGGTCCGGTTCCTCGGCTCCCTTGGTCTGGGTCTGGAACAGGATGTAGACGAACAGCAGCGCAGAGGCGAGCAGTACGCAGCCACCCAGGATCATTGCCAGTTCGTAGGGATCCCACGCCAGTGTCAGCAGCGTGTTGTAGGTGACGTCGGAGATCCGACGCGGCTGACCCAGCAGGCCGAGGACGTGCCACGGTGTGGTCAGAATGGCCATGCCGATGAACCAGGACCACAACTGCAGCGTTGGCAGCGAGGCCGAACACAGTTGCTTGCCGGTCAGTTTGGGCCATAGGTAGTAAGCGATCGCGAAGTACATCGTGATCACCGTACCGGCAAAGATCAGATGAAAATGACCCGGCACCCACGCGGTGTTGTGGACCATGGTGTTCATCGCGTAGCTGGCGTTGATCATGCCCCCGAAGCCGCCGAGCATCAGCATCAGCAGCGACAGGATGGCCGCCAGCACCATCGGATTGCGCCAGGGCAGAGCACCGATCCAGCCGAACAGGCCATGTCCGCCGCGCTTGCGTCCGGCGACTTCCAGCGACGCGATGACCGTGAATCCGGTCAGCAGGGTCGGGATCGCCACGGCAAAGGTGCCGATGCCATGCGCCAGCTTCCAGCCGGCCGCCTGCTCCGGATCGACATACAGGTGATGAAAGCCGATCGGCAGACCGAAAACCATGATCATGATGAACGACACCCGCGCCAGTTCGTCGCTGAACAGTTTCCCGCCGGCCGCCGCCGGCACGAACACGTAGAACGCGATGTAGGCCGGAATCAGCCAGAAATAGACGATGGGATGCAGCGTCCACGCAAACAGCGTACGCGCCAGACCGACATCGATCGTGTCCATCAGGCCCAGCGCCCAGGGCAGCAACTGGAAGAGCATTTCGAGCGCGACGCCGACACTCGTCCACAGCCACAGGATGGCATTGGCCGCGTTGGCGTACATCGGCAAGGGCACGGTTTCACCCGGATGCGCCACCTTCCACTGGTGCAGCATGACCAGCATGATGCCAGCCCAGAACCAGGATCCGACCACCAGCAAGGTCGCGCCGAGATAGAACAGCACGTTCGCCTGCACCGGCGGATAGAACGTATACAGCACCGAGGCCTTGCCCAGCAGCAGCGGGATCGCGGCCATGACCGTGCCACCCAGTGCGATCCAGTAGCCGGTCTTGGCCAGCGGCTTGTTCCAGATCGGCATTTTCAGGCTCGTCGTGGCCACGTAGTAGCCGAACCCCATGATGAAGAAGGTGGTCAGCACGTAGGCCATCAAGACCCCGTGGGTGCTGACCGATGCGAAGTAGACCGCCGGCGACTGGATCGCCGGGATGATGCCGCTGCGTTCCAGCACCTGATAAACGCCAAGCACACAGGCCAGCGCGAAGGCGGCGAAGGCCACCCAGAAATGGTCGATGACGAACCGTCGTGCTTCCTGATCGCTCATGGCTTGCTCCCCTGTTGCTCAGCCGCCGCAACGCCGTGCCATTCTTCCTTGGCAACGACGGTCACTTTGCTCCACATGTGGTCATGACCGAGACCGCAATACTCGTTGCACAGCATCGGGTAATCGCCCGGCTTCGGGAAAGTCGTCGTGATCTGGGAGACATAACCCGGCACGACCATCGTGCTCATGTTGGTCATCGGGATATGCGCGGCATGCAGCACGTCGACGCTGGCCATCCGGAACGTGACCGGGGTATCGGCAGGAATCTCGATGTGGTTGGGATAGAAACCATAGCGGGCTGCGACCAGCGTCACACGGAGCGAACCGTCAGGCTGCTGCCGCACCCCCAGTTTGTCCTCGGCGAACTCGTCGCCCAGATGCAGGCTGGCCGAGTCGACGGTTTCGACGTTGCTGGGCGGATGCACGCCCTCCGTAATCGCGGTCAACACGATCGATGCCACGAACAGGCCGACCATGCCGAGTGATACGTAAACCCATTTTCTTTCGAGTGGATTGATATGCATACCCGGCCTCACTGCACGACGCCGCGTGGCAGAAAGATGCCGAAATACAGGAAGAGCCACCCCGCTGTCATCGCCGCGCCGACGATACAGAGCAGGGCCCAGGTTCCGACAGGCGATGTATGATCGCCCGGCGCTTCTTCGTGATGCTCAGGTGCAGGCATAACCTTCTCCGTTCTTGTAATTGCAGTCCCCGCTCGGCTCGCGCGGCGGGCTGACGGCAGTCTAGCGGATGCCCGGATGCGCCGGCTAGTCTTTCCTCAGTGTTCACAAGGGAATGCCTCGTTTCCTCGGGAAGAGGCAACGGGAGGGCGTGCCGGTCGGGACCCGCAGCGCCCCTGGAGGCCGTTTCCGGGAGGACGACGGTGAGGTCGGAACCGTTGGCGTCCGCTGCCTTCCAACGGTTCGCTCGCGACGGTGTCGAACGGACTGACAGCCCGTGCGCGGGCCGGACGAGCCGGGTGGCGGGTCACCACGACCCCGACGGTTGCCGCTACGCCCGGGGGTCGTCGCTAGCCGCCGGACCGGTAGAGCGAGAAATCGCGAATCACCTGGGCAAACGAGCGCGTGTGCATCTTTTTCAGGATGCTCTCGCGATGCTTTTCGACCGTTCGTTCGCTGATGGCCAGATCGGTGCCGATCTTTTTATTCGACTGGCCCTGCACGACGCGCACGAGGATCCCCTGCTCACGCTCGGTCAATTGGTTGAACAATTTATTGAACGTCGTCTTCGCCACATCGCGGACGCGAGTTTCCTCGCTGGCGCGCAACGCATCGCGCACCCGCTCGAGGATCTGCTCCGGCAAACCCGGCTTCTCGATGAAGTCGAAGGCGCCGCTCTTCACGGCCTGAACGGCCATCGGTATGTCGCCATGCGCCGTCAGCATGATGACCGGGAGGTGGCGGCGTTCCACCTGCAGTTGCCGTAACAGGCTGAGCCCGCCCATGCCGGGCATGCGCACGTCGAGCAACAGGCAGCTGGCCTCGGATGCGTCGGGATGTGCCAGGAAGTCCTCCGCGCTCTTGAAGGCGCGCGAACGCAGGCCGATGGATTCGACCAGCCATTGCATCGACTCTCGAATGTCGCGATCGTCGTCGACCACGACGACCGTACCTTCACACTGCACAGTCAGCCTCCTCGCGGCGCAGCGGCAGTGTGACATGAAATGTCGTGCCTTCGCCATGCACTGACTCGGCCTCGATCTCTCCGCCGTGAAGCTCGACGATGCTGCGGCAGATCGCCAGGCCAAGCCCCAGGCCCTCCGGCTTGGTGCTGACGAAGGGTTTGAACATGCGATCCTCCAGTCCGGACGCAATACCCGAGCCCGTATCCGCAACATCGATCCTCAGCGCCGCCGCGTCGATCTGCCGCGCGGACAGCGTCAACACCCGTCGCGAGCGAAAGGTGTCCCGCATCGCCTCAACCCCGTTGGTCACCAGATTCAGGAACAACTGCTTCAGCAGGACCAACTGGCCCCAGACCGGCGGCAGGTGCGGCGGCAAGTCGACGACCAAGCGTACCCGCCGCAGCTGCAGATCGGGCGACACCAACTGCAGCGTCTCCTCGAACAACTGATCGATGGTCACCCAGGCTGGTTGAAAATCGTGTTTCCTGACCAGATTGCGAATGCCCGAGATGACGCCTGCGGCGCGATCCGACAGCCGCAGCGCCGAATCGATGATCTGCTGCAATGGCGGGTGATCGGCCAGCACAGGCCCGAACCGGAGTTTGGCGCCGCCCAGATAGTTGCTCAAAGCCGCCAGCGGCTGATTCAGCTCGTGCGCCATCATCGCAGCGATTTCGCCCGCGGTCGTGAATTGCTGCGCGTAGGCCAGCTCCTCGTTCTGCTCGGCGAGTCGGCGTTCGAGTTGCTTGCGCGCCGTGATATCCATGTGGGTGCCGCTCGCGCGCAGCGGCGTTCCTCCCGGTTCCCGCTCCATGACGCGACCGCGGGACAGCACCCACAGCCATTCGCCGCCACTCGTGACGAGCCGGTGCTCGGCCTCGTACAACGGCGTCAGACCCCGCAAATGCTCATCCAGCAGGGCCTGCACACGCGGCAGGTCATCCGGGTGCACCAGCTTTTCCCACTGCTGAAAATCGGACCGGATCTCGGACGGTTCGTAGCCCAGCATCGTTGCCCATCGCTCGCTGAACACGATCCGACCGGTGGCCAGGTTCCAGTCCCAAGTCCCGAGATCGGACCCCAGCAGGGCCAGTTCCAGACGCTTCTCGCTGTCGCGCAGGGCGGCTTCGGACGCCTTGCGCAGGGTAATGTCGCGCACGAGGCCGACGTAATTGCCGCTATCCGCGCTGGAGAACCGACCGACCGCAATCTCGAGCGGGAAAGCCCCGCCGTCCCGTCGGCTACCGCTCAACTCCCGGACGACATTCTCGGCATGCCACTCGAAGCCCGGGTCCGGAATCAGTCGAGTCATTTCCTTGCCTACCAGCGAGGTCCCCTCATAACCGAACATCGAAGCCGCTGCCGGATTGGCGGTCTCGATCCTGCCATTACCGTCAAAAACGATGATGCCCTCGATGGCGGTGTCCAGTATCGCCCGCAGGCGGGCCTCGTTCAGACTCAGTTCGTGCTGGATCCGCTCACGTTGAGCGGCTTCCACACGCAGCCTTTGCACCGCCTGTCGCCGCTGCTCGGCCTCCTGGCTCAGGTCGCGGTTCAACGCGGCGAGCTGAGCCGGTCCCGGCAGCGCCAGCGCATGCGGGATCAAGCGCCACAGCAGCACCGCCGTGGCCAGCGAAATGCCCGCCGTCAACGCCTTCACCGTGCCCTGAAGAACGTAACTGGGGTGCCAGAGGGTCCATACATCGAGCATGTGGTTGGTACCGCACGCCAGGATGAAAGCCGCGAACAGCAGGACCATCCAGCGATATGCGAGGTCCGCTCGGCGCCAGGCGAAATAGGCCAGGCCGAAGGGAATCGAATAATATGAGAAGGCAATCACCGAATCCGACACGGCGAACAGTCGCAGCAGATCCCGGTTCCACAACAGGCAACTGGCATGCGGAACAAGGCCTTGCGTTGCCGACCAATCAAACAGACCCGATGTCATCAGCAAACTCCGTCTGGGTGCAGGTACAGACCGACCTCCGTGCTTCTGAAATGCGCCCTCCGATCATAACGCGACGCAGCTTCGTGGATCGAGACCTCGGCGGCGCGATCACGAGAGTCCCGCTCCTGACCGTGAACGCGCCTGTGGTTCCCCGTGCGGGCTCAGCCAGGCGGTAGCATGAACTCCTGCGCGATCAACTCGAACGCATTGCCTTCCGGATCGCGGCAGAAAATCGCGGGCCGACCAGTGGCACTGTACGTGTAGGGCACTCCGGCCCCATCCAGCTTCGCGCGCATGCCGTCGATGTCGTCGATCAGCAGCGCGACATGACGGTCTCGACCGCCGTGTTCAGGACGCACTGCATCGACATCGGGATTCGGCAGCGCCAGCAAATGGATCTGCTGCGCGCCGATCTCGTACCAGACACCGTCGTACTTCAGCTGAGGCCGCTTCGGACTGGGTTGCAGGCCGAGAATGTTCTCGTAGAAACCTCGGGCGACGGCGAGATCGCTGACCAGCAACGAGGTGTGATGCAATGCGGTAATACGTGCCATGGGGATGAAACCTCCGTTCAGTTCAGTTCCGGATCGTATTGCAGACCGCGCGCCGGATCATCCGCAACGGAGCTTCGGCACGGCCGCCAACAGCCGGCGTGTGTAGGGATGGGCAGGCGCGAGCAGAACCTGAGCCGTGGGGCCCTGCTCGACGATCCTGCCCTGAAACATCACCGCGACCTCGTGCGCAATTTCGGCCACGACGCCCAGATCGTGCGTGATGAACAGATAACTGAGCCCCAGCCGTCGCTGCAAGTCGACCAGCAACGCGAGTATCTGGGCCTGCACCGACACGTCCAGCGCGCTGGTCGGCTCGTCGCAGACGAGGAGCCTGGGCTCGACCGCGAGGGCGCGGGCGATGCAGATCCGCTGCCGCTGTCCACCGGAGAATTCATGCGGATAGCGGCTTCGCGCATCGGGCGGCAATCCCACGGAGACCAGCAGCGTCTCCACCCGCTCCCGGCGCGACTCATGTCCGATCTCGGGACGCAGGGCTCGCAGCCCCTCCTCGATGATGTCACCGACCAGCATACGCGGATTCATCGCCGAAAAAGGATCCTGAAACACGATCTGCATCTGGGCCCGCAGCCGGCGCTGCGCGTCGTCACTGCCCGGACGCGAAAGATCCACCCCGTCGTAGCGAAGCTCACCTTCGTTGTGGTCGATCAGTCTCAACAGCGCCTTCCCGAGCGTCGTCTTGCCGCAGCCCGACTCCCCTACAAGAGCCAGTGTCCGCCCCCGCGGCAGCTCGAGAGACACGCCGTCGACGGCCCGGACCTGATCGACGATGCGCTGGAACACACCCTTCCGCACCGGATAGTAGACCTTGAAATCGCGCACTTCGAGCAACGTCGGGGGCGGCGCATCGCCCCCCGCGTCGCGGTGGTCGCGGCAGGCGCTCAGGCGCGGCAGCCGTTCGAGCAACTGGCGGCTGTAGGGGTGCTCGGGCCGGGCGAAGAAGCGCTTGCAATCGGCGGTCTCGACGATTCGTCCGCTCTGCATCACGGCCACGCGATCGGCCATTTCGGCCACGATCCCGAGGTCGTGGGTGATCAGCCACAAGGCCATGCCCAGGTCGCGCTGCAGGGTCTTCAGCAAGACCAGTATCTGGGCCTGCAGCGTGACATCAAGCGCGGTGGTCGGCTCATCCGCGATCAGCAGTTCGGGTTCGCCGGCCAGGGCGATGGCAATCATGACCCGCTGACGCATACCGCCGGAGAGCTGGTGCGGGTAAGCCGACACCGCCCTCCGCGGCTCCGGCAGGCCGACCTGTTCCAGCAGTTCCAGCGTCCGGTCTACGGCGGCGCGGCCCCGTCGCAGACCATGCCAGGCCAGGACCTCGCCGATCTGGGTTCCGACGGTCAGGACGGGGTTCAGCGAGGTCTGAGGATCCTGGAAGATCACCCCGATGCGGCGGCCCCGCACCCGGCCCATCATCAGTTCGGGCAACTGCAGCAAATCCTCGCCGGCGAGCGCCACCGAACCGGACAGGATGCGCCCGTTCTGCGGCAGCAGCCGCAGTACTGACAGCGCCGTGACCGACTTTCCGGAGCCCGACTCGCCGACCAGCGCAAAGGTCTCCCCGGCCTCGACCTGGAAATCGATGCCGTCGACCGCCCGAACGACTTCCCCGCCCTGAACGAATCCGGTGCGCAGGTTCGCGACCTGCAGCAGTGGCATCGACGCCGCGCCCATCAATCGGCGCGCCTCGGATCCAGCGCATCCCGAACCGCGTCGGCAAACAGATTCGCTGCCAGCACCAGCGTGAACATGAACACGAACGCCGCCGCCAGCGACCACCATACCGGCGGCTCGCGGGCCAGTTCCAGGCGGGCGCTGTTGATCATATTGCCCCAGCTCTCGGTCGTCGGGTCCACGCCGATATTGATGTACGACAACACGGCCTCGGCGAGCACCAGTCCGCTGAAATCAAGCACGACCGAGATCAGCACGATGTGGAACACATTCGGCAGGATGTGGCGCAACAGGATGCCGTGATCCCGCACGCCGAGCGCCCGCGCCGCCTGGACATACTCCAGTTCGCGGAGTTTCAGCGTCTCCGCCCGCAACAGCCGGCAGAGTCCCGTCCAGTTGGTCAGGCCAAGGATCAGACAGAGGAACAACAGCCGCAGGTCAGCTCGCAGGGCCAGACTCGCGAATGCCTCTTCGTGCTTCGCCATGTAGACCTGGGTCAGCAGAATCGCGGCCGCGATCAGCAGCACATGCGGTATCGAATTCAAGGTGGTATACAGGTATTGGATGAGATCGTCGGCCCAGCCACGGAAATAGCCGGCCGCAAGCCCCAGGACCAATGCCAGCGGCAAGGTCACGAAGGTGGTCAGCGTCCCGATCAGCAACCCCGTCCGTATGCTCTTGATGGTCTGATAGAGCACATCGGCGCCGACCTTGTCCGTGCCGAACACATGGTAGTGCGCACTCCACTCGGCAATCGCACCGCCCCCAACGCACAGCAGCAGCAGCGTGAGCAACATCGCACGCCATGGCAGGGGCGTCTGACCGCGGGCCACGCGATGGACGACCCGGCCAATCGGCTCACGCCGCGACCTCGCAATCAGCGCCGCAATACCGGCCGCGGCAATCAGCCACATCAACCCGCCCTGCCCGGCACCGCGCACACCGGTGACGGCGATATCGCGGACCCTCTCGGACTCGGGATCGACCAGATGCGCGCCGCCATATGTCAGTCGGGGGTAATCCCAACGCTGACCGCCGTCGGCAGTCGGCAGATGCTCCTTCGCATAGGCGTAGGCCGCGAAGGGTTCCGAGTAGGTCTTCTCGGTACGGGTACGCAATCCCCCGAGCCAGTGATCGAGCAGGCTGATCGGCTCGTTCGCGCCCGCTGCGCTTCCTGCCGCATCGGCGCGCGGGAAGAAGTGCACGGAGTCAACGATGCCGACGGCGAGATACACCGCGATCACGACCAGGGACACCATCGCCGGGGTGCTCCGCGAAACCGTGCGCCAGGGGCGACGAAAGTGCTCGCGGCGACGCATCACGAGCACCAGGGCCCCGGCCATGACCAGCACCAGGAAAAACAGGCCGTCGGTCCAGAACAGGGTCGGGATCAATGCAGGCGTACCCGGGGATCGACGAGGGTATAGGAAATGTCCGTCAGCAGGAGCCCGAGGATGTACAGCGTCGAACCGAGGTACACCATTGAGCGGACGATCGCGAAGTCCTGCTGCTGGATCGCGTCGATCGTATAGCTGCCCAGGCCCGGAATCGCGAAGAAGGATTCGTTCAGCAGACTGCCGGTGAACAGCAGCGGGAGCAGCACGACGATACCGGTCAGGATCGGGATCAGGGCGTTCCGTAGTACGTGCGTGAACAGCACCCGAAGTTCGCCCAGCCCTTTCGCCCGCGCGGTGCGCACATAGTCCTTCTCGACTTCGTCGAGAAAGAGCGTCCGATACCAGCGCACGCCGGACCCGATCCCCGAAATGACGCTGATCGTCAGCGGCAGGATCAGAAACCGCCAGGCATCGCGACCTCCGTCGTAGCCCGAGATCGGCACCAGCTGCAGCAGCTTTCCGAACAGATATTGGCCCCCGATGATGTAGAACAGCGACGACACGGACATCAGCGCAACGCACAGGGCCATGCCCCAGAACTCGAGATAGGTCAGCCGGAACAGCACGACCAACAGCGCCAGCGAGACATTGACCGTGACACCGAGCACCAGCGACGGCGTCGCGATCGCGAGCGAGGGCCACATTCGGGTCCTTATGTCGGCACCGATGTCACGACCCTGGTCGGAGCGACCGAAACGGAACAGAAACAGACCGACGGACTTCTGGTAGAAGATCGTCTCGGTGACCTGGGCCGTTCCTTCAGCGCCCTCATTCCAGAGCAGCGGCAGGTCGTAGCCGCGCTCGTGCTTCCAGTCGAGGATGGCCTCCGGCCCCACCCGTTTCTGCCCGAGCTGCATGCGCGCCATGTCGTCGGGTGTGTTCACGACAAAGAACAGCAGAAAGGTCAGGATGTTGACTCCCAGCAATAGCGGGACGGCGTACAGCAGGCGTCGGATCAGATAGGCGCTCACAGCGCGCTGGCCCTCTGGCGTCGGCGATAGCCGTGCCAGGCCGGCACCAGCGCCGCGAAGAACAGGATCAGGCCGACCAGCAATGGCCAGACCCGGGGGCGGTTCCATTCCCGTTGGCGCGCCACCCGCTGCGCCGGTTCGATCAGCTGGTATTTGAGTTCGTTATTCGCCATCAGATTGGG
Organism: Methylotetracoccus oryzae; assembly: GCF_006175985.1. Lineage (GTDB taxonomy): Bacteria > Pseudomonadota > Gammaproteobacteria > Methylococcales > Methylococcaceae > Methylotetracoccus > Methylotetracoccus oryzae. The sequence goes on along the minus strand of NZ_SRSH01000003.1, from coordinate 171,676 downwards.
CTTCAGATTGCGGAACCAGGCGTGATGCAGCGCAAAGCTCTTGGGATGGTAGCCGAAGATCCAGGGCGCGTCGTGGCGGACGATCTCCTGTAACTGCTGGATCACCTCCAGGCGCGCAGGCCCGTCGTCCATGTTCCGCATGCGCTCGAATAGCCGGTCGAAGCGTTCGCTCTGGTAGTTGGCCGCATTCTCGCCACCGAGCCCGGCCTTGCGGTTCGGCCCATACAGCAGAAAGAAGAAGTTCTCGGGATCGGGATAATCCGCGTTCCAACCCCACTGAAAGATCTGCGCATTGCCGTTCGCCATCTTCTGCTGGAACTGGTTGTAGTCGGTGGCCCGCAACACGAGCTGGATGCCGAGCTTGTCGAACTGCTTTCGATACCAGTTCAGCAAGGATTTGTCGTCCGGCCCGCGCGCCGTAATGTCCAGATACAGCACCAGGGGCTTGCCGGTCACCGCGTCGACACCGCGCGGATAGCCCGCCTCGGCCAGCCGTTGCCGGGCTGCCTCGATGGACTTGCGGCGTGGCGCATTCCCGACCCAATCATAGACGTAGGGATTGATGCCGCGCGGTCCATCAAGATGACCGAAGATCCCCGGCGGCACCATGCCCTGCGCGGGAATGCCCCGACCATTCATGAAGATCGTGATGAACTCCTCGTAGTCCAGCGCGATGCTCAGCGCCTGCCGCAGTTTGCAGTGACGCTCGTCCAGTCCACCGATGACGGGATCCAGCAGATTGAACCCCATGTAATACGAGGAAGCGGCAACCGCTGTCTCGAGCGAGATGCCCTGAGCCTGCATCTCGCGCGTCAGTTCGGCATTGCCCTGCGCGCTGAACTGCACGGCCTGATCGAAATTGTCCGAGGCCAGGCCCGACGAGTCGTAGTAGCCCTGCAGAAACTTGTTCCAGTAGGGGATCGTCTCCTTTTCCAGCGCCAGCACCACGCGATCGATGAAGGGCAAGCGATTGCCGGCATTGACCAGCAGGCCCGATTCCCGATCGCCGGGCTCGCCCTCGGTCGGGTAAAACTCGTCATGAAAATAGGGATTCCGGCCCAGCACGATCCGCCGGTTCGGATTGTTCTCGATCAGCTGGTAGGCGCCGGTGCCGACCGGATACCAGTCCAGCGTGACGTTCTTCGCCACCAGTCCCGGCTGACTATAGAAGCGCTCGGCCTCCCACGGCATCGGAGCGAAGAACGGCATGGCCAGCCAGAAACGGAACTGCGGATACTTCCCGTGTAGGCGCACCCGATAATGGTGAGCGTCCACGACCTGCACCCCCTCCAGGGCGTAATCACGCAGATCGAGCACGGTCCCGGGGCCTTTCGCATCGAGATCGCGCTTCAGCACGTCGGCCAGTTCCCTGAACCCGACGATGTAGGTCTTCATCAACTCGGCAATGGGCGAGTGCAGTTGCGGATGAGCCAGACGCTTGACCTGGTGTGCGTAATCGTCGGCCGTCAATTCCCGGGTCGCAAGCTCACCGAAGTCGTCGAGCCTGGCGATACTCGCCAGTTGCTCGTCGGTCAGCGCGTGATAGCGATAAGCGCCCTCGGAATCGCGCACGAACGCGGGGTGCGGCTGGAAACGAATCCCCGGCTTCAGACGGATCGCATACTCGCTGTAGGCGATGGCGGCCTCCGGCGCATCGTCCGGCAGGACCTTCAGATCCCGGTCCAGATAGCGAACCGTCGGCAATACAACAGCAGTGAGCGGCTCGAGGGCATACGGCCGCTGCAGATAGTGGTACTGGAGTGGCGGCTCGTAAACCTGCCCTATGATCCGGAATTCGTCCGAGCTGTAGGCGCGCGCCGGATCCAGATGTTTCGGGCGCTCCGAGAACGAGGCGAACAGCGTGCGTCCGGATGCCGCGCCCGCTGGATAAGGGCTGTTCCAGGGCCCCTCGCCGCAAGCCGTCAACAGGATGGCGATGGCAGGCAAAAGGACGGCAGCAAGGCAGCGAGGAAAGGCGGGCAACGGCATCGAACGGCGGAAGAATGAGGATCAGACGGGGCTGACCGAGCGGGTCGATTATACGCGACGCGAAGCGATGCCCACCGCACCCGGGGCGATGCTGGACACCGCGTGACGGGGCGGACATACTGGGCCGCTTCAAAAATTCGCACAATACGGAGGAAGCCAACGATGGGGTTCATGCAAGGCAAGAAGGTGTTGATCGTCGGCGTGGCCGGCAATCGTTCGATCGCGTGGGGCATCGCTCAGGCGATGAAGCGCGAAGGCGCCGAACTCGCGTTCAATTACCAGAACGAAAAGTTACGCGAGCGCGTCGAGGGACTGGCCGCTGAATGCGGCTCCTCCATCGTCCTGCCCTGCGATGTGTCCAGCGACGACGAGATCTCGGCGCTGTTCGAGCAGCTGGGCCAGCAGTGGGACGGACTGGACTGCATCGTCCACTCCGTGGCTTTCGCACCGCGCGACGCGCTGGAAGGCTCTTACATCGACTCGGTCACACGCGAAAACTTTCGCACCGCGCACGACGTCAGCTCCTACAGCTTCGCCGCGCTCGCCAAGGCGGGCCGCGCGTTGATGGCGGGAAGAAACGGTTCACTGCTGACCCTGAGCTATCTCGGCGCCGAGCGTGCGCTGCCGAACTACAACGTCATGGGCGTCGCGAAGGCCAGCCTCGAAGCGAACGTGCGCTATCTGGCCTACTCGCTGGGGCCTGAAGGCACGCGGGTCAACGCAGTGTCGGCCGGCCCGATCCGGACGCTGGCCGCATCCGGCATCAGCAACTTTCGCGACATGCTGGCCAAGGCGGAATCGGCCGCGCCGCTGCGCAAGAATGTCACCATCGAGGAAGTCGGCAACGCCGGGGCGTTTCTGTGCTCCGATCTGGCCTCCGGCATTACCGGCGAGATCGTCTATGTCGATGCGGGCTACAACATCGTGGGCCTGCCGGCGTTCTAGCCGCACGGGCCATTCGCTCGATATTGCGGTGTGCTGAACGCGGGACGCGCTGACTGGATTCGGCGCTTTCCGCGCAGCGCCGCTGCGGAGGAGGAAGCAATCCCGGCCGACTTCCGACGACACCCACAGTGACCGAGCGATGTTGGAAATTGGGCGCTCTGACTTAAGGCCAGGACACGCATTGCGCAAACCCGGTCAGTCAGGTTGTGCCGGAGATTCCGCCCGTTCCGAACGGGCACCGAGCCCCCCGAATCCTTACCCCGCTGATCCTCTCCGGCACGGTGCCAGATTACCGTCACGGTTCCGACTGACAACAGTGAATATTCCCGGTGCGGACTGTGAAATGCGTCACAGCCACTCCGAAACCAGCGCCATTCACCCGATATTGAGGGGGTTCCGGTTCGCATGGGGCCCAGCCGCGGGCGACTTCACCGGCCCTCAAACAGCCTCGCCGACGGCATCACCGGAGCTTTTCGCGCCGGATCACGTTTCAGTTTTCACCCGCCCGTCGCGTTCATGTGGCGAATGATGACCGGCTGCGCGGTCAGATCGAAATGGTGGCGCTCGGGCTTCAGGTCCATGGCCGCCACGATGGCCTGCCGCAGGCGCTCCGTATCGCCGGGGTGACTTCGAATCACGCGCTTCAGATCGACCGAGTGCTCGTTGCCGAGACACAGCAGCAGCCGACCCTCCGCGGTCACCCGCACCCGGTTGCAGCTCCCGCAGAAATTGTGGCTGTGCGGTGAGATGAAGCCGACCCGCGTGTCGCTGCCGGCCAGGCGGAAGTAGCGCGAGGGTCCGCCCGTCGTTTCGGGCGAGGGCAACAGCGTGAAATCCCGGTCCAGGGCTGTCTTGATCTCTTCACTGGAACAGAAGTCTTCGCTCCGATCCCGACCATCGACGAACCCGAGCGGCATCTCTTCGATAAAGCTGATATCGGTTCCGCTATCCCTGGCGAAGCGAACCAGCTCCACAACCTCGTCGTCGTTGCGGTGCTTCATGATCACGGCATTGAGTTTGATACGTGCGAAACCGGTGGCGACGGCCACTTCGATCCCCCGCAACACCTGCGTCAGGTCACCGACTCGGGTAATGGCCCGAAAACGTTCCGGGCGCAAGGAATCAAGGCTGACGTTGATCCTGCGCACACCAGCGGCTTTCAGTCCCGCCGCGTTCTGTGCGAGCTGCGAGCCGTTGGTCGTGAGCACCAGCTCGCGCAAACCCGGCAGGCGGCCGATCGCTTCGATCAATCCCAGTGCACCACGTCGGACCAGTGGCTCTCCGCCGGTGATCCGGATCTTGCCGACGCCCAGTTCGGTGAAGGCGCGAGCCACCTCTTGGACTTCCTCCAGACTCAGGATCTGTGCTCGCGGCAGAAACGTCATGTCCTCCGCCATGCAGTATTGGCAGCGAAAGTCACAACGATCGGTAATCGAGATCCGAACATAGTTCACGGTCCGACCGAAACGGTCGGTCAGGAGGGTGGGAGGGGCGCTGGTCATGGTCGTTCGCGAGGTTGCACGGCGCAGTTCGGTGTCCGGCGGAAATTTTTACATGCTTTTGACCGGCGCGAGTAACAAAATGCTCGGGAATTTTCTGGTGGGCGGCCGGTCGGAGAGTCGCGTATGACTCAACACCCTACGGCGGCGATGATCAGCAGGTTACTTGATGCGCCGCAAACCACGATGCTTGGAGTTTGCTTGAAAAACACATATTCTTTGCACTCCCTGAACGCGACCTGCTGGGATTTGGCAATCGCACATCCATGACCGAACTCCTGCGCTGGCTTCAAACGGGCTCCGCCCTGTCCGAAGATAACGCCAGCTTCATCGAGGACCTCTACTCCAAGTACCTGCGCGATCCGGCTTCGGTGGACCCGAGCTGGCAGCGGACGTTCGCGACGATGCCCTCCGCCGGGCTGGCCGAGCGAGCATCGACGCGCCCCCCATCAGGCGAAACGCGACCGGCCGAGGCATCGAAGGCCCAGTTGCGCAAACAGACCGCAGTGGACCGGTTGATCGACCAGTACCGAACGCTGGGTCATCAAGCTGCCGATAATAACCCGCTGAAACACGCCGGGTTACCGTCGATCCGTGAACTCGAGCCTGCGACCTACGGGCTGGAGCAGACCGATCTCGACCAACTCTTTTACGTCGATCTCCTGAAGGACGACCAGCAACTGACGCTGCGCGAAATCCTCGCGATACTCCGAGAGACCTATTGCGGTCCGATCGGTGTCGAGTACATGCATGTCATGGACACCGAGATCAAGAACTGGCTGCAGACCCGGCTCGAAGGCACCCGCGCCCGGGGAAGCTTCGATGCCGACGAGAAGCGGTGGCTACTGAAGCTACTCGTGGCCGGCGAAGGGATCGAAAAATATCTGCATCGCAAGTACGTAGGACAGAAGCGCTTCTCGCTGGAAGGCGGGGAGGTCCTGATTCCGCTGCTCGACGACATCATCCAGCGGTCGGGGGCGAACGGAACGCGCGAAATCGTCATTGGTATGGCTCACCGCGGTCGCCTCAATGTGCTGGTCAACATTCTCGGCAAAAAGCCCTGCGAATTGTTCAAGGAATTCGAAGGCATCGCGCCGCAAGACCAGTTCGTCGGCCATAACGGCGACGTGAAGTATCACATGGGTTTCTCGTCCGATGTGGTCAGCCCCGGTGGCCCCGTGCATCTGGCCCTGGCTTTCAACCCGTCGCATCTCGAAATCATCGGCCCGGTTGTCGAGGGCTCGGTGCGGGCGCGTCAGGATCGTCTCGGGGACGACGGCGAACAGCAGGTGATGGCGATCCTGATTCACGGCGACGCCGCTTTCGCTGGTCAGGGCGTGGTCATGGAAACGCTGAACATGGCCGAGACGCGCGCCTACACGACGGGTGGCACGATCCATATCGTTATCAACAACCAGATCGGTTTCACGACGAGCAATCCCTTCGACGCACGTTCGACCCTCTACTGCACCGACGTCGCCAACATGGTCCAGGCGCCGGTGCTGCACGTTAATGGGGATGACCCGGAGGCCGTGCTGTTTGCGGCGCGTCTGGCTGTCGACTATCGGATCGCGTTCAACCGCGACATCGTCATCGACCTGATTTGCTACCGCCGGCACGGGCACAACGAAGCCGACGAGCCGGCCGTGACCCAGCCGGTGATGTACCAGTTCATCCGGCAACACCCCCCGGTGCACCGTCTCTACGCCGAGCGCCTGATCGCGGAAGGCATCGTTACCCCGGACGATTTCCAACGGATCGACGACGAGTATCAGGCATCGCTACAGGAGGGTGACGAAGCGCTGATCCGGCCGACGATCGCCGACGCCGCAAGCTACACGAAGACCCGCTGGGACTACTACCTCGATCAGACCTGGACGACGCCCTGCGAGACGGGTGCCCCGCTGGAAACCCTGCAGCAGGTTGCCGAGCGCATGCTCGCAGTCCCGCCGGATATGGAAGTCCACCCCAGGACCGCAGCCATCCTGCAGGCGCGCCAACAGATGGCGCTCGCGCTCAGCCCAGTCGACTGGGGTTTTGCCGAGAACCTGGCGTACGGAAGCCTGTTGTGGGATGGCCGCAGCGTCCGCCTGACCGGACAGGACGTCGGCCGCGGCACCTTCTTCCACCGCCATGCGACCATCTACGACCAGAACACCGGCGAGGTCTATGTTCCCCTCCAGAACCTGAAAGCGGGACAGGGCCACTTCCGTTTGTTCGACTCCCTGCTGTCCGAGGAAGGCGTGCTCGGCTTCGAGTACGGCTACAGCACCTCGGAACCCGAAACCTTGGTGATCTGGGAGGCGCAGTTCGGGGATTTCGCCAACGGTGCGCAGGTCGTTATCGACCAGTTCATCTCCTCGGGCGAGACCAAATGGGGACGCTTGTCGGGCCTGGTGATGCTGCTGCCGCACGGGTACGAAGGTCAGGGGCCGGAGCATTCATCGGCGCGCATCGAGCGTTACCTGCAACTCTGTGCCGAGCAGAACATCCAGGTTTGCGTGCCCACGACGCCGGCGCAGATCTTTCATCTGCTGCGCCGACAATCGCTGCGCCGTTTCCGCCGCCCGCTGATCGTCATGACGCCGAAAAGCCTGCTGCGCCACAAGATGGCTGTCTCCAACATCAGTGAACTCGCCGACGGCCAGTTTCGGAACATCATCGGCGAATGCGAGCCGCTGGACCGGAACGCCGTGACGCGCGTGCTCCTGTGCACCGGGAAGATCTTTTACGATCTGTTCGAGAATCGCCGGAAGGAAAACCTCGACCATATCGCCATCATCCGGGTCGAGCAGCTCTACCCGTTCCCGATGGACGAATTCCTCGCGGAGCTGGCCAGCTTCCCGAACGTCCGGGAACTCATCTGGTGTCAGGAAGAGCCTGAGAACCAGGGCGCATGGCACCAGATCAAGCATCGGTTCCTCGGCGTCATGGAAGGCGACATCGCGCTGAGCTATGCGGGGCGGCCGATGTCCGCCGCCCCCGCCGAAGGCCACTTCAAGCGCCACATCGAGCAGCACCGCAAGGTCATCGAGGACGCGCTGTTCGGATCAATCGGATCCGGAGAATCTCTGGGAATCGTTCATGCGTATCGAAGTCAACGTACCCAATCTGCCTGAATCCGTCAGTGACGCCACGCTGCTCGACTGGCACAAGAAGCCAGGCGACAGGGTCAGCCGAGACGACAATCTGATCGACCTGGAAACCGACAAGGTCGTGCTCGAGGTACCGGTCCCCGAGAACGGCATCTTGCAGGAGGCCGTCGGCAACCGCGGTGACGTGGTCACCAGTGGCCAGTTGCTCGCGGTCATCGAGACGGATCCGGGCGCGGCCGTGTCGCCCTCCGCGGCTGTTGCCCTGCCCGAGATCATCGCCGAGCCCCCGCCGGCGCCCGCCCCCGCTCCGGCCGCAGTCGTGACCGCAGCGCCGTCACGCCTCGAGACCGTTCAGCAACCCTTGAGTCCGGCCGTGCGCCGACTGGTCGTCGAGTACGGTCTCGATCCCGCGCAGATACTCGGCAGTGGCCGCGAGGGCCGGCTGACCAAGCAGGACGTGCTGGATTATCTGGCACGCACCAACGGTGAACAGCCCGCCGCCGCGCCGGCAGTGCCATCCCCGAGTTCTGAGGTCACGGGCGCTGGCGCAACGTCACGCGGCGATCGTCGTGTGCCCATGAGCCGATTACGCGCCCGAATCGCCGAGCGACTGCTGGAAGCCCAACGCACCACTGCCACGCTGACGACCTTCAACGAGGTCAATCTGCAGCGCATCTACGACGTCCGTAACCGCCTGAAGGCGCGCTTCGAAGAACGCCAGGGCGTCAAGCTCGGGTTCATGTCCTTCTTCGTCAAGGCGACGGTCGAGGCCCTGCAACGCTTTCCGATCATCAACGCATCGCTGGAAGGCGAGGACATCGTCTACCACGACCGCTACGACATCGGCATCGCCGTCTCGACCGACCGCGGGCTCGTCGTGCCGGTGCTTCGCAACGCGGACCAACTCAGCTTCGCCGCCATCGAAAAGTCGATCAACGAATTTGCCAAGCGGGCCCGCGAAGGCAAACTCACGATCGAGGAACTTTCCGGCGGGACCTTCACGATCACCAACGGCGGCATCTTCGGGTCGATGCTCTCGACGCCGATTCTGAACCCGCCGCAGAGCGCGATTCTCGGTATGCACGCCGTCAAGGAACGTCCGGTGGTCGAGGACGGGCAAATCGTCATTCGCCCCATGGTCTATCTGGCGCTGTCTTACGACCACCGCATCATCGACGGCCGCGACGCGGTGCTGTGCCTCTACACGATCAAGGAACTGCTGGAGGATCCTGACCGTCTGCTGTTGGGGGTTTAGGCGCGGCGACAGCGACGTGCGGTCGCCTTCCGCGACCGCGGTCTTCCGTTCGCCATTAACCTCGCCGGAAGTCGCACCCCATGGATCCGCTCAGTCTCGCCCTCTTCCTGCTGCTCTGGTGCCTCGGCTTCCTGCTGCTCTGGCGGGTCGACAGCCCGTCGCCTACCGTCCCGGACTGCCCGGCCGCTAGCCGAACCGTCTCGGTCATCATTCCGGCCCGCAACGAGGCGGTCAATCTCGGGCCGTTGCTGCAGTCGCTGCGAGCACAGACGCTGCCACCAGCCGAGGTCATCGTCGTCGACGACCAGTCCACCGACGGCACCGCAAACGTAGCGCTCTCAGGAGGTGCCCGCGTCATCACGGTGCCCCCCCTTCCCGAGGGCTGGTGCGGCAAGCCGTGGGCCTGTTGGCAAGGCGCGCACCGCGCCACCGGCGCGGTACTGGCTTTTCTGGATGCCGATACGCGCCTCGAACCCGACGGCCTGCGACGCCTGATGGGCACACAGGCTGAGGGCGGCGGGCTGGTCTCGGTACAGCCTTACCACCGGATGAGCCAACCCCATGAACAGCTCGCCGCCTTCTTCAACATCGTCAGCTATGCCAGCCTGGCTTCCGCCGGCCCCTTCGGGCGGCATCGCATGAACGCTGCGGCTTTCGGGCCTTGCAACATCTGCACGCGTGAGGACTATTTCACCGCGGGAGGCCATCGGGCCGCTGCCGGTGCGGTGATCGAGAGCCTACCGCTGGGGCGAGCCTTCGTGGAAGCCGGGCTTCCGCTTCGGAGTCTCGGCGGCAAGGGCACCGTGTGGTTTCGAATGTACCGAGGGGGACTGCATGCGCTGGAGGAAGGCTTCGGCAAGAGCTTCGCCGTCGGCGTGACGCAGGGCCCGCCCTGGATTACGGTGTTGATCAGCGGCTGGCTGATCGCCGCCTTCGAACCCATCCGGCATCTGATTCAGGCTGGCATCGTCGGAAATGCGGGCACACTGGCCGTCTGGTCTGCGTGCTATTTGCTGTTCGCCGCTCAGTTGCACTGGATGCTGGCCCGGCTCGGCAATTTTCACTGGACGACGGCCTTGGCCTATCCGGTACCGCTGATGTTCTTCGTCTACGTCTTTCTTCGCGCGCAGTTGATCGCACGGCTGACCGGCAAGGTCACGTGGAAAGGTCGGACCATCGACACATGAAGCCGTCGAAAACCGTGGCGGATCGATCGGGCAACGGGCCATGAGGCTGATCTACTTGCCGACCGGGGCAACTGTTCTACTGGACATTGCCGCCTGGCTCGTCATTCATCTGGGTGTTGCGGCGGGTCTCTCGGCACTCCCTCTGCGTCATTTCCATACCGACGCGCGCTGGTTCCGCCCGCGTTTCTGGGAACGGGACGGTGAGTTTTACGCCGCAGCGTTCCGGATCCGCTCCTGGAAACGCCATTTGCCCGATGGCGCGCCCCTGCTGGGCCGACTCGGTTTCCCGAAGCGCCATCTCACCGACACCTCCACGACTCATCTGGAGACCTTCATCGCCGAGACCTGTCGTGCCGAAGTGGTTCACTGGATCATTCTGGCCTGCGCACCCTGGTTTTTCTTCTGGAACAAGCCGGGCGTGGGCGTGCTGATGCTCGTCTATGCCGCGATAGAAAATCTGCCATTGATCGCAACCCAGCGCTACAACCGCTTTCGTCTATTCCGTGTCGTCCGGAAGCGGAGAGCCGCGAGTGCGCGTTGAGACCCCCACTGCGGTGCGACTCGAAGGCGTCGTTCGTCGCTATGGCGAGCTGGAAGCCGTCCGCGGCATCGATCTGACCATCGGGCGCGGGGACTTCTTCGGGCTCCTGGGTCCCAATGGCGCGGGCAAGACGACGACCCTAGCCATGATCTGCGGACTGATCGATCCTACGCGGGGTCGCATCCTAATTGAAGGCGATGCGCGGCGGCCGCTCGCCGGAGCCACGAAGCGGAAACTCGGGCTGGTACCCCAGGAGTTCGCGTTCTACCCCACCCTGACCGCCCGCGAGAATCTGGCCTTCTTCGGCCGCATTTACGGGCTCGCCGGCCACCGGTTACGCGAACGGATCGACGCGGTGCTGAACATCGCCCAACTGCAGGAGCGGGATCGAGAGCCCATCACCCACTATTCCAGTGGCATGAAGCGGCGGCTCAACATCGCGATCGGCTTGTTGCACGAACCCGAGATTCTGATACTGGATGAGCCTACCGTCGGTGTCGATGCGCAAAGCCGCAGCGCCATCCTGGAAACCCTGCGCAAGCTCAATCGGGATGGAACGACCGTGCTGTACAGCACGCACTACATGGAAGAAGCGGAACGGCTCTGTAATCGCGTCGCGATCATCGACCAGGGGCGGGTGATGGCCACGGATGCGCCGCGCGAGTTGGTGCGGGCACTGGCCGCCGGTCTCATCGAGCTGCAACTCGGCGTGCCGGCCACTGCCGACTTCCTGACGAGCTTGCGACAACTCGGGACGGTCGAACTCCCGGGTCCCGATGCCATGACGCTCACGGTCAGCTCGCTCCAACCCGAAGTGGCGCTGCCCGAACTACTCGGTCTGGCCCAGGCGGCCGGCCTGCCGATTCGGCGACTACACCTGCTCGAACCCAATCTGGAGGCCGTCTTCCTTGCCTTGACCGGTCGACAATTGCGGGACTGAGGCTCATACCGACATGCTGTCAGCGATTGCCGCCATTGCCGTTAAGGAACTGCGTCTGCTGTGGCGCGATCGCCAGGCGCTCGCTCTGTTGTTTCTGATGCCGGCCTTTTTCATCCTGGTCATGAGTGTGGCGCTGGAAGGCGTGTTCGATGCCGGCACCCGCAGCCACCCGCTGCAAATCCTGATCGTCAACCAGGATCGGGGAGAAGCAGCCCGCGACACCCTTGAACTGGCGCGTGCGCTCGAAGGCATCACCCTGGTCGAAACAGGGCCTGGCGGTCCATGGACGCGGGACGACGCCGAGGCCGCGATTCGGCAGGGACGCTTTCACTTTGCGCTGCTGTTCGGACCCGATTACAGCGACCGCATCGCCGGAATCGAAACAGGGACTGCCGCTGCGCCTTCATCGGAAGGCAACCTGCACCGTTCCAACGAAACGGTTGCGCTGGCCCTGATCGTCGACCCGGCCATCAATCGCCAATTGCAGACCATGGTAGCCGGCACGCTGACCGGCATGATCGAGCGCGTCCGCCTGGGGACCCAGTTGCCGGCACGTTTCGAGGAGGCTTTCGGCGCTGAGGCAGACGACGTCCCTCCCCCCACGGTGGGAGATCCTTCGGCAGCCCCTCCGGATCCGGCCGATGAGGTAGCGGCGGTACTGGGCGACGATGCGCAGCGCGTCGAGCTTGTGTTGCAGCCGCCCAGCGGCTTCGATCGCGCACGACGACCCTCGGCAACCGAGCAGAATGTGCCGGCGTACGCCATCTTCGGCGTGTTCTTCATCGTGCTGACGATCGCCAAGAGCTTCCTGCGAGAAAAGCTCGACGGCACCTTCGTCCGCTTGTTGACGGCACCGGTGCGGAAAAGCGTCCTGATCATCGGCAAACTGATGCCTTACCTTCTGGTCAATCTGCTGCAGATCGCCCTGATGTTTGCCGTCGGTGCGGCTGTCTTCGGCATGCATCTCGGCAATCTGCCTGCCTTTGCCCTGTTGTCCTTCGGCACGGCAGCCGCCGCCAACGGCCTTGGCCTGCTGGTCGCGGCGCTGGGGCACAGCGAGGCGCAGGTCGACACCTTGGCCGTACTGCTCGCGATCACGTTGGCCGCGCTCGGCGGGATCATGGTTCCGACTTTCGTGATGCCCGAGGGACTGCAGCAACTCTCCCGCCTCACCCCGCACGCCTGGGCCTTGTCCGGCTATCAGGATGTGATCGTACGCGGACTCGGTGTCAGCGACATCCTGACCGAGACCGCCGTGCTGCTGGGCTTCGCATCGATCTTCTGGGTCATCGGGCTTTGGCGCCTGCGGCTCAACTAGCGACTGATCCGACAACCCGCGCGGCGATCTTTGGGTTGAGCCCTCTGACGGACAGGGTGCTAATCACGCTTAATCCGAGCGTTTCGGGGGCCCGGAATCCGACACCCCGTCAAGTCTATCGCACCTGTAGCGCCGTTGCGCCCGAGGTATTCAACGCGGGTTACGACCCGTCCCCGGTCCACGCCACTCCCATCGCCGTGTCGGAACAGCGCGTCATGAACGCGCTCGCTGCCCCGCGGACCCTCACTCCGGCTGCCCGCGCTCTGCAATGAACTGTGAGACGCGTCCGCGCAACGCGGCAGGCTCACTTCCGGGACAAGCCCACGAGCGAAAGCCAGGACACCCGCCAGCCTATCCTCGCGATTGAATACCCGCCCGAGTCGTATCGGGAACCCTTACCGGGGTCCCTTCGACGCGATCCCCCCATCTACGTAGATATACGTATTGGTCGTCACGCAGCGATGCGGGACACTTGAAATCCCTACCACTTGCGGCATAACCGGACTGAAGTGCGGGCCACTCTTCGAACTCCGTGGCACTGGCCAAGCCGGGCGGCAGCCAGGGCAGCCATTCAATGCCGGCATTACCGTGTCGCCCGCATGAGCGGCATCGGTTGGCGGAAGATACGCCGAATGGTGTAAGGCCCGCTTGACAGCGCACGCCGGCCAAAACATCGGATGACTGTTTTTAAAGCCATTTTTCACAATGGCACGACCCATGCTTTACATAGACGCGTTGAAACAGCACGGATTTCAGACCGCCTATGCAGCGGGTTGGCACTCGCCCGAGCGACGTCGGGGTCACATCGGTGGGCCTGGCCGAACTCGAAACGCAGATTGACCCTGTGGCTCGCCCTGGGTTTTGAGCTCCGCCGGGGCGCATCAGGTGCACTTGAACGAGTGGCCGGCGCCGCGCGGGACTCCCGGACAGAATCCGCGATTCGTCACACGATCGATGTTGCTGTAAGTGAAACGTTTATGCCGGGGTTACCGCGCGCGAGTGCGGGAAAGGTGACCTTCCCCCCAGGGTCACCGATATCCCGGCTCCCTATTACAAGAGCCGGTCGCGCGGCCTCACCGCGCGACCGGCACGCGACGAAATGGCGCGGGCCCCAAAACGGGCCTGCCTCCGCTTCGGCGCGCGGGTAGCCGGCGGCCGGGGGGCTGCGCGCCCACTGTTTTGTGCCGGGGTTGCCGCACGCAAGTGCGGGAAAGGTGGCCTTCCCCCCAAGGTCGCCGATACCCCGGCACCCTGAACCACAGCCGGTCAGGCGCGGATTTTCCGCCCGACCGGCACGCGCCGAAACGGCGCGGATCCCAACGGGTCCGCCTCCCTTTCGGCGCGCGGGTAGCCGGCGGCCGGGGGGCTGCGCGCCCACTGTTTTGTGCCGGGGTTGCCGCACGCAAGTGCGGGAAAGGTAGCCTTCCCCCCAAGGTCACCGATACCCCGGCACCCTGAACCACAGCCGGTCAGGCGCGGATTTTCCGCCCGACCGGCACGCGCCGAAACGGCGCGGATCCCAACGGGTCCGCCTCCCTTTCGGCGCGCGGGTAACCGGCGGCCGGGGGAGCTGTCTGCGCGCCCACTGTTTTGTGCCGGGGTTGCCGCACGCAAGTGCGGGAAAGGTGGCCTTCCCCCCAAGGTCGCCGATACCCCGGCACCCTGAACCACAGCCGGTCAGGCGCGGATTTTCCGCCCGACCGGCACGCGACGAAACGGCGCGGATCCCAACGGGTCCGCCTCCCTTTCGGCGCGCGGGTAACCGGCGGCCGGGGGAGCTGTCTGCGCGCCCACTGTTTTGTGCCGGGGTTGCCGCACGCAAGTGCGGGAAAGGTAGCCTTCCCCCCAGGGTCACCGATACCCCGGCACCCTGAACCACAGCCGGTCAGGCCGCGGACTCTCCGCCGGACCGGCACGCGACGAAACGGCGTGGGTCCCAACGGGTCCGCCTCCGCTTCGCCCCGCGGGTAGCCGGCGGTCGGGGCGCCGCCCGCCCACTGTTTTGTGCCGGGGTTGCCGCACGCAAGTGCGGGAAAGGTGACCTTCCCCCCAGGGTCACCGATACCCCGGCACCCTTCTTCAGCGTTCCGGTCCCCGCGCGCGACCGGGTCATCGCATCCTTACCGGCGGCTCTACGTACCCGCGAAACCGCGCGGACCTTAAAGCTGCCCGACGCAGCCCATGCAAGCCCATGAGTTAGGAACACGGTTCGCAGATTTACCCTTCCGGAAAATGGCCGTCGATGTAGAACCAGCGACCGCCCTCGCGTGCGAAGCGGCTGATCTCATGGATGCGAAAGGCGCGCCCGTTAACCCTGTATCGTGCTTCGAATTCGACGATCGCATGGTCCGCATCGATGGGGTCTGATCGCTTGACCCGCAAGCCCAGCCATGTCGTGGGCGGCCCATCGGCCGCCGCATCCGCGGGCCGAGTGCTTGGATGCCAGGTGTCGGTCAAATACTCGTGCAGCCCCAGCACATGCGCCGAATAGCGGGAGCGCATCAGTGCTTCAGCAGTCGTCGGCCGATCACCCAGATGGTAGCGGCCGCAGCAGGCCGTGTAGCTTTCACTGCTACCGCAGGGACAGGATTGGCCGGAGGTTCCGCTCATGCGCGCGGTCGCAAGGCATAAGCCTGATCGAAAGCGAGTTCGAGTGCCGGCGACACTCCGCGCAGCCCATCGACGACCGCCATCGCCCAGTCGAAGTATTCCTGCCTGCGCTCCAGGGTCCAGCCGACGGGCGGGGATTCGGCGACGTCGCGCAGATTGCAAATCTTGTCCGCGAGTTTGACGAGCTTTGCCGCATCCGACAGCACGGGAGAATGCTCGATCTGCAGGCGCTTGCGCTCATGCTGCGGCAACCGTTTGTCGTCGGTGACCTCAAGCACGATGGCGCAGATCTCAGGACCGAAGCGCTGTTCGATATCCATCGGTTCCGCTACCGTGTCCTCGATCGTATCGTGCAGCAGCGCCGCACAGATCACGGTTGGATCGGTCACGCGACCCTCGCGGACCAGGATCTGGGCCAGCGCGATCGGGTGGTTGATGTACGGTGCCTGTTCGGCGTTTTTGCGGCGTTGATCGCGGTGCATGTCCGCGGCGAATGCCAGTGCATCAAAAATGAGCTTGAGGGACTCGGGCTCTGGAAACATGGCGCACGACCACTCGGAACAAGGGGCTCGCGTCAAAATGTACCGCAAAACTCGTATCGAACGAAGCTGTGGAAGGCTGCGCATGCGCGAACCATAGCCCCTCCCCCCGTTTTCGGTACCACCATGGCGGTGTACGCGGCACCTGTCGCTGCCTGCCCGAATTCTGCATAATGAAACAGCAAATTATTGACCGAAAGCGGTATTCGACAGGCGCGGGAAATACGCTCGATGCGGCACACCACACTCCGATTCAACAGCATGGCGATCCCGCGCGACCAGGCGACTGACGCGCACCGACCGGTGAAGCGGCTCTACGTCTTTGTTGCCGCACTGCTCGTCCTGGTCATGATGAGTGCCCCGGAACCTGCGACCGCCGGAGAGGTGACCTGCACCAGCGATGCCGGCGACACAGCCCTCTGGTTCTCCCCGCGGACACCGCAACCTGGCGAACCCCTCCGCATTCTTGCCGTCTCGGCGACCGACGCACTCGATGACATCATGGTCGTCAGCGATCAGGGCATGACCCGCCGGCTGTCGACGACCGCCCGCGGTGGGCCGCCCTGGAGCGCCGAAGCCGTTTTCGACGAGCTGGATGCCGGACACTACGTGTTCCAGGCCAGATCCAACGGGGCTCTGATCGCGTGTTCCGAAGTCACGGCGCGGCGCCCGATGAGCGGACCGGCGGACCGCGGCTGGGATCGAAAGACCGAGGCCTTCTACGCGGCCTGGATCGAAAAGCTGTTCGACGCGCCGCCGGGTGAGAATCTGAGCTTTCCCTCGCTGGAGCCGGTTCTGCGCAATGCCGAACGGAACTTTCTGTATGGCCATCTCGGCTGGGACGAGGACCGGCGTCTGCCGGCAGAACCCGATTGCGCTGACCTACCCTATTTCCTGCGCACCTACTTCGCGTGGAAAGTGGGCCTCCCGATGTCCTTCCGGACCTGCAGCCGGGGCTCTTCCGCAGCGCCGCCGCAATGTGGCGCTCCCGTGATCGAGACGGGATTCACCGGACAGCCGGCCGCTACCGCAAGCTTCCAGCGAGTGGCGCGACGGTTGGTTGACACCGTGCACTCCGGCAGTGCGCGCACCGGCCTGAGCGACAATCAAACCGATTTCTACCCCATCCCGCTGCGGCGGGAGACCTTGTGGCCGGGCAGCGTGTACGCCGACCCTTACGGTCACGTGCTGATCCTGGTCAAGTGGCTACCGCAGACGGCCAGTCAGAGTGGTTTGTTGCTGGCCGTCGATGCGCAGCCCGACAACTCGGTCACGCGCAAGCGCTTTTGGGAAGGCACATTTCTGTTTGCCGGGGGCATCCGCAGCGCCGGCCCGGGATTCAAGGCCTTCCGACCGCTGGCCGTCGACCGCGACGGCGCGGGCCCCGCGCGGTTGTTGTCGAATCTGGCCTTGCTGGATGATCCGCGCTTCCCACCGTACTCGGCCGAGCAGCGCGACCTCGGCGGCGAAGACTTTTATGCCCGCATGAGTCAGTTGATCAATCCGCGCGGGCTCGATCCGGAGCAGGCCTACACCGACACGCTGGATGCCCTGCTCGAACAGGTTCAGACGCGGATCGAATCGGTCGAGAACGGCGAGGCCTATCGCCGCCGCAACCCGCGAGCGGTCATCCCGATGCCCAGCGGCGCGGCAATTTTCGAGACCATAGGCGCGTGGGAGGACTATGCCACCCCCTCCCGCGACATGCGGCTGCTGATTGCCATGAACGTGCTGGCGGCTGTGCCGGAGCGTATCGTCCGCTACCCGGAACTCTACCGACTCGATGGCCGCTCCCCCGGGGCCGCCAGGCAGGAAATCGAGGCCCTGCATGAGCGCAGCATCGCTCAGCGCGAAATCACCTACCACCGCAGCGATGCCAGTGCCTGGACCTTGACCCTGGCCGACTTGTTCGCCCGCCAGTGGGCCCTCGAGGCCGCGTACAACCCCAACGACTGCGTCGAGCTGCGCTGGGGAGCGGATCCTTCGTCAGCGGAAGCCGCGACCTGCCGGTCTCATGCCCCGGCCGACCAGCGCGCGCGCATGGAACAATACCGCGTCTGGTTCCACGAAACGCGACGACCACCGCGCTGACCGCGTTCCTGTCGGCCCGAGCACCGATTTCATCCAATCCCCTTCATCTTCAGGATGCCCATGTCGAAGATCAAGACGATCGCCCTGTGCGCATGTTTGTCCCTGAGCGGTTGTGGTGGCCAGAAGAAGCCGCCGCCGGTCTTGCCGTCCCCGGTCGCCGAGGTTCCCGTCTCGGTGCCCGTCAAGCGGCCGCCGCCCTTGAGTCCGACGAAAAGGGCCATCGTCAACGTCGCCAAGGCGGAGTGGGACTACTTCGGCCAGCAACGCATCGTCTATCAGGGCAACGAGGAGAGCATCCCGCACGTCGGGTTCTGGGAAGATGACGACAGCCATGTGTTCCGGGTCAACATGTACTGGAGCGCCGTCGGCATGCCCGGGCTCGACGGGAATGACTGCAAGCAGCCGTGGTCTGCGGCGTTCATCAGCTATGTCATGCAACGGGCGGGCGTACCGTCCTTCCAGTTCCCACCGGCCCGCGCGCATTGGGTGTATCTCAAGCACTTCGTTCGCGACAATGGGATGCCGGGGCAGGGCTTCGTTCCGCACGGCATCCGGGAGTACCGGGCCCAGCCCGGCGACCTGATCTGCGCAACCCGTGAGCACTACGGCGCGCCCATGCTTCGAGGTCCCGCCGATGCCTCCTTTCTGGACAACAACAAGCTGCATTGCGATATCGTCGTTACGCGCGAGGGCTCCACGCTCGAAGTGATCGGGGGCAATGTGCGCAACTCCGTATCCAAGAGCGTCCTGACTCTCGACGGCAGCGGGTATCTGCAACCCATCAAGCGCCGCCCCTGGTTCGTCGTCGTTGAGAATCGGCTGTAACGCGATGCGACGCACGAGATCGGTCGCCGCCGCGTGCGGGCCCGACCGCTACCACACTGGCCTGCACCGATGATGCGTGGTCGCGATCCGGCGACGCTGGAACTGAATCGGGCACTGGGTTGGCTCGGCGCAGGGGCACTGCTGGCCGGGTCGGTCATCGGTACCGGCATCTTCCTGGTGCCGTCCACGATGGCGCGGGAAATGGGCTCGGTTCCGGGTGTCTTCTTCATCTGGGTATTCGGCGGTCTACTTTCCTTGGCCGGCGCACTGAGTTACGCCGAACTGGGCGCGGCCTATCCGGAGGCCGGTGGGGAATACGCCTACCTGCGTCGGGCTTACGGGCCGGTCTGGGGCTTTCTGTACGGCTGGCAACAGATCGCGATCGGCAAGACGGGGTCGATCGCCAGTATCGCCACCGGCTTTGCGCTGTTCCTCGGCTTTTTCTTTCCCTGGCTGGCGTCGGAACTCGGTTCGGTCGGTGGCTGGAGCTTCAACGGGACGCAGGCTGTCGCGCTGACGACCGTCATCGTACTGACCGCGGTGAACTATCTCGGCATCGCGGTGGGCGGCAACGTGCAGACGGTCCTGACGGCCCTGAAGGTCGCAGCCATCCTGGCGCTCGCGGCGCTGGTCCTCAGCAGCGGCGGCGGCTCCTGGGCCGAATTCCCGGTGCTGGCTGCGGAGCAGGGCAAGGGCGGCGCGGCGCTGGTCGGTGGCTTTTTCGCTGCCCTGTCGGCTGCCCTGTGGGCCTATGACGGCTGGAACAACGTCAACATGGTCGCAGGCGAGGTCCGCGACCCACAGCGCGTGATTCCCAGGGTCCTCGTGTTCGGCATCATCATGGTCATGGCCGTGTACCTGCTGATCAACGTGGCCTACTTCTATGCCCTGCCACTCGCAAGCCTGCAGCATTCCACCCACGTTGCGCAGGACGTCGCCGAACGCCTGTTCGGTCCCTGGGGTGCTGGTGCAATCACCATCGCCGCGCTGATTTCGACCCTCGCGGCCCTGAACGGCGCGATTCTTTCGGGGGCACGGGTATCCTATGCGATGGCTCGCGACCGGCTGTTCTTCCGCCACATGGCCGACCTCAACCCTAACCATCGCACACCTGCCAAGGCCCTGCTGTTGCAAGCCCTTTTCGCGTGCGGACTGATCGTGCTGTTCGGACACGACAAACTGGCCTTCGAACGCCTGTTCAACTTCGCGATCTTCGGCATGTGGGGCTTCTACGGCATCACTGCCTTCTCGGTCATTGCACTGCGACGAAGTCAGCCGTATGCGCTGCGGCCTTATCGCGTTCCGGGCTATCCCTGGGTCCCGCTGTGTTTCGTCGCCGTCGCCGCCGCATTCTGCTGCAGCATGCTGATCCAGAGACCTGGAGACACCGGCCTGGGCATCGCCCTGCTGATCGCCGGATTGCCGTTCTACCGGTTCTGGAAGTCAGGCACCCGGGACTCATGCCGCGGCGAGACCAAGCCCCAGGACTGACCCGTCCACCCCATTCGCGGCATATCTTCAAGGAGCAAGTTCGGTAACAATAGGGAACTGATACCGGCAAACCACCCGATAGAGCGCGATGATCGACGATGGATGGAAGGGAAAGGCGCTGCACGAACTGTCACCGGAAGCCTGGGAGAGCCTGTGCGACGGTTGCGCGAAGTGCTGTCTGCACAAGATCGAGGACGAGGACACGGGGGAAATCCTGTTCACGAGCGTCGCCTGCCGCTTGCTCGACATCGACCGGTGTCGCTGTACCGATTATGCGAACCGCAGCGAACGAGTGCCGGAGTGCCTGCAAATCCGCGATGCCCTAGACCACCCCCAGTGGCTGCCGAGCACCTGCGGCTATCGTCTGGTCGCAGAGGGCCAGGATCTGCCCGACTGGCACCCCCTGATCGCGGGACGAGCCGACGCCGTGCACCGCGCCGGTATCTCGATCAGGTCCTTCGCAATATCCGAGGAGCAGGTCGGCTGCGTCGAAGAGCATGTGATCGAATGGCTGCGCTAATGATCAGGCGTTTACCCAGGCCCCAGGTTACGACACCGCGATGAAGGATCTGAAACCAGTGGCCGGAACCTACGTGCAACGGGTCGAACAGGCGCTGATCCGCGACTTTGGTGCGCGCGGGGAAGGTCTTGAACAACTCGCCCAATCGGTTGCCACCGAACTCCCCGACGAAATCAGCGCGCTGTTACAGCAAGCAGCCGCGCAGCTGAACAGTCCGCTGCCTCCCGACCAATCCCTCAAGGTCGAGGACGCGCTGACCCTGGCATTCCTTTGCGGACGCTTGCTCGAGCAACTCGACCAGTTCCGGAGGACACGAGCTGAGGCCTTGGTCCATCTCGGCACCGACGGCCGCACGGTCACCGACCCCGAGCCGGCAGACCTCGACCGATTGTCCCGTTTCATGGTGCTCCGGGACCGCTGGCTCCGCAAGGCGGCCGACTTCTCGCTGAAGCTGCTGGTCACTGCTGTCGTGATCCTGGTGCTCGGTTTCGCGCTGGGACTCATCTAGGGGCTCGTGCGCCTCCGCTACCGGCAGCGATGACCACGAAGACCCGCATCGAATGGACCGAGATGACATGGAACCCGGTCACCGGCTGCACCAAGCTGAGCCAGGGTTGCAAGCACTGCTATGCCGAGCGCATGGCCACGCGGCTCCAGGCCATGGGCAACCCGCGCTATCCCGACGGTTTCGAGCTCCGCCTGCACGAAGACCTGATCGATGCGCCCCGCCGCTGGAAGAAGCCGTCGCGAGTGTTCGTGAACTCGATGAGCGATCTGTTTCATGAAGACATCCCGAAAGGCTTTATCCAGCGGGTTTTCGCGACCATGGCCAGTTGCCCGCAGCACACATTCCAAATCCTGACCAAACGCAGCCAGCGGCTGGCACACTTGGCAAGAGCGCTGCAATGGACGCCGAATGTCTGGATGGGCGTCAGCGTCGAGAACGCCGCCGTGACGCACCGAATCGAGGATCTGCGCACCGTGCCGGCTGCCAGGCGATTCCTGTCCTGCGAGCCCCTGATCGGCCCGCTAGAGAATCTCGATCTGAGCCGCATGGATTGGCTGATCGTCGGCGGGGAGTCGGGGCCCGGGGCCAGGCCGATGCAGGCTGAGTGGGTTCGGGACCTACGCGATCAATGTCGCAGGTCCGGTACCGCATTCTTTTTCAAACAGTGGGGAGGCGTGCGCAAGGATCTGACCGGACGCCTGCTGGACGGTTGCCTCCACGACGCGATGCCCACCTCGCCCCTGGAGGCTCTCTAGGCCATGCCGCGACGCGTCCAGCAACGCCGCATCAAAGGTTGGCGCAAACCAGCAGGCGCCGTCAGCGTCGCGCGACCGAGCCGCTGGGGTAACCCCTTTCCGGTCGAGCATGGAGATCACGCAACGGCGGTGGCACGTTTCGAAGACTATCTGCGCAACCACCCCGCGTTGATCGCCGCCGCACGCGAGGCGCTGCGCGGCAAGGATCTGATGTGCTTCTGTCCGCTGACGGAGCCCTGTCACGCCGACGTCTGGCTCAGAGTGGTCAACGAGATCGTCCCGCCGGCACCGGAACCTCAGACAACTGCTTCGCCTGCCACCACGAAGGATAACGGACCATGATTCATCATTTCTCGCTCACGGCCCGGAGCCCGGCACATGTCGCCGCAGTTCTGGCCGAAGTGCTCGGCGGCCGCAGCTTTCCCTTCTCGATTTTCCCCGGAAGTCATATCGCCATTGCCGACGACCCCTCCGGCACGGCCATCGAAGTCTACCCACTGGGCACGGAACTCGTCCCCGGCGGGCGGACCGACGCAGTGCATGCCGTCACGAATCCGCAGCCCGACATTTTCAGCGGCACCCATGCCGCAATTTCAGTGAGCCGGTCGGAGGAGGAAATCCAGGCGATCGGCCGTCGCGAGGAATGGCGTGCCGTGACCTGCGAGCGGCGGGACTTCCGGGTCATCGAGTTCTGGGTGGAGAATCGCTTCCTGATCGAACTGCTGACCCCGGCGATGACGGAGGACTACCGCCGCGCCATGACCCCGGAGCACCTGAAGGAATCCGCACGGTATCTCGGGGCGAAGTGAACCGGGGCCCCGAATGCCCCCGCCTTCTCGAACCAGGTCCACCGTCGATGAAGAGGAGACTCCACGGGTTGCGCCATCGTTTGAAGACACTTGACACCCGAGCCAGGAACTCGGAAATTAGTCGCGGAATTCGCGCCGGCCCCGAACTCTCAGCGGGGCGGACCGCACGGGTCACTTGCAGAGCCGCCTGCTACAATACAGCGCCTTACCACACGGCTGCTACCGGCTCGCTGGCTGTGACGATGCAGTTAGCCGACGGGTTTCCCCGAGACATTCCGCCCTTCGCGGCGACGAAGGTTCGTCTGGGCCGCAGTCGCAAACAGATTCAGTCAGATAGGTTTAGATGATGCAGCGAAAGAATACAGTCGGCGTCAAGGTGGGTGAGGTCCAGATCGGTGGCGGTGCCCCCGTCGTGGTCCAATCGATGACCAACACCGACACGGCGGACATCAACGGTACGGTCCAGCAGGTTTATGAACTGGCGCGCGCCGGTTCGGAACTGGTCCGCATCACCGTCAACAACGAGGAATCGGCCGCCGCGGTCGCCCGCATCCGCGACGAACTCGACCGGCGTGGCTGCACGGTGCCGCTGATCGGCGACTTCCACTTCAATGGCCACAAATTGCTGGCCAAATACCCCGACTGCGCCGAGGCGCTGGGCAAATACCGCATCAACCCCGGCAACGTCGGCCGGGGCTCGAAACGCGATCCGCAATTTGCGCAGATGATCGAGTTCGCGTGCCAGTATGGCAAACCGGTCCGCATCGGCGTCAACTGGGGCAGTCTCGATCAGCAGGTCCTCGCACGCCTGCTGGACGAGAATGCACAGTTGAACGAGCCCAGACCGCTGCCCGAGGTCATGCGCGAAGCGGTGATCACTTCGGCGCTGGAAAGCGCGCACCGGGCGCTCGAGTTGGGCCTGCCCAAGGACCGCATCGTGCTGTCATGCAAGATGAGCGGCGTTCAGGAATTGATCGCGGTCTATGAATCGCTTTCATCGCGGTGCGACTACGCGTTGCATCTGGGCCTTACCGAAGCCGGAATGGGGTCCAAAGGTATCGTCGCATCGACGGCAGCGCTGTCGGTCCTGATGAACCAGGGTATCGGCGACACCATCCGCATCTCTCTGACGCCCGAGCCGGGTGCCGACCGCACGCTGGAAGTCATCGTCGCGCAGGAAATACTGCAGACGATGGGCATACGGTCGTTCACGCCGATGGTCATCTCCTGCCCCGGTTGCGGCCGCACCACCAGCGATTATTTCCAGAAGCTGGCGCAACAGATCCAAAGCCACCTCCGCCACAAGATGCCCGAGTGGCGCAAGGTCTACCGCGGCGTCGAGGACATGAATGTGGCCGTCATGGGCTGCGTGGTCAACGGCCCGGGCGAGAGCAAGAACGCCAATATCGGCATCAGTCTGCCCGGCACGGGGGAACAGCCGGTGGCGCCGGTCTTTGAAGACGGCGTAAAGACGGTCACGCTGAAAGGCGATCATATCGCCGAAGAATTTCAGGCACTGGTGGAGCGCTACATCGATAGCCACTACGGTCGCGTCGACACCGACGCGGCCGCCTGACAGCGGCCTGGCCGCAGCCATTCCGCCCGCGGTGCTTTCGGACCGCGGGCGCGCGCTTCCGAACCCGCTTCATTCGTCCATCGTGATCACGACCGCGTCACCGCCGAGACTCAGCATGAGCCCCGTTCGCTTCGCCTTGAGGTGCATGATCACGCCATTTTCGTTCTGTAGCCACAGATCGCCTTTGCTGGCGTCGCCCAGCGCGAAGCCCACCCGGCCCTGCGCGTAAGCTCCGGGAAAGGCGGCCAGGGACTTGAGGTTGTAGACCTCGCCCGAGGCATTGATCGACGAAACCCCGATACCGCCAACGCCCAAACCGCCGACCGTGAAGGCATGTTCACGGCCATGGAAACTCAGCGTTCCGTGCCCACCCCCGGCGCTGCCGATGTAGGCAACCTGAACCTCTTCCATCGTCACATAACCGCTGAGCGGCTTGCCCTGAAGACTCAGTAGGGGTGCATCCTCTCCCGGGCGTGTCGCGCAGCCGCTCATCAGCAGCGCCGCACCAAGCGCCGCGACGCTGGCACGGAGCCATGGCGACACACCGCTAATGCGCAACCGTTCATTTTCTATAGACATGTCATTACTCCCATACGCAGTCCGTTGTGATTCAGTCTGAGTCTTCGCCTAATGATGATGCGCATGGTCCCCAGGTGGTGGCTGCGACAGATCGTTCATCAGGGAATGCCAGCGAGCGCGGAGCGTCGCAAAATCATAGCCGGACTCCGTGAGCCTCATTCCCCGGTCGGTCATCAATAATCCCATGATCAGAACCAGTAACCCGGAGACACGGAGTAATTCGTTCAGGACCCGTCGCGACAACAAATGTGCGAAGAAGCCGAAACCGAGCAACGGTCCCAGCGTGCCCAGCCCGAACAAGGCCAGAATCAGCGCCCCCTCCCGCGGACTGCCCGTCCCTGCCGCCATGACATACATCGCCTGCAGTGCTCCGCACCCGAGCAGAAAACCTGACATCAGGCCGATCATCAACGGCTTGGGTTGCCGTCGGATTCCGCTCTGCACCCCGCGCATGACCGCTTGCGGAAAGGCCCAGTTCAGCCACGCCATCCCCGAGAACAGCTTGAGCATGCGAATGCCCCAAAGGATCAGATAGACGCCGGAGATCGCCGCGACCACACCGCGCATGAAGGGCGTGATGGTCAACAGAGCACCAAGCGCTCCGAAACCTGCGCCCAGCAGCGCGTACGATACGGTCTTGCCGGCCCCGTACAAGGCATGGGCCGCGATCAACGAGCTCAGTGTGCGCGGTTCACCGCCTGTCGTGTACGACACCACGAAGCTGCCGCACATGCCGATGCAATGAAAGCCCGTCAGAAACCCGACCGCGACGAGCATCGCGTAACCGATTTGCGGGTCGTGCATTTTCGCCATCACACCGGGCATGATGGCGATCCCCCAGTAGACCAGCCCGCCGACCAGGGTCAACACCACCGCGTACTTTGCGACGGATAGCAGCCAAGCGCCGGTCCGCCCCATCGGCGGCGCAGCCAGACCGACCGTCGTGGCAACATAGCCCTTGTCCTCGATGGCCGCCAGAATGCGGCTCAGGCGAAGAACAGCATCGTCATACCGCACCACGATGTCCGAGGTGCCAAAATGGGCACTGACGTCAGTGATGCCATCCAGGGCCTTGACTGCGTCCTCGATTGTGGTCTCGCAGCCACTGCACTGCATACCCTCAATTCGCAAGGATTCGGAACGTATGGTCATCTGCAACTCCATTGAACAGGTGTGGCCCGAACCGCCCGGCAACGGCCCCGGTCCGTGCCGCCACCCGGCACCGTCTTTGGCGCGAAGCTTAGCATGCGTCGCTGATCGCAGGCGCGTGAGATCCGGCGCAGAGCCGAAGAACGTTGGGCTTCCCTGGTATGCGATACCAGACATGGCCTCATGTTGCCTGGGGGACGCCTCCGAGACCCGGACGGCTTCCCGCACGGAGGCCGACGGGAACGCGAGCAGCGCGCGGACCATGCGCCGGTCGCGGGCATGCACCGCGAGCCAGGATGACAGCGGCCCACAAACAAACTTGGTTAGAATATGGCGTGCGGATACTACGACGTTTTGTGTAGCTCCTTGATCGTTCATGCCTCGCCCGTCTGTAGCGGATGCTAAGGCGGATGGAGGCCGTCCCGGAGCCACGCTGGACTGCGCTGGGCAAACAAGAACTACTTTCACGCCGTCAAACGCCGGCGCGCTGCGCCGGGTTGGTTGGTCCCTTCCACCGCGATACCGAGACCTGAATGCCACCTACTCTCCTTTCCATCAATAACTATCTCTATCGACGCGGCGGGGCCGAGGTCGTTTTTCTCGAACAAAACCGGCTGTTCGAGGAAATCGGCTGGCGAGTCATCCCCTTTGCGATGAAACATCCCAAGAACGAACCCTCCAAATGGACCGACTATTTCGTCGAAGAAATCGAGTTCGGTGAGAAATATTCCCTTTGGGAAAAGGCCCAGAGGGCGGCGAAGATCACGTACTCGCTCGAAGCACGAAAAAAAATGGCCAGTCTGTTGGCGCGGACCCAGCCGGACGTGGCTCATGCCCATAACATCTACCATCACATCTCGCCCTCGTTTTTCGGGACGCTGAAAGCCCATGGCGTTCCTAGCGTACTGACGCTGCATGACCTGAAAATCGCGTGCCCCGCCTACAAGATGCTCGCGCATGACGGCGTCTGCGAACGCTGCAAGGGCGGGGCGATCTGGAACGTCGTCCGTCACCGCTGCGTCAAGGAGTCCTTGAGCCTGTCGGCGGTCGTGTTCATGGAATCCGCCGTGCACCGCTTGCTTGGCTGCTACTCGCGCGACGTCGACCGCTTCGTCACCCCAAGCCGGTTCTACCTCGAGAAGTTCGTCGAGTGGGGATGGCCCCGGGAACGTTTCACCTACATCCCCAATTTCGTCGACATGAATCACCTGAAGCCCCGTGGGGAACCCGGCACCGCCTTTGCTTATTTCGGGCGCCTCGGACCGGAAAAGGGCCTGGCAACCTTCGTCGAGGCCGCGGCACTGGCAGGCGTTCGCGCCTGGATCATCGGCACCGGGTCGGAGGAGCCGCGGCTGCGGGCCCTTGCCGAGGCTCGCGGCGCCGATGTGGAATTCCTCGGTTACCGGACCGGAGAGGATCTGTTCGATCTGATTCGCGCGGCCCGGGCCGTGGTCCTGCCATCGGAGTGGTATGAAAACGCGCCGATGAGCGTGCTCGAAGCCTATGCGCTGGAGCGTCCGGTGATCGGCGCCGACATCGGTGGCATTCCGGAACTGATCCGGCCGGGCGAAACCGGAGATGTCTTTCCCAGCGGCGATGCTCATGCGCTGGCCGACAGGCTCCGCAGCTATAGCAGCCTGTCAGCGACACACATCCGGGAGATGGGAAGGACCGGGCGCGCCTGGGCGCTCAGCGACTTTACCGCCGAGCGCTACCGCGACCGTCTGTTGAGCCTCTACCAAGAAATGGGAGCAACCGCTGCATGAGACCGAAGATCAAGATCATGTGGCTGGGCCTGCGCGGCTTTCCCGGCATTCAGGGCGGCGTGGAAATGCACGGTGAGAAACTGTGTCCGCTGCTGGCTGAACTCGGCTGCGACGTGCATGTCATCGTGCGCTCACCGTATCAGCCAAAAGAGTTCGGCGATACCTGGCACCAGGTGCGGTTTCATCGGCTGTGGGCACCCCGCTCCAAATCGCTGGAAGCAATAGTACACAGTACCTTGGGCGTGCTGTACGCCGGCCTGATCAACCGTCCCGAGATACTGCACATACAGGCGGTCGGACCGGCACTGGTCACCCCACTCGCCCGCCTCCTCGGACTCAAGGTGGTCGTGACGCACCACGGGCCCGATTACGAACGGCAGAAATGGGGACGCATCGGCAAACTGAGCCTGCAACTCGGCGAGCGACTGGGCATGCTCTGGTCGAATGCGCGCATCGTGATCTCTCAGGGGATCGCGAATGCCGTCCGGACGAAATACGGTCGCGAATCCACGCTGATCCCCAACGGCGCCACACTGCCGGACCGCCCCGAGGCGACCGACTGTATCGACTCCTTCGGGTTGGAACGGGGGAAGTATGTGCTGCTGGTGAGCCGGCTCGTGCCGGAGAAGCGTCATCTGGATCTGATCGAGGCGTTCAACCAGGCCGCGGTACCCGGCTGGAAGCTCGCGCTGGTCGGGTCTTCCGATCATCCCGACGACTACACGCGCGCGGTGCTGGGAGCCGCCGAAGCCACACCCAATGTCGTCTGTACCGGCTTCCAGACCGGCGCGGCCTTGGCGCAACTCTACACGCATGCGGGAATCTTCGTGCTGCCTTCCTCACATGAAGGTCTGCCCATTGCTCTGCTCGAGGCCTTGAGCTATGGTCTGACCGCGGTCGCCAGCGACATTCCCGCCAATCTGGAAGTCGATCTGCCGCCCGAGAATTACTTTCCGCTCGGCGACGTCGAGAGTCTGGCCCAGCGTATCGTCCATTTCGCGGCGCAGCCGATCACCGCGGAAGAGCAGGTTTCACGCCGTGACTGGGTGGCACAACGTTACGACTGGGACGATATTGCGCAGAAGACGGCGAGTCTTTATCGGCAGGTCGTGGGTCAGGAATAGCGCCGCGTCGGGCTCAATCGTCGTCAGTCTTCGGCTGAACGGCGCGGTGCCTTAACGGAAGGTCGAAAACGGGCCAGCACGTCCAGTTGGTGCACGATGATCCCTAACTGTCCCGCCGCGAGCTGCCGGCTGCGGGTAGCAGTCCAGCAGGCAAGCCGGGCCGGGTCGAGGGCACCGCGTTCGCCCTCGCCACGGATGAAGCCGAGCATCGCCTGCAGGCACACGCTGTCGCGATCCCGATAGGTATTGCGAAGCGGCGTCAGGTTCCAATCGGACGAACCGTAGGCAACGGTGTTCCAGTCCGGTGTGGCGAGGGCTGCCAGCAGCCGGGTGCCGGAATGGGCGCCGCCCGTCGCGGTGCCCTCCACTCGCCGCTCTTCCATCGAACGATCATATCGGTCGAGCAGTTCCTGCTCGAAACCCGGATCGTCGAAGGAGGGAAAGAGGAAGGTACCGCCATCGTAGTTCAAGCTGGCGTACCAGTACCCCCCGGGAATCAACCACTCTTCCAGCTTGCATCGCACCGCCGACGGATCGAGCAAATCGACGACGGCGTGGGCCGTGATCAGATCGTAGCGCGCCGGTGGCGGATTGAACTCGGCGATACGGCAACAGGCGAACTCGACGTTGACCGTTCTGGCTATCGACTCCCCTCGCAGCCAGGATCCCTTGTCCTTGACCACGAGATCGGCGTTCCGGAGTTCATCGACGATACGCCGGCGGGCCGTCGCCAGTAGGTCAGGATCCTGATCGAGCGCGGTGATGGCTAGATCGAGATTCGGAAACCAGCGCAACAGCCTCCGAATCATTGCACCGGTACCGCTGCCAAGGTCCAGACAACTCAGCCGCCCGCGTGCATGGCACTCGTCAACGAGCACCTGCCGCACCGAATCATTCAGACTGCGCTCGTCGAGGAAGAACTTGGCATCCAGAAAATCCCCGAACGGAATCGCCTGTTCGTCCTGTCGTCTCATGGTGAGTAGCCTGCGAAATCCCGGTCGTTTTCCCACAGGGTAACGCTCAAGCGCGCATCGCCCAGCGCCAACCGACCGGCCAGATCCTCCTGCAGGATGCGGGCAAAGCGTTCGAGGCTCGGGTTCAATCCGCCGAAGGTGATCTGGTCGTTCAGCGTACGATCACGATATTGCCCGATCACGCCGAGCAGGCTTCGCTCCAGGTCGACGATATCGATCAGATAACCGTGTTCGTTGAGCTCTCGCCCTTCGATCAGCACCTCGATCCGATAGTGATGGCTGTGCAGTTCGTTTTCCTCGCCCCAATCCCCTCCAATCAGAAAGTGCTGGGCGATGAAGTCGCGCGAGATCGAAAGTCGGTACATGGCCCGTGATCGTCACGAATATGTCAGAAGAACTTGCAATGCCCCGGCGGACGGCTCGGCCGCCAGTTCGAAGGCTTCCTGGCAACGCGCTGCCGGCAGGCTGTGGGTCACCAGGCGCTCGGGCCCGATCCTCCTGATCCAGTCCCATGCCAAGGCCAAGCGCCGCGCCTTGGTCCACCGTCCGGTGAGCCCGGGCGCGAGTGTGCTGACCTGGCTCGAGATCAGGCGGATGCGCCGGCGATGGAATGCCCCGGACAGGTCCAGCGCAGGACCGGACCGCGCATACCACGAAGCGACGACGATGCGCCCATCGAATACGGTTCGCGCCATCGCGTCGTTCAGCGCGCCAAGGTTACCCGAGACTTCGACCACGCCGTCGAAATCGTCTTCTCCCGACAGCTCCCGCGGCAGCTTCGGGACCGACTCGGCCACCGTGTCTGCCCCGAGCACGACCGACCACTGCCTTCGGGCCGCCACCGGATCAACGGCGGCCAGCCTTGCCAGCGGGAAAGCGGCCAGAATGGCCGTGGTCAGCAGGCCCACCACACCCTGCCCGGTGACCAGCAGGCGTTCGCCGACCAAGGGCGCAGCGTCCATGACGAAATTGAGCGCCGACTCCATGTTCGGCAGCAAGGCGGCCGCCTGCGACAAGACACCGTCGGGCACCGGCCAACAGTCGGCCGTGTCGGCCAACACGTGGTCCTGGTGCGGATGGAACAGAAACACGCGTTGCCCCACCCATCGTTCCTCCGCCGAAGAACCCCCGCGGACCACCCGTCCGACCAGCGCGTAGCCATAATGCAGTGGATAGGACCAGCCTTGCCTGCTCAGCGCCGGTATCGTTTCATCGAGCGCGACGCCGCTGGGGAAGTCGCCGCGAAAGATCATCGACTCGGTCCCCGGGCTGATCGCGCTCAACTCCGTCTGCACCACCACCTGGCCCGCACGCGGGTCGGCGACCTCGATCTCCCTGCCCTCGACACATCCCGGGGCGACATGCATCAGCGCGAGGGCCTTCAACCGACGTCTCCGAACGTCCCAAAAGCGATGATGTCGTTGTCGAGTGTGTGGTAACGGCAGGCGCGAAGCCCCAAAGGCCGGCCGGAGGCATCCTGCTGTAAGCCTTCCACGGCGCGCACGCCGCCGATCAGCCGCGGAACGATCGTGATCACGCAATAGTCGACGAGACCGGTGCGCAGGAACTGCGAAATGATCTGCGCGCCCCCCTCGACCATGATCGTTTGGAGACCGAGGCCTTCCAGCGCCTGCAGTGCTTCAAACAGATCGACGCAACCCTGCGTGTCGGCGCTCACGGCCAGAACCTGGGCCCGCTCGCGTAACCGAACGGCCTTTTCGGACGCGCCGGCCCCGCTCGTCGTGACAATGATCGGCCGCGGATCGCTGCCCGACAGCACGCGCGCATCCTCGGGAATCCGCAGTTGGGAATCAAGGATCACCGGACGCGGACTTGCCCCGGCACACAGCCGGACATTGAGGAGCGGATCATCGCTGATCACGGTGTTGACGCCGACCACGAGCGCATCGTGGCGGGACCGCAGGTGATGCGTCAGCCGCAGCGAGGCGGGACCGCTCAGAGCGCAGGCCGATCGCGTGGACAGAGCGATGCTACCGTCGAGACTCTGCGCATAGCTCAGCGTCACGAATGGGCGCGTCCCAGGTGCCCCTGCCCCACGGCGGGCGGCCAGGAGTTGCCACAAGGCCCCCAGAAAGGCAAAGTCCTCCGCGTCCCGCGTCGGCGGCTCGAACGACAGCCAATGGTCCATCTTGTCCGCCTTCGTCCGCAGATACCGCACGTTTTCGGTATGGTGCGGAATCTCGATGGGCACACGTTCGGAAATTCGAATGCCGTAAGACTCGAGTTCCTCGATCTTCCGCGGATTGTTGGTTAGAAGGCGCACGCTCTCGATACCGAGGTCTCGCAGCATCAGCGCGGCCACGGCATAGTTTCGCTCGTCGGCGCCATGCCCCAGCCGCAGATTTGCTTCGACCGTATCCAAGCCTTCGTCCTGCAGGTTATACGCCCGCAGCTTCTGAATCAGACCGATGCCCCGCCCTTCCTGGCGCAGGTAGAGCAGCACGCCGCAATCTGCCTTGCCGATGCGTTCCAGGGCCTGCTCGAGTTGCTCCCCGCAATCGCAGCGCGTCGACCCGAACACATCGCCAGTCAGGCACTCCGAATGGACCCGCACGAGGACATCCGCGGCGCCCTTCACATCGCCATGCACCATGGCCACGTGTTCGCGGTGATCCAGCGTGCTGCGGTAGCAATGCAGTACGAACTGGCCGTGCCGGTTCGGCAGGCGGGCGCGGACCAGGTCTTCGACGGTGGGATCAGGCCGGGATTTCATGAGTTGAGGAAACAAGCAATGGCAAACGGCGCCTCAATGAACCGCGACCGTTGAGCGCCGTAACGTGGCAACGGAGCGGTGGGCTGGCTCCATGATGATCAGCGTCGCGTTCGACGTCCAAACAAACAGTGCGAGGGACCGGCGCCTGCAGGTACGTCCTGCAGTTTTGCGCCAAACACGGCAACGGGCAAAGAGGCTAGGCCCGGCACATCAGCCGTCTCCGCACTCCAGCAGGGAATGGGATTCTTCGTCGAGTTCATGCACAGCAAGCCGCGAGAGCTCGCTCAAGCCAAACCCCCCGTCGCGATTATGTTGAATGATGGCCCGCCGCATCCGCGGGTCCCAGAACTTCTTGACGTGGTCGGCGATCGAGTGAACCGCGACTCGCCGTTCAGGCTCCGCTTCGAAAAAGACCGCTATGTCGTTGACCATTTTGACCAGATTCTCGATTTGCATCACTTCGGCGCTCCCGCCCTCCTGCAATTTGACGAACCAATACCCGGTTACCCCCGGCATTCTAAGCCAAGCCGCCGCTGCAGGCGACGTGTTGTCTGCGCAGCGCTCAGGGCGTTATGGCCAAGGCCGCGAGTGGCGTCTTCCCGACGATAGCGACGGCTGTACCACAAGCCTGTCGCCCGACACGCGTTCGGAGTGATTGACTGGGCGCGCCCCTGCCTCAGGGAACCTTGCGGAACCGACCCGAACGCCCGCTAGCCGATGACGCGCTGGGGGTAGGCGTAAATGGTGTGCACGCCTTGCCGGGCGAACCCGATAAGCGTGACGCGGGATTCTTCGGCCAGCCGAATCGCAAGGCCGGTAGGCGCCGAGATAGCCGCCATTAAGCCGATGCCCGCCGCCGCACATTTCTGAACCATCTCGTAACTGGCGCGGCTGGTCACGATGACGAAGCCGGCTTCCCGATCGATGGATCGCCGCGATAAAGCACCGATCAGTTTGTCCAGCGCGTTGTGTCGCCCGACGTCTTCCCTGACCGTCTGAATACCTTGCCCGGGAAGCACCCAAGCGGCGGCGTGCACCGCCCCGGTCAGTCGGTTCAGTGTCTGGTGGTCGCGCAAGGCGTCCAGCGCCCCGTGGACATCGGCCGGCGACACGCGGACCGTGCTCTCCACCGGCGCCGGGTGCCGCACGGCCTGCCTTAGGCTTGCAGTGCCACACAGCCCGCAGCCTGTTCGACCGGTCAGGTTCCGCTCGCGGCCGGAGAGCCGCTCGCAACGCTGCTCCGGTATACGCATGCGGACCTCGATGCCTTCCGCTCGCGGAATGACCTTTGCGGATTGCATTTCCGACGGCGAAGCGATGATGCCTTCCGTCAACGAGAACCCCAGCGCAAAGTCCTCGAGATCGAGCGGAGTGGCCAGCATGACAACGTGCGGCGTCCCGTTGTAGACGAGGGCCACGGGCACCTCTTCGGCCACCTCGTCGGAGGCGGGGAACGGCGCCCCGCCCTCCGCTCGCATCACGGCGATCTGCCGGTGGCTCAGCCAACCGAACTCGCCGGCGAGCGCGAGTGTCATGGAGCGCGACCTCTAGCCAGCCCCGGCCCCAGCCTTCTCCAGCAGCGCCAGCTGTTCCTCGCTGAACGCGCGGTACTCACGCTGCCAGTCGGACGGAGCGCTGACCGGCGTGACCTGAACGGCGGTGACCTTGTACTCCGGACAATTCGTGGCCCAGTCCGAATTGTCGGTCGTGATCACATTGGCACCGGATTCCGGAAAGTGGAAGGTCGTGTAGACGACACCGGGCTGAACCCGTTCGGAGACGCGTGCCCGCAGCACGGTGTCACCGGAGCGGCTCTTGATGCCGACCCAGTCGCCGTCCTTCAACCCGCGCAGCTCCGCATCGTGCGGATGGATTTCGAGCCGATCCTCTTCGTGCCAGCGGGAATTCTCCGTACGTCGTGTCTGGGCGCCGACGTTGTATTGGGACAGGATCCGTCCCGTGGTCAGGATCAGCGGATAGCGGCTGGACGTGCGCTCCGGTGTCGGCACGTATTCGGTCGGCATGAACAAACCTTTGCCGCGCACGAACTGCTCGGAATGCATGATGGGCGTGCCCTCGGGGGTGGCGTCATCACACGGCCACTGGACGCTGCCGAGCGCGTCGATTTTCTCGTAGCTGACGCCCTTGAACGTCGGTGTCAGCCGGGAGATCTCGGCCATGATCTCCCGCGGATGCCGGTAATTCATCGGATAGCCCAGCGCGTTCGACAGCATCTGCGTGATTTCCCAGTCCTCATAGCCCGCCTTCGGCGGCATGACCTGACGCACCGGGGAGATGCGGCGCTCGGCGTTCGTGAAGGTTCCATTCTTTTCCAGGAACGAAGACCCCGGTAGAAAGACGTGGGCAAACTTTGCCGTCTCGTTCAGGAACAAATCTTGGACGACTACGCACTCCATCGCCTTCAGCGCAGCCAACACATGCTGGGTATCGGGGTCCGACTGGGCAATGTCCTCGCCTTCCACATAAAGACCCCTGAACGAGCCATCCAGAGCCGCCGCGAACATGTTCGGTATGCGCAGTCCCGGCTCACCTTCCAGCGTAACGCCCCATTCCTGCTCGAACATCGCCCGGGTCTCGAAATCCGAGACATGCCGATAGCCCGGGAACTCGTGGGGAAACGAGCCCATGTCGCAGGATCCCTGGACGTTGTTCTGCCCGCGCAGCGGATTCACGCCGACGCCTTCCCGGCCGACATTGCCGGTTGCCATCGCCAGGTTGGCGATGCCGATGACGGTGGTCGAGCCCTGGCTGTGCTCGGTCACACCCAATCCGTAATAAATCGCGCCGTTGCCGCCCGTTGCGAACAACCGCGCGGCGGCCCGCACCGACTCGGCCGCGACGCCGGTGACGTTCGCGGTTGCCTCCGGGGAATTCCGCTCCTGCCGTACGAAGTCGCGCCATTTGTTGAAGGACGCGACATCGCAGCGCTGCTGGATGAAGGCTTCGTCGGTCAGCCCTTCTGTCACGATCACATGGGCGAGCGCATTGATCAGAGCAACGTTCGTGCCGGGCCGCAACTGCAGGTGGAAGTCCGCCGCGACGTGGGGCGACTTCACCAGATCGATGGCCCGCGGGTCGATCACGATCAATTTCGCGCCCTGCCGCAGACGCTTCTTCATCATGGAACCGAACACGGGGTGACCGTCAGTCGGATTGGCGCCGATCACGACGATGACGTCGGCCTTCATGACCGAATCGAAAGTCTGCGTCCCGGAGGACTCGCCGAAAGTGCGCTTCAGACCGTAGCCGGTCGGTGAATGACACACGCGCGCGCAGGTATCGACGTTGTTGTTGCCGAAAGCCGCGCGGACCAGCTTCTGGACCAGATAAGTTTCTTCATTGGTGCAGCGACTGGAGGTGATACCGCCAACGGCATAGTGACCGTATTCGTTCTGGATCCGCTTGAACTCCGACGCGGCGTACGCGATCGCTTCTTCCCAGGTCACCTCGCGCCACGGATCGTTGATGCTCGCGCGGATCATCGGTTTGGTGATGCGGTCGGGGTGCGTTGCATAGCCGAAGGCGAAGCGTCCCTTGACACAGGAATGGCCGTGGTTGGCATGTCCATCCTTATTGGGCACCATGCGCACCAGTTCCGCGCCCTTCATCTCGGCCTTGAATGAACACCCCACGCCGCAGTAGGCGCAGGTCGTCACGACACTGTGTTCGGGCTGACCGCGGTCGATGACCGACTTTTCCATCAGTGTGGCGGTCGGACAGGCCTGCACGCAGGCGCCGCAGGAGACGCACTCAGACTCCATGAAGGTCTCCATCTGCCCCGGAGATACTTTGGAGTCGAACCCACGACCGTCCAGCGTGAGTGCGAACGTGCCCTGCACTTCCTCGCAAGCGCGCACGCAGCGAGAACAAACGATGCATTTCGACGGCTCGAAGGTGAAGTACGGGTTGCTCTCATCCTTGCTTGCGCCCAGGTGGTTTTCACCCTCGTAGCCGTAGCGCACGTCGCGCAGCCCGACGGCACCCGCCATGTCCTGCAATTCACAGTTGCCGTTGGCCGAACAGGTCAGGCAGTCCAGAGGATGATCCGAGATGTAGAGTTCCATGACGCCACGGCGGATCTGACCGAGCTTGTCGTTTTGCGTGCAGACTTTCATGCCCTCGCCGACCGGCGTGGTACAGGAGGCCGGGTAACCTCGACCGCCTTCTATCTGCACGACGCACAACCGGCAGGAGCCGAACGGGTCCAGGCTGTCGGTGGCGCACAGGCGCGGGATCTCGATACCAATCGACGCGGCGGCTCGCATCACCGACGTGCCTTCCGGAACACTGACCTTGAAGCCGTCGATTTCAAGGCTGACCGTCTTGGAAGAATCGCGCGGGGGCGTACCGTAATCTCTGTCTCTGTGTGCCATGGAATAAACCTCATACTGGCGGCTTGGCGCATTGCCTCCGCCGGAAGCGCTCCGACTCACGCCTGGGGCATGGCCGACATAAAGAACGAGAGCGGCTAAGCCGCGTCCGCCTTATCCACCCCGAAGTCCTCGGGGAAATGATTCAGCGCGCTGAGTACCGGGTATGGCGTCATTCCGCCGAGGGCACACAGTGAACTGTTCAGCATCGTATCGCACAGATCACGCAACAGCGCGACCTGCTCACCGCGGCGCGCTCCGGCAATGATCCGGTCGATGACTTCGGTGCCGCGAGTCGACCCAATACGGCAGGGCGTGCATTTACCGCAGGATTCCACCGCACAGAACTCCATCGCATAGCGGGCCATTTTGGCCATGTCGACGGTGTCGTCGAACGCCACGACACCACCGTGCCCGAGTACCGCCCAGATTGCTGCGTAGGCCTCGTAGTCGAGAGGGACGTCGAACTGTGACTCAGGCAAATAGGCACCCAGCGGACCACCCACCTGCACCGCGCGAATCGGTCGTCCGCTCGCCGCGCCACCGCCGTAATCGTAAAGCAACTCGCGCAAGGTAATCCCGAATGCTTTTTCGATCAGCCCCGTCTGCTTGATGTTCCCGGCCAACTGGATGGGGAGCGTGCCGCGCGATCGTCCCATGCCGAAATCGCGATAATAGGCCGCCCCGCGATCCAGGATGATCGGCACCGAAGCCAGGGAAATGACATTGTTGATGATGGTCGGTTGGCCGAAGAGTCCCTGTATCGCCGGCAAGGGAGGCTTGTAGCGAACCAGCCCGCGTTTCCCTTCCAGGCTTTCGAGCAGCGACGTCTCCTCGCCGCAGACGTACGCACCGGCGCCTAGGCGCACCTCGAGATCGAACCGATGACCGCTTCCGAGAACATTGGCGCCAAGATAACCGGCCCCGTATGCAGCTTCGATGGCCGCGTTCAAAGCGCGATGGGCATGCGGATATTCGCAGCGCAGGTAGATGTAACCCTGGGTTGCGCCCACGGCAAGCCCGGCGATCGTCATGCCCTCGATCAGCACGAACGGGTCGCCCTCCATGATCATGCGGTCGGAGAACGTTCCGGAATCGCCCTCGTCGGCGTTGCAAACGATGTATTTTTGCTCGCCGGCCGCGTTGAGCACGGTATTCCACTTGATCCCGGTGGGGAACGCGGCACCGCCGCGCCCGCGCAATCCCGAATCCGTCACTTCACGAACGATATCCGCCGGCTTCAGTTCCAGAGCCCGCCTCAATCCGCGGTAGCCGTCGTGCGCCAGGTAGTCGTCGAGGCTGATCGGATCGGTGATGCCGACACGGGCGAAGGTCAAACGCTCCTGGCGTTTCAGGAAGGGGATCTCCGCGGTCAGACCGAGCCGGAGCGGATGAGGGCCGCCTTCCCAGAACCGGGCCTCGAACAGAGCCTCCACATCGCCAGCCAGGACGGGTCCATAGGCCACGCGACCTTCGGACGTCTCGACCTCGACAAGCGGCTCCAGCCAGAACATGCCGCGCGAGCCGTTCCGGACCAGACGCAGCGCAACCCCACGCCGCGCAGCCTCGGCAGCGATCGCCTTCGCGACGGCCTCGGCACCCAGCGAGAGCGCGCTGGAGTCACAGGGCACGAAGATCGTTGTGCTCATTTCTCGCTCCTGAGGTCTGCTACGATCGCATCGAAACGTTCGGGCGTGACGCGTCCGTAAACGTCGTGGTCGACCATGATGGCCGGCGAACACGCGCAGTTTCCAAGACAGTAGACCGGCTCGAGACTGATCGTGCCATCCGGCGTGGTCTCGTGAAAGTCGATACCGAGTTGCGCCTTCGCATGGGCCTCGAGCCCTGCCGCGTTCATCGACTGACAGCTCTCCGCCCGACACAAGTGGATCGTATGCCTGCCCGGGGGAGTGTCACGGAAGTAGTGGTAGAAGGTGATGACGCCGTGCACTTCGGCTCGCGATAAATTCAGCTCATCGGCAATGATCGGCACGGCATCGGGCGGAACGAAGCCCAGCGCATCCTGGATACCGTGCAGCACCGGAAGCAAGGCACCCGGCTTCGCTTTGAGCCCGGCGACAATCGAGCGGACCGTTTCGTGGTCCCATGCCTGTGATGACATTGAATCCTCTGAGACTGAAGGGATCGGCTGATGATCGGTGGCGCATCGACCCCGCGCGGACTCGGGACAAGCCTCGCGGCGCTTCTGGCGACGCCCGATTTATTGGCCAGTTATTTAAAGCGAATCCTGCGCGGCGCGCAACTTTTTTCCCGACCCTCACAGTCGGATTATCCGGGCTTTGCTGGCGGTGATCCGGGAGGCGTTTGCGGCATGGGCAAGCCCCCCCGATCGACCCTACAATGGTGTGCGCAGGCCGAGCCGTCCAGGGGACATGATGAGAGACATCGAAGCACTGAGCCGCGACATCGCGACGGAAGTACGACTGACCGCGGGTTGGACGGGGAAGGATCACCTCGATCCGTGCGTCTCGCGCGCGATTCGCGCCGTGCCCCGCGACCGGTTCGTGCCCGAGGAACTGCAGCCGTTTGCCTTCGAAAACGCCCCACTGCAAATCGGTTGTGGGCAGACCATCTCCCAGCCCTACATCGTGGCGCTGATGTCTGACCTGCTAGGACCGCTGCCGACGGACCGGATGCTCGAGATCGGCGCCGGTTCAGGCTATCAGGCGGCCGTGCTGGCCTGCATCGTCAAGGCAGTCTATTCGGTCGAGATCATCCCCGAACTGGCGGAAGCGGCAGCGCAGCGCCTCAAAACACTGGGATTCGGGAACGTGTCAATCCGCCGTGCGGATGGGTGCGAAGGCTGGCCCGAGCAGGCCCCGTTCGATGGCATCATCGTGACCGCCGCGGCACCGCAGATCCCGCCCGCGCTGATTGCTCAGCTCAAGACCGGCCGACGGCTGGTGATTCCAATCGGCGCTCCTCATGGGCACCAGCAACTCTTGGTCGGCACGAAACAGGCGGATGGCACCTTGACGACACGCGTCGTGCTCGATGTCGCATTCGTCCCACTGACCGGGGCCATGGGAATGGAGCGTCCGGATCGGAGCCCCGCACCATGACGGTGAGCGACCCCTAGCGTCTCTGAGCTCTCGTTGTACGCCAGGCTCGTTCTCGCCACTCTGGCTGCAGGGGGCTCGGGACCCCGAGCGAAACGCTCCGCCCTGTTGCGCCCGATGTGCCAGAACTTTCTCCGCCCCATACAGTCGGACGAGGCGGAGTTCGCTTCGCAATTGCGCTATCCGGATCGTTGGGTGACACTGATCTGCGAGCGTTCCCCGGACCTTTCCGCTGCCCGCCTTCCGAAGGGCATTTACGCTAATGAGGCTGTCACGTGTCTGCACTGAAGTTTATCCCAGGGCTGGTCGTCGTCCAGTGTGCTGCCGCAGCACTGGCCCTGGTGGCCGTGGGCGGCGCGAGCGGGATCGGTTGGGCGCTGGCCGCTGCGATTGCCGCCGCGCTGACCGTGGTCGTCGGTCTGTGGTTCGGCTCGATTGCCGAGCACGTAAAGAAGGACGCGCTCGCAGAAGTGCGTGATGACTTCGCGCGCGACAGAGAGAGTCTGCGGGTCTCGGCCGAAGCCGAGAAACGCCAGATCGTCGAGGAGAGCCATCAACGCATTGTCGAGGAAACCCGCCGAGCGCACTCGAAGGCAAACTTCAAACTTGGCGCAGCCGTGACGGGGATGGTCGGCCTTGCGGGAATCCTGCTTTACATCGAATTGTTCACCCTGGCACTGGTGACAGCGACCACGGCGGGGGGCGCATTGGCCGGCTATCTGGCGCGGGCGCGACAGGAGGCGCGCGCGCTGCGCGGGCCGCCGCTGAAGACACTGGCCAAACCCGCTGAAATGGCCGAAGCCGAACTGATCGAGCGCCGCCCGGGCAAGCCCCTGACGCGCTCGATCAAGCAGATCTCTTGAAACCGTTCCTTGCCTTGTTCGTCACCCCAGGCAGTTAAGCTGCAGACACTTCAACACCGAAGCCCTGCTCGCGGTCCTCTGCCGAGACAAGCCGTTATCTCTTCTTTGTTGGTGCGGCCTCGTTCGGCGCAGTAACGCGGATCGAAACCGCTTCGGTGTAGCGCACCACGACGGTATCGCCCGGCTTGACTTCATCCAGACGCTTCACTTCTGGCCCGGCCTTGACCGTTTTGGTCTTGCCTTCCGGCCCGCGCAGTTTCACCATGCGGGTCTTGTAGTCGATGGACTCGACCTCCGCCGTCACTTCGACGCTCTGGACTTCGGTCATTCCGGGCTTGCCGCCCAACGGAGCACGCTCGACTGCACTCGCGGTACCGGCGGCCGGGGTGACCTTTTCCGAGCTGACGAAAATCTCGACCGATTCAAGGAACTCGGCGGTCACGTCATCACCCACGCGGATCTGCGCGAAATTGCGCACCTCGGGCCCACATTTGATTTTGGCCGTCTTGCCGTCGGGGTAGACGAGTGTCACGACCCGGCTCTTGCTATCGATGGCCTTGACCTTCGCCGTCACTACGGTCAGTTCGCCTTCCACGACGCCCGGCCGCTCCGTCACCGCCGGCGATGCGGCCGTGTCGCTCACCTTCGGTGCCGCTGCGATCGCTGCCTGGGC
Organism: Methylotetracoccus oryzae; assembly: GCF_006175985.1. Lineage (GTDB taxonomy): Bacteria > Pseudomonadota > Gammaproteobacteria > Methylococcales > Methylococcaceae > Methylotetracoccus > Methylotetracoccus oryzae. The sequence goes on along the minus strand of NZ_SRSH01000003.1, from coordinate 129,850 downwards.
AGGGGCTGACATTGCGGCCGCCTGTGCCGCAGTTCCCGCATCGCGCGATGCGCACCCCGAAACCAAAGACCCGGCGGCAATCGTGCCGGAAACCAGCAGCGCTAACGTTTTGATGCGGTATTCCACAAGTCCTCCATTATTCATGATCGGTAAACCCCTCAGCCTGGGCGTCCCTACTCTCCGCTGGGGACGCAGGCCGATTCGGCACCCGCGCCGCCCCGATTGGTTCGATCGTCCACCGGTTGTCGGCCAGGCAGGTTCGCTGACAGGCGCGGCGAGTCTAACGGCTTGCCCGGCCGTTGCCAACCGGGCGAGGCCGGACCGGCGTGACGGGGTCAGAAACGGAACCCGCGATGCCAGCCGTCGGTCAGCGTATTCAGGAAGGCGACGATCGCATCGACATCCTCCGGCTGGAGCCCCATGCTCCCCATCGCACGTCCACCGCGGATTTCCCTGTCGACCGTCGACGGGACTTCTGGGGCCGGCCAACAACCCCGGCGCAGCGCGGCTTCTTCACTGACGTTGACGTCCTGCCCTCGCGGGTTCTGGCAGCGCGGCCGTGTATCCCGAGAGTTGTAGAACTCCACGATTCCCTTGAGCGTGTTGAAATAGCCATTGTGGCCATAGGGCGCCGTCAAGGCGATGTTCCGCAGCGTCGGCACCTTGTGCTTCCCAAGCTGTGCCACGCGATCCTCGGAACCTTCCGCAAAGCTGCCACCCAGCCCCAGATCGATGAAGGCGCCCTGATCAGGATTCAGCTCAGCCGGCATTCGGTAGAAGCGGCTGCGAGGATTCTTGGGGATGCCAATATTGTGGTAGGAGAAATCCGTTCCGGGCCTCGGCAGGTTGTTGGGGCCCGGGATGGCGCGCACCGGATGACACTGGGCACAACCCAGCTGATTGTACAAACTCTCACCGGTGCGCTCCTGCACGGTGAAGCTCGCTCGACCCGCGACCACGGCATCGAACTTGGAACTGTACTGACCGAATGCCGCCGTCCGTTCGAAGGCCGCGATCGCGGTTGCGATGGCGTCGAAAGCCCGTACCGGATCGGCCAGCACAGCGCGGCCGAAAACGCCCCTGAACAGAGCGGCATACCCGGAGTTGCGGACCTTCTCGACGACCGTCGCGGCGGCGACTTGCGGGTCGGGCTGAGCGCGGTTGCCCATTTCCAACGGGTTCAGAAACGGCTGTTTGGCCTGCTCTTCCAGATTCTTCGCCCGTCCGTCCCAGAACTGCCCCCCCCGCCAGATCCGGAGGCTTGGGTCGAACTGCAGTTCGGGATTGGTGGCCGCCGTGGCGTACATCACGGTTGGCGTATTGCGCCGTCCAAACAGGCCGCCGGTCGCCCCTTCGGAGGTAGGCTGCCATTTGTCGGGATCCGTGAAGGCAAAGGTTGGGTCGTGGCATGCCGCACATGACTGCCCCGGCGGATCCGAAAGGTTCGCATCGAAGAACAGGCGTCGCCCGAGGCGCTCCATGTCGGTCAAGCCGGCCGCACCCGCAACGTCGGCGTTCATTCCGGTGATGAATGCCAGCCAGAACAACATCAGAACAGTCAGAAGCTTGTGTTTGACCACTGGGATTTCAACTTGAAAAGGATTCACTCAGTCACCCGGATAAGGCCCGAAAATCATGTCTATCTGCCGGAACCGGCGGCTCCGAGTCAGACGAGCATCGGACGGCCAGCGCTTCTTGATCACGGCAAGCACGACCACTCCAACGAAACAAGCAAGAAACAGGCCCCTAGATACCTAAAGCATGATCCATCGGTACCAGAATTAGCGCTGACGCGCTCGGCCAACGAACTGCACTGGGTGGCTGTAAAAAAAACTGACGCCTCTCCCGCACGCGGCAATCCGGGGCGACGCGCCGGAAGGCACCGTGACAGACCGAGTTTGAATTGCCACAATGGCCGACGGCGGCGCCACCAGGCACCGGCACTGCGACAGGATGTGTGTCGCGGGGAGCCCAGCCAAGCCAAACCCGATTGACCGGCGGATTGGCCGCTCAACGAGGTTTACCGCGGAAATCAGCCATTCGTCCCGGGCCCGCAATCGTTCCCAAGATCGTCTGATGCGCACACTGATTCGACTGTCCCTGAGGGCGCTTGCGCTCGCGGTACTCAGCACGGCGGCGTCGGCCTTACGTGGGGCCGAGGAGCGTTCGCCGATTACCCATGGCCTCATGGTCGGAGAGGTGACCCAGGACGCTGCAGTCGTCTGGGCGCGTTCCGACCGCGAAACGACGATGCACGCCTGGGTGCGGGCGCTCCAATCGGACACCGCACTGCATCAACAGGCGCCTGTGATTGCAGCTCACGACTATACAGGGAAACTCGTGTTTCGCGACCTGGAACCGGACACCGCGTACCAGTACGCGGTCCGCTTCGGGGGGGATTCCGAACCGCCGCGACATGATCCGGTTTCGGGCAGCTTCCGGACCGCACCGGTGCCGCGCGCCCGCCAACCGGTGCGCTTTCTGTGGGGCGGGGATCTCGCGGGCCAGAATGTCTGTCGCGACGCGCAGGAAGGTTTCCCTATATTCCCGCAACTGACCCGCTCGCGCTGGGACTTTTTCCTGGCCCTGGGTGACATGATCCACGCCGACGCTCCCTGCGAGCATCGCGGCAAATACGGCAACGTGCAAATCCCCGGACGGGACAGCGCGGCACGCAGCCTCGCCGAGTTCTGGACCGTTTGGAAATACACCCGCCTCGACCGCGGCCTCCAGGATTTCCTGGCGCGAACGCCCTATTTTCCAGTCTGGAACGACCACGAGGTGGTCGACGATTTCGGACCCCTGCACGACACGTCCGCCGCGCGCGCGGTTGCGGCACCGGAACATCTGCTGCCGATCGGTCTGACCGCGTTTTTCGATTATAACCCCCTGCTGTGGTCGCAGGACCGCCCATCCCGGCTTTACCGAAGCGTGCGCTGGGGTCAACACGCCGAGTTGTTCCTGCTCGATACCCGCCAGTATCGGGACGCCAACGGCGCAGAGGATCGGCAGGATCGACCGAAGACGCTCCTGGGACGCGAGCAGTTCACGTGGCTTAAACACCGGCTTTCCAATTCGGACGCCACATGGAAGTTCATCATTTCCAGCGTGCCGCTCGCTGTGCCAACCGGTAGCCAAGGCGAAAAGGGGCGGGACGGTTGGGCCAGTGCGGATCAGAAGTCCGGCTTCGAACGGGAATTGTCGGACTTGACCGCGTTCATGCGCAGCGAAGGACTCAAGAACATCGTCTGGCTCACGGCCAATGCGCAATTCGCGCAGGCGCTGAGATTCCGCCCGTTCTCCCCGGACTCACCATTTGTCATGCACGAGTTCACGTCGGGTCCACTGAACGCAGGCCTGCTGCCGAATCGGACGCTCGATGCCAGCTTGCGCCCGGAACGGCTGTTTATCTTCGGACCTGACAACCCCACGAAAATCAAAAGCTTTTCCGAAGCCAAGGAGTGGATGAATGTCGGAGCAATCGAGATCGACGAGAACGGCTTGCTGACCTGTCGCATCATGACCGCGACGGGACGCACGGCCTGGACGAGCGAACCGCTGCAGCCTCGCTAGAGCAGGTACATCGCGGGACGGTGCGCGCCACGTTCTGTCGACGCTGACCGGAGGCGACGCGTTCGCCTCCCCGAGTTCGGCTGATTGCCCGAGCACGGCGACCCCAGAAACCACCGCTACATCAGGATTCCGTTACCCTAAGACGCCACTCCGGTCGCGCCGCCAGGAGGCGCTGCCAGTCCGCCGGGGTGTCGAGGTCTCCCTGATCGGACAGTTCCTCCCATACGTAACCAAGGCGCAACAAGCGTCGGCGGGTCTGCGCCAACACGCGCGCCGTGCCCCATTCGACCCTTTCGAACAGGCCCGCCTCGAGACGAGTGAGGCCGATCAGTACGTACCCGCCGTCCAGTGCCGGCACCAGGACGCCGTCGCTGCCGCTCGCGAGTGTGCCGGCTGCCGCGATCAGGTCCTCCGTCGTGAGACCGGGCGCGTCGCTGCCAAGCAGAACGACCGCCGCGGCACGCCGTAGCCCCGCGCCGAACGCACCGCACATGCGCTCGCCGAGGTCGCTACCGCGCTGCGACTCGAGACGCACGCCGAAATCCGTCGCGCAACGCTCGAAAAGCGGGTGTCCCGCATCCGGCGCACACCACAGTTCCACGCGCCCATTCACGGCGTGAGCCGCCGCACAGCAAACCTCAAGAGTATGCCGGACCAGTGCGCCCTGGAGACGTGCCGCCCCGTCTGCTCCCAGGACCGGAATCAACCGCGTCTTCGCGAAGCCCGGAACGGGGGCCTTCGCAAAGACCTGGAAAAGCGAACCGACACCGGATTCCGCGCCCTCCGGGGACTGCCCCGCACTCGGGAAGGCTCGGTGCAGCGGAACCATCAGATCGTGCTCTTGACCGCCCCACCGGGAAGCGGGATTCGGCGGCCACAGCGCAACAGCAAGAGCTGGCCCGCAGCTCTCAGCCTCTCGACGCGCCGCCCCGGGAATGGCAAGGTAAGGCGTGTCCGCGTGCCCTTGTGGCGCGTCCACTGGCTGTTCGAGGCCTGCCTGATGAGCATGACAGAGACCGCAATCACCCGCCTGAGCCTCTTCGCAATCGCCCTAGCTCTGATGTTGTTCTGGGAGTGGCTGAGGCCGTTCCACCGCGGCGGCGAGCGCAAAATCTCCCGGGTTACACGCCATCTCGCGTTGATGACCTTGAACTTCGGCGTGTTGCGCATGCTCAGCGGCGGTGGCGCTTTCGGTGTCGCATGGTTTGCAGCAGAACGTGGCTGGGGCCTGTTCCCGGCAATCGGACTGTCCCCATGGGCGGCCGCGGTTCTGTCCCTGTTACTGCTCGATGCTGCGATCTACGCCCAGCATGTCGTCTTTCACAAGGTACCGCTGCTGTGGCGGCTCCACAAGGTCCATCACAGCGACCTCGAGTTTGACACATCGACGGCGATTCGATTCCACCCGTTCGAGTTGGTGTTGTCGATGTTCTTCAAGATGGCTTTGGTCGCCGCCTTTGGGATCGCGCCCGCCGTGGTGTTGACCTTCGAGGCCCTGCTGAATGCCTGCGCTCAATTCAACCACGGCAATGTTCGTCTCTCCCCTCGAACCGAGCGGGCAGTCCGGCAGTTATTGATCACACCGGATCTGCACCGCATTCACCATTCTCGGCGCCGGTGCGAAACCGACTCGAATTTCGGCTTTTCGGTGCCCTGGTGGGACTGGTTGTTTGGCACTTACCTCGCCACGCCTGACAGCGGCCAGGAAGGGCTGCAAATCGGACTGGACGAGTTGCGCGACCCGATGCGCCTGCGATTCATCGATCTTTTGAAAGTCCCGTTCCAGTCAAACCCCAAGTCCCCACCGACCTGACGGAAGGAAACCCGCCGGTACCAACCGGTCGTTTGCTCGACCCGGCGTCCGGAACGCGCCGATCCGCCGGCGCCGCACTATCCTTGGACTGTGCGTCATTTCACACAGAGATCTCAGGGTTTTCCCGTGGGTCGGCCCGGATTCCGACGCGATCCTTCCCGGCAAGCGCTTGTCGGCTCACGAAAGCGCGCATGGGCATGGCACTTGCCTGATCGCGGGGGCAGGTAATCCCGGGCCCCTGATGCTCGGACGTCCGCGGCCTGATTTCCAACTCATTGACAGGATCGATCCATGACCACTACCGTGATTTCTCGCGCCGGGACACCACGATCCCGTGACCAGGGCAGATTGCTGCTCGGTACCGGGCTCGCGTTCGCTTCGCTCATCCTGATCCCCGCTATCGCCGCAAGGATCGGGCTCGGATCGAGCGTAACCGGGGCGCTCCGCATCGCCTTGATGAAGGCCTCCAGCCGTGCTGTCGGCGGATCATCGGGTGGTTCTGAAGCCGCGACAACCTGTTTCAGCTGCCACTGAGCGTGCTCCGGCCGCACATCCCCTGCCGGCGTCAAGCGGTTTATGCCGCGCACTGCGTCATGCCGGCAGCAGGAGGCTTAGGCCGGCACATCGAGGCCCGCGGGGCAGCTTCTCCGCAGGCACTGGGAATATCGACAAACGCGTCGCATCCCGCTACAGTTACGCCTTGATCAATAACCGTTCGGGGTTCGCCCATGGCCTCCGAAGCGCCGAAGTCAGACGTCGCACAGGAAGATGTCTGCGACCTCTGCGGCCTTCCCGTCGAAGTCGACGATTACGAAATTTCGACTACCTCCGGTAAACGGCACTTTTGCTGCGAAGGCTGCTTCGGGATCTTCAAAATGTTGCACGAAGACGAGATCCTGCCGAGTGCCGGGTCAGGCTGAGGCCAGTCCTTTCAATCACAACGAGGTCGTCGTACGGGGCTACCACAACAACGGCCCTTAGCCGGCGCGCCGGGACGCCAGTACACGCAAGACGTTACCCCAGCCAACTCAGGGAACGATTCGACGTCATCGAGGCCCGCGATTCGTCGGCCGCATCGTAATTCCTGTCCTTACAACACACGGAGAGAGCATCGCTCATGGTATCGCTATCAAAACATCCCCTTATCGTCTTCGGCCTTGGCGTCGCCGTGGGCTATGTCGCGCACAAATACCGCAAGGAAATCATCGATTCCGCTAACCGGGCGGCCGAAAAAAGCAAGGACTTCGTCCTTCAACAGCGCGAGAATCTGGAAGACTTGATGGCTGCCGGCAAGGAAGCCGCTGACGACGCCGGCCAGGCCTAGGCCGGAAGACATAATCCCGCAAGCGACAGGATCATCGAATCGCCAAGCCACGGGTGCTGCCATGGACAGGGCAGCGCCCCGCACAAAGATTTACGGGTTAGCGTTTTATGACGCCCGGGACTGAAATCACCGTCCGCTACCGCGCCTCCGGACACGCGCGCTTCGAACTGCCGTTGGCGCTCTGCCAAACTGCCGAGGGCGCCCGTCTGACCGCCGCGCTGACACCCATCGAAGGCGTCTACCGCGTCGACCTTTATCCCCGTCAACGCAAGCTTTCGGTTCGCTTCATCGAGAGCATCTGTTCTTTCCAGAACCTGAGCGAGGCCTTGCTCACGGTCGCGAGCGGCACCGGCGAGCATTCATGCTGTGGCTCGGAAGCCACTGACAAGCCCGGGAAGGTCGCGCCGCTGCCGCTCCGCGATCGTACCGGGACCGGCTTGAGCCTGTTGAACCGCCGACAGCCTGCCCCTGCCGGAACCGGCCTGCTCGCCCGCATTCCGGTCAAGGAGACAACCGTCGTCGAGTTCCTGAACGACGTGCTGGTCCTGTTCTTGATCAAGTTGCACTGGCACATGATCACGCAGCACTGGCTGCGCGAACCCTGGCGCTATCGCTACGAATGGATGGCTGCGATTTACATGATTTATCTGCTGGTCCGCTCCCGCCGACCCAAGAGCTGAACCATGGATGACCTTTCCAAGCGACCCGCATCCCCCCAGCATTTCACTCTCGTTCATCAGCTGCGCCGGCGCGTGCGGATCGTGGCCCCGACGCTGCGACGGGATCTCGAGCGCACTTACGCTGCCGAGATTCTGCTGCGCAAGCACAAGGCCGTCCGTCAGGTCCGGGCGGTCCCGGAATTGGGCTCGCTGGCGATCGACTTCGACCCCGCGCAGTTGCCACGCGAAAAACTGCTGCTGGTATTGGATCGCCTGATCGGCAACCTCGGTAGCGGGCCACGCACTTCCCTCGCTGCCGCAGAGACCTTCGATCTGTCGGGCCCCTCCCACGACTACACGCTGGGCGTCGAGGGGATGACCTGCGCTTCGTGCGCACTGCTGGTCGAAATGATGCTGCGTCGTGACCCGCGCATCGAGCGAGCGACCGTCAACTTCGCGACCGAAACCGCGGCAATCCGTGGCAAGCTCGACAAGGAAGCGCTGGTCGCCCTGATCGACCGCTGGGGCTACTCCGCCATACCCCTCGGCTCGCTGGCGCAGCGCAAGGTGATGCTCGAGAGGGAGGAGCGGCGGCTGACCGAGGCACGGCGGCGGTTCTTCTGGTCGGCGGTGCTGAGCGCTCCAGCGATCGCGATCGGCATGGCCATGCCTCATGGCAGGATTTTTCACTGGGTGGAACTGGCGCTGACCGCGCCGGTGGTCTGCTGGGCCGCAGCACCCTTCTTCGCTAAGGCCTGGAAACTGGCCAAGCAGCGCTCCGCAAACATGGACACGCTGGTGGCCCTGGGCTCGGGCGCAGCCTACGGTTACAGCATCATCGCGCTGTTGACTCGCCAGCGCGAGTTGTACTTCGAGGCCGCGGCCGGCATCGTCACCTTCGTACTACTGGGCCGCTTCCTCGAGGAAAAGGCCCGCGGCCGGGCCCAACAGGCCATCCGCAGCCTGATCGACCTGCAGCCGCTAACCGCCAATATCCTGCGGGACGGTGTGGAGCACGTCGTCCCCATCGACGATGTCGTGGTGGGCGACCTGATGCTGATTCGCCCCGGGGACAAGATCCCGACCGACGGGATGGTCATCGAGGGCCTGTCGACGGTGAACGAGGCGATGGTCACCGGTGAAAGTCTGCCGGTGGTCAAGGAGCCGGGACAGCGCGTTATCGGTGGCTGCGTCAACGGCGCCGGAGCGATGAAAGTCCGCGTGACGGCCGTCGGAGCCGAAACCGTCCTCGCGGGGATCGTCAACATGGTGGATCAGGCTCAGGCCACCAAACTGCCGATTCAGAAAACCGTCGACCGCGTCAGCGCGGTTTTCGTGCCCGGCGTCATGGTGATTTCCGGGTTGACCTTCGCCGGTTGGCTCGCGGTCGGTGCCGGCGTTGGAACGGCTTTTTCCAATGCGATCGCGGTCCTGCTGATTGCCTGCCCCTGCGCGCTGGGACTCGCGACACCGGCCGCCATCATGGTCGGTACCGGTCAAGCCGCCAAACGGGGCGTGTTCATCCGCAACGGCGAGACGCTCGAGTCCGCCTCGCGCCTGAGGGCGGTGATCTTCGACAAGACTGGCACCCTAACCGAGGGGCAACCGCACGTCGTCGACTTCATCAATCAGTCGACGCTCAGCGACCGGGAGCTGTTGGCCATCGCGGCCAGCGCTGAAACCAATTCGGAACACTTCCTGGGGCAGGCGGTGCTCGCCTACGCGCGCGAGCAGGACGCGCCGGTCTACGAGGCGAAAGACTTCATTGCCGTACCCGGCCGCGGCATCCGCGCCAAGGTCAAGCGGCGCGAGGTCATCCTGGGCAATGCCGAATGGCTCACCGAGCAAGGCGTTTCGCTGGAATCCTGGGAAAGTGTCGCCGAAAGTCTGGCTGGCGCCGGCAAGACCCCCGTGTATTGCGCGTTGGGCGGTCGTGCCGTGGCAGTGTTCGGGATCGCGGACAAGGCCCGCGACAACGCTCCGCAGGCCATTGCCGAGTTGCACCGCATGGGCGTGCGTACCCTGCTGGTCACCGGTGACGTGGCGGCCGCCGCTCACTATATCGCGGACTGGGTCGGCATCGACGAAGTCGTTGCGCATGCACGCCCAGAACGCAAGCTGGAAATCGTCCACGAACTGCAGCGCGAAGGCGATCTGGTCGGCATGATTGGTGACGGCATCAACGACGCGCCGGCACTGGCGGCTGCCGATGTCGGCTTCGCCATCGGCAGCGGCACCGACATCGCGATGGAAACGGCCGACATGACGCTGGTCCATGGCGACATCACCAAGGTTGCCGAGGCGATGGGGCTGAGTCGCGACACGTTGCGCATCATCCACCAGAATCTGTTCTGGGCGTTCGCCTACAATACGGTGGCGATTCCAGTCGCGGCGTTCGGGCGCCTCAGTCCGATGATTGCCTCGGCGGCGATGGCGCTCAGCTCGGTTTCGGTTGTCGTGAATTCGCTGCGTCTGCAGCGTCGCTGACGACCGCGCGCCCACGACTCAATCCGGCACCTTCCGCGGGCGGGGCGGCATCAAGCCGTCCCCTGCGCAGCCGTATCGAACGGACGGGACGGACGGGACTCTATCGGCTCCCAGCGCCAAAGGCCCTGATCTTCCATCGACAGTGCGTAGTCGTAGTAGCGCACGGTTGCCTGATCCTCACCGTTGCCGATCGCGAGGTAGGCGATGTGGCGTTCCCTCAGCCAATCCAACAGCATCTCCACCTGCCCCGCGCTCAGCGCGGTATTGGGGCGCTCCAGAATCACGAAGGCCGGCTCCGCAAGGAACAAACGAGCACAGGAAAGCAACTGTTGTTCCCCCAGTGACAGCACATCGCCCCAATGGCGCTCGGTATCGAGACCACCGGTCTGTTTGACGACACGCTCCAGACCGACCTGGTGCAGCACCGCCAGTACCGTGTCATCGGCGACACGTCCTTCCTGCCCGTTACCCAGCAGCGCCTGCCGCAGCGTTCCGGGCGGCACGTAGGGCCGCTCCGGCAACAACAGGATGCGGGAGAGCCCGGGCCGCTGGATGACTCCTTCACCGGCCCGCCAAATACCCGCCGTCGCCCGGAGCAGCGCCAGTTTCGCCCGCTCGTTAGGCCCGGTCACCAGGACCCGCATGCCGGGTTCGACCGTGATCGACAGATCAGCCACCAGAACCCGCCCGTCGCGAGGCGACTTAAGCGTCAGATGATCGAACACCAACGGCCCCTCATCGCTCTCTGCGATACGGATCTGCGAGACCGCTCGCGACTGTGCCTGCTCGATGGCCTCCCAGAGCGAACCAAGTCTGGCGATCACGGCAGCGAACGCGGAAATCGACTGGAACTGCGTGACGATCAGCGAGAAAGCACCCAGCAGTTGCGCGAACGCCATCGCCGATTGCGTGATGACTCCGAACTCGACTTCACCCCGGATGAACATCGGCGCAACGATCAGCGCCGGAATGATCTGTATCAGGTAATTGTAACCCGTGGTGAAGAAACTCAGATTGCGATTCACCGCAATAATCTGGCGAAAGTTCAACACCAACAGGTCGAGGTGGTGTTGCAGCCGGTCCCGTAGCCCTCGTTCGCGCCGCAGCAGCGCAATCGACTCCGAATTCTCCCGAACATGTATCAGATCGGACCGGAAATCGGCCTCCTTGTCGAGCTGGCTGTAGTTCAGCCACACCAGCGGCCGACCCAGAAACACGGTCAGATAGGAACCCATGGTGGCATACAGCACCGCCACGCCGAACAGCAGGGGACTGATGGTCCACATCACGCCGGAGAAAGCGATGATGGTGAATGTTCCATTCAGAATCATCAGCACGAATGACAGCGTCGTCGTCGTGAAGGCCTTGATGTCATCAGCGATCCGCTGATCCGGATTGGCGATTTCCCCTGTCTCGTCCAGGCGGTAGTAAACCGGATGGACAAGGTAGAGACCGATGGCCCTACGCGTCAGCCACTCCCGCCACAACAGGCCCAGTCGCTCCTCGCAGAACCGATAGAGCACGGCGACCACCGTCGAGGCACCGAACATCGCCACGTAAAGGACGGCCTGCCAGACGAACTCCAACATCTTCCTGTCGGCGACGGCGGTCATGAAATCGCGGCCGACGTAACTGCTAATGACGTTGAACGCGTTGATCCCGACCAGGAAAACCAGCAGGAGCAGTGACAGGACACGCGCCTTCCAGCCAACCTCGGACCCAACGAAAGCGCGTACGACCCGCACGAAGCGCATCCAGGCCGCGCGGTTCAGCGGAAGTTCGGAGTGATCGGTCATTGGCTGCCGGATGTTTCGGGTTGACCAGGGGCCGCGCGCCCGCGCTGCCGCTTTTCGGAGGCAGGACGGTACACGCTGCGGCCCTCGCGTGCAATCACTTGCCGCACGGAGTTGCCCTGCCGTTGCATCAAGGCCCGGTAGGCCACCGCTCGGGCCACGCAACTGCACGTTCGCACCGCGCCTTCGCTTCGGTACACGCCCGGGCGGGGGCGTAGTGCAATGCAATCCCGAAGCGCCGAAATGGTCCAGGCTCCGATCACGAAAACCAGGGGTGACGACCGTACACGGCGCAAGGAGGTATGCCGCTACGCCCGATCCCCTCAATCAGGCTCACGCCGCTTGCAAGCCCTCGCCGCCATTGCGCAGCACTTCCGCAATCCTCACACCCACGCCGTACTCTCCATAGATGGGCGGAAACGCATGTTCCTTTCCTTCGCAGTGCCTTACCGCAGCCGCGACAATATCCTTATGCCGAAACCCGGAGATAATATTCGCGCCGGATTCGACAGTCTCCATCCGCTCCGAATTCTCACGAATGGTGACGCAAGGCACACGCAAGATGTAGGCCTCTTCCTGGATACAACCACTGTCCGTCAGAATTATCTCCGCATACTTTTCAAATGCAAGCGACGCCAATGGGGGCACGGGATCGATGACTTCGACGTTACCGAGCACGGAATAGGGAATCGCATGTTCCCTCATGGCATGCCGTGTACGCGGATGCATAGGAAATATGATGCGGCTGAACATGTTTCCCGCCAGCCACGCCAGTGTCTCAAATACACTGACCATCAACGCCTTGTGGTCAGTGAACTCCTTCCGATGCAAGGTAACGTATGCATACCGGCCCGGCACCGGCCTCTCAAGCATTTCCGAAAAGTCGTGGATTATATCAACGCTGGTGTTGCCTGAATGGAAAACCTTGCCCCGAAGCTCATGGTTCTTTTCAAGATATCTCTTCTGTGCTTCGGTATTCGTGAACATCAAATTGGCCGTGCTGTCACAAATTATCCTGTTACGTTCCTCATACATCGCCTTGTCATACGACCGCAAGCCGGCTTCAACATGCGCTAGAGGCGTGTCCGAGTAGAGCGCTGCGACCGTCCCCACCAGCGACGCCGCCGTATCTCCGTTGACGAGCAGCAGATTAATTGACTCTTGCCTTATTAGTTCACGAACCCAATCGATTGCCCGCCCAATTGTATATTCATCCGGAAGAATATGGTGTGGTGCATAACCCATTTCACCAAACGCCACACCCTGCATCACGTAGTCCGAATGCTGATTCGTGTGGAGCACAAGGAACTCCATGCCAAGTTCTCGGAGCCCCTTCACTACGGGGTAGTTCTTTATGACTTCCGGCCGTGTTCCGAGAACGATAGCAATCATCATCTTACATCCATTCCATTAAAGTGTAGAAACCGCGGCAGCGAAAGCCTGAGCAATAGCGATATTTCCTTTCTCATTGAAATGCACAGGGTCCTCATAGTGTTCCCTTGTGAGGTGATCAAGAGAAATGGTTCGAGCCCTAGAAAACTTTGCGGTGGATTCCTTTAGCGCTTTATTATAATCGAGCCTGAGCTCAGAGGTGGGCCGCTCGAAAAAACTATGGCCGTCGGGAAATATCGGTGGTATTTCGCCGCAAATTATGACCTTGAATTTCTTGATAACCAATGTTCTCAGTATTTGGGTATAGTACTCTGAGAACAGTTCGATATCCGTTCCGTTTCCGACGTCATTTGTACCGATCAATAAGCAACAAATAAAGGTGTCACTGACTGCATCAATCTCCTGATTGATCTTGAACCAAAGGTCTCTCGCTGTGAACCCGTTGACACTCCGGTTTATGGTGCGCCACTGGTATGGCGTCTGTTCCGATAAAAACTTCCCCAAATAAAGAGGATAACAACCGTAACTGCGTGCTCCAAAGGTCTGGCTATCACCGAAACAAATCAAATTTTGATAGTTCATTGCTATTCCATCATCAAATGAGACTGGACGACACGCGACGAGGTTGGTGTTCTAGCTGGCACGACTTCGCGAGAGCTTCTGGCGCTTGCGGCAAGCCGAAGCCATCCTCCGCGAACGCCGCCACTTGCCGTCAAAGCCTATCGCGAGGGGGCGCGACGGCACGGTAAACCTCCAGGGTGCGCTGGGCGACTTCATTCCAATCCGGGATCGACTTCAGTATTCTAGCCATCAACTCCCGGATGCCCGCCCGGTCGCAAGATTCCGCCATCGCGATGATCCGATCACTCAGTGCGTCGCAATCTTGCGATTTGAAATAGTGACTTGGCGGAAGCGCGAGTTCGATGTGTGCCGGAATGTCGCTTAAGATCACTGGTAGCCTGTACGAAAGGGCCTCCAGCGCTGCGATCGGCATCCCTTCGTAAGACGACGGCAGCACGAACATTCCTGCGTGGCTGTACAGCTCCGCCAGTTCGTTCCCGGTCCGAAAGCCCGCCAGAACTACGTTATCGTTTTTCGACGCCAGTTCGTTGACGCGCGCATTAAATGGATCAAGTCTGTCTGCCCCACCGACCAGCACCAGCTTCCAGTTGTTTAGTCGGGCTTTTGAAAAGGCGCGGATCAGAAGGTCTTGGCCCTTATGCTCCGTAAAACGTGCAACCTCGATCACGTAGCGTCTCGATGTCAAACCCAAAGAGGAAAGTAAGGTGGTTTCCGGCGTCGGGCGAGCAGCGGCAACACTGTTGCGGATTACGATACATTCACGCTTAAACCGCGTTTCCACTGACGCGCGAAGTTGCTCCGAAACAACGATACGCTGATTCGCAAATGTAACTCCCGCCCACTCTCCAGTCCGCAGGACCCATTGTGCGAATCCTCCCCATTTCGCTGCATCGTAGTCCTGACCATGGTGGGTAATTACGACAGGGAGACGTGCGAGACGCGCCAGAGGCGCCATCAGTGCTGGCCCGATACCGTGAATATGAATGAGATCTGGCCGTTTGAATGCGGCATAAAACAGCCCGATGAGAGAGTGGACGAATGCCTCGATGCCTTTTCCTCTGGGAGCCCAAAGCGGCGTTACATGGACACCTCTAAACTCATGCCTGACCTTTGTAGGTGAATGCCGGCGACGCGACAAGACCTCGACCTTGCAGCCCATTTGTGCCAAGAGCGGGTATAAGGCCTGCGCGTGTGTCTCTATACCACCCTCAACGCTATCGATACCCCGAAACCCGAGCGCAATCACATGCATATTTCTTTCCCTCGAAACCTAAAGACCGGTTATATCCGACACGGACAGCATGCCATCCTTGAACAGTAGAGCCTTACATCATACCGAGCCCCCCCATACTCATAAGTGTGCCGTAACCTAAGTTAACTCCAACCCGAAAACCTCATTCAAAAGCGAGCCCATCCTTCTCCAGCGCCGAACGCAGTTCATCAGCATTACTTACTGTTTGTGACATATTAGATTGGACAACTGCCCGCGGGACCGCCCGCAACGGCATTTCGGGATTGACGCCGAGAAATTCACACACCCGCGCCAACGTACCACAATTGTCCGAGCGGAACCCCTCATAGCTAACTCGGATGTAGGCGTGCGAGGCACTCAGGTGACCGAAACGTTCACCAAGATAGTGCTTCATCCTTACCCTTTTCAGTGCCTCCCGCACATTCAACGTGACGACTAGATCTTGTGGATATTCTTGACCGAAGTATCGCTGACTCGCTCTAGCGCAGGCAATTGACTTCAACCATTCGAAGTTGTCGCTTCTTACAAGATGAATGATTGAGATGTCGCTACGCGATTGCAGCCAGCGAATATGTGGGTTGAATCCTTCAACCACATGTACGGGGCTGAAACTGGGATGGAAAAGCCACTTGGGGCTCGAGCGAAAGAGCAGGCGGAAGCCGATCGCCTCGATCTCGGATCCGTGCCGGTCCTTTAGGAAGGCTTGCTCTTCCGGCCGCAACCCGTCGAATCTACCACGCAGAAAATCCTCGGCCAGCCTGACCCTAGCAACTCCAAAAACGTGCTCAGTTGACTCCCAACCGCATGTCACACGCGGATGTAAACCCAGCTGTTCCGCGAAAGCGCTGCTACCTGTACGGAAGGTACCGACGATCAGATACGGCCTCATCGAAATGTTCCGTAATCGATGTTGGCGGAACTCAGGCACTCGACACTACACACCCTTCACCAAGGCCTCTTCCCCCCCCCACAATGAGGGTGTCGTAAAAGCTCAATACGTTGCCGTTCCGAGCACTTGAGTAGGTGCTACCGGTGGTGACGATGGCACCGCGAGAGTGCGCCCAAGCCATTCAAAGCGGGAACGGAATTTCCTCAGCCCCACCCACAAGCCGTTCCAGAACGCCCACCAGGCCGCCCAAGCCAGTGCCCGGCTCAGGTTGTACGCCATCGCATGGAGGGCGAATTCAACCCGGACGCCGGCCAGCCCGCGGCGGTGGAAGCGTCGGAGTCCCTGTCGGCCACGGAGGTGGCTGAACACCGGCTCGACCATGGCCTGGCGACGACGATAACGTTCACGGTGCTCGTCCTGGCGCAATTTGGCCCGCAAGGCCTCTTTCGCTGCATCGATGGCATAGCGCTTGATCTTGCGCCCCGTCTCGCTGCGCGTGCACTGCGGCTTGAGCGGGCAGTCGGCACACGCCGCCGTGCCGTATGCGGTGTAGCCCGGTGCCGTGGCGCTACCGCGATACTGTCCGCACGGCGTTAATCGTTGCTGGTGCGGACAGCGGTAGGCATCCTCCTCCGGCAGATACTCGAACCGGCTCTTGGGAAACTGCTGGTCCGACTGTTTGTTCCAGTCATCGCCCAGACTTTGTCCCTCCGGGCACAGCAACTCGATCGCGCGCTCGCCCGTGGTACGGATAACGCCCTCGCTGAAATAGCCCGCGTCGAACAGGGCCGTGTCGACCGGCCCCAACGCTTGCGCCCGGTCCAACAAACCGGCCACCGGCTCGGTTTCACTCGACGGATGCACCGCGCAGGCCACAATGACCCGTGCCTCGTTGGCGAGTACCGAGGGCTTGTACGAGGCCCGAAAGTCCTTGGAGTGCTTCTGCGGCTGCACCACGGCATCCGGCTCCAGGGGATGAATCTGGGTCTTGGTGGGGTCCTTACCTTTGGCCGTTTGTTTGGCCTGGCGTTCTTGCAACTGTGCCTGGGCTTGCTCCAGTTGCGCCACCCGCGCCGTCGTCGACACTTGATCCGGATGCGCTTCGGCCGCTTCTCGCGCTTCGGCCAATGCGGCCTGCAAGGCCTCCTCCCGCACCAGTTGAAACCGCGAGGACATCGCTTCGATCACCGTGCCATCGCCCGCCACCGTGGCCGTTCCGGAACCGGTCGCCTGCAAAACCTGGCGCGTCAGTTGTTCGAAAAAGCCCGCCGTCAGCAGGTCCTCGTGCTGCCGCACAAAGCGCCCGAGCACCGAATGGTCCGGCATGATGCCGCCACTCAACCACCAGCAGCCCACATCCGACCGCGCGCACCGCTCCAGGTCTCGCAAACTGCTGAGACCCTGCATGACCCCATACAGAATCACCCCCACCATCGCCCGTGGCGCATACGGCGGACGACCGCCGGGGCGGTAGGCCTGCTCGAACTCGGCCAACGACAGCTGTTCCAGCAACGGCCGGATCCGTAGCGGCGCCTTCAACCCCACCGCTTGCAGGTGCTCGTCCAACCGCACCTGGTTGATAAAGATCGAGCGCGGATCCGGCGACTCAAACTTGACCCGCGGCGCCGACCGCACCGCCGCTGCCGCCGCTGTCACCCCCGCCGCGCGTTCCAGGTCCGCAAACAGCGAGAGCTGGTTGCTCGTATCCAGTACCCTGACCCGCCGTCTGATCCTCTTGGCCACCATCACATCGTTCCAGACTCGTTGCTCTTCAGCAATTTTACCCCGCCACAGCCGGTCGGCACCTTTTACGACAGCCTCCACATGGCGGTAGAAAAGCGCCAGTTCCGACTCCACGGCCGGCAGCGGATCGGCTACCGGCACGGCGACGCCGAGCCGGTCCAGCAGCGCACTGCCGAGCTGGATCGCCTCGTCGTAGCGCGTTCGATTCGACAGACTCATCACCTGCACGCAGGCCGGCTCCACCAGACGTGGGACCTCCGCGACACGCGCCGCGAGCCGGTCGTACAACGCGTCCGCCTCCGGGTAGCGAGCCTGGCAATACAGGATGAGGTGCAGCTCGGAGCACAGCATAAAGGCCAGGTCAGGATTCGCTTCCCAGAGATCCGTCGGGGACACGCCGAGACTGAGGTGCAGCAAGCGTTCGGCGACGTCGAACGCCCCGGCGTGGCGGGCTTGCACGGCCGCTTCGAAGAAGAGCGCGCGCGCGATGGACTGCTCCTCGACAGCGCCGATCAAGTGGGCCGCCAGCGCATAATGCTGTGCCGCGAGCGAACGCAGCGAGGGATCGCCGGGTACCGAAGCGAAACGTCGCGCGATCTCGAGGTGCCGATGATCGCGCCAGGCGGCATCCCGCAGCTGGTACACCGCCTGCAGCATGCGGTCGTGGCAGAAGCGAAGCGGGGACTCCGGTTCCGGCGGCAGACGCGCCAGCCCGCTGTGCGGCAGCAGAATCCCTGGTTCCAGTGCGGGGACGAGCCGGGCGCAAAGACTTTCCGGATCGCAGTCCAAGGCGATGGCCAACCGCTCCAGGGTGCATTCGTTGCCCAGACACGCAACGGTGACCAGCACGTCGATCGTGTCCAAAGCCAGCGCGTGCAGACGACCCGCCAGAAAATCGGCGATGTTGGCGCTGGCCGGGTAACGGCTGATGGCGTCGAGGCTCCAATCCCACGTGGCCCGATCGGGATCCGGCGCGATCACTCCGTCCGCGTACAGTGCCTTGAGCAACTCGAGTGTAAAGAAGGGATTGCCGCCGGTCTTGGCGTGGAGCGCTGCCGCCAGCGGCCGCACGGCTTCGCGCGGCGCTCGCAGCATGTCGGTCAGCAATGTGGCGAGGTCCTGGACCGGCAGATTTCCCAGGGTCAACACGGGGACCGGAACCCCGGCGGCCGTGGGTCGACGGAGCAATGCCGCCAAGGGATGCGCAGCATCGATGTCAGCGTCCCGATAGGTACCGATCAGCAGCAGACCATCGAGTTCCGGCTCGTCCAGTAGCGCACCGACGACGTCCAGCGACGCCCGATCCGCCCACTGGAGATCGTCGAGCAGGATCACCAGCGGACGGGCCGGCGTGGCGATCTGCCGCAACAAACCCACCAGCAGCCCGCGCAGCCGCGCCTGATCTTCGACCGGCCCCAGTTCCGGCGCGGGTGCCTGGGGCCCGAGCAGCGCTTCGAGTTCCGGAATCAGGTCGAACAGCACAGCCGCATCCGGGCCGACGCCAGCCAGTATCCGCTGGCGCCACCGCGCGACCTCCGGCTCGGGCTCGGCCAACAGGAACCGACAGAGCTGCCGCAGGCATAGTCCCGGGCCGAGCAACGGCCGTCCGGGCTGGAACTGCTCGAACTTGCCGCTGACGAACCAGCCCTGGTTAAGTGTGACCAGCTGCTGTATTTCCAGGATCAATGACGTCTTCCCGACCCCGACATAGCCTGTTACGAAAAGCCCACGGTTGCCGCCGCCGACTCTGCGGGCCTCCTCGAACGCCGCTGCCAGAGCTGCCAACTCCTTGTTGCGGCCATAGAGGCGGCGCGGCGCCCGCAAGGCCAGCGGCATATCGCGCTGCCGGAGCGGCACCTGGTCCAGAGGGGTGTCCTCGTGCAGTGCTCGACGCAGCGCCGCCAGGTCGTGGGCCAGGCTCGCGGCGCTTTGGTACCGATCGTCCGGCTCCTTCGCCAGAAGGCTCAGAATGACCGCGGATACGGGCTCGGGGAGCCAGGGTGCATGTACCGCCGGCGGTACCGGCGATCGGGTCAGGTGGGCATGGATCAAACCCACCGCATCGGCCGCTTCGAAGGGCGGGCGGCCGGTTGCCAGGAGATAGAACACGGCCCCCAGGGAATAGAGGTCGGCGCGGTAGTCGACCGGGCGATTCATCCGTCCGCTCTGTTCGGGTGAACGGTAAGCCGGATCGCCGGCCAGGCGGCCGGGGTGGCCGAACCCGGGCCGCTCCTCTGCGAACGTCGTCGCCTGGGCGAAGTCGATGAACAGCGGCTGCGGTTCGTCGCGCCCGATCAGGATATGCTCCGGAGTGATGTCCTTGTGCAGGATGCTCCGTCCGTGCATGCCCGCCACGGCACGCGCCATGGCTTCGCACAGCGCCAGGAACTCCGCCAGGCCAACACGACCGGGAAGGCCCGACTGGCGCAGCGGTAAGCCGTTGAAATCCTCTATTGCCAGTTCGCCCCTGGCCGGATCGAATGCCACCAGCGTCGGACAGCCGGGAACACCGCGCAGGCGCTCGAGTATCCGTTGCTCATGGCGCAGGGAATCCGCGGAAGGGCTCGCAACGCCATCACCCAGGGCCCGCTTGACGAGCAAGGGCCCACGCTTGGGATCGACCCTGCGGAACGCTTGCCAACCGGCACCGCGCAAAATGTCCGGCTCCGCTTCCGGATGCCGCGGGAGTTCAGCCAATGGATTTCCCTGCTCCGAGGTTCAGACGATCCGAGATGGCCGGACCATTCGGGCGGAACCGGGCCTCGTGCCGATCCCCTCGACCGCTCGCTCAAGCTCCGCAGAGCAGACCCGGCCGCATCGCTGTCGGGGTGTGATTCTAGAGCATCGGGGCACGCCGACGAAGAGAATGAGCGGGGAAGCTCGCGGAAACGCGGCATGACGCCCAGGTGCACGCAGCAGCCGTGCCACTCACGGCCTGAAGACGCCTCAGTCAGATACTGGCATCAGGCAAAGGCATCGTCCGCGTGATCGCCGGATCGACCTCATGAGCGCTGTGACACGAGCTGGGGCAGTCTGAGGATAGTGCCCCTCCCGGCCCCGCAGCCAGGCCGCGGGGCCACTCTCCCCGCGCGACGGGACCGATCACGCCAGCGTCGGATAGTCGGTATAGCCTTTCGCGCCGGGCGTGTAGAAGGTTTGGGGATCCGCTGCGTTGAGCGGAGCCCCCGACCGGATGCGAGCTGGCAGGTCGGGGTTGGCCAGAAACCCGGTTCCGAAGGCCACGGCATCGAGACCAGCGCCGGCAATCACCGCCTCGGCCTCGGCTGGCGTGTAGCCCATGTTGGCGACCAGCGGGCCGCGAAACTGCGCGCGTGCCGGCGTCAGGACATCACCGCTCTGCTCCCCGAGGAAGTCGCCGCGCATCACATGCAGATAGGCCAGAGCGAGCGGGGATAGGGCCTTGGCGAGATGGGCCGTCAGCCCGACCGGGTCGCTGTCGCTCATGCTGTTGTAGGAGTTCAGCGGCGAGAGGCGCACGGCCGTGCGTTCGGCACCCCAGACGCCGGTAATGGCTTCGAGCACTTCGAAGAGCAGCCGGGAACGGTTCTCCACCGAACCGCCATAGCGACCGGTGCGCCGATTGGACCCGTCGCGGAGAAACGAGTCGATCAAGTAACCATTGGCCGCATGAACCTCGACACCGTCGAAACCCGCTGCCTTCGCGTTCTCCGCCGCCCGGAGGAAGCCGTCGACGATGCCGGGAATCTCATCGTCGCGCAATTCCCGCGGAGTCGCGTAAGGCTTCTTCCCTTCCGGCGTGTGCACCTCATCGTTGGTGATCGGAATCGGGCTGGGGGCCACCGGCTGCGCGCCGCCGTTGAACAGCGGATGACAGGCGCGTCCGCCATGCCAGAGTTGCAGGAAAATGTGCCCGCCGGTGGCATGCACCGCATCGGTCACCCCGCGCCAGCCGAGAATCTGCTGTTCGTTGTAGATGCCGGGCTCGGCGTAGAAGGCCGAGTTGCCCTCCATGATCATCGTGGCCTCCGCGACGATCAGACCCGCCGAGGCGCGCTGGGCATAATATTCGGCCATCAGCGGATTCGGAACATGGCCCTCGGAGGCACGACAGCGCGTCAGCGGAGCCATGAAGATCCGGTTGGGAAGGTCGTGACCTCCGAGTCGGAGCGGGGAGAAAAGCGTCGGTGTCGGCATGGGTTTCGAGTTGGGTATTGAGTTGGACATTAGGGCGGGAGGGCGCGGGAAGCCGCGAACATCAGCCGGCTCCACGGCGATTCAGAAGCGCTCCTCGCAACTGCGCAGTTCGATCTCCCAGGACCAGGCGCCAGGGGGCTGGTCCAGGACCGCCAGGTAGCTGGCGGCGATGTTTTCGGGACTGAAGCCCTGGGCTCCGGCGCCGGCGCCGCGCGTGACAACGCCATCGATGACGAAATGCGCCACATGGATCCCCAGGGGACCAAGTTCCTTGGCCAGGCTCTGGGCCAGACCGCGCACCGCGAACTTTCCCATCGCGAAGGCGCTGGACTGGGCAAAGCCTTTCACGCTGGCCGTCGCACCGGTGAAGAACATCGCCCCGGTCCCACGCGGCAGCATACGTCGCGACGCTTCCTGCGCGACCGCGAAGGCGCCCATGGCATTGGTCTGCAGGGCGTGGCTGACCGCCTCGCTATCGAGTTGTGTGATCGGCCCGGGCAGGCGCGCGCCGGCATTGAAGAGGACGACTTCCGGCGAACCCAAATCCCGCTCGACAGCGGAGAACAGCTCGGCGACACCCGCCGCAGAGCGCACATCGACGGCATACGCGCGGCAGTGCAGGGTCGCGGCGAACGGTTCGAGCTTGCCGAGATTCCGGGCCGCCAGCGCCACGACGTAACCGCGTTCAACCAGGCGGCTGGCGAAGGCACCGCTGATGCCGGGCCCCGCGCCCACGATCAAGGCCACCGGGGCGTTCATGCGAGCACCTGCACGGGGAGCCATGCCGCGACGCCAGACACGATGTCCAGCCGCCTGCGGCGGGATTCCCTGAAAATGCCGTCGGCAGTGTCCGGCGCAAGAAACGTTCGAGACATGTTGGGACTCCGTAAAGGCCGGGACGAAAGACCGGCCGTTCGCCATTTCTATACCGATTGGTTTATAACATACCGATCGTTAAAAATAGCTGTCAACCACCCTCGATCGAACTCCGACATGGAACGCGGCCGCCCCAGAGCTTTCGACGTCGACCAGGCGCTCGACGCCGCCTTGCGCGTCTTTTGGCGCGATGGCTTCCAGGCGGCGACGATGACCGAGTTGACCGCAGCGATGGGTGTCAGCAAACCGAGCCTCTACGCGGCCTTCGGGGACAAGGCGTCGCTCTACATCAAGGCCTTCGAGCGCTACCTCGAGCGGGAACTGGCG
Source organism: Methylotetracoccus oryzae (assembly GCF_006175985.1). GTDB lineage: Bacteria > Pseudomonadota > Gammaproteobacteria > Methylococcales > Methylococcaceae > Methylotetracoccus > Methylotetracoccus oryzae. The sequence continues at coordinate 106,964 of NZ_SRSH01000003.1, read as the reverse complement.
GAACACCGGCGAGCGCTGGAGGCCGAGCCGGAGGTCCGGCGAGCCGTCGAAGTCTGCCTGCTGTCCGCGGTCCGGGCGATGACTGACCCAGCCAAGCCGCGCGGCTGCTTCATCGTCAACGGGGTTGCCGATTGCGGCTCGCCCGGCACACCGCCCGCGGTCGAAGAGGCGCTGTTGCGGAGCATCCAGGGGGCGGTCGAGATGTTTGGCGCACGACTTGCGCGCGGAGTGGAAGATCGCCAACTCCCCGCCTCAACCGACGTCGGCGGCCTGTCAGCGTACCTGGCCACCGTGCTCGCGGGGCTCGCCGTCCAGGCCCAGGCGGGCGTTGGCTGCGAGGTTCTTCGATCCGTGGTCGGCTCAGCCCTGTTGGCTTGGCCGAGGAACGATGCCTGAGCTGGCCGTTGACGGTTCTGCCCGCAAGCCGCGACCCGCGGGCCGCCGAATTCCTGGCGTCACTTGTCGCTACGATCGGGAGGCTCCAGTAGTCGCTGCAACTCGGCAAAGTCGATCGGTTTGACGACGTGATGATCGAAGCCTGCCTCGCGGGTCTGCCGGCGGTCCTCTTCCTGCCCCCAGCCGCTCACCGCGACCAGCGTCACGCCGGAACCGGCGGCGGATTGCCGAATCCGGCGCGCGACCTCAAAGCCGTCCATCAGCGGCATGCCGAGATCCAGCAGCACCACACCGGGTCTGAAACGAGCCAGAATGTCCAGCGCCGCCGCGCCGTCATAAGCCACCTCCGTGGTGCTCCCCAGGGTCTGCACGAGCAACGCGAGGGTATCCGCCGCGTCCCGGTTATCGTCGACGATCAGCACCCGCTGTTGGGACTGGCGCCCTGACAAGGGCGGTATCAGCGACGCTGCGACGGGTGTCTCCGGCGCCGCCAGCGGCAGGATCACGGTGAACTCGCTGCCCTGTCCCGGTCCGGCGCTGTGCGCCGCTACACGGCCACCATGAAGTTCGACCAGACGCTGTACAAGGTGCAGGCCGATGCCGAGGCCGCCCTGTGACAGTTTGGACGTGCGCTGGACCTGTCCGAACAGGTCGAAGACCTGCCCCAGGTGCTGCGCCGCGATGCCCATCCCCTCGTCACTGATGCGGACCACGGCCTCATCGCCCTGGCGCTCGGCAGCGACGTGGATGGTTCCGCCCGCCGCCATGTATTTGGCCGCATTGTTCAGCAGGTTGCAGAACACCTGCGTCAGCCGGACCGGGTCGCCGTCGACCTGCAACGCCTCGGATGGGAGCGTCACGGTCACCGAGTGCGAGGCTGACTGGATCAGGGGCTGGGCCGTTTCCAGCGCTTGTGCGACGAGGGTGGCGACCGTGCAGCGCTCCTTTTGGAGGTCGATACGGCCGCGCGTGATGCGGGATACTTCGAGCAGGTCGTCGACCAGACGCACGAGTTGCCGGGTCTGCCGTTCCAGGATTTCGCGAAGCTGCGGAAAATTGGGTTCTTGAATCCCGGAGCCCCGCAGCGTGTCCAGCACGGCGCAGATCGGCGCCAGCGGATTGCGCAGTTCATGCGCGAGCGTCGCCAGGAACTCGTCCTTGCGCCGGTCGGCGTCCCGCAGCGCGTCTTCCGCCTGTTTCAGGCGGCTGATATCGAGGTTGATGCCCGCCCAGCAGAGCACCTTGCCGTCCTCATCCAGCACGCGCACGCCGCGCGCCAGAACCGGGTGATACTGACCGTCGACTCCCCGAAAGCGATGCTCGATGTCCCACTGAGCGCCGGTCCGGACGCACTGCTGCCAGGCCGCCAGCGTGCGATCGGCATCCTCGGGATGCAGCACCTCGCCCCAGCCGAAATCGGAACACTGCGCCTGGGTGAGCCCGACCAGCTTGAGAAAGGATTCGCTGGCGTAGGTGTTGCGGCCGTCGGGGGTACAGATCCACACGCCGTAATCGATGGATTCGCCGATGGCCCGAAAAATCCGTTCGCTCTCCCGCAGGGCTTCGGCCTGGGCGACACTTTCACTGATGTCCATGATCGCGATAGCACAGCCGGCGATCATCCCCGATCCCGTCAACACCGGGGCGGCGCTGTTGAGCACAATCACCTTCGAACCATCGAAGCGCTCGATCTGCAGCCGCTGCCCCACGACCGGGGCCCGCGTGCGTATCGCTTGCGCCGAAGCCCATTCTTCCGGCTGGACCGGCTGCCCTGTCTGCACCCACCAGGCCCGATAGGCGCCGTAGTCGGCGACCGACCGAACCGAAGGCCGGAGACCACCCCAGATCCGTTCGAAGGCCTGGTTGGAACGCACATACCCCCCTTGCGTATCGAGGATGGCCTCTCCGACGGGCAGTGCTTCCATGACCGCTTCGAGTCGCATCCGCTCGTCGGTGGCCTCGTTGAGAGCGCACTGCAGGCGCTCCTCCGCCCGTTTGCGTTGCGTGATGTCGTAGACGACGCCCATGGCTCGAACCGGCCTTCCATCGGCAGCGAAATGAACCTGGCCTTTGCCCGCTACCCAGAGGACCATGCCGTCATCGTCCCGGACGATGCGAAATTCCTGCTCATAGCGGCCTGCTCCCGCCAGCGCGGCCTGAAATGCAGCGTCCACCGTGGCGCGGTCGTCCGGATGCACCCGGCCGAGGAAGTCGGCATAGCTGAAGAGCCCTTCCTGCGACAAGCCGAAAAGACCACGGTAGGACTCGGACAGCGTGGCCCGGTGCGAGGCAAGATCGCTATCCCAGATGGCAATGCCGCCAGCCTGCTGGGCGAGGCTGAGGCGTTCCTCACTGGCCCGCAATGCCGCTTCGCGCTGCCATTCTGCGGTGACTTCGAGGCCGATGCCGCCTACGAACCGGTTCCCGGACGCATCGTGAAATGGAAACTTGGCGACGCGCCAATGGCTATCGCTCCCATCCGGATCGGGGACGGTTTCGGTGATTTGGATGGCCTGGTCCTTCGCAAAAACCTCCAGGTCGTGGTCGTGGAGCTGCCGGGCCGTTGCATCGGGCCATAGCTCCGCGTCGGTCTTGCCGAACCAGTCCTCCCGCGGGATGGCAAACCACCGCTCCAACGCCTGGCTGACATAGACGTACCGGCCGTGTGCGTCCTTCATCCAGGCGAGCGTGGGACTGTTGTCCATGAAGAGACGGAATCGCTCTTCACTGTCCCGCAACTGGCGCTCGGCGCATTTGCGTTCGGTGATTTCCTCGACCACCAAGCCAAAGCCGGTGATGGCCCCGCTCTCATCGAATACCGGATACCAGCTTTCGTTCCAGTGGTGCGTCACGCCGGGCCGTGCCGGCGTTTCTCCGGCAAACTCTCGATTGATGACGGGCCTGCCCGTCGCCAGAATCTCGCGGCTGACCGCTTCGACATCCGCCAGCAGCGATGGCACGATGTCGCCCACTGCACGCCCAAGATGGTCCTCCGCTGCCGGGCCATTGATCTCCGCCAGCCAGCGATTGATGCGCCGGTAGCGGAGATCCCGATCCAGAACACACAAGCCGATCGGCGCGTGGTCATAAATCCAGGCCAGTTCGTCCCGCTGTTCGCGGACTTGCCGCTCGCTGCGGCGCAAGGCGTTCTCCGCTTCCTTGCGCTCCGAGATGTCCGTGAATGCACCGAGCATGCGCAGCGGCGTGCCCTCGACATCACGCAAGGCACGGCCGCGCGACAGCACCCAGCAGTCGCGGCCATCTCTGGGACGGAGACGGAACTCGACCCGGTAATCTGCATGGTCATCCCAGTGCCGCTGCAGAGCCTCCCTCACCCGGTCGCGATCGTCTGGATGAATGCCGGCGAACAGGGTTGCTTTCGCGTCGGATAGCTCGTGCGATGAGGGGTAACCGAGCATGGCTCGACACCGCTGTGATAGAAACACCGCGTGCGTGCGCAAGTCCCAGTCCCAGACCGCGTCCTCGATGGCCTCCAACACCAGTTCATGACGCGCGTCGGTTTCGCGCCGAGCGGCCTCGGCGGCGTAAAGCGCCTGGTAGAGCTTGTTTTGTCGCCGCTGCCACAGCACCACACCGGACGCACCGAGCAGCGCGAGCAGGCTGGCCACTGCGACGAGCGTCTTCAATGCTTGGCTGCGAGCGGTCGCCAGGGCCGTGTCCCGCTCGACCTCGGTGATAACTACCCAGGGCGAACCCCGCACCGGCTGATGCGCCTGGATCGTGCCATCGTCGTGGGGCGTCGCAGCTGAGCGCGGGCTCGGCCCGTCCGCCTCGCCATCAGCCCGGGGTGGCGAAATCCGAAAGGCCACGCCGCCATCGTGGTTCTTGATTGAAGTCGTGCCGACGATGCCACGCAGCGGCCAAAGCGCGAGCAGTGGATAGAGGGACTTGCGCGCATCCTGGATCAGGACGATGGCGCCCAAGGGATTATCCTCGGGCAATATCGGTGCGATCACATCGATCCTCGGCACCGCGGTGTCTCCTTCCCGGTGCAACGGCGTGAGCACGGGTTGGCGGGTTCGCAGCGCCGCAACGACTGCGTCCCGGTCATCTGCCGTCAAGGGCGCGGGACCGTCCCGGACGCTCAGGCTGGGGTGGCCGTCGCGATCCAGCAGCAGGATGTCGACGTAACCGTAAGCCAGTTGCAGGGTGCGGAAGCGGTCACGCAGGTGCTCCGCCTGTTCCGCAGTCGGCGTGCGCATCCACTCCGCCACTTCATCAAGAACGTACGGACTGTCCGTGAGGATCCTGGCGTCCCCGAGCCGCTCGGTCCTCCACTGCCCCGCCATGACCGCCTTCAGTTCGCCGATCGCGGCGAGTTCGGCCCCGACGAGTTGCTCGGCCCGCTGCAACTCCATTCGATAGTAGGCGGCAGCGCCGGCTCCCAGGCCGATCAAAACCATTGCGGCCAGGCCCGCACGCAGGATCTGGTGCCAGGCCCCAAAGACGTTGGCGGGGAGCAAGCGTCGGATCATCGTGACATTCCCTTGGGGGCTATGGGTCGCCAGTGCGCCGGAGGCGGCAGATTGCGAAACGGGAACTGCGGCATTGCTGAGGGTCTGACGGCGACAGCCGACGGCGGATGACCCGGCACCGCGTCGGATGCGGGGAAAGCCATCCCTGGAGCCCTGGCAGGCTAGCAAAACACGTAGGCGTCTCTTTCGCTATAGGCGTTTTTTCCTATTGACGATCCCGGGCAGGACGCATTGGCTTCGGGGCCAGCGCGCGCGGCCCGGGCAGGACGGAAGTCTGCCTACTCCAAGCGCGTCAGCGCCCTATGACCCAGCGAAGAAGTGGCCTCGTCGGGCATCGGCAGGCCGGACCGCTATTGGAACTCGAGGCCGGCGGCCCGCCACGCCTGGGCGCCCCCGTCGAGATTGACCAGGTTCCGGTAACCCAGGGCATGCAGCGACCGTGCGGCCGAATTACCCATGGGCCCGCTGCGACAATACAGATAGATGGGCGTGTTCTTGTCCCGCGGGAAGCGGTCCTGGTACTGCTCGATCGCATCGTACGGAACGAATAGATCGGTCCCCTTGATATGCTGCTGCTCGGGCGTGTGAACATCGACCAGGAAGATATCGTCGCGCTGCATGAGGCTCTGCAGCTCAGGCGCGGTGATCATTCTCACGTAGTCGGGTTGCTGGAAATTGCAGGCCGTAAGGAGGCAGGCAAAGGCCAGAGCGGCGCACCGCGCCGTTTGGGTCGTCTTCATCGTCTTCCGTCGTCAACAAGTGGAAAAAGTGCGGGAACTCGCGCCGCGAACCACGTCCGGTCAGCCGGCGAAACCCGCGGGACCTCGGCCGAGGGGCGCAGGCGTCGAGTCGTGGCGAGACCCTCGGTATGCGCGGCAGATGGATCTCCGAGCATGGACTAAATGAACCTGCGCGCCTTGAGCAGCCGCAATACCGCCAGACATAACGCGACGACAGCCACCGTGATAGCCAATTTCACGAGGATGACCTTCATCAACGGCGCGGCACCGGCGCTCACGCCGACACTCAGCGGGATGCGCAGGACATCCTTTTCCGGAACGCCGGCGTCTCCGCCCCGAATCAGGTCGATCGCGTAATAGCCATTCCTCTCGAGCACGAACCGGGACTCGATGACGCCCTTGGGATAAGCGACGGCAGCAACTTCCGCCGTGATATCCCGATCCGCGAAGCTCTCCGGAGAACCCGGATCACCACCGACGAACTCCCGTTCCACGAGCCGAATCCCGATGGGTAATTTCCTCAGCTCGTTACCCACGAGGTCGGCCGTAAAGAAGACATTGCCCGGCTGCGGGATCTCATGGCAGTAGGACTGGAAAACCTCTTTCGTCAGGCGCGCATCCTGGCTCAAATCCGCGGGCTGCAGGTGGATACTGAAATTGACCGCGAAGAAATCCGTGGCCGCCTCGCACCCAACCCGGTTATCCGAAATTTGCTGAGAGGGATTGTTGTTGTAACCCGGACTGCCACATGCCGTCATCAGCACCGCGCTGACCGACCATACCCACCGCTGGAATCGCTGACGAACGCTTTCCATATTCTTCGTGTCGGTTGCGCTGTTTCGGGCAAGGACCAATGTGTCATGGCAGCGGAAAGCCGCGACGACTCGTTCCCGCCCCTGCCCCCCGGCAAGACACTGCAACGGGGTGCGGCTGCACGGACCGGTGACATCGTTACGCCAAAGCCACACGCGACTGTCAACGGCATCGAAACCCCATGTGGCGCCAGACGATCCCGGCTGATGCCTTGCGATGAACCGGACCACACGCGGAACCGCGTCAATCAGGGTTGTGTCCGAATGGTGCGCTCCGGGTTCACAGTCGTCAATCGGCTGGGGCGCCGCCCCTACCGCGGACGGGTGTACTCGGCCACCAGCGCCAGGATGTCATAGTCACAGGACCCGCATCCGGAACATGCACCCGTCGCTCGGGACAGGCCGTCGAGGTCGGTCACACCGTTGTCGACGAGCCGCTTGATTTGCGCCGCCGTCGTCCCGCTGCACCGACAAACGACGTCCTTTGCGGAATCCTGACCGGGGTCATTTCGTGTCATGTGTCGCCACCCGGCCTCCACGGGCCGATGCAACCTGGCAGCAACCGGCCGGCGCTACCCGAAAAAAGGTACTGAAGCAGCACTTCCAGCACCAACACGCGATGCAGCATGTCCTCGTGGTCGCAGGACTCGCGCTTGTCGCTCCAGATCGCATAGGGGTGTGGCAGATGACGAAACCCGCGATAGCGAGACTGCATGTCAATAGTACCGTGCTTGCAACGCTGTAGGCTTCCGAGCGAAGCGGAACCAGCCTGAGCCTTCCCGATGCCGGCGCGCCCGAAGGTCGCGGCACCGAGACGAAGCCATGTCGAGACAGACCGCCACCGCCGCCAGGACTCGATGCTCGACATCGAGCAACGGGATCGGGACAATGCGCGCATGCCCGGGGAGCCACCGAGGGGCTGTTTCCCCACCGGACCATCGAGGCCTGCTTACCGAGTAACGCCGCGGATACCGGCCAATTCCCGCTACCTTCCGTTCCGTGTTCAAGCTTCAACCATGCACGACGACTTCATCCGCAATCTCAAGTGGCAGTACTCCCTGTTCTCCACACAGGATCTGATCAGCATCTGGGAAGAGCGGAACAGGCCGGAATCGAGTTACATCGAGGAAACCTTCGAAGCGGTTCGCCAGATTCTGCATGAGCGCGACGCGCTCCCGTCGGAGGATCCACGCGGCTCAGCACGGCAGGACGAGGACACCCGATCGGAGCAGGCAGCGAAGGACTCGTTCGAGTTCCCCTGCTCGGTCTGCGCGCACAAACTGCGCATTCAGCTTCCGATCGATCCGGGCAGCCACGCCTGTCCGAACTGCGGGACGCGCTATCAACCGGTCCGAGTCCAGACCGAGCCATATGTGCTGGTGATGGTGCCCGGCCCACAAGCCGAAGCGCAGCATGCGGGCAGCACCCGGCAAGCGCGCGCGATGCCGGACGAGGTCAAGGCGGCGCTGAACGTGCTCGGCCTCACCGAGTTTGCGACCTTTGAAGAAGCGAAGCTGGCCTACAGAAACACGGTCAAACAGTATCACCCAGACAAGGTCGCGCATCTCGGCCCGGAACTTCGGGTCGTGGCTGAACGAAAAACGAAGGAAATCGTTGCCGCGTACGACGACATCAAGAAATTTTTCGAAGGGGCCGGTCGATAAGCTCAAGCGACGCCTTCCGAGGGCTCGCCCTTCCAGCCGGCAACCGCAACGCCGGTCGCCACGCGGACACAACGGCTGAAGCGCAAGGCACTCGCCTTCCGTTCAGCACGCGGCGTCTTAACCGGGCCAACGGATTGGCGATCCCGACCCAGGCGGTTCGTGCGCTGTGCGCACGAAATCACTCGCGCGTTCCGGTCAGCATGCGACATCAGGACCGGTCGAACGGATCTGCGGTGCCGATCGGGCCTGCGGCAGGCACCCGGAGCGGCTCACTGCCGTGCGGGATCGAGTTCAGCCAGGCCGTTCAGCACGTGGACGTACGATTCGGGCGTGACACTCAACTCCCCCCGGAACGGGTTGTCCAGCGCCACCACGAGAAAAATCATGAAGCCCAGAAACAGCGAGTAAATGCCGCTCAGCATCAGGTGTCCGCGCAGTGTGGGCAGGTGAAAGGTGTAGGTCAACGCAATTGACAGGATGGCCCCGGCCAGAATGACGACCCAGAACACGCCCGGGAGTCCCGTCTCGACGGAATCCATACGCATCCGCCGCGCGTCCACCAGCTTGTTGAAGGCCGTCAGCGCCTCGGCCAGGATCACCTGCTGATTAGCATTCGAAGGCTGGAAGCCCGTCAGCACGACCTGAAACCGGGACAGCAGCAGCGTGCCGCCACGCGGCACCTCCCCGTGCCGATGCGCTGGCCACGCCACGTCGATCACGTAGTTCAGGTACTGCTCCAGCTGGTTCTGCAACTGACCACGTTCGGGCTCCGGAAAGGCGGAGACATCCCGATACAAGGCGGCTATCGCAGACGCTTCCTTGCTGGCCGTGGAATTGGCGGAGTCGTAGTTCTGCCAGGTGGCGACGGCCACCAGGCCCAGCAGCAGACCATACAGCACGCCCGCGCCGGCAAAGTACCCGTTGACCGATTCGTTGGTTTCATCCGACAGCCGGAAGGTCCGGTAGATCCATTTCCGGCCGAGCATCAGACCCAGCACGGCGGGCAGCAGAAATGTCAGCGTCGTGACCAAACCCAGTACCCAGGTCGGTTCGTCATAAATCCAATACATCACGCGAAATCTCTGCTCCGTTCCTCTGTTCGAGCCTGACCCGTACCGTGCCCTTGGCGCATTCCGATCGGCGCTCACCCAGCGCCTTCCGACGGCTGGCCGATGGATGGACGGGCGAGGCAGCAACGCCAGGTCATCCGGACGCCGACCGCGAGCGACTGTAACAGGAATCCGGGGAGGATCGAACCTTGCGCTCATCCGGGGCACGAGGCAGGTGCGGCGCCGAAACTCGGCACCGCCGCTCGCCTAAACCTGCTTTTACGGTGGATAAGGACTGAGCCGGCCCAGCGCACCGATTCCGGCACCGGACCGGCACGACGGCGCCGGCACGAGTGGCCTCGTACGGTCTCACTCAGGGCAACGAGAAGCGGCGGTCGCGAGCGCGGACCGTGCTCGCGACAACGCTGAGTCAAGTGTCTACCGAAAGCGTATACTGAGCAACGGTCGCGGGAGACGACCGGGAAGCGCACGCCAAGCCCCCCGTCCCGGCAACGCACAAAAGCCCTCGGAAACGATAAAGTCAGCCCGCACGCTGCACGCGCACAGACCGGCGACGCGGAAAGAACACGACACGCGGTAGATGAGTCATCGGCAGGCCCGCCCTTGTACAGCGATTGCCGAGAAGCGCCCTGACGAGACCTCACTGCGCGCCGAGCGGAGCAGACACCTGCACACCAACCCCCGACCCCATCGCGTGACATCGTCGGAACGCGGAGCAGGTGTCTGACCGGTTCGGCTCGGAGACGCTGGACGGTTGCCACGCCGTCCTTCATCGATGCCGCGCCTGACATGACGACCGATCAGGCGGAGGCGGATCGTCGGTTCGGGCCGCAGCATGAACGGACCGGTGGCGCGGCAGACCACCTCTGGTCAGCGGAAGGCCACGGCAAGGTGATGATGAGTGGGAGCGGATCCCCGACCGGAGCCGGCGGCTGACCGCGCCGGTGTTGCGAATTACTCCATTGCGGGGCGCGCGCCTTTTTCAGCAGCCAACACATTCCCTTTGATCCTTCCGCTATGCATCTCGAAGACCGACAGGCCCAGCTCAGAGAACTCTTTGCCAAAGGCAAGGCGCAAGGTTTTCTGACGTTCGAGGAAGTGAATGATCAGCTGTCCGGCAGCCTGATCGATTACTCCGAGCAAATGGACGAAATGATCGGGCTGATCAATGCCATGGGCATCGAGGTCCGGGAAGAGGCGGCCGAGATCGAAGTGCTGCCCGAACCCGTGACCGCCGACGCACAGGACATCACCGATGAAGCAGAAGAGGCGGCCGAGGCGGCCGCCCTGTTGCTGAAGGACGCCGACAAGATCACCAGCACCGATCCGATGCGCATTTATCTGCGGGAGATCGGCGCCGTCGAACTGCTGACCCGCGCCGAGGAACTGGCGATTGCCAAACGTATCGAGGCGGGCCTCCATCAGGCGGCCTCGGTCCTGGTACGTTTCGCGCCTTCGATGGAACACCTGGGGCACGTGATCGATGGGGTCGAAGCCGGGGATACCGATCTCTCCGAGTTCGTCACCGGCCTGGTTGATGCCTGCCCCGCGCCTGCGCCGGTCAGTGCCGAGGAAACACTGGCCGGGGAAGACTCGGCGCCCGACGACGCCGTTGACGACGACGGCGAACCGGATCCTCGCGCGATCATGGCGAAGCTGGTCGACTTCAAACGCCAATACCGGAACACGCTGGACGCCCAGCAGCAGTTCGGACGTCACGACGAACGCTCCCGGGCGGCCTTCGACGGACTGGCGGATCTTTTCCTCGAGTTCAAGACCACGCCGCGGTTCCTCAAGGAGTTGTCCGAACTCCTGACGGACTCGATGAAGCGCATCCAGGCGCAGGAGCGTCTGATCATGGATCTCGCGGTCGAGCGGTCGAAAATGCCGCGGCGCGAATTCCTGCAGAGCTTTCCCGGACACGAAGCCGATCCCGCGTGGCTGGCCTCCCAATTGCACCACGATAAGGAATACGCCGAGGCGCTCGCGGTCCATGCCGCCGAGATCGAGCGCGCCCAGGACTGCCTGGCCCGGATCGAACGGGAAAATGGCCTCAGCGTCGGTGAGACCAAAGAACTCCACCGCGCGCGGCTGGCGGGAAATAATGCGGCCGGTCTGGCGAAGCAGGAGATGATCGCGGCCAATCTGCGACTGGTCATCTCCATCGCGAAGAAGCACACCCACCGCGGAATGCCCTTTCTGGACCTGATCCAGGAAGGGAATCTGGGCTTGATGCGGGCGGTGGATAAGTTCGAATACCGACGCGGCTACAAATTCTCGACCTATGCCACCTGGTGGATCCGGCAGGCGATTTCGCGCGCCGTCGCCGATCAGTCACGCACCATCCGGGTGCCGGTTCACATGGTGGAACTCATGGGCAAGGTCAACCGGACGGCTCACCGCATCTCGCAGGAGACCGGCTGTGCGGCCACGGCGGCGGAGATCGCCAACCGTCTGGAGATGCCGGAACAGCAGGTACGGAAGGTATTGAAACTCGGGGAGCAACCGATTTCGACGGCCACGCCGGTGGGCGAGCAGCGCGACAAGGAGTTCGGCGACACGCTCGAAGACACGAGCGGACTTTGTCCGCTCGAGTCCGCAACCGTCGCCGGTCTGCGCGAAGCTACCGAGCAGGCCCTGGCCTGTCTTACCGAGCGCGAAGCCCGGATTTTGCGCCTGCGTTTCGGCATCGACACGCATACGGATCAAACACTGGATGAGGTCGGCAAACAGTTCGATGTGACGCGGGAGCGAATCCGGCAGATCGAGGCCAAAGCCATGCGAAAGCTGCGCGAGTCCACTCAGTCCGGGCCGCTCAAAACCTTTCTGGATTCCGAATAGGGCATCCGGTTACCGTGGCCGGAGCGCCGCGAGGCGCTGGCCGATAGGCATCGACGTGACGGAGCAGCCCTTCCGGCAGCGAGGCAGTCGCTCAGCGCCGCCGCCCGTCATCGGGCGCCCCGGCTATCCCGTTCAGGTCAGGCCGTCAGTACGCTGCGAGATCAGCGTCACCTCCGGAGTGCTGGCCGTCTTGATGCGACAGCCGCGCTGACACTCGGGGCAGGCGTAGCGCTGTTCCTCGGTGACCTTGTACGAAAAGGAGCGTTGCCAGGTCACTTCGACCCGAAAGACACAGCCGCAGGCGCCACAGGTCTGTTGGAAAGCGACCTTTCCCGCGGGCGTTGCGGACGGCTTCGAGTCAGTGGGTAACATGGCGCTCTCCAATGGTTAGGCGGCGCGAACGGTGCCATACGGGACAGCGGCGGTTGGCGCGGGGGTCGATCCTCCGAAGCCATTGCCGGCCTGCGCAGGGATCGATCGATACTCGTGGGGCAGACGTCGGGCGCAGGTCCCAACGGGGAGTTCGAATGACCGCCCGCGGTTCGCGGGCCGGTCGCGACGGGTCCAGGCTTACGAACGCGCTACACCCGCTACCGCAGGGTAACACAGTGACTCCCTGCGATGGGGTAATTTCCCGACGTGGCCGGGCGTTCGATGCAAGACGCGAGGGCCATCCGGCGACTACGGGTCGTGCGGGGCGGGAACCGGGACGGGCGGGTCAATCGATTCCCCGGGTCGCGGCCGGCGAGGACTCTCTGGTGCTCGGTGCGCCCCTGTCCGGCCGCCCGAGCAGGGCGAACGGGAGTGATACCCTCGACCCGCGGGGAACCGCAGCGCACGGCAACACCACCCGGCCACCCCATCGGAATGGGCCAGACCCTGACGCCCGGACTCGGTCGCGCATGCGCGGGCTCGCGGTCTGAACCTCATGGGAACATGCGTTCCCAATGACTGCAACGGAGGCACGATGCCCGACACCACCATCGCCATTCCCGGGTTTTCGGAGCCCTTCAGTTCGCTGAGCCACCTGCTCGCTGCGGGCGTCTACTTCGTCGCCGGCATCTACCTGTTGCGCCGGGGAAGGGGCGATGCCGCACGGCTGTTCGTGCTGGCCGTTTTCGTTTTCTCCGCGGTGTTTCTGCTGAGCATGAGCGGCGTCTACCACCTGCTCGATCCACAGGGCACGGGCCACACGGTGCTCCAGCGTCTGGACCACGCCGGCATCTTCGTGCTGATTGCCGGCAGCTTCACACCGATCCACTGGCTGCTGTTTTCCGGCGGGGGCCGCTGGGGCGTATTGCTGCTGATCTGGAGCCTGGCCATCACCGGGATCACGCTGAAGGCGATCTTTTTCGAGGACATACCGGAGTGGCTTGGACTTTCCCTGTTCATGGGGCTGGGCTGGATCGGGCTCGCCTCCGGCATCGTGCTGTGGCGCCGCTATGGGGGCCGGCTGGTCAGACCGCTGGTTTACAGCGGCGTGGCCTACACGGTCGGCGGTCTGCTGGAATTCCTGCGCATGCCCATACTCGTGCCCGGCGTCGTGGGACCGCACGAGTTGCTGCACCTCGGCGTCATTCTCGGCGTCGGCTTCCATTTCCGCTTCCTGTTCGGCGTCCTGGAGACGATCCTGCCGAAAACCGGGCACTCGCCGGGCGTAACGCACACGGCGCGGTCTCGCACAAGTCGGGAGGCACCGTGACACGCGGCCGTTCACACTCATCCTGTTCCGGGAGGGGCCGGGGAGACGAGACACGCCATGAATATGCCCGAATAGGCTCGGCTGCGGGGTCCATCCCGCAGACGGTCCCGTCTCCCCGGCCCCACTCCCGTTACCGATCGAAGGGGGAGTGAACGACCCCCTCTTCATCCGCGGTCGGCGCCGGCTGACATCCGCCTCTCGGCGCACAAAAAAAGGCCGAGGCCCGAATTGAATCGGACCCCGACCTTCTTGCGCTTCTGCCCAGCGTAGGGGGCGCGATCGCCCCCCGGTCGCGTTGCTTAGTAGCGACGGCCGCCGCCGAACCCACCGCGGGGACCGCCCGGACCACGATTGGCGCCGCCACCGAAGGCCCCACCGGTGCCACCCTCACCGCGCGGACGGGCTTCGTTGACGGTCAGGTTGCGGCCGTCCATGTCCTTGCCGTTCAGCGCGGTGATCGCGGCATTGGCGTCCGAGGCGCTGGCCATTTCGACGAAACCGAAACCTTTCGATTGCCCGGTATCCCGCTCGGTGATGACATTGGCTGATTGCACTGCGCCAAAAGGACTGAACATCCCTTCCAGATCATGATTGGTAACCGCAAAATTCAGGTTGCCAACGTAGAGTTTCTTGCTCATATAAGTACCGACTAGTTTGAATAAAGACACCGTTACCGGATGGTAACTGTTTGAAGCGTAAACCCTTTAGGCTTTCGTCCGCGTTTGACCCAAGGTAGGGAAAAACACGAGGGAGCAGGAGGAGGCGGGACTAGCAGGTGCCGAATGGCAGAGACTGAAAGGTATATTCCGGATCCTCGACGCGAAATAAAAATCGCGCCGCGACAAACTGGGGTCACGGTAACCTGCCAGACCATGAATGTCCACTTAAATTTTCCATCAGCTTTCCGCCCGGATCGGAAACCCCTTTTTTGCCAAAAGAAAAAGGGGTAACGGAACGCTGAAAAAAACGGACGATCCGCGCTGGCCAACCGTAACGAGCTTTCGATCGCGTCACACCCGCGCCAGCGGCACTGCTGCGCTCGGCCGGAGCGCTCCAAGGCGGGTGGCTTGCCGGTCAGGTCCCGATCTCGCGGAGAGGGTCGACATCCGAGACCTGATAGGTCCGGACCGTGAACTCCTCCAGACGGTGGCTACCGAAGGTGGTGGTCAGGGCGACATCCGCGGCATCGCGCCCGCGAGCCATCAGAATTCGCCCGACACGCGGCTGGTTGTTACGCGCATCGAAGGTATGCCACTGCCCGCCGAGGAACACCTCGAACCAGGCGCTGAAGTCCATCGGCGGCTCCACCGGAACCTGGATGTCACCGAGGTAACCGGTGGCATAGCGCGCCGGAATGCCCATGCAGCGGCACAACGCGATGGCCAGGTGCGTGTAGTCGCGGCAGACACCGCGTTGATCGATGAAGGTGTCATAGGCCGTCCTGTCGCAGCGGGCCGCTTCGTGTGAGAACACGACGTGGTGGTGCACCCAGTCGCAGATGGCCTGCACGCGGTCCCAGCCGGTCGGCCCCTGGCCGAACTGCTGCCAGGCGAACTCACTGAGTTTCTCGATCTCGCAGTAGCGGCTCCCCAGCAGGTACAGCAACGTGTCCGCGGGCAGTTCGCGCACGCGGTGCTGCTGCGCGTCGCGGACGACCGGATCCGGGAGGCCGTCGTCAGCAACGATCGCATCGGACCTCAATCGCAGGTGGCCCGACGAGCAGAAGGTCCGCGCGCAGCGATTGCCGTAGACGTCAAAGAAGTCCTCGATGATCACCGCGGGGGTCGAGACCAGCCGCTCCGGACTCACCAATGACGGCGCTCGACTCGGATGCGTGTACAGCATCAGGATCATTTCCGTCGGCTGCGGAAATGAATAGGAAATCTCGAAACCAATTCTGATAAACATGCCGTTGCTCCTCGGAATGCAGACGGATTGAAAGGGGATCACGGCGGGAGGCGCAGCGACTCGAAGTTCCCGGCTTCCCGTTTGAGCACGGGTACGGGCAGCGGCACATGGCGTGCGCCGATACGGGCGCCGCGCAATAATGACGTCTTGGCCGAGGTGATGTCGCGCCCTGCTACAGTACGCGAAGCCGCCGGGGCTTGCATCACAATTTACCGGGCACCGTGTGCGGCACCCGCCACCGGCGCATCTTGATAGTCCAGGAGAGAGCAATGACCTACTGTGTTGGCATCCTGCTCAAGGAAGGCATGGTGTTCGCTTCGGACTCACGGACGAACGCCGGGGTCGACAACTTCGCGACCTTCTGCAAGATGACGGTCTTCGAACGTCATGACGACCGGGTCTTGGTGCTGTTGAGTTCCGGCAACCTGGCCGGGACCCAGGCCGTCATCAGCTTGCTGCGACAGCGCGGCGGGACCGACGGTCCCAGTGTCTGGACCGCCCGCACCCTGTTCGATGTCGCCACGCTGGTTTCGGACGCCATGCGCGATGTCGACCGGCGGGACGGTCCCTATCTGTCCGGCAGCGGCGGATTCAACGCGTCCTTCATCGTCGGCGGACAGATCGCCGGTGAGCCGATGCGGCTATTCCGGATCTATGCCGAGGGCAACTTCATCGAAGCCGCCCTCGATTCGACGCCGTACTTCCAGACCGGCGAAGCCAAATACGGCAAGCCGATCATCGACCGGGTCATCACGCCATCGACACTGCTGGCCGATGCTGCGAAGTGCGTGCTGGTGTCCTTCGATTCCACGATGCGCAGCAACCTGTCCGTCGGCATGCCGATCGACCTGCTGTGCTACGAGCGCGACAGTCTGCGGGTCCGGATGCGCCGCCGCTTCGACGTGGGAGATCCGTATTTCATGGCGCTGAGCGGTGAATGGAGCGCCGGCGTACGCGATGTCTTCAGCCGGCTGCCCGAACCCGATCTGTCGACCTGAAGGCCCATTCTCCGGCGCAGCACAATGGCGCCCTAAAACGGGGGCTGGCGCACGAGAGCCCCCTGCCCAGACAGGCGCGTAAAGCTTTGACAAAGCCCGTCACGGCGGATTATTTTTTCGCCGGGGCAAGCTGAACGCGCGCGTCCGTTTTCCAGCGCCGAGTCCGTCGTTGCGAAGCGGGGACGCCGAGGGGTCATCCTGATGAGCAATAGGCAATACGACGACGAACGACCCGGCGAGTCGTCCGCGGCGGGCGAGTTACCCGAGCACAGTGCCGATATTCGGCTGGGGCGGGAACTCCTGAAGGCCACCCTGCCTTTCGCCGCGGAATCAGTGCCGGAGAGTTGGTGGCAAGTGCTGTCGACCTTCACCTTACTGGGGCTCGTACTGACCGGGGCGGGACTCGCACCCGCGTGGCCGCTCCGAGCGGCGCTATCCCTGCTGGGCGCCCTGCTGATGGTGCGCTCCTTCATCACCTATCACGACTTCATGCATGGGGCGATCCTGCGCGATTCGCGCATCGCGCGCGTGCTGTTCCAGATTTACGCGGCCTTTGCCCTCACACCGTCCGCGTCCTGGCGCAAGAGCCACAACTACCACCATGGCCATGTCGGCCAGATCGAAGGCTCGGGCATCGGGTCGTTCCCGGTCATGACGACCCGCATGTGGCGCGCGGCGACGCCGGCGGAGCGTGCCCGCTACCGTGTAGAGCGACATCCGCTCACGGTTCTGTTCGGCTATGTAACGATCTTCCTGCTGAATATCTGCGTGCTGCCGCTGGTATCCGATCCGTCCCGTCACTGGGACTCGGCCCTGTCCCTGGCCGCCCATTTCGGCTTGATCGCGGTCCTGTGGGTGTTCGGCGGTTTCGACACCGCGTTCTTCGTCGTGCTGCTGCCGATGACGATCGCGTCCGCGCTCGGCGGCTACCTGTTTTTCGCCCAGCACAGCTTCAAGCGGATGATCGTGCTGTCGCCCGAGGCCTGGTCGTTCTACCGGGCCGCGCTCGAATCGTCGAGCTATATGCAGCTCAACCGCGTGATGCAGTGGTTCACCGGCAACATCGGCTATCACCACATTCACCACCTCAATGTCAGGATTCCGTTCTATCGGCTACCGGAAGCCATGGCGGCCATCCCCGAACTGCAGTCGCCGGCGACCACCTCCCTGGCGCTGGGGGAAATCGTCGGCTGTTTCCGCTCGAACCTCTGGGACGAAGACCGGCAGCGGATGGTTTCGTATCGCGAGGCCAACGGCTAAGTCGCCGACTTTCGCTCTGGCGTTCATTCCTCTCCGCTTGCAAGCGGCCTCGCGGAAGATGAGGCGGGCCATGATCGCCGCGGCCGCGGCTCCTACTGATTTCCATTGACTTGCGCGCCGCCGAGGCGCAAGGTTCAGGGAAATGCTGAAGCCGGACCGCTAAGGTTCAGGGCAATGCTGAAGCCGGACCGCTTCGGCAGCTCAATCCTCATGGACGAATTCGCTCCCACAGCATCATGGCCACAAGAAAACGGCGCACCCCCGCCGCGGCGGAATCCACCGCGACGCTGCGGAAGGAGACCGTCGACCCCGAACAGACTCGCTTTCCGATCGTCGGCATCGGTGCCTCGGCCGGCGGCCTGGAGGCGCTGCAAGCGTTCTTGCAGCATGTACCGACCGACAGCGGCTGCGCCTTCATCGTCGTCCAGCACCTGGATCCGACGCACAGCAACATGCTGCCGGAGCTGTTGCAACGTGGCTCCGCCTTGCCGGTGGCCCTGGCCAGCGAAGGATGGAAGGTCGCCCCAAATCATGTGTATGTCATCCCACCAAACCGGGATCTATCGATCCTGCACGGCGTGCTGCACTTGTTCGAACCGACCGAGTCCCGGGGCCTGCGTCTCCCGATCGATTTCTTCTTCCGGGCGCTGGCGGAGGACTGCGGGCACTCTGCCGTTGGCGTGATCCTGTCCGGTATGGGTTCGGATGGCACGCAAGGGCTTAGAGCCATCAAGGGCAAGGCCGGGCTTACCGGAGTCCAGACCCCGGCCTCGGCCAAGTTCGACGGCATGCCGCGCAGCGCCATCGACGCCGGGGTGGCCGACATCATCGCCCCGGCGGACGAACTCCCTGTGAAGTTGTTGGCGACGCTGCGTCACGGTGACCAGGCAGGGGAAGAGCACGAAGAACCCAGTTCCAGCGCTCTGGCCAAGATCCTGATCCTGCTGCGTTCGCACACTGGCGCCGACTTCTCCCAGTACAAGAAGACGACCCTCTACCGCCGTATCGAACGGCGCATGGGCGTCCATGCGCTCGCCCGCATCTCCGACTACGTTCGATTTTTGCGAGAGAACCCTCAGGAACTCGAGTTGCTGTTCCGGGAGTTGCTGATCGGCGTGACCGGTTTCTTCCGTGATCCGGAGGTATGGGAAGCGCTCAAGACACTGGCACTGCCACGGGTGCTGGAAGCCCTGCCTCCCGGCACCAACCTGCGTGCCTGGGTGCCCGCCTGCTCGACCGGCGAAGAGGCTTACTCGCTCGCGATCGTACTGAAGGAAGCGCTGGAGGCGCAGCACCCGGAGCAGCCCGTGTCCATGCAGATCTATGCCACCGATCTGGATGCCGAGGCTATTGAAGCGGCAAGACGCGGGGTCTATCCCAAGAAGGCCGCCGCGGACATCTCGCCTGCACGGCTGGCCCGCTTTTTCGTTACCGACCCGCGCGGCTATCGTATATCGCAAGAGATACGGGAACTCGTGATCTTCGCACCGCAGAACCTGCTGTCCGACCCACCGTTCACCAAACTGGACATCCTGGTCTGCCGCAATCTGCTGATCTATTTCACTGCCGAGGTCCAGAAAAAGGTGGTACCGCTGTTCCACTACAGCCTGAACCCTGGCGGAATTCTGCTTCTCGGCAGTGCGGAAACCATCGGCGCATTCAGCGACCTGTTCACACCCATCGAGGGCAAGGCACGCCTGTTTCAGCGGAACGTTGGAACACCCCGCATCGGGACGATCGAATTCCCCACCAGTCCGATGGCCACGCCGCAAGCGGTGCTGCCCCAAGTAACGCCGCTCGCGCACACCGCCAATCTTCAGACACTGGCCGATCAGGTACTGTTGCGGCGCCACGCCCCGGCCGCTGTCCTCACCACGCATCAAGGTGACATTCTGTACATCAACGGCCGGACCGGAAACTACCTTGAGCCGGCGTCGGGCAGGGCCAACTGGAACATCTACGCGATGGCGCGCGAGCCGTTGCGCTTCGACCTGACGCAGGCATTCCAGCACGCGCTGCGACAAAAAACGACCCTCACCGTGCCGGATCTCAAGCTGGATGCGCCTCAGGGAACGCGTTACGTGACGTTGACGATAGAGCCCCTGGAGCAGCCGGAGCCACTGCGCGGCATGGTCATGATCGTGTTCCACGAACGCGCCGAACCGACGCTGGAGACCGTGATGGCACCACGCCGGTCGTCACGGCGCAGTGCGCGGGAGGCCGCCTTGGAGCAGGAGGTCGAGCAACTCCGCGTGACCATCCAGACCACACGCGAAGAGATGCAGAGTTCCCAGGAAGAACTCAAGTCGGCCAACGAGGAACTGCAATCGACCAATGAGGAACTGCAATCGACCAATGAGGAACTGACTACATCAAAGGAAGAGATGCAGTCCTTGAACGAGGAACTCCAGACGGTCAATGCCGAGTTGCAATCGAAGATCGACGATCTTTCGCGAGCCAGCAACGACATGACCAACCTGCTGAACAGCACCGAAATTGCGACGGTATTCCTGGACAGCGCACTGCACATCCGGCGTTTCACCGTTCCGGCCAGCCGGATCATCAAGCTGATTCCCAGCGATGCCGGACGACCATTGAGCGATATCGTCAGCGACCTGAACTACCCCGAGTTGTACGCCGATGCCGAGGAAGTACTCCGTACGCTGGTGTTCTCCGCCAAGGATGTCCCAACCAGCGACGGACGCTGGTTCACGGTTCGGATCATGCCTTACCGCACAGCCGAAAACGTGATCGATGGCGTCGTGATCACGTTCGCCGACATCACCGTCGCCAAGACCCTCGAGGCCCAGCTACGCGAAGCCGCGAGTTAACGGCCCTTTCAGAAAGCAGAAACGCGGAACCGACGCGCGCCCAACAGGTGGCCGATGGGCACACGACCTGTCGGTTTGACCAGACGGGGTCTCCGTTCCCACAACGAGGCTATGCTTGAGGCTCGGGGACAACTTCTTAATGGATACCACAGTGACATCAAACTCAAACTCGGAACTTGCCGTGGGCTCGAGCGATGCGGACATTCGGAAGCTGCTGCATGACCTCCAGGTCCACCAAATCGAGTTGGAAATGCAGAATGCTGCGTTGCAGGAGACCGGCGTGCGGATCGAGGCCGACCGCGAGCACTACACCGATTTGTACGAACTGGCGCCTGCAGGCTATCTGACCCTCGACTGTTCGGGCGCAATCCGCCAGTGCAATCTGTCCGCCTCCCGCCTCTTGGGCGCAGCGCGGGAGGAGCTCAAGAAAACGCGGCTGAGCGCCTTCATGACGGGATCGTCTTTGTCGCCGTTCAATGGCTTCATGACCCGCGTCTTCGAAAGCCGTGGCGAGCACTCGATCACGGTTGCGGTGCAGCCCCTCCCCGCTGTGCCACCGATCCACCTGCACTTGACCGCGCTGCTCGACACCGTCGGCGAGACCTGTCGCGTGGCGATGATCGACGTCAGCACACTGAAGCGCAACGAGGACAATTACCGCCTCATGCACGAAAGCCTCCGCGACGGCTTCGTCCGGACCGATCTCGAGACGCGGATACTCGAGTTCAACCAACCCTTCGCCGAGCTGTTGGGATTTACCGCCGAGGAACTCGCGAGACTGACGCTGGTTGAGTTGACACCGGACGCATGGCGAGCTGCCGACGACCGCATCCTGCGCGAACAGATTTTTCCGCAGGGCTATTCCGAGGTCTACGAAACGGCCTATCGGGCCAAGGACGGCCGGGTCGTACCGGTGGAGTTGAGAACCTATTTATCGCGCGACGTGGCGGGCCGTGCCAGCGGCTTGTGGTCGTCGGTCCGGGACATTTCAGAACGCAAGCGCATCGAACAGGAACTGACGCGTCAGGCCGAGGAACTGCGCGAGTCCGCTTGGCGCAAGGATGAATTCCTGGCCATGTTGGGCCATGAATTGCGCAATCCGCTGGCCCCGATCGTGTCGGCCGCCGACGTCCTCGAAGGCAGGGGCGTCGAAGACCCTGCCCTGGTGCGCTGGGCCACGGCGATCATCAAGAAACAGAGCGCGCATCTCGTCTGTCTGGTGAATGAACTGCTGGACGTGGCGCGCGTGTCGCGCGGCAAGATTACGCTGTCCAGGCAGGTTCTCGATCTGGGAGAACTGCTGAGCGGCGTCGTGGAGGACCATCGATCGGGGGCGGAGGCGAAAGGACAGTCCCTGACTCTGGCAATGCCCCCTCAAGTCGTCCGGGCCGAAGGCGATGCCGTGCGACTGGTGCAGATCTTCGACAATCTGGTCCACAACGCCCTGAAGTACACGCCGGAGGGGGGACGGATCGAATTGGATCTGCGGTGTGAGGGTGAGAACGTGGTGGTCGAAGTCCGTGATTCCGGCATTGGCATCGCAGACACCATGATCCCTTACGTGTTCGAAATGTTCAGCCAGGCCAAGCCAGTGCACCATCGGTCAGACGGTGGTCTGGGCGTCGGACTGGCGCTGGCCAAGCAACTGATCGAACTGCACGGCGGCAGCATCGAGGTGTTCAGCGACGGCCTGGGGCGGGGTAGCCGGTTCGTAGTCAGCCTGCCACGGGCCGACTTGGCGTCAGAACCTCCCGCGATGGCGGAGACCGAAACCCGCGGGTTGCCGGCGCGCCGGCGCATTCTGATCGTCGATGACGAGCGGGAAATCGCCGACACGCTGGCCTTTCTCCTTACCGAACAGGGCCACTCGGTCCGAGC
The DNA here is from genome assembly GCF_006175985.1 of Methylotetracoccus oryzae. Lineage (GTDB taxonomy): Bacteria > Pseudomonadota > Gammaproteobacteria > Methylococcales > Methylococcaceae > Methylotetracoccus > Methylotetracoccus oryzae. The sequence continues at coordinate 84,368 of NZ_SRSH01000003.1, read as the reverse complement.
CGCTTACGATGGCGAGGCGGGGCTCGCAATCGTCGCGGAGGCTCCTTTCGATGTCGTCATCCTCGACTTGAGGATGCCGCGCCTCGGCGGCCTCGAGGTCGCCCGCCGCTTGCGCAGCCAGCCCCGTCTCGAGCATCTGACGCTGATCGCGATGACCGGCTTCGGGACGGCTGCCGATGCGGCCGCGTCCACCGCGGCGGGCTTCGACTGGCATCTGGTCAAGCCGGTGCGCCTGTCCCAGCTGGAAACCATCCTGGACCAAGGAGTCCCGCCGCGACCGGCGTAGCGCTTGGGGCCACTCGACGAACACCGCACTGGCTTGCTCCGGAGCCGACCGGGCAGAACGCGGTTGCGCCCCACCTCACCGGTGCGAACCTTTGTGACCTCGGATCGAGGCGATGCCTCCCGGCATTTGGGGAAGCCCTGAGCGACTCGGAACCCGGTCAGAAGCTCGCCTGAACACCGACGGCGACGTTGGTGTTCGGTACCGAACCCGCCCGAACGTTCTCCGAGCGGTTCGAATGTTGCACGCCGCCATAAAACTTCGCTTCCTCACTGAGGCGGTAGGTCAACAGGAGTTCCCCCTGCCAGACCGTCTCGAACGCCCCGTTGCGCTCGTCACCAACCAGGCTGCTGGTCCAGTCATTGCGCTCGAAATGCAGTCCGGACATCAGCGTGAAGCGCTCGGCGAACTCGATCTCCAGTTCCGTGGAGGCATAGTTGTTGACGTAGGACACATCGTCCGCGAGCAACGGCTGGTTCGCCCCGTTGGCCGTACCTTTCTCGTAATGGTATCCGACGGTCAGCGTGATGGCCTCGGCGAGCGTCCACACGACGTGCGGTCCAAGCGTCCAGAAGTTCAGATCCCGCTGCCGGAACGTGTCGTTGTAGCGGCGCGTGCCGCACCGGCCCAGCAGGCGCAGCCCGATGCCCGTGGTCAGCTCCTGATCGACCCGGAGCATGCCAATCTGGCTGGTGACGCGTTCGGCGGCGAGCGGAACCGGCCCGGACTCTTCGCCACCCGGCCGCTCGGCACGGATTTCTTCAGGGTCGCGCGGCACCCGCACAACGTTTTCGCCGAGGTAAAGATCCGGCGCATAGTAGTACCGGAACAGCAACGCGGTTTTGTCCGAGAACGCCTGCTTGGCCTGCACACGCAGCGTGCCGTGGCTGTAGACCGACTGGTCGAAGTAGACGAACCCTTGTCCACGCAGGTCGAGTGTCGTCGTTCCGTAGGCGTTCGTGAAGGACCGCGCGACATCGAGCATCGGCTCGAACACGACGTCGCTGCCCTGCCCGGTCAGGCGGTTATCGAGCGCCGGCTGGGTCGGATCGTTGTCGAGCGACAGCCGCCGCGTGGCCGAGAACACACCGACGTCGTCGGTGTAGAACAGGGTCCCGTGGGTCTTGGCGGTCCAGGCACCCTGTGCGCCGGACACTTCGGCACTGGCTGACAGACAAAGGGCGGCGGCGGCCGCGTGCGCCGGGCGCAGCGTCGCCCATCGGCGCCAACTCCAGCCACCAGCCCCTGCGCACCACGCGAGCAGAGCGGGCCGGCTCCCCTGCCGCCCACGGCCGACCTGCGAGTGGACTCGCGCGGGCTTTGTTCCTTCACTCATTCCCTGGCTGTCACGTTGGCGTTGGTTGTAGATACCCGGCAGTCGGCGCGCCGGACCGGTTCCGACCGGCTTTGCCGAACGGGCGTTGCGGCGCGCGGCCGCATCATCCCGACCTGCAACCGGGACCACAAGGACATGCACATATGGATTACGCCTACGATGGTGCCGGACAGCGTCACCGGAGTCCAGCGAGAAGCTGTGGCTGGAGATTTTTCGGGGGTGGACGAAGCGCCCGTGACCATTCACCCCGCCTCGCGCGGTAGCCGGCGCGGGGCCGGGAGGGCGAGACCGTCTGCGGGAGGGAACCCGCAGGCTAGCCTCCACGGACGGATTCACGGCGTGTATCGGCCTCCCGGACCGCTCCCGTTAGAGAGGCGTGAAAAGTTGCGAAGCGCCCCGACCCAACGCGCAAATGTGCTTTTGGCTGCTGCCGGCCGGACTGCGCCGCCCTGCCCAACCAATCGTAGCGCTCGCCGAGTGATGGGGCGACGCCCATTCCCGTGGGGGCGCGGGCGGGCGCCACCCGCGGGAAGCTGAGGTTACCCCGGCGACCGGCGCCGGGGCGCGAGAGCCTGGATTTACTTGTTGAAGTTCGCGGTGACAGATTTGCTGGCACCGAGCGCCAACGTACAGACCGGCACGGTACCGACACAGGCGCCGGACCAGTTCACGAAAACGACGCCGGGTTCCGGTGTCGCGGTCAAGCGCACGACCGTACCCGCGGGCAGGCTCGTGGAACACGACTTGCCACAATCGATCCCACCGGTATCGCTCGTCACCAAACCCTTGCCGCCGGCCGTCTTGACTGAGAGTGTCGGATTGGCCGGAACAGCGGGCGGCGGTGTGCTCGGGGGTAAAGTGACGGCAGTCACATCGCCGTCGCGGACCGCCCACACGTACATCGTCGTCTTCGTGTCGTAAGCATGCTGCAGACCGATGCCAAAGTTGAAGCCGAAAGCGCCCCGATCGGGGTAGGCCGTCCTTGGACTTGGCAGGTCGCCGCCCCAATAGAGGCCGCTGACCAGATTGGTAAATGGCCCATTGTTGAACACGTAAGGGGTCCCGCCCCAGCCAAAACCCATGTTCAGCGGGTTCGGTGACGTGGTGTCGCAACTCGCCGTACCGACGAAACCGGGCTGGCCGCAGTAGCCGCGATTGCGCAAGGTGGAATAGTGGAGATGAGCCAGTTCGCTGCCCTTGGATCCGGCGAATACCGAGCCCGGAGCCGATATCCAGTAGCCGACGTCGCTGCCCCCGTTCACCATTCCCGAACCGTCGGGACCGAGGCCGAACCAGTCGAAACTGACGCCATTGACCGGCCGCGTTTTCGGCAGGCGCCACCCGGTCAGGGTCACACCACGCACGGTGTCGAAATAGGCCAGGCTGGCAGCCCAGGCCCGCGCCTGCTTGAATGTCATCCGGCCAGTGGGGTGAGCGCCCGAGGTGCGGGCGTAATTGGCGTCCTGCAACCAGGTGACCTTGAGTTGCGTATCGTAGATCAACCCGCCGCCGCGGTTCAGAAGCTGGGCCGAAGCGGAGCCGAAAGCGAACATCGCCGCCATGGCGGCACATCGGATGAAGAGACGTCTGGAGCGGCTGGACAGGTGATTGATCATCATCATTTCGCTGATAGGTGAATGTCATCCCACCCTCGGGAGATAGGGTCCGCCGCCGGGGAAGGGCTTTGAATCGCGGAGTTCGCCACCGCCGTGGCGCAAATTTCGCGGATCCGTATCTATTGAATGCCTGTTTTTCGCCAAAGGGTTCACTCCGTGTAGGGATTTCCGGTACACGAGGGGTAAGGGCCATCCGGAGTCCGCCGTGGATCCATCCCCGCCACCACCCGATTGCAAAGTTAAGTCGGGCACCGCAAGCTGCACGCTTGCGATCACCGTTTCTTCCGCCGCTGTGCGGAAAGGCGGTGAGTGTGCCGAGGCGCGGCGCAGATGGCCTCCACTGTCGGCTGTGCTCGATCGGCAAGGAGGGGGTACCCATGTTTTCGCTCGACCAAGGCTTGTAGTGGCCCTGCCGGCCACCGGGAACTGAAGGCATTGCGATGAACCCGATCCGTTTCGGCCTCGAGACGCGGAGCCCTGAATGACGTGGCCGCTAACGAAACCTGCGAAAGCCGCGGTGCTATGTATCGCCGAGCTATCCGGTTGTTACGCTTCGTATGCCCAGGCCGAAACACCCCGGCCAGCGCTGGATAAGGAAGAACAGGGCTTGCTTCAGCGCGCGCTGGGCCAGGGTGTCGTCGGATCACCCGTGGCGGCGCAGCGTCTGGATAATCCGGCGGCACTGTTGGCACCGGCAGATCGCACCATGACCTATCGCCTGCTGGATGCCGAGCATTCCAAGCAGACCGAGATTCACCAGATCGCGGCGTCGCCTGCCCCCCAGGGCAACCGTCTATGGCAGCACCGGCTCGGCAAACGCGAAGTGAGGCGGCTCGTCGAGCTCGCCGATGGGAGTCTGGCAGTTTCCGCTGTCGACGATTTCGGGGACGGTGTGGCCGCCCGATACAGTCCCCCACGGCCATTCCTGGTCAAAGGCATGATTCCGGGCGAGCAGCGCGAGGCGTCGCTGAGCGTCCAGGCATTCGATCTGGAACAGTCCGATCGCCTGCTCTATTCGGGATCGCTGAAGGTTGCCGTAGCGTACCTCGGTGCCTATCAGGTGACGGTGCCGGCGGGGCGTTACGATGCCGCTCTCGTCCGCTATGCGGCCCGCGGCACGATCGGACCGGCCGACGTCGACACGACCCAGTACCTGTTCCTCAGTCCCGGGACCGGCATCGTCGCTGCGGTGGAAAGCAGGGAGGTTTCCGCCTTCACCGTATACCATCGTTCGGAAAACCTGGCGGCCGTCCTGACGTCCGTATCGGACCCGCAGTAGCGTAGTCAGGCCGGTCAGGTCGGCGGTGCATAGAAAAAGCCGACGCCGAGCATCGCGTAGACGCCGACCAGCATCACGCCCTCCAGCCAGGTCGAGGTGTTGTCCCCGATCAGGCTGCGGGCAATGATCACCGACAACACGATCCCGACCAATTCGAACTGCGAGAACAACAGGTTCATCGGCAATCCCATCAGGGAGCCGCTGATCACCAGCAGCGGTGCCACCATCAGGGCCAGCTGCGTCGTGGACCCAAGATTCACGGACAAAGCCAGCGTCATGCGGTTCTTCGCGGCGAACGACACCGAGTTCATGTACTGAGGGACGTTGCCGACCATCGCCAGCAGAAAGACGCCGGCGAAGACCGGGGTGAAACCCATGGCATCGGCCGCCGGCTGGAGGGCGCCCGTCAACAAGTCACTGACGAACGCCAGCGCGACGGCCACGGCCGCGAGAACCCCCAGCGCCAGATTACGGCTCCAGTCCGGAACGGGATCCGCAACCTCGGGCTGTTCTTCACCCTTTTCCTTCAGAGCGGCTGAGACGCCGCTTTTCCCGAGCGGGGAACGGCTGGTCATGAGGGTATAGGCCATGCTGGCGAAATAGATCACCAACAGTACGATCGAGATTTCGAGGCTGATCTCCTGATCGACTTTGGCACTGAAGGTGAACACCGCCGGGATCACGAGCCCGAAGGTCGCCAGCATCAGCAAGGCACTGTTGATGGCCACCATGTCCCGGTCGAAAGTCTGGACCGGTTTGCGCAGCCCACCCGCAATGATCGTGATACCGAGGCCGAAGAGTAGGGTTCCGACCACCGAACCGGCGATCGAGCCTTTCAAAACGTCGATCAAGCCATTCCGCAGCGCGGAAATGCCGATGATCAGTTCCGGCGCATTCCCCATCGTCGCGCTCAAGAGCCCCCCGTAAGTCGGACCGAGATAGTGCGCCAGCGCCTCCGTCGCTTCTTCCATCAGACTGGCAAGCGGAATGATCGCCGCGGCAGATGCGGCGAAAACGATGATCGGGTTGACGCCGAAATGATCGAGGCCGAAAGCAATCGGTATGAAGACCAGCAACCAGTGCATTTTCATGATGATGTTTCGTCGTGTCCCTATCGGCGGGCAACCGATTTGCAAGTCGGCCCGATCAACTGACTAACGGCCTTTGCTGCGGGATAAGGAATTCCGGCTCCGTGCAAGCCGTGGCTCACCCCTCGCGCGAGCGCTGCGCTTCCGCCCTTCCGGGGTTCGGTTCCAGAACACGGCAGCCCGCAGGGCCTGGGGCAATCCCGCGCGACGCGTGCGCGATGTTCGACCACGTTTTCGGAACCGCGAGAAAGGTATCCCCTAGCCTACTTGCCCAGCATCACATAACGGCGCTCCCGTCATCTATCGGGAATACGCACGCCGCGCCGGTCTGATGCTGGGGCACCCGCGGCCCCGACTTTTTCCACTGACACGTTACCGGAAACGAAGACGTCTTGGCGACCCGGTCAATAGGCAGACCTGCCTGGGAAACCGTACGCATAGAAACATACGGTTGCGCCGCAGTACGCTTTTCCGTGGAGAATAGCCAAACCTATCGAAAGGTAGGAACGGAAAGCCACGGGTCCTGGCGACCCAGGACAGCCGAGCTACCGACGGCGACCATCGTGAAGGTCGTAACAGGGAGTTCGGCTTTTTCTTTTGGCTGCCGCACTGCGGCAGACATCAGACAGGGAGATGAGTCATGAACACTTCAACAAAAATTCGGCACGCCCAATCGGTCAGCAGCGCCTTGGTCAGACATCCCACCCAGGAATACGCTGCAGCGGTTTCCGTCAAACTGCTGACGATATTGGCGATCGTGATGATGCTGTGCGTACCGACGGCCGCTCGGGCCGCAGATGTGAGAACTGGCCCCAGGGTATATCAGTCGACGCTCACGGGCGAAATCATGAGTGCGGCGGTTGAGGTTCCGGCTGGCGGTTCGGCCGCCTTCTTTACCACGCCCAGTACCGGGTACTTTGTTCTCATGGAAACCTGGGGACCGGTCGTTGGCAGTTCGTTCGCGCTGAGCAGTGGAGGGCTATTCTCGCCCGGACTGGCTCTTCCGCAGAACGAAGTCCTTACCTGCACCGCGGTCGACTGGGATTGGTCTGTCAGCTGCATGATCACGGGGGTTTATCAGAAGTAACCAACACGGCCAGGGCGATCGCACGCAGGCTTCGAGTTCGTGATTCACACGCTGCCTGCCATTTCCGCGAATACGGGACTCCAGTGGCCTGACGCGCGACGCCCACTGGGGTTCTGGGGACCTGTGGCTCCCCCGGTGAGAAGCAGCGTTATGTATTGACGCCGGAGGAATTGACCCGCGCCGGCCTGCTTCAGGCGATTGGTGCAATCAGTTCGCGATAGTCGTTCCGGGCGTGGTTCACGGCCGGCGTGACTGGCCAGCCGCGCAGTTGGTCGGCGTCGAAGGGTTGTAGCAACGCACGGATCGCATCGAGCGGCGCCGCGGGATCGAGCCAGATCCGGTAAGCATTGTCCGGCAGGATCAGCGGCATACGGTCATGCACCGTTGACACCCGTTCGTTCGCCGGCCCGACCAAGATGGTGCAGGAACGCAGGGTGTAGCCATCCGGCGCATGCCAGGTGTCCCACAACCCGGCCAGGGCGAGGCCCTCATCTCCCGCACTGGTGAAATAGGACGGCCACTTCTTGCCCGCTTCCGTTTTCCATTCATACCAGCCCGAGGCCGGGATCAGGCAGCGGCGGCTCTTGAGCGGGCCCCGGAACACGGGTTTGGTCTCGACGGTCTCGATCCGCGCGTTGAACGTGCTGTAGGGCAACTTGGAGTCCTTGGCCCAGAATGGCACCAGCCCCCAGCGGAAATCCTCCATCACGTAGCCGCCGTGATCAGCCTGGCGGATGGCCGCGATCGTCTGTGTCGGCGCGATGTTGTAACGCGGCGCACGTTCGGGGAATTCCGTTCCGAGAATCTGCTCGATCCGCTCGAAGCGGGTTTGCGCCACCGCAAAGCGTCCACACATGACACGCTGCTCCAGAAAGATCTGCATCCACTTTGCCGGCGTGGAAGGCAATCGGCAAGCACTGAACAAAGGTTACGGCGCGGCTCAGCGGCTTGTCGTATCGGATCGAGCTGAATAGCATGCCGTAGTATCACGCTCGACCTGAGAGACCGACGATGCCTACCGACTATCCCTCGGCGCCGCCACTGGACGTCAGCCACTGGTTCAACACCTCCGAGCCGCTATCGCTCGCCGCGCTCCACGGGCGGGTGGTAGTGCTGCATGCCTTCCAGATGCTCTGCCCAGGCTGCGTCAGCCATGGACTGCCCCAGGCGCAAGCCGTCCACGACCACTTCCATCTGCACGGGGTTACGGTGATCGGCCTGCACACCGTGTTCGAGCACCACGAAGCAATGACGCCAGTCGCGCTGAAGGCGTTCATTCACGAATACCGGCTGCGCATTCCGATCGGCGCGGATCGCCCGGCAACGACCGGCGTGATCCCGCACACAATGCGTGCTTACCAGCTGGAGGGCACGCCGTCACTGGTGGTTATCGATCGTACGGGGCGGATTCGGGAAACCGCCTTCGGACATGTCAAGGATCTGCGTCTCGGTGCGTTGCTTGGCTCTTTACTGTCGGAAACGCCGGCGACTCTGGTGACCGAACCAGAAGCCGCGGCACGGCAGCACGAGCCTGGAAGCTGTCACGAAGGCACCTGCCGGTCGTTGTAGCTCGTCCGGATCCGGCGCGCTGCCGCGGGTGAGCCGCGGCCCGTCATCGCCCGGCGGATCAAGCCTGCGCGTGACCGCAATAAGGGCTTTCCAACCCTGAGGCTGTCCTCTCGCTTTGGACGAATGCGTCCGCTGAATCAGCGATTGCGCTCGCCGCGTCGACATCTCGTCCCTGCATCGCATCTGCCGTAGCGCCTGGTGCCCGGACTCATTCGATGATCGGGTGTTGGAACGACAGCGGATCCTCGACGGGTTCCAGGTGCGTAACGATCAGGAGATTCGGAATGACGGCATGGATGTCGGATTCCAAACGCTCGAGTAGATCATGGCCCTGCTGCACGCTCGTGGCACCCGGCACGAGGACATGCAGGGTGATCAGACGCTGGGCGCCAGCGATCTGCGCTCGCAGATCGTGAAACTGAATTCCGTCCCGGCGATAGCGGTCCAGCACCGTATTGATCGCGGCGCGCTCACCGGCGGGCAGCGGATGCCCCAGGAGCCCGGCGAGCGAGCGGAGGATCAGCTGGGTGCCCGTTCCCAGAATATTCACTGCCGCCAGGAGCGCGATAGCGGAATCCAGCCAGGTCCAGCCGGTCAGCATGACGCCGCCCAGGCCGCCCAGTACTGCGACGGTCGTCCAGACATCCGTCATCAGGTGTTGGCCATCGGCCTCGAGCGTGATCGAGCCGAACCGCTTTCCGGCGCGCAGCAGGCTGCGCGCGACCCAGCCGTTAATGGCGGTCGCCCCGGCTGAGACCCAAAGCCCGATGTCCAGCGCGGCCAATGGCGCCGGGTGGAGCAGCCGGTCGCTGGCGGCCCAGACGATCCCGCCCGCCGCGACCAGGATCAGCGCGCCCTCGAAGCCACTGGAGAAGTATTCTGCGCGGCCATGACCGAACGGATGCTTCTCGTCCGCCGGTTGATCGGCCACCTTGAGTATGAACAACGCAAATACCGCTCCGGTCAGGTTGACCAGGGATTCGGCGGCATCCGACAGCAACGCGACAGAGTCGGTCAGGAGGTAGGCGAACACCTTCAGCGCCATGGTGGTGACTGCCGCAGCGATCGACCACCAGGCGTAGCGCGTCAGGGACGGGACCGCGCCGACCGCGGGCACGGGCATTCCTCCCGACTCAGGGCGACCGGCGAGGAAGCGCCGCAGTCGGCTCACCAGGCCCGCCGCCCCCCGATACCCCACGAGAGGCACAGCGACGGCAAGCACGCCGCCCAGCATCGCGAGTAACCAGTCGTCACCATGCAGCGGCCGGAGATTGAGATGAGCGGCGAGGCCAGGAATCTGCACGAGTAGCGCGGTCGTTCCCAGTGTTGCCACGGTCATCACCCAGGCGGCCTTGGTGCGGAGGCCGCTCAGCATGGCCGTTGCGGCGGCGCTGGCACAGGTCAGCACGACCATTGCCATCGCACGGGCATGCTCGATGTCTTGTCCCGGCGCCAGACTGCGTTGGTAACAGGCGATCACCAGACCCGTCAGCAGCGCGCCGATCACCGCGATCAGGCACCACTCCGCCACCGAAAAGAACCGGGCGGCGGGCTGGCGCTGAACCCGTTCGAGGGGACCCGTGGCGGGCAGTTCCTGAAACACGAGCAGCGCCGTCGGATGAATGATGGTTTCGTACCAGACGATGTGAATGGGCAGATACAGGATGGGATAGCCGGCCAGCGGAATCACGGTGGCGGTGATGACCAACGGGATGTGCATCAGCAGGATGTACAGAAAGCTCAATTGGAGATTCCGGAACAACTGACGGCCCTCGGCGATGGCCTGGACGATCGTGCGGAAGTTATCGTCCAGCAATACGATGGCCGCGGCCTCGCGCGCACTCCGGGTGCCCCGCCCGCCCATGGCGATCCCGATGTCGGCCGCCTGCAAGGCGGGTACGTCGTTCACGCCATCGCCCGTTACGGCGACGATCTCACCGCGAGCCTTCAGCGCCCGAACCAGGGCCAGCTTTTGGGTGGGCAGGGCCCTAGCCACGACTGCGACGGACGCCAGATCGAGCGACCGATTTTGTTCAAGGCTCACGGCAAGATCATCGCCGAGCATGACCTGGCCGCCCTGATCGAGCAGCCCGAGTTCCTGCGCGACGCAGGCGGCGGTTGCGGGGTGATCGCCGGTCACCATGACCACCCGGATGTCGGCTGCTCGACAGTGCTGCACGGCCTCGAGCGCCCCCGCCCTGAGTGGATCTTCGAATGCCAGAAGCCCCAGAAGCTGGCCTTTCAGATCCGGTTCGCCGCCGGGCCAGTCCGGTCCGAGATCCCAACGCAGGCAGGCGAGCACCTTATGCCCTGCGGCTGCCAAGCGATCCACTTCGTGCCGCCAGCGCGCAGACTCAGCCGGGTCGAGATTCGCCGCGGCCAGCAGTGCTTCCGGCGCGCCCTTGCTGGCTGCAACCAAGCATCCATCGGCTTGCACCACCGCGGTTTCGCGACGCCTCTGCTCGGTATACGGATAGGTCGCGACGACGGCGGCCGGCGCTCCGTGCCCCGGCATTTGTCGCCATCGTTCGAGAATGGCCGTGTCCATCGGGTCGCCCGATTCGTCTCGCGCCGCCAGAGCGGCGAATTCGAGCAACGCCATGTCGGTCACACCGTGAGCGGGGACGAGGTGCTCCAGCCGCAGGCGGCCTTCGGTGAGGGTACCGGTCTTATCGGTGCAGATGCAGCTGATCCGGCCCATGTTTTCCACCGCCACGCTGCGTCGCACCAGGGCCTTCCGCCGCGCCAGGCGATACACCCCGACGCCGAGAAAAACCGCAAAAACGACCGGAAACTCCTCCGGTAGCGCCGCGACGGCCAGCGTTGCCGCACTGATCAGGGCATCCATCCAATCGAAGCCTTGGCGGAGTCGCACCCCGGCCAATATCAGGCAAAGCACGCTGGCGATCACCACCAACAGCGTCACCAGATGAGCGATGGCACTCTGCAGCGGCGTTCGCTCTCGGGCCCCGCCGACCTTGGCGGCGCGCACGATCTCCCCGTACAGGGTTTCTCGTCCGGTGTACACCACACGGAGGTGGGCATTTCCGGTCAGCAGCCGAGTACCCGCCAGCCCCCAATGCGTATCGCTGATCCACACGGCATCCGTGGATGCGTCGCGCGAAGCAGGAAAATCAGCGGCAGCGCACTTCGCGACGGGATAAGCTTCTCCGGTCAGCGCCGCTTCATCGGCCTGGAGATTCTCACCCGCCACCAGCACACCGTCTGCCGGGAAGGTCTCGCCGGCGGCAACCCGAACGAGGTCGCCGGGGACCAACTCACAGGCCGGGAGCTCGAGCAACGCACCGTCCCTGATCGTCCGGGCGGTTTCCGCCAACTGACGGCTGAGGCTCGCCGTCGACGCCTGAGTCCGACGATGCAGAAAGGCATCCATACCGATCAAGGGCACGATCGCAATCAGCAGACTGGCCGCTTCCGCGGTGCTGCCCAGCGCCGCGTAGACCAATCCGACCCCGACCAGAAACCAGATCATCGGATCCTGTGCCGTGTCGCGAGCCAGACCGAGCCACGGACTCTCGACCACTTCGAGGATCTCGTTCTGTCCGTAGGTCCGTCGCCGCGCCAGGACAGCCTGTTGGGACAGGCCCTGCTGCCCCGCGGGTATGTCGGACCAACGGGAATGGGGAATCTCTCGACGCATCGGCAGATCGGGAAAACGCGTGCCACGGGTTCGGCATGGAAGGGCCGGTCATTATGAGCGCGTTGGCCCCCGTCATGTCACCTTCCGATGGGCCAATGACGGAGCCGCGTTAAGGCAGCCTTAATCCAGTCGCGGCATACTGACTGGGAAAACGCGCTCGGCGCCTGGGCGCCGAAACCCCGCATCCCCTCGTTTCTTTTTCGGAGAACGCACGTTGAAACCACGCATCCTCGTCTGGGACCTACCCACCCGGCTGTTCCATTGGTCGCTCGCCTTGAGCTTCGCCGGGGCCTATCTCACCGCCGAAAGCGAACGCTGGCGCGACGTGCACGTGACCTTGGGTTACGTCGTCCTGGGTCTGCTGGTGTTCCGCTTGTTCTGGGGCTTCATGGGCAGCCGCTATGCCCGGTTTGCCGAATTCGTCCGCGGACCGTCCGCGATCCGGGCGTATCTCTCAAGCTTGACGGCCGGGCGCCCAACCCACTATACCGGCCACAACCCGCTCGGCGCGGTCGCGATTCTGCTGTTGATCGGATTGGGCCTCGCCAGCAGCGTCTCAGGCTGGCTGCTTTACGCCGAAGTCGGGGGTGAGTCGCTCGAGGACGCGCTGGAGGAACTGCATGAGGTGCTCTCCAATGGCATGCTGGCCGTCGTGGTCCTGCACATCGCCGGCGTCATCCATGGCAGTTTCGTGCATCGGGAAAACCTCGCCTGGGCCATGCTGACCGGGCACAAGCAGGGCGCAGCGGAACAGGCGATCCCGAGCACGCGGCCCTGGGCCGCTCTTGCACTGATGGCGGGCGTGCTTGCCATCGTTGCCTGGGACCGCTTCGACAGTGCGGCATCCGAGGGGACGGAAGCTCCGTATCTAGATAGCGAGCTGGAGCTGGAGGACGATGACGAGGCGGTAGAGATCGAAGAGGAACCGGAAGACAACGACTGACCGGAACGCGCGCAGTCGCAGCGCGCCGGGCTGTCGGTCATGTGGCCCGCCGCGCCCGGCGCCGATCGCCTGCTCAGCGGGTTGCGATCCTCGATCCTGGCGTAGATGGCTCCCTGGTGAGCCCCTGCGATCTCCGGGAGGTGCCCCCGGGAAACAAAGCGGGTGATCAAGCCTCGGTCCAAAGGTCGTTCAAAGCCAGCGTGATCTGATCGAACGGTGCCGCGCTGACTGCATCGTCGTCCTTATACAGGCCGGCAACCGTCCAGCGCCCGCCTTCCAGCAGGTAGGTTTCGAGTATCCGGGCCAGCGGATCGACCAGCCACAGGTGGGGCACGTCGTGTTGGGCATAGACTGCCCGCTTGATCACGCGGTCCTTCTTTTGCGTCGTGGGCGACACCACCTCACAGACCCAGTCGGGCACGACCTCGAAGCGTTGGTCCTGCGGGATCTTCGGCATCCGCTCGCGCCGCCAGCCGGCGATGTCCGGTACCAGCACTTCGGTGTCACGCACGAAATGGATCTCGGGTTCATCGATGATCCACCAGCCCCCGGGTCCACCCCTGCCGCGGTGAAAGGCGAAGCCGATGTTCATTCCCAATACCGAACTCGCGGAGGCATGCGGTCCGGCGGGGCGCGGCTGCGTGTGCAACTCCCCGCCGATGATCTCGCCGACGAGGGCTTCGGGCAGTGCAATCAGTTGGTCGTAGAGGCTGATTGGGAGCGGTCGGGTCGCGGACATGATCGGAATACCTCACGCAAAGACGCCAAGAGGAAGGCACAGGCCGGCGCCGCCACAGGTGATCATTATCCACCGCACCGGCCAGGAGTCGAGCGGCTGCGGCGGCAGCGTCCCGCGCGCCCGGCGCCCGGCGCCCAGTGCGGAACCGGCGTTCAGCGGCGGTAACGCAGCAGCGCGATCAGGGTTTCACGCGGCGCCTCCCAATCCGCGATTTCGGCGTTCAGCCAGATCATGCCTGCGTGGGTCTCCTCGCCCTCGGCGACGCGGAACACGACGAAAAGCGCCTGCCGCAGCAGCGTCGCGCCAAAGCTTTCGGCGCCGGCCTGGATCTCGCTCCGCGGGGCGTGCTGAAACTAACGGTGCCGATATCGTCCTTGTGGGACTGGGATCGGTCGCTATCCCCTACTCGCCTGTGTCCATGACCAGGGCTGCCGCCGAGCCCCTTACTACCTACCAGCGAGCTTCAAGCCTTCTGCGGGGAGGAGAAAAGCGGGTTCATGGCCGAGCACGCTCTTGAATCAGCCCATCCAGCAGCTTGACGAAATTCCGCTTCGCTTTGTACCGTACCCGCAGCGTCGCCAGATAACCACGAAAGTCGTCAATATTCCCCGCGGCCTGCATCAATCGACCGACCTTACGGAGATGACGTATCGCTTCCTGGTAAGCCCGATTCTCGGTTTCCTCGATGACGCTGGGAATAATGCGGCGATAGAGGGTCACGGCATCGTCGCGCCGAGGCCCTTCGAGTTTTCCAGCCAGCGACAGCAGCAGATCCCGTCGGCACCCGCCCCGTTGAATGACCTGCCAGGCGGTGTCGAGATCGTTCTCCCACAGAGCGATCTCCACCCGTAGCGACCAGTCAGGCAAAGCCGGTTTCGGCCTGAATCCGCTGAGCGCTTCGGCCGATCGCTGGGCGAGCGCCTCGACTGCGGCGAGTGCACGCTGTCGCTGCTCCGGCCATCGACCGAGCCGGTCGGCCACATCATGTAGCTTGCGGTAATGTTCCACCGTTGCCCGTACTTCGAACTGGATCCAGGTGAGTTGCAGTGCGTCATCATCGCGACCGCGTTTGAGATATTCCTTAACAAGAAAGTCTCGCAGCCGATCATCTGGCCGGTTCGGGAAAGACTTGATACCGCGCTCCGCCCAGTCCAGGGCCAACTCGTCGTGACCGGCCTTGTGGTAGATCTCGGCGATCGTCAGGTACTGGTATGGGGAGGACAGGTCGCGGGACTTCACCGCCACCAGCGCGTCGGTGTCGCCGGACATCTGCGCCAGCGTTTCCATGATGTGGGTGATCCGGAACCGGTCCGAGAAATCGCTGCGATGCTTCTGATCGCTCGGGCCCAACGGCTGGATCTGTTCCCACTGCCGTTCCGCCAGGGAGCGAAAGCGGGCGATCCCTTCCTTTCCCAGCACGTCCTGATAAATCCGCACGCTGTCGGAGTAGGAGTCGAAAGACACAGACAGTTCGTATCGGAATAAACGTTCGGCCAGCGCAACCGGCTCGGGCCTGGCCAGCTGACAGGCGCGCAGGTGCAAATCGCCAAGCCGGGCGAGGACATCACCCACCTCTCCGCCGGAATCGTCGACATCCTCCGCCAGCAACTGGTCCACCTTTTCGATGGCATATTCGGCCAGCTCGACCAACGCACCCGCCGAACCGGGTGTCAGCAGTTCCTCCAGGGAATCGACCAATACATCAAGATCGGAGGCGAGATCACCCGCCTCATCCCAAGCGACAAATCCGCGGACGCGCGTCGCGTCGTCGATGGCCTTTCGAAAGGCTCGCAGAATGTCCATCGAACCGCTGGCGCGTTCCGCCTTCAATAGCAGACTGCGATGCAGCGCATCATCGCGCTGCGCTTGCTCCATGATCAACTGGGTGAGGACTTCGGGCGACTGGACGAGCAGATAGTCCCGGATCAGGGATTCGGGATCACGCCCATGGTCAGGGTCGCCAACCTCCGGGTCGGGAATCGTTTCGTCTAGCATGGCTAGGCCCACGGCGACGCAGTGCTTGCAGAAATAGCCATCCGCCGCGCGCGGACAACTACAGCCGTAGCCGAGTTCGTCACCGTCGGCCCACAACTCGACGTGGTAGGGCTCAGAGCCCATGACTTGCGCGCTGACCAGCTCATCACTGC
The DNA here is from genome assembly GCF_006175985.1 of Methylotetracoccus oryzae. Taxonomy (GTDB): domain Bacteria; phylum Pseudomonadota; class Gammaproteobacteria; order Methylococcales; family Methylococcaceae; genus Methylotetracoccus; species Methylotetracoccus oryzae. The sequence goes on along the minus strand of NZ_SRSH01000003.1, from coordinate 68,620 downwards.
GACGCAAGCGCTCGACAGCGCCGTCCACCAAGTAATCTTCGCCTCGCGTAAAAGCACTCGCTCCGGCCAGCGCTTTCAGAGCTGCCGGGGTGATCAGTCGCTCAAGTTTGGCCATACGGTGGTTTGGTTATTCATCGCGGAATCGGAGGCCCCAGCTTCTGCCACGCAACGTCCTGCATTTTCATGATGGACTTGGGGCCGTCGACGGAATGATCACAGCCGTTGACCAGCTACAGGGTAACCCGTGTCGGTGGGCGACGCCCACGCGACCCGCGCAGCTCTCGCCCCCCGGCTCATTGAAATGCGGTTGAAGGACCTCTTGCACGCCGGTGGATCCCGGCCGATCGAGACAGAGTGAGCTGCCGTTCCATGGAAGCGCGCTGTCGCAAGCCCCGGTCGCAACAGTTTACCCGAGCCCTGTGTAACGGTGTGTCACCGTTACACATGTGCATTCCGGCACGGGCGCTTTGTAATCTACAGAAATGCAAAACGACGAAAGTCGGGCGCGCAACGGGCTGCTCACAAGCATTCGGTGCATTCAACCGCAACATTCCCGGAGTAGAGTCCCATGCGCCATTTCACGATCGCGGCCCTCGCCGGCTGCGTTTTCTTCAGCACGCCCGCTCTTGCGGCCAAACCCAGTTTCCAATGCGGCAGGTCCGCTCATGAAATCGAAGAACTGATCTGTAGCAACGACGACCTGGCGGCACTGGATGTGTCGTTGAATAATCTTTACAAAACCGTGCTCAAGAACACCCCGCCCAGGGCACAGGCGCGCCTGAAAGCGGAACAGTCCGGCTGGGTCAAGGGCCGCAACGACTGCTGGAAAGCCGACGACAAGGTGGCCTGCACTCGCGCCGAATACGAGTCCCGCATCAACGAACTGAAAGATCGATAACACAGTTGAAACCCACGTTCCGACCAGGAGAGCACGACGATGACGAAGAAAGAATGCCTAGCCAAGATGAACGCGCAGATCGAGGACTGGAAGTGCGAGATGAAGGCACTGGAAGACAAAGCAGCAGACGCAGGCGAGGACGTCAAGGCCAAATGTCACGAGGCCATGGACGCGCTGCGCTGCCAATGCCAGGAAGGGGAAGCCAAGCTGGAGGAGTGGAAGGCCAAGGCCGAGGACGCCTGGGAGGACTTCCAGGATGAGGCCGAGGACGCGCTGACCTCGTTGAAGACCTCGATGAGCGATTCCATCCAACGCATCAAGTCGTTCTTTGCGTAAGATTCGGATGGCAGCGCAGGCGCGACACCGGTCGCGCCAAGCGCCACCGGAACAACGGTTTTGAATCCATCAGGAGAATGCCCGCCATGGGTAACACCGCGCTGCTGTCCACACTGGCTACCGCGATGACCCTTGCGGCCTGCGGGGAATCCTAGCAACAAGACGCCACCAAGGCCGCAAACGACAAGGCCGCCGCGACGCTAGAAAAATCCGCCGCCCCGCACTGATGGCACGTTCCGAGAACCACCCTCATCGCACACTGACAGGAGAGTTCACATGAGTCTATTCAGCTCGATTCTGGCGAAACTGGGCATCGGCAGCGCCGAAGCAGCACCGGCAACGCAGGCAGCGCCGATCAGCACGGTGGATGTGGTCGCCAAGCTGGAAGGCATGGCGGCGACGCATGCCGAAAAGCTGAACTGGAAGACGTCGATCGTCGATCTGTTGAAGGTTTTGGCCCTGGACAGCAGCCTGGCGGCTCGGAAAGAGCTGGCCACCGAGTTGGGCTGCCCGGTCGACAAGATGGGCGACTCGGCACACATGAATGTGTGGCTGCACCAGACGGTCCTGAAAAAGCTGGCCGAGAACGGCGGCAATATTCCGAAAGAGCTGCTCGATTGAGATTTCGCTGGCGCAGTTCGAAGTGGGCGGATGCATTTGGGCATGCGCCTTTCCGGCAACATGGGCCCGGACGCGGTCGCGCCCGGGCGGATCGAGGAGGTCGACATGTCGAAGACGGTATGGCTTTTGATGGTTGCCTTCGCCGCGTTCGTGCTGCGAGCGCCAGTGCTGATGGCGGCCGAAAGCCGCGTGGAGCGGGTCAGTTTCAAGGCCGGGGCCGCATCGGCGACCCTGAAGGGCGCGATCAAGGGTGACCAGACGGTCGACTATGTCCTCGCTGCCAGGGCCGGGCAAATGATGAGTGTCACCCTCGACACCAGCAACGGTGCCAATTTTTTCAACGTCCTGCCACCCGGTTCCGACGCAGCGATCGCGAACGGTTCCACACTCGGCAATGCCTGGGCCGGCACGCTACCCGTCGACGGCGACTACCGAGTGCGCGTCTACCTGATGCGCAGTGCGGCTCGCCGGAACGAGCAAGCCCGTTATACGCTCACCCTAGAAATTGCCGGTAGCAAGGCGGCGGCCGCGGCGCCAACGGGTGACGCCAAGGTGGCCGGAACGCCGTACCACGCGACTGGAAAAGTGCCGTGCTCGGTCGGTCCCGATCCGAAAGGCTCGGCCCAATGCTCGTTCGGGGTCATCCGCGGCGCGCCCGGGACTGCCGAGGTCCATCTCGCCGACCCCGGCTTCGACGTCAGTCTGCACAAGGACCAGCTGCGCGTTCTCCGATTTGCCGGCGCGCGGGTCACAAGCCCCGATCCCAAGGTAAGGGTGACCGCCGAGAAGAAGGGCGACGAGTGGTCGATCGCTATCGACGGCTTCCAGTTTTTCACCATCCCGGAGGCGGTAATCGTTGGCGGTTGAGGTCGTCTCCGGCACCGCGATACGTCACGGGACAGCGAATCGGGGGAAGCCCTGAGCCGTTTCCTGGTCGAGCAGCCGCGGCACATACTCGCGGTCGCGTTGATGCACCTTGCACTGTGGGCCGCGGTGCGCGGCGGCCGAATTCCAGCCGTTCGGCACCCTCACGTGCTGTTCGTGCCGGCGCTGGTCTGGCTGGCCTATGCCGCCTGGGAATGGCTGGTGCTGGTAAAGTCGCCGGAGGCGAACATCCGCGTCGATTGTTTGATCATTTGGCCGCTGCTGGCCCTGCTGACCCTCTGGGCAGCGGTACGCGCCTTTCGCTCTTGAGTCAGCGGAGGCCGTCGCGCGAAGTGCGCCGTAACCACTGCGTCAGCGGAGCGGAGCCCGCAGTAGACAATTGCAACACAGGCGAACACCGCCAGATGCACTACACGAAACCGACTTCTTTGGCACTGATCATCCTGTCGCTCGGTGCCGGCCCCGTCGCCGCCGACGCCGACGGACCCGATTTCTACCGGGTCACCGGGGTCAGCCCGCACGATGTGCTCAACATCCGCGCGGTCCCCAAGCCCAACGGGACCAAGTTGGGCACGATCCCGCCCGGCGGGGCCTGCATCCGCAATCTCGGCTGCCAGGGCGGCCTGAGCGTTCAGGAATTCTCCACCTTGAGCAAGGCCGAACAGGCAGCCCGCCTGAAACGGAACCCCTGCTGGTGCCGGGTCGAATACCAGGGCGTCACCGGCTGGGTGGCCGGGCGCTATCTTGCCGAGGGCAGCTGCCCCTAGCCCGGTCCATGCGCCTCCATCTCTGTTCCATCAACTCTTCAACGACGAGAGAATCCGTATGAACCTCACCAGCCTGCTCATTTTCCTCGCCATCGGCGCCGTCGCCGGCTGGCTCGCCGGCCAACTCCTGAAGGGCGGCGGCTACGGCCTGCTCGGCAACATGGTCATCGGCATCGTCGGCTCGGTGGTCGGCGGCTTCGTCTTCGGTCTGTTTGGCATCGCCGCGGGCGGCCTGATCGGCTCGATCGTCACCGCGACCGTCGGCGCCATGGTGCTGCTCTACGTCGTTGGCCTGATCAAGCGCGCGTGAAGCGCGCAATGATCCAGGTGGGCACGCAGTGGCGAAACCCTGAATCCGGTTTTCGACCGGCGATCCAGGGTTCGCCGCCACCTTCTCTGCTGACCGCCGATCGTCGCTGAATTCACGCCGCACAACCCCTCACGCGTCTGCTCGTCTGACCCATCGCGTCGGATGGATCAGGCGTCAGCGAACCCTATCCCCCCTTCACTCGGAGCCTTGCCAACCCATGTTCGCACGCGCCTTCGCCTTCGCTCTCATGGCCTGCTTCGGGTCGGGCTGCATCGCCACTCCCGGAACTGGTCGGTCTTCGCCAGAACATGCCGACCGGACCGCGGAGCTCCAGGCGGTCTTTGGCCAGCCCAGTCAGGCTGGCTTCGGTAGCGCCGTTTTTGCCGAACGGGTCGAACGGCCTCAAGACCTCGAGGCTGCGGCCAAGCGCTGTTACCGTCATTTCCTGGGGAAACAATGGGCAGAGACCGGCGAATCAGTCTGGATGGCGCCGTGGCAGCGCGTCTACGCCCGCCCGCCGGGCCTGCGCGCCGATATCGTCGCGGAGCTGCGCGGCATCCGGAATCCCGCCGCCCGCTCATCGATCTCGGTGCTGCTCGAGGGTCACGATACGCCCGACGCCGCCCAGCATGCGCTGTCGACCGTCTACGATGACGCGGGGATGGAAATTGTCCAGGTCTACACGCTCGGTGATGGCGCGGCGCTATCCGGCGTACTCATCGCGGGTCGCACCCGCAACGGTGCATCGACTTTGCTCATTTTCCTGATGGATTGACTACGAGCAGTTCCAGCACCATACCTATCGGGCGGGAAAGGACGTCAAGGACCGGGCGGCGCGCCTAGATCGATCGCGCTCGATGACGCCACCTCAATGACGATTCCGGTGAGGGAGCGATAGTTCGTGGGCGCTGCATAAGTCCTCAGCCGGCCGCGGAGGAAAACCCGCGTAGGCCGACCAGACTCGGCATCCGCCCGAAACGTTGCCAGCAGGGCATCCCGCCCCGCATCATTCCGCACGTGCACCGGGAAGGACTGGCCGACCGGATCATCCTCCGCCGCTTTCAGACCGAAGCGCCAGGTGTTGGGATTTGGCCCTTCACCGCTCCAGTAATCTGCAAGCACCCTGCGGACACCCGCGTCGCCATAAAGGTTGCCATGATCGACGAAACCCCAGACGCGGACATCCCTGTCCTCCAGACGCCGGACGTCGTCCGCGCTCCGCTCAAATCCGTGCTTGCTGATTTCCACTGCGGAAATGTAACCATCGGAAGGAACCCAGCACCCTGCCACAACGAAGCTGCCGGCCAGCGTCGCGATGCGCAGCACCCGAGGCATCGTGCGCCTCCGTCTGTGCGCGGGGAATTCGCTGCTGACGCCGCACGTGCGCCGTCTCGAACGACGACGGCCGCAGGCTTCGGCTACGCCGGCCATCGGTTCAAATGCGTCCGGAGAGCGGGGAGACAACCACGGATCACGAACAGCCCGGCGGCCGATCCATTTTGACCAACGCCGCACGGTTACAGCGGGTTACAGACCGCTTGCGAGAGGTCTGCCTGAGGCGATGCAGGAACGTAGACCAGTTCCCCCGACAGTCGACGGAAATCGGTTTCAGATTGTCAGGGCGGCTGTCACTTGCACTTCGGATGCGTGCCGATGTCGTCCGCGCTGACAACATGGTTCTTTGCATTCGTAAGTTGGACGCATTGATGCGTCTTGGCGTTGTAGTAGATGCCGTAAAGTGTGTCGCCCTGGGTGATGGTGTCGACGTTCTTGAAGCCCTTCGCGGTCATCATGTCGAAGGACTTGATCGAGTTCACGCCCTTCAGATCCGAAATCTTCGCCTTTGACGCATGATCTTTGGTGGCCGCGCTCTGCGTTGCCGTCGGATAGGTAGGCTTTTCGTGATCTTCGGCGGCGCGGCAGCCCTTCTTGTAGGAATCCCCGTGCTGGTTCTGGTCATAGCGACCCTTGAGGCAGTCGTTATAGCCGCGCTGGTATTCACGCTCCGAGGGCGTTGTGGCCAACGCGGCAGGGGCGGCCCCGATGACGAGAACGGCGGCGGCAACGATGGAAACCTTCATGATCGGCGGGCTCCTAAAAAAAAAGAAAATCACGAGGCGCTGGGGGTCATTGGGGACAGAAAATGTTCCCCACAGTCGCGCCTTGCGAAGGAGTGGGAAAGATAAAGGAGTCAGGCTGATTAGTCATCGTCAGCATCTGGCGGGGACAGCGACTCGCAGCAGGGTCCTATGACTAAATTCTCGCTCGAAACCTTCACCGCACTTGACCCAGACCGTAACCCCGGCGTAATTCCAGCGAAAAACAAAAAGGCTTGCATCTCTGCAAGCCTCTGTTTTCTTGGTGGGCCCTCAAGGACTTGAACCTTGGACCAAGGGATTATGAGTCCCCTGCTCTAACCAACTGAGCTAAGGGCCCGAGATGGTGGGTAGTTTACCCGTTCCCGGTTGCTCCGCGGGAGGGGCTGGACAGCCCGGCGCCCGCGGAAGCGGTCTGGTGTCGATGTCTATTCGGTATCGAGAAAGCTGCGCATCTGCTCCGACCGCGACGGGTGGCGCAACTTGCGCAGCGCCTTGGCCTCTATCTGACGAATCCGCTCGCGCGTGACATCGAACTGCTTCCCGACTTCCTCGAGGGTGTGGTCGGTATTCATGTCGATGCCGAAGCGCATCCTCAGCACTTTCGCTTCCCGCGCGGTCAGGCCGGCCAGCACCTGCTGGATCGTCTCCCGCAAGCTGGCGACGGTCGCATGTTCGATCGGCGACATGACGCGGGAATCCTCGATGAAGTCACCGAGATGCGAATCCTCGTCGTCGCCGATCGGGGTTTCCATCGAGATCGGTTCCTTGGCGATCTTTAGCACCTTCCGGACCTTGTCCTCGGGCATTTCCATGCGGCCGGCCAGTTCGTCCGGCGTAGGCTCGCGGCCCATCTCCTGCAGCATCTGGCGGGAAATCCGGTTCAGCTTGTTGATCGTTTCGATCATGTGCACCGGGATACGGATGGTGCGGGCCTGATCGGCGATCGAGCGCGTGATGGCCTGGCGAATCCACCACGTGGCGTAGGTCGAGAACTTGTAGCCGCGGCGGTATTCGAACTTGTCGACGGCCTTCATCAGACCGATGTTCCCTTCCTGGATCAGATCCAGGAACTGCAGACCCCGGTTCGTGTACTTCTTGGCGATCGAGATCACGAGGCGCAGGTTGGCCTCGATCATTTCCTTCTTTGCAAAGCGCGCCTGATTCTCACCGATGGCGACGCGCCGATTGATTTCCTTGATGTCGGCGATGCTGAGTCGGCTTTCCTTCTCGATCTGCTGCAGCTTGCTCTGCGCCCGCTTGATGTCCTCGGCGTGAGTCTTCAGCGCTTCGCTGTAGCCTTTCCCGGCTGCGATCAGGCCGTCGACCCAGGTCGGATCCGCTTCGCTCTTCTGGAAACTGGCCAGAAATTCGGCGCGGGGCATGCGCGACCGCGTCACGCACAAATCATGGATGATGCGCTCCTGTTCGCGGATGCGCACGACCACGCCATGGAGGATGTCCGTCAATTCCCGGAAGAATTGCGGCGTCTTCTTGAATTCCATGAAGGTTTCGGCCAGTGCATCGAACGCCTTCTGGGTCTTGTCGTCCCCGAAACCGTGTTTCTGATGCGTGCTCATGGCCGCCTTGGCCCGCTTCCGGAAGATCTCGAGCTTTTCCTTGACGACTTCAGGATCGGGACCCGTGTCGGCTTCTTCGAGCAGGTCCGCGTCCGACTCTTCGTCGAGGACGACGGCCGCCTCCGGTTCGTTGGGTTCGAAGAAGTCCGAAATCAGGTCTGACAGGCGGAGTTCACCCCGCTCGACCTCGTCGAAGGCCTTCAGGAAATGATCGGCCGATGCCGGGAAACGCACGAGTTCCCGCGCGGCCTGATTGATGCCTTCCTCGATGCGCTTGGCGATGCTGAGCTCGCCTTCGCGGGTCAGCAGCTCGACGGTTCCCATTTCGCGCATGTACATGCGCACCGGATCCGTCGTCCGGCCCAGTTCGCTGTCGACCGAGGAGGCCAGCGCGGCTGCTGCTTCGGCGGCTTCTTCCTCATCTTCCTCCGTGACGACGGCCGCCTCGGGGATCAGATCCGGGTCCGGGACGTCCTCGTGAACCTCGATCCCCATGTCGTTGATCATGCAGATGATGTCTTCCATCTGCTCAGCATCGACGACATCGCTCGGCAGGTGATCGTTGACCTCGGAATAGGTCAGGTAGCCCTGCATCTTTCCCTTGGCAATGAGTTCCTTGAGCTGAGACTGTTGCTGTTCTAAGTTCATCGGTAACCCGGTGGCATTAAATTTTCAGAGTCTATCAGGGAGCGCCGCTTGACACAAATGACAAGATCCAACTCACGCCACCCCGATCAAAGCGGTTCCGCCGCGGCTGCAGCAGACACTGCCACGCGGCTTCAGTCATGTGTTTGTTATACTGATGTGCTGACCACACACGCCGCCGGACAGTTCCCTGACCAAAGCCATCCTCAAGTCGACTGCCGTCGTCGCGCTGTTGACGCTCGTCTCGCGCATCCTCGGCTTCATCAGGGACGCGGTCATAGCCGCCTTTTTCGGGGCCGATGCGGCCACCGACGCGTTTTTCATCGCGTTCCGGATTCCGAACTTCCTGCGCCGCCTGTTCTCCGAAGGCTCGTTCTCGCAGGCCTTCGTGCCGGTCCTGACACGTTACAAGGACACGGGCTCGCCGACCGCCCTGAAGCTTTTCCTCGACCATACCGCAGGTGCCCTGGCAACCCTGGCCCTGGGTATCACGGCGGCCGGCATCGTCGCCGCCCCGGCACTGGTCTTGTTGTTCGCGCCGGGATTCCTGCGCGACGCACCGCTGTTCTCGCTGAGTACCGAGACGGTGCGTATCACGCTGCCCTATCTCGGACTGATCACGATGGCGGCTTTCGGCGCCGCGATCCTGAATACCTTTGGTCATTTCGCGATTCCGGCGATCACGCCGGCGATCCTCAACCTGACCATGATCACCGCAGCGATCGCGGTCGCGACCCACGTCGAGCAGCCGATACATGCCCTCGCCTGGAGCGTCACGATCGCCGGCCTGCTGCAACTGCTGTTCCAGGTACCCGCCTTGTCCCGGGCTGGCTTGCTACCGCGGCCGCGCTGGGGTTTCGGCGACCCCGAGGTGGTCCGCATGTTGAAGCAGATCGGCCCGACTGTCTTGAGCACGTCCGTGACGCAGATCAACGTGCTGCTCAACACGCTAATCGGATCCTTTCTGGTATCCGGCAGCGTTTCCTGGCTGTACTACTCGGATCGTCTGGTCGAATTTCCGGTCGGCCTGCTGGGCGTCGCGATCGGCACCGTGATGCTGCCCCAACTGTCGCAAAGCCACGCAGCGGCCAATGCGCACGCCTTCTCGGCCTCGCTGGACTGGGCGCTCCGCATCGTGTTGCTGGTCGCCGTGCCCGCAACGATCGGACTGGTGCTCTGCGCCAAGCCGCTGCTTTTTTCGCTGTTTCAGTATGACCAGTTCAGCCTCCACGACGTCGAGATGACCAGCCGCAGCCTCGCCACCTACTCGCTCGGCATCACCGGCTTCATCGCCGCGCGCGTCTTGCTGTCCGGCTTCACCGCCCGCCATGACTACCGGACGCCCTTCCGGTTCGGTGTCATCGCGATCGGCGTCAACCTGCTCGCCAGCGCCGCGCTGGCTTATGCCGCCGCGCCGCTCGGCTGGGGGCATGCCGCACTGGGCCTTGGAACCAGTCTTGCGGGCCTGCTCAACTCTGCGTTGCTGCTGCGGGAACTGGTACGGCTGGAGATTTATCGCCCGCCGGCCGGCTGGGGCCGGTTGATGCTCCAAACCTTGGCCGCATGCACGGTGATGGGGGTGCTGTTGACCGTTCTCAACCCCGAACCTACCGAGTGGCGCGACTGGCGAGCAATGGAACGGCTGACCCATCTCGGGTTGCTGGTTGCGGGCGGCATGATCGCTTACGCAAGCTGCCTGTGGGGTCTGGGCCTGCGCCCGCGCCACTTGCAGTTCCACCCGACCGTTTAGCCTGGCGGCACGCCCCCATGCGGCTGATCAACGACCTGCGTTCCAACGACGCGCTGCGCCAGGGCAGCGTCGTCACGATCGGCAATTTCGACGGGGTACACGTGGGGCACCAGCGCATGATCGAGGCACTGGCTGCGGAGGGACGGGCCCGCGGCCTACCGGTCGTCGTGATCATCTTCGAGCCGCAGCCGTTGGAGTTCTTCATGCCCGACCGGGCACCGTCGCGACTGACCCGGCTGCGGGAGAAAGCGATACAGTTCGGCAGGCTACCGGTCGACTTCATCCAGTTGCTGCGCTTCGACCGTGCCTTTGCCGATCAGGCGCCCGAAACCTTCATACAGCGTGTGCTGGTCGACCACCTGCACGCGAAGCTCCTGGTCGTCGGCGACGATTTTCGGTTCGGCAAGGCCCGAAGCGGCGACTTCCGGACGCTGGCGGCGGCCGGCGACGCGCATGGCTTCGAGGTCCGCGACACCGCGTCGATCCGCGTCGACGGCGACCGTGTCAGCAGCACCCTGGTGCGCCAGCTTCTGGCCGACGGCGATCTGGACGCCGCCGCAAAAATGCTGGGGCGTCCGTATTCGATCTGCGGCCGCATCCTTCCGGGTGACCAGCGCGGGCGGACGATAGGCTTCCCGACCGCGAACATCGGGATGGCGCGGAAAAACGCTCCTCTAGAGGGCGTTTTTGCCGTTACAATGCGGGGCTTGGAACAAGCGCCCCTGCCGGGCGTGGCCAACATCGGCATCCGACCCACCGTCCAGGGTATTCCCAAGCTGCTGCTGGAAACCCATCTGCTCGACTTCCACGGTGATTTGTACGGCCGCCGCGTGGAGGTTCTTTTTCATCGCAAACTACGGGACGAGCGCAAGTTCGCCGATCTCGCCGCGCTGCAAGCCCAGATCGGGTGCGACGTCGCGGCGGCTCGGGATTTCTTCGGCACGCTTCGGGCCTGAGGTCGTCGACATGGCATCACCAGCATGGACTACAAGAGCACACTGAATCTCCCCCAGACCGCCTTCCCGATGAAGGCCAATCTGGCGCAGCGCGAACCCGAGCAACTGCAGTTCTGGTCCGACCTGGACCTGTACGCCGCGATTCGGCAGCAGTTCGAAGGGCGCCCGAAGTTCGTGCTGCACGATGGCCCGCCGTACGCAAACGGCGCGATTCATATCGGCCATGCCGTCAACAAGGTGCTCAAGGACATCATCGTCAAGAGCAAAACCCTGAGCGGCTTCGACGCGCCCTACGTCCCCGGCTGGGACTGCCATGGGCTCCCGATCGAACTGCAGGTCGAGAAGAAGATCGGCAAGGCCGGCGTCAAGGTCGAGCCGGCGGCATTCCGCGCCGCCTGCCGCGCCTACGCGGCCGAACAGGTCGACACCCAGCGCACCGACTTCATCCGTCTCGGCGTGTTCGGTGACTGGCAGCGCCCTTACCTGACGATGGACTTCACGTTCGAGGCCAACATCATCCGGGCACTGGGCAAGATCGCCGCACGCGGCCATCTGACCAAAGGCGCCAAGCCGGTCCACTGGTGCACCGACTGCGGTTCGGCGCTGGCCGAAGCCGAGGTCGAATATGAGAACAAGCGCTCCACGGCCATCGACGTCCGCTTTCAGGTGCTCGATCCGGCCGATTTCCTGGCCCGCTTCCACTCCGTCCCCGAGCACCATGGCGATGGCCCGCTGTCGGTGGTGATCTGGACCACGACCCCGTGGACACTGCCGGCCAATCGGGCGGTCGCGATGCATGCAGACTTCGACTACGTGCTGGTCCAGCGTGAGGACGTACCGGAGCGCCTCGTGCTGGCCGAAGCGCTGATGAAGGACACCATGGTGCGCTACGGTTGCGATGCCTACCGCGTCATCGGCTACTGCAAGGGGTCAGCCCTGGAAGGTACGGCGCTGCAGCATCCCTTCTATGCGCGCGAGGTGCCGATCATCCTCGGCGAGCACGTCACGCTGGAAGCGGGCACCGGCGCCGTCCACACCGCGCCCGGCCACGGCCAGGAAGACTTCGTCGTCGGCCAGCGCTACGGCCTGGAAGTCGACAATCCCGTCGGCAACGACGGCCGCTTCGTACCCGGCACCGAGTTCTTCGCCGGCGAACACGTGCTAAACGCCAACGACCACGTACTCGATATCCTGAAAGCGCGCGGCGCACTGGTCCGCGAGGAACGCATCGAGCACAGCTACCCGCACTGCTGGCGGCACAAGACGCCGGTGATCTTCCGGGCCACGCCGCAGTGGTTCATCGCAATGGACAAGCAGGGGCTGCGCGCGGACGCGCTCCGGGCGATCGGCGAGGTCGAATGGATCCCAGACTGGGGCCAGTCCCGGATCGAAGGGATGGTGGCGAACCGGCCGGACTGGTGCATCTCGCGCCAGCGAACCTGGGGCGTGCCCATCCCGTTGTTCGTGCACAAGCACACCGGCGAACTCCATCCCGACACACCGGCGCTGATCGAGCGCGTCGCGCAGCGCGTCGAGGCCGAAGGCATCGACGCCTGGTTCGCGCTCGACCCGGCCGACCTGATCGGCGGCGATGCGGCCGATTACGACAAGGTCAGGGACACGCTCGATGTCTGGTTCGACTCGGGCGTCACGCACTATTGCGTGCTGGAACAGCAGCCCGAACTCGGCTTCCCGGCCGACTTGTATCTGGAAGGCTCGGACCAGCACCGCGGCTGGTTCCAATCCTCGCTGGTGTCGTCGGTCGCGATCAGCGGTGCCGCGCCATTTCGCGCGGTGCTGACCCACGGCTTCACGGTCGACGCCGAGGGCAAGAAGATGTCGAAGTCGAAAGGCAACGTCGTCGCGCCCCAGAAGGTCGTCCAGAACCTGGGCGCCGACGTCCTGCGCCTGTGGGTCGCCGCCACGGACTACCGCGGAGAGATGAACGTCTCCGACGAAATCCTGAAGCGCACCTCCGACGTCTACCGGCGGCTGCGCAATACCGCGCGCTATCTGCTCTCGAACCTGAACGGCTTCGATCCGGCGCGCGACCTGCTGCCACCGGACCAGTTGCTGGCGCTGGACCGCTGGGCGATCGACCGGACGCTGCAACTGCAGGGCGAAATCATCGCGGCCTACGAGAGCTTCCAGTTCCACCTCGTGTACCAGAAGGCGCACACCTTCTGCTCGATCGACCTCGGCAGCTTCTACCTGGACGTGCTGAAGGACCGCCAGTACACCTGCCGGGCGGACAGTGTCGCGCGCCGTTCGGCGCAGACCGCGATGTTTCACATTGCCGAGGCGCTGACGCGCTGGGTCGCGCCGATCACGAGCTTCACGGCCGACGAGATCTGGCGGCATCTGCCCGGGGAGCGCGGCCCGTCGGTCTTCCTGGAAACCTGGTACGAAGGACTGTACCCGCTCGATCCGGACAGCGGCATGAATGCCGACTTCTGGGAGTTCGTGCTGCGGGTCCGCGAAGCGGTCAGCAAGGAGCTGGAAATTCTGCGCGTCCGCGGCGAAATCGGCTCGTCGCTCGATGCCGAGGTCGAATGTATCGTCGACGCACCGGGCTTCGAACGGCTCTCCCGTCTCGGCGACGAATTGCGCTTCCTGCTGCTGACATCCTACGCATCCGTCATCCCGGACTCGGCAACGGAATCGTCGCCCCGCCTGCCGACGGACATCCCAGGGCTGGAGTTGAACCTCAAGAAGTCCGAGCACCCGAAATGCGTGCGCTGCTGGCACCATCGCCATGACATCGGCACCCATCCGGATCACCCCGAGCTGTGCGGACGCTGCGTCGAGAACGTCGCCGGGCCCGGCGAGATCCGCCACTACGCCTGACGAGCCGAACCACCACGATGGCATACTGGCTTTGGCTGTCGCTGCTCGTGCTCGCGCTCGATCAGGCGACGAAGTGGATCGTCGACCACTCGATGCAGGTCTATCAGACCATCGAGCTACTCCCGTTTTTTCAACTGACCTACCTGCGCAATCAGGGTGCCGCATTCAGTTTCCTGAGCGATGCCGGGGGCTGGCAACGGTGGTTTTTCGTCGCGCTGTCGGTCACCTTCAGCTTGGGCATCGCCTACTGGTTGTTTCGCCTGCCACAGGGCCGGCGGTGGGAAGCGGCCGCCTGGTCGCTGGTGCTCGGCGGTGCCGTCGGCAACCTGATCGACCGCGTGATCTTCGGCTACGTGATCGACTTCCTGGACGTCTTCTATGGCCAATGGCACTGGCCCGCCTTCAATGTCGCCGACTCGGCCATCACGGTCGGTATCGCGATGCTACTGATCGATTCCTTCCGGTCCCCTTCGACCGAGTAAATCGGTTGCCAGGACGTGTCAGTGGCCGACCCTGACGCCACATGACCGTTTCCGAGCCCGCCCAACCCTGTCGCGTCGTCTCCACGACACTCTGCCGGCGTGCGTCGACGGCTCCGTCCACAGCCGCGCGCTAAACGCTTGGAGTTCGCCCGCACGGTGTGGCATTTGCCACACCGGGACCGTGCGCTGACAAACCTTGGCAGCACGACCATCATCCATGTGATTGTTTCATAGCGATATCAGAGTTTCCGCATACTTCTTGCTTAGCGCTGGCCGACACGCGGTTTGTGCGCCTACCCAGAGGTCCGCAGCGAGAAGATGGAACCCGGCAGGAACAAGCACCAGACCAGCGACGACGAAGGGAACGACTCGCAGGGAGTTTGCGGTTGCGACCGCGCTGACACTGACCCGCTCTGGGGAAAGTACAGCCGAACCGGATACGAGAATAGTGATGAAACGACAAGACAACATACTTGCGCAGCGCTCCAGCAAGCGCTCGGAAACGGCATCTCCGCTTCGGAAACGATCGGAAAACAAGATTTTGCGTCAGATGGCTTCGCTCATTGTGGCTTGCGCCTGGATTCCTTTCGCCAGCGCTCACACCGGCTCGATTCCACCTTCCCTGAAGGACTTGAGCGTACCGCCGGTGCCGGGTTTGCTGGACGGAAAGCGGCCCGTCGTGATCGACAAGGAAAAGGCGATCGTACTCGGGAAGGCGCTCTTCTGGGACATGGCTGTCGGCAGCGACGGCATCGCCTGTGCCAGCTGCCATTTTCACGCGGGGGCCGATGCCCGGACCAAGAACCAGTTCGGCCCGAGCCAGGCCTTTACACCGGCGAGCGCGGCCGCACGCAATGCCTTCGACCCGAATGATCCGCGCGGCCGCAACCTGTCGAACTATCAGTTGCACAGCAGCGATTTTCCGCTGCACGACCCAGCCAAGGGCGAACTGGATGCCGACACCGCCAGCCACAATGTCGTGGCATCATCCGGCACGTTCTCCGGCACCTTCGTCGCCGTCAAGCCGCGCGGCTCGGCGCGCGACGAGTGCACGCCCTTCACGGGCGAAAACCTCGATCGCACCTTCCGTGTAGGCGACATTCACACTCGCCGTGTCGAACCGCGCAACGCGCCCACCGTCATCAATGCGGTCCTGTTCGACCGTAATTTCTGGGATGGGCGAGCAAGCTATCACTTCAACGGCGCTTCGGTCTGGGGTCAGAACGATCCCAACGCCCACATCTGGGTCGCCGGCGACGCGGGGCTGCGGCGCGTCAAAATCGCCCTGCCCAACGCATCGATGGCTTCGCTGGCGACGGGCCCGGCCCTCAGTGAGCTGGAAATGTCGTGCAAAGGCCGCACCTGGCCGGACATCGGCAGGAAACTGCTGCGCCGGCAGCCGCTCGAAGCGCAGCGCGTCGCTCGAACGGACGGGGTGCTGGGTCCTTATCGCGACGCCAGCGGCAAGGGCCTCAACACCACCTATCGTGATCTGATCCAGCAGGCATTCGACGAACGCTACTGGGCGGTCGGCCGCAACAAGCGCCTGGGTACCCCCAGTTATTCCAGCGAAAGCTTCAACCAGGCCGAGGCCAACTTCGCATTCTTCTTCGGAATCGCCGTCCAGTTATATACGGAGACGCTGATCTCGGACGACACCCGCTTCGACCGCGCCAACATCCAGCTCGGTGCCCATGGCTTTTATGACCAGAATGGAATTCTGACCGCGACCGAGCTCAGGGGTCTGGATCTTTTCAACGAGGCGCATTGCATCTTCTGCCACAGCGGCCCGCTATTCAGTTCGGCGACGAATCGCATCACGCTGCGCAAGGACGGGACGTCAACGGTCCGCACGATGGTCAAGCGCCAATTCACCGGCGACTTCCGTTACCGAATGACCGACGAAGGCTTCTTGAACAACGGCGCGGTACCCTCGGCGCACGACCCCGGTCTGGCTGCCAACAACGCCTTCGGTCAGCCGCTGGCCTTCGCTCCCCTCTACCTGGAGCGCCTCGCGAATCCGAGCGCTCCGGAGGGCAGCGGAGAACCGCTGCCGGTGGTTCGCGCCTGCGAGATCGCGTTCAATACGGCCAACCTCTTCGGTTATTTCACCGAGCGGGTATTCGGCAAGGGCAGTCTGATCGCCGACCCGGCCGGCACCGATGGCTGCCCGACCAACGACTTCGGCGTCGACCTGTCATTCGTACCGAAACCGGATGTCGTCGCCGGCCTGATTGCCGATCCGGAGAACACCAAGCTCGCGCCTTCCGGCCACATGTTCAAGGTGCCTCAGCTGTACAACATCGAACTGACGGGGCCCTTCATGCACGACGGCGGCATGAGCACGCTCGACCAGGTCGTGGATCATTACATGCGAGGGGGAAATTTCCAGTACTTTCAGGGCAAGGGCAACCCGGAAATCGATCAGAACTTCATGTTCGCTTTGGGAGCCAACGAGGAAGACCGTCAGGCCATCATTGCCTTCCTGAAGACGCTGACCGACGAGCGGGTACGCTACGAGCGTGCGCCGTTCGACCATCCTCAGCTCATCGTGCCCCATGGCCACCCGGGCGACCAGAAGACAACCGAGGGCAGCGCTACCAACGCCTCGCTGGCCGAGGACCAACGGCTTGTGATCCCCGCGGTCGGCGCGGCAGGCATGGCCAGCCCGTTGAAAACCTTTCAGGAGATTCTGGAAGCCGTGCCGGAGTGATGGCGTAACGCCGGTTTCCGCCAAATGCCTCACCGGGTGTGGCAAATCCCACACCCGGTCCAAGTCTATTCCACACCGCGCCCAGTGTATAAGGCTTTCGTGATGGCCCTCTTTTTGCTTTAGCGTGATTATCGTGCGCGGTGAGTGAATCGCGCCGAAGCCCTGTCGCCAGCGGTATGTCGTTGCGGTGTCAAGCAGGATCGCCCGCCGAGTTATCGAAACTTGCTCCAGGGCAATCCGGTTCGCATGAGGGGCCAACCAATCAATCTCCACTCTTTAATGGAATGAAACGAATGAATAACCGCCTTCGCAAATCGATTGCTACCTTCCTGACCGGATCGGCGCTGGCCGTCGGCAGTGGCGCCGCCAGCGCACTCACGGTGACCGCCGATCTGGGTACCTTGGGCGCCGCCGGCCTGTTCAGGACCGACACCGTGCCGCAATACGCCTGGGACGGCTGGAACGGTATCGTTCCGAACCTGGGTTGGGTGCACAACTCCAAGTGGTACACCTTCAGAGTGTCGACACAAAGCAGCGTGCAGATCACGATGACCTCCAGCGATGCGGACATGAAGCCAGCATTCACGGTGTGGCAGACCACCGGGTCGTTCATCGGCAGCAACCATCTGTCGCATCAGTACAATCAGGTCAGCTTCGGTGGCGATAGCGCCTTCCTGCAGCCGCAGCCGCCGACCACTGACGGAACCAAGGCCTTCATGGGCTACGTCAATGCCGGGAACAATTTCACCAATGGCAACGGCAGTGCTGTTGGCGCCGGCACGGCGAACATGTCGCGCAGAGCGACCGGCTACGCCGCATTCGCCCGGACTCTCCCGGCGGGCCAGTATCTGCTCGCCGTCGGTGGCAGCTGCAACAATCAGACCTGCGGCACCCCTGGCGCGAAGAACTTCAAGTTGAATGTCCAGAGACTGCCACTGGCCAACAGCGGTATCTCGCCCTGACAGGAACCGCTCGCCTGCAGGGCCTTCGCAGCGCGGTCAGCGCGTTGACTGGCTGCGTTGGCCTGCATCGGGTCTAGGCGGCCCCTGTTCGGACCTTGAGGCTGCCGCCCTGCGTGGCGGCCTCCCCCGCCCTTCTCGTCTCACTACCGATGACTGACGCGACGGCCCGCCCCGGCCGCAATGACCCCTGTCCTTGCGGCAGCGGGAAGAAATTCAAGCACTGCTGTGCAACGGCGCCAGGGGCGACCGGCTTTGCCGCGCCTAGCGCCGATTTCCAGACACTCCTCACCAGTGCGCGGCGACGTGCCAGCGTCGGCGACTGGGACGCGGCCGAGACCCTGTTCCGGGAAGCGCTGAGCCTGCGCCCGAAGGATGCGTTCGCACTGGCTGAACTCGGCCAGTGCCTGTGCTGGATGCGTCGCAAGCGCGAAGGGCTCGACTTGCTCCGCAAGGCCGGCGAGCGACTGCTGACGACGACCAAGCGCCGCGACCCCGTCAACCCCCTGATCGATCTGGCAAGCCAGCTTCAGTTCTGGGGCGAAGCCGAGACGGCGGGACGGCTGGCTCAACTCGCCACCGTCCACGTACCCCGCAATGCCGCCGCACATCACACGCTCGCGCTGTCGCTGGATCGTATGCACCGCGACGAGGCTGCATACAACGCGGCGGCCAAGGCACACCAACTGGCCCCGGACGAGCCGAACTCGGCCATCCTGCTTGGTCAGCTCACTTCGCGGCGGGGCGATGCCGAAGCCGCGGATCGACTCTTCGAATCGGTGCTGACCAGCGCCCAGGATCCCGAAGTCCGATCACGCGCCTACCTCGAACGTGGGCGTGCGCTGGATCGGCTCGGTCGCTACGACGCTGCCTTTGAAGCCTTCGCCCAGGCGCGCCATCTTGAACAACTGAGTCCCCAGGCTCGAAAGATCGATCACTCGCTGGCCCTCGAACGACTGGCGGCCAACGTGGGTCGCTTCAGCCACGACTATCTCAAAGATTGCGGGGAACGGGTCATGGACGATGAGCTCCCCGCTCCAGTCTTTCTGGTGGGCTTCCTGCGTTCGGGCACGACGCTGACGGAACAGGTACTCGCGACTCACCCTGCCGTCGTCACCGGCGACGAAACGGACATTCTGTTCGAACTGAGCGAAGAACTGACGCGGATGGCCGGTCCGGGACATGACGTCGGCGGCAAGTTGGAGACTCTCGGTACCGAGGGAATCGGCCAGTTACGTCGCTTCTACTGGCGCCGCGTCGAGGAAGAACAGGGCGCCGACGCCTTGCAGCACACCTATGTCGACAAGAACGCGATGAACTGCATCGACGTGGGACTGATCAACGCCGTCTTTCCGGACGCCAAGGTGATCTTTGCGCTGCGCGACCCCCGGGACGTGCTGCTGAGTTGCTTCATGCAGTCTTTCGGCCTGTCTGCGGTCACGGTGCAACTCCTGTCATGGGAGAAGGCCGCGGAATTCTACTCGGCCGTCATGGGCTTCTGGCTCGCGATCCGCGAGCGTCTGACCATCCCCTATCTGGAGTTGCGCTACGAAGATGCGGTCGCGGACTTCGACGCTCAGTATCGACGCGTGTTCGAATTCCTCGGCCTGGAGTGGCGCGCCGAGGTCAGCCGCTTTCACGAGCGGGCGCGCGGCAAGTACATCGCAACGCCCAGCTTTGCCGATGTGACCAAGCCGGTCTACACCTCGGCCGTCGGACGCTGGCAGCACTACCGCGAGCACTTCGCAGCGATCGGCCCGAAGCTCGACCCGCTGATCGCAGCGCTCGGATACCGCCCGACGGCAGCCGATGGCTGAGTCGCGAAAGCCCTGAGCGCGCGCGTCTTCGACGCCACTCCTTTCCGGCTCCGCTAAGCCGGCAAGGCACCACGAACTGCTCGGACCGGATCGCCGCAGGGGGCGGTGCCCGTACTCCGAATCCATGTCGGGGCTTGGGATGACTCGCCAAGGGAACGGCAACGCGCCCCCCATCCGCAATTTTCCTCTTCCAGCCAAAACGAGATACTCGGGTTCCCGGGGACGCGGCACTTCGGCAGCACGGATGCCGCACTGACCGCTGCGTGTTCCGAGATTCAGCCTTTCACGGTTCTGCTCCCGGCGAGCCGTTCCCAATTCGGGTCTGAAGGCTTGCGCCCGATCCCGGGCGTGGGAAACGCACGGCAACGCGTCCAATGCAACTCGACGGCAGACACTGGACTTGCCGCACGAGTACGGCTAAAAGGTAAGCTCGCGGCCCGGAGTAAATCAATGTTCGTTATAAGGTTTTGTCTCGCCGGACTGCTGCTCGTCGCGGCGGGGATCAGCGGCCTTCCGTGGCTGGCAGACCGGGCGGAAGCGGCGACCGCTGCCTGCTCCGGGGGAAACCTGGCACCCGGCAGTGGTGAAGACCTGCTCGTCACCGGCCCCTGCTCGGTGCCCGCGGGCACCTACCGGTACGGCAACGTCAACGTGTACGGCGGTGGCAGCCTCACCTTTCAGGATGCCGCGATCGATTTCTGGACGAGCGGCCTACTGGTGGAAAACGGCAGCAGCCTGGTTGCCGGTTCGCCAACGGCGCCGATCGGCACTGCCGGCGGCACGCTGACGATCCACCTGTACGGCGCGGCCTCGGACGCGGCAACCCGGAGCCTGGTTTGCCAGTCGCCCGGCGGCACCTGCGGCGCTCCTGCCAGCACGTGGAGCTCCAATGGCGGCACGAAAGTCCCGCTGCCTGGCTTCCCGGACAACCAGCCGGTCGATTACTTCTATGCCTACGAGTCGCTGCCCTACGACGGCAGTGCGGCGGTGCCTGCCTATTTCGGCCATAAGGTGCTGGCCGCCTCTTACGGGGCGAGCGTCCAGCTGTTCGGTCGCAAGGGTGCCTGCTACGCGACCGCCTGCGGCGAGAGCGCGGACCCGGCCAACCCGACCGCGTCCAGTTCCGGGCTGAGCTGGGGCCGGCTCAGCGGTTCCCTGCAGCCCGGCAGCACCCGTCTCGTCATCGACCGACTGGTGGACTGGGCCGCCGGCGACCACATCGTCGTCACGACCACCGATTACCTGCCGGGCCACTCCGAGGAACTGATCATCGCCACCGCAGCCCCGGACACGGGTAGCGGAACGACGACCCTCACCTTCACCAACGCGGTCACCGGGCAGGGAGGCGTCCAGTATCCCCACAACGGCGAGGCCTACAGCCTCGCTGCCGTCCCGACGCGGCTCAATCTGGACATACAGCAGGCCGAGACGCGGGCAGCTGTCGGGCTGTTGTCGCGCAGCATCCGCATCGTCTCCGAGGGCGATGCGCTGAATCAGCCCTTTCCCGCGGAAACGGCAAGCCCGCCCTACGCCTATGGCGGACACACGATCGTGCGCCAGGGCGTTCAGTCCTTTCAGATCCAGGGCGTCGAATTCCGCCAGCTCGGGCAAGGCGGCCGCATCGCACACTACCCGGTGCACTTCCACATGGTGCGGGAAGCACCGCCGCAGACCTTCGTCAAGGACTGCTCGGTCAATGAATCCATGACGCGCTGGTACACCGTGCACGCCACCCAAAACGTCACGCTGGCGCGCAATGTCGGCTGGAAGTCCATCGGTCACGGCTACTACATCGAGGACGGAACCGAGACCGACAACCGCTTCTACGCAAACCTCGGCGTTTTCGCGCGTGCCGCCGTGGACAATGCGCAGAACCCGCGCCAGGTGCCCGGGATACTGGCCGGAGCGGGCGGGCCTGCGGGCAGCGACAGCGTTCCCTATCTGTCGGACTACAACCACCCCAGCGTGTTCTGGATCATGAACGGCTGGAACGACTTCCAGTACAACATGGCGGTCGGCGCCGGCACCTGCGGCACCTGCTACTGGCTGGTGCCCGGAGCGATCAGCGGGCCTTCGCGGAAACAGAAGTGGGAAGCCTATGCCTCGATGCAGGCTGGCCTTGGCCGAGCGGGAACGACCCCACTGAAAAGCTTTACCGGGAACTTCTGCTCGACGGCCATGATGTCCTTCAATACCGTCGGTAACACCAACTGCCCCGGCATCGCCGCCAGCGAGGACAGCGATCCGATCCAGCCCGTTACCAATCCCCTGGCGCCAGCGGTCCCGGCCGGCGACGCCGGCGATCCTACCGCCGGTGGCTACTACCCCATCGTCAGCCAGGGCGGTGGGCGGTTTGCCACGCGCTGCGACGGCGACACGACCGATTGCAGCCAGGTACCTATCTGCGCGGACGGCGCCGCCAGCGCGAACTGCATGGTCACGGTGCTGGATCACTACACCTCATCCTTCCATTGGACCGAGACCAACTTCGCCGCAATCTGGCTGCGTCCGCAGTGGTATCTGGCCATCGGTGGCGTCCTGTCGGACGTCCAGAATGGCGGCATGACCTTCGTGACCGGCGGCGACTACACGCACTCCTCGATCATCAGCGGCTACTGGGCCCTCGCGCGGAAGAACGTCTTCATCGGCCAGACGCAGCCCGACAACCCCTTCGCCTCCGCGGCCGGCCCGGTCAACGGCGCTAGCGGACTCCGCTGCGATTCCTCGTCGGGCAGCCACTGTCTGCTCAAGGACGAAGGGCTCCTGCTGCCGCTGAGCACCTTTGCCGTCAACCAGCGTTTGTTCAACATCTACGACGGGCCGTCCTATCAGGAGTCCAACGCCTACCTCGACATCAATACTGTCGACGTTGACGACTGCCAGCCGGGCAGTAGCGGAACCTGTTTCACGAGCCAGTCCATGTACGGCCGCGTGCAAGGCATGCCTTTCGACAGCGCGCGAGCCCAGTGTTACCTGCCCAACGCCGCCATCGGCTGGAAGCAGCCCAACGGCTTCTACTATCCGCCGGCCTTCCACTCCGACAACCTGTTCTTCGCCAACGTCGACATCCGGCACTTCGTCATCGAGCCGCTGTTCCGGCCAGACAGTTTCGTCACGGATCCCGTGGCAACGCAGGCGCAGTATTGCACCTGGAACAGCGCACTGTTCACCGGCTTCACCGACGTCGACCGGCAGACCGTGCTCAACGACGACGACGGCTCGCTGACCGGCCTCGTCAACACCGTGTCGGTCAACAAGGACCCATTCTTCGCGGCGCCGGTGGAAACACCGGAGTGCGCCTCCGAGGATACCGTCAAGACCAGCCCCTACGACTATGTGACCACCGTGGTCTACCCCGGCTGTGCGATGAACGGGACCTGCGGCCAATCCGGCGCCGAATGGGACGCGGCGTGCTCGACACCGCAATGCTTCGGCGTACCGCTCTACCGGCAGCTGCTCCGAGGGGACGAGACGACTGCGCCCGCCATTCGGATGATGGGCGCGGCCATTTACCAGCGGAGCAATCTGACGGTCAACAACGGCAACTACTACATCGACACCACGGTCGGCGCGACCGCGCAGCGGGCGTTCAACAGTCCCGAGACGATCAGCAATCTCAGCGTTTTCGGGGCGGGGCAGACCTATTACGTGTTCAACCTGTATGCGAAGCCGAGCACCGCACAGACCTACCAGATCTACGTCGGATCCGGGTTCGATCCGGCCACCGACCTGTCATTGGTACGGGCCAATATCGCCACGGCCCCCCTGAGTTTCACACCCGGCCCCTGGCCGCAAACGTGGAGCCAAAGCTACGATCCGGCCACCGGCATACTCACGGTGACCCTGAACCTCGCGAGCTTCCAGGCACAGTTCGATGCGGGCCGTGCGGCAAGCTGTCAGCCACAGAGCTTCTGCTCCTGGAACGGCGCCAGCAGCGCCTGTGAGTGCTCGGCACAGCTGCAACAGGACGATCCGGCGCTCTATGCCCAGTGCATGGGGAACTCCGCGGCCGGCGACAAGCCGGTCTGTAGTTGGGCGGTAAGGGATCTGGACTGTCCGGCAGGCGGCTGTTTTGGCTTCTCCTTCAAGCTGCCGGCTGGGTTCCAGACCGATCCGTCCCCCAATCCACGTCCAGCGGCGACCGCCTTTCCGTCCGATACGACCTGGAACATGCCATGGACACCCGCCGCACCGAACCTTGCCGGATCCTGCTTCAACCCGGCGCTGGCACCGGTATCGTTCAGCGATCTGGGCGGCGCTCCGGGTATGACGCGCAAGATCCTGCTCGGCACGCCCGGCAACGATGTGCTGAATGGAACACCGGGGGACGACATCATCAAGGGCTACGACGGCAACGACACCCTTACGGGGTTCGGCGGTCACGACTGGATCTCGGGCGGCAAGGGCCATGACACGATTCTCGGCGGACCCGGCAACGACACGCTCAACGGCGGCGATGGGGATGACACGGTGCGCGCCGGCGATGGGCACGACGTGATCCACGCCGGGTCCGGCAATGACCGCCTCTTCGGGGAAAAAGGAGACGACGTGATCCATGGTCAAAAGGGCGATGACCAACTCGACGGGGGCAGCGGTAACGACCATTTGCACGGCGGCGTCGACACCGACCGGTGCCTGAACGGAGAGCGCCATGGCGAGTGCGAGAGCCGGCGCTAAGCCGATGTCCACAACGTCCGTCAGCGGTCTTCGCACTCCCGAATGTCATTTGGTATCGTCGCTCGCCACGCGGGCCGGAATCGCCCGTCATCCAACCGTGTTCTGAGGACACCGACATGTCGAACCAGACCCCCGCCGATCTTTCCCGAGACACCACGCTTGAGCAACTCACCGAGCTGTTCGCCCGCCAACGGCAGGCCTACACGGCCGACCCCATGCCCTCGCTGCAGGAACGACTGGCTCAACTGAAGACGCTGAAGGCGCTGCTATTGGACCACCGGGAAGCGATTACACAGGCCCTCGACTCGGACTTCACGGCCAGGGCCGCCAGCGAGACGCTGGTCGCCGAGATCATGCCCTGCGTCGAGCACATCGGCTATGTGTGCAAGCGGCTCCGTCGCTGGATGCGGCCGAGTCGCCGGCACGTCGGGCTCCAATTCCAGCCCGCGCGGGCCAAGGTCGTGTACCAGCCCCTGGGTGTAGTCGGCATCATGGTGCCCTTCAACTATCCCCTGAACCTCGGCATCGCACCCCTGATCGCCGCCCTCGCCGCCGGCAACCGGGTGATGCTCAAGATGTCCGAAATCACACCGCACGTCGGCGCGTTGCTCCGCGATGTCCTCCGCAAAGGCTTTGACGAGGACCGGGTGGCCGTGGTCACCGGCGACGTTGAGATCGCACGGGCCTTTTCCGCGCTGCCGTTCGACCATCTGTTGTTCACCGGGTCCATCCCGGTCGGCAAGCACGTGATGCGGGCCGCGGCGGACAACCTCACCCCGGTGACACTGGAACTGGGTGGCAAGTCGCCGGCGATCATCGCAGACGATATCCCGCTAGACGACATCATGGACCGGCTGGTGTTCGCCAAGGCGCTCAACGCGGGCCAGACCTGCGTGGCGCCGGATTACGTTCTGGTGCCGCGCGCCAAGCTTCGACCCTTCCTGGACGGGTTCAAGGCAACGTTCAACCGGATGTATCCCAAAGTGAGCGGTAATCCGGATTACACCAGCGTCATCAATCGGCACAGCTACGAGAGGCTGCAGGCCTGGCTGAAGGATGCCGAAGCGAAAGGGGCACAAATCGAAAGGGTCACCGAAGAAGCCCTCGATGATGGCACCCATCGCATGGCGCCCTGTCTCGTCACGGAGGTCACGGACTCGATGAAGATCATGCAGGAAGAACTGTTCGGTCCGATTCTGCCCGTCCTTCCCTATGATTCCGTGGACGATGCCCTCGCCTTCGTCAATGCGCGGCCGCGGCCCCTGGCTTTGTACCTTTTCACCTACGACAAGACCTTGCAGGAGCGGGTCACGCTGCGGACCCATTCCGGATCGATGGCCATCAACGAGGCTTTGCTGCAGGTAGGCATCGATGATCTGCCTTTCGGTGGCATCGGACCCTCCGGCATGGGCCAATACCATGGCCCCGAGGGGTTTCAGACCTTCTCCAAGGCCAAGTCGGTCTTTACCAAAGGGCGGCTGAACTCCATGAAGCTGCTGTATCCCCCTTACGGCAAGACCTTGCAGAAGTGGATATTGAATTGGCTGCTCCGCTGATCCCTCACCAGCCACGCTGACATCCCGCTACGGCCGGCGCCACCGCGCGCCCTGACGGTTTGGAAGCAGCCCCACACCCTCCATTCGTCCTGCACGGCACGCCGGCAGACCAGCGGCAGCAGCCGCCCCGCGAGCGGCGTCGGAAGAAAAAAGGGCATCCGAAGATGCCCATTTTCGTGACTGTCGGGTCGTGGTCAGACGCCGTCGGGATACGCGTAGCTGTAATGCTTGCGCAGCGGCTTAACCACTTGCCACTGGCTGTCCAGTCCCGCATGGAACGATACGAGATCGCCCGGAACGATCCGCACCGGCTCCCCATCGGCAGGCGTCACGATGATCTCGCCTTCCAGCACGTAGGCCGTTTCCGTTTCGTCGAAGTCGATCGGAAACTCGGAAACTTCCTTTTCCCAGATTTCCCATTCGGCGACGCCCAGTTCTTTCAGGCGATCTTCGCTCGGATTGTGTTCGATCGTTATCTTGCTCATCGGATTCATTAATAGTCGAAACGTAAAACCACGAAAGTGTAGCATTGCTGGCAAGGCCGGAGCCATGTCGGGCCTGCGCCCGTCACCGCTGCCACGCGGTTTACTTGACCAGCGGCCCCGGAACCGGCCGCCGATCCGGCAAGCGCCAGTTCCTGCAACGCCCGACCACCGACGGGACCTGTCCGCAAGGACACGGTTGAAAATGAATCCGGCGACAACTTTCTGTTTAAGCTTTCCCAACCGCAAACCAACGCTACGGAGTTCTGCATGCGTCACGCCGTCATCATGCTTTTGGCAACCGTTTCAGCCCGCGGCGTAGTCGCCGCCGAGTCGTACACCATCGACCCCAATCACACGCTACCCGTATTTGAGGTAAACCATCTGGGCTTCACGACGCAGCGAGGCCGTTTCGACAAGACGGCCGGAAAGATCCAGCTGGACAGGGAAAAGAAGACCGGCGCGGTCGACTGGACCATCGAAGCCGACTCGATCAATATGGGTCAAACCAAGTGGAACGATCATATGAAGTCGGCTGACTTTTTCAATGTCGCCCAGTTTCCGACGATCACCTTCCATTCCGAAAAGCTGTCCTTCACGGGGGACACGCCCGTTTCCGCCGACGGCACACTGACCCTGCTGGGGATCACACAACCCCTTCGGGTGACCATCCACCGCTTTACCTGCGGCCAGAACCCCATGAATCAAAAGCCGCTGTGCGCGGCCGACATCGAAGCCAGCCTGAAGCGGTCGGATTTCGGCATGACCAAATACCTGCCCGCGGTCGGGGACGAGATCAAGGTCTTTGTGCCGGTGGAAGCGTACCGGGATTGCAACGGCGTGCAGGCTTGCTGAAGCGCAACCGACGCCAAGCCTGCGACCCACATGGGTGATACGAAACCGACGGAGCGCCGTCGGATGGCAAGACGGCAAGCGCCCGGACGCTGACGACGCGTTGCATGGGATGGAGCCCCGGCCGATTGCCCGGCGCACGGTCTGCCACTCAAGGGCGTCTCGCCCCCATGACAGGGGCGAGACGCAACCGGCCGAACTTCAATGCAGGACCGGTCCGAGACGCAGCAGACGCGTTTCTCCAGACGCGTCGTCCACGCCGTCGTTGTCGGTCACGGCATAGGCCTTGCCGTCAGCCGCCACCGCCAGGCCCTCGAGCTTGTCCAGCACCCAACCCCGGTACGAGGCCAACTGGGGCAGCAGATCCAGTGCCGGATGTTTGCTAACCAAGGGGAATACACCGCCCTGAGGCTGCGGCGTCAAACCGGCAATGGAAAACTCGAAGACCTTCTTGATGCGGGCATCGGGACCGCCCTGATTGTCGCGCTCGATCACGGCAAAGCGCTCGCCACCCAGCGACACGAGCTCCGACAAGCCGACCCACCCGCCGGCCGGCGACTCGACCGCCTCCAGGGGATAGTAGAAGAACCGCCACTCGTTGGTGGCCAGGCGGTATTCCCCAATCCGGACCTGTCCTGCGGGATCACCCGTCCACTCCCGCTGGAACGCGACGTAGACCTGCGCGTCGGCACCGCACCGCGTGACCGCGACACCTTCGTAACCGTTCGACTTCTGCAGCGCGTTGACCTCGGCGGGCAGCGCGATTTCACGCAGAACCGTACCGTCACCGTCGGCCTCGATCAGCAGATTCGGCTTCGCCGCGGTGCCGTCCCCTTCGGAAACCAGCCAGAACTTTCCGTCGGAGCAGGTCGCAATCCCTTCGAGATCGTAATCCACCGTCGCGCCTGCCTTCTTCAGAACGATCTCGTTCGCGATGACCGCGGGCTTCACGCCGACGTGCAGTTTGTAGATTCGCGACTCGCGGTAATACGAATCGGGGACGGCGTAAAGCCATTCTTTCCACGTGGGATGCGGTGCGAGGCTCGACAGCGCGCCCCAGGCGATCGGCGCCTTGCCTGCCAGCGGTCCGGTCTTCTGCGGGGCGGAGACGACCGATGGGTAGTTGGACACCTTGTCCTTCAACGCGAAAATGTTGATCTGGGCCCGCCACTCCTCGTCGTTCTCGGTCGAGGCGACGAACAGATTGCGTTGCGGTATCGCCAGCAGGCCTTCCGGTGAGATACCGGTCGGCAACAGTTGCTTGAAGATCGGCTTGTCGCCGCCCAGCTCGTACACCGCGACGAAGCTGCCGCGCTCGGCGCCGACGAAAAGCAAGCGCTGCGCACCAAACACGGCAGAGGTAATACCCTCCGGCTCGGAGCCCTTGGCGTCGGCGCGGGCCTCGGGGAAGTGCCCGTGGCGTATGGCCATGTAGTCGAAGTTTCGGCCGCTTTCGAAGTTCACCCGGCCTTGACTCTCGAAGATCGAGAAGCCGCGGCTGCCGCCAAACAAATCGCCCTCGTTGGCCGTTGCCAGATGGTCGGTCCCGAGCCAGGTGACGGCATCGGGTTCGCGGGGGATCCGGGTCAGTGTCGTGTCGAACTCGATCAGACTGTTTTCGACGCTGTCGATGTTGCGAAGCGTGACCGAGCCGGCCGCGAAATGCCGCGTGACGACGCCTTTTTCGAGATCGACCAGCGCGATGTGATTGTTCTCCTGCAGTGTCACGGCTGCGATGTTGGCGGCATTGATGGACACGAACTCGGGCTCAGGATCTTCGGGGGCATAGGCAGCCAGTCCCGTGAGTTCGACCTTGCGCAGAGCCCAGGCCGACGGCGCGCCTTCCAGATCGACGATGGCCAGATAGCCGGGCGGTGATTGCGGCAAACCGCCTTCAACACCGCCAACGGTGACGTCCTCATCCCGCTCATTCTCGATTGCAATGGCGGCGTAGCGCCCATCGGGGCTGACCGCGACCGAATCGGGCTGACCATGCAGGTCGATAGTCGCGGACGGAGCGCAAGCGGCCAGATTGGCAACACACGCGGCGATGTCATAAACGGCCAGATGACCGGACGGATGCGTGAAGCTTTCCGACGTGTTCACGGCGACCAGGGCATAGCGGCCGGCGACCGCGACCGACGTCGGTTCGCCACCGACCCCGACCACGCCCAGTCCCTTCGGCGTGGAGGGCTTGGCGATATCGACGAATCCGATGACTTTCTGCGGACTGTCGGTATAGACCAGGGTCTTACCATCCCGGCTGACCGCAGTGATCTCCGCGACGGTTTCTTCGACCGCGCTGCGGTCACACGAGGTGTTCTCGCAGACATTGAACGTGGCAATACGCTCGAACTGGGGTGCCTCGGGCACCGGGGTCGCGTGTGCACCGGCAGCCGTGAGCACCGAGCAGAGCGCCGCAGCGGCGGGTCGCTGTATTTTCAAATTCATGGATTGCTCTTGATTGGGTTGAGACGGGAACGCCGGGACGACAATGTGCAGATTTTCGCGGGCATTGCCTCGGCAACCTGGAACGGATGGCCTGACAGACCGGCGTCATTGTCGGGAGCAGTTGTTGCAGCAGCATGACGGCGCCGCCGCTGCGCGCGTGACGCCGCATCTCACCGCCCATGCACTCCGGCCTCCCTCCGCCTCCCCAATCGAGCGTTCCAGCCATTGCAGCTGCAGCTTGGCGGGCAGCACGCCGCTGCGCTGCCGCCCGGGTCTTCCGGCGCTCAGTCCATCGCGCGGAAGGGGCGCGCGAAGCGAAGCAGCCACAGATGCTGCCGCGACTCGATTTCCGGCAAGCTCACGATGGCGACCGCCCGCGCGCCGGCCGGGCACCGATCGCCGAAGATCGCTGTCCCGTCCCCTGCCGCCTGACAGCGTTCGACCTTGCCGGCAACCAGCCGTGTGCCAGCGGCATCGAACAGGGCGGACTGAATGCCGTAGTCGTTGTCATTGGTGAGCGCCAAGGTGCGCTCGTCCACCATGGCCAATCCCTCGGCTTTCTCCACGTCCCACCCCAGGGCTCGCAGATCGACGAGCAGGCGCTTGCGAAGCGGGGTGATCGTACGCCAGTCGGCCGCGCCGACCGGATGCCCGCTGATGGCCGACCGTTCCAGATCGCCGCCGGAATTTGCATGGATGTCGCTGGCACCCGCCGTGTCGACCAGAAAGAGGCGATTGGCGAAATGCCCGTCGGCCTTCCTGCCCTCCTCGATGACGACGAATCGCCCCCCGCCGAGTGCAGCGATATCGCCCAGCTTGGCATTTCCGCTCTGACCATCCTGGTAGTCGCTGCCCGCGACAGGGTAAGCGAACTCGCGCAGCCGCCGTGTTACCGGGTGCAACTCGACCCAGCGGATGAAGGGCGCTGCGTCCTTGACCTTGACGTTCTTCCCATGAACGGCGACGGCGCCGTCATCGATCGGGCTCTGCAGGGCCCCGACCAGCGTGCCGGCCTCCGCGTCGTAGCTCAGCGCTTCCATGCCGCGGTTGACCCTTCGGCGCGCAAAAATGGACGGCAACCCGTTACCGGGCGTGAAACGGGCCAAGATCCGCCCGGACGCCGGGTCGAGTTGCAGCACTGCGGGGCCGTACTCCTCCGACACCCAGAGCCTGCCGTTGCCGCAAGCGACGGACTCGGGGTCGATCCCGCGCGGATCGGGATCGATCGCGCGCAGCGTCTCCGACAGAGCCACTTCCTCCGAACCGTTTGCCGTCCCGGGCGCGCCCGGCAGCCCGGAGGTTCCATGAATCGGCGTCAAATTCTCAAGCGAGGCGATCCCGTTCGCCAGCGAGACGACGCCGAAGGCGGGAGTGAATTGGGGGACCGGAAAAAGCTTCGCTTCCTTCCCGCCGACCTCGGGCCCATCGCCATTGGGTCCGCGGTCGCCCAGCACCCAGAACTCCCGGCCCTGGCGACCTTCTCCCTTCAGGCAGATGCCGCTGCCCATCGAACGCGGGAATCCGTTCGGGAACGCCTGGCGCGTGATCGCAGTCGCGCCGGCGTAAGAAACGAACTGATCGGTCCGGAGCGCGATCTCACCGTGGAGCACATCCACCCCTCTGCCGAAGGCATCGGTGCCCGCATGACGAAACTCGGATGCCAATCCATCGCCAGCGAACCATAGGCCGGTCAGGGTGATCGCGAGCCATGCCATCGGCGGCATACGGTGGAGCGGGCCATCGCCGCGTGTGTTCATGACCAACCTCTGAAATCTAGTGGCAAAGACCTACAGGCCTTCCGGATGCTGAAACGCAAGCGTGCCGCGGACCGGCCTCGGTCCCGAACCCACGCGGCCTGCAACACGGCGCGGTCGCCCGAATCGCAAAGAGCGGCGTTCGGACGCGCTCAGGCGAGCAGGCTCGAGTCCTTTTTCCCGCGATTGCCGTGAAGGATCCGTTCTAATCGTTCGGGATCGCGCTTGGCCAGGTCGACATACTCGTCCAACAGGGCCGACCAATTGGAACCGCCATGGATACGGAACTTGTCCAGTGCGACCAGCAGCAGCTTTGCGGCGGCACGCAGTTCGCGATCCTCCGCGCCCCCATAGTGCGCGACCAGTTCATGAAATACCGCTTCTGCTCTTTCCAGGGGGGTCATGTTGGATGCCATGTCTTGGATCCTGTTGAAACCAGCGAGCGCGACTCAGACGATGCGATAGTCGCCCGTCGACGTACCGATCCAACGGCGCGCATTATCGATCGGTTGGGCCGGATCGCGAGCCGGTGCCACCCGATGCGGAGCGCGGCGTGGCCGACCATGTCGCCGCAACGCGGCGCTGTTTCGCCTGGAAGC
Source organism: Methylotetracoccus oryzae (assembly GCF_006175985.1). Classification (GTDB taxonomy): domain Bacteria; phylum Pseudomonadota; class Gammaproteobacteria; order Methylococcales; family Methylococcaceae; genus Methylotetracoccus; species Methylotetracoccus oryzae. The sequence continues at coordinate 36,587 of NZ_SRSH01000003.1, read as the reverse complement.
GAAGCCATGGTCAGACCCGCAGGTCATCGGTGGTCAGGTTGCCACCCACTGACCGCGGGACCTCCGGTTCTTCACCGGAACCGTTGACCTCCCGCACCATATCCCCGTGCCAGACGACCAGTTCCAGGCGGCCGTCGAGGTGTTCGACGATCGCGCTGCAACTGTCGACCCAGTCACCGCAATTGGCATAGGTCAGTCCGTCGATCTGCTTGATCTCCGCCCAATGGATGTGACCGCAGATGACGCCATCGAAGCCCCGCTCGCGGACATGGTGCAGGACCGAGTCTTCGAAGTCGAAGATGAAGTTCACGGCGGTCTTGACCTTACGCTTCGCGTAGCCGGCCAGCGACCAGTAGCCGGGACGGCCCAGGGTCCGGCGTAGCCAGGACAGCCCCATATTCACACTGACCAGGACGTTGTACGAGACGTCGCCAAGGATCGCGACCCAGCGATGGTAGCGTGTGACCTGATCGAACTCGTCACCATGAATCAGCAGGAAGCGCTTGCCGTCGGCCGTTATGTGCACGTACTCATACTCCAGCCGGACGTCACCGAAGGCCATACCCACGTATTCCCGCAAGGCCTCGTCGTGGTTGCCGGGAACGAAAATGATCTGATTGCCGTGGCGACCTCGGCGCAGCACCTTCTGCACGAAGGTGTTCTGCGCTCTCGACCAGTGAATCTCACCGCGACTCATGGCCCAGAAATCGACGATGTCGCCGATCAGATAGAGATGTTCGGAGGGATGCTCGCGCAGGAAATCCACCAGGCGGTCAGCCTGGCAGGCACGTATACCCAGGTGCACATCGGAGATGAAGATGGATCGAACCTGCATAGCCCTCGCACCCACAGTCTTGTTGTTTTTGCCGCCGACACCGCGTGTCACTGCAGACCCCGGCCTTCCCTCCGTTCCTCACTGTCCTTAGCCGCCGGGCGGGAAGGATCGGCGGACTTCGGAGTGCCGGTCGCTCGCCCCCGATGAACCGCCTGCTGCCAGGCTCGGTCGGTCATACAAGCGACACATGCCGACGTTACCGTACCAACGTTTCAACTTGGGGTAGGCCCGGCCGAACCTCGCGCTCTTCTCAACAGCCCGCACCTACTCAACAGAGCTTTGTCCTCGACACGATGGAACGCTGCATTTTTCCACTGCGCCTCGCTGCGCCGGACGGAGCACAGGTCGTGCCGGTCGGCCGGCGTGGACCGGCCAGTGCACGCGCGGAGGGCTGCTGGCATTTCCGGAATCCCGGCTGTGGGTCCGACGCATGGAGCTTACCCGCGGCGACCGACGCGGCGGTAACCCGGTCAGCGGTCATGTGGGACCGCGCCTTCTCGCACATGCGGCACCACTTCTGGGAGCACCCCGCGTTCTCCGGTATCCGGGACGCACTCACCGGTCGTGCCGTCGCGGTTCGTTTTGTCGAGAACAGCGAGGCACTGGTAGCGGTCGATCTTTCCGACGGGTTTGTCGAACTGACGATCGACACACTCTGCCCTGCCGCCTCAGGATCCGAAAACGGACCCGCAGCGCTCGAACTCAGCCTGTCGCAGGACGGGCTGGAACTCCTGCTTGGCCTGGGGCTGGTATTCGTGTTGCTCAGGCAGGTGGGTGCTCCCCCGCGCCGCGGCCTCGAATGTGTCGCCGAATTGTTCCTGGAATTGCCTCCCGACCAGCGACGCCTGATTTCGCGCGCGCTTACACTCCGGGAAATCGATCCGGGCGCTCTTTTCTCGTCGTTTCTGGCTCGCATTGAGTCGGCGTCCTCACCCGAAGACCGGAAACTTGCAATCGCCTGGCTACTCGGACAGGACCGGGTCGATCTCCCCTACGATCGCGCCACGGTCAGCCGGATATTGAACAGCGATGGCGACGCGGACCGGAAGCGCGCACTGCTCTATGCCCAATTGCGGGCCTATGACACCGCCCTGGAACAGCGCAACATCGAGCGCATCGCCGCGGAAGTCCGGGAGGCCGGTGAATTCCTGGTCTTTGGGCGCATGAGCCGCGCCTTTCTGAACCAGGGTCTGTTACTCGCCGATGCCGTCCTGCTGAAACCGGACCCGACTTGGCCTGGACTCGCGGAGCAGGTAGACAGGCTGTCCGCCGGGGACCGAGAGACCGCGAATGCCGGCGAATGCCTGCGTCTGCTGCTGACGACCGACCGGGAAGTCCCCCTGACCCAGTTCGAAGGGGCGCTCGAACGTTTCGAAGAAGCAACGCTCGAAGCCCTGCACCGGATTTTGCTGGAATCGCTGCAGCCGGCACGCGCGCGGGTCGAGAACCATGCCGAATACGCCGACGGTCCGCGACCGCCGTTGACGCCTCACACCGCGTTCGAGTCGGCGCGAACGCGCCTGAAACTCGCCGATCGCATCAGGGAAAGCTCGCTGCAGGCAGACAGTCGGGCCGCCGCCTACGTCGTGATCAGCCAGCGCCCATCCTCCACGGGATCGCACCTCCTCGTCAAACTCAACGAATTCGAGGACCCGTACGCCGGCAAACCCGACAATCTGCGCAAGCTGTTTCGGCTGGCCGGAGATCGGCTCTATGCCAGTCCGGATTACCGCTGGCTCGAAGTTGCGGATCATTGGATCGAGGCCATACCCTTGTTCATCAGGGAAGAAGTGAGCAATGTGGAGGGCCGCGAGACGACGCGCACCGTGGTTGATATCGCTGGAATGGAAACCGCGTTCCGCGAGGAAATGGCAGACCGATGGGCCTGCAACCTCCAGCGTGTGCTCGTCAGCGAGTGGCTCGCATTGGCCCGGGAAACCCTGGCAGACGCCGGCGAGACGCTGGACGATGCCACCATCCGGTCCCGCCTTACTGGCCTGGGGACCGACCCGCGTGAAATCGCGGCGCTCGGCGTGCTGTTCGAGGAGTGCTATCGGCGCGACGTGGAGGCTATCCAGCGATGCATCGAACAGGAGGATCGGGATCCGTACGAAGCCGCGCGGCTGATTCTGTCAAAGGCTGATCTCGTGACCGAGGCGCGCTATCGCTGCGCCGAGAAGGGGTCTTGGCTGACGGCGGTCGACGCTACGCTCCGCGAGAGTGGTTGGCACGGCGACTTCGCGCGGGCAGTGGCTGCCCTGGTTCCCGAAGCGCTGGCACCACGCCGGCCGCTGCCGGCACTGCACGTACTTACTACCCAATCGGCAGGCATGACCGAGGGCTACATCGAGACGTGGCTCGAAGAGTCGATGGCGCTCTACAACATGGTAGAGCACCTGGGTCTTCAAGGCGCCGTGGAAGCTCGTAGGCAGTTCCAGGCCGATCGGATCATCGCTCTCTGTCGTAAGGTGGTCTGCGAAATGGGGTACGCGGCCGAAGCCGACGAACTCATGGCCAACGACGAGATGTCCGAAGCGGAGGCCTCGTATCGCGTGGTGCGCCGCAAACCGTTGCTCGGTGACGAAGTGGCTCGTCTCGGAACATTGCTGGAAATGCTGGAAACCCCGGAGGCCGCGACACCGCCCGACCATGTCGATGATCCGGAGTTGGTCCGGTCTATTCTGATCCAGGAGGCAGCCGAACTGCGCGCTGTAGCCCTGGCGCGGTTGACCCATCACAAAGGCTTGGGTTCTTCCGCTCCTGAAGACCTCGGCAGCGGACGGGAGGCCAGGCAATGCGCGGTGGCCGAAGACGAAGCGCTCAGCCGCGACCTTGATGCCTTCATTCGACTTGAGGCTCGCCGCCGCGCCCTGGCGAGGCTCGATGCGGCGCACCCCGACCTGCAGCTCGCGGATCGCTGCCGCAGCTTCCTGCGCCGGTGGAAAGATCTGGAGAAGACCACCGCGCGCCGGACGGTCATGTCGGCTCAGGGCCTAGGCCACTTGACGGTCAGCCCGCTCCACTCCTTTCGCGCGACCGGTGGTCGCAAGCGCTATCACCTCCTGTATACACCCAGCCGGGTGGATCTCGGCGCCCGCGAGCGCGAATCGGTCGAGAGCTGGTCGCAATGGGTAGGCGGCGCCGACCGTGCGGCGGCCCGTGTCGGACGGCAGTTCTACCAACTCATCAACAAAAACGTTCAAGTGTTCGAGAGTCTTGCAGAGCCCGAGGTGCTGAAAACCGGGGAAAACGCATCAATGGTCGCCCACTACGCGTTCTCCAACGCCTTGTCCATGATGATGGCGGTGACGAGAAAGGGCGACATCGAGGTCATGGCGGATCAGATGAACCGCCGGCGGGATCGCCGTGTCCATCCGGCCGGCGAAGGCTACGGCGGTTACTGCGTACCCAAGGACGGGCTGTTTCTGGAATTCGTGCTGAGTCTTGCGCGAGAGGAAAAACTTGCACAGATCGGCCTCCCGGCAGCCGACCATCAGTCGGTGCTGAAGCTCGCGCGCGAGCTGCTGGATCGGCGTGGAGACTTCTTGTCGCCGCTGGATTGGGAAGCTCTGGGCTCGGAACGGATGCAGCAAGCGGCTGTCAGCGAGCCCGACTTCTCCTCGGTAGCGTATCAGGCAACCCGTATTGCAACGATCATCGACAAGCTCGGAGTCCCTGAGCTACGCGACCCTGCACGCGTCGCGGCCACGCTGGCCGCTCGGTGGAGCCTGCACAAGATGGTCACCGGCGGCGAGCAGATCAACCGCTTCATGCCATTCTTCAAGGTTTGGCTGATCCGACAGGCCCTGTCTGAAGCTGCGGTCCGCACGCCGGGCGGCACCCGGGATATCGAATCCTCAACCGTGGTGCTCACTGGCGAATACAAGCCCGACACCCAGGATGGCCGCTTTTCGGCGGGGATGCGCAAGTTTGAAATCCTCTCGGGAACCGGAGGTCATCTGCTGTCGGCGCTCGATGCCGAGGGGCAGGATCTTGCCGCGCTGCTCGTCTTCGGGTATCGCCGGCTGGAAGCCAGCGGTCGGCACGCACGCATCCTCGAGTGGCTTGATGTAACCCCTGCCGATCGGGCCACCGCGACCCGACTGGATGAACTGTTTCCGAGCGTCAACCCGCCGGCCGAGATCCGTGTCGTTGCGCCCACCGGTCTGTCGACGCTGGACCTGATGAACTACACCGGGGACAGCGCCCTGATCGACGCGGCAGACCATGCCCGCACCGAGCTGCTCGCCGCTGGTTTCGGCAGCGCGGAAATCGCGGCCAATCTGGCGACCCATGGGCCAAGGCTCTTCGCCTGGGCCAGCCGGCAGGGGATCGCCCCGGAGCTGAGGGAAGCCCTTCAAATGCGTCTGGGCGGAGCCCTACACGCACTCGCCCTGGCCGATCTGGGGCCAGAGACCGACTACCCTAGCGCCTTACGCGGGGCTGACGTGCTGGACGCCGGCATCCCGCACCGGGCACTGCTGGACCTTCTGGCCGATCCGGGTCATCTGTGCGATCTCATGCTGGATGGCAACCCGCGGAGTGCGCTGGCCATCGTCGACGGTACCTCCGGCGCGCGGCCGCGCGCGATGAACCAGCTCGACGTGATGCTCTGGTTCGCGGCCGGTGACAGAAGGGGCCGCGAACCGGTTTACGTTGCCATCGGACTGGGCGCCGACACGATCGAAGGATGGCGCGCGGCGATGCGCCGCCGCCGGCGCCTTGCCGAAGAACTCCGCTCGGCCCTGACCGGCACCAGCCGCATCCCGGCGCTGAAAGTCTACGAAACCATCGTCCGGGACCTTCAGGACGATGCAACCGCTTCCGTTCAATTGGGCGAGGCGGAACGGCTGGCGCGCAGCGGGCGCCTGCGTGAACGGGACACGGTGTGTGCCCAGGCACTGGCCCGGATTGTGGGCGGCCTCCCGCTCGATGCGCTGGATTTCAACGGCTTTCTGGCCTTGGGCGGGCTTTTCCTGCTGGTCGGGGACGAACCTGACGCCATCGCTGCCTGCCGATCAGCGCTGGCCCCGGCACTGCCGGGTGACGGTGGGTCTCTCGGCATGTCCTGGCAGGTGTTGCTGCCCCGAGTCGCCCGTCAACAGACGACGCCGGCGCGGGAACACCGCGGCGTCGAAAGCTCGAACAAGGCGATGGAGGAGGGTTCCGCTGTTGCGCTGGCAACGAGGCGCCAGCTCAGCGAGCGACTGGCCATAGCTCGTGGACTCAAGGAACGCAAAACCGCATTTCGCGCAGTGGCGGTCGGTGGCAATTTCAGCGAAGCCTACGACCGCGCCATGTCCGAAATCGGCCCGGGTGACAAGCCTGTCGGCGAGGGCCCGTTCGGACGCTTCATCGCGTGGACCCGACAGGCCTTGTTCAATCTCGCACAGGAACTGGATGACGAAGCGTTGCGGGCCGCATTCATCAACCGGGTCGGCACCCTTTGCGATGGCGGCCGGATCGACGCTGTCCTCTGGCAATCCATCGCCGGCGGCTACGAAGACATCGGAGACTTCGGACGACTGGCGCAGCAGGTGACCTGCCGCTGTCGGCAGGCAAAAGGGAGCCCGGAGCAACACCACCGGGAACTGATGCGAGTCGCCCGGGGAGCCGAGCTGTTCCAGATACTGCTGGCAATCGACAGCATCCAGGCGGCGGTCGAGGCACTGCCTGACGGCGGCGACCCGGCGCCCTTATGGCGCGCGTTGGCAGAGTTCTTCGCGAAAACCGTCAACGACCATCACTACGAGTATCGTCCCTGGCTTTACAGCCGTGGCATCGGTTTCGCAAGCCTGAGCGGGAACGCGCTATACCAATGGGCCGTAGAGCGACACGCCTGGCTGCATCGGTACCTGCGCGCGATCGCGCTGCGCCATACCGAGTTGCGGGAGCTACCGGAAAGCGAACAGGATGCCCTGCTGGGCAACGCACTGGATGGAAAAGTGGTCGAATCGATCGGCGCAGAGGCCGATGATCCAGACGAAAGGATCTGGCGAAACTATGGTCAGTTGCGCGAACTGGCGTTCATCCGCAATGACGGCTTCCCGCTCCCCCAGGTCTTCACGGAGTTCGACCCCGAACTGATCCACGCCCGCTCGCGCGTCAATCATATCGTCGCCGCGCCGGTCGGCCGAACGCACTTCTCGCGCATGCTGGCAGAGGGGCCCACGCTGAATCGCGAGTTCGAGGCGAACGGGCGCTTCGGAGCCAACCTGATCATCAGCCGCACGCTCACGCTGTCGCCCGACGAGCGGTCCGGACGGACGCTCGTGCAGGTCTGCAGCGGTCATTTGTACGTTGACGCCGAAACCTTTCGGCAAGCCTGCGCACGTTATCGGCCCGGAGCGACGGTCCCGGACATCCACCCGAAAGGGATTCGTCTCGCGGTGCGGTTCAGCCGGCCGGTGCTGGCGAGCCTGGTCTATCCGTTCCATGGCGACCCGATCTACACCTCCGGCACTCTGGAAGATGCCGGCCTGCCCTATACGGTGCAGTCGCTGTTTCACACCTGGACGACCTATGACAAGGCCAAATACCCCGAGATCTTCCGTGGCTCCGGGGTCGAACTGCCGGCGGAAATCGACTGGCTGGCCGCCTGGACCGCGGAACGCGATGAAGCCACCGCCAAGGCCTGCATTCGGGAAGGCCTTTCGGGCACCGGCTATGCCGGGCTCGCCGCCTTTGCCGCCGTGCACTCGTCGGTGATCGTCAAGGATGCCGCGGAGTCGGGCGGACGGGGAATGCGGATCTTTCAGTTGCGAACTCCCGGCACCGGGCTGGACGCCGCCCAGATGGCTGCCGCAGTGGACTTCGTCTACCAGTTGTCTCGGTCACACAACGTCACCATTCAGGAACTGATTCACGGGTCACCGGAGTTCTGGGCGACGGAGGAATTCATGGAGGAATTCGTCCGTAGACAGATCGTCGACTGGGGCCGCCCGATCGAGCGGCGACGCGAACCTTGCACCCCGATCTACGGCTCGATCCGCGTCATCGTGTCGACCGATCGTCCCACGACGTCGGACCCGGAGGTGAAATGGCACCTGTCTCACTGGATCGCGCTGTTGAGCCAGCAACCCATCACCAACATCGGTCGGGGCGGCAGCCTGGAACAACTCGGTCCCGAGTTCATACGAGCCTGCCATCGCGACACACTGCTACGGCGACTGTCCGATGCCGCGCGTCGAGCAGCCGAAGCATTGTCGAACTGTGAGGAACACCTGGGAGCGACCTACGAGCGGGAGAGCGGGAGAACGGTGGGAACCGACCTGACGGGCGTGTCCTACGGCCGGCCTCGCTATCTCATGCTCGATTTTCTCGTCGTGCCGGTTTTCGCCGGAAACCCTGAGCGGGTCGAAGTCCGGGCGACTCACGATTGCTCGGGGCACCGGACCGGCTCCGAGTTCCTGTTGATACGCGGCAAGGAACGCTGGACCGACGAACCGCTGGATTGGCGCGTCGTTTTGATCGAGCCGAACGTCGGTGTCGGTCTCTGGGACCGCGTGGCGCTGCGCGAGGAAGCGCGCGAGAAGGAACGCGCGCGGGCTGCACACCGCGAGCCGGACTGGACCCGGGTCGGTGAGCAAGCGCGGATCGTGCTGCGGGATCTGCACTCAGCCGGTGAAGAATATCTACAGACGATGATTACCAGAAGTCTCCATGACCGATTACGCTGAGAGGCCTGAGCGTCCTGTCGCGGCGCTCTGGCGCGCGTGTGGCTTGCTGGAAGCCGCCGACGCAGTCCCATTGCAGGCCACCGAAGCCTTCAACCTCCTGACTTATCGCGCTCGGCTTGAGGTCCGCCACGAGCGGTGCGGGATCTCGGCCGCAGGCGCCAACGCACCCGGCCAAATCTCGCCCGTGTACGGCCACGATCCCGACCCCGAGTGGCGGCATCAAACAGCCGGCGAGGCCGGGCCGGAAGCGGCGGCCATGCTGCGACTGCTGTCATTCGGACAGAAGGTCCGGTAAATCCTGCCCCGCGAGCCGGAACAACTCGCGGAGAACCGGTGGTCGCGACAAGGTACCCGTTTACCAAGCCGATGACTCCGTCCCCGGCCGCGCTAATCCGGCACGCGGTCATCCACTCGGCCGCGTGCGGGCTGGTCCAAGAGTTTTATCCACTGGCGGTGGACGCCTATGTAAGGGACATCGACCGCCACGGCGCGCAGCGCTTCCAGGTCCTCGGTGCGCATGTCGACTGGGTGGAACGCAACGGGTCCATTAACCGGGCCGTGACCCTCGACCCGGAGCGCGATCGGCTCGTCGAGCGTGCCCTGGATCCGCCGGTGCAGCCGCATAGCGTTCAGTTCCTTCCGCTCGGCCGCCGGGAACAGGAGCTGCACCGCGCCCTCTCGAGCTGCTTCCGTTGTCCGCAGGTAAACCCCGGCGCTGCTGCCGCACTGGCGGACGACAAAGCCGCGACGCTGGCCGGCTGGGCCAAGCTGGGACTCAGGGTCCCGAGCACGCGCCGCATCGACCCCGGTCATGCCGCAACCGCGTGGAACTTCATGGCGGCCTTTGGCGACAGCGTGGTGAAGCCGAACGATGCCACCGAGGGTCTCGGAGTGACCCTCCTCTCGGCCGCCTCGACCCATGTCAGCACGCTGTCACGGGCGTTGGACTGCGCCTGGCGCTTCGGAGTTACCGCGCTCATACAGCAGCGCCGCGACGGGTTGCTGTACCGCGCTCCCGATACCGGCAGGGTGCATAGCTTGGCGTTGCGTCTGAATGTGGCATTCGATGGACGACGACATCGCGTGACCTCGGGTTTCGCGCAGGTCGGCGCAGATGCTGCGCAGCCGGCTTCCTGCGGACGGGGCGGTCGCATCGTGACACTGGCAGAGGCCCTCGCCAATCTGATCCCCCGGCATGCGCCGCCTTGCGCAGTGGCCGGCCTGGATGAATCGCTGTGGGCCGAAATCACCGATCAGGCCGAGCGAGCCGCCGGCCTGTTCGAGACTCTTCTATTGGTTGGCCTGGATGTAATCCTGGATGTAAGTCCCTCGGGCCGAGCCCTCGCGGTCTTTGTCGAAGCCAACCCTCGACCGGCCGGTTTGTGCCATGCCCGGCTGCTGTCGGGCCTACCCACCAAGAGCGATCTTCCGGGCGTGGGACTGCAGCTATGGGACGTCCTGGAAGCCGGGTGCTCCGCTCCACGCTCGGACGGCATACACGGCGACTGCCGGGCCCCGGCCGGCGCGACACCCGGAGCTTGATCCGCAAGGGTTTCGTACAGCGGGGCGCACGGGCTCCCTTAGTGTTCTGGCCAAGCTCTCGATGGGCAGGCAAGTCGGGGCGTCGGCCGGGCGAGCTCGGCATGATCGACTTCGGGCGACATCCCTCGAGAACACCGCGCCACGTTCGCCCGGGAGCGTCCAGGCGATCCCCCGCAAGCCACTCAGAACAGGCGCTTGACGTCCAGGCTCGATACCATCAGCAGTCCTTGTACGACAAATACCGCGGGCCAGATCTCGAGGGTTTCGGGCACGGCCGTGGCGATGACTGTCAGCGCAGGAAAGACGAAGCCATTGACTGTGATGGGCACGCCTTCGAATCCGCTGCTGTCGGAAATGTTGTAGCGCGCAAGCCGGAGCATGCCGCAGGTAACGAAGGCGACGAGGATGCTCGTTTCAGCCCAGTGCCAGCCTGTCCGGGCAAAGTACATGCAGGCCGGGGCGACGCCAAAGGACACGAGATCCGCGAGTGAGTCGAGTTGCTTGCCGAACTCGGACTTCTGCTTCATCCATTCGGCGACCTTGCCGTCAAAGGTATCCAGAATGAGGGCGACGAACACCAGGCCCGCGGCCCACAGCGGATTCCCGTCCGCGCTGACGAAGATCGCCAGCATTCCGCACGTCAAGTTCCCGATCGTGAACAAGTCCGCAACCTTGACAAGGTGCGCCATGCTAGCCATGCGGTTCGTTTTTCCTATCGTCGGAGTGCGAAAAAAGGGTGACGGACAGGCCTCGCCTCGACTGGCGCAGCCGCGCACGCGCCACATCCAGACGCATGACAACGCTGGGAAACCCATCCTTCGCACTCAGCACGTGGCGAGTACGCATCGGCACGGTACTCACTGCTTGTGACACGCTTGTGAATCACTTGTCCGCGGAGAAGGCCTTGTCTGAAGCCGTCCCTCGCGAACACTTGGGGAAGGCTCGGTCCAGCAAGTGTTTCAGCGCGAACGAGTCCGACGGCGGTTCCGGGCTCCCTGCAAAGGGGAACCACAGGCGATCGGCCCGGGCATGGGAGCCATGCCCGGGTGAGTCCACCAACTGGGTGGACCGAAACCTGCGGAAACCAACCTCACCCGGAGGGATAACGTCGTTCAAGGTCACGCGCATAGCGGTCAATCGTCCGAAGAGATCCCGCAAACAGCCGCGGCGCGTGGCGCTCCAGGCGAGCTGCCAAGGGTGCGCCCGCGCGCGGCCACAGTATGAGTATCCCGAAGATCCAGAACGGGGGAACGCCGGGCACACCCAACTCGCTGACAAGCCCCGCAACCAGGAGGAACCAGCCGACATCTCGGGGCAAAGCCGCCATGGTCTCGAAAGTCGCATCGGCGACCTCTTGCCCATCCGTCGGCCTATCACCTTCGCTTGATGAAGGTTTCGCCGATCCGTCACGCCGTTGCGCTGCAGGACGCTTGTCGAGATCGCGCATGTTGTAACGGCGGCCACCTGGCATCATCCCGCGATGCTAGCACGCCACTATTACAGTATCTGCCGCTTCGAAACAGGGGACCGCCATAAGCCGGTGAGTGCGTGTCCTGGCAGCCAGACCCGAAGCAGCTGCCCCTGAGGACAGCTCGGACGCAAGCTCTCGCCAACTGCTGTCGCGCGGGCGGCGGCGCGCGCACCACAGGCAATGCCCGAAGTCCAGGATCTGAACCCACACCTTCTACCGTGGTGCGAGGGTTCGGAACACTCCCTCCGACGGGCACGACGTAGCCCGGTTCCGCACCGTCACACGCATGACTCAATGGCACGAAATACTATCCGCAAAGCGCCACCCCGCAATCGCAATGCGCAAAAGCGGGTCCATGTGGCTCCCGGCGGTTTCGATTTTCCTGATCCGCGAGGGTCGCAACCATGTCGACGTTACATACCCTGGCACGGAAGGCAAGACCCATTTCCGTGGAAGAGCGCCAGCGGATGATTGCAGTCGCGGCCTACTACCTGTCCGAACAACGCCGCGCGTCCGGGGACCGGCACGATCCGTTGGACGACTGGCTGACCGCCGAGCGGCAGATCGACGCCTCGCTCGGCGGCTGGCTGATCGGAGAATCGACGCCGTCCTTCTTCGACTCATGACCGGCTGCGGACACACCCTGGGCCGTCAGGATCGCGGATCCCGCCGGGAGAGGAGAGCCCCTGCACGGCCTGGCTGCCGATGCGCGCTCCCTGTTTTTTCTTGACGGTCACGAAAGCGTCATCTTTGAGACTTACCGTGAAGACGATGTGTTGGCTTTACCAATCGAAGAGGAGTGGTTTGACGTGAGCATCCGTCCGTTTCTGGCTTGCGCCCTTGCGATAACGATGGCTTCGGCCAATACCGCCTCGGCGGAGGAGAAATTCCGCCTGACCGGGTCCGGCGCGAGTTTCCCGTTCCCGCTCTACTCCGCCTGGTTCAAGAGCTTCAGCAAGGCCCACAAGCACGTCAACATCGACTATCAGGCCAAAGGTAGCGGCGCCGGCGTGCAGGATTTCCTGAACAAGACGGTCGACTTTGCGGCCAGTGACTCGGCGATGAAGCCGGAGGACATGGCCAAGGTACCGGGCGGAGTGCAGTTGTTGCCGATGACCGCCGGTGAAATCGTGCTCGCGTACAACCTGCCCGGCAACCCGAAGGAATTGAAACTGCCGCGTGACGTGTACCCGGCGATCTTCCTCGGCAAGATCACGAACTGGAACGATCCCAAGCTGGCGGCAGCCAATCCCGGCGTCAAGCTGCCCGACCTGCCGATCACCGTGGTCCGCCGTGCCGACAGCAGCGGCACGACCTATGTGTTCACGAGTCATCTGAGCGCTGTAAGCGCCGAGTGGAAGGCCGGCCCGGGAGCCGGTAATACGGTCAACTGGCCTGGTAGCGACAAGATCGTCGCAGCACCGAAGAACGACGGCGTGACCGCAACCATCAAGCAGACCCCGGGGGCGATCGGCTATATCGAATACGGCTTCGCGATGGGCGCCAAGGTGCCCATGGCCAGCTTGCAGAACAAGTCCGGTACCTTCGTGAAGCCGGGTACTTCCGGCGGCGAAGCGACGCTGGCCAGTGCCACGTTCCCGGACAATCTGATTGCCTGGGTGCTCGACCCCGAAGCCGCGGCGGCCTATCCGATCGCCACGTTCACCTGGATGATCTTTTACAAGGACAACGGCAATCCCAAGAAGGCCGAAGTGCTGCGCGAGATGGTCGAATACTCCTTGGCCGAGGGACAGAAGGTCAGCGGCAAGATGGGTTACATCCCGCTGCCGGAAAACGTCGTGCAGTTGGTCCGCGCTGCCGCCAAGAATATCCAGTAGTTCCCTCCGGATGGGTTTTGGGGGCGGCGCCGCGGCCAGGAAGGCACCCGTCGTTCCCACTTGTTCATTCTCCTCGACAGAACGCTCATGAACATGTTCGAACAGGCGCGCTCCGCCGACTCGGTTTCCGGGCCACCCTCCAAAGGCGACTACTTCTTCGATCGGGCCTTTCAGTGGCTCGCCAAGGCCTTTGCCTGGGCCATACTGGCCGTCGTCGCCGCGCTGCTGCTCGAAGTCGGCAGCAAAGCCATCCCGGCAATCAAGGACTATCACATCGGCTTCCTGACCTCGACGACCTGGGACGCCAACAAGGATCAGTTCGGCATCCTGCCCGAGATCTGGGGCACGCTGTACAGCTCGTTTCTCGCGCTGATCATCGCCGGCTTCTTCGGCGTGATGATGGCGATCTTCCTGACCCAGGATTTCCTGCCGCCGCGGCTCGCGGCAATCTTCCGGATCATCGTCGAGTTGCTTGCCGCGATCCCGAGCGTCGTGTACGGCCTTTGGGGCATTTTCGTCGTTATCCCGGCGATCCGCCCGCTGGCCAACTGGCTCAACGAAACCTTCGGCATGATCCCCTTTTTCAGTACCAGCCTCAGTGGACCCGGCATGCTGCCGGCGGCGCTGGTGCTGGCGATCATGGTGCTGCCGACGATTGCGGCAGTGTCGCAGGATGCGCTGCGCCTGGTTCCTTACCGGATCAAGGAGGCCGCTTATGGTCTCGGTGCGACGCGCTGGGAAGCAATCCTGAGGGTCATGCTGCCCACCGCGTCTACCGGCATTTTCGGCGCCCTGGTGCTGGGCTTCGGACGAGCGCTGGGCGAAACCATGGCACTGGCGATGCTGGTCGGCAATTCGAACCAGATCAGCCTGTCGCTGTTTTCGCCGGCCAATACCCTGGCCGCGCTGCTCGCGCTGAACTTCCCGGAAGCGGGTGAGACCGAGGTCAAGGTACTGATGTACGCGGCCCTGGTGCTGATGCTGATCACCCTGGCGGTCAACGTGGCCGGCACCGCCATCATGACGATGACCAACAAGCAGGCGGGAGGCGGCCGATGAGTACGAACAATCCGTTCGATTCCGGCGCCGGCGACTGGCAGCCACCTGATCTGGGTCGTTCCCTGACCGAAGGGCGCGCGCTGCGCAGCACGCTGCTCAGCGGTCTGGCCTGGGCCTGCGCCCTGCTCGCCAGCGTGCCGCTGCTCTCGGTCTTGTACATGCTGATCGTGCGCGGCGGCAGCCGCCTGAGCCTGGAGCTGTTCACTGAACTGCCTCCGGCCGGCTTCGAGGAAGGTGGCGGCTTCGGCAACGCCATCGTCGGCACTTTCGTGACCGTCGGCATCGGTGCGTTGATCAGCATTCCATTCGGGATTCTGGCAGCGGTGTTCCTCGCTGAACTGGGCCCGGACAGCAAGCTCGCCTCCTGGGCGCGCTTCTGCGCGAAGACCCTGACCGGTTTGCCGTCGATTCTGGCGGGTGTGTTCGCCTACGCGCTGGTCGTGCTGACCACCGGCACCTACTCCGCGCCGGCCGGCGGTGTCGCACTGGCACTGCTAATGCTGCCGACGGTCGTGCTGACCGCCGAGGAAGCCATGAAGATGGTCACGCAGAAGATGAAGGATGCCGCCTACGGAATGGGTTGCACGCGGACTCAGGTGATCATGAAAGTCGTTCTGCCGACCGCGCTGCCCGGGATCCTGACCGGCGTGATGCTGGCGATTGCGCGCGCCGCCGGCGAAACGGCCCCGCTGCTGTTCACGGCCCTGTTCAGCAATTTCTGGCTCCTGGAAGAGGGTGAGATGCACCTGATGGCGCCGATCGCGTCGCTGTCGGTGCTGATCTACAACTTTTCCGGCATGCCCTTCGACAACCAGATCGAACTGGCCTGGGCGGCCTCGCTGGTCCTGGTGATGTTCGTCCTGATCTTCAATATCGTGAGCCGCGTGTTCGGCCAGAGCAAAGCTTAGGCAAAAGAGGTTTCCATATGAGCGCCGTATTGGCTAACGCCCTGAACCCCATGGGTTCGCCCGCTGCCGGAGTCGTCATCGATTGCCGGCTGGACAAGATTTTCTACGGGGATTTCCTCGCCGTTCGGGACAGCCACGTACCGATCCAGAAGGGCCAGATCACCGGCTTCATCGGGCCCTCCGGCTGCGGCAAGAGCACCGTGCTGCGCAGCCTGAACCGGATGAACGACCTGGTTCGCGGCTTTCGCTTCGACGGGCACGTGCACTTTCACGGCCAGGACGTCTACGGCGCCAATGTCGACCCGGTCGTCGTTCGGCGCTACATCGGCATGGTATTCCAGCAGCCGAACCCATTCGCGATGAGCATCTACGACAATGTCGCGTTCGGCCTGAAGCTCAACCGCTTCAAAGGCGACATGGACGAACGCGTCGAAAAGGCGCTGCGCAAGGCCGCCATCTGGGACGAAGTCAAGGACAAGCTCAAGAACAGTGGCCTGTCGCTGTCCGGCGGCCAGCAACAGCGGCTGTGCATCGCCCGCGCGATCGCCACCGAGCCGTCGGTAGTCCTGATGGACGAGCCCTGCTCGGCACTGGACCCGATCGCCACGCGCAAGATCGAGGAATTGATGCTCGAACTGAAGACGAAGTACACGATCGCCCTGGTCACGCACAACATGCAGCAGGCGACGCGTGTGGCCGACAAGACGGCCTTCTTCTCCGTGGACATCTCGAAAGGCGGGCGCACCGGCTATCTCGTTGAACTCGGCGACACCCGGCAGATCTTCGAGGACCCCCGGGAAGAGCTGACCAAGCAATACATCAGCGGCGAATTCAGCTAGGGAGCGCCGTCATGAAACTCCTCGTCTCCGCAGCCAGCCTGCGGGTTTCCGCCGCATGTTGCGTCAGCGCGCTGCTGTTCTGGACGGCCGCGGTCTCCGCGGACATCGGTAGCAGTGGCCAAATGCTGCTGTTGCAGGGCGCCGGGGCCACCTTCCCCGCCCCGTTGTACAAACGCTGGATCAAGGTCTATTCCGACGAGCGCCCGCAGGTCCAGATCAAGTACGATGCGATCGGGAGCGGCGAGGGCATCCAGCGGTTCCTGGCGCACGCGGTGGATTTTGGCGCCAGCGACGCGGCCCTCAACGACGAGCAACTGGCGGCGGCGGGCGAGGGTGTCAAGATGATTCCCGCGACGGCAGGCTTGATTGCGCTGGCCTACAATCTCCCCGGCATCACCGAACCGCTGAAGTTGAAGCGCGATGTCTACGTCGACATGCTGCTCGGCAGGATAAAGCGCTGGGACGACCCTCGCATCGCGGCCAGCAACCCGGGACTGACCTTGCCGAAACGCGATATCGTGCGGGTCGTGCGCCGGGACAGCAGCGGCACGACTTACGCGTTCACCAACCACCTGAGCGCGATCAGCAACGACTGGCGTGACCGGGGACCTGGCGTCGGCAAGATCGTCGACTGGCCCGGCAATGCGATGGCGGCGCCGGGCAATGAAGGCGTCTCGGCCCGCATCAGGCTCAGCGTCGGCGCGATCGGCTATGTCGAATATGGCCAGGCCCGCCGACTGGGCCTCGCCATGGCGCTGCTCGAGAATGCTGCCGGACAGTTCGTGGCGCCGGCCGAAACCAGCGGACAGGCCGCGCTGAAGAACAATCTGAGCGCGATGCCGGCCAACCTGCGGCTGTTCCTGCCCGATCCCAAGGGCGAGGAGGCTTACCCGATCGTCACGCTGAGCTGGTTGTTGTTGTATCCGCGCTACGACGGCGCCGGTCGTGCCGACGCGGTGAAGGACTTCGTGACCTGGGGCCTCACCGAGGGCCAGACCCATAGCCGCGAACTCGGCTTTCTGCCGCTGCCGGACGAACTCCTGCGTCTTTCCCGCTCCGCAGTCGCATCGATTCATTAGCTCGCCGGGCCGCCTCGTCGGTCGCGCCAGCCAGGGTCCGACTGACCGGTGCAGCGTCGGGGCTCCGCTCGCGCCGCCTGGCGCACCGGGCCTCGCGCCGGGTGCGTGAGCGTCGTCGCCCGAATCCCCCGCGCCGCACACTCGGTCGTGTGATGTTCGATAACCCACTGGTTTCCGCCCCGCTGTTTGGCGCCCTGGCGGCCGCCTCGCTCCCCTTGGGCGCGATGGTCGCGCAGGTCTGGCGACCGGACCCGCGCACCCTCGCCTTTTTCATGGCATTCGGCGGTGGAGCGCTGTTCGCCGCCCTCGCGATCGAATTGCTCGCGCCGGCGTTGTCCGAAGGTCACGTCGGAATCTTCAGCGCCGGCGCCCTGGCCGGCGGTTGCCTGTTCAAGGGACTGGATCATCTGCTCAATCGACGCGGCGGTTACCTGCGCAAACCGGCCACCGCGGCCCGCTACTGGAAAAGTCGGGGCGAGGAGCGCTTGCGCGCGACCCTGACGAACCTCAGGCGGCTGGAGATCGCCGCCGACCTTCCCGACGAGAGTCTCGATCAATTGCTGGACATCATGGTCGTGCGTGACTACCCCGCGGGCATGCACATCTATCGCGCCAGCGATCCGGCCGGCAATCTGTACCTGATCGAGCGGGGCGAAATCGAGCTACTCGATCCCACCCAAGGCTATCGACCGTTCGAGCGCCTCGGCGTGCATGACGTCTTCGGCCGGATGAGCTTTCTGACCGGAATGCCGCGAGCCACCGAGGCCATCGCGGTGACCGAGGTTCGGCTTCTGGTCCTGCCGCGCGAAGGCTACCTGGAACTCATCGAATCCTCGCCACAAATGCGGCGGAACCTGCGTGAGCGGTTGGTAGCGCGGAGACGCGGCGTTACCTGGCCGAGCGCTATGACTTGTCGGAAGACCAGATCGCGGCCTGGCTGGCAGACGCTGCTGAGCATCTGGAGCGGTTTGGCCGCTATGACCCGCCGGTATCGCCCCCGCGCCGGATCGCCGATGCCGAGGCCACGCTGCGCGGCGTCCGCCGGGTCCGGGTCTTTGACGGTCTGCCCGACGCTTCGGTGGCCGCAATTGCCCGACTGCTGGTGCCACGCGAGGCGGCGGCCGGGTTTACCTTCTTTCGTGCCGGACAGCCCGCGGACCGGATGTACATCCTCAGCCGCGGGTCGGTCGCGCTGATCGACCCGCACGATGCGTCCGGACACTCGATGCGCGTCGTCGGGGGCGAGGCCTTCGGGGCCGATGCCTTCGTCACCAATGGCACGCATACCATGACCGCGATGGCGCTGGAGGAATCCGAGTTCTATGCGTTGCGGCGGAAGGATTTCGAGGTGTTGCTGGAGCGCGATGCCGACCTCCGGCTGGCGCTGGCCCGCGTGTTGGGCGACGAACGGACGCGGACCTATCTGACGACACGCCAGCGACTGGAAAGCGATCGCGCGGTGCGCTGGATGGAACGCGCCGTCAAGGGCGTGGAAAAGGAAGCCCTTTATACGTCCCTGACCGAGCTGAAGCGCGACGCGGCCAGCCATCAGAATGTGGCGATGGCGATCTTCCTCGGCCTGCTGTTGGATGGCATCCCCGAGTCGCTGGTGATCGGTGCCAGCATTCTGCACGAGTCGACGATCGGCTTTTCGCTGATCGGCGGAGTCTTCGTGTCCAACTTTCCCGAGGCCCTGTCCAGCGCGGTGGGCATGCGCGAGCAGGGCATGGCCACCGCCAAGGTCATCGGCATGTGGGGCGGCATGGTGCTGATCGCCGCCACATCGGCGTTCCTGGGCGCCGTGGCGCTGGGCGAGGCCAGCCCGGGCTCGTTTTCGTTCATCGAGGGCATCGCTGCCGGGGCGATGTTGACCGTGGTGGCCGAAACCTTGCTGCCGGAGGCATTTCACAAGGGCGGTGGCATCGTCGGAATTTCCACGCTGATGGGATTTCTCGTCGCCACCCTGCTGGGTGCGGTGTCGGTGGAATGAAGGATCTGCCCGTCGAAGCTTGCCGCCGATGATCACGGCACTTTGTCTCAACACCGTCGACAAAACCCTGGATGAAGTATCCATCCGCGACATCAGCGAGTTGCGCGAGGACCCCGGACAGGTCGTCTGGGTCGATGTCGAAGATCCCACCGGTCGCGACTTCCTCGACCTGGCCGAGGAATTTTCCTTTCATCCACTCTCGCTGCAGGACTGCCGCAGCGGGCACCAGCGGCCCAAGATCGAAGAGTATCCCGGTTATTACCTGATCGTCGTGTATGAAGCGGAGCTGGCGGGTCCCGACGATCGGCTCGAACTCCGCGAACTGAGCCTGTTCCTCGGCGCGAACTACCTGGTGACGGTACACAGCCGCCCCATTCGGGCTGTCGCCAACGTGCGGCGGCAATGGACGACCTGGATCGATCGCGCCGAGCACGGTGCCGGCCTGCCGGCCTATCTGCTGTTCGACGCCATCGTCGACGATTACATGCCGCTGCTCGATCTCCTGACCGAGCGGACCGATGAACTGGTCGATGCCATCTTCGTCGACCTCCAGCCCGAGGTCATGCGCGAGATATTTCTGATCAAGCGGAAACTTCTGTACCTGCGTCGGGGCGTGCTGCCGCTGCGCGACGTATTCAACCTTTTGCTCCGCCGCGAGCAGCCGCTGTTTGCGCGGGAAACTCACGTCTATTTTCAGGATGTCTTCCACAACATCCTGCGCGTTGCGGATATGGCCGACAACTTGCGCGACCTTCTCGCATCGGCCATGGACGCGTACCTGTCGGTATCGGGCAGCCGCATGAATACCGTCATGAAACGACTGACTTCGATCTCGACGATCCTGATGTCGACGACGTTGATTGCCGGCATCTACGGCATGAATTTCGAGCACATGCCGGAGTTGAACTGGCGCTATGGTTACGTCTACGCCCTGCTGTCCATGATCGGAGTCGGCCTGGCCATCTATGGCTACCTGCGTAGGATCAAGTGGCTGTGAAGAAGACGCAGCGGAACACCAAGCTCGAAGAGAGCTTGCGCAAGAAGCAGAAAAGGGAGCGGCTCGCGTCCGCCCTCGCGCCGCAGGAAGAGTTGTCCGCACCACCGCTCCTGGCGGACACCGCAACGCTCGAACAAGATTTCGACCTGGACGCGGCGGACGAGGAATATGTCGACGGATCGGTGATCCTCGACGGCGAGCATATGGATCTTCCCAGCCAAATCATGCACGTAGAGGGCGGTCGCCGGGAAACCTGGATGAATCCCGTGCTCATGGTCGTGGTGACGATCGCCCTGGGCTTCACGGCCCTTGTGGCCTACCTGATCTCGATCGAGCCCGACTGAACACCGGTGTCATGCGCCTGACAACTGGCCTGTGTTTAATCTGTGCCGAGCCACGCAGCGGTACGCCGCAAAGCGCAGGCGCTTCCCTATCTTGACTCACCCCCTAGCGGGGATTGCCGAGGACTTAGCGATGAGCCATTTGTCGAAGAAGGACCGTCTGAAGATCATGGAAATGGTGGCCGAGATCGCCTCGGAGGCGGCGAAGAACCCCAATGTGGTCTGGATGATCGAGTTTCAGGAAGAACTGGTCTGCACCCTCTACCACACGATGGTTGCATTGATCGAACACGACGAGGACGAGTTCCCGGAAGACGATGACGACGACGATGAGGAAGGCTAACGCTGGGACTGTCGCAAAGCGCGCCGTCGCTCGCCTGCGTCCCGCGTTAGATCGGCACAACACTGACCGCCCCTTGTCTCCCTGAGAAACCCGACAAGTCGTTTTGGAAGTCCACCCGCAATGCCCCTGAGCCCGGACGTTCTGCTGCATCATCGAACCAAGATCGTCGCTACCATCGGTCCCGCCAGCAGTGCACCCGAGGTTCTTCGCAACATGATCCTCGCCGGCATGAACGTGGCCCGGCTGAATTTCTCCCATGGTACCTACGACGACCACGCACGGATGATAGCGATGCTCCGGTCCGTTGCGGCGGACATGGACATCCCGATGACGCTGTTGCAGGACCTGCAGGGTCCCAAGGTACGCGTCGCCCAACTGCCGCAGGGGGAAATGGAGCTGCGGGACGGACAGACTGTCGCCTTGGTGCCTGCCGCCGAGTTCGACGGCGAGCCCGGGACGATCCCGATCGACTACGAACTGCTCGCCGAGGACGCGGCCGTCGGCGAACCGGTGCTGCTGGACGACGGCCTTCTGGAACTTAAGGTCTGGAACGTCCACGGCAAGCATGTGGAGTGCGAGGTCATCGAGGGTGGGATTCTCAAAAGCCGCAAGGGGGTGAACTTCCCTGGGCTGGAGCTGCAGTTGCCGGCCATGACGGCAAAGGATGAGAAGGATCTGGACTTCGGCCTGTCGCAAGGGGTCGACTGGATCTCGCTGAGTTTCGTCCGCAAGGCCGAGGACGTCGTCGCGCTGAAGGAACTCCTGGCGCGCAAAGGCTATCCCGGCACCCCCGTGATCGCCAAGATCGAAAAGCCGCAGGCGATCGACAAGCTCGAGGCCATCGTCGGGGTCAGCGACGGCATCATGGTGGCCCGTGGCGACCTGGGCGTCGAGATGAGCCCCGAGCGCGTGCCGATGCTGCAGAAGCGCATCATCCGCATGTGTAACCTCCGGAGTATTCCGGCCATCACCGCCACGCAGATGCTGGACAGCATGATCCGGAACCCCCGGCCCACGCGCGCCGAAGCCAGCGACGTCGCCAATGCGATCGTCGACGGGACCGATGCCGTGATGCTCTCGGGCGAATCCGCCGTGGGCGAATACCCGGTCAAGGCCGTCGAGATGCTCGCCAAGATCGCCCGGGTGGTCGAGAAGGAAATCGAATTCCCCGCCCTGCCCCCCTCTGACGGTGACGAAACCCATGCGCTCAGCGAAGCGCTGAACGCGATCGACAAGACGATGAAGCTCCGCCTGATCGTCGCCTTCACGAGCAGCGGCTACACCGCGCTGCTGGCGTCCAAGGAACGGCCCTCGGTGCCCGTCGTGGCCTTGACGCCGAACCGGGGCATCTATCACCGGCTGAACCTGATCTGGGGTGTGATCCCGATCCTGATCGATCACCAGGTCGAGACGTTCGAGGACCTGGTGCGCCAGGCCGAAGTGAATCTGCTCGAACGGTCCATGGCCGGAGCGGGCGACAAGATCCTGATCATGGGCGGAATTCCTACACGGCACGCGAAAGGCACGAATTTCCTGAAAATCCATACGATTGGCGCGACCAATCACAGCGGAGCGGGTTGATCCGGACCTATGCAGCGAACACATGGCGCGCACCCGGAGGTCACCGTGGCGCCCCATCGCGAATCGGCATCACGCGCAAGCCGTCCTCAACGATCCCCCAAGGAGACCATCCTATGAACCCGAATGCTCTGTGGCAGCGCTATCAGGACTGGCTCTATTTCCACGAAGGCCTCGGCATCTATGTCGACGTGAGCCGCATCGGGTTCGACGAAACCTTGCTGGAACAACTGGCACCCAGGTTTGCGGACGCGTTCGAACGCATGGCCGCGCTGGAAGACGGCGCCATCGCCAACCCGGACGAGAACCGGCGGGTCGGACACTACTGGCTGCGCGATCCCGATCGCGCGCCAGACAAGGCCACCCGCGAGGAGATCGTCACGACGCTCGCCGACATCGAGAACTTCGTCGCCGCCGTCGATGCCGGCGCTATCCGCCCCCCGGAGGCCGATCGTTTCACCGACATCCTCTCAGTGGGGATCGGCGGCTCGGCGCTCGGGCCGCAGTTCGTCTCCGAAGCCCTCGCCCCATGCCATGCGGCGCGCGCGATTCATTTCATCGACAACACCGATCCGGCCGGCTTCGACCGTGTCCTGGGACGCCTGGACAACCGGCTCGCCAGCACGCTGGTGATCATCACCAGCAAATCCGGTGGCACTCCGGAGACGCATAACGCACTGATCGAGGTGAAGCAGGCCTTCGCCGAGAAGGGTCTCGATTTCGCCCGACACGCGGTCGGCATCACACTTCGCGGCAGCGCCATGGACAAACTGGAAGATGCCGAAGGCTGGCTGCGGGAGTTCCCGATGTTCGACTGGGTTGGCGGACGGACCTCCGAGATGTCGGCGGTGGGCCTGTTGGCGGCGGCGCTCCAGGGCATCGATATTCGCGCCATGCTGGCCGGCGCGCGCGAAATGGACGCGGCGACCCGTGTTCCGGACATGCGGCGGAACCCGGCAGCCCTGCTCGCGCTGAGCTGGTATCACGCGGGTAATGGTAAGGGCGAAAAGGACATGGTCATCCTGCCTTACAAGGACAGCCTGATGCTGTTCAGCCGGTATCTCCAGCAACTGGTGATGGAGTCGCTGGGCAAGGAACGGGACCTCGACGGTGCCGTCGTGCACCAGGGTCTGGCGGTCTACGGCAACAAGGGATCGACCGATCAGCATGCCTACGTGCAGCAACTGCGCGAAGGGATACCGAACTTCTTCGCGACCTTCATCGAGGTCCTCGAAGACCGCTCCGGTCACTCGGTCGAAGTCCGGCCCGGCGCGACATCGGGTGATTTCCTGACCGGGTTTCTGCTGGGTACCCGCCAGGCGCTGTACGAGAACGGGCGCGAATCGATCACCTTGACGATTCCCCGGGTCGATGCGTGCCGGGTCGGGGCGCTGATCGCGCTCTACGAGCGGGCCGTTGGGCTCTACGCGTTCCTGATCAATATCAATGCGTACCATCAGCCGGGCGTCGAGGCCGGCAAGAAGGCGGCGGCGGCGATTCTGGACCTGCAAGGCCGGATTCGGTCCGCCCTCACGGCGGCGAACGGGCCGATGGGGCTGGATGCGCTGGCCGAGGCCGCCGGTGCCGCGGCCGAGGTGGAAACGGTGTACCAAATCGTCCGCCACCTCGCCGCGAACGGGCGCGGCGTCAACCTCGCAGGCCATCCGGCGCAGCCCTCGACGCTTTCCGTGTCGCTCTCCCGATAAAACTGACTGCCATGATCCCCGCCATGCATGATCTCAGCACCACACCGATCGATCTGCACGATCCGAAGCTCTACCTCAATCGCGAATTGAGTTGGCTCGATTTCAACGACCGCGTGCTGCACGAGGCCGTCGATCCGCGTACCCCGCTGCTGGAACGGCTCAAGTTCGTCGCGATCTTCAGCTCGAACCTCGACGAGTATTTCATGGTGCGCGTCTCCGGCGTGCTGGAACAGATCGCCGCCGGCGTCAACGCCACGGGGCCCGACGGCATGACACCCACGGCCCTGATGGACGCGCTGCGGACGCACCTTGCGGCAAGCGTCGCCGCGCAACACGGGCTGTTCCAGCACACCCTGCGTCCGGCGCTGGCGGGGGCAGGCGTAATGCTGCTGGACTATGACACGCTGGACGCAGCCCAGTTACGTCATCTGCAAACCTATTTCGAGCAGCACGTGTTTCCCGTGCTGACGCCACTGAGCGTGGATGCCGCTCATCCCTTTCCGATAATGTCGAATTTGAGCCTTAATCTCGCGGTCATCGTCGAGGATCCGGTCAGCTCGGTCCAGAAGCTCGCTCGCGTGAAGGTGCCGGACACCCTGCCCCGCTTCGTGACCCTGCCGGAGCCGCTGCGGCCGACCGGGACTGTACCTACGCTCTGGGCCGGGGTCACATTGGAGCAGTTGATCGCCAACAATCTGCAGTTGCTGTTTCCGGGCATGCGCCTCGTGGCCAATCATTTGTTCCGGATCACCAGGGATGCGGACTTTCCGGTCAAGGAAGACGAGGCCGAGGATTTGCTGATCGCGATAGAACAGGAAATCAGCAAACGCCGGATCGATGGC
Organism: Methylotetracoccus oryzae; assembly: GCF_006175985.1. Classification (GTDB taxonomy): domain Bacteria; phylum Pseudomonadota; class Gammaproteobacteria; order Methylococcales; family Methylococcaceae; genus Methylotetracoccus; species Methylotetracoccus oryzae. The sequence goes on along the minus strand of NZ_SRSH01000003.1, from coordinate 11,540 downwards.
TTCGTCTGCCGGCTCGAGATCGAGCGCACGATGCCCAAAAGCCTGCGCGAGAAACTGATGGCCGACCTGGAAATCAGCGACCGGGACATCTACGAGATCGACGGTCTGCTCCATCTGAAGGATCTGTTTTTCTTCATGTCCATGCCCCTGCCCGAGATGAAGGATCCGCCTTGGTCAGGGGTCATCCCGCCACGGCTGCGTTACGATCCGACCGAGGAACCGGGGGGTGAGGAGTCCGGTCCGCAACCGGGGGCGTTGTTTGCCGAGATTCGCAAGGGCGACTTGCTCGTCCATCATCCCTACGAATCGTTTGCCGCATCGGTCCAGGCCTTCATCCAGCAGGCCGCGAACGATCCGCTGGTGCTGGCGATCAAGATGACGCTGTACCGCACCTCGGGCGATTCGCCGATCGTCGCCGCGTTGATCGCGGCGGCAGCGCAGCGCAAGCAGGTCGTCGTGCTGGTCGAGATCAAGGCGCGGTTCGACGAGGAGAACAACATCATCTGGGCGAAGAAGCTCGAAGAGGCCGGGGTGCACGTCGTGTACGGCGTCATGGGCCTGAAGACCCATACCAAGACCGTCCTGGTCGTGCGCGAGGAAGGCGCGGCGATTCGTCGCTATGTGCACATCGGGACCGGGAACTACAACCCGAAAACCGCGACGCTCTATACCGACCTCGGCCTACTGAGCTGCCGGGAAGAACTCGGCCAGGATCTGACCGACCTGTTCAATTACCTGACTGGCTATTCGCGCCAGGAACACTACCGCAAACTGCTGGTGGCTCCGTTGACACTGCGCAGCGGCATGGAGGCGCTGATCCGGCGCGAGATGGAGCAGGCCCGCGGCGGCGGTGAGGGCCGGATCGTCGCGAAGATGAATTCGCTGGTCGACGAGCAGATGATCCGCCTGCTCTACGAAGCCTCGCAGGCCGGCGTGCAGATCGATCTGATCATCCGCGGAATCTGCTGTCTGCGGCCGGGAATCCCGGGCATCAGCGAGAACATCCGCGTCATCAGCATCATCGGACGCTATCTCGAACACGCTCGGATCTTCCGTTTCCACAACGCGGGCCAGGATGAGTTCTATATCGGGAGCGCGGACTGGATGACGCGAAATCTCGATCGCCGCGTCGAAGCCGTAACGCCCATCGAGGACCCGGCGCTGAGCACGGAACTTCGGGAACTGCTGCAGATCATGCTGGACGACAACCGCCAGGCCTGGGATCTCGGCGCTGATGGCCGTTACGTCCAGCGGCGCCCGGCGGAAGGCGATGCGGAACGTCCCACCCAGGCGCTAACGATGCAGCGCACCTTGGCGCGGGCGCAATGACTCCATAGCTGGACAGACTGTATCGCGTGCCGGAGGATTCGATACCATCGCAGGATTACGCCACTTTCGAACGGTGGTATCCCCGCCAGCAGGACGCATGGTGGCATGAACACGAATGGCAATGGCCGCACACCCCAAGCGCATGCTCCGCAAAGCGCCGCATATGCGGTTTTATCGTGGCTTCGATCTGTCGGCAATCGCGCGCTCCTTGCGGCAGACTCAGGCACGTTTCAACGAGATCAACCGGCGCCTGTGCGTCCCTCGCGATGACCTCGATAGCGAGGTCGTCGACAACCTGCTGGAAGCTTATGCCTACGTCGATGGGCTGATACAACGTGGCGTCGACTTGTTCGCACCGGGGCGATCGAACTGCCTGCTCGAAATCAATCGCCTGGTTCTGGTCGGATCGAGTAGCGTCCGGCGGCAGCGTTACGCGTCGCATCTCGATGCCACTGAACGCCGCTTCTACGAAGAACGCGAAGGCGGCATCCGTGACCTCGTCGAATGGGTCCAGGACCATTCTCGCGATGAGGTTTGGGCCCGCGCGGCCGGGGTCTACATCCGAATTCTGAGCAAGCCGCAGTTGTTCCTCGAAGGTAATCATCGCAGCGGCGCGCTGGTCATGAGCTACGTGCTCGGCCGTGAAGACCTGCCACCCTTCGTGCTCACCCCGGACAATGCCCCGACCTACTTCGATCCATCCTCCCTAATTACGAACACCAGCAAGACGAGCCTCGCCATGCTGTTCCGGATGCCGTCGGTCCGTAGGCGCTTTGCCGGCTTTCTTGAGGCGCAGTCGAGACCCGATTTCCTGTTACCGCCCGCGGCAACGCAAGGTGACGAACCATTCAGGCAGGGTCCCGGGCCGAAAGCCTAGAGGTGTCGCACTAGACCTAGCGGAACGAGCGCACGCTCAGCCGTCCTGGTCGTGACCGTGCACCTTCGTCAGCCATCCCATCGCACCCGCGACCGTCAGGCCGAAGGCCACGACAATCAGGTTCACAGGCCAGCCGGCCCGGATCATCAGACTGTAAGCCCCGAGCATCATCAGGATGCTGAGGTTTTCGTTGAAGTTTTGCACCGCGATCGAATGTCCTGCGCCCATCAGCAGATGCCCGCGATGTTGCAGCAGCGCATTCATCGGCACCACGAAGTAGCCGCCCAGAGCGCCGATCAACGCGAGCAGCGGGATCGCGACCCGCCAGTCGGTAACCAGCGCCATGATCGCCACCGTGAAGCCCATCGCAACACCGACCCGAAGCACCCGGACGGCATGGTCCAAGGGTACGGAACGACCGGCTATTGCCGCTCCGATGCCGATTCCCACCGCGACCACTGCCGTCAGTTGCGTGGCTTGCTCCAGATTGAAGCCCAGCGCCTCCGCAGCCCACAGCAGTATGATCAGTCGCAGCGTCGAACCGGCCCCCCAGAAAAGCGTGGTCACCGCCAGCGACACCTGGCCGAGCGGGTCGCGCCAGAGCTTCAGGAACGACTGCGCGAAGTCCCGCACGATGAAACCCAAGGTGCGTTGCGGGAGGGCGTGATCGATAGGCACCTTGGGGATGTACAGGTTGAACAGCGCGGCCACCAGATAAATCACCAGCACGACGGCGATCGCGAACTCGGGCGCGGTGTCGATGCCGGTCGCAAAGGGCTGGCCTTGCAGCGCGGACACGATCCGTTCCTGAACGGTATCGCCGATCAGCAGCCCACCGAGGATGGCCCCCAGTATGATGGCTGCCACCGTCAGGCCCTCCATCCAGCCGTTCGCCCAGACCAGCCTTTCGGGCGGCAGGCATTCGGTCAGGATCCCGTACTTGGCCGGGGAATACATGGCGGCGCCGATACCCACGAAGCCGTAGGCCAGCAGCGGGGGCAGCCCGACCAGCATGGCTCCGCACCCGACGATCTTGACGGTGTTGCTGATCAGCATCACGCGGCCTTTCGGCAGCGCGTCGGCAAACGGCCCCACGAACGGTGCCAACGCGATGAATGACACCACGAAGCCCTCCTGCAGGGCAGGAATCTGCCAGGAGGGCATGTCGAGCGATCTCAGCAGCGCGATCGCCGCAAACAGCAAGGCATTGTCACCCAGCGCGGAAAAGAACTGCGCAGCCAGGACCGTATAGAACCTGTCGGACATGGGCACCGGCCTGTTTCGTGAAAAAACGGCCGAGCGCCAATTCCCTTTAGGCACCCGGCAAAAATTCGCATTCCTTGCGAACGGATTGAACAGCTGACCCAGCGTCAGCTTTCGGAAGAGGGGAGCGGTGAGGGTTTGGCGCCGACGGCGGTGAGCAGCATTTCCGCGAACTCCCGGAACGCACCCTCGCCGCCTCGATGCGTCAACACCACATCGGCGCGCGCCTTGATCTCGTCGACGGCATCCCGCGGACAGGCCGTTACCCCGGCCAGTTCGAAGGCGGGGAGGTCATTCACGTCGTCCCCCAGATAGGCGATTTCAGCGCCGGAGAGATCGCGTCGGGCGAGGATGGACCGGACCACGGCCCCCTTGTCCTTGGCGCCCAGATGACACTCCACGATGCCCAGCTTTTCGGCCCTGCGCACTACCGATTCGGAGCTTTCGCCCGTCACGATGGCGCTCTCGACACCGGCCAGAAGGCGCAAGCGCTCTACGCCCATGCCGTCGCGAATATTGAAACGCTTGAATTTCTCGCCGAGTTCCGAGTAGTACACGCTGCCATCCGTCAACACGCCGTCGCAGTCGGTCAGCACCAGTTTCACGCGGCACAGCCGCTCGCGCAGCAGATCGTCGCCGGCACTCATCACGACACCGCCGAACAGACCCGGCGCAGCTTGCGGCGCGAGCCGAGTTCGCTGTCATAGACCCGTTTGATGCCATCGCCGAGCGAACGCTCGATATCGCGAACGTCACGGATCAGCCGTTCCAGACCGATGAGTTCCACCGAGGCCGCCTGGTCTGTGCCCCACATCGCGCGATCCAGCGTGACATGGCGCTCCAGGAAGCTGGCGCCCATCGCCACCGCGGCCATCGACGGCGCCAGGCCGGTTTCGTGTCCCGAATAGCCGATCGGGACGCCGGGATAGCTGCGGCGCAAGGTATCGATCATCCGGAGATTGAGCTCCTCCACCCGGCACGGATAAGTCGATGTCGAATGCGCGATCATCAGAGTCGGGCGCCCTCGTTCGTCGTGCGTCCCCAGTGCTTCGACCGCAGCGATGATTTCCTCCATGGTCGACATGCCGGTCGAGATCATGACCGGTCTCCCCGTCGAGCGGGCTTTGCGCAGCAACGGCAGGTCGGTCAGCGATGCGCTGGCCATCTTGTAGAACGGCGGCGCGAACTGTTCCATGAAATCGATGGAAGGCTCATCCCAGCAGGAAGCCGTCCAGTCGATATCCAGGGACCGGCAGTACGCATCGATCTCGGCGTATTGCTCCGCGTTGAACTCGACCAGACGGCGATATTCGATGTAGCGGATGCGGCCCCAGGGCGTGTCGCGTTCCTGGTTCCACTGATCCTTGGGCACGCACAGTTCGGGGGTGCGCTTCTGGAACTTGACCGCGTCGGCACCGGCTTCCTTTGCGCCCCTGATCAACTGCTTCGCCAGATCCATCGACCCGTTGTGGTTGATGCCGATCTCGGCGATCACGTAGACGGGGCATCCTTCACCGATTCCTCTGTTCCCTATATTGATCATCTTCTCGCTCATCTGTGTCCTCTTCTAAGGGTGGCGACGGGTTGTTGCGATTACCAAATGGTGAATCCGCCATCGACGACGAGATTCGCGCCGGTGACGTAGGACGAAGCATCGGAGGCCAGGAACAGCAATGCCCCCATGAAATCGGATGGCGACGCCATCCGGTTCAGCGGCGTACGGCGGGCGTACTCGTCGACGAAGAAGGTGTCCTGTTGGTTCAAAACGCCCCCTGGAGAGAGCGCATTGACGCGCACTCCCGCGGCACCCCAGTACGCGGCCAGGAAGCGCGTCAGTGCGAGCACCGCGCCCTTGGTCACTGGGTAAACCGGCGACTTATAGAACTGCTGCCGTCCTTCCGGATCGCGGTACAGCGACTGATCGGGCGCGACCAGGCCGTAGGTCGATCCAATATTGATGATGCTGCCCTGCCCGGCCCTCGCCATGCTCGCGCCGATGATCTGGCAGCACAGGAACGTCCCGGTCACGTTGACGTCCAGGGACCGTTGCCACAGCGCGAGGGGATAGTTCTCGAACCTGGAAAGCTCCAGCGCAGCGGCCGGATCCTCGAACTTGTCGTTGATCGCCGCATTGTTGACGAGCACATCCACGCGGCCCGTGGGCTCGCGCGCGCCCTCCGCCAGCCGCCGCAGCGACATCGGGTCGGTGATGTCGGCCGCGATGGCCAGAGCACTGCCCCCAACATCGCGCGCCACCGCGTCGCAAGTGGCCTGGTCGATGTCCGTCACGATCACCGTGGCACCGGCTTCGGCCAGCGCCCGGCAGTGCTGACGCCCGAGCAGACCTGCCGCGCCGGTGACGATCGCGGTGCGCCCGTTCAGCCCAAAGCGTTCTGCGGCACTCACGCCACGTTCCGATTCAGCGGACCAGAAGCAAGCAGGGCTTCGTCGTCTTTCCGACGCGGCTTGCTGTGGAATTGACTCGTCTTGCGAAACACCGGCTGTAGCGGCGCACCGCGCAACTCGGCGTCGACCCGCCCCGTCGCGACGGCCGCCTCGAGCACGGCGAACGCTTCCCCGAATGCGGCGATCGTATAATCGATGTCGGCGTCGCTATGGCTGAAACACAGATTGTGGATGCCCGACCACAGGATGCCGCGGCGAATCAGTTCCTGCTGCACCAAGGTCTTGAGCTTCAGCGGATCCCCGGCCTTCGGCGAAAAAGTCATCAGGGTGCGGAACGGGTAGCCGGTCACCGAGACGGTCTCCAGCCCGCGCTCGCGGATGAGACCGTTCAGACCGTCCAGCAGGCGCTGGCCGGACTGCGCCAGACGCGCCGTCACGTCATTCTTTCGCATGAAATCGATGCAGGCGACCGATGCCGCCAACGATAGGGCTTCCCCGCCGAAGGTCGTGTAGAAGAACACCTCCTTTTCGAGCAGGGCCATCACATCGCCGCGCCCCGTGATCGCGGAGATGGGCATGCCATTCGCCATCGCTTTCGAAAACAGGCTCAGGTCGGAGCGCACGCCGAGGAATTCCTGGGCACCGCCGACCGCGCAACGGAATCCGGTCCACATCTCGTCGAAGATCAGCAACACGCCGAGCCGGTCGCACACCTCGCGCAGGCCGGACAGAAAATGGCCGTTCTCGCGCTCGAACACGAACGGCTCCAGAATCACGCAGGCGACGTCCTCGTCCACCGCGTCGATCACGGATTGCAGGTCGTTGTAGTTGACCGTGTGGGTAAGCGCCTTGACGGCCTCGGGGACGCCGGCGCAGCGGTCGGTGACGCCGATGTACCAGTCGTGCCAGCCGTGATAGCCGCAGCACAGGATGCGCTCGCGCCCCGTGAAGGCTCGGGCCAGGCGAACCGCGGCGCTGGTGACATCGCACCCGGTCTTCGAGAAGCGCACGGCCTCGGTGTTCGGAATGCAGTCCCGCAGCAATTCGGCCAACTCGACTTCCAGCGGGTGCATCAGTGAAAACGTAATGCCGTCCTCGAGCTGCGCGCGGATTGCGGCATCCACTGCCGGGTGGCAGTAACCCAGGACGATCGGGCCGATGCCCATGTTGTAGTCCAGGTATTCGTTGCCATCGACGTCCCAGACCCGGGCGCCCTTTCCCTTGATCAGGTACTTGGGAGCGACCCCGTCGGAGAACTGGGTCGGCCCCTTGGCCAGCGTCTGGGTTCCCGCCGGGATCAGGCCGCGGGCGCGCTCCCACAGCGTGTTCGATTCGGCGATATCGGGCAGATCGGGATTGAACTCGACGCGGTTGGCCATGGTGTGACGCAGGAATCAGAGTTGGGAAAGACGACGCAGGACTCGATCGGCGATGGACTCTGCCGTGAATCCCTCGTAAGCCAGCACATCCGGCAGCAGGGCCGGTTTGAACCACCGTTCGTCGAGCGCGAGCGGCAGGACCGGAACGGCGAGGCCGGCGGTGATCAGCGCCTCGGCCAGAATGGAAAACAGGCCGCCGGTCAGGAAATGGTCTTCCACCGTGACCAGCAGGGCAGAGCGGCGCGCCGCGGTCAGGATCGCCCCCCGGTCGATCGGCTTCAGTGTGCGCAGATTGACCAGTCCGACCGACAGGCCGTGAGTTCTCAGCATGCTGGCGGCACGGAAACATTCGCCGAACAGCAGGCCATAGGTCAGCAGCGTGACATCAGTCCCCTCGGAAAAGACTTCCGCTCGTCCGATCTCGAACGGCGCGTGATGGGTCGTCGCGGCAGGTCCCGCGTGGTAGCGCAGATACCAGGGCGCGGGGTCGGACAGGACGGCGTCCAGACCGAGAAGCAGGTCTTGCTCATCTGCCGGGCACCAGACCTTCATGCCGGGGATGCCCCGCATCAAGGCGACATCCTCGATCGCCTGGTGGGTGGGACCGTTGGCTTCCGACAGAAAACCCGGGAAACCGCCGACCAGCTTGACGGGCAGGCCCGCGATGCCGACATCGGTGCGGATGAATTCGAAGGCCCGCATCGTCAGGAAGGTCGCGAGCGCATGGACGATCGGCACACGCCCTCGCAGCGCCAGCCCCGCCGCCGCGCCGACCAGCGTCTGCTCGCAGATACCGACATCGATGAAACGCGGTCCGGCGACCGTGGGCAGGCCGCGAATCGCGGCGCGGTTCTCGGCGGTCATCACGATGAGACGATCGTCCCGGGCCAGCAGCGTCGTCAGTCCCGCTTCATAGCTGGGAAAGGGGGCTACGGCGCCAGTCGACGGCCCCTGCCCTGAAACGGCGTCGTCAACGTACAAGGAGCACCTCGCTGGTAATCTCGGCGGAACGCGTGCCATCGAGTTCCCCGAGCAACTGGGTCACCTCGTCGGCCGAGAAGTTGCAGAACCACCGGTCGGCACGCGCTTCGATGCTCGGCAGACCCTTGCCGCGGACGGTATCGGCGATGACGACGGTTGGCCGGCCACAGCCGACCGGCACCGTGTCGAAGCACTCCGCGAGGGCCGAGAAGTCATGACCATCCACCCGGCGGGCGTGCCACCCGAAGGTCGCGAACTTGTCGGTCAGCGGCTCGAGCGGCAGGAGTTCCTCGGTCGCGACATTCGCCTGAAACCCGTTGCGATCGACCACGGCAACCAGATTCTCGAGCCCCTTGGCCGCTGCGACCAGTACGCTCTCCCAGATCGAGCCTTCGTTGAGTTCGCCGTCGCCCAGCACGACCACCACGCGCCCCGTACCTCCTCTCAACCGGATATCCAGCGCAATCCCCAGGCCGACACTGAGCAAATGGCCCAATGAACCGGAATGGAACTCAACGCCCGGGATGCGGCGGTTGGGATGCCAGTAGATGTCGTCGTCGACTTTCAGGTGGCGCTGCAGCCGGGAAGGATCGAGCCAGCCGAGTTCGGCCAACAGCCCGTACAGCGCCGGCACATCGTGACCCTTGGACAGGAGCAGATAGTCGCGATCCGGATCATCGAGCCGCTGTTGGTCGACCTTCAGCCAGTGCGTGTACAAATAGGCGAGCAAATCGACACAGGACAGGGAAGCGCCGATGAAGCATCCGCCATCGGTGGCGAGTCGGACGACACGCCGCCTTACGCGGTGTGCGAGCGCCTTGAGGTCACCGTGCGCAGCGGCATGATCGGAACCGACCGAGGCAAGCCGGTATTCGTTGACGGTCATCGCGCGTCCTCAGAGGATTCGGGTTTGCCGCTGATCGACGGTCTTCAACTGGTCCAGATGATGGCGGTACCAGTTCACCCCGCAGTAACGGGCATTGAGCACCGCGATATCCGGTCTTCGGTCCAGCAGCGCCACGATCTCCGACGGGCCGAACAGCGGATTCACCGGATAGAGTTCGTCGAACACGGCGCTGACCAGCCGGTAGTCTTCGGGATAGTCGACGGTCCAACGATGCGACATCGAGCGATCGGGCATCGCGCGCCCCTGCGCGTCCTGCCACACGAGATTCGCCAACCGAAAGCGCTCGGGCCGCTCCCAGATAAACGGCGTCGTGTGCTCCCGTTCCATCGGAAGCTCCGCCTCGTGCCACGCCGCTTGCAACGCCTCGAAGCCCATGACCTCGACATCGTTACCGTCGGGATACGTGGCGGGGTGGAGATTGCTCGCGTAGTCGCAGTCGCGCTGCGCGAAGCGCGCGAGCACGCGATCGACGATGACCGGGTCGATCAGCGGACAATCCGAAGGGATCTTCGCGACCGCGCCGCCACCGAATGCCTGGGCCGCCCGGTAGTGGCGGTCCAGCAAATCGGTCGGATGACCGCGATAGACGGCGATCCCATGGCGGAAGCACAAGCGCTCGATCGGGTCGTCCTCGGCGTCGGTCGTCGTGGCGACCACGATGCAATGCGGCGTGCGGACCCGCTGCAGGCGCTCCAGCATCCGCAACAGCATCGGCTGCCCGCCCAGTTCCATCAGAACCTTGCCGGGAAGGCGGGTGGACGCCATCCGCGCCTGCACGACGATCAATACCGGATCGTTCACGGCGCGGCCTTGCGTAGCTTGGCCTTTCTCCGCGCCCGAACGGCACGGATGCCCGCCGGCGAAACCGGCCAGCGACGCTTCATCCCGGCGTGCGCCGCCGGTGCTTCGTCGCGCTCGAGCAGGGCCAGACATTCCTGTGCGATCCGGGCACTGGAGGTTCCCCCGTTCTGCCACGGCAGCAATCGGGTCAGCAACTCGGGACTCAGGTCCGAGTGAATTTCCTTGCCCAAAGCCGCGGCGACATAGACCACGGACGAGTAGCGGGTGACCAGTGCCTGGCAGTTGGCGATCATGTGGTCCGTCATCCCCTCGCTGAAGTGGCTCGCCTCCGGGGCGTAGCGCTCCACTTCCCGGGCGGCCCGCACCGGGTTCTCGTTGGGATGAAACTTGAAGATCAGCTGGCGGCCATCCGCGATACGGCGCGCGTGTTCGATGAACTTGCGGCGGTTCTCGTACTTGAACGTCTCCCGCATATCCGAGGTCGCGACCAGCACGTAGTCACGGTGCGGGAAATCGTTGTCCCGATAGGCCTCGCAATGGTCAAAGTTCGGTATGCCGGTGACACGAATCTTTTCCCGACGGGCGCCCTTCGACACGAAAAGGTCCCGGTAACCCTCCGACGCGACGCAAAAAATGTCGTAAAGGTCGGACAATCCGGTCGTCGAAGTCTGGGCCATCCACCGCGGCAGTCCCAATCGCCGAACCAGGTGATACATGACGTTTTCGGGATCGGTCATGCCTTCCTGAACCAGCACCAGACGCGTGCCGCGCACCCGTCTGGGAACGATCAGGTCACTGCAGGTGACGACCAGATCGTATGGGCCGTTGAAGCCCTCGTGGTCCAGCGGCACGCCCTTTTCCTTCAGGAACTCGAGGGTGCGCCGCTGAAACCGCCCACCCAGCACCGTGAAATCCAGCGCACCGGTCCTCTGGACCCAGCGACCCGGTCCGTCACAGAAATAGGGGGTGAAGAAGCTGTCCAGTTGCGGGAGATGCCGAGCGATCTCGTACATCATCTTGGTCTGATTCAGCGATCCGCAGATGAACAACGCCTTCATAGATCCTCTGTCGCTCCAAACTCGTCGCGGCACTATGCCTGCCGGATGCGACAGTGCTGTGAAGATCCGGCGTCACTTTGATGGCAGCGCGGTGACCGGCGCTCGCAAAAGAACGACCTGACGCGCGGCGTTTGGACGCAGGAGCATCGATGACCTGGGGGTGCAGCCGCCCTGGCTGCCTGATGAGCCCTCAACCGGGGCGCGGCATGAATCGGCTCGACGCGGGCGCTGCCCCGCATCGGAAACGTTGATTACGTGATCGGAAAGTAACCGTTCACGCCCCCTCGCGGGAGCGGTACGGGAGGCCGAGACACGGGTAGAGTCCAGCGACGTGGTGTAAATCGAGGGTCAGAGATGGGAGGCCATCGCGAACTCCGGTAAGGTTGAAAGTGCGAAAGACAACCTGAACGTGGAGACGACGATGGCCGACGACAGCATGGCATTTCTGGAGAGTTTGGGACAACTGGGTGGCGAGGATTTTTTGCGGTCCCTGGCGGAGCGGGTGTTGGCACAGCTGATGGAGTGTGAGGTGTCGAACC
>NZ_SRSH01000035.1 GCF_006175985.1 Methylotetracoccus oryzae | reverse complement strand
GGCGGGGGGCTGTGTGGGAAGGGCGGAGCGGTGGCCGGCGCGGGTGGCGGCAAAAAGCAGGGGTTGTGGCCGGTGGTTCTAGCGAGCCGCCGCGGTGCGACAACCCCTGTGTAGTGTAGGGCCCGCCGAGCGTTCGATGTCGGCCCGGCGGGTCAAGGGTGATGGGCTCATTGCGTGTTGCAGATCAGGTTCTCGGGGCAGGCGTCGTTGATGGCGCCGCCGTTGGCCTTGATCACGTCCACCGTATCGAAGAAGTCATACGGGCTGGCGGCATCCTTGAACCACCACCAGAACAGATGCGTGGCGTTGATACCCTGCGGGTCGTTGACCGCGAAGTGGAACACGTCGTCCAGGGTCAGCAGGCCTTCGCCGATCGGGTTCTCCTTCCAGATCAGATGCGTCGGCTGCGCGGCCATCAGCGAGTAGGTGCGGCCGGCATACTGCGGGTAGAACTCATAGGCATCGTTGCTGTAGAAGGTGGTCGGCAGCGTATCCGGTCCGCCGAAGCCGACGCCGTTGCGGTACAGATGGTCGATCAGTTCCGCCGTGTAGGGCGCGGTGCGCCAGTTGACCCACAGATTCGTCAGTGAGGTCGGATAGGCCTTCGGCAGCGCGGTGGCGAGCCGTTTCAGCTGATCGACATAGTCCCGCGTGTCGGGTGCCACGGTGGCGCTTTCCTCGGTGGTGACGCCCTCGAACATCGGGTCCTGGTCCAGTGCTTTACCCAATGCCTGGTGCGCCGCGATGATGCGGTCCATGACGGCGGGCACCCAGCGCTTGGTCTCGCAGCCGGCGGGCTGTCCCTCCGCATTCAAGCCGACCTGCTGGCCGCCTTCATAGACCGGATCGCTCAACATATATTTCGGCACGCACTGCGGCGTGGCATTATCGAACCACATGTCCTCGAACATCACGACCATGCGTTTGCCACGGCCCTTGATGACGTTGAATTCGGCCCTGATGGTCGAGAAGTCGTAGACGCCTTTCGAGGTTTCGACCTTGCTCCAGATGACTGGGACCATGACGCCCTTAATCTCCGGCGGGATCTGCGGCAGGATGACCTTGACATCGGCCAGGGTCACTTTGTTGGGCAACTGGACGTAGTGTCCCGGATGCCATTTCTTGGGACCGATCTTGGTGGCGACCGGATCGACGCCCTTGCCGGTGATCGCGATGTTGCTCTTCGTCTGCGAAGTCCCGATGTAGAGGTTGGTCGGCAGGTTGCCGGTCGCCAGCGGGGCGAAGGCGAAGCTGACGGCGCAACTCTGACCTGGTGTCAGCGACTTGCCGCAGGAATTCATCGTCATCGTATAGTTTTCGTCCTTTTCGCTGATGGTATAAATACTTTCCGTTTTGGTGCTGGTATTTTTCAGCGTCAGGGTTTTCGAGGTGCTGGTCGTGAAAATCTGCTGATCGGGGAAAGCCAGGTTCGAGGCGGACAAGGTAACGGCCGAGGCGATGGGAGCTGCTGCGACGAGGAGGGAGGCGACAGCGGCGGCGGTTTTGGTATTCATGAGACTCACCCTTGGATTTTGGTCTTATGCAAATAAGTGGTTTCAGTTCGTTATGTGTCGGAGTATTCGCTGTGGCGAGAAACCCGAGTTGAACTGAGCGTGACCAAACTCTAGTAAGGGCCCTGTCCGGAGTTGGCGGGAAAACGGTGATTCAGGTCACAGTTCCGGGCGGTGGCTGGGCGGGGGGTGAACCGGTCGCCGGGTGGCGTGGGACGGCGAGAGGGTGGCTGAGTGATGGCCGATGGCCGCGGGGAGTGCGAAGCCAGGCCGAGCGGCGATGGGCCGGTACGGACCGCGGCGGGGGCTGCGGTCGCGGGCTAGCGTCGTCGTGGAGTGCGGCGCGGGTTGCCGCGGCCGTCGCAGCGGGGCGTTGTCAGGGGAGAGAAGGCGCGCTCTGCTCCGACTCCGGCCTTTGAGATCCTTCGGTATTCAGCGCTGCCTCGAGTCGCGTGATCAGTTCGACCCGTGCGGCTCTAAGTGCCGTCCAGTGTTGATCGAGTTCTTGGGGTTGCGCTCCTAGCGGGACAGCGTTGTTCAAAGTCGAGGCCGCTGCTGCACGGGTGTCGCCCCTACCGAGCCGGGTGAAGCGCTGAGATCGTGGCTGAACCGCCGAATGGCTGCGCGGTCGCCCTGACCCAACAGGTCGCGTATGAGAAACGCGGGGTTCCCGTATTGTTCGACGAAGAGCGTCAGCAACCGGAGGTACGTGGTCCGGTTCCCATTGACGATGCGCAAGCCCTCGGCTGATTTCAGTCCGGGGATGTCGGCCATGCGGCAACGCCACGCCTCATCCGCGAGGGGTTTCCCTGGCGTGCCCGGAGTCGCAGACGTAAAGCATGCAAGCAGAGGTTTATGGCATGAAGGTGAAGAGGGCATGCTCTGGCCGATGATTCAACAAGGTCCAGCCTATCGCGCTCCTTAGAATTAGGGGGTTGGCCGTCGCTTGATGGCTATCTCAGGGAATTTATGAACGACTTTCCCTTAGGTGGAAGTACGTATTGAGGATGGGATATCAATCGCAGTAACCTCGCCGTAGAGATATGGGAGCCAGACGGCGCAGCCAGCCGTGAGAGCGAGCGACCTGCCGGCCATTAAATAGCGTGATTGTGGGACGTGACGGCAAGGGAAGGCTTTCGATGTGAGTCGACCTCGATTCAGCGTACTGTCAGCCAAGAGATGGCGATCTTTCGGATTCTCCCAAGTTCGGCATGCAGCGCTCTTTCGTCCGATGAACGAGAGGGATTCGAAGCTGGCGGTCGTCCATATGGCGGTGCTGGAATCGTTGCCCTACTTCGTGCAGGGCCGCCTGGCCTGGGTTGAACAGAAGGCCGTGGAGCGTCACCTGGCATTCTGTTCGGTATGCCGGGACAAGCTGGCCGATCTGGAGTGGCAACAACGGGGTTGCGATCTGGATTCCTCCCCACTGATCGATGGGGCGGCGGGAGGCCATCGCTGGCCCATGCAGATCGAACATGGTGATCAAGGTGACGATATACCGCCCGCCGCATCGCTTTCCGGCGAAAAGGCAGTGTGGGCGGGTGATATTCGCCAGGGCCTTGATCCAGCCTCCGAGGTCACCAGCAGTCCGTATCCGTCGCGGTCACTGAGGGTACTGGCAGTGCTGCTTTCTGCATCGCTGATCGCTGGAGCTAGCAGAGTCGATTGGGGAGAAGTTCGGACGGCGGTTCATCGCGCCTTCGGATGGCCGCGCAGCGCGGGGCGTCCGGGGGAGGGTGAACTGCGGGTCGTGTTCGCGCCTTCGATCCAGATCGATCAGGTCGAGCGATTGGCCAGGGAACTGGAGACGGAGATCGTGCATGGCTCGATCGAGTCGGGCGCGTTCACATTGCGCCTCTCCGGCGTAAAGGCGACCGAGGCGGCGGTGGCACGCGTGATCGCGCGTCTGCGCGCGGAGCCCGGGGTGGTATTCGCGGCACCGGCTTCAAAGTACGTTTCACCGGAGTAAGCTGCGCCGCTACGCGGCAGCAATCCGGAGCAGGCGTGCGTGGTGGCGACTGCGTGAAAGATTATCGAATTTAGTCATGTGCCGACACGGGAACGAATGCCATCGCAGGGCGCAAGCTCGGCATCGGGAAAAAGGGGGAGGCAAGCGCGGTTTGCCGCGAGCGTGGGGTCTACTTCGGTCTGGCCACGGTAGCGCTGATCGCCGGATTGTTTGGGGTGTGGCAAGCGCAAGATGAGCAAGCGACCGAGCGACATGATATCCATGCCCTGCATCCTCCTCGTGGATGACGAGCCCACGGCTCGGGCCGTGCTCGGTGCCATGCTCGCCGACGAGCGTTATCACTTGGCCATCGCAGAGTGCGGCGAGCAGGCTCTCCTCTTGGCCGAGCAACTGCAGCCTGACCTCATCCTGCTGGACATCATGATGCCCGACATGGACGGTTACGCGGTATGTCGACGTCTCCGCGCAACGCCCGCGCTGGCTGAGATTCCGATCGTGATGTTGACGGCGCTGGACGATGCGGGCTCAAGGCTGGCGGGTATCGAGTCGGGGGCGGATGACTTTCTCTCAAAACCGGTCGATCGCACCGAATTGCGGGCCCGCGTCGCGACGATTCTCCGTCTGGACCGCTATCGGAAGCTCGTGGCGGAAAAACAGCGTTTCGTTCGGCTGACCGATCGGCTGCCGCACGGTGTGGTACTCCTCGATGCCGGTGGCCGGATACGGTTCGCGAATCCTGCATTCATGGCGCTGGTAGGCGGTGCGAACGAAGACCCGGCGCAGGAGCGATCGATTCTGGATTGGGTTGTGCCCGACGAAAGGCAGTCCCTGAAGGTGGCGGTTGCTCGTCTCCGTCATGAGGGTGATGCTTTTCGGAACCTGGAAGTGCGCATGGTCCGCACCGATGGTACGAACTTTCCGGCCATTCTGGATGGCGTGAGCTACTTGGAATCGGCCAGGACGATGGTCCAGTTGGTCGTTCAGGACATCACCGATTCCGTGCTGCTGAACACCGAGCGCGCTGAGGTGGCGCGCCGCAAGGACGAGTTTCTCGCCCTGCTGGCTCACGAACTGCGCAACCCATTGGCGCCGATCGGCTCCGTATTGGACGCACTGCAGCTGACAGGGTATGCGGAAAGGCAGTTCCCTCAGTTCTACGGGATACTGGAACGGCAGTTCAAACAACTGGTACGGCTGGTAGATGACCTGATGGATATCTCTCGCATCAGTCGGGGTGACATCAGAATCGTCAAGTCCCCTTGTGAGCTGAACGCCATTCTCGACCAAGCGCTGGAAACGAGCCAGCCCCAGATCCGGGCGGGACAACACGAGGTCGTTGTCATGCGATCAACGGAGGGGCTCTACCTCGATGGCGATGCCGTGCGGCTGACGCAGGTGTTCAGCAACCTGTTCAACAACGCGGCGAAATACATGGGAGTGGGCGGCAGGATCGAGGTCAGGGTGGAATTGCGGGACGATCGCGCTCATATCTCGGTGCAAGACGAGGGGATCGGTATTCCTGCGGAGGACTTACCGTATGTGTTCGAGCCTTTCCGTCGCGTTGGCAAAGCCGCCGACGATTTCCAGCAACCGGGCGGGCTAGGTCTGGGGCTCAGCCTCGTTCAACGTTTGGTCGAACTCCACGGCGGTCGAGTCAGGGCGCACAGTGACGGGCTTGGGCGCGGCAGTGTGTTCCGGGTCGATCTGCCGTTGAGCGCGCGCGCCACGTCGCGAGTAAGCCGCGAAGAAGAGACCTCATCACGCCCCCTTTCGGGACGCTGGGTTCTGGTGGTGGACGACAATCGGGATGCCGCGGATACGCTCGCGCTGATGTTGCAGCAGCTCGGCGGGACGGTAAAGGTGGCCTACGACGGTCCGAAGGCCTTGGCCCTGTGCCAAACCTTCACACCGGATGTCGCGCTCCTGGATCTGGGAATGCCGGGAATGGACGGGTACGAGGTGGCACAACACCTCAGAGCGTCGCCGGCCGGACAGACACTGCAACTCATCGCGATCAGTGGCTGGGGGCAGGACGAGGATCGCCGTCGCAGCGCTGCGGCGGGCTTCGATCAGCACTTGGTCAAGCCAGTGAGCCTACAGGACTTGCTCGGTTACCTCGACTCACCCGCGTTCGTAGCTTGAAGCGCAGGATGAGGCGTGGGCGCGGACGTTTGTCAATATGAGTCCTGGCGGCTCCCGTCGCGCGCCGCGTCTGAGGAGACTCACGAGACGCGGTTCTGCCAGGGATAGCGGTTTGCTCAAGCCGTCGCTGGTAACCGAGCCGACAAACAAGACGGTATCCTGACGGTGGCTAGAACCGTCGGGGCCAGCTCACTCAGCGCCGCCCTTTCCGCCACAGCGCGACCGGCGGCGAAGACCGGCAGGTCTTCCAGCGCACCTACAGCCCCAGTGCGCGCAGATCCAGTCGGCCGTTACGCAGCGGTGGGCACCAGAAGTACGCGCCGGTCACCGGCCGAGTGAAGCCGAAGATGGCATCGGTGATGCCGTCCTCCGCGCCGATCATCCGCTGTAACTGTGCCTCGAAGGGATGGAAGGAAGAGGCAAATGCCACGAACACCAGTCCCGAACGCTGGCCCTCGGCCCAGGGCATCGAGCGGCGCAGCAGGAAGGCCGGGGGCTCGAAGCTTTCCTGCGCCGTGCGCTTGACGTGAGCCGAGGGCGGCGCGTCGTCCAGCTCGACGTTGTCGCTGCGGCGCCGGCCGATGGTCTGGTCCTGCGCCTGCGGGGTCATCGCTTCGAGGCGGCCGAAGTCGTGCACCCATTGCTGCACGGCAGCGAAGCTGCCGCCGTCCAGCCCGGTGCCCTGTCCGGCGACGATGGCTGCCGCGACCGCATCGTCGCCGGTGGGGTTTTCGGTGCCGTCCTCGTAACCGCTCAGGTCCCGGCCCATGGCATGGCGGAAGGATTCGATCACCTGGTCCAGCGCCAGCACAGGGCCCACCGCGGCCTGCACGGCGCGTGTCAGATGGACCAGATGACCCCGGTCCTCGCCCCGCAACCAGCACCACAAAGCCGCCGGTGTGGCCGGTAGTTCCAGCCCCGGCCCGACGGCGCCGGCAAAACTGTGTAGCCCCGGGATGTCGCGGCCCAGCGCGCGTACCAGCGATTCGCCCAGGCCCACCACCATTCGTTGACCGTCGGCCAACTCGCTGAGCGCTAGCAGTGCGCTGCGCAGGTCGCCCTGTGGCGTGGTGCTGAAACTGAGGTAGCGGCCCAACGCGGGCACCGGAGCCAGGATGCCGGTCTGGACGTCAATCATCGATGCTTCCGTCACATGAATATCTCGTGTTGTCGGCGTCATTCGGCAAGACCGCGACGCGGCCGGCTCGCTGTGTGGCATTTCACGACCTGGGGGCACTTGCCAAGGTGCCCCTTCATGGTGCCACAATGGCGGCCTTCAATTCACACCAGGAGAACACAGCATGAACAAGTCCGAACTCATCGATGCCGTCGTTGCGAAGACCGGTCAGACCAAGAAGGACACCGAGCAAACGCTGACGGCCTTGCTCGACGCAATCACGGAGGCCGTCGCTCAGGGCGAGACCGTGACCTTCGTGGGTTTTGGCACATTCAAGCCCGTGGAACGCGACGCGCGGGAAGGGCGCAACCCGGCAACGGGTGAGACGATCATGATCGCGGCCTCACGGTCCCCGAAGTTCGTGCCCGGGAAGGCGTTCAAGGAACAGGTCAACGGCGGCTGACAGGCACCGTCGGCGGTTGCGTGATGAACTCCGCGTGCTGACGGAGGCACCCGCTGCCGCGCGACGCCAGTTCGAGCCGAGCCCGTTTGCGAACGGTGGCACCCGGCTCGCAGGCGCTGTGGTCACAGTTCGAGGCCGGGTCAGGAGCCTGAGCGTCTGACCGTCGCGTCAGCGGTTCAATGATCGTTCTGCTGGCCAGGGTTCACGTGCGGTTGCGGACCCGCGTAGCGTTCGGCATCGTCTTCCAGAAGCACGTATTCGATCAGGTTTTCGGCGTAGTGGGCGATGCGCTCCAGCGACTTGAAGACCAGCACGATGTTCATGACCGGCCCTATAGTGCGGGGGTCTTCCATGGCATAGGTCATCAGCCGGCGAAGCTCGGACTCGAACTCGTCGCCCGCCGCGCGTTGACGCCCGGCCAAGGTCTCGGCAGGGCTCTCGCCATCATCGTCGAACAGGTTCAGGGCGCCTTGCAGGCAGGCTGTCGCACGCTTCATCATCGTGTTGACGTTCCGCCGGAGTTGGCGCGACAGTTCCAACCCCTCCGACCCGAAATGCTGGATAACGGTGCTGCCGATCCTGACGGCTTCGTCGGCGATGCGTTCCAGATCGCTGGCGCTCTTGGATACCGTCATGATCCTTCTGAGATCGCCGCCCAGAGGTGCCCGGCGGGCCAGCAGCCGGATCACTTCGGCGTCGATGTACCGCTCGAGTTCATCGATCGCATGATCTCTACCGATGACGGACTGGGCCAGCTGCAAGTCGAGCGTGTTGAAGGCCAGGACGGCGTCGTTGACCAAGTCCAGCACCTGCCGACCCATCGTCTGAACACGTTCGTTCAGATGGCCCAATTCAGCGTCGTATTGCTTGACGGTATGTCCTTCTGAATTGTTGTTCATGGTCTTACGTTCCGGGGCGCCGTCTGCGCCGAGAGGTGCGCGTGAATTCGGATAGAGTCATGGCCGGTGCGCAAACGTGAACCTTGATATGTGTGTCCCCGTTGCGCTCACGCCGTCGCCGGAGCGATCCCGGGTTCGGTCTCGTTCCCGCCCACGTCCGACAAAACGGTTTGCGGGCGCTGGTAGAAGGCAATCGCCGCTTCACCGATCAGTTTGGCCGTCGCAGCCGCCATCACACCCGATGCCGGAATCGACGCCGCAGGGTGCCAGTCCATCCGGCTGACCAACAGCGGGGAAGTCGCGCTCAGGCCGGAGGCCGCGATTACCGCCATCAGTTCGGGTACGCGCGCCTGATCGTCGATGTCCTTACCGTATAGCAGGGCAATCTCCAGGATCAGATACAGGTTGACCCGGGTCAGCATCGACGCACCGCCGACGAAACCGACCATCTTCAGCACGTTACCGGCGACCGGAAACAGCATCGGCAGGTACAACAGCGCGCCCCCGACCAGCGACAGCGAACTCTGGGCGAGGATCAGCCGGCGAGCCAGTTGTTCCGGCGTTTCTCCCGGATAAAGGGTTTTCACCCGCTGCACGATCCGTCGGACCTCACCCTTCCGCAGGCGCAGAAAAAAGTAGAAGAATTGGTCTACGGCGACGCTTTGTTGCCGCGGTTGCGCGGCTGCCACCCTCCGATTCCTGGCGGAGGCAGGGGCGTCGGTGTTCGGATCTTGCCGGAAGGCATTGCGGACTTGTTCGGCCAGGCGTGTCGCCATTTTCTGCTGATCTCCCATAAGCTTGCATCGTCAGGATGTCCCGATGCTAGCACGTGGGAGGCGCCCTTCGTCACCGTGTTGCAGAGCCCTTTGCGGTGTCACGAAACAGTCATGATGGGGGCTTATTCTTGACAGGCTGAAGGCCCGGATCGATGCGCCGGCGGCCGATACCCCAACCCCCCAACGATGTATTCCTCACTCCCCCACTGGTCGCCCACCGACTGCGCGGACTTAAAGCGGGCGCGTGATTGTCTGGAGTCTCCGAGCTTCGCGTCCAGACTGTCCGAGTTCGTGGGTGCTCCGTTCGAGGTCGCATTCAAGCTGATGCCTCCGCGCTGGCACTGCCGGATTCAGCAGGCCGCGGAAAAGGGCATCTGGTCGGCGCTGAATGTTGCCGTAATAGGACTGACGGGGACAGCGCGACCGTGTGGCGGCGCACGTTACCGGCTTACGGCAATGGCCGTTGGGGCTGCTGGAGGATTCTTTGGTGGACCGGCCCTCCTGATCGAGTCGCCCTGTACAGCCGTGGTCATGCTGCGCGCCATCGCGGCGATCGCTGCCGCCGAGGGCGAGCCCCTCGAGCGCTTGGAAACCCGGCTGGCCTGTCTCGAAGTGCTCGCACTGGGTGGGCAATCCGGGCGTGGTGATCCAGCCGACAGTGGATATTTCGGCGTACGGCTGGCGCTGGATGCACCCCTGGCAGCGGCTTCACGGCATCTCGCGGAGCGGGGCCTGGCCGGCGGTGCAGGTTCGCCACCGCTGGTCCAGTTTCTGGCGGCGGTGTCGCAGCGTTTCGGCGTAACGCTGTCGCACAAGGCCGCCGCCGCAGCGCTGCCGGTCGTTGGCGCTGCCAGCGGGGCATTCGTGAACCGTCTGTTCATTCAGCATTTTCAGGACATCGCACGAGCGCATTTTGCGCTGCGCCGGCTGGAGCGGAAGTTCGGTGCCCGGGAAGTCCGGGCCCGGTATGACCAACTGGGTCAGCCGAGCGCACGAGTGCTGGCTTATCCCCTCGCGGCATGACGCCGCTTTTTCGACGACAGGAGCCGCTGTGGCCAATCTTTCCGATCTTTTGAAAACTGACCTGGGCAAGGGCGTGGCGATCGGGCTGGGTCTGGGCTCGCTCGCCCTGGCCTTGGCGCCGGTGCTTCGGCCCGCGGCGAAGAATGCCGTCAGGAGCGGACTGCTGTTGATGGACAAGGGGCGGGAATGGGTGGTCGAGGCTTGCGATTCGATCGAGGATATCGTGGCCGGCGTTCGTGCGAACGTGTCCGAGGAACAACCGGGACCGCCCGAGCCTCCGACGGCGGCCGAGGCGGAGGGCGGGCGCCACGCCTGATCCTAGCGAACGGGCTATCCGACTTCGGCAATCGCTATCGCGCCGTTCACCGACGCGGGCTTACCGGCCCCTGATTGAGGCTGCCTCTATTCGGTTGAGGGCAACCGTGCCGGGCATCGGCGCCTTGCTGCGCAGCGGATACCGGCGCGGCCTGTTGTGCGGTCCTCATCGTGCTCCTGAGCTCGTTACCGGCCTTGGCGCGCAACCCGCTTGCACGCCCGGCTGGGTGCGCGGGTTCTTCTGACGCGGGTCAACCAGCGACCACAACCCCTCTTTCCGATCGTAACCATTCACCCCGCTGCCTTGTTGGGTAGTGGGAGCGGGCTGGGAGGGCGAGACCGTCTGCGGGAGGGAACCCGCAGCCGAGCCTCCAGGGACGGATTCACGGCGTTGTCTCGGTAGCGTCCGTCAAGGTGGTGTAATTTTCGGGGGCGAACTCCGGCTCAGATGAGTTCTTCAGTCTGCAGTCAGTCCGGGTAATGGGTCCATCCCGACGCTGTGCTCTGTCATGGTGTGT
>NZ_SRSH01000034.1 GCF_006175985.1 Methylotetracoccus oryzae | reverse complement strand
GGTCTGCTTCTTCTTCTGGTCATAGGCCAGCGAGGCGAAGGTCGTCTGTTTCATCCGGTCACCGCGTTCACGTGCTCTGTTGGCGATAGCTTACCAGCCGCATTTGTTCAGAGGCTCCTTAGAACTCATTTTTAGCGTCTGACAGGCTTGCCACGGATGCAGGCGGAGAGCGGCTCTAGGGTAGCTCTAGGTTACGGTTGTATTATGGTATTAGCGAAGTTCTGACCAGGCTCGGGTCATGGATATGGGAAACGACGATAGACAGTCGCTTGCTCGTGCTGACCAAGCGCTCGAATTCAAGATTTTTCTTGCCTCTCCCGGTGATGTTCCGCTGGAGCGCAAACTTGCAAGGGAGGCCATCGCTCACGTCAGCGGAGAGCGACGCTTCCGTGGTCGCCTCAAAATCGAGATCGTGGCCTGGGACCAACCTGGCGCCGCCGTCGCCATGGAGGCAGGCCTCACCCCGCAGGAGGCGATTGCCCAAGGCCTGCCAAAGCCCGAGGATTGCGACCTTGCCGTGGTCGTGCTCTGGTCGCGCATCGGCACGCAACTGCCTGCCGACTTCGAGCTGAAGGAGGACGGCTCTCCCTACCTCTCCGGCACGGAGTGGGAATATCTCAATGCCCTAAAAGGCTACCGGACGCATCGCAAACCTGCAGTTTGGATCTACCGCAGAATCGGGGCGCCCAATATCGCGGCGAATGATCCCGAACGGAACTTGAAGCTGGACCAGTGGGACAAACTGGAACGCTTTTTTTCGGCCTTCACAAATCCCGACGGCTCGCTACGCGGCGGCATCAATCAATACGAAGCTCCGGAGGACTTCCGCCTGCATTTCGAAGGCCATCTACGTGATCGACTGGACAAGCTGCTGGAAAATCTGCCGCCACCGGCCGCCAACTCTCGTAGCGCTGCGCCGGCCCCTCGCTGGACCGAATCGCCTTATCCTGGCCTTGCGGCCTTTGCTCCGGAACAGGCGCCCATCTTTTTCGGCCGTGGCCGGGAGGTGGATCAGCTGCTCAGCCAGTTTTCCGATCCCGAGGTCCGCTTCGTCGCTGTGGTCGGCGTGTCCGGTTCGGGTAAATCCTCTCTAGTCAGGGCTGGACTCGTACCGCGTCTGCGGGCCGGCATCGTCGGCAACGCGCCTTGGATTGATCTTTGTTTCAAGCCAGGGGAGCGCGGCGGTAATCCGTTTCTGGCGTTGGCTTTCGCCCTCAAGGCCACGTTGGGCCTGACCGGGCGGAACGAGGCGGAAATCGCCCGCGCCTTGCAGAGCGATTACAAGCAGGACAAGCCCAAGGAGGCAGAACGCCACTTTCAAAATCTGCGCTCCTTGCAACCCGTCGCCGCAGAGCTCTTACTGCTCATCGACCAGTTCGAGGAAGTATTCACGCAAACCTCGAAGACCGACCGCGAGGATTTTATCGATTTCATGCAAGGCATCGTTGCGCTCCCCGGGGTCCGGGTCATCATCACCCTGCGGGCGGACTTCTTCGGGCAGGCGATTGACGAACCGGCGCTTGCCAAGCTGCTGCGGCGCGACCGCGGCGCCTTTCCCCTCGACCCGCCCGGCGTCGGGGCTCTCCATGAAATGATTGTCCGCCCTGCGGAAGCCGCCGCGCTGGAACTGCAGCCCGGACTCGCCCACCGCCTGCTGGATGACTCCATGGGCGAAGGCCCCGGCGCCATGGCGCTGATCGCCTTCACCCTGAATGAACTCTATACTCGTCGCGCGGGCCAGTCCATCGGCCTTTCCGACTACGACACGCTCGGCGGCGTCAAGGGCGCGGTACAAACGCGTGCGGAGGTGGCCTTGCGCGGGCTGCCGACTACCGCTTTGCCGGAGCTTTTCGGCGCACTGGTTGAATTCAACGAACGGGAAGTGGCGACCCGCCGCCGTGTCCCTAAGACCAAGCTCGGCGCAGATGCGCAAGTGCTTGCGGATGCGCTGGTGGACGCCCGCCTGTTGGTCACTGCCGAAGACGAGGCCCGGCAACCCACCTACGAGGTGGCACACGAGACCGTGCTGGGCGGCTGGAAGGACTTGCATGATTGGATTGGAGCGCATGCCAAAGCGCTTCGGGCACGCCGTGACCTGGAGCGGGTCGCGGAAGAATGGGAGAAGGCGAATCGCCACGCCAGCGCCTTGCGCACGGGACGGCTGTTGCGGCGCTACCTCTGTTCCGCCGAGCCGCGAACTGAAATTGCCGAAGCCTACCTAGCTGCCTGCCGGCGCCGGCGCCTTTTTTTCGGAGCGGGTTATGCTGCGTTGTTCATGGCCACTATAGCGGGCTTCGCTATGTTGTTCTACATCAGTAAGTCCCAATTTCCGCCCGCTCTTGCGGCCAAAGGACTGCTGGCGCAGTGGGGATTGTGGCCAGTGCGGCCGCCGACGATGGTCCCCATACCTGCGGGTCAATTCGACATGGGAGACGCGAACGGGCTATATAACGAACAGCCCGTGCACAAGGTGCGCTTCGGCAGGCTCTTTGAAATCGGAAAGTTCGAGGTGACATTTGCTGAATACGATCTGTTTGCCGCGGCCACTGCGCGCTATAAGCCGGATGACAAAGGCTGGGGTCGCGGAGACCGACCGGTCATTAACGTCAGTTGGGATGATGCAGTCGCTTACGCGGCATGGCTAAAGGAGCGAACTGGCCTGAGCTTCCGGCTCCCTACGGAATCCGAATGGGAGTATGCGGCGCGAGCGGCATCTAACACCCCCCGCTACTGGCAGGAAATAGGCGTGAGTGGTAACGACGACCCGGCCTGTCGTTTCGCCAATATCTTCGACCGAGAAAACGAATTTCGAATTAAAAGCGCTTTTCCGGGAGTCGAGTGGAAACCTCTAAGTTGCGCGGATGGTTATCCCTTCACATCTCCGGTGGGTAGCTTCCAGTCTAACGACTGGAAGCTCCACGACATGCTGGGCAACGTTGTAGAATGGACACAAGACTGTTACTTGGCGACGTATGAGGAGGCAAGCCGGGATGGAACTGCGTGGGAAGGAAATTTGGGCGAGGAATGTACTCAACGCGTAGCGCGCGGCGGTTCTTGGGGCCTTGATCCTCGCTTCGCTCGTTCCTCCGCTCGCCTCCCAAGCAACCCAGACTTTCGTACTTACTTCATTGGATTTCGGCTCGCCAGGACGCCTTAGTTTTTCTCTTTTTACTTTTACTTTTTTGGGGGGATAAGGGCGAAACCCCCATCGCGATTCATCGCGGTTTTCCATTTGAACGCCGACTAGCTGCCAGAAGCCGTTGAGGATTGCCGTAAGCTGATGCTCCGGATGATTCCGCTGCGAGACGACTTTCCTCGCCAGTCCGCCCCGCTATCAAGGCATGCCTTTGTCAAAACCGGAATTGGCATACTCAAGGGTATCGCAAGTGCGTCGGCGGAGTGTCCATGGCATCTGCTTCGGGCCTGTCAGGGCGACGTGGCCAAATAGCTTCCGTAGGGTCGCGGGGAAACTGGGTGAGTAGGAATTCAGAAAGTCCCGTTTCGTCTCTTGATAGCGTGTGTGAACCGTATTCTCTGAAACACTTAGTTGTCTTCCGCAGCTACAATTGAAAACACATCGTGTTATTGTGACTTTTCGACGAGTCACAGACGATTTATCTATCAATTCGGCCCTATTCATTCGTACGCCAAATTGGCTGGAAGCCACAGCTGGCGTGCCCTGCGCTGTACGGAAAATTCGGGTCGGAGTTATAGTTCGCCGAAAGCAAGAGCCGAGTTCGAGTTACGGACACAACCAAAATTGCGGCTCGGTTTGCACCTACCGGTCTCCGGGGAATTTTGACCGCTCAACTCAGACAGCAGACCGTCATTTCCGCAGATACCGGATGTCTCCTTTGGGTCGGAAGCACGTGGTGGCCATACGGGAAAGCTGCCGTTCCGGGTGAACGAGGTTCAATCGGCAGCAACACTTCGAGTTGCGGCCCTACAGGATGTGCCAGCCGAACGTCAGCACTGGCCGAAGACCGGTCTGATAGCAACGGGGTGCGGGTGGCCGGTTGAGGCTGGAAGCGGCCTTCAGGTCCACGAGGAATTGAACCACTGGGGGGCGCCGACTGGCCATGAGCGCTGCCGCAGCAGTGACGGGTTGGCCGATGTTTGCTGATGGCCTACGTAGGACGAGATCGAGGTGGCGCGGAGACGTGCTGCTGGACCAGCCGTCCTGCAGCGCAGGATCAAATGCCAGGGGACCCTGATGGCCGATGGTGCGTGATTGACTGACGAACGCTCACCAGACCTTCCGCGGTGATCTCGAACTGTTGAATGGCGCCAATATCGACGAGATCCTGCAGCGCGGTCTGCAGGCGGGATTTGAAGTCGCGCAGTTGCTGTGCTCCACTGCCAGACCAACGGTGCAGCGTGGTGACCTTGATTGGATAGGGGGCGGTGTGACTCCCCAGGTAGCCATGCAGCCAAAGGGCCAGCGGCTTGCGCCGCAGGGCTTGGCGTTGCCCCCATTCGAGGTGGGTGTAGCCGCTAGCGAAAAGTCGGCACATCTCCTCAGTGGGTTCGACCACGTACATCTGGGTGTCCTCGTCCCGATAGTACCGCAGCAGATGGTCGCCGAAGGTATGGCGGCCCTTGAACGTCACTTCAACCAGAGCACCCCCGAGCCGTGCCAGGGAGTCGGCCAGCCAGGCGTATTGGCTGTTCCCAGTACCCCGCCCCAGGGCGCGCAATAGCTTCCGTGCCTGGAACGCGATCGGAAACCCCGGCAATTGGTTCCGCGCCAGATGGAGGATCTGCAGCCAGACGTCGAGATCGGATTGGTCCAACTGGACGCCTTGCAAACGGATTTCGATATCGCTGGTGGAAGCGAGCAGCGTGCGCTTCTTGAACACGCGTCGTTGACGGCCCTGGACACCGGCGAACAGCGCTGAGCGCAGCAACGCATTGGGCGCACTGCAGACGCTGTCCGGCCATTTTGGGATTGCCAGAGGATGGGCGCGTTGGCTTCTGGACTCACTCAGGCGTTGGAGTCGCCGCGTCAGGGCATCGGTTTCCGCCGCGGCCTGATCGCTCGGTGGCCTGTCTGAGGAAGCCCCTTCTGCGGGGGACCCGGTGCTGGGTGAGTACGCAGAATTGAAAGGATGTTCGTCCATAGGGCCCGAGCCGGCGTGATGGGTTCGAGCTCAGCGTACGGCGCTCGGCGACTTTGCGGTGGCCGAAAGCTCACCACTTTCGCGCTCTTTCTCCGGTTTTCCTTTTCAGCACCCACCCGCGTCACTGTTCCGCCTTCATCGCGGTGGACGTGCCCACGGTGATGCCTGGATTCCGCTCGACCGGCCCGTTTTCGGCTGCGCGCCCAAAATCCCGAGAAAGCGGCCGATTCTGGTGAGCTTTCGGCCGCACAACGCGCGGCGCTTTCGCGACACTGTCTCCACGCTTTTCGTGGAGACAGCCTCGTGCTTCCTGATCGTCAAACAGCCTGGTTCTTGGTGACACGGTGCGCGTTCGCGTGCACCGGGGAGGTCCCGCCGTCGGTTCCGTTTGCCACCAGTCTCGCGGCGGGAGACTCAGCGTGACGGCCAGCGTCCCCGAAATCACCCTGGCCGCCCTCCGACTGGATGAGAGCCTGCGCCGGCATTTCGGCCCAGCGGTCCTCGCGGCCCTGGCCGATCCCAAGACCACCGATCTGTTGCTCAACCCGGACGGGATCCTCTGGCAAGCCCGGCTCGGGGAACGGATGCAGGCCATCGGCCGGATGAGCGCGGCCCAGGCCGAGATGGCGCTGCGTACCCTCGCGGCCGCGCTCCATACCACCATTACCGCCGAGAAGCCCTGGCTCGAAGGCATATTGCCGCTCGATGGCAGTCGTATCGCCGGGCAGATTCCGCCGGTGGTGACCGCGCCGGCCTTCGCGATCCGCAAGCGCGCCGTGGCGGTGTTGACACTCGACGACTATGTCACCGCCGGTGTCCTGTCTGCGGAGCAACAAGCCCTCCTGCTCAATGCCCTCAATGCGCACCGCAACATCCTGGTGGTCGGTGGTACCGGCAGCGGCAAGACGACGCTGACCAACGCCATCCTGCAGGCCATCGTCGACCACTCACCCGACGAGCGGCTGTTCATCATCGAAGACACCGGCGAGATCCAATGCCGGGCGCCGAACAGCGTCGCCTATGTCGCGACCACCGATTTCAGCCTGACCCGCGCGGTCCGGACCGCGATGCGCATGAATCCGGACCGCATCATCGTCGGCGAGGTCCGCGGACCCGAAGCCCTGGATCTCTTGCTGGCCTGGAATTCGGGCCACAGTGGCGGCGTTGCGACCCTGCATGCCGACCATGCGCGTGGCGGGCTGACCAAGCTCGCGCTCTACGTCACCCAGCATCCGCATGCGCCCGCCGTCGTCGAACCGCTGATCGGTGAGGCGGTGCATGTGGTCGTGCACATCGCGCTAACACCCGCGGGCCGACGTGTCACCGAGATCCTGCGCCTGAGCGGTTTCCGCGATGGCCAGTACCTGTTTCTTCCCACCTGACCCGAGGTCCTTGATGTCCTTCCCTACTGTTTCTTGCGCTATTTCTCTTCCCCCTTGCTGCCCGACTCGCGCTGCTGTTCCACCCCGACTGGCGTGGTTCACGCTGGCCTTGGTGCTCGTGATGATGGCCGTGCCACTGGATGCCCATGCCGCTATCGGTGCCGGCGGTGCCTTGCCCTACGAGGCCTGGCTCACGGCCCTCCGTACCTCCGTGACCGGTCCGGTCGCCTTTGCCGTGTCGATCATCGGCATCGTCGTCGCCGGTGGCGTGCTGATCTTCGGCGGCGAACTCAACAACTTCTTCCGCAGCCTGATCTTCCTGGTGCTGGTCATGGCGCTGACGGTTGGCGCCCAGAACCTGATGGGCACCTTCTTCGGCCAGGGCGCGCTGATCGGTGAGGACAGCGTAGAGGTCACGGCATGACCCTGCGGGCCACGCCCATCCACCGGGCCGGGAACCGGCCGCATCTGTTCCTGGGCGGTGACCGGGAAGGCGTCATGTTTACCGGCGTGCTGGCCTTCGCGCTGGTGTTCGCGGCGCAGGACTGGCTGGCCACCGGGTTTGGCTGTGCGTTGTGGCTCACCGCGTTGACCCTGTTCCGCCGCATGGCGCAGGCCGACCCGCTGCTGCGGACGGTGTATCTGCATCATCGGCGTTACGCGGTGTATTACCCGGCGCGCTCGACGCCGTTCCGGCTCAACCGCACGGTGCGACGCTGATGTTCACTGCGCCCAAGCGCCTGCGCCCGTACCGTTCCACCGCCGCCGGGGTGGCCGATCTGCTGAACTATGCCGCGGTCGTCGCCGATGGCGTCATCGTCGGAAAAAACGGGGCCTTGATGGCGGCCTGGAGCTACACCGGCGGCGATCAGGCCAGCAGTCCCGAAGCGGAACGCGAGCGGGTGTCGCTCCGCATCAATGAAGCGCTGGCGCGGCTGGGTGCCGGCTGGATGCTCCACGTCGACGCGCTCCGCCGCCCGGCGCCGGGCTACCCGGACCGCGCGGCCTCGCATTTTCCAGATCCCGTGACCGCGGCGCTCGATGAAGAGCGCCGGCGGCTGTTCGAGCGACTCGGTACGCTCTATGAGGGTCAGTTCGTGTTGACCGTGACCTGGCTGCCGCCACTCCTGGCCGAAGCCAAGTTCGTCGCGTTGCTGTTCGACGATGACAGCGAACGGCCCGACGGCCATACCCAGACGCGCGGTCTGATCGAGCGTTTCCAGCGATCCTGCGAGGCGCTGGAGAGTCGGCTCTCGACGGTGCTGACGCTTCAACGTCTGCGCTCCCGGTCGGTGCTGCAGGAAGACGGCACGACGCTGACCTTCGATGACGGCCTCAGCTATCTGCAGACCTGCATCACCGGTCGGCAACAGCCGGTGATCCTGCCGTCCTGTCCGATCTATCTGGACGCACTGATCGGCGGTCAGGAACTGTGGACCGGCGTCATTCCGAAGCTCGGCCGGCAGTTCATCCAGTGCGTCGCGATCGAAGGCTTTCCGCTGGAGTCGACCCCGGGGCTGTTGAACGCCCTGGCCGAACTGCCCATCGCCTACCGTTGGTCGAGCCGCTTCATCCCGCTCGATGGTCACGAGGCGCTGGCGGCACTGGATACGTTCCGCAAGAAGTGGCAGCAGAAGGTCCGCGGCTTTTTCGATCAGGTGTTCAACACCGGCCGTGGGCCGGTCGATCAGGATGCGATGGCCATGGTCGCCGATGCCGAAGCGGCGATGGCCGAAGTGAACTCCGGTCTGGTCGGTCTCGGCTATTACACCAGCGTCGTGGTGCTGATGGACGAGGACCGTTCCCTCGTCGAACACGCTGCCCGGCGCGTCGAGAAAGTCATCAACGGTCTGGGGTTTGTGGCCCGGATCGAGACCGTCAACACGCTGGAGGCTTTCCTCGGCAGCCTGCCCGGTCACGGTTACGAGAACGTCCGACGACCCTTGCTGAACACGCTGAACCTGGCCGACCTGCTGCCGACCTCGACCGTCTGGACCGGCGCCGGGCAGGCGCCGTGTCCGCTGTATCCGCCCGCTTCGCCGCCGTTGTTGCAGGCGATCACCCGCGGTGCCGCGCCGTTCCGGCTCAACCTGCATGTGCGCGATGTCGGCCACACCCTGATCTTCGGCCCGATCGGCGCCGGCAAGTCGACGCTGCTGGGCCTGCTCGCCGCCTCGTTCCTGCGCTACCCGGGCATGAGCCTGTTCGGCTTCGACAAGGGGCTGTCGCTGTTCGCGCTGACCAAAGCCGCCGGCGGCCAGCACTACTGCGTTGCGGGGGACGAAGAGCGCTTGGCCTTCTGTCCGTTGCAGTACCTGGACACCGCCAATGACCGCGCCTGGGCCGCCGAGTGGCTCGACACACTCTTGGCTCTGAACAACGTCACCACCACTCCGGCCCAGCGCAACGCCATCGCCGAGGCCTTGAAGGGTATGCACCGCTCCGGTGAGCGCACGCTCAGTGCGTTCTGCTTCAGCGTCCAGGATCACGCCATTCGCGAAGCATTGAAGCCCTACACCGTCGACGGCGCGATGGGCCACTTGCTCGATGCCGAGCAGGACGGTCTGGCCTTGAACCGGCTAACCGTGTTCGAGATCGAGGATCTGATGGCGCTTGGCGAGAAGTATGCCTTGCCCGTCCTTCTCTACCTGTTCCGCCGCATCGAACGGGCGCTGAAAGGCCAGCCGGCCGCCATCCTGTTGGACGAGGCCTGGCTGATGCTGGGTCATCCGGTGTTCCGCGACAAGCTGCGCGAATGGCTGAAGGTGCTCCGGAAAGCCAACTGCGCGGTGGTGATGGCCACCCAGTCTCTGAGCGACGCCGCCCGCTCCGGGATCCTCGACGTGCTGGTCGAGTCCACCGCCACGAAGATCTTCCTGCCGAACCTGCACGCGCGCGATCCCGACACCGCGGTCTTATATGGCCGCATGGGTCTCAATGCCCGGCAGATCGAGATCGTCGCCACGGCCCAACCCAAACAGCACTACTACGCCGTGTCGGAACAAGGGCGACGCCTGTTCGAGCTGGCCTTGGGCCCCTTGGCCCTGAGTGTCATCGGCGTCAGTGACAAGGAGTCGATCGCCACCATCCGCCAGCTCGAGGCCCAACACGGCGCCGACTGGATTCATCCCTGGCTGCAGCGCCGGAACCTTGCCCTGGAGGATTTTGCATGACGGAGCCCGTCACCAACCCCTATCTCGCCGCGCGGATCCAGTGGAATGCCCACGTCGGCGCGACACTGCGCGCTGCCCGGATCTGGCAACTCGTCGCAGTCAGTGCGCTGGGTATCGCGGCCATCGCCATCGGCGGCGCGCTGTACCTCGGTGCGCAGTCGACGTTCATTCCGTATGTGGTCGAAGTCGATCAGCTCGGCCAACTGCAAGCGGTCAAGATCGCCGATCGGGCCAGTGCCGCCGATGAGCGGATCATCCACGCCAGTCTCGCCAGCTGGATCACCTCCGCCCGGATGGTCACGCCGGATGTGACGTTGCAGCGCGAGGCCATCTTCAAGGTCTACGCACTGCTCAATCCGCAGGATCCCGCCACCGCCAAGCTGAACGCCTGGTACGGCGAGAACGAGGACGCCAGTCCCTTCCGCCGGGCCGAGATCGAGACGGTCGCGGTCGAGATCCATGCGGTCCTGCCGCAGAGCGAGACCACCTGGCGGGTCGACTGGAGCGAGACGACGTATACCCGCGATGGCGCGCCGAAAGCCCCGCCGCAGCGCATGACCGCACTGATCACGGTGTATCTGGTTCCGACCACGTCGGCCACCACCGAGGCCGAGATCCGCAAGAACCCCCTGGGCCTGTTCATCAAAGACCTGTCGTGGAGTCGGCAAGCATGAAGAAGATTCTTTATCTCCTGGTTTTCCTCCCCGTGTTGGCTCTGGCACTGCCCGCCGAGGGCGTGCCGGAGCCCTTTTTCAATCCGGAGAACCCATCCCTGTCACCCCAAGAGAAGGCCGGGCTTGCCATCGGCCAACGCTGGCGTACCGCCAGTGCTACAGGCATCAAACCCGTCGCTGGCGGCGATGGCTCGGTGCAGTTCCTGTTCGGCTCGACCCAACCGAGTGTGGTCTGTGCCGTCCTCCAAGTCTGCGACATCGAGTTGCAACCCGGCGAGATCATCTCGAACTTCAACGCCGGCGATCAGGTGCGCTGGCGCATCGAACCGGCGCGCTCCGGTTCGCCCCAGGGCGAGATCGAGCACGTGATGCTGAAGCCGCTGGATGTGGGGCTCCGCACCAGTCTGATCATTACCACCGACCGGCGGACCTATTACCTGCAACTGGTCTCGCACCGCACCGAGTACATGCCGCGGGTGTCGTTCGCGTACCCGGACGATGTGCACCAGCAGTGGGCGGCGTTCAAGGCGAGTGATCGTGAGAGGCAGAGTCTTCGGATCGGCGGAGCTGGGGGATCGGATGACGCAGGTTCCGCGGGATCGGCGGGCCACTCAGCCTACCTGGACCGCCTCGACTTCAGTTATAGCGTCGACGGCGAGGCGAGTTGGAAGCCGGTGCGGGTGTTCAACGACGGCCACAAGACCATCCTGCAGCTGCCGGAGAGCTTGACCCAGACCGAAGCCCCGAGCCTGTTGGTGCTGCGCGGTGAGGACAGCCTCTGGCCCTGGGGAGAAAAGGCGGAAGAGGTCATGGTCAATTACCGCGTGCAGGGTAACCGCTATGTCGTCGACAGCATCCCGGAGCGGATGCTGCTGATCGCCGGGGCGGGTGAGCATCAGACTAAAGTGACGATCACCCGAGAAGAGAAGGAGGGCGGTCGATGAACCGTTTTCTCCGACCACTGCGGTTGGGCCTGACCGTCGCTTTGCTTGGTGGCTGTGCCCACACCGGCAACTTGGCCGAAGTGCCAATGCCGCAGGCGGAACGCCTGGCCCAGGATACCGCCGCGGCGATGCGGGTAGTGTGGCCAGCGGCGAGCACACCGCTGGCGGTGAACGAGGCAGAAGACGAGCCATTCCTGAGCGCCCTGGTAGCCGAGCTGCGGAAGGCGGGTTATGCCGTCGAACCGGTGGCACCGGGTGCACCGGACGCGCTGAGCTACGTCGTCGATCGTCCGGACGCGAATTACTACCGGGTGCGGATCCAGGTGGGCGAGCGTTCGCTGCAGCGGCTGTACGGGACGCAGGGCGGCGCACTGCAACCCGCCAGCGCCTGGACGCGGCAGGACTGAGCCATGACCAGTCGCATGT
>NZ_SRSH01000033.1 GCF_006175985.1 Methylotetracoccus oryzae | reverse complement strand
GTCTGCTTCTTCTTCTGGTCATAGGCCAGCGAGGCGAAGGTCGTCTGTTTCATCCGGTCACCGCGTTCACGTGCTCTGTTGGCGATAGCTTACCAGCCGCATTTGTTCAGAGGCTCCCTAGCAGCCCGCCAACGACGAACCCGGACCAATACCCTAGGGGCTCGGCGGATGAGCTTGATCAAAACTGACGCCAATGAATGCCCCGGCAGAGAATCCGGCTCAGATCAGGGTCCCTTGTTGGAAGACCGGGTCGATCAGCGCGCCGAAAAGCTCACAAGCCACCGCGATGATGAGTATCACCAACTCAAGCTCGGCTCCGAGAAGCCGACTGGCGTTCGAAAAACCGAGCGTGAAGCCGCCAGCAGGGACGAACTGTCAGAAGAGCTCACGCCGCAGACCCAGTAGAAGACTTGCCATCACGATTTGAGCCCAGACAATAGCCTGTTCCCCAGGAAAGTCAGGGGATCGGGCGTGAACTTGGATCTTGTCACGGAAGGTGCACCTGTACCAATAGGGCCAATGAGCGCGACTCCAATGGGAAAGCTGCGCCGGGCAGGTATTCCGGCTCGGGTGACTCCAGGTCCAGCCGCGCCGTGTCGCACACGACCGCCCAGCGCGCATCCGGCTGATAGGCTGGGAGAACGAACGGAATTGCACGGTCGTCCGCATTGAACATCAGCACATAATTCTGATCAGTAATCGGCTGATTGCGCGGGTCACGCTCATCGAGCACCTCGCCAAACAGGTAGACGCCCAGGCAGCGGGCGAATGACTGATTCCATTCGGCGTCACTCATCTCGTCGCCGAGAGGGTTGAGCCAGATGATGTCCTTGATGCCGACACCGCGGATTGGACGCCCGTGAAAGTAGTGTTGGCGGCGGAATACGGGATGCTGTTTGCGGAAGTGGATGAGGCGCTGGACGAACTCGAGGAGCGCTTGATTGTCAGCGCTGAGTTCCCAAGCGACCCAACTGATTTCGTTGGCCTGACAGTACGCATTGTTGTTGCCCTGTTGGGTTCGCCCCAATTCATCTCCGGCGAGCAACATGGGCACACCCTGGGACAACAGCAAGGTCGCGATAAAGTTGCGCTTCTGGCGGGCCCGCAAGCGGCTGATCTCCGCGCCATCGGTCGGCCCTTCGGCACCGCAGTTCCAGCTGCAGTTGTTGTCGTTGCCATCGCGATTGTCCTCGAGATTGGCTTCGTTGTGCTTTTGGTTGTAGCTGACCAGGTCATGCAGCGTAAATCCGTCGTGCGCCGTGACGAAATTGATGCTGGAGTACGGTTTACGACCATTGTGTCCATAGAGGTCGCTTGAACCGGTCAGACGGAAGGCCAGATCGTCGATGAGGCCGCCTTCGCCTTTCCAGTAAGCGCGCACCACATCACGGAAGCGATCGTTCCATTCAGCCCAACCGACCGGGAACTTGCCCACCTGATAGCCGCCTTCGCCGAGGTCCCAGGGCTCGGCGATCAGCTTGACCTGTGACAACACCGGATCCTGGTGGATTATGTCGAAGAAGGCGCCGAGACGATCCACCTCGTGCAACTCGCGCGCGAGCGCCGAGGCGAGGTCGAAGCGAAAGCCGTCGACGTGCATCTCCAGTACCCAATATCGCAAACTGTCCATGATCAGCTGCAGTACACAGGGCTGCGTCATGTTCAGCGTGTTTCCACAGCCTGTATAGTCCGTGTAGTAGCGAGGATTATCGGATGCCAGGCGGTAGTACGCCTTGTTGTCGATGCCGCGGAAGGAAAGTGTCGGGCCCAGGTGGCTGCCTTCGGCAGTGTGGTTGTAGACGACATCCAGGATGATTTCGATGCCGGCCGAGTGCAGAGTCTTGACCAATGTCTTGAACTCGCGCACCGGCTCGCCCGCCGCATAACGCGCATCGGGTGCCAGGAAACCGATGGAGTTGTAACCCCAAAAGTTGCGCAGACCTTTGTCGACCAGATGGCAATCGTCGACGAAGGTATGCACTGGCATCAGTTCAACCGTGGTGACGCCCAACTTCTTCAGATGCGCCAGCACCGGTGCTGTCGCCAGGGCTGCGTAGGTCCCCCTGAGTGCAGGCGGCACGTCGGGGTGCCGGGCGGTGAATCCGCCCACGTGCAACTCGTAGATGATGGTTTCGTGCCACGGAATGCGCGGCGGCCGGTCGTCACCCCAGCTGAATGCAGGGTCTATGACCTGGCACTTCGGCATTCTCGACGCGCTGTCCCGGCGATCGAAGGCGAGGTCTTCGTTCTTGTGACCCACCTTGTAGCCAAAATGGACATCACTCCACCGCACGCTCCCGACGATCGCCTTGGCATAGGGGTCGATCAACAGCTTATGGGGGTTGAAGCGGTGCCCCTGAAGCGGCTGGTAGGGACCGGTCACGCGGTAGCCGTAGAGCGTCCCGGGACGCGCCTCGGGCAAATAACAGTGCCACACATAACCGGTTTGCGCCTGCAGCGGAATTCGCTGGACTTCGCGCCGACCCTTGGCGTCGAACAGACACAACTCCACTTTTTCCGCGTGTTCTGTGAATAACGCGAAATTGACGCCTTCCCCATTCCAGGTGGCACCGAGTGGGTATGGGCGGCCTTGCCAGACAGTGGGCGCGGTCTCGGTCATGTGCTTGGGAGCGCACTCGCTTGTCGGAGAGCCGAAGCGGGGAATCGCCGGCTGCCTCAACCCACCGACGAGCGCCCCAGGCCCCATAGACTAATCGCGCCGTCACCCCGCGTATACCCCTCCCGGAGGCAGCCAGCAGCAACTCCGTTGATCTTTGTTCCGCACTGCGTTTCGCGGCCGACGGCAGCACTCCGGGGGTTGACCGGTTTGTTGGGGGCCGCTTGGTGTGGGTCCGGAATCGGAAGCCGGAAATCCGCGCTACGGCTCGGTAAGCGTACGGATGTGCCGAAAATCCACCGTTTGCTACGCTGCCTATCGCCCTTCGCAAGATCGGCGAGGCGTTCCGGCTCCAGGTATTGGCTGCCGATCAGCCATCGAGCCTGTTGACGGGGCATTTCAGCATTGATTGCCGAGGTCAAAGGCGATTCGCGCTGGTCATTGGGCCCGCAGTGGCAGAGCAGCCCCCCCTATTCCTGCTCCGCTGCTGGCGGAAACAGAGCCGCGATGCCGAGACCGCAGGCCTATCGGAGCAAAAGCATGAAACCGCTATTGTCGTCGATCATGTGGTTCCTGCTGTGTTTGAGCGGCATCGCAGTGGCGGGGCATGCCGTCCTCAAGGAACAGACGCAGGGCGCCGTGACCTTCATCACCGGCGGTGTCGGCAAGGAAGAGCAAAGCTATCTTCGTAGCGTCCGCAGCGAATACAACCTGCATTTGCTGTTCGCCGTTCGAGGGTCCGGTGCCTATGTGGCGAATGTGCAAGTCCGGATCGACGATGCCGCAGGCAGGACTGTGCTCGACGCCGGAACTGACGGGCCCCACATGTTCCTGCGCCTGAAGCCGGGCAGCTACGTCGTCGCGGCCGAACGGGGAGGACGCGAGATCACTCACAAAGTCGCGCTGGGTTCCGGACGGGGTGGAGCAGACCTGGTCTTTGCATTTCCCGGCGAAACGACTGACCGCTGATCGAGCGCTCTGCAGGAAAGTCGGAGTGCAGCGTCCGGACGCACCGATGACTGTTCTTCCATGGCACGTTCGCATCGCCAAGACCAGGGCGGTCACCCGCGAAGGGCGGCGCCTTCGTCGGCACGTCCTGAAGATCTGGAGGATGGAGGGGGAACGACTCGGGGCTCTGCCCGAAGCAAGAGGTCAGAAACGACTCCGTAGCTCATAGCCTCCCGCGAGGAGAGGCGACTAACGCTGGCGGGCCGAGTACCGGAGCACTGTGCGATCGAGCGCAGTCATCGTCTTAGTCCGGATATCAGGAGCGCTTGGATGGTGATGGCACAAGCCGGACCGGTCCCATTCGTCGTCAAGGACTGCGCGTTGCTGACGATTGCTACCGGCAAGCGGGCACAGAATCTCAAGGAGTTGCGCGAACAGCTGGTCAGCATCCACCTGGGATGCGTCTACTACCACTTCTGGGGTGGCTTGCTGCATCCACGCTTCGAAGCTCGCGAGTACAACAACGACTTCGCCACCTGGGCGAACCGCTCCATACATGACAAGACGCTCGCGGAGCGCCTGAGCGTCGTCGATCCCACCGCCTTCGGAAGCCTGGGCGATCTGCGTCAGGAAGTCATCGAGGTCATCGAGGAACGCCTGGACGAGCGAGAAGTACTGGCCTGGGCGCAGCCGGATCAGCAATTCGAGTTCATTCGATCACAGATCGTCGTTTTTCAGACGGGCCAGCAACTGATCCTGCCCGAGGACCTGGCAAGCCGGATCAGTCAGCTTTCCCTGGGCAGTTTGTTCTACCACTTCATCGATGCTCGCGGGCGTAACGACAGTCGCAAGGACGATTTCAGCAGTTGGCTGGCGTCCTTCGGCGAGGCGTACGCGGTGATGACAGAGCTCCTGGGATCCGTCGAACCTTATTTCACGTCGCTTTCGGAACTCCGCAACGAACTCGCTGATCGCTTCCAAGAGTGCCTCTGCGAGGTGACCTGTGAGTAGTCTTCTGGATACGTATGCACAGGTCGTCGGACGCGATGTGATCGAACAGCTTTATCAGGTGGCTGATTCGCTGAGTGGGCTCAGGGTCGTGCATGTCAATTCGACGCGTCTCGGCGGAGGCGTAGCCGAGATTCTCGAAAAACTGGTTCCGTTGACACGGGAGCTGGGCATCGACACCCGCTGGGAAGTCATTTCCGGCACCCCGGAGTTCTATCGCTGTACCAAGAGTTTCCACGACGCCCTGCAAGGGGTCGCGGTGTCCGTGGACCCCGGCCTCTTGCGCGTTTTCGAGGATACGAATGCCGTCAACGCCGAGCAGCTCGGCCCCATACTCCGGGACGCAGACGTCGTCTTCATTCATGATCCGCAGCCGGCTCCTCTGCTCAAACTGTTCCCCGATCGGAAAGGCAGATGGATCTGGCGCTGTCATATCGACATCCATCGCCCGTATCGCCCGGTATGGCGCTACTTGCGCGATTTCATCAGCCTCTACGATGCCAGCATCTTCTCGTTGCCGTCGTTTGCCCAACCATTGCCGCACGTCCAATACATCATCCCGCCGAGCATTGATCCGCTGGCGCAGAAAAATGTCGACCTCCCCGATCATGAGATCGTGGCCGCGCTGGAGCGCTTCGCGATCGACCGGGATCGCCCGATCGTACTGCAGGTCTCCCGCTTCGATCGCTTCAAGGACCCCGTAGGTGTGATCCACGGCTACCGCCTGGCGAAGACTTTCGTTCCCGCGTTGCAACTCGTGCTGGCCGGCGGCAGCGCCACCGATGATCCTGACGGCGAAGTGGTGCTCGCCGAGGTTCGGCAGCTGGCCGAAGGCGATCCCGATCTGCATGTCCTGCATCTGCCCCCCGACGCCCATCGCACGATCAATGCCTTGCAGCGGGCCGCTGACGTCGTCGTGCAGAAATCGTTGCGTGAGGGGTTCGGCCTGACCGTCACCGAGGCCATGTGGAAGGGGAAGCCGGTCATCGGAGGCGATACCGGGGGTATCCGGCTGCAAGTGGTCGACTACCACACCGGATTTCTGGTCAGTACGCCGGAGGGAGCAGCGCTGCGTATGCGGTATCTGCTGCGAGATCGGGCTAAACGTTCGGAGATGGGTCAGAAGGCACGCGATTTCGTCCGCGACAACTTCCTGATCACCCGCCACTTGCGCGACTACTTGACGCTGATCTTGGGCTTGACACATGGCGCGGAAGATCGGATCGAGCTCTCCTGATGTGACAACGGTAGTGGCTTACGCTCCGGACATTGCGGAGGAGCGGCCATGATGCGGAGTCATGCCATGCCGTTTGGCGCCGAGGTGATGGCGACCGGGGTGCGTTTCCGGCTTTGGGCGCCGAATGCGCGGCGCGTCGAACTGTGTATCGGGGATCGACCCGACGCCGCCGAACGCATGCATGCGTTACGCGACGGCTGGTTCGAACTCGTCAGTCGGAACGCTCGTGCGGGGAGTCGCTATCGGTTCCGTCTGGAGAACGGTCTGGAGGTGCCGGATCCGGCCAGCCGTTACAACCCCGATGACGTCCACGGCCCCAGCCTGGTGGTCGATCCGCGCAGCTTCCGTTGGGAAGACGAGCAGTGGTCCGGACGACCGTGGGAAGAAGCGGTCATCTACGAGTTGCATGTTGGCGCCTTCACGCCTGAGGGCACCTTCGGCGCTGCGATGCTGAAGCTCGACCACCTGGCCATGCTGGGCGTTTCGGCGATCAGTCTGATGCCGGTGGCCGATTTCCCGGGCCGGGCGAACTGGGGCTACGACGGCGTGCTGGCATTTGCGCCCGACAGCCGCTACGGGTCGCCCGACGATTTGAAGCGACTCGTCCAGGCAGCTCACGGCAAAGGTCTCAGCGTATTCCTGGACGTTGTCTACAACCATTTCGGACCGGAAGGAAACTACCTGTACGTCTATGCCAAGCCGTTCTTCGACGCGACGCGCGTGACACCGTGGGGGAGTGCGATCAATTTCGATGGAGCGGCAAGCCGTCCGGTTCGTGAGTTTTTTATCCACAACGCCCTGTTTTGGCTGGAGGAGTATCACTTAGACGGCTTGCGGCTCGATGCCGTACACACCATCGCCGATAGGTCCGTACCCGATATCCTCGTGGAACTCGCTGAACGCGTACGAGAGGGGCCCGGACGCACCCGCCCGATCCACCTCATTCTCGAAAACGATGACAATGCGGCGCGCTATCTGGAGCGCAATATGAATGGTGCGCCGCGCTGGTACACGGCCCAATGGAACGACGACGTCCATCATGCGTTGCACTGTCTGCTGACAAGCGAAACCGAGCGCTACTACGCAGACTACGCGGATGCCCCTGCCACTCATCTGGGGCGAGCCCTGGCCGAGGGCTTCAGCTATCAGGGCGAAGCATCAGCTTACCGTGGCGGACGCAAACGGGGCGAACCGAGCCGGCATCTGCCGCCCACGGCCTTTATCGGCTTCCTGCAGAACCATGACCAGATCGGCAACCGGGCGTTCGGCGAGCGGCTAAGCGCACTGATCGACCCACGTCCCCTGCGCGCGGCTCTGACCTTGTCATTGCTGGCGCCGTCGCCGCCGCTGCTGTTCATGGGGGAGGAGTTCGCCTGTACCCGGCCGTTTCGCTTTTTTTGCGATTTCGGGCCAGAGTTCGCCGCTGCGGTGACGGCGGGGCGGCGGAGCGAATTCCGGTCTGTTCCCCGGTTTTCCGACCCCGCGGCCCGTCGCCTGATTCCCGATCCCTGCGATCCCGCCACCTTTGCTGCGTCAAAGCTGGACTGGACTGCGCTGTGTCAGCCCGAATCGGCGGCATGGCTGATGGTGTACCGCCGTCTGCTGGAGCTCCGCCGGACCTTCATCGTCCCTCGCGTGAGTGAGCTTGTTCCGGGACGCGCCCATTATCAAACGCTTGGTGAGGCGGGGCTGATCGTTGTCTGGAAGGTCGGGGATCGCGAACGCGTGACCCTGTGCAGTCATCTCGGGGCAAAAGACCTGACCGGCGTTCGGCGGCCCACAGGCAAGCTCATTGCCGCCAGCGACGATGACGTCGCCGGAGCCCTAGCGCGGGGCATCTTGCCGGCATGGTCCACCGCGTGGTTTCTGTCCGACGGCGAGCGCGGGGGCGGACCATGAGCAGCGATCTGGACCGGCTGTGTGCCCTGGCCGGCGTCGCGACGGAGCTTGCAGGTTCGCCGGGTGAAACGGTGCCGGTCGCGGACGAGATCAAGCGAGCGGTACTCGCGGCAATGGGATTTTCGGCCGAGGGCGATGCCGAACTGCGGGAGATTTGCGAAACCTGGGAGAATCGGTCCTGGCTGCGGCTGGTGGATATCGTTCGCGTGCAATCTGTTAGCGACCCGGCCTGCACGATTCCGATCAGCCTCGCGGCTAGCCTGCAAGACACAGCGCTGGACTGGACTCTCGATCTGGAGTCTGGGGAGCGCTTCAGCGGCCGCTGCATCGCAGCCAGCTTGCCACGTTTGGCCCAACGTTCGATCGATGGTGTGGACTATCTCCGCATGAAACTGGACCTGCCGCACCTGCCGCCGTGCGGCTACCATCGCGTCTGCGTTGCGCTACAGGGCGGAGAGCCGAGAGCCACGCAGTCCCTGATCGTTGTGCCGGAGAAGGCCTATCGTCCGGCCGCTTTGCAGGACGCAAGACGGATCTGGGGCGTGAGTGTCCCCCTGTATGGCGTGAGATCCGTCAGAAACTGGGGCGTGGGGGACTTCACCGATCTGTCGAGTCTGGTTGACTTCGCCGCCGAAAAGGGCGCCGACCTGGTTTCCGTTACGCCCTTGCATGCACTGTGGCCGGGCGACCCCGAGCGCTGCGATCCATTCCAGCCGTCCAGTCGTCTGTTGACGAACATCCTCTACGTGGACGTCGAGGCTGTGCCCGAATTCGCCGACTGCGAGGCCGCGCGCACGGCGGTCTTCGCTCCGGAGTTTCAGGCTCGGCTCCGCGCGTTGCGCGGTGCCGATCTGGTCGACTACCGCAGCGTCACGCAAACGAAGCTGGAGGTGCTGGAGGCCTTGTTCGCTCACTTTCGGAAAAGCCGTGACCGGCGCGGGATGGACCGATCTGAAGCGTTTCGTACTTTTCAGGACAACGCGGGTGTGGAACTCGAGCGACAGTGCGTATTCGATGCCTTGTCCGAGCACTGGGCTCGGGGCGGCGAAGCAGGCCCGGCGCCGGCCGCTTGGCCCGATGCGTATCGCCGGGCCGATTCGTCCGAAGTGAAGGCCTTTGCCGAAGCGAACAGGGAGCGGGTGGAGTTTTTCGCTTACCTGTACTGGCAAGCCGACCTGCAACTCGAAGCGGTGGGTCGCCGCTGTCTGCAGCAGGGATTGGGCGTCGGTTTGTCGCTGGACTTCTCGCTCCGTCCCGCCGCATGCGGTGCCGAGGCCTGGGCCTCACCGTCTTTGTACGCCCCCCGCCTGCGCTTGGGTTTCCCTCGCGATCTAAAGGGCGCGGAGCAAGCGGTTGGGGAAGCCGCTCCCGCTAAACCTGCGGTCCTTCGGGAGCAGGCCTACGTTCCCTTGATCACGGCGCTGCGGAACGCCATGCGGCACTGCGGCGCCCTGTTGCTTCAGCCGGCCGGCGATCTGTTCCGACAGTATTGCAGGCCCTGCGCCGCCGACTTCCCCGGGGGAACATACGTGACGCAGCCCACGCTGGAACTGCTCGGCATCATCGCTCTCGAAAGCCACCGTAACCAGTGCCTGATCGGTGTCGGCGACGGCCTCGAGTGTCTGGCGCCTGTTGCCGAGTTGCAGGACCGCGGACTGCTAACCGTCGGATCGCTGCTCGGCGAGTTGCGCTGCGCTGACCGGGACGGGGAACCGGATTGCTCGGCCGCTCGGGTGATCGTCACTGCATCGCCGGGTGAGCCACCGCTGTGCGGATTCTGGCTGGGGACCGATCTGGATGAGCTTGGATCGCTCGGGCTTTTTCACGACGATGCCGCCCGCGTACAAGAGATCAGCGCACGCGCGCTGCAGCGGGCCCGGCTGCTGGCCCGCCTCGACGAAAGACGGCTGCTGCCACCGGAGATCACCCTCGACCCGATCTCGGCACCGGATATGACGCAGGCCCTGGTGCGCGCCGTCTACAGGCTGTTGGCGGAATTCCCCGCCGCCGCGCTCCTCGTCAATCCCGAAGACCTGTTCAGTCAACGCGAGCGGGCATTTCTGCCCGGGGCCCCACCCGATTACCCCAACTGGCGACGCAAGTTGCGCCTGGATCTGGACGACTGGCGGAAGGAGGCCCAGTTCGACGCGCTGGCGACGGTGTTCAGCGAGCTGGACAGATCGGCCCGCGTATCACACCAGCCGCAGGCGTCCGCGTCGCCGCGAGTCCGGTACAGCATTCCCGAGGCTACCTATCGCCTCCAGTTCAATCGTGACTTCACGTTTCGGCAGGCGGCCGAACTGTTGCCCTATCTCAGTGAGATCGGCATCAGCCATTGTTATGCCTCGCCATATCTGAAAGCCCGTCCCGGGAGTCGCCACGGCTACGACATCGTGGATCATGGCGCAGTCAATCCGGAGATCGGGAGTCCCGAGGAGTTCGAGCACTTCCTGTCCGAACTCGATCGTTTCGGTATCGGGCAGATCATCGATCTGGTGCCGAACCATATGGGGGTCATGGGGAGTGACAACCGGTGGTGGATGGATGTGCTGGAAAATGGTCCGGCGTCCGATTTCGCGAATTTCTTCGACATCGAATGGTCGCCGATCAGCGAGAATCTTAGGGGCAAGGTGCTGTTGCCGGCCTTGGGTTTACCCTACGGCATCGCCCTGGAAGCCGGTGAGATTCAGTTGACCTTCGATGGCGAAACAGGGCACTTCGACTTCCTGTATGGCGAGCATCGCTTTCCGGTCGATCCCCGCGAATATCCGGTGATTCTGGGTTACCGCCTCGACCAACTGGAGGCTGCCGTCGGTGTGGAGCACCGCCCGCTGATCGAACTGCAGAGCCTGATCACTGCTTTCGGGCATTTGCCGGCGCGTTCGGAGCTGTCGCCGGGAGCACGCGAAGAGCGGCATCGCGACAAGGAAGTGCACAAGGGCCATCTGGCCGCGTTATGTCGGGCCAGCCCAGACATCGCCCAGTTCATTGGGCGCGACCTCGAGCTTTTCAACGGTATCCCGG
This sequence comes from Methylotetracoccus oryzae, assembly GCF_006175985.1. Classification (GTDB taxonomy): domain Bacteria; phylum Pseudomonadota; class Gammaproteobacteria; order Methylococcales; family Methylococcaceae; genus Methylotetracoccus; species Methylotetracoccus oryzae. The sequence goes on along the minus strand of NZ_SRSH01000033.1, from coordinate 3,913 downwards.
GCGTTCCCGCCAGTTTCGAACTGATGCACGAGCTGTTGGAAAGGCAGGCCTATCGACTCGCCTACTGGCGTGTCGCGGCCGACGACATCAACTACCGGCGATTTTTCGACATCAATGATCTCGCGGGTCTGTGCACGGAACACGGGGCGGTCTTCGACGCGACCCATCGTTTCGTTCTGAACCTGATCGCCGGCGGCAAGGTTTCGGGACTGCGCATCGATCACCCCGACGGTCTTTATGACCCGCAGGGCTATCTTGAGACGCTGCAACACCGTATCGCGGAGTTGGCGGGTGCGCCCGAGGCCGCGGGGCAAGGGGCTGAAGGTGCCGAGGCTTCTATCCCAAGGTTCTTCGTGGTCGCCGAGAAGATACTGGCGTGCGACGAACCGCTGCCCGCGACGTGGCCAGTGCACGGCACGACGGGCTACGACTTCCTGCGTCAGCTCAACGAGCTGTTCATCTGCCCCGGTGGGGAAGCCGCCTTCTCCGATCTGTGGGCGGTGTTCGCGGACGGCGAGACCAATTTCGATCAATTGGTCTATCGATCGAAGCGCATGATCCTTCGGGTCGCACTATCCAGCGAGTTGACCGTATTGGCCAACCAGCTGAGCCGCATCGCGGAGGCCGACCGCACTACGCGTGACTTCACGCTGAATAGCTTGCGGGACGCCCTGCGGGAGATCATCAGCTGCTTTCCGGTGTACCGCAGCTATGTCAGGGATCGGGATATTGCCGCATCTGACATCGCGGCCATCGAGCGTGCCGTCGCCGGAGCGAAGCGATGCAGTCGCGCCGACGATATCTCCGTGTTCGATTTCATCCGGGACGTACTGCTGACGCGGCAAGCCGAGGGCAAGCCCGAGGCCTATCAGACAGCCACCGTTGCGTTTGCGATGAGCTTCCAGCAACTGACCGGTCCGGTGATGGCCAAGGGCGTCGAAGACACCGCGTTCTACCGATACCATAGGTTCGTCTCACTGAACGAGGTGGGCGGAGATCCCCGGCGCTTCGGGTGCACGGTCGCGGACTTCCATCGCGCCAACCAGTCGCGAGCGGAACATTGGCCCCACAGCCTGCTGGCAACCTCGACTCATGACACCAAGCGCTCCGAGGACGTCCGTGCGCGGCTGAATGTGCTGTCGGAGCTTGGTGATGAATGGCGGGATCGGGTTAACGGCTGGCGCGAATTGAATCGGCCGCTGCATCGTCTCATCGCGCAGGATCCCGCACCGCATCCCAGTGACGAGTATCTGATCTACCAGACCCTGGTCGGTACCTGGCCGCTAGGGGGTGTGCAGGTCGATAAGCTCCAGGACTATCGGGGCCGCGTCGACGCATATCTCCTGAAGGCCATGCGGGAGGCCAAGCGTTTTACCAGCTGGTTGAACCCGAATGACGACTATGAGGAGGCGACCCTGGGTTTCCTCGGGTCACTGCTGTGCGGTGCGGAAGCCGACGCTTTCCGCCGGGATTTCGAGTCGTTCGTCGCCGGCCTTGTCCGTCCCGGGCTGTTCAATAGCCTGAGCCAGTTACTGCTGAAACTTACCGTACCGGGCGTGCCCGATATCTATCAGGGGCAGGAGCTGTGGGACTTCAGCCTGGTCGATCCGGACAATCGCCGCAGCGTGGATTACGCGCTGCGACAGCAACTGCTCGACGAGCAGCGGTCCTGGGATACCCTTTCACCGGATGCTCTCGGCCCTCGACTGACGCAGATGCAGGACCTCATGGAAGACGGACGCATCAAACTGTACGTTACGCGCCGCGCGCTTCGACTCCGTCTGAGCGACCCGGAGCTATTCAAGCACGCCGACTATCAGCCAGTATTCGTGGAAGGCCAGCGGAGTCACCACGTGTGCGCCTTCAGCCGCACGTACCAGCAGCGGATGATCTGGGTTGCGGTACCGCGCTGGACCCGCAGCCTGCTCGGGCGCGGCGGCACCTTGAACGATCCGGAGATCTGGTCGGATACCTTCATTCCCTGGCCGCGGTCCGCGCTCGGCGTCTTCCGGGACGTATTCACGGGCCGGCGCTTCGGCATCCGGATAGCCGGGCGCGTTCCGGCGGCAAAAATTTTCGCGGCATTTCCGGTGGCGCTTTGGATTCAGGAGGGCTGACGTTGCCGATGAGTTATGCCTGCCGCTTTCCGTTGCCGCGTGCTGGCCTGCGGTGCAGCACTCGCGCCGACCTGCGTATCCTGTTGCTGCAGATTCGCGATGACCGCAGGGTACGCGCGGAGGAGTACGCGAGCTTCTGTGACTACAGCGGCCTCGAAGCCAGCCAGATCGACGTGCTGAACGCGTTCGACCAGCCCGACTTCCCACCCGACGTGGCAGACGGCTACGACGCGCTGTTCGTTGGCGGTGCCAGCGAGGCCAGCGTGCTCGAGCCGGAACGCTATCCGTTCATCAGGTCCTGCATCGAGCTGACGCGCCGCTGGGCCATGGGCGGATTGCCCGTGTTTGCCTGCTGCTTCGGGTTCCAACTCGCCGTGCTGGCGCTGGGCGGGCGCATCATTCGCGACGACCGAGACTTCGAGATGGGCACGATCCCGATCCGTCTTACCAGGCACGCGGGTGGCGACCCCCTGTTTTGCGATGTGCCGGACGGTTTTCTGGCGGTATCGGTGCACCGCGAGCGCGCGACTCGCGTCCCGGCGGGCTGTCTGCCACTGGCCTACTCCGACCGATGCCTTCATGCGTTTCGCGTTGGGGAAGGGCCGTTCTGGGCGTTCCAGTTCCACCCGGAGGTCAGTCGCGCCCGTCTGGTGGAACGCCTGACGATCTACAAGGCGCAATACACCCAGGACGATGCCCACCTGGAGCGTGTTCTGAACGCGGCTGCAGAGACGCCGGAGTCGAACCGGCTAGTCCACAGGTTCGTCGAACGCGTGTTGCTCGGCCACTGAAATGCGCCCTATGCCCACTCCGTGCAGCGCACACAAAGGCCCATTGGCATGGTCCGACACAGGACGCCCATGGCTACAAGCCCCGCAATACGAGCTTACACTCGAGCATGTCGCTCACCCCCCTTACGTAATATCTGTGCGCCAGCGACGCGAACAGCTGTTTTGGGCGTACTAGTGGGCGCGAATGGCGCCAACCCACGCCGGGTGATCCCGTGCAGTGAGGCTCGTTGGTCCGTTACTCAATCGGGGCCAGAGTGGCACGACGATGCGAACCCGAATGGCCTCCGGGAAGCAAGGACATTCGACAACGGCATTGGGCTTGGCCTCGCCCTGCACCATCCGGTATGTCCCTGGCTAACCTTGCGGCTCGTCGTCAAAACGCTCGGGCCATTTCCTCGCGCCGTGAAAAATGGCGAGAAGACACCAGTATCCACGCGCTACGGTGGGACGCTTGTTCCATTTCGTGGACTTACTGACGAGCGTGTCGAATCGTCCGTCTCCAGTCCTGCGCCGCGTGTACCAAGCCGCCTAAACGGGGCAAAACCGAGGCAAGGCTTTTGAAGATGGTGGGCGGTGTAGGGTTCGAACCTACGACCCCTGCCGTGTGAAGGCTACGGGGCTTCACCCATAGCCTTTTTGTTCAATGACATACAGCCGCCGCGCAACGTACTGTGTGTCTCTGTGTACCCCAAAATGCCCTGCGATTTCTCTGTGTTGTCACAGTTTGGTACACACCCATTCCGTTACCGGATAATCCCGAAGACCGGCAACGCAACGGCATTGCCGAGAGGAGTCATTCAGTGGCTGAGTCCGGCGGAGATAAATCAATGCGCCACTCCCTCACAATGCGGTCAATTTCAAAGGGCATTAAATTGTCACCCAGGTAGAGTCCAGCGACGTGGTGTAAATCGAGGGTCAGAGATGGGAGGCCATCGCGAACTCCGGTAAGGTTGAAAGTGCGAAAGACAACCTGAACGTGGAGACGACGATGGCCGACGACAGCAT
>NZ_SRSH01000032.1 GCF_006175985.1 Methylotetracoccus oryzae | reverse complement strand
CGTTCACTTGAACCCGGACCAGACCAACACGCCTGACCACCCTGACAAGGAGCTGACCCAACCGTCCCAAAAAGCCGCATGAAGCTTAAGCACCGAGGCGACAACTACCTTGAAAACTTCCGAACCCGAATTAACCCTTATAGGGGGGCAGTTCTTCGCTTCCGACCAACCGACGCCTCCAGCCGGGTGCTTTTCGGATTCCCCTCCTCGTTCCCCCTGTAATCTGCGAAGCGCACCGCACGGTATACGGCGACACTCGCCCTCGTCCAGCCACACAGGTGCTGTCCGTCGAGCACGCCGGCCCCGATTTGGATTTCCGCGATCTGCGTGACCGATAGGCCGGGGCGCCAGTTTTTCATGATCACCGTCGCCCGCGGTTGTCGCCGTCAGTCGGTCGAGTGGACGAAGGCGACCAACAGCATCATGAGACCGGCAAAAAGCGAGGCGCTGATTCCGGACAACAGGGAAGTGAGGAAGCCGGTGGAACCGCTACCCCAGACGGCCGCTTCGAATAGCAGGAAGAAGGCGCCCAGCCACAAGCCATGACGCTGCCACAGCCGATCCATTTCGGTAAGGGCAAGCATGGCGTTACATCGCCGCCTTACATTTGGCCGACACGCTTCTGGCGACGAATTCCGAGAATTCGTCCACGTTGTCATAGCCTTGACGCTGGGCGAAACCGACCAGCGCCATGATCATCTGTTTCGTCTCGGCAATCTCTTCGTGAGAGCGACCACACCCTTCGCAGTGCGTTCCCTCCTTGGTGCAGTGGTCGGGTACACAGGGTCTGAATTGCATGGCGAGTTCCTCCTGGTTGAAGGTGGGCGTCGGGGCGGTTAATCCATTCGCTCGAAAAAGCTCTTGGGTGCGCCGCAGATCGGGCAGGCCCAGCTCTCGGGAATGTCCTCCCATCGAGTCCCCGGGGCGATGCCGCTGTCGGGATCGCCGTTGGCCTCGTCATAGACGTGCTCACATTCCATGCATCGGTACTTTTTGTAGTCGGACATCCTCGGATACCGTGTCGTTGTTGTTGTCGTGAACGAGTGCGGTCTGCCGCAAAAGGGCAGCGGCCGCGGCGATCGCCAGGGATGGACCGCGGGCACTACGGCAATGCCTGCGCCTGTCCCTCCGCTGGTGGCGAAAGGCTAGTGTGGGTCGCGAGCCTGCAAGGTATCGACTCACAAACATCACCCGGCCAGGCGATCATACAATGACGGCTGGGCGGTGTTGGCAAGCCTCGCCCGGACCCTGTGAAATGTCTGAGCAATTTGGTGCTTGCCTGCGCGCTCGACCCGCTTCCGCTCTGACGAGCCCTCAGGCGTCCACTTCAAGATCGGATCGAGCCGTGCATGAGCAGGCCCAGACGAAGCCGGCCGCGCGCGAGGCCGCGTCGATCTCGCAGGTGGGCGCGAAAGCGACCTCGCCCCGGCACTTGACTTCGCACTCCCCGCAGTTTCCGGCGCGGCAATTGAAGTCGATGCCGATGCCGTGGGCTTCGGCGAGTTCCAGCAATGAGGTGTGCTCGTCGGTTTCCACGGACAGGCCCGAAGTGCGAAAGATCACGCGATGCCGTGTCCCGGTGAGATTCAACGGAGTGGTCCCCGAAACGGCACCGCAGGTGACGTGGGAGCGCCCGAAACTCTCCGCGTGCAGGGCCGAGAAGTCGAAATCGAGTTGCCGCAACAATGTGCGGACATCGTCCATGAAGGGCTCGGGACCGCAAAGGAAGACCTGCCGGTCATGCAGATCCGGTGCGACGAGCGACAGCATCCCGGCATTGACCCGGCCGGTGATGCCGGTCCAGCCCCGGGCCCCGACCCCTTCCCCGGTGAGTGTCAGTGCGACACGGAAGGCCGGGTGGCGGATCGACAGCCATTCGAGTTCCCGGCGAAAGAGGATGTCTTCCGGCCTCCGGAACGACGCGAGGAGCGTGAGGTCGACGTCCGCGGCGGTGTCGACGATCCAGCGACACATCGACATGATAGGCGTGATGCCGCTCCCGGCTCCCACGAACAACAGCTTCCGCGCCGGATTCGCGACACAGCTGAAGCGACCCGCAGGCGCCTGGGCGCGCAGCACGTCGCCGATTCCGACGCGGTCGCACAGCCAGTTCGACACCAGTCCACCAGGCATGCGCTTTACGGTGAGTTCCAACAGGTGCGGGCGTGAGGGAGTGGAGGACATGCTGTAACAGCGGTGCACCTCGCGGCCGTCGATCTCCAGCAGCAAGGTCACGTACTGGCCCGGCTGATAGCAGAAGAGCATCGGCGACTCGCCGGCGAACCGAAAGGTCCGGGTGTCGGCGGTCTCGTCGAGGATATCGACGACGCGTAGCCCCGCGGTGCCTTCACGCCACAGCGGCAGTCGTTGGCGCTCTTCGAGTAGTTCCGACCGCTGCGGAGAAAGAGGTGCTGGTAGCGACGCCTCGGTCCGGACGAGGGTCCGCATTGCGACGGATGGATCGGTTTCCCCGCTTGCGCCTGATGCCGCCACCGAGGCGAGCGTAAACAACAGCTGATAGCCGGGAATCTCGACGACGGTACCGTCGAAAAGCCTTGCCGGATCCTTGTGAACGAGGCGCTTGCGGTCTACCTGCGTCTCGCAAGCGGGTTCCAGCGCTTCGATGTAGAACTCGTCGTCGAAGCGCCACAAGCATGCGTGAAACATGCCGAGACCGAAGGCCTCCAGCCGGATCGCGGCGGACGGGTGACGCCCGATGACCGCCTCTGGCGGCAGTTCCCGCAGATCGAACTCGTGGACCGGGATGCCGCGTCGCACGACGACCAGACGGTCGGACTGGGTCGAATCGCAACGCCGGGTGCCCGAAAAGAAACTGCGAGCCCACAGCGCGGAGCGCGGATCTCCGCCATGAGCGTGCTCTCCGGGATCGGGTGGCGCCAGGTCATGATGGCCGACGTCGCCGAACAGGCGCTTCGGCCACTTGGCAGCGAATTCGTAGACCTCATTCATGGCAGGAGCCCCACGGTGGCTTTTCGGATTCAGCGGTTCATTACATCGTCGCGAAAACCTTCCAGGATCTCGCAGAGCCCGTTGACCTCCGGTTCCGGTAGCTGTGCTGCGATCACGGTATCCCGAAAGTGCTGCAACACCCGGTCGAAGTGGGCGTCGGTGAGTCCCAGTTCATCGATCAGGCGTTTGTGCACCGAGCGTAAGTCCTTGCCTGAATAGGGGTAAGGGCCACCGAAGGCCATGGCCAGGAAGGACTTCTGCTTCAGACGTTGCGCTTCCATGTCGACGTCCTCGAAAAAGCGGCCGACGAAGTCGTCCTTAAGAACGCGACGGTAGAAGTCGTCGACCAGCACTTCCATCGCCTTGTCGCCGCCGATACGGTCGTAAAGCGGAATTTCCTGCAGGCGGAAGTAATCGCCTCCTTTGGCAACTACGTTATCCGTGCCCCAGTCGACCCGCTTGTCCAGCTTTTTCATCAGCGGGATATGCTTCGAGCATTGGATGTAGGCTTCTTCCACCTCGACCATGACCCAGCGCTCGGGCCGCTTCTTGCCTTCCAGGCCGATTTCGTCCATGACGTCGTTCGGCAGATCGTCTCGGCAGGCAAGCAGTTCTTCGTTCGTCACGATTCGCGCCCGGCCGTTGACGTGCAAGCCGATGGTGTCGCGGTAAAGATCCAGGATCAGCATCGCGATATGCGGGTTCTCGGTAATGTTGCCAAGGTTTGCGAACACCCCGTTGCCGCGATACTCGGGATAGATCAGGTACTTTTCGTCCAGCACCCGGATGAAGCCCGGCCGGCCGAATTTCGAGGTGCAGTCGCATTCGCCATGGCGGTCGGCCGTTGCCACGAAAAGAATTTCCTGTCGTGCGATGAACGCCTGCATCGTCGGTGACAGGTAGTCCAGGACCTGGCGGGTGTAGAAGCCGTGAGCTCGCTCCTCAGACCCGTACTCGCACTGCAGCCGGTGTTCACCGTCGGAGCCGGGCAGCAGGCCGCGTGGTGGGGGAGGTTTCTTTGCCTGGAGCGATTCAGCGGGTCGAACTGCCGTGTCGGGGGCGCCTGTGTCGGCGTGCAGCGGACCCGGCGTGCTTACCGCCGGCGTTTCGCGACTGGCTGGTGCCTCGTGATGTCGATCGCGCGCTGCTTTACGCTTCGCCCCGAACCAAGCGAATGGCTTCATGACCCGATCCCCCCTCAATTCCGATGGGCGTGAGTCGGTACCCGGGTGGATCTCGAAATTTGCGGAAGAACCGGGTGCCGGCGCTGGCGCTTCTTGGCCTTCCCTGTTGCGCCTTTATTGCTTCCCTTCAACTGTGAGGGTCGCGCTCCGGACCAAAGCCGTCAATACGTAGGACTACGTAGCGGACGGCGCAGTCGTTCCCGTGAAGTGCGTGTCGATCACTCGACGCGTGGGAGCGGCGTCAGAATGCTTCGTCCCAGCGTATCGAAAGCCGTATTGCGGCGCTGATCAGGCCGACCATGCTGTAGGTCTGCACGAAGTTGCCCCAGGGTTCGCCGGTGGCGGGATCGATATGCTCAGCCATCAGGCCAAGCCGATTGCGGCACGCGATCAGGCGTTCAAACAAGGCCCGGGCCTCGTCCTTGCGGCCGAGCGCCGCGATCGCATACAGATACCAAAAGGTGCAGATCACGAACGCATTCTCCGGCTCCCCGAAGTCGTCGCTCTCGACGTAGCGAAACACGAAATCGCCCCGCTTGAGCTCCCCTTCGATAGCGGTAACCGTCGCCGCGAAGCGGGGGTCATCGGCCGGCAGGAAACCGAGTTCGTTGATCAATAGCAGGCTGGCGTCCAGGGTGTCGCCTTCGAAACTGGCGACGAAACTCTGCCGAGTTTCACTCCAGCCCCGCGCGAGTATCGTTTCGCGAATGATCCCGGCGCGACGCTCCCATTCGTCCGCGCGATCGACCAGGCCGAGTTGTCGGGCGATCCGGGCCAGCCGGTCGCAACCGGCCCAGCACATCAGACTCGAGAAAGTGTGGATGCGGGCCATGCCGCGCAGTTCCCACAGCCCGGCATCGGGTTTGTCGAAAAGCGCGAACGCGCGGTCGCCGAGACGTTCCAGGCGTGCGAACAGGACGCGGTCGCCGCGACGGGTCAGACGCCGGTCGAAAAACATGTGCGTCGCGGTCAGGATCGCCGAGCCGTACACATCGTGCTGAACCTGACGGTAGGCCTGGTTCCCGACCCGGACCGGGCCCATCGCGCGATACCCCGTAAGCGACGGCACGACACGTTCTTCCAGATTTGTCGCACCCGTGATGCCGTAGCACGGCTGCAACGAGCCGTCGGCAGTGCCTGCCGCGATGTTGACGATGAATGCGATGTAACGCTCCATCGTGCGCGTCGTCCCCAGGCGGTTCAGGGCGTTGACGGTGAAATAGCCGTCGCGGAGCCAGCAGTAGCGATAATCCCAGTTCCGGCCGGAACCCGCCGCCTCCGGGATCGAGGTCGTCACTGCCGCGATGATGGCCCCGGTGTCGTCGAACGCATTCAGCTTGAGCGTGATCGCTGCCCGGATCACAGCCTCCTGCCATTCGTACGGGATCGAAAGGTAGCGTACCCATTCGTGCCAGTATCCGGCCGTCTCCTCATGGAAGCGCCGCCCCAGCGGACCTACGGCTTCCCCGACGGTCTCATCAGGGCCCAGTAGCAGCGTGTACTCGGCCTCCAGGAACAGCGGATACTCTTCCAGGATTGCGGTGATGGGCGCATCAGTAGTCAGGCGCAGCGCCAGTTCGGAGGTCTGGTAGCGAACATGATGGCTGCCCCAGGTCACGTGCGCTCGCCCTTCGCCGTAGTTCTGCGCCGGCCGCACCCGAAAGCGCACGCGGGGCGTGCCGGCGAGACGCCGTACCTGACGGACCAGCATCATCGGGCAGAACATGCGGCCGAACTGCCGAAAGCGGGGTGCGAAATCGGTGATCTCGATGGCGTTGCCGTGCCGGTCCTGCAGCCGGGTCACGAGTATCGCGGTGTTCTCCTGATAGGTCTGGCTGCTCTCAGCGAGATCGATCAGTTCGATGGCGTAAAAGCCCGCATCGTCGGGTCGGCGTTCACCACGCAACAAGGAGCAGAACACCGCGTCGCTGTCGAAGCGGGGAAAACAGCCCCAGACGATCTCGCCATGCTCATCCACCAGCACGGCGACCGTGCTGTTGCCGATCAGACCAAGTTCCAGGTTCTGTAAACGCTCAGTCATGGCCGTGCTCCATCAGCATCCGGCGCAGCCACCCGCGCACGGCATCGACATCTTTGAGCCTTACCCGCGCGACGCTTGCTCCGTGCCCCACTTTGATCGACAAGCCGCCGAGGCTGTTCACGAGCGCGAAGCCGTGTTCATCGGTGGCATCGTCACCGATGAAGACCGGCTGGCGTCCGCGAAACGGGGGATCGTCCAGGAAGCGGCGGATCGCCCGGCCCTTGTCGATCCCGGCCGGTTTCGCCTCGAGCACCATTTTCCCATGCTGGAGTTGGAAACTGCGGCCGAGTTGCTGGATCCGTTCAGATAGCAGGGCCTCGAGTTCGCCTGCCATCTCGGGCTGACGCCGAAAATGGAAGGCGACCGACAAGCCCTTGTCCTCGACGACCAACTCCGGGAACCGTCGCCGCCACTCCCGTGCTGCGGCTCGCAGCATCGCGAGCCCGCGCTCATCGAAAGCCTGTCGGTGCACGCTCCCGCTCGCGTCGCGCCATTCGGCCCCGTGCTGCCCCGCCGCCGGCAGCCGAATGGGTTCGAACAGGCGATCGATATCGGCGATGGGCCGTCCGCTGACGATCGCCACGGCACCGGCGGCCACCCGGCGCAGCGCCGCGACCAGTGACCGGAGATCGGGATCGACGTCGACCCAGGCAGGATGTTCCGCTATCTCGACCAGGGTACCGTCGAAGTCCAGAAAATAAGCGCAATGGTGCGGAGCGCAGGACCCGGCAGCCGGTCCCGTGGCGATGCCGGAAGCCGGCTCCAGCCGATCAAACTCGCGCACGGGGCACTGCGCGCTTTGGTGGAAGTCCTGGTTTGTCGCCGAGGTACACGCGTGAGCGCATCCCTGCAGCGTCCAGCAACATGCGGCCAGCCCAGCGAAACACATTGAACTGCTGTACCAGACCCCTCATCAGTCGCATACGCAGTTGTTGTTCCTTTGGTGGCATCGTCAACGCCAGATGGAGGGCGGCAGCGCACTGCTCATTGTCGTAGGGATTGACGATCAGGGCCTCGGGGAGTTCCCGGGCCGCCCCGGTGAACTGGCTCAGGATCAATACGCCCTGATCGTCGTCCCGGCAGGCGATGAACTCTTTCGCAACAAGATTCATACCATCGTGCAGACTGCTGACGAAACAAAGATCCGCGCCGCGGTAATGTTCGTAAACCTCGGCCGGCCCGTGGTGGGCGATCCTCAGTACGATGGGCGGCACGCCGCCCGGCGCGAAGCGCGCGTTGATCCGGGAGGCGAGCGCACGTACCTCCACCTCGAAGCTCTGGTATTCGCGGATGCTCGACCGCGACGGTGCGGCGATCTGGATCAGCGAGAATTTACCGATCCATTCGGGATGCAACTCCAACAGGCGTTCCACAGCCATGAAGCGCTCCAGGATGCCTTTCGTGTAGTCCAGCCGGTCGACGCCGATACCGACCTTCTGTGCCGCCGGCAGACGGTAGCGGCGCCGGATGTCGCTCCGGCATGCCTCGACGGTCTTCCGCGTCGTCTCGGGCGGCGGTGGCCATTCGATCGAGATAGGGTAACGTTTGACCGCGGTGCACAGCCCCCCATAAGTCACATCCAGCGTCTCGCGATCGACCCTGGCCTCAAGTAAGCGATCCACCGTATCGACGAAGTTGTTGCAATGGAAACGCGTGTGAAACCCGAGGATGCTGCTGCCGAGCAAACCATCCAGCAGCTCGGCCCGCCACGGGCAGATTGCGAACGACTCCGGGTTCGGCCAGGGAATATGCCAGAAGGTGATGATCGTGGCATCGGGCAGCTGTTCGCGGATCATGCGCGGCACCAATGCGCAGTGGTAGTCCTGCACCAGCACGATCGGACTGGCATCCCGTGATTCGTCGATTACGGCCTGCGCAAAGCGCTGATTCACTTCGACATAGGCTCGCCAATCGCCAGCGCGGAAAGCCGGGCGTACGTGTGCGATATGGCAAAGCGGCCACAAGCCCTCATTGGCGAAGCCGAAGTAGTATCCCTGCTCCTCGTCGGCCGTCAGCCAGATCCGGCGGATGCGGTAGGCAGCGTGCTCGGGCGGCACAGCGACCCGGTCGTTGGTGTCCACGACCTCGCGATCGGCGTCACCGCTGCCGTGCGCTATCCAGGTGCCGGAACAGGCGCGCATGATCGGCTCGAGCGCGGTCACCAGTCCGCTTGCCGGGCGCAATACCTCGATCTCGTCATTCTTGCGCACATGAATATAGGGCTCCCGGTTCGAGACAGCGATGATGTCTTCGCCACGCAGGTCGCGGCGGAGGATGTCTCGCAGCGTGTCGGGTGACCAATCGGTCTGCGCCGGGTCGCGCGAGCGGTACTCCGTTCGCAAATCGCGCATCAGTTCGCGCAGATCGCGCTCGATCATGCGCAGTTCCGGCAATGCGCCCCGTTCGCTTGGGCGCACCAATCCTTCACCGCGCAACAGCGCGCGGGTGCCCTGCACCCATCCGCGCCAGCTCAGCTGCGCGATCACCACCGTGATCAGCGAGATCACGAGGCCCAGCGCCACGAAGAACGCGTACAAGTAACGCCGTGTTTCCTCGCTACGACGCTGCACAAAACTCATGTCGTGGACCAACACCAGATCACCGATTTGCAGTCCGTCTCTCTTCAACGGCTCGACCGCAACGTGCAGCAGACCCTGAGGGGTGTCGATCAGGCGTTGGAGGGGCAGGTCGAAACGTTCGAGGTCGTCGCAACGGATCGACTCGGGGAAGGTATTGGTTGCAACGACTGACGAACCGTCCCGCAGACACAGCGCGAGAGCATAAAGGCGCTCGTCGGTGATAATACGTGTGAGGTAGGCGGTCGTGTGCTTTCGGGAATCCCTGGCCAGACTCTCGGTCAGTGGCTGTTCCAGGGCGTTGGCGATCAGCTGCGAACGCACGTTCAGATCGCGCACGAACCAGCGCAGGGCGAGGCCGTCGACCAGTGGCAGCACCGCGTACGCGATAGCGGCCAGTATCGCCAGTAGTGGAACGACGAAACGAAGCGAAAGCCGCATTTGTTACTCCTCAGTCCATACCGCCCGTGGTGCAGAGGCCGAACCGCGATAGAGTGTGGTCCAGCTCAAGGCCGTTGAGACCCTGGCGACGGCGAGCGCACCGGCCTCGGACTCATGCCGATCAACATCACCCGGATCATAGCGATACGATGGAACTCGACACTAACCCATCCAGTCACGACGGCAGCCGTCTAAACGATGCGATGTCTCCGATGGACCAAGCGCTGTCGTTCGAGGCGCTGAAGCGGTTTCGCATGGTTTTTCGCGCCGTACAGCAGCATTCTCTGCGGGTGGAGCAGCGCTGCGGCCTGTCCAGCGCTCAACTGTGGGCGATTTCCGAACTGGCGGCAAAACCCGGGCAACGCGTCTCGGAGCTGGCCCATGCGATGTCGATCCACGCCTCCACGGCGAGCAATCTGCTGGATAAACTGGAACGGAAGGGTCTTATCGAGAAACAACGGCAACGTGACGATCAACGCGTCGTATTGCTGACCGCGACGCCGGCGGGCCTGAACCTGCTTGAAATGGCTCCGGCGCCGGCGACCGGGATCCTGCAGTCCGCACTGTTTCAGCTCTCCCCGGAAATCCTGCAATCCCTGATCGTCAACCTCGACGCACTCGTCGCCGCGATGAAGATCGATGACGACGGCGCGGCATTGCAACCCCTGAGTACCGGCCGGCAACGCTGACGCCACGCCCGACCGCGTCGGGCGACCCCGAGCCGGCAGAGGCCCGTCGGCCGGTCGGGACTGTGGCCTATGTCTCTAGAAATACCTTTGGCCCCGTTCTGGCATTGTCCCGAACCCTCGTTTCGATCTTGACAAATATCTTGACGGCAAATTACTTTGCGCACAACTAAAAGTTCGGATTCGTGGTTCCCGGACCAGGGTAGTAACCGAACCCGACTCGTCAACGACCGGATCGGCCGCGAGCCTCCCAGGACGCGCGAACACGCTCCGGATCAGTGTGCAGAGCGAGGTAGTGATGAAGAACCTTCTGTTGACGACGATCGTCTTGGCGGTCGGCAACGCACAGGGACTGGCCGCGGCATCGGTGTGCAGTGTCGCGGCCGATCGGGTCAACGCGCGCAAGGGACCAGGTCCCCACCACGAGGTCCTGTTCCAGGCAGGGCGCGGATACCCTGTTCAGGCAGAGCAGATTCTCGGCGACTGGGTACGCATTCGGGACTGGGAGGGCGACCGGGCCTGGCTCTCGCGCCGTCTGCTCGACGGTACCCGCACGGCAGTGATCATCGCCGACGATGTGAATGTCCGCGCGAGTTCCAGACAAGCCGCACCCTTGGTCGAAAAGGTGAGGCGCGGCGAAATCTACAGGGTGATGACCGAGCGCAACGGCTGGGTGCAACTCGGCTACTATGACGATAGCTCGAAACTCGGCTGGGTGCGCGAGGATTTGCTCTGGCGCGGCTGCCGCTGATCCGTCGTGTTTGATGGGGGGCTCAGGAGAAGCTCCGGGATTTTGGGGTCAGTCCTCGAACCACCACGTCGCCTTATTGTTGCTGCCAGGTGCGAAAGCAAGGACAGGTCGGTGTTTACTGGTTGACGCGTCCTATCCCTCGCACGAGACCTCAAACCGGATGCGGCGATGGCAGTTAGGTGCCTCGGCCGACTGTCCGATGCATTCCCTTGCGCGGCAGCGGCCCGCTTGCGTCCTATTTCCCGGTGGTCTGCCGCGTGCTGTGTTGGCGGTCGTCGTCGCGCTGGCTCCGATCGAGCCGACTCGGTTCGCATCCCATTGCCGCCTCGTGATGACCGATGATGTTCATCTGCTGGTGACGCCGGTCACCCGCGGCGGGGTCGCTCGAAGACGGAGCAATCTGGAAGGCGATCCCTGGAATCCGGCTTCCACGCGGAAATGGCCGTGCGGATACGAACGGGTGACACGTTAGCACGGTCCTTGGCGAGTGAAATCTGCTATCCAGCGGTCCGTCTCCCTCCCGGATGCGAAATCGGAGCGTTTCCTGACAGCTCCTTCTCGGCGCGTAGCGTGCGCTCCCGCTTGAGGAGAGGGCTGGTTGGTGGGGTCGGATTGGACCGTTGGCGGATCGACGGCTCTGGCGTGAACGGCTGCGTTCGAATTGCCCGCTTGGACAGATACCCCTCTGATTAGGTATGCTAGACACTCGCGTAAATTCGCATAAACGGTTGCCAGCAACCCAAAATCCAGTGAGCCTATGAGCGTACCAGCCAAAAACATCCCGGGTTTACTCGACGAGCATCACAGCGACGCCGGTGGCTACTTCAGCCATTTGGACGCTCTTGAGGCGGAGTCGATCTTCATTCTGCGCGAAGTGGCGGCCGAGTGTCGCAACGCCGCGCTACTCTTCTCCGGCGGCAAGGATTCGGCCGTCGCCCTCCATCTAGCCCGTAAGGCCTACTTCCCCGAGAAGGTCGGTTTCACGCTGCTGCACGTCGACACCGAACACAACTACCCGGAAGTCATCGAGTTTCGGGATCGAATCGCGGAAAAGTTTGGCTGCAAGCTCGTTGTTCGGTCGCTTGAGGATTCGATCAAGCGCGGTACGATCCGGATGAAATCGCCGGACGAGGCGCGTAACCCGTACCAATCGGTGACCTTGCTGGAAGCCATCGCGGAATTCGAGTTCGACGCGTGTATCGGCGGTGGTCGACGCGACGAGGAGAAAGCGCGAGCGAAGGAACGGATCTTCAGCTTCCGCGACGAATTCGGGCAGTGGGATCCGAAGAATCAGCGGCCGGAGTTGTGGGAACTGTACAACACGCGGGTGCACAAGGGCGAGAACATGCGGGTGTTCCCGATCTCCAACTGGACCGAACTCGACGTTTGGCAGTACATCCTGCGGGAAAAGATCGAGTTGCCCGAGATTTACTTCGCCCACGAACGCGATATCGTGCGCCGCAGCGGGGTGCTGGTGCCCGTCACGCACCTGACGCCGCCAAAACCCGGCGAGACGATCGAAAAAATCACGTGCCGCTTCCGGACCGTGGGTGACATTCCCTGTACGGCTCCGGTCGAGTCGACAGCGGCGACGATCGAGGACATCGTGCGCGAAACGGCAGTGACCCGGATCACCGAGCGGGGCGCGACGCGGCTGGATGATCAGACCTCCGATGCGGCAATGGAGCGCCGGAAAAAGGAAGGGTACTTCTAAGGCCCCTCGTTACATCGATCATCATCCCGTTTCAATTTCCCGCGGAGTCGGTTCAACAAGCATGAGTACCCATACCGGTTTATTACGATTCATTACCGCCGGCAGCGTCGACGACGGCAAGAGCACCCTGATCGGGCGGCTCCTTTACGATTCGAAGAGCATTCTGGCCGACCAGTTGTCAGCCATCGAGAAAACCTCGGAGCGGCGCGGTCTGACGCAGGTGGACCTGTCGCTGCTGACGGATGGCCTGGAGGCCGAGCGCGAGCAAGGTATCACGATCGACGTCGCTTATCGGTACTTCGCGACACCCAAGCGCAAGTTCATCATCGGTGATGCACCTGGCCATGAGCAGTACACGCGGAACATGGTCACGGCGGCATCGACGGCTGACGTTGGTATCATTCTAATCGACGCGCGTCGGGGCGTTCTGCCGCAAACCCGTCGCCACTCGTACCTGGCGCGTCTGGTCGGCATTCCGCGTGTCGTTCTGGCCATCAACAAGATGGACCTCGTGGACTACTCGAAAGAGGTCTTCGAGACGATCCGGACCGATTACCTGGCGTTTGCCGAAAACCTCGGATTCACCGAGATTCTGCCAATACCGATGTCCGCCCTGGAGGGCGACAACGTTGTGGAAACCGGAGACCACATGCCTTGGTACACCGGTCCCACGCTGGTGGACTACCTGGACACGGTGCCGGCTCTGCACGACGGTTCGGATCATCCGTTCCGTTTCCCGGTGCAGCGCGTGACGCGTGTGATGCTGGGTAATCAGGCGGAGGCGGTGATCGGACTGCCGACCGAAGGCGAATTTCGCGGCTATCAGGGCGGCGTTGCGGCTGGAACCGTGCGGATAGGTGACGCCGTGCGCGTCCTTCCCATTGGGAAGACCAGCACCGTCAAGAGCATTCTGACCGCTGATGGTCCGTTGACCGAGGCGCAGGCTGATTCAGCTGTTGTGCTGGAACTGGCTGACGAAATTGATATTTCCCGCGGGGACATGCTGGTGGCAGCCAGCGCCGAACCGATCGTGACGCAGGATCTAGAAGCCACGATGTGCTGGTTGTCCGAGGAGGAGTTGACGCCGCAGCGCAAGTACTGGGTGAAGCACACCAGCCGCACTGTGCGCGCATCGTTCAAGGAACTGCTGTACCGCGTCGATGTGAACACGCTGGAGAAAATTT
This sequence comes from Methylotetracoccus oryzae, assembly GCF_006175985.1. Classification (GTDB taxonomy): domain Bacteria; phylum Pseudomonadota; class Gammaproteobacteria; order Methylococcales; family Methylococcaceae; genus Methylotetracoccus; species Methylotetracoccus oryzae. Next base: position 4,355 of record NZ_SRSH01000032.1, on the reverse strand, counting down.
CGGGGGTGGACACGTTGCGGATGAACGATATCGCTCGGGTGAAGCTGCGGCTCCAGCAGCCGATATTCGTCGATTCGTACTCGGAAAACCGGATTACCGGAAGCTTCATCGTAATCGATGATGCGACCAACAACACGGTTGGTGCGGGCGTCATCGCCCCCGAGTGAGTCTGTGACGAGATTGGGGCTGCATTATCGGCAGCCCCCTTCCGTTTTCGCGATGGCGCGAACGTTTTGTAGGCCTGGCGTCGGTCGTGCCCAGGCTGGCATCACATCCTGTTCACCCGTTGCGTGCCCACTTTCAGCGGGGCATCCATAGGCCTGCGTTCCAGCGTTGTCCGCTTTCTCTTCAGGCGTCAGCCGTTCGCACGGCGGTGATCACTGAGCGGGCAGATTTTACGGGTCCTGGGTGTTGAAGCCCGGGGAGAGGTGTGGTGTGTCGTAGCGGCCACCTCTTGGATGGGAACACTCGGGCAGTCAGACGGCATGGGATGCGTCTTCTTTCAGTTGGTCGGAGTCTTAACGTGAACTTCGAAAAATCCATCGCGCTGCAGAGGCGGCTCGAGGAGTTGGTCCCTGGCGGTTCGCATACGTACGCCAAGGGTGAGGACCAGTTTCCAGAAGCGTATCCCGCCATCATCGCACGCGGGGATGGTTGTCGCGTGTGGGATGTCGACGGCAACGAATACATTGAATTCGGGAGCGGGCTGCGCTCGGTCATACTCGGGCATGGCTATCCATCGGTGGTTCAGGCCGCATGCCGCGAGGCTATGCGGGGCCTCAACTTCGTCAGGCCAGCGGCTATCGAATGCGAGGTGGCGGAACACTTTCTCGGCCTCATTCGCGGCGCCGAGATGGTGAAGTTCGCCAAGAACGGTTCTGATGCGACGACCGCGGCCGTCAAGCTGGCTCGTGCCTACACCGGCCGGGACCTGGTCGCGATCTGCGGCGACCAGCCATTCTTCTCGGTCGATGACTGGTTTATTGGCGCCACCCCCATGGACGCCGGAATTCCGAAGGTCATCAAGGACCTGACGGTCAGGTATGCCTATAACGACATCGGCAGTGTGCAGGCCATGTTGGATGCGAATCCAGGTCAGATCGCGTGCCTGATCCTGGAAGCCGAAAAGACCGATCCGCCCGTGGAAGGTTTCCTGCAGCAAGTCCAGAGTCTTTGCCGGCAACATGGGGTCGTGTTCATACTGGATGAGATGATCACTGGATTTCGGTATCACCTTCACGGGGCCCAGGAGATCTTTGGTCTGGATCCTGACTTGTCCACGTTCGGCAAGGCCATGGGGAACGGGTTTGCGGTCGCGGCCTTGGCGGGCAAGCGTGAGTTCATGCAGTTGGGTGGGCTTGCGCACGACCGCGAAAAGGTGTTTCTGATGTCGACCACGCATGGTGCCGAGAGTATGGGCTTGGCAGCTTGTCTGGAAACGATGAAGGTGTGTGAACGGGAGCACGTGGCGGATGTGTTGACGCGTCAGGGCGAGCGGTTGGCGGCCGGGATTCGTAAGTCGGTGGAGGAACTGCACCTTCAGGACTTTTTCGGATTGGCGGGACGCCCTTGCTGCCTTGTTTTCTGGACGTTCGATCAGGATCGTAAGCCATCCCAGCCCTTTCGCACTTTGTTTCTCGCGGAATTGATGAAGCGCGGGGTCCTGGCTCCCAACCTTGTTGTCAGCTTCAGCCATTCCGACGCCGATATCGACGAGGCTATCCAGGCCATTGCCGGCGCGCTGCAGGTTTACCGGAAGGCTCTGGATGAAGGTCTCGAAAAATACGCAGTCGGTCGTTCGGTAAAACCGGTCTTCCGCCGGTTCAACTGAAGTTGATCTGATCTCCATTTTTTGGGTCGTTCGGGACAGTTTGATGCCGGAAATGCCGGTCATCACTCCTGTGATATCCTAGGTTGCTACGTTTGACGCAAGACAAGTCGCCGTATGGAATGGACACTGGATACCAGTCCTCCATATGTGACGGCACGATATAGCCTGACGGTCCTGCGGGTCGCAATCATGAGTATGATTGAGCGCCAGTCTTCGTGGCGCGTTTCTCGGCGAATGTCCTCCCCGTTTCGACAGTTTATTACCTGCATCAAGCCCTAGCTGATGAATAAATTCGTGATCGTCGGTACCCAGCGTACCGGTAGCAGCGCGCTTGCCGAATCCATCGGGATGCATCCGGCTGTGGCCTGTGGCTGGGAATGGTCGCTTCGAGTGCCTTGGCTCAGAAAGATTAGCGCTGCCGAGAAGGCCCTTGCCGGTGACTTTTCGGGCTTGATGAATCATGAGCGGCAACACATGGAGGGGCTGTTCTCGGATCGCATCGAGTGGCTTGGCTATCGGAGCCTCTTCAGTTCGTCGGACAAATGGCTGATTGCGCCGCGTTTCAGCGCGGCTCTGTTCTTCGATCGGTTCGGCGAGCATCTGGCATGGTTCCGCCAGCAACGCGGATTGCACATAATTCACATCGTTCGGCACGATAACCTGGAATGGCTCAAATCCAAGTTCGTTGCTGTAGCGACGAATGCCTACGTAGGCACTGAATATCCCGATGACCTGAAGGTCGATATTCCATTGAGGGCGTCGGTAAAACGGTTGCAGTCCAAGGCCTGGGTGGACACGATGCTCTCGGGTTTGGTTGAAACGAATCCGTACTTGCTGGTTCGTTACGAAGATCTGCTTCGAGATCGCAGCGAGACGGTTTCGAAGGCCTTGCGCTTCCTGCAGTTGGACCCGGCCGACGCCGATTTGTCGCAGGCGAAGATTGCTCGGCAATCGACAGGCGACGCGTCGCGCTATATATCGAACTACGAGTTGCTGCAGAAAACGCTGCAGGAAAAGGGACTTTTGACGTCACCGCTATGAGCGCGTGATCTGCACGACATTGGCGCGGGTCGGTAATGGGCTGGTGCCAGTGGGAGTTAGGCAAGCACGCTCAGTGCCTCGGCTGCAGAGCGCCGGGTTTTGGGGCCTGCAATCTGGGAGCCGGTGCGCAGATTTATCGGGGCGCGTGTTCGCAGGCGCTTGCGTTGGTCTGCGGTCTTTTCGGCCAACGTGGCCTTGCATTTTCCTTGGGGACGATTGTTGAGTCTGGATCGTATGAAACCGACATTCATTGGTATCGGTGCACAAAAATGTGCTTCCAGTTGGATCTACCGCATCCTGGAAGATCATCCAGAGGTGTGTCTCTCCGAGCGCAAGGAGCTGGATTTTTTCTCTTACCACTATGACAACGGGTATCAGTGGTACGAGCGGCATTTCGCGTGCGGCAGTGTCGCGAAGGCGGTCGGCGAAATCTCGCCATCCTATTTTCACGACTACGATGCGCCAGCGCGAGCCAAGGAGTACGATCCGCGCCTGAAAGTCATCGTCTCGCTGCGTGACCCGATCGAGCGGGCTCTCTCGCACCATAAGCATCTTGTCCGCTTGGGGTTTTACACTGGGCCCGATTTCAGCTTCGAGGCGGGCTTGGCTCAGAACCCCTCCTATGTCGAACAGGGGCTCTATGCGAAGCATCTCTCGCGGTGGCTGTCTGAATTCCCTCCCGAACAGCTTCTGATCCTGTACATGGACGATATCCGTGCCGATGCGGATGCGGTCGTCCGTCAGGTATATCGATTTCTGGGGATTGCCGAGGACCACAGGCCGGCCGCCCTGCATGTCAAAGCCAATCCCAGTTATGTGGTACGCAACCGCATGCTTGATATCTTCGTAAAGAGGTGCCGCGCCGGAGCCAAGGCGCTGGGGTTGCGATCACTGTGGCAGGCGCTCGGGCGCACGCCGCTGCGTGGACTATATGAAGCGTCCAACCGGATCGACAGCGATGCCGTAATTCCGGCCATGCTGCCCGAAACGCGCGCCCAGCTGCATTCCGTCTTCGACGAGGACACCAGACAACTCGCAGTTTTGACTTCCCGGGCGGTCTCCTGGACAAAGGAATGACGAGGGGTTTCCGGCCCGGCTCTTGGTCCAAGGCAGGCGCGGCCTTGTTTTCAGCGTTCGATTCGACCACTTGATCCGCTCCTTCGAGCCGTGAGTTCGGTTAGAGGGAAGGTATGGCGGTTGTGCGGGATTCACCGTCGATCCCAACTTTCTTTCAGCCCATCGCGCCCTGAGCGCGTTCTTTTTCGGTTTCTTTTCGTTTCGAGCCCGGAGTCGCTTGTTCCGTATCGGCAAGCCGATTGACCCAGCGGATTGCGAAATTCCGCCGGCCACTGTTACAACCTGTTGACACCCTGATCCTATTTCTGGATAATGTGCGGCTCGTCTGGTGCTGAGTGATTGGGGCTTTGGTTCTGGTTGCTGGGGTGCTGAGGCGGACGGGAGCGGGGGGTGTTGACAGGGTTTG
>NZ_SRSH01000040.1 GCF_006175985.1 Methylotetracoccus oryzae | reverse complement strand
CAACACACCATGACAGAGCACAGCGTCGGGATGGACCCATTACCCGGACTGACTGCAGACTGAAGAACTCATCTGAGCCGGAGTTCGCCCCCGAAAATTACACCACCTTGACGGACGCTACCCGGCCGCCGGAGCGGACAGCGCATTCCACTGCTGCAGGTATGAGCTCCGCACCATCCCCCAAAGGCGTCGGCGGCCGCACGCGTCGGCCGGACTTCGGCCCGCCCGGCTCTAGCACTGCCATCAGCGCTTTTCACGACACCACCTGCACTGTCGTTGCCGGAAGCTTCAAACCGGAGCGTTTGCTTCTTTTTCGCATGATGCGTCGGTGAGGCTGAAGTGATCGGATTCATGGGTTAGTTTTTTTGTTCGTTATCGGCACTTCAGCCTCGTAAGCGGTGTCCTCGGGGTGGAGCACCGCGAGAGAACTCCGAGACAGCCATCCTGGCCTTGTTCCTTATGGGAAACCCTGAGTGAATCAGAGCTTCCCTGGAAAGGGACGACCCCCCCCGGAATTTCTTCGTTTCAGATTGGCCCGGACCCAGGGTATGCCCGAAATCACGGGCCAACTGCCGTCGACGGCGGTTTAGGCAGTTTGGAGGCAAACATGTCCGTCACGTCTTGGTAATAGATCAACTTATAGTCTTCAAGGTCGGGACGTGGGTCGACGAACAGTTTCTTGCTGTAACTTGCAGGATTGCCTTTGAACAAGTCAGCTAAATGGATGCGTCGCAACGCCGGATTGTAGACACCCCTGACATAGAGATTTAGGTTTGAGTGATCCCGTATTACGGTGAACTGGGTATGGAAATAGATCCCTGTCTTGTATCCGAGAAAGGTGACTGGCGCCTCGCCGTAGACTTCCTCCACGCGAGCCATGATCCGGTTGGCCAATTGAACCCGCCAAAGCCTTGGGGTCAACGTTTTCATTGGATCTGGATAGACCGGCCAGTATTCATGGACGTCCTTCGTGATTGCGCTGCTGAGCTTCTTTGTGGTGATGAAGCGGGAGCCGGATGAGGAGTCACCCGGTAGCAGATTCATGAATGGCTGAGTCAGATCGGAATCGACTTCCTTGAAATGATTGGTGGATGTGAGTCGCCTGAAGTCGGGGTTTCTGAGTGCGGAGAGTTGGTCAGGCAGGGGAGGCTCGTTCGTGAGGACGTGATGGCTGTCTGTTCGTGCGTAGATGAATTGCTGCTTGTCGTGCCATTCGATAACGGCCGAGTGGTTTCTCGCGTCATGTAGTACCAGGTGTAACCCAAGTGGGATCTCGATGGATAAGGGCTTGAAGTTCAGGCCCTCGCCCCAAACGACTGGGCGAGGGTTTTCCTCGAAAAGGTTCACCGCGCAACGGACGCTGTCGCACATTGAAAGGACAAAGTTGACCACAAATTGAACGGAGAGATTGCGGTCACCCTCCTGTGGCTCTGGGTATTGGCTTTTGCTATCTTCCTTTAATGGCCACGCATCCTCCAGCCAGAGCATGGCAGCGGAGAGGCCCTTTTCGTTCATCCCGTCAAAATATCGTCCGTTTCCCTTCACGATGCCTGGTGCACCACTGAAGCCCACGAGGTTATAGAGACTGGTCCAGTGCATTGGCTGCTTATTCTTCTGTCGCGGATTGGTTGCCGTCACCGTCTGGCCTTTCGCCTGATTTTCCATATACCAGGCCAGGTTCGGATCGAAATCCATGGTCCGTGCAGAAATTGCGGAGGCATCAATCTCTTCGCTTGGTACCGTCGTGGTCCGTACGATTTTTTTGAATCCGGGAGGGGGCGGCAGCATGATGTCGCTGCAGGCGCGCCCGGTCGTTGAGGCTGCTGCCAAGATCAGGGTACATACGGCCGACAGCGCCGCTTTGATGGCTCTGCGGGTTATCGCTCTTGGCGCCGTCACTGTTGATGATTTCATTGGATACTCCTGCGCGCGGGTGAAAGTATGTCCTGGGTTCGATCTGCGACTCGACAACACGCTTGGCTCGCCAAAGTATAGAAATTGCTGGCATCGCCATCGCGAGTCTTTGGCTGTGGTGCTTGTCGCCACGGTGGGCGACACTACAGACGCCGTGGTCGGTTCGTCTCCGTGCCGCAAAGCCTCGCTGCTGCACTGCCGCAGTGTGTCACCGAGCCTTCCATCTTCCGGCGTGTCGAATCCGCCCTATCCTTGAGTTACCGCCGGAAATCAATCTCGCTCGGCGGAATCACTTCAGAACGCGAGTCACCGCCACGGCTTCCTCCTCCGGCCGTGGCGGCAACGGTCCACCCTTCCTAGCCACCCGACGCCCCCCCGACGTGTCGGCGTGATTCTGTGATCCAAGTCGCAAAAATTCCTCTCGAGTTTTCCGCACGCGTGCCGATCCATAGCACGAACCGAACAGAAAACTGTGACCGACTTGGGGAGACTCACATGGACGCCATCACTGACAACACGGCCGACCTCTTTGAGCAGGACGTTGCCGTAACGGCTTTCGCGCCGGAACCGATCAGCGAGACGGTCGA
>NZ_SRSH01000031.1 GCF_006175985.1 Methylotetracoccus oryzae | reverse complement strand
CGCGGACGGCCAGCGGTGCGGCGGCGGTGCCGGATTTGCTGATGACCAGGCGTTCGACATAAGTGCCGCCGCGTGCATACAGCGTGTCGCCCGGGACGAGTTTCCTGCTGGCGGCGGTTAGCGACTTGAAGGGACGGTCGAAGGAGCCGGGGTTCGCGTCGCTGCCGCCCGGCGCGACGTAATAGGTCGCGGCGACCGCATTGCCGCCGGCTGCCGCGAGGCTCATCCCGGCGATGAGCAGAAGGCTTCGGCGCGTGCGAGCCCGGATAGGGCCGCGGCGGCCGGCGTTTCGCGCTCCTGGCCCGATTTCGTGATAGCCCGATGGCGCGAAGTAAGGGCTGGCGCCGAATGACGCTTGCGCAGTCGGCATTCCGCCAGCCGGTACGATCAGCGAAGCAAGCGTATCAAAGGAAGCTTCATGCGTGGCGTTCATTGTCGTCTCACCCTTTCGTTATTGGCCTTTCTTGTTCATCAACCCGATGTGCGCATCGCGTTGTACCCGGCGCCCTGAAGGTGTCGGTTACTGAAGGCTAGTAGCGGCCCTGAGCGGGTGAGTGCGGCTGCGGCCTTGTCTGCCCGGAACTGTGAACTGGCTCACAGAAAGTCTGGAGAATGCGGATCAAGCGCCGTATCGCATGGTGACGGTGGGTCGAGGGAGGCTCTGTTCAGTGCCGCGAAGGTGGGTCTTGGTAGAAGCCCTGTCGAATCCAGTCGGGTGCCACCCGTACGCAACGGCCGGATCCGTCCAGTGGTGCGGCGCCCGCAACAGTTCCGGCCATGATCGAGACCAATACGGCTTCGGCATCATCAATTGCGCGACATCGCGGCGCGGACGGCCAGGGTATCCAGGGGCCAGGAACGCCCGCCGCAGGCGCGTAGGACCGGTCGTCGACGTCCCTGCCGTCCACGGGAAACTTGCAAGACCCGCGTTTTCCGCATTTCATATGCTGGCGTTCAAACCGCCGTCGGGAAAGCGCCGCTGAATGTCTGCGTGTCCCGCCGTTCACCATTGACCAAGGGAAAGCCAATGAAACAGGACAAAACCCCATTCGCTGCGTTTTTGAGCCTCAGCCTGGCAGGCGCAGCGTCCACTGCTGCCGTTGCCGTGGAGAAAGACCCGTTCGCACTGAAGGAGATCAGCCCGAATGCGGTGGATAGAGTGGCCGAAGCGGCCGGAGACGCGGCGACGGACGCGGCGAAGGCCGCCAGCACGATGAAAGGCGCGGGCGAGATGAAATGCGGCGCCAACATGATGAAGGGGGGCGGCATGATGAACAACGGCGGGACCATGTCCGCCCCGAAGGCGGCCACCGAAGCGGCGGGCAGCGCCAAGCCTGCCGAAAAGCCGGCCGGTTCGGAAGCCGGAAAGCCTCCGGGCTCGCACTGACCTCGGGCTCATCCAGTCGCCGCGGAAAGGCCGGTTGCCTGTCGGCCGATCCGCGGTCCCTGCCTGCCGGAGCGCTGCCGCGTTCTCTCTTTCCCGACGAGCGGGCGCATCGCCGGGCGTAGCCAGCATGATGGGCGAGGCCCCGCGGTGAATGTGTCATCCCAGACCGCATACTTAGCCCCGTGGTCGGAGCCGCTGCCGTGAACGCGCCCGGTTCCGGGGCGTCAATGTTTGCCAACTCAGAAAACCGAGTTCATGCCGTCATCCAGTGAAATGCTGACGACCTTCGTGCTGCTATGGGCAGTGATCGATCCCGTCGGGACGGTGCCGGTATTCATATCGGCGACTCAGGGGCGGCCGGAAAAGGAGCGCCGCCGCATCGCATTCGTGGCTGCTGCCACCGCCGCCGGGATACTGCTGTTCTTCATCGTTGTCGGCGAACCGATTCTTCAGGCGATGGGTATCCCGCTGCTCGCCTTTCAAATCGCCGGCGGGATCGTGCTCTTCCTGTTTGCCTTGACCATGATCTTCGGCGAGGGCAAACCGGAGTCCGAAAAGAAGGAGCTGCGCTCCGCCAGTGACGTCGCCGTGTTCCCGCTCGCGACCCCTTCGCTGGCTTCGCCCGGTGCGATGATGGCCGTGGTGTTGCTGACCGAGAATTCCAGCAATTCGCTGCTCGATCAAGCGATCTGCGCGATGTTGATGCTTACGGTGATCGCCATGTCGTATCTGCTGATGCTGGCTGCGGGGTTCATCTCGAAGATCATCGGAACCGGCGGCGCCAGCATCGTCAGTCGGGTGATGGGGTTGATTCTGGCGTCGATCGCGACAGCCAATGTACTGGAAGGGATCAAGGCGTATTTCCAGTCGGCAGCGAGCTGAAGAACGCAAAGAAGACGCCTGGCTTGCGGAGGCGGGAACGACCACGCGCAACGTTCCGTCTGAATCCCGCATCGAGTGCGGTCACTCGCCGGGTGGACGCCGCTCTCGACCACAGACCTTGTGTGATGCGAGTGGCGATACCCCAGCCGATTTCGGCTGCACGGCGCTGCCAAAATCGAAGAGGCCGCGAGGTTTGCGGTTGCGGAAGACTTTCACGGTCTCGCGTCTGGCGTGGCGACACTGCCGACCGCGCACCTACGTAAATCGACGTATTGACGGTGCGTGATGGCTGCCAATAGCATCCAATTGTCGCCCGCTACATCGGTGGCGTCATGCCGGGCGGGACGTCGGCATCCAGAAAGAGGAATGTCAGCGGCCTCGCCATCCCTGTACTCATGGGTTTCCGGTTCAGACCCGGAACGACGGTTTGGGTGGCATGGGTTACCTTTCGCTCCGAAAGCAGGTCGAGCAGGTCAGGGCGCTCGACGCCCTGCACCGGCGATCTCGCCATGGGAGTCTTCATGGCCGGCAGGGGGGCTGAACGCCGCCCCGGGCTGCTGGCCGAAAATCGGCGTACGCATTCATGGGAAAAACATTGCAATGAGGTTGTGGCCTACAACACGTCCCGGGAACGCAACTGGCAAGCCCTCGCTTCCAATTCTCGCGTCGGCTGCGTACTTGTTGCTGGCGGCCTGTGCTCATGATTCGGCTCTGATGAAAAGGACCGAGTCCCTCAGGGCTTACCAGTCCGCAGTTCGTTGGGGTGACTTCAACCAGGCCGCTGCCTTTCATGATGGCGTAAGCCCTCCGCGTCGGGCGACCGACCGATTGAGGGACGTGCGGGTCACTGGTTACAACGTCGTTTCCCAACGCGAAGACAAAGCGCGGCAGGCCCTGCACCAGACGGTCGAAATTCGCTACCACTACATTGGGCAGCCCACCGAGAAACTGGTCGTCGACGAGCAGGATTGGCATTACGACGCACAGCGAGGGGATTGGGTGATTGATACCCCGCTGCCGAGCTTCGAGTGATCGTCGACCTTGGATCAGTGTCGTGTGCCGAGTGTCTGCGTCCGGGCGACACTTTTTTTGATGCAGATCGCAGACCACGAAAATATGAGTGACCGTAATGTAAGGCAACACAGAATAAGGTTACCCGTCCCCGGTGATTAGCCAGAATCGGAAGTGCCGTGCCATGAAATTCACTGAGATAACCGAGGTACTGGCGTTGCTGACGCCCTGGGACATAATCGGGCCAGCCAAGGTGCGAGTCGGGAGGGCTCAGGGGGACGGCGGCTACATTCTGCTCGATACGCTGCTGAAGGACCAAAAGGTCTATAGCTTTGGCGTAGGGAAGCAGATTACGTTTGATTTGGAGTTGGCAGAACGTGGTCATGATATTTACTTATTTGACCATACGGTTTCTGCGCTCCCAACCGAGCACCCACGCTTTCACTTCTTTCGCGAGGGAGTCAGTTCAGTCAGCCAACCTGATAAGGCGCTTTTTTCATTAGAGCAGCATATTGACCGCCTAGGGCACAGGGATCTTGATTTAATTCTAAAGATGGACGTTGAAGGCGCCGAGTGGGGCGTGCTCGCGACCGCTGGCTCCGGTTTGATCCGGAAATTCTCGCAGATCACCATGGAGTTGCACGGTTTAGATCGATTGGGTAATGAAAAAACTCGCGCCAGGGCCTGTAGAGTCCTAAGAAAGCTGAACAGAACCCACACGCTATTCCATGTCCATGGGAACAACGCTGTACCGTTGAAGAATATTGATGGGATTACTGTCGCGCCGCTACTAGAGGTGTCCTATGTACGCTCTGATTTGGTCGAGCGAGTGCGCTCAAGGACGTTTTATCCGACGGTAGTGGATGCCCCGAATGTCTCGCGGAAACCAGACCACGTCTTGTGGTTTTATCCTTTCTACCCTTATCTCGAGCCGGAGTCAGTTGCCGGAGAAGTGATGCAGGCAGCGCGCCGACTAGACGTTCAAGCGAAAAAGCGACTGGCGAAGAAGTCGCGCGAAGCCAACAAACGAAGCCTGGCGGATGGCGCTGTCCGACCTTCCCTCCCTGCGCGTGGCTGAATCGCGCTTCTTCATGTCTAGGTGCTAACGCCCAACGGTCATTCGTTCCAGAATCGGGGCAGCCATTCTTCCCATCCGGATTTGGCTTGCGCCTAACGCGAGCTTCCGGAAGTCTCAATAGGCGAAAAATCCGGCCTGTTGCGGAAACCAAAGGCGTAGGTATTAATACCCTTTCGCGACTGCTGAATAATCGTTCATGATGGAACATTTATAACGTCATTCCCGCGCGCTGTTCTTTCGCCTTGAAATAAACAGGCCTTCCGCCAAAGAAAAACTAGGCGCTTCGTTATTCCTGCACGATCAGGTCGTTTTACTTCAGTCGGTGTTCTTATGTGCCTTCAAGCTTTTTTCGGCAGTTCCGCGACACTGGTACCGTCGATTGGTATCGCCCGACCAAGGTTTCGTGGCGCGCTTTTCCTCATTCTCCTTGCGTTAGCGTCTCCTTCGCTCTTAGCCGCGAATGGCGCTATATCGGTTACTGGAGCAACCATTCTGAGGGACGGTGTGCCTTGGCAGGCTAAAGGCGTCGTCATCGCGGCATTCGCCCCCCCAGATGCTGGCACAAAGGACGCGTACGCAAAAGCTAGAGCCCGATTTGGGATACCAGCCTTGGACAAGATCCGGGCCTATGGTGCGGATGTCATCCGTATGCATGTGAATCAGGATGAACTGGACCCAGAAAACAAACGTCGGTCGAAAACTTACAAGGAAAAATATGTGAGTGCCGTAAGGCTGGCGCGGTCCCGCGGATTCAACGTGATTGTAAATATGGTGAAGTGGTCACCGGAGGATGGCATGGATGATCCGGATAGAGGCCTGCCATATCTTCCGTCTGAGGTTACCGTCCGCGCCTGGCGTCAATTGGCTCCGATCTTTAAGGATGACTCGGGTGTTATGTTTGAGGTTTTCAACGAACCGGGATTGAAGCAGAACACATCGGCGAATTGGTCCAAGCTCAAGAAGGCGACACAGCCCGTTATAGACGCGATTCGTAGTTCAGGGGCCAAGAATGCAATTATTGTGGAGGGGGTGCGCAACGCCCACTACCTGAGTGAAGAGTTCATTCTAAATGATCCGGAGCGGAAGCTTATATACGGAGTGCATCCTTTCATTAATAAGGACGCCAGGGATCGTGCTTCGTGGGAACGGGACTGGGGGTTTATGTCGAAGAAGGTGCCGATTATGGTGACGGCCTTCAACGCTACAGCAAGCAGAAAGGGATGCCGGCCGGAGCTCCCGAGTTTGGCACGGCAAATGTTGGACTATCTGGAAGAAAAGAAAATCGGGTATGTGCTGTGGGCGTTTGATTTGGCAGTATTGATCAATCCAGTCACCGATGCTCCCACAGACTATGTCAATTTCAAATGTGGTGTGGGGACTCCTAAGGGCATTGGTGCACTTGGTAAGGAATACTTTAAAAGACGGCATTAGCATGACGCTAGCGAGGTAACAGGGGCCCTGCAAAGCCATTCCGCGTCTCGCTGTGCGCGATGCGCTGCGGTCGTGACTGAAGAGAGAAGGCGCGGGCAGGTGTTCGTGCGGCGTCTGGAGGGTTTCGGCACGGAATAGCTATTGCCCGAATTGGGAACAGACTTGTTTAAGTGCCAGCCCGAGGGTCAGGAGCCTACGCACGGCGGGTTTGAGGTGATAAGGGCTTAGCGCGGCCCGTCCTGGCGCTGGGCGTAGGCGCACCGTTCCGGGTTGAGGGCGGCGTGCCGAAAACATGGTTCAAATGCAGGCGGAACTGCAAGAATTGTCCTGCATACGCAGTGGAGAAGATGGCTACATACGCGGAGCCTTAAGGTTAACGCTTTCATTCAAGGTGACCCTGAGTCTCCGGCTGCACCTAGCAACCAATAGGCCGGAGCATATTATTCATACAGCCCAAGGTGCCTCTACTGCTTCTCCCGAAGCATACGGATACAGGCATGGGAAGTGCCGAAACATCATGAGGAAACGACGATAAACGAGCGGGCGGCGCGCGTTCTCTCGCTTCGGCCCGCGATCTCCTGTTATTAATCGAAAGGATGTTATTTCGTCAGAGTCATGTACGCCGGTAGTGGGTGGAGTAAATATATCGAACTAGCCTAATCCGCTGTCTGGGTATTTTTCCCCTGCCGTTCCGCGCACTAAAGGCTAATGGTCTAGAATTTTCGTGCGATTGCCGTTGTGACGCTCTGGGTGCGACATTATGGGATAAGCGCGCAAACGCGCTTGAATTCCATGAGTCGACCATGCAGAGGGGAATTGCATGCAAAAGAAGGTTATCGTGGTTTGCAAACCGGGTAACGGTGTTGGACACCGGTTTCTTCTGCTCCGTCGTATTAGTGACTTCGCAAGGGTTTATGGCTATGAGGCGGAGTTTCTTTGGGGTGTTACCGGTGGCGTCGCACATTGTCGTTGGGAGGAATTGTTCTCACCATTTGACAATATTAGTATCACAAACATCTCGGAGGGGGAGAACCGGCAATTTATACGTGCGTTGAGGCTTCAGGACAGTATACGGATTGGAGGCCGCCTTTACGAGGTTGTGAAGCAGGGGAAGAAGCTGAGTAAAAGAATGGTCGCATTCAACTTGTTGGGCACTGCATGCCTAGCGCGGCGTGGAAGCCGCCGTGGACAGTCGACAGAGCCCCTGGTCGCTAAGCCCTCTGCCATTATCGGGCGCGAGGTCCGGGAGTTTTCGGAACAGCATCACTTGTTCAGGCGGCTCGGGATCAGGATCAGAGTCACGGAAGGCGTGAAGCAGGCGCGAAGGCCGCATCGTGTTCCGGAGGAATTGGATGAGTGTTTGGCACCTTTGATGCGCCTTACCGAGGAGATTCCAGTTTTTTTGGTAACGGACTCTGAGTACATTCAGGACGCCTTGAAGTCGCATTTCAACTCGCTCGTCTATCAGGCGAAGTCCTTTGATGAGTTTGAAAAAGGGAGCCGGTACGTCAACCGTTCAGATAGTGGCGCGATGGTGACGTTCCTTAGGGAGTCCTTCTGTTTAGGCAAATGCCGGCGGGTCATCAGGATCGGAGGCTTTCTTAACGACCACGTCGCGAAGTTGTGGTCGCCGCCATACATCGGGGAATTCGGCGCGATGCCGGTGGCTGAGCGGCGAGAAATCGAGCGAGGGCCTTTTTCTCGTCCATCTGAATGAAAGCTGCCCCTTTGTGCCGGAAAGTTTCGGCAGGAGATCGCTGCGTTGGCGGGTGCCGCCCCAAGAATTCTCGCCAGGCGCGGCCAAGGAGATGACAGGCTGGCGCGGAAGGGTAACCTGACTTCGGGTCGGGGGGCGCGCACGCGAGCGCCGAAATTCGGCTGGCCCCCTGCTATTGCCCGGCGGACGGTGTGGCCTGGATCTTGAGCAGGCGCGCCGAAGCATCGGCTGCCTGCGCCGCCGTCTGATCGATCTGCTCGGGCCTGATTTCGATGCGCTGTGGTGTCGCACTGGCACCCAGTTTCAGAGTCACTGCCGCAGTGGGGCGGGTGCCGTCCACCGCGATGCTGCCGGCCACGGCCCCGTCGACGAGGATGGAGAAGCGAGCGGAGCCCGCGTAGCGCGCCAGTGCGATTTCCAGTCGGTCCGGGTGCGTGCCGGCGAGCGTCCAGAACTCGGCCCCCGAAGGTCCGATGTTGGCGAAGAGCGGCAGCTTGAATTCGGGATAGGGGCCTAGCATCGGGGCCAGACCCGCCACGGTCGCGACGCCGGTCACCGGGGGCAGCGCACCGAACCGTTCCAGATCGCGATACGCTTCCCGTCGCAGAAACAGCCGCCAGCCCTCGAAGTCCACGACCGGGACCAGTCCGTGAATCAGTTTGCGCGTATAGCGTGAGAGCTCGGTGTCCGGCAGGTTGGTCAGCACGGAGTCGAAGCGGCTTCGTGGGGCGCCCTGGGTCGGAAAGCCGTACTGCGTCGACAACGGGAGGTAGCGTAAGGCGGCGTGCATCGGACTGGTGGAGGTGTCGAGCCACACGGAGTGTACCGACGCCTCCCGCAATACACGGCCGATCGGTGGCAGCAGGTTGGCCCCACGGCCCGACCGCCCGACCGCTCCGTCTTCATCGAGCATCCACGGAGTGACCTTACCGGCGAGCGGTCGCGACCAGTTGGCCGCTGCCGGCAAGAGCCAGAGCCACAGTGCAGCGATAGCGACCGCGGGCCACGGGCGGGGGCGCCAGGACGCGATCATCAGGCCGATACCCGGCGCGGCTAAAGCCACGGCCGGGATCAGCAGCCGGGAATGCCATGGCTGCCAGCGGAAGACGACCGAGAACAGGAGCAGGGACAATGCGAACAGCGCTGCCGATTCGCGTGCGCAGCAACGCTGGGGGCCGGGATGCACACGCAGAAAGCCGCCGGCACACAGCCACAAGGCCAGCGCGAAGTGAATAAGCGCCGTAGCGGAGTCTTCGAGAAAGGGCGTGTAGATCACGGCAAACCGGGTCGCCATGAACGTCGTATCGGGATCGGATGGACCCTGGCCCAGGAACGCCAAGGCCGCGGTCGTTGTAGCCTCCAGCGTGCGATTCCAGGATTCGAAAGGCAACGCGAACTGCAGGGCGAGGTTGCGTACCAGGACCGACACGGCCGAACTCGCGGAGAGGATTCGGCCATTGAGTACGCTGCCTTCCGTCGCGGTGTCGCCTGATGCGAACAGCACGAAGGTCGGCACATAGTGCAAGGCAGTGATCACTGCCGCGGCAGAGACGAAAGCGCCGCCGCCGATCGCGCTGAAGCGCGCCCGGTTGGCGATGAAACGCAGCCCGGCGACCATGCCGATGGCTGGCAGGTAGACCACCGCCGTGCCCTTGGCGAGCATCGCGCAGCCCGCCGAGACTCCGGCAAGCATGGACGCCCCGAGCCCGTTCGTTCTCAGCGCAATGCAGCGCCGTGCGACGAGCCACAGGAGCAGCAGCCATGCGGTCAGGAACAGATCATTCTTGTTGTTCGACGCCTGATAGAAGGCGGCGGGCAGCGAGGCGAAAAACGCCACGGCATAAAGGCGCGCTGTGCGGGATGCTCCGTCCTGCTGCAGGATCGCATCCAGCAGTGCCCAACAGGTGACGTAGGAAACCCACTGCACCAGAAATGACAGCCGGTCACTGCCGGCCAGCACGTACAGCTGGACCGATACCCACTCCGACAGTGCCGGCATGACGCTCATGTGCGGGAACGGCATGGCCTGGGGCCACACGGTTCGTTCACTGATCCAGATCAGTTGCCGAGGCAGGTGATAGATGATTGAGTCGCCATTGTTGGGCGGATACAGCAGACCCATGGCCAGGGCGGCGCCGGCAGACAGCATCAGGGCGACGGTGACGCGTTTCTCGGCCGTCGACATCCGTTCCCCGTCGGGCAATTCCGCGGATGCGTGTGGGCGGAAGCGCTTGCGCTGCAGCCGGTCGAAGCCAAGTAACGCGAGGATCCCCGCGAGCCACCACAGGCTCACCGGGAGCCGCGCCAGGTGATGTCCGAAGCTCAGCACCACGCTTCCCAGGCCCGCCCAGCAGGATGTCAGCGCGAAGGCCGCGATGAGCCCGCGCTGCCGCGGGTCGCGCGCCACCTGCTCGGGTACCCAGATCCGGCCGGCGTTACCGGCCAGGACGAAAAATCCGACCGGCAAGAGAACCAGCAAACCGGACGCTTGCATGCCCCGCCCTCCTGCGGGCTCAGCGCGCCAACGCGACCAGGCTCTGGCCTCGCGGTGGACGGCAGAGGGTCGTTTCCAGCCGGTGTACCCACGGGAAAATCCAGCGGTCGTAGAACCGCACGCTGTGTGGGTCGAAGGCGGTCCTGCCCAGTCCCTTGAACACCAGGGCCCAGGCGATATAGCCGACGCTGTTCAGATAGTGGAGGTCGGTCGTCTTGAAGCCGGCGGCCTGCAGTTTCTGCCGCAGCTCCCGGTGGTGGTAGCGGCGGAAATGTCCGAACTTCCTGTCGATCGGGGCGTAAAGCTCGGGGCAGGCCGGCACCAGCAGGCACAGGGTGCCCTCCCGTGCGCTCAGCATCCGGCGGTACAAACCGAGCTCCTCCTGATCGTCCTCGATGTGCTCCAGCACATTGACACTGACGATGCAGTCCGGTGTGAAACGCGTCGCGTAGTCTCGTGCGATGCCGTGGATCAGTTCGGCTCCCGGCGCGTTTCGCGCGTGCTCGACCAGGAACTGGCTATCCGGTTCGAGACAGGTGAGGCGTGTGATGCCTGGCCGTGACAACAATTCCTGGCTGATCTGGCCAACCCCGCATCCGACCTCGAGCACCTCCCCTTTCAGACCGCTGGAGAACTCGCGCAGGATGGCTCTCCGATAGTTGACCGCTTCCTGGAGCGCGAGAAATTCATAGTCGAGTTGCATGAGCCGGGTTCCGTCAGGATTGTGTGGATGTCGATTGGGTTGCGCCGACTGGCTGGTCATTCCGCCGGCATGGGGGTCTGAACGATGGCGCACCCGTGTTGGGCGGCCCCTGCGGTCGAGGGGCGCGGAGGAGGCCCATTGCTCCGATCCGTCCCTGCGCCGCCCTGCTTCGAGACAGGCTACCAGATTTAGGTCCCCAAACCCGCTTATCCGGGCAAGGGGTCGCCCATAGGCAGCCGGAAAGCATCCCGCTCATCCCTATCCGCTATGGCGCGCCTTATTCGCCTCGACTTGCCGGGTGTTCCGCAACGCCTCATGCAGTCCGGCGATAATCGTCAGCTTCATTTTTCCACAACGACGATTACAGCGACTATCGCGAATACCTGCGCGAAGCCCTGGTGATGAACGGCTGCAAGCTTTACGCGTTCGTGCTGATGACGAACCACGCCCACCTGAGGGCGGTGAGCGAGGCTCCGGGTAGCGGTTCCGGCTTGATGCAATCGGTCGGTCGCCGCTACAGGCGGTATGCCGATGTCGCATATCGGCGCTCGGGAACCCTGTTCAAAGCGACCTTGATGGAGAGCGAACGCTACCCGCATCACATGCATGCGCGACATCGAGCTTAACCCGGTGCGGGCGGGCATGGTGACCGAGTCGGGGGATCAAGATTGGCGTAGCTACCGCTGCACGTGGGTGATCCCGTGAATCGCAGAGAGGAGAACTGAAAGCGAGGGCGCCCCTTATGCCGATCATTCGCAATCATCAGCCGCCGCTTCCCGGGTAGTGCAAACGAAACTGAACAGCATGTCTCCGGCGGCAGGTTCGCGCGCTCCAGCCGACGTAAACACGATCAGAGCACCGTTCGGCTTCAGCACGAACAGCGGGATCACACCGTCGCCGTGCATCGCGACGAAATCCTGATACTGAAAGGCCTCGGTCAAACGGGTGCATTTAACCTCGGGAGTTGCACCGCAACAGTACGCCAGATTCGCGTACGTGTGACCGGCGCCGAATAACACTCGGCCAAGCTGGTGCGGGGAAACACTCTGCAGGGCTCCAGGGTCGGCGGAGTCCGGGGCCAACTGGTAGACCTCACTGCGGCCAAAAACATCCCGAAACCGCATGCAAGCCAGCGCGTTCGTTGCGTCGTTGGGCGTGACCGCCAGCAGTCGGGATAGCCCCCCGTAGTCGATGGCATTGAAGGTGTGTTCCGAAAGGATGCTGCCATGGAAGCTCGGCAAGCCGCTCATACGGGCGGCCCGCACGAGGTTCGGGTCGCTGTCGACCAGAAGAACGGTCTGCCCCGCCTGCTGCAGTGCCTGCGCGATAGCCCGTGCCCAGGCATGGGCCCCAGCGAACAGGATGCCTTGCGGATTGTGGGCTACCAAGCCGAGGGCCCGCGCCAACGGTGCTGCACCCAGTCCGTAGACCAACACCGTGATGAAGACCACGAGCAAGGTGACCGACTCCAGCTCGCCGGCTTGCGGGTACCCGAGCGGCACCATTTCCAACGCAAACACGGAAGAGACGGCCACGGCAACAATGCCCCGAGGGGCCATGCAGCAAAGAAACAGGCGTTCGCGCCACGTCAATGCCGAACCGGCCGTCGAGAGCAACACCGCTGCCGGGCGCCCTAGCAGGATGAGCACGAGTACAAAGGAGAGCCCAAGCCAGCCCTGCGCGGTCAACTCCTCCCAACGCAGACGGGCGGTCAGGATGATGAACAAGCTCGAGATCAAGACCACCGTGATGCTTTCCTTGAACTCCACGATGTGCTGAATCGCCATCTGCTTCTGATTGGCAACGACTATGCCCATGATGGTTACTGCAAGCAGGCCGGATTCGCTCTGCAGCAGATTGGCAGTGGTCGATGCCGCGATTACGAGGGACAAGGTCACGACGCTGTGCAGCACGTCCGGAATCCAGAACCGGGTCAGGCTGACGATCAGCACCCAACCCGCGATGTAGCCCGTCGCGCCCCCGACCACTGCGGCGAGACCGACCGTCTGGAGAGCGTTCACGGTCCCCGCCTGAAACTCGCCGGCGCGGACTGCGGTGAAGAACATGACGGCCATGATTGCGCCGATCGGGTCGATCGTGATGCCCTCCCAACGCAGCAGGGATCCGATGCGCCCGCCGAGCCTCAGTTGTCGCAGAATAGGCCCGATCACAGTGGGTCCCGTAACGACGAGGATGCAACCGAGAAGGCCGGCGAGTCCCCAGCGGAACCCCAGCATGAAGTGCGCCGTGACGGTGGTGATCAGCCAGGCAACCACGACACCCAGCGTGGTCAACCGGGACAGAACGCCACCTATGTGTCGTAGTTCGCGGATATCCAGACTCAAGCCACCCTCGAACAGGATCACCGCTACCGACAGCGACACGATGGGTAGCAGCAGTTCACCCAACAAGGCATCGGGATGGACGAGCCCGGTCACGGGACCGGCGCCGATGCCCGTCAGCAAGAGCAGTAATATCGACGGGACGCCGAAGCGCCAGGCAGCCAACTGGGCCGCTGCTCCCAGCACTAGGATGCTTGCCAGTTGGATCAGCGCATCATGTGACATTTGACTGGAGGTCCGGCAAAGGGGACAGGCTACTTGTCGTGTTCGCACGAAAGCATCCTAGCGCATCCTCGCCGGTCTGTGATTCGCCTTCCTTGCCGCGACGTGCCGAAGGTTCCGCAGCACATCGTGCAGCGCGGGAACAATCGGCAGGCGCTCTTCTTCCACGACGATGACTACAGCGTCTACCGCGGATACCTGCGCGAAGCGCTGGTGAAGAACAACTGCAAGCTCTACGCGTTCGTGCTGATGACTAACCATGTCCACCTGCTGGCGTTGGGAGAGGCGCCGGGTCGGGTTTCCGGCTTGATGCAATGGGTCGGTCGCCGCTTCGGGCGCTATGTCAATGCGACCTACCGGCGCTCGGGAATCCTGTTCGAAGGACGCTACCAATCGAGCTTGGTGGACAGCGAACGCTACCTGCTCACGTGTTGCGCTATATCGAGCTCAACCCGGTACGGGCCGCCGGCTTGGTGACCGATCCGGGGGATTACCATTGGTCCGACTACCGCTCGTATGCCGGTGATGCCGCCATGCACTGGCTAACCGAGCCGGAGGAGTATCGCCGACTCGCTGCCAGTTCCGAGGCGTGTGAACCGGCTTATCGCGCACTGTTCAAGCAACCGTTTGCAGCCTATGATCTTGAGGCAATACGTGCGCATCTGAACAAGGACTGCGCACTCGGCTCCGGCAAGTTTCAGGAGCCGATCGAGGTGATGGTGGGCCGACGTGCCCAGATTGTTCCACAGGGGCGGCCGAAGAAACCGAGGGATGGCGCGGAAAAGTAACCTGACCCTTTTCTCTTTTTTAAAAGACTATCGCGCCCAGGCAGTTTGCCCCGGCGTCGGGCAACGGTAAGCCGGAAAGCAGTCCGCCCGCTTCGGTATCAGCGTTCCGCCCGCTACCGCGATGAGCGGATCGTTAAATGCGCGCTAACCACCGACGCCGAAGGGCGGGGCTGAGCTCACTGACCGACGTATCGTATTCGCCTGATCGCGCCGCGCGCCGTTGCGCCTTCCCGTCGCAGGTAGTAAAGGCTTCCGTCCGTTGCCACGTCCAGGTCGACCGGCTGGACAATGACGGTGGCGAAGCCGCGCACCTGGCCAGTACTAGGGCTGTAGCGCCGTATCCAGCCGCCGCAATAATCCGCAAAAAAGTAAGTCCCTACGTAGCCGGCCGGAAACATCCTGATCGGTGGGTTGTAGAAAGTGCCGCCGGTGATCGCACAGGAACCCAGGCTGCCAGTCCGATACGCATGGACCGGAGACACGAATCTCGGATCCGAGGTCGGACCTTCCGTCTCCGGCCACCCATAGTTGGCGCCGCTATGTCCGTCATCAATCTCTTCCCAGTTCGATTGGCCAACGTCATTGAGAAAGATCCGGCCGCTTCCGGGCTGTACTGCGAACGTGAACGGATTGCGCAGGCCCAAGGCCCAGATTGAACGATTCTTTCCCAATGCTGTTGAAAAAAACGGATTATTCGAGGGGATCGTACCATTGGAATTTATTCTGAGCAGCTTTCCAAAAAGGTTGGAAAGCGTCTGAGCATTGGTTCCGACGTCATTATCACCTACCGCGATATACAACTTGCCATCCCGTCCGAAGTGAATCGCGCCTCCGTAGTGTCTGGAATTAGTCAGATTATTCAGGTCCAGAATGACCCGCTGACTGCCCGGTACAGCTAGGTCCCCCTGGGCAGTGAATCGGCTGACGCGATTATGGGGCGGGGCTGTATTGGCGGTGTAGTACACATAGACGAACCTATTGCTGGTGAAATTCGGGTCGAACGCGACACCGAGGAGCCCCCCCTCATCCACTGCATTCACCGCCAGAGTCACGAACGGTTTCGGTAACAACACGCCGTTCTTTATCACACGCAGGCGGCCGCCTTGTTGACAGACAAAAATGCGGCCATCAGGGGCGATGGACATTGCGGTAGGTTGCAACAGGCCACTCGCGACCTGGGTCTCCGCAAATCCCACGGGGAGTGTTGCGGCCTCGCAGGACTCGGGCCGGCCGATCGTTGCAAGCCCCACAGCAATTTGGGCCAAGAAGAGTAGCCGGGCAACAACGCACGGTCGGTATCCGGGCGCCGTTTGGGCGTGCTTGCGCACTGCGGCGATGCGGCGGCGGACAACCGTCGGCACATCGACCGCCGACCAGAAACCCGGTTGAAGGAAAGACCGACGAGATGGTTTCGACTCAAGATGCGAATTCCTATTCATTTTTCTCTCATCTATGGGTTATTAGATAGTAAATATGCATTTCATAGCAGCCGATATGTGATTCACCAGAGCCCAATAGATACTAGGGACAAATCCCACGCTATACACGTCGATGTGGGGCGGAACCCAATAAACTGCAAGATCAAGATGTCCAGCTTTTTCAGCTACACCATTTCACATTATTTTGGCTAGGATAATCCACAGAACGCCAGAAGCGTACATGCCTAACTGCTCGGGAAGCGGCTTACTTACGGCACCTCAGTAACCGAAATGGTAGTAAGTTAAATGGGTGCCGCGCCCCAGCCTGGGATCCTGGGACAGGATGCGCCCTTCGTCATTAAATTGACATGCGTACTCGTACGGATTGCCTAGCCGACGAACGGGCGTAATGTTGGGTCACGCTCAGTGGTTCAGTCCGTATCGCTGGGCTGATCGAGTGGCGGGACTGGTCATGATCTTGAGTATTTGATGGCTGCTACTATTCCTTCTGATCGGAACTGAAGTCACAGAAAGAAACGGGACAGGTTACATTTTGTGCTGACCTGGAAGTGTCCCGACTGATCCTCACCCGCTATGGCGTGCCTTATTCGCCTCGACTTGCCAGATGTTCCGCAGCACATCGTGCAGCGCGGGAATAATCGTCAGGCTCTCTCTTTTTCCACGCTGGCGACCGCAGCGCTTACCCGGAATACCTTCGCTAAGCGCTGGTGAGGAACCGCTGTCACTTCACGCGTTGGTGCTGACGACAAACCATGTCCAACCGCTGGCGTCGGGCGAGGAGCGGGGTGCGATGCCGTGCTTGATGCAATCGGGTGGGCGCCGCTTGAGGCGCTATGTCAATGCGACCTACCGGCGCTCGGGAATCCTGTTCTAAGGGCGCTTCAAGTCGAGCTTGGTCGAGAGCGAACGCTACCTGCTGAGGTGCATGCTCTATATCGAGCTCAAACCGGTGCGCGCCGACATGGTCACTGATCCTGGGGATTACCTTTGGTCCAGCTACCGTTCGCATGCCGGTGACGCCGCCATGCACTGACTAACCGAACCGGAGGAGTATCGCCGACTTGCTGCCAGTTCCGAGGCGCGTGCACTGGCTTATCGCGCACTGTTCAAGCAACCGCTTGCGGCCTATGATCTTGAGGCAGTACGCGCGCATCTGAACAAGGATTGCGCACTCGGCTCCGGCAAGTTTCAGGAGGAGATCGAGGCGATGGCTGGCCGACGCGCCAAGATTGTTCCTCAGGGGCGGCCAAGGAAACCGAAGGATGGAACAGGAAAGTAACCTGCCCCCTTTTCTTGGACCCCTTTTCTTGCTCGTATGTGCTGATGAGAAACGATGTCCATCTCTTAGTCACCCTGCCCGAGGCGGGCGCGATGGCCCGGCTGATGATCTCGCTGGGTTCAGTACATCAACCGCAGCTATCGGCGCACCGGGACGCTGTGGGACAGTCGCTATAAGTCGTCGCTGGTGGATGCCGACGCGTATCTGTTGTCCTGTCTGCGTTACATTGAACTCAACCCAGTGCGGGCCGGGATGGTCAATGCCCCGGACGCTTATGCGTGGAGCAGTCACCGGTGTAGCGGGGAGGGACGGGCGAATCGACTGGTGACGCCTCACGCGATCTACTTGGCGTTGGGTGCGGATGAGAGCCGTCGCCTTGAGGCCTACCGAGCGTTATTCCGGCCGCACTTCGACGCGGAGGCATTAGCCGCGATCCGCCTGGAGGTTCAACAGAATCAGCCGGTGGGCAGTCCACGCTTCTTGGACACGACAGAGCGGATGACCGGCCAGCGGCGGGAGCCAAAGCCACGCGGGCGGCCGAGGAAGCCAACAGCGGCCGAGGGCGAAATGGTGACGAGTCAAGAAGGACTGACGCTCGATTAATCGAACCTGGGCCTTTTACCCGTATGTGCTGATGACTTGGTGATACAAGGATATATGTACAGACAGCGTCCTTAATGGTAGAGAGCTGAGTGTCAGGGTGGGACTCTTGCACCCAAGTTTTTCGCCCACTAGTGGGCAACTTCAGGCCAACTGCGCGGTCGCAGCGGCCTCTTGGTACCAGGATCGATTTAGTCAAAGCAGATGGAGTACCGAACCATGAGAACGTTTCCGGCAGAGAGCCTCATTTGCTCACTGGTTGCGAGTGCAGCAGGGCACTTCAACACCCGCACCGCTATCCCCCTGCTGGTCGTGCTCGGCATAGGCATGGCCCCCGATGTCGAGGCGATTGGAGACACTAGCCGAGCGAGCATCACTTCGTCGGGACAGCAAGGGAACCGCAAGTCGTATGGTGCGAGTGTTTCTGCCGATGGGCGCTATGTCGCATTCTTATCCGATGCCAGTAACCTGGTTACGGGCGACACGAACCAGGCACAAGATGTGTTCGTACATGACCGGGTGACGGGTCGCACGACCCGTGTCAGCGTCGACAGTAACGGCCAGCAACAAATTGCCCCTTCAGCGAACCCATCGCATGCTTGGGACGTCGATATCTCTGCAGACGGACGATTAATCGCTTTTTTCTCAGTGGCAAAAAATCTGGTCCCTACAGATACTAGTTTCCATTCCGACGTTTTTGTGCACGACCGAGTGACTCATGAAACCACACGCGTTAGCGTGGATTCGTCCGGAAATCAGGCAAACGGGGACTCATATGATATGGCCATTTCCGACAACGGACGATTCGTTGCGTTTCGCTCCGACGCAAGCAATCTTGTCCCTGGCGATACCAACGATGCCGGAGATATCTTTGTTCATGACCTTAACACTCACGAGACCACCAGAGTGAGTGTTGATTCCGATGGAAATCAAGCGAATGACGTATCGCCGTGGAGCATTCACATTTCTGCTGATGGGCGATTCGTAGCCTTTACTTCGTATGCTAGGGAGCCTCTGAACAAATGCGGCTGGTAAGCTATCGCCAACAGAGCACGTGAACGCGGTGACCGGATGAAACAGACGACCTTCGCCTCGCTGGCCTATGACCAGAAGAAGAAGCAGACC
>NZ_SRSH01000030.1 GCF_006175985.1 Methylotetracoccus oryzae | reverse complement strand
AGACCTTCTTCAGCGCCTGCTCTTTGAAGCCCTCGGAATACGTTGCTTTCATCATGCTCATGATCCTCTAATCTCCTTTCACTCGGAACATTAGAGGCGACAACTATTCTGACGCCGGGGGACATACCCGCTACCTTCGCAAGCTTGCGAGACGTATAACTAGGTGGGATGTATTCGCGCGATGGTCGCGAGAGATGGGGATATTCGGGGTGAAGGCCGATCTACAAGTCGGGTTTATTATTTAAACCAAGACCTGGTATCAGAAGGGGTGGGGCGGGGGGTTAGGAACCATGTGCGGTAGTGCTGCTCGCACGGATCTGACTGGGGGCAGGGCGTAACTCCCGTCCCGACCGCAACCCTCGATTTTTGGCTGGTCCGGGTTAGCAGCTTTTGTCGCCCGAGCACAAGATCTTCTGCTAACTTTCTTCACAAGTTTACCTGCCGGGGCTCCGCGGACCCGTTGCATGGATTGAGCCCAACCAGACGAGTGAAAGGCATTCAAGAGCCTTGTGCTCGGCCTGATCATCAGCGTCTCGTTCGTTGGTCGACGGCCAAGGGGCGGCGAAACCCCTCGTGAGAAGGCCCCGCCTAGGGACGCCTTCACCGACGAGCGACGACCCGTTGCCGGGGACGAATGGGCCGGCCAGGCCACTCGAGGAGCGCAGAATCGATGACGAGAATGACCGTCACGATGGCCTGCCCCAGGATTTCGGGGGCGTCGGATGCCCTTCAAATAACCTTACCCGTCAGGAGATCACGATGGACGCTTTCACAATGATCCCGACAGCAAATTCGCTGCGTCATGCCATAACGGCCGGCATGGTTCTATCCGGTACCGTATGTTGGGCTCCGCCAGTAACCGCTGATCCGCCGCCTATCGTCTATTCCGTTGCCCACAGTTTCTCGCAAACCGATGGCGCCTACCCCAGCGCGACGGGGCTGCTGGCCCAGGGACGCAATGGCAATGTGTATGGAACCACTCCAGACGGCGGCCAACATGGCTGCGGGACAGCCTTCCGGCTAAGCCCGAATCGAACCGTTTTCAAGAAGATTTACGACTTTCCGCCGAAGCTCTGCCATCCCCAGGGGGGCCTGACCTTAGGCGCCGACGGTTTGTTGTATGGAACCAGTCAGGGCACAGGGAAGGGTCAGGCAGCAATCTTCAAGCTGTCGTCGACCGGCAAGCCGCACACGTTGCGGTTGCTGTCACCGGCTGAGGGCGCGAAGCCGGAGAGCCCTCCCATCCAAGGAGCCAATGGCCTATTTTACGGGGTAATGTCGTCGGGTGGCTCGAGTAACGACGGTACCTTGTATCAGATAGGACCCAAGGGTGGCAGCTTCAAGGTATTGCACAACTTCCAGCCTACCGATGGGACCAATCCGATGGGACCGCTAGCGATCGGCCTGGACGGCAAGTTGTACGGCACGGCGACCTTCGGCGGGCCAACGACTGAAGGACCGAACCCGTACGGCACCTTTTTCAGCTTTGACCCGAAGATCGGACTGACGGTTTTGCACACCTTTCAGTTTGATCACATGAATCCCCGCAACGAAAGCGCGAAGCCTAACGGTCCGCTGACCCGAGATTATCAAGGGGCATTCTGGGGCACCACGTACGGCTACTATGCTAGTGGGGGTCCCGGGTTTGATTACGGCTCTGCCTTCTATGTCAAGCTCACGCCGCCGGTATCGGTCCAGATACGAGTCTTCGACGACCTGACGACCATGAACCCAACGGCTGGTTTGACATTAGTCCCAGCGTTAGAAGGCTTTGTGGGTGCCGGTAGTCAACAAGCCGCTCACGCAGGTTCGCTCTACTTGTTTCATCTCTCGAATGACTTTCCATATGCCAACATCGAATATTTACTTGGTTTCGGTAAGCCAGCCGAAGGTGCGACGCCGGAATCGACACTCCTGCTGCACACCAATGGGAACCTGTTCGGCACGACCGTGCATGGTGGCAATACGGCGACCGCCACGCAACCGTCGTCGGGCTACGGCGTCATCTACAAACTGACGCCGACTTCACCGGCTCCACAAGCGACGGTCTTCGCGGTGCCGCAGGCCGGTAGCGTGGGCCAAACGATCGGGTTGCTCGGGCAAGGATTTACCGACGCCACCGGCAAGTCACTGGTCACCGACGTAGCCTTCGGGTCGGTGCACGCGGATCCGTCAAGCATTCAGGCATCAGCCAGCACCTTCCTCACGGTGACCGTCCCCGCCGGTAGCGCGACCGGCCATATCGTGGTCACTCTGTCCGGCGGGACAGCCCTGCAAACGGCGCTCCCGTTCCCAGTGGTATCCCGTTGAGGTCAGATAACCGGAGCACACTACCTCCGCTTCCGGAACCCTTTCGCGGGTGAGCCGCACATGACCGGTTTGGGCGCCGCGCCCTTTACCGGAGGCGGGGGGCGCGGGAAGCGCTCCTCGTCTTCGCAGCGCTTTGTCGCTTGCAAAAACGTCCCGCCATCGTGGCCTTATTCACCCACCATCCCGATTTCCGATACGCACTGGGATGGCGTTACTGTGTTTACGAGCAGTAAGGTTTGCGCTCAAGCTCGATACAGAGGTCCGAGGGATTTGACCCGAGGCCTGGATGCCCGCTTCGGCGGGAACGCTGATCTCGATGGTTGCGGAAACAAAACGCTAAAGGTTGTGCGAATGACCAGCCGAAGGTTCTGGAAATGACGGATGCGAAGACTTGGTTCGATTGCCTTCGAACAAAGACCTTATCATGGAGGCGTTCAGGGGCAATTCATGAATTGCCCCTGTGGTGGAAGAAGCCGCGCAGCAGCAGGAAACAAGACTTCCGCAAAACGGTGCAATGACCAAATATGAGCTTCCAACCCATCGATCTCGCCAACCCCGACTTCCTCGCCGATCCATATCCGACCTATGCGCGGCTGCGGGATATGGGGCCGCTGTTGCCGATGGCGCCAGGGGTCTGGCTGGTCACGCGCCATGGGGTCGCCGATACCGTCCTGCGCAATCCAGGGCTCGGCCGCGATTTCGCCGCCAGTGCGGTACGTCGTTATGGGCCGCACATCATGGACGAGCCGGCGTTCCGCATGGTCGGGCGCTTCCTGCTGCTGATGAACCCGCCCGAGCATACCCGGTTGCGGACGCTTCTGAGCAAGGCCTTCGGCGTCAAGCAAGCCGCGGAACTGCGGCGTCTGGCGATGACCGAGGCGGAGCGCTTGCTGGCCAAACTGAAGGGACGGGGGACGGCCGACCTCGTCAGCGCCTTCAACTACCCGTTCCCGATCGCCGTGATCTGTGCGCTGATGAATCTCAGCCAGGCGGATCGTCCGCTGTTCGAGCGGGAGACGCGGGCGCTGGTCAAGGTGCTGGAGATCACGCCCTTGAACCCCGAGGAACTCGCCGCGGCGAACCGCGCCGCCGAGCTGTTCGAGGACTATTTCCGTCATCTGCTTGCGGCGCGGCGGCGGGCGCCGGGAGCCGATCTGATCTCGCTGTTGCTGCGGGCCGAGGAGGGGACCGATCGTCTCAGCGAAGACGAGATCATCGCGAACATTACCCTGCTGTTCCTGGCCGGGCATGAGACCACGGCCAACATGCTCGGCAATGCCTTGTGGAGTCTGTTTCGCCATCCGGCCGAGCTGGCGCCGGTCCGGGCTGATCCGGAACTGATTGGCGCGGCCGTCGACGAGAGCCTGCGCTACGAGCCGTCGGTCCACATCGCGGCGCGTACGGCGTTCCGGGACCTGTCGGTCGAGGGAATCGCCGTGCCGGCGGGCGGACTAATTTATGTGAACCTCGGGGCGGCGAACCGCGACGCGTCGGTCTATGCCGAGCCCGATCGCTTCCGGCTCGATCGGCCGTCGTCCGAGCCGAAGGCACTGGCTTTTGGCGGAGGCATCCACTACTGTCTCGGTGCCCGGCTCGCGCGCATCGAGCTGGAATGCGGATTGGCGACGATCTTGCTTGGATTGCCGGGCTTGCGTCCGGAGAATCCGGACGGCCTGCGCTGGAAGCCGACGCTGACGATCCGGGGGCTGGAGACCCTGCCAGTAAGCTGGTAACCCGCTCGGCTGCGCTCCCGCACCCGGCAGTGCCCGATCGCCCTGCGTCCAGCGCATTCGGGCGCGTCGAGTCAAGCGTCTGGCGACCCCCTTACTACGTAACTCTACGTATCGACCATGGCCTAGGCCCGCGGCTAAACTGCCGCCTGTCCCGAGTCCGGCCGGGTGCAGAAGGCGTGTCGTCCGGCCGCAGGTGAGAGCATGGGATCGGGTCGCAGGAGGTGCGATGTCATCGGCGCAGGAGTTGCCGCCGGTGTCTCGCAGCGAGTCAATAGCCGTTGTTGTGGAGCCCGGCCGGCATCGCCGTGCGGCGTAGGGCTCCCGG
Source organism: Methylotetracoccus oryzae (assembly GCF_006175985.1). GTDB lineage: Bacteria > Pseudomonadota > Gammaproteobacteria > Methylococcales > Methylococcaceae > Methylotetracoccus > Methylotetracoccus oryzae. The sequence continues at coordinate 41,619 of NZ_SRSH01000030.1, read as the reverse complement.
GGGGAACAGCGTGGAGATCTTCGAAGAGCTCAACCTGATCGGCGAGGCGCCCGCGTTTCGCGAGGCATTGTCGTTGATCGCTCGGTATGCCGATTGCCCGGCGACCGTCCTTATTTCCGGCGAGACGGGCACCGGCAAGGAACTCGCGGCACGCGCGATTCATTATTTGGGTCCCCGGCGCAACCGCCCCTTCATTCCGATCAACTGCGGCGCCTTGCCGGATTCGCTGGTCGAAAACGAGCTGTTCGGGCATTCGAAGGGGGCCTTCACCGACGGCCGCGAAAGCACCCGCGGACTGGTCGGCGACGCCGAGGGAGGCACGCTGTTCCTGGATGAGGTGGAAGCCCTTTCGTCCAAGGCGCAAGTCTCGCTGTTGCGGTTTCTGCAGGACGGTTTCTTCCGGCCCCTGGGCGCACGCCAGCCCATCAAGGCCGACGTGCGGGTCATTGCGGCAACCAATCTCGAACTGGGTGAAATCGTGGCGACGGGCGAATTTCGCAGCGACCTGATGTATCGACTGCAGGTGGCCACCGTGCGCATGCCGACCTTGCGCGAGCGGCGCGAGGACATCCCGCGGCTCGCCGCCCACTTTCTGCAGCGCTTTTCCCGGCAGTACGGTGCCGGCACCAAGATGCTCGCCGAGGCCTGCGTGCCGCGTTTGACGACCTATGGATGGCCCGGCAACGTGCGCGAGCTGGAAAACGTCATGCACCGCAGCTTCATCCTCAGCGATACCCACCTGGTGCGGGTACGGCCCGAGTTCGGGTCGAGCCCATCCGCTGGCAGCACCCTCGAGGCGGCCTGCAGCGTCTGTTACGATCTCGGCTTCCGGCGGGCGAAGGAGCGCGTCATCGAGGAATTCGAGCGGAGCTTCGTCCGCTGGGCCCTGTCGGAGAGTCGCGGCAACGTATCGGAGGCGGCCCGGCGCTGCGACAAGGAGCGCCGCACCTTCGGCCGGCTGATCAAGAAGTACGGGATAGACCGGCTGGAGTATCTGTAGGGCGGGGGCCCCCGGCGATCAAGTTCCCGCCACCGTTAACGGATCAGGGCGACGGTGGTCTGGGCTTCAGCGACGCGGAAAACCGCTCGAGACGGGCGAGATCCGCGCGCCGTTGATCGAGTTCCCGGCGCATGTCGATAGCCAGTGCCTCGATGCGGGCGCTTTCCCGCGCGTTGGCCCCGACAGGATCGGCCTCTTCGCGCAGCCGACGAGCCCACATTGCTCGTTGTTCTTCAAGGAACTCGCAATACGCAACCATGCGCTCGACCCGCTTCCGCAATTCCGGCAGGCGGAAAGCCAGCCACCGGGTGACCTCCAGGCGCACCTGATTCTGCAAGGACTTCAACTTGACGACGTAGGCTGGTTCGGTCGCATAGCCGGAGGAATGCAGCGCATCGACGAATCCTTCGAACGACTTTCCATTCTTTAGGGCGTTCCAAACGCCGGTACGGTGCTCTTTGAGCAACTCCAAGTGATGCGCCGTGGATCGCGCCGGACTGTCGTAGCCGAAGGTGGGGCTGGATGCAGTGACCCACTGGCCGTCGATGAACTCCTTTTGTGGGAGGTTGTAGATGGAAATGCCGGGGCGCTCCTGCCCCGGTACGACGGTCTTTTTATGGGTGACAGGATCTGTCGTAACGCGAGCGTGCTCGTTGAACAGGCGATTGTGATGTTTCGACGGCAGGTAGTAGTTGACCGATTTGTCCTTGTTGACCGAGAGCGGCGATTGTTCGCCGTATGACTGGATAAGGAGCCACAAGGCATGATCCGGAGGCAACTCGCCGTTCTGCTCGACCGCTTCCAGCACGCCGGGTATCACTTCATCGAAGTAATCGGTGTACAACGGAGGTTGCAACGCCGCCGCCTGCGCTGCGGTGACGGGTTTTGCAGGACCGCCGCTGCCGGCTGGCTGGCACTGTGATACACCGCGGGGTGCGGCCGAAACCTGTGGTCGCTCCCCACGTTGCCACCGTTCGCTCTCGCGGTCCGCTTCGAACTCCAGGTTCTCCAGGTCGGTGTCACTGGCAAAGGGTACACCACCATTCTGTTGTAGCACGTGTGTTAGTTCGTGCAAAAGCAGGTGCCGGCCGGCCTCGGTATCCAGTTCGCCGGCGCCCTGCCGAAAGTAGATATCCTGCCCGGAGGTCAGTGCCACGGCATCGTGCTTTCGGGTTCGCTCGTCCGCCGGGCCGTCTGCGTGCAGCCGAACCTGCGACAGGTCGACACCGCTCGCCTCCTCCAGGGCCTGCCGCACAGTCTCCGGCAAGGGGAGGTGGGAGCCGCGCAGGTAACGCGGCTGTCCAGCCGGGACTCGTTCCGGCTTGGCGGATAAGGAGTTGCGCTCAATAGAGGAACGAGAGTGTATGAATCGCATGGTCACGCTCCTCGCCGGGCCGCGCGGCGGACACGGTCATGCTCGGCTCGGACCGCATCGAAGGCCGCTGGGCCCCAGGCCAACCGGTAAGCCTGCAGTACGGGTTCCACCCATGTCTGCGCTACTGGCTCCCCGAGTAAATCGGCGAGCGTCACCCAGGCGGTCGCCAGAGTTCGATAGCAGGTCGCGCGATCGCCTTGCGTCTCCGCGGCACGGGCCAGTGCTACCGTTGCCCCAAAGTACGTGACCGGTGCGATGGCAGTCAGTGCCGCGTCTCGAGCCCGTTGGGCTTCAATCCGAGCCAGATTGTAATCACCCTCTGCCAGCGCGCATTCCGCCACGGTACGCCAGCACTCTGCCCGTAGGGCGGGATCGGTCGCTGCCGCGAGTTGGACCCGGGGCCGGTGAACGGCCAAGCGTGCCCGCTCAATATTGCCCACTGATTGGGCCAGCTGCGCCTGCTCGACGTCGATCCAGGCTGCATCCGCTTCCTGCTGGGTACCGCGCTGCAACTCAGCAGCGGCATCGAGCATGGCCCACGCATCGTCCTGAGCATGCGAGTAGGCCAGGGCCGCTGCAAGCCTTCGCATGACGGTGGCGCATGCCCATGCGGGCAGCCTCAGCGTCTCCGCCTCGAGCAAGGCGACTCGCCATGCGGCGGCTGCTTTGGCATGGTCGCCTGCTGCCATCAAGGCTTCGGCCGTTTCGGCCTGTGCCGCGAAGCGGGCCTGGGGTGAAGTCGGATCGCGCTGGGCGATGCGTTGTGCCGCTGCCAGCGCCTCATCCAGCGACCCCGCAGCGCGGAACAGCGCGGCTGCCATCTGTTCGCAATGGACTGCCCGTCGGGGGTCATGCCGTGCCTCCGCCATGGTCGCTGCCTTGCGCAGCAGCTGCGCGGCAGCCTGCCAGTCTCCGCGCACAAGCGCGTTTTGTGCTCTCTGCTCCGTTTTGGTCAGAGTGGGGTCGCCTTGATTCATGGGGTTCCGTTGGTCTCCTCACGTGGCTGCCAGCCCTGCGCGATCATGGCCGCGCGAGTCTGCGCCATGGCATCGGCTCGTGCCTGACGATGCGCTTGCGCCCAAGTTTGCCATTGTGCCGAAAGGTCGACGATCTCGGTACGCGTTTGATCGGCTTGGCCATCCAGTTGTGCCCCTGTCTGCGCCGCCTGAGCTTCACGTTGCCGCGAGTCACTGACGCGCGCCCCGTTGCGGGCCGCGATGGCTTCACCGCTGCGTTGAGCGTCGGCGAGCTGGCCTTGGGATGCAGCCGCCGCACTGCTGGTTTCCGACAGCCTTCCGGCGTTTTCCTCGATCACGTCTTCGCGCTCGGGCTGCGCGGACTCCTGCTCGCCAACGGCGTTATCAACACCGTTCAGAGCATCGAGGAAGTTCTGACCGTCGGTATTCATCTTTAGAATGCCGCGCTTCGCACCGCGCAACACGTCAGGGCTATCCGGCAGCGCATGCGCCAGATAGGTGAAAGCGGTAAAGGCCTCCAGCGGCGTCTTGATCACGGCTAGGCCCGCCGAACGGTTCGCGTAGTCTCCAAGCGCCGAGGTGACGTTGCCCTCTTCGGTTTGCTGGCGCTGGTTGGCGGTCGTGCGCTGCGCAACGGCTTGCTCGTGGGCTTCGGTGGCGGTAATGGTTTCCCCCGTTCGCATATTCAGTGCCGAGAGCGACGCGCTGTTGGCTTCGTGGTGTTCGGCATCGCGACACATCATCCCTTCGAGCGATTCAGCCTGAGCTCGGGCGCGAAGGATGGCCAGCAGCCGGTTTTGCATGTCCGCGATATCCTGGCGTGTGCCGTTGCCCGGCGGCGGCGGATAGGCCGGGTTTACGGGCTCGACTATGGGTTGGGCGCCGCGCTCCATACCGGCGTTGAAATCTTCGGCGCGGCGCGCGACGCCAGCGCCCACTTCATGGCCGATGTATGCTCCAACTGGCCCGCCGGCGACCGCACCGAGCACCGTGCCTGCGGTGCTACCGCGCGCGATGCGTGACTCGCGCGTGCCGCTTCCGAAATAGGCGCTGTGGAGGGCACGTGAAGCGGGTGCCGCGGTATCGAGGTAAGTACTGGCAGCGTAGCGGACGCCGCCAGCGAAGACTGCTGATCTACTGGTCGCACTGGCACGCGGCGCAGCCCGCGCCGCAACGGATGATGCCGCTGTAATGGCTCCGGTATCAGCGCCGGTTTTGATAGAAGTCGTTGCCAGGTCGTGTGGTGGCGTCTCAGGGCGGCGAGTTCCAGCCGTAGCAGCCGAAACCGCAGCGATGCCGGGCGGGTGCACGGTCACCGGATTGCTGAGGGAGGGCGTTGCAGTCGCCGTGCTTGGGCGCACCGAGGGGACGCCGGGCCCGGTGTCCGTGATGGGCCGTGGCGTCGGGACACCGCCAGGAATACCGGGCACTTCGCCGATACCGGCAGGACCCCGATACCGTCCCCCTGCCGGGAAGTGGGCGGGTCCGATGTCGGGACTGGTCATCGACACCCAGCGTCCGTCCGGAAGCAGGTAACGGGTGGTCTTGCTGGTGTTGATCTGGACTGTCGCGTTAAAACGCGAGTACGCATGCGGATCTTTGGCTGCCAGCGTCGGGCTGGGGTTGGCGGAATGCAATCGGACCTCTAACGGCAGCGGTTGACCCGCCTTCGATGATGCGGGTCCGTATTGCGGCACGGCCGTTGTGAGGACGCGAGCTGGATCGTCGGGAAGCACACTCCCGACCGTTCTCGGCGAACCGGAGCTGCCACGCCCGCCGCCCCTTTCTCCGGGGCCGATGTTCGCGGCATCGGCAACCCGAACATGGTGCACACCGGAGAATTCCATATTTTCGTGATACTGGATCTTGGTCTGATCGGCCCCGGTGCGGATACGAACGTCTTGGAGGCCGTGGGATGGTGGTCCCCCTGGCGACGTATCGGGCCCCGCCGGCAGTTCGAAAAAAGTATCGGAAGTCGCCGCGATTCGGCCACTGGCATCCGGGCTTAGCGTGTCGATAACGGTGTCGATTTCCAGGCCGCTGAGGTCATCGAACCCTGGGCGAAGTGACTCTGCGACGATTAGGCCGCCCGGGCTTGGGCGGCGCTGGCTCAGCCTGGGTTCGGGCAGTGTGGCATTTGGGTCTATTACAGGGCGTGGAGCACCCGTGCCCCCAACCTCGGCTACGACAGGCGCTGTGCCCTGTGCGGCGCTTCTACCAGGGCTCGCGGCTGGGCTGCCGGGCGTGTCCAGATTAATGATGATGCTCGGCAACTGGTCCTGTGGCCGAAAGTGTGATGCCGGTCTGGGCGCTGCAGGAGCGATCTGGGTCTCCGCGCCCCGCAGCGATCCGGTCCACACAAAAACGGTGTCGCCATCCGGTGCACGGCGTCGGCGGGCCTGTGCATCGAGCAGCAATTGCCAGCGCTGGTCGGGTGTCAGGGCAGGATCGAGAAGCGCGGCACGGATGCTGGCCTGAAACTCTTCGTGCCAGTTCGGATCGGTGACCCCGGGTCGGTGATCCGGCGGCCGCACCTGGCCAGCCAACTCTGCGTCACGATGACCGAGGGCTTCGTGTGCCAACACGGCCTGTGGTTCCAGCGCCGCGTTAGCGGGGTTCGCCAATCCCGCTGGCCGCTCGCTGGCAGGTAGCGGATTCACATCGGGGCCGATGGTGATATAGCCGTCGGCTGGTGTCGCGCCGGGATGAAAGGCCGTGTACTCTCCGGGCCGGATGCGGTCAAGGGGCACCCCGAACTGCTCGGACAGAACGCGGGCATGCGCCTCGAATTCCGCGCGTGTCAGGGGGCGAGTGCTACGGGTCGGCTGGGCTGCTGGTGCGCGAGGTCGTTCCTCAACCGGGCGTGGGCCCACGTCCGTAGCCGACGGTTGAACCAATTCGGGGGCCGAGTTGCCACGCGGCGTAACGGTGTCCGGGGGCACCAATACCGCCTGCTCCCCTACGGTGGGTCCGCCGCGCCGATCGCGTGCGATTGCATCCATCACTTCAGCACCGCTAGCGGGTCTCGGCTCTCCTGTCACTGGGTCCTTAACGGTCCACACGGCGGGCTTGCCGGGTGCGCCCGAGGTGCTGGCGGACGGTGTGGGGAATGCCGCATCCAACTCGCGATCCAGTGCAGCCATGTCCAGGGGGGTGTCGGGCGTGACCGGACGCCCCTCGGCGCGCTCAAGTCCGGCCAAGGCCTCATTCACCTCGCCAAGCCGGTATTGTTCACCCGCCCGCCCGAGTTGGTCGACCCACCCGCGGTCCACGGCTGCTTCGGGATACCCTGCCGCGATGCGTGCTTCGCGACTCGGTCCAACGATATCCGTCGAGATGTGTCCCGATCCTCCTCCCGAGCGAAGATTATTGATTTGCGGGACGTCGGCGTTCGGGCCATGGAACGTCACTTCGGTGTGCGGCAGAGCCGGTCGTGTCGGCGTTGCTGCACCCGTTTCGGCCAATACGGTAGCCACCGTCGCCTGATCGATCGGACGCAAGGCGCCCGCTGGCGCCTGCGCCCCAGGCGGACCCTGCGTGACGTCCCGCAACTTAGCCTGCGCGATGACGTGATCCCGTTGAACGTTGGTGCCGACGGTGCCGCGATCTGGAACCGGATCGTTGTACAGCCAGTTTTCCCCTACAGCGGGTTGGTCCGGCACGAAGGCTTCCGCCGGATTGCGTGTTTCTCCCGGCCTCAAGGGCGGTCCGGGGTCAACCAGCCTGTGGCCGGGCGGCGGCACATCCACTTCGGGGGGTACCCAACCTTGGGGGTGATAGTCGGGAGGAACGGCCCCGCCCGTGGTGACTCCGGTGTCAACAATTCGGCGAGGAGACGCGCCAGGGGCTTCCGCCGCCGGCACGGTCGGCGCGTGCGGCTTGGCGGCTGGTATCGTTGGTGTGTGGGGGGCGACCGCCGGCAGGGTTGGTGCATGTGGATCGACACCTGGCAGAGTGGGCGCGTGTGGATCAACCACGGGCTGTGATGGAGGTGGTGGGAGTTCCGTTGGTGCGTAGGGGCTGGGGCCGGGCTGGTAGTCGGGCAACTCGAGGCCATGATCAGGCAATGGCCCGATCTCAGGCACTCGAGGCGGCCTGGGAATCTCGGGTATTCCACCGGGGCCATCGGGGAGCGGCGTCGGGGCATGCGGGTCCACCGGCGGTAGGGTTGGCGCGTTCGGATCGATGAGCGGCAGAGTAGGGGTGCTCGACGTCGATGCCCGGCCTTCCACGGGCGGTGGTGCTTCTGCGGTCGCGTCGGTGATGCGGCGCGGTGTACCGGTCGGTTCCGGTGGCGGCACCGCGGGCCTGTCCGCACGGGTGGGGATACCCTCCGGTGCGGGAGGGGGATCGGCAGTAATGCTTGGGCCATCACCCGTTGCGGGCCTTGGAGGCTCGACGTCGGCCACGCGGGGTGGCGGTTCATGCAAGCCCAAGCGGCGCGCGCCGGCGCCGGTCAACCCTGCCCCTGTCAGGCCCCCTGCCATGCCGCCAATGAACCCCGCACTGGCCCCGGCAGCTTCGCCGATGCGGGCGCCCTGAGCCTCGACATCGGTCGGGTCGGCCTGGCTAGTGAAGGTATGCAGCGCACGGAACAAAGTGACCAGCCGCTGCAGCACGAGGGCGTTGATACCGTCTAGCACCATCGTGGCGATGCCGATGGCGCCGGCGATGGTCGAAAGCGTGGCAGCCAATGGGGAGGCTACGCCGACTGTCAGGACGGTGATGACCCACATCGCGATGGAGATTGCGCCGATTACTCCGGCGATCACATTCAGTACCGCCGTTGCAATGCCGATGATCTCGGAGATTGCGGCGATACTGTTCGCCAACTGCTCGTAGATCGAGCCCCCTTCGCCGAAACGGCCGATCGTCTCACCGGTCCGCCCCCAGTCGCGCGTTGCGAGATCGATGACCGAGAAGACACCCCCGACGACCGCGCCGATGCCCGGCAGGGGAAAACTGCGCGCCAGTGCCGGTCCTGCAAGGCGGCCGACAAGCCTGGCGGCGGCGATCTCGACAGCCTGTGTGCCGGCCCCGATCGCCGCTCCCATCATGGCGCCATGGCCAAAGCCTCCGAGTGCACCCGAGCCGGCGCGATCGAGGATAAATGCAGCACGGTCGGCACTGCCCGCCGTGCCAACTCGCTCTGCTGAGGCGCCCCAACGCTGATGTTCCGCCAGTTCCGTATCGATCAGCGAAATGTCACCTGTCGCCAGAACGGCAAGGGGATCGTCGGCAGCCGTGCTCATGCCGCCTTCACCCGCGGCACCCGGCATTGCGGCGGGCCCACTGCCCGCTTCGTCGCCAGTCGCCCCGTCGGCAACATCGGACCCCTCGGCCTCGTTGTCTATGTTGCCTTCCTCTGCTGCATCTCCTGCGCCCGCAGCGGCCTCACTGTCGATCGGCTCAAGTCGGTCCTCGGTGTGCTCTTCATCGTCGTCTTCGTTGCCATCCCCCCTCTTGATGGCAGCGCGTGGGTGAGCCCATGTGATTTCTTCCTCCTCCCTTGCTCCCCTGCTGTCGGTGTCGCTGAGCGGTCGGCCGGAATGCGTCGCCGCCTCGGATATCTCCGCCGCCGGCTCGCTGAAGAGTGCATCCTCCTGCTCGCAAATCAGTTCGTTAACGCGCGCTTCGGCGCTCGCCAGGGCCAGCGTATCGTGTGCCCTATCCCCAGCCTCTGGTTCAGCGTGCGAGGCGCTACTGATCGCGGCTGACATCGGCAATCCGGCGACCGTCCCCGTCCCAAGATAGCGTGGCATTCCCTCGGAATCAGGATGAGCCGATGCTGCCCGGTCTCTGTCCAGGCCAGCCTCGGCCTCCGGGGCACGCCGTCGGCGTGGGCTCGCTGCCGCGGGGTCGGTTCGCGCGCGGCTCACGCCCATGCCGGGGCCTCGCGTGGTCCGAGGCCTCCCGGCGTCTGCTTGCCCAGCTTGCGGTATTCAGCGGCGACGGCCTCCAGAAGGTCGTTGTATTGAATGGGACGTTGAGCAGCACGCGCGGCCACTGCCGCAGACAGGACGATGTTACGCACGTGTCCGCCGGACAGCTCGCAATTGGCCGCGAGGCGATTGAGAGTACGGGCATCGAGTTCGTGTCCGCTTCCCAGGTGGGCCAGCCAGAGCCTGCGCCGTTCTTCGGGCGTCGGCAGCGGGAACTCGAGGACCGCATCAAGGCGTCGCGAAAAGGCGGAATCAAAGCGTGATCGGCTATTGCTGGTCAGCAGCGCGATACCTTCGAACGATTCGATCCGCTGCAACAGATAGTTCGTCTGTTGATTCGCAAACCGGTCGTTGGACTCCTTGACGTCGGTGCGTTTACCGAAGAGCGAATCGGCTTCGTCGAACAATAGGATCACTTCCATGTGTTCGGCACGAGCGAACAATTGGGCGAGATTCTTCTCTGTTTCGCCTATGTACTTGCTGGTGGTCGCGGCAACATCCACACGATACAGGGGGAGACCGAGCTCCGATGCCAGCCAACCTGCCGCCAATGTCTTGCCGGTACCAGAGGCGCCTACGAACAGGGCTCTGACGCCTGGCTTGTAGCGCGTGCGCGCGGATGGACCGAGGGGGTCAGCCAATCCTTCGCGTGACAGGCAGCGCTGGCGCAACGCCAGCAGCTCGGTGCGCAGCAGAGGGGGCAAGACGAGCGCCTCGTCGCCTATGGCATCCGGTAATAGCTCTGCAAGTCTGCCGAGGTCGCAGGCCAGGCCTTGTCGAGCGGCATGCACGACGTGTTCACGGGCGATGCCATCGGCACCGGTGAGGCGCGCGTGATGACTGGCCGCTCGACCGATCAGATTGATGTTGGAGGCTCCGCACCGGAAATCACGGCCAAGCGTTTCGGCGAGGGTCTGATCGTCCACGTGTTCCCGCCATAGCAGAACGCGCTCCTGCGGTGCTGGAAGGCCGACCCGCCAGCTGCCTACGGGATCGCCATCGAGGACAAAACTACCTTCAGGGCCGGCCGCGACCAGCAGCGGCCCTTCGTAGCCGTACAGCTTCGGCAGTACCTGGGATTCGCCGGGTGCCAGTTCCGAGCAGATCACGGGCACCGCGCCCGTCAGCCAGGCCCAAGGCCCCATGCCGGTTGGCAACTCCCCGTCTACGAACACGGCTGTGCCGCCGAGGTCGTTGGCCATCAATGCGCAGGCTGCGCGCGCTTCGCGTGGCTGGCCACTGCGAACCACCAAAGCGCGTGAATGCGTCAGTGCGTGCGCTTGCCGCGCTGCCTCGACCCGCATCGACTCAGCGAGGGGTGGCAAGGCGCCGTCGGCGACTCTCACGTTTGGCCAGCCATGAATGTGGCGTAGCGGGCGTTGGCGCTCACCGAGGGCCAGGACGATCGGCACGGGTACCTGGATACAGGTCTCAGGCAGTGGACGGGTGTCGCTGTCGAGTCGCAGTAAGCCACAGGCTTGTGCCTCGCCCTCGCAGATTTCTTCGATCGGATCAGTGAGCCCGAAGCACGGTGCCAGGCTGCTGATCAGACCGAGTGACGGGCGCGAGCTTGCGACCGGGGCCTGCAACCATGCCAGTACACGCCCCGGCAGTGCCTCCCGTTCCACCGCTAAGGCCAGGCTAACGGCGATGATTTCGGACAAACCTAGACGGAAGTGCGCGGCCAGTCCGAGGATGCGTTCGTCCTGAACGGTGGGGTTCTGCAAACGCTGAGTCAGAGCTGCGACCGGATTTCCATGGCAGAGCTCGAAACACTGCTTGAGCCAGGCGCCTTCGCTGCCCGTCTCCCCGGCCGTTGGGGCCAGTGCAGCCAGGAACAGTTCATGCAGGGCTGGTGATGTCGCACTGGCACGTGGTCGCGGGCAATTCGTTCTTGTGCTCATCACGACTCCGGTGCGTTCAGCACGCCGGGGACGCTGGCCCCAAGAACTGCGGGCGGACCATCAGCAGCAACTGGGGGGAGATGGCGATCATGACCAGACCGGCCGGGTATGGCCGTAGTGAAAACTGACGATGCGACTGAGCCACGACACCCAACCGGGATCGAGATCCAGGCCGGTGCGCCGGACGCGGATGTCAATGGAGGAAAGCTCAAAACGCATGTCGATATGTGTCGAGGTGTACGCCAGCTCGGCCTGACGCAGAATCAGATCCGCGAAGCCGATTCGGGCATGATGACGGAGCCATCGTCGGCAGGTGTTCGCCCAGGCAGTCGCCACGGCAATGTGGTCATAGCGGATGGGCCTGCCGACCGGGCTGGTGCCTGCCGTCGGGATCAGTCCCGCCAGCCCCTGTGGTATGGGTCCATCCCACGCCGCGATCAAAAGTCGGTCCGAGTTGTCCCAGAGGCGGCCGGCGATCAGGTCGCCATTCCATCGGGCCGGGCCGGGGGTCGCGATGCCGTTGAACCAGCTCTCGGGTGCCCTGAAATGCGGCAATCGACCACCGCGCAGAGGCCGGGCCGAGCCGACCGCCCAGGCCGGGTCATCGGCCGCTACGCCCAGGTTCGCGAGAATTAGTGCAAACACGCGCTGTGCGATGTCATGGCGCCGCCAGGCAGGATTTGCCTCAAGCCACTTGCGGTAGCCGCAGTGTTCGAGCACGCGGACAAGGAACAGCAGTCCGCCCGCCGCAGTGACTCCGCAGATCTCAGGTCTAGGGTAACTGGGCGCCTCGGCAGTGTGCTCGCCGTACGTGGGCAGACTGGCGCGTGCAGGCTCGCCTTCGTCCATTGAGCTATTGCGTAGGAGGTCGGCTGAGGTGGCCCCTTTTTTTTGCTGTGACCGACGAGAAGGAAAGAGTGGACGCTCTGCGTCTGCGGGTGAGGCTAGTGCTCCGATATCGCCCGACAAGGTAGCAGCGCCGGAACGTGCCGCTCCACGTCGCCCTGTTGGTTGCTGATGCGCCCGTGGTGGGAGCGGCGCGGCCGACTGGACCGTGCGCTGCGTCAGTCGATTCGGCGGTCGTCTGCCCAAGGCGCAGTACGCGGCAGACAAAAAGCTGTGCCACTGGGCTTGGGCAGACAGGTCCATGGTACCTGCCGGAATTGCGCGGAGGGTGCGTCCGGGATCGGACGGTTGGTCATAGGTAGTTTGGTGTTCAAGCCCATCAGCGGCGACCGGCGAGACTGCGTTGAGACGTGCGGCCTGCGCGAGCCCCCACAAGTGATGCGGCGCCAAACTTTCGGCCAGCCGCTCCGCGTGTCCTGCATCCGCGATCGCCGTGACCCAGTGAGGCAAAGCCGCCGGGGCGTCATCGCGCGCGGCCAGTGCGAAACCCAGCTGCTGCAGGCTCTCGGTCAGGCTCGACGGGCGCGTCCACTCCGGTACGGCCAGCGGCCAGTACCACTCATCCGTGCTGCGGCCCTCCAGCAGACGGAGCGCCAGCAGCGTGTAGGCTTCCGTCGCATCGCGAAACCAGATCGCCGGAGCGTCGCCCGCCGGCTTGCTCCCGCCGTGCACACAGGCGACCGCGAGTTCCGCGACGGCTTGTTCCAGGGCCAGCGCGACGGACTGGGACGCGGCGTCGCTGGGAAATCGCCCGAGATGCACCTTACGCATGATGACGACGCGGCCACCCTCGTCGTGCAGGCTCGCGGTGCGGAGCGCGTCTTCCAGCAGGAGCAGGCCGCGCCTGGCCTGTTGTTCGGCCGGTGCTCGCAGCCGGAGTTTCCGGATCTGCCGCGTGGCGGGCATCGGCGTCAGAACAGCCGCATCGCGGTCGCGCTGAAGGACACGCTGGCCGCCGCGGCGAACTGCACGCGAACCGTCTCGTCGAGTTGCACCGCATTGCCGGCCGCGGTCAGCACGCGGGCCGAGGCTTCCGCACTGCCGATATCTTCGACGACCGCCCGTGCGACGATTTCGTTGGCCCGGTACACCATGGCCTGCATGCCGATGCGCAGCCTCGAGGGTTCGAGAGCGACCAACGGAATGGTCAGACCCGGCCGCGCCAGCACGGGGCGTGGCAGCCGGCCCGCAATGATGCGGTTGACCGGGGCGTGGCTCGCCAGCAGCAAGGCCATGCGCACGACATCGTTGACCAGGCTCGTGGCCGCGGCTTCGCGCGTGTCGACCTGACCGTACAGCCAATCCACATAACCCTGCATGCGGCGGCGATCGGTGATTTCGATTTCCTGCCAGCGGGGGAGCCCGGCGAGATTGCGCAGATTCGGTGCCGTGTCGAACTGCGACAACTGCTCAGCCCAGTCGAGCCGGAGGCTGGGCAGAACGCCGGAAAAGGCCGCGAACAGACACGCCGACACGCGGCTGAAGCGGTCGAAGAGTTCGGCCGCCCCGCGGGCCACATCGCCGCGCCCATGCTCCCCTTCGATCAGATCGCCCAGCGATACCACCTGCGTGGCCTCTGCCTGGGCGCCGAGCCAGCTGAGGCTGGTGAAGCGCGCCAGGTCGATCTGCAGCGCGGCGACTCGGGCCAGACCCACGGACTGGCTCTGTTTCGCCGCCAGCTGTGCCATGCTGGTGGCAATGCCTGTAGGTATGCGCTCGAAGTTCCCGATCGGCCTCGGCGTCGTCAATTGGCTGCGCAGCTGCGCGGTCTGCAGTGTCTTCGCGAGTACCTCGACGCGATCCAGACCACCGATCAGTTTCGGACCCTGCATGAACCACCCCGCAGGGGCCTCACGCACGATGCGCAGCAATCCACCGAGCTCATCCGGGATGTCAAAGTCCGCGCTCAGGCAGATCGGGATCGCCGCTTCGAACAGCCCCGGGTCGAGGGTCCGGGCTGGAACGTCCGAGAGGTTGTCCGTGGCACGAAGCCGCACATAGGCCAGGAACCGGACCTCCTCGGCCAAAACGGCAGCACGGCGCTCGTTGATCGCGTCCAGGCGTTGCTGTTCCTCGGTGAGCAGCGCCCGCGTCACGGCCACATCGTGCCGCGCTTCGGCCAGTTCCTCGTCGAGTTGTCGTTCGCGCGCCTGCGCCGCGGCGAGGTGGGTGCGGATCGCCGCGAGCGTGTCCTCGCATGCGGCTATCGCATCGCGATACAGGCGGACGCGTCCCTCGACCTGTCGCAGCAGGGCGATCGTCGCGTCCGACAGCGAGGTCGCGTCGGAAAAGCAGGCGTTCTCGTCGCCGGCCGACGGCAGGGCGAGCAGTAAGCCGAGCCAAGTCGCTCGGTCGGCATCGCCGGACAAAATATCGGCAAGCGGCCTGCTCCTGACGGGCGTATCGCTACTCGACCCTGCCCTGACTGACGTCGGGGCGGGACCCGCAAGAAAGGGATCATCCTTCAGACCCCACAGGTCGATGTCCTGAAACAGGCCGGGCATGACGCCAGCGTCTTCCGCAACCAGTTCGTCGGCAAGCCGAATGAGGCCCAGCACCATGTCGTGCCGGGTGGCCGCCGCATAACTGCGTGCCTCGGACGCGGGCAGGGGTGTCAACCGTTCCGCGACGGTCGTCGTGCGAATGTCCACCTGGCCGACGACGGGGCGTGCGTTGACGACGTCGCTCGGGCGCGGAGTGGGCGCTGCCGGCGCTCGCAGAGGCGCGATGTCGGTGCTGACGAACTCGGCCAGCAAGGGACCCTTCTGAAATGTCCCGCCGGCCCTCCCGGAGGTATCGAAGCGCTGCATCCCGCCGAGGGCTCGCGCGCTTGGCGCCGCGCTGGCGCCCGTCGACATGGCACGTGGCGCCGCAGTGGGCGGTTCGCTGTCCCCGATGGCGGCGCGCGATCGGGGCGACGGGACGGTCTTGCGCAACTCCTGGAAGAACGCGGTGAGCTTTTCCTGCGAAGCCACGGCGGTGTCGGCTTGCGCGATAGTGGCCAGCATCGGCGACACCATGAGCTTGTTCGCCGTCGAGGTGCCCAGCATGTATTGCCGCACGCGATAGATGTCGGTCTGCACCTTCAGGAAGCCGAAATCGACCAGATCGTCGGCACGGTCGGCCCGGGCCTTGAGATAGCTGATGAAACTTTGCACACCCCGGTTCCGGAGCTGCGTCCGCTCGGCACTGGATAATGGTTCCAACGCAGGGGAAGCTTCGAGGGCGGCGAGACCCGCCGCTTCGGGCCATTCGCCGCGATAGGACAGGCCAAAGTCGGGCTCAAACGGGGCCCACAGCTGATCCGGCGCCAGGAACTCCCAGGGCTCATTTCCGTAAGTTTCCGTAGCCGATGGCAGTGGACCGGTAAGCCAAGCGGTTTCAGCGTCCCCGGCCGTCAGTTGGCCGAAGGCACCGAACGCCGCCCGACCGTCATACAGCATGAACGATATCCCCTTGATCGTCTGTCCCGCCAAACCGACGTTGGACGCCGGGATATCGAGGCGGGTCCATTCGCCCAAGCGGGGAAGCAGGCCCATATGGAAGCGTGAGCTCGTGCCGTTCGCGCCTAGCGCTATCAGGTCCTCGCCCCAGTAGGCCCGGTGGTCCTCGGTTTCGCTGAACCACTGCAACATCAGTTCGCTGGGCGGGTGGTCCGGGTCCAGATAGACCCAGACAAACAAGGAGTCGCTGGCACCCAGGCTCAGTGGCCAGGGATACACAGTAGGTTCGATCTGTCTGAAGCCGTGCTGATGCAAGCCGGACCGAATCTGGGTCCGGTGTCCAGCCATTACACTCGGTGGACCCCACGGTTCCAGCGCCTCCGGTTCCAGGGCCGCCGGGTCGGCGTGGATGTCCGGAGGAACGGTGAACTCCCCGTCGATGCTTTCGGTCAGGTGTGCGATGACCTTGCGCAGGGCCTGCCGCATGCCGAGCGCGCGTGAGCGCGTGGACAGGAAGCGGCGCAGGGTCGAGTCGAATTCCGGATTCAGCTCCTCACGCAGCAGCAACCGGGGATCCCAGGATTCCTGGCTGACGGGAATGAGGATGCGGACGCGTTCGCTCTGCGAGAAATCCAGGGAGGCCAGGCTCGCCGCTTCGCGCAGTGCCAGATCGAGTTGGTCCAGCGGCAGCGGCGCGGCGTCGAGCTCGAAGCCGGCAGGGAAAAAGTTGTTAACGCCGCTGACGGGATCGTACACATTCGTCGGCAACAGGCCGCACGGCGGTAGTCGGTCGAAGGCGGCAGCCAGCGTCGCCGCGTCTGGCGGCGGGTCGCCCGCTTCGGCGATTTGTTCCGCGAGTTGCATGATGCGGGCCTGCCACAGCATGGGAAGCCGCGTATTGGGTGCGAGCGACAAGGCGCCGGCGGGCGATGCCGCGAACTGCAGGCGCCCGACGCGGGCGCGTCCGCCCTGCCGCACGACGGCTGCCGCGTCGACGAACCGCGGCTGAAAGGTGCCATCGAGGGCGATAACCGCCAGGGGCACGCCGTAGTCTTCCCAGGGCAGTGTCGCGCCCGGCGGCAGTGCCGCCTCGGCATCGAAAATCGTGTAGGCCAGCGCGTTGCGCAGGCGCGGGGTATCCGCGGGCAGGGCCCGCCACTCATCCGGCCACGCGAACCACAGCAGGCGCGCGGCGTCCGCCAGTCGCCAGTCTTCGAAGCTGACGTTCTCGCCCGCCGTCCCGCAGCCGCAGCGGTCGCAGGGATCATCGGGGTCGATAGCGGCCCGGTCCACGGTGACCGGCTGCAGGACCAGAACACCGATCAGCGGCAGCGCACCCGGGTTGTCCGTCAGGACTCGGCCGAGCGAATCGCCGAGCCGCCGCGCCCGCAGGCCACCCGGTGCCTCCTGTTCCGAATCAGGATCGAACAGACCCGCCGGAGCAACGACCGGCAGACCGAACAGGGCGGCATCGATATCCCGCGGCAGCACCACGTCCTCGCCGCTGACCGCCAGGCCGCGGCCGGCGGCGATTTGCAAGCGCACTTGCGGCAGTCCCACCGGGCGAGCGACGGTTGGATCCCACACGGCGCCCACCTCCAGGCCCTCGACGATGCCGGGCGTGTAGGCCTGGCCGCGTTGCGCGAGCCTTCCGGCGGCCCAGAGTTGCCGGTCCTCCAGCGTGGCCGCCGTCAGCGTGCGCCCGGGAAACAGATTCGGGCGGCGCAGCCACGTGGCGGCCGCCTCGTTGTCGTCCCGGGGTGACAGGGCGATCAGGCGTTCGCCCGGCAAGGCAGAAACGATCGCAGTCGTACTCACGTGACTACTCCTCGATGAGGCTCAGGGTGTGCAATGTCCCGGCAGGCCAGGCTCCCCGTTACACTGCATGCGGATTCCTGGCGTTCAGGTGCATTCACCGGGCTGCTCTCCAGGGTTCATCAATCGGAACGCTTCGTGCGTGCGCGCCGCGGTTTGGCCGCCGGATTGGCCGCATTGAGCGAAGGCGCCGCCGTGACTCGACCTTCGGGAATGCTCGCGCTTCGCTGCGCGGCCGCATTCCTGGAGAGGCGCCTGGGTTCTTGCTCGCTGACAATCACGGGCGATGGGAAGCCGGTTAGGTCCCCACGGTAGGCGACGTTGCGGCGACGCACGTACCACAGTTGCAGGCCGGCCAGGCGCTGCCACTCGGCGTCGACCGGGTTGCTCGGATTCAGCGGCGGCAGTATCGGGCGCGGGATGCGCAGACGCTGCAGAATCTCCAGCGGCTTGCGTGTGGCGACCAGATTCGCCGCGGCCGGCGTGAGCGCGCGTCTGACCACGGGGATGCTGTCGGCGCGCGGTGCTCCACCAAGACGGCTGATGACGGCATGCCATTCACTGCGAGGTATTGGCGCCAGGACCAGCACCGCGCATCCTTCGAGCGCGTCGGCCGGCGCGGTAAGGTCCAGCGCCGGCAAGCTGAGCGCTTCCTCGATCAGGGAGGGTAGCTCGTCCTCCGGCAGTAATGAGAAGTCGACGTCGATCTCGGCCGGGAAATAGCCCTGCGTAAAGTCGACCGGGTTGACGACGCCGGGCGGCAGGGGCCCGGCCGGCGGTAGCGCCGGAAAAACCGACGCGGCTGAAAAGCTGCGGCCGCGATTCAGCGCGACGGTCTCGGCGAGGTGGCCCTGGTGCTGCAACACGTGGGCGAGACGCAGCGCGCGCGGCGCAAAGCCAAGGCCCGGAAGATCGCCCCGGTTGGCCCCCAGTTCGCGCCGCACCATGGGTACGTCGATCCAGACGATCGTATTGTTTTCCAGCGCCAGCATCGCCACCGGCAGCACGTTGGCGGAGACGCCCCGTTCGCTGCCCTGGACGAAGATTGCGCGGGCGGCACGGCCGCGGCGGGCGGTCAGGGCGTCTGCCGCCCCGTCGTCCTGCCAGGGTACGAGCACCAGCGCCGTCGCTTCGATCACGTCCCCGTCCTGCACGCTGCGCTGGCCGCTGATCGAGGTGGGATACGCTCCGGTGGGGTTCGCGGTAAATTCGACCGGCCGCAGCGCAAGGACGAAGAGCCCAGTGCGGCTGCGCAGCGGCGGCAGGGGGATCCGTCCCAGGCCGAATTGTGCCGACAGCTGTTCAGCCTGCGGAATGTCGGTCAGACGTACGCTCAAGGGCCGTTCCAGCAGGACCAGTTCCCCGGAGGGCGTGATGCCGTGCCCGGAACCGATCGCCAGGCTTTGCGGCTCGGCGCCTTCCGAGACCCACAGCCCGGTTGCGACCCCACTGCCGGCGGCCTGGCCGAGGTCCGCCTCGCGCGTCAGGAAGTACTGCTGCTCGCGGATCAGATCGCGCGCGGCGAGAAAACGCCCGTCGAACCACCGCGGACGTTCGCGGCGCGAGTCCGTGACCAGTACGCCGGCCTCGCGCAACGCGGCCAGATCCTCGGGAGCGATATGTTCCCGGTTGGAACCTTGTACGGGATTCATCGTTGTCTCCGGCAATGGGTGAGGTGGGCGCGACGGGTAGGCGCGCCAATGGTCACGGGTAATGGGTGCGGTGTAGCCATCGTCAGGCACCGATCCAGCGCGACAGCAGCCCGAGCCCCGGCGCGAAACGCCGCGACCAGTTGTCGACGAGTACCGCGCTGCCGTCGCGCTGCGGCGGCAGGTCGGCCGTCACCGGCACCAACACCCGCGCCAGGAACACGGCGCTTGGGTCGAGGTCCCGGGGATGCTCGTCTAGCGGGTCCAGGCCTCCGGTTCCTCCGCTGCGCCCGGTGGCAGGCCAGCCGTCGAGTATGGCGTCCTGCAACGCGGTGCGACGCGCCTCGGGATCGCCGATCGCCGCAAGGTCCGGGCCCGGTGAGGGCAAGCCGAGGAAACCGCCCTCCAGACCTTCCCGCAGTTCCAGGCGGAGTTCGTAGGCGTCACGCAGCCGCGACGTCGAGACCGCGTCCAGCGCATCGAACGGTCCTGACGCGAAGCTCGGGGTCAGCCCGCGTTCGCACGCAATGAAGCGCAGATACAGGTCGGCCACGGCGGCGCGCACCGGCACGACGGGGAATTCCCCGGTACCCGCGGCGGCCGCCGCCCGTGCGCTCAGGAACGGCGCCACGGTGTCGTAAGCGCTGCGCCGGAGCAGGTCACCGCCGTCCTCGGCGAGGCGCGCCGCGTACCACGCGCCCAAGCGCAGGCAGGCCGGTCGCGGTACTTCGATCAGCCGTCCAAGACGGTCGACGGCAAGCCCCGGCGACACGCGGATTTCCTCGGCGCGGTCCGTGGCCGCATCGGCCTGACGATGTTCGACGCGCAAGCCCGCCAGTGTGCCGCCGCCGGACACGAAGGCCAGCGCGCGCGCCAGCCGGCTACGGTGGTAGGTCTGTTCATCGAGGAAATCCTGCGCATCCAACAGCATGCCGGTCGTATAGTGAGGCCGGTCCGGCGACGGTTGCGCGTACAGCGGATCGGCATTGGGCAGTCTTTGCACGGCGCTCATCGGGGTCCCCTGCGGCTCTTGCTGCGAGCCCGGGGCCGCAGCGTGGTGGTGGCGGTCGTGGTGGACAGCGTCGGCCGGGTCAGGATTGGCCCGGTCAGGATCGGCTCGGTGCGCGCCACGAGGGTGACGATGACCTGATCCGGCCGGCTCTGATTGCCGGCCTCATCCTCGACGACCAGTTGAAAACGGTGGCGACCGGAAGGCAGGCCGGCATCGACGACGATGAACGGCTCGGTCGTCGCGATCGTTGTGCCGATCTCGAAGCGGGCCATCACATCGGCTCCGGGGTGTCGGAGCGGGGGGGTACGATCGGCGGCGACTCGAACTTGTCGCGTTCGGCGCCGATGATGATCGGGGCCGGTCCGAGATAGGTCCAGACGTAACGGACAATCTTGCCACCGCCGACGTCGGAGGAATCCTGACCCGACAATGTGAACGGCGTGTTCAGGTTGACGCTCTCGGGCGCGGTCAGCACGGCTGTCGGTGCCGCCGTATCGCGGACGATCACGGTGACCATGTCAGGCTGCGAACGGTTGTCGGAATCGTCGACGACGACTAACTGGAAGCGGTGACGCCCGACGCGCAGCGAACCGTCGGCCGGAACCTCTACGAGTATCGTCGCGTCGGTGGTCTCGATCGGTACGTTGATTTCGAATACGGCCATGGCGTTTTCCTCGCGAGTGGGATTTGGGGGCCTGTCGTCAGTCGATGCGGCGCCAGATGTAGCGGGTAATCCGTCTTCCTTGCGGAGCTCGGGAGCCACTGCCGTCCAGGGTTACTGCGTCGCCCATCGATACTTCGCGCGACGGGCCCGCTTCGGCGATCGGCGGCCGGGGCGGTGGAGCAGGCGTCGCAGCGCCCGCGACGCGGTGATCCACGCAGGCGGTTCCCAGCAGAAAGTCGCCACCGCCGAGATCGGAGCGATCCAGTTCGACGGCATGGGGGATCTCGGGCGGGCCCAGGTAGGTGTCGACGCCAACCAGGCTCGCGACGCCGACCAACAAGGGCCAGGTCGCGGTCAGCACCCGCACTTCCACATGAGCCGGCGCTTCCAGTTCGACGATACGACGTAGCAGACCCAGGTCCTGGGTGGTGACGGACTGGTGCACCAGCACCGTGGCGCGATGGGCGAGCTGTTCGAAGAATTGCAATACCGCTGCCTGCTCGGCAGCAGTGGCCACGTCTTCGCGAAACAGCGCGAGGAGTTCGGCGCGCTCCGCCTCGCCGATCACCAGGGTATCTCCGACGACTGAGTTCCCGCTCTGCACCAGGCCGGGAAGCAAGGGGTCGGGGTCCGCTGCCAGATCCACGCCGAGCAAGGTCGCGAACAGCCGTCGCAGCCGGTAATGCTCCAGCACGACGATCTCGCCACTGCGGACACCGCCATCGGTCGCCAGATCCAGGGCCAACTCCAGACCGCGCCGCGTGCCATGCCACCGCGCCAATGGCGCGGCCGCCTGCAGCCAGGCACGACGGCGGCCCTCGGGCAGCACCGGATCGAAGGCGACCCCCAGCCAGGCACCCAGCCATTCCAGACTCGGCTCCGGTGCGGTGGCCGGATCGGTCAGCAGATGGGCCGCGGCGATCCGGTCCTCGATCGGCGTCAGGATGCCTTCGGTGTTTGCCAACAGACGGTCGAGGAAGTCGGCAGGCGTCGCGGTCGGCCGAAAAATCCCGATGCCGTTGGTTGCGCGCTGCAGGCGCCACAGGGCATGGCCTTCATCCCGCAGCTGCCAGGATTCCCCAGCTTGTTCCACCCGCACTTCGGCGTTTGCGCCCAGCGTCAGGCCGGCCTGCTCCAGGCTCGTGTGCAATTCGGTCGAGACCAGGCCGCCCGTATCGAGCAGGTCGGACTGGTGCGCCGGCAGGCGTCCCGTCCGCTCGCCGGGTTCTCTGGCCGCGGCGCCGAAAACCGACTCGCGATAAAGGCGCGGCAGATACTGGTCACGGTAGGAGAAGCGGCTGCCCCACGCCCGCACCGCCGCAATCCGGGGTCCGATGCGCCCGTCGCCGAAGAGTTCGAGCCGCAGCCACAGGTAGCGTCCGGAGATGGCCCGGACCCGGCTGCGCGGCGCCTGAATCAGTGCCGAGAACAGGCCGCTGCGATGCGGCACCCGTTGCCAGCAGGCTAGCCCCGGATGATGCGGCAGCTCGGACGGCGCCTGCTCCCAGCTGGCGCGGGCGGCCAGCGGATCAGGCATCGCGGGTACGTCGCCGAAATGATGCGGATGCCAGGCATCGACGCGGTCGGCGGCCGGCGGCTCCGGATCCGGGGTTGCGGCAACCCACACCGTGAAGCCGGCACGGGGCGGAAGGTGCGCCTCGGCGTAGAGCCGATGCCAGACCGTGTCGGGACGCCCGCTGTCCAGCAGGCGCACGCGCCCGGCCGAGTCGTAGTGGCGAGCCTCGCCGCGGTGCGCCAGATTGGCCAGCGACAGCCGGTGCAGCGGTTCGGTGCCGCGTGCGCCGCCGGTGCGCTCAACCGGGTAGTGCGGCGGTCCTTCGAGGCGATGTGCGAAGGGTGCTTCCAGCGCATCGCTGGCCAGCGGGTAGACATCACCCGTGGGGCGGAGGCCGTCCTCGGTCTGACCGGGGTCCCAGCGGTAGGCGGGCGCGTCGGGGCGACCCGGCAGACGCACGGCGATCTGATCGGTATCGATCCAGGCCAGGGCATAGGCGTAACGGGCTCCGACGAGTTCGATCGGGGCACCGAGCCGTTCGGTCCGGGGGTCCAGTCGTCGGACTCGCGCCCGTCCGTTGTTGGCCCTCTGCCAGGACAGCAACAGCAGTTCGCCCGCGGGCTGGCAGGCCAGCGCCAGCGGACGCTCGCCCGATTCCCAGGCTGGCTCGGGCAATAGCCGTATCGCCGGCGCATGGCAGTTTTCCGGATCGGGACGGAAGACATCGGGACCATATTCGGTGACCGGCCCCAGGGGTTCCGGAGAACCCGCCAGGCGAGCGAGCCGTCCGCTGCCGCGTTCCAGCAGCCACAGGCCACCGCCTCGTGCCGCCGCGCAACGCCAGGCCGTAAAGCCCGGCAGTCCCACGGTCACATCGCTCCAGCGTCCCCGCAGATCGTGCAGACGCACCCCGGACGGCAGCAAGGCATACAGCACGCCGTCATGGCCAACCGCGACATCGGTCGGGGCCGTCGCGAGCGTCAGGGTGATCGCCTCGCCGGGCAGATGGCTGCGGGCGACTACGGTGCCGGTGGCGCCATCCCAGGCCGCCACGGCGCCCAGTGCATCGACCGCGCGCGGCACGACTTCGAGCGCGCCGTTGGCGGTCGCCGCAGCGAGGCCCAGGTCGCCGGCCGCGGGAAGGCTGCGTTCGCTCGCCAGGCTCAGCGCCCGGCACTCCGGATCCCAGGCGGTGCGCTCGTGTGCCAGCCAGTGGCGGCTGTCGGCCAGCATCCAGAAGCGTTGGCCGTTGGCGTCCATCAGCACACCTCGGGAACGACGGGTACCGCGACGGCATCGGCGTCGGCGAAGGGATTCGGCAGCGCACGCAGGTTGTCGGGTGCTGCCGGTCCCTCGACAACGATGACCGACAGCAACTCGGGCAGTTGCCAGGCCGACAGGCTCAGTGTCTGGGTGCCGTCATTGGGATTGCGGACGATCGGCCGCCAGTCGTCCCCGCCCGGCAGAGCGACGCGTTCGAACAGGTTAAGGCCGGTGACTTCCCTGACCCCCGGGACGCGCGAGATTTCCACGTGCAACTCGCGTTCGCGCACCGATGGCTGTAGGTCGCGCTGCAGGGACGGCAAAGGCCACCCCGCGCCCAGCGGACCGCCCGGCGGCAGGGGCCACAACAGTCGTCGCAAGGCCTCGCGCACTTCGAACAGCACGCGGTCGCGGGCATAGCCGTCACGGAGCGAGACGCCGACCGAGAGCCCCAGCGGCACGTACTCGCAACCGATGACATAGAGTTCGGTCGACAGCGGCGAGCGCGCCTGCAGATGGGCATGGACCTGCTCAATGAACGGTCGGTCCGGTCGGGGATTGGGCGGCCCCGACAGCGTGCGCGCCGGCAGTGCCAGAACGCTGACCACGCCCGGCACGTCGAAGCGGCGGTCGCGCGGTTTGAAACGCGGAAGCACTTCGACACGCCCGACGTC
This sequence comes from Methylotetracoccus oryzae, assembly GCF_006175985.1. Lineage (GTDB taxonomy): Bacteria > Pseudomonadota > Gammaproteobacteria > Methylococcales > Methylococcaceae > Methylotetracoccus > Methylotetracoccus oryzae. Next base: position 17,479 of record NZ_SRSH01000030.1, on the reverse strand, counting down.
GACGCCCGGGGTCTCTGTGGCGATGCGGGCATAGTCCCCGGCCGTGACGGCACGGTCGCGGTGCCTCAGGAAAGCCGGGATCCGACGTTCGGCGAGCTCCACCGTTTCGGCATCCTCGCCGCCGGTCAGCGCCAGCGGTTGCTCCAGACGCAGCGGCGGCGCGCTGCCGCCGGCGACCCGTGTGGCCAGGATCTCGGTCAGGCTGCCCGCCGGCAGGTTGCCGGCGCGTCCGCCGCCGAAGCGGGCCGAAGCCAGGCGAATGCGCATCTGGTGTTCCGGCACGCGTCCCCTGACCCCATCGCCGAAGCGCAGCGTGCCGGCCTCGGCATCGACTTCGTAGGCCGAGGCTTCGCGCGCGATGCCGGGATCGGCGCTGATCGCGGCCAGATCGTTGACCCTGAACCACGGTTGGTATCCCCGGCCGGGCTCCTCGACCTCGATCCGCAGGCTGTCACGATCGACCGAGGTCAACGGCAGGGGAAAGGCCTGATCTCCGGCGCCGCTGGAAACGCCCAGCACGCGCCCGGTGATCGTGACCCGCTGGTCGATCTCGACGGCGTTGATGCCGACCCAGGACAGCCGCAGGCTCTCGACGGTCTGACCCGGCTCCGGCCGTAGTCGCAGCCAGGCGATCAGGCGCGCCGCCTGATCCGCATCATCGAGGCGCGGCGGCGTGTCGCCGACGCCGGCCGCCGGATTCTCGGCGACATCGTTGCTGGGCGCAGCGAGCAGCGATTCGTCCGGTAACGCCAGCCGAATTACTCCGGGCCGGGTTAGGCCCCGGGTGGTATCGCTGCCGTCCAGCGGGTCCAACGTCAGATAGTCCACCGTGCGGGGGCGGGGGCCGGGCGCAGAGATTTCCCAAATGACCGGAATGCGTGGGCGCGGGCCGGTGATGGTGGCGGCATCCTCGATGTCTGCGGGCAGGGTCAGCGCCGGCACGATGCCGACCGACAGCAGGGCGGGCGCACCGGTGTCGCCGCCGCCGAGCGCGGAGCGGACCGCCGCATTGACTGCGGCCTGGCGGTCGGGCTGCGGTGCGGGAGGCGCCAGCAGCGCCAGCCACAGCGCGCGATCGGCGCTGGCCGCGAAGACATCGAGGCCGGCCGGGTCGGGGCGGCTCTGCGTAAACACCGGCAACGTTTCGTAGGCCTTGATCGGCTGGTTCAGACGGTGCAAACGCTGCAGGCCGACGATGACTTCGCTCATCCGCGCCGTTTCGGTCTCGTTGAGCGGGCGCTTGATGTAAGCCGCGGCGGTGATCGGCAGCACGGTGGTTTCGCCCAGGGTCTCGAAGGGTATCGAGCCGCCGATACGGGCCCCCGGCAACAGGGGCGTAGCCGACCATTCCGTGGCCTGGCGGTAGTTCAGCGTGACGATGCCAGTCGCCGGGCGAGCCGGTCGCAGCGGTTGCCCGAGCAGGCGCAGGAACACGAGCCGTTGACGCTCCGGCACCAGATTCGCCCGATACAGCAGCGTGTCGGTCAGCCAGGCGAACAGTTCGAGCAGCGTGCGGCCCGGGTCGCCCACGCGCGGATGGGTCCATTCGGGGGTATGGGCCGGGATGCGGCGCAGCAGGTCCTCGACGAGATCGTCGAAGCGGCGGTCATCCAGGCTCGGCGGCAGGATGGGCATGGCCGTGTCCTATGCGTCAGGTTTCCAGTTCGACCGTCAGCCCGGTCTGCATCAGTGTCCCGGTGCGCACCAGACGGTAGGCGATTTCGACGCGGACGTGGCTGGGCTGGTCGGGGACATCCCAGACATCGACCCGGTCGAGCAGGATCCGGCGTTCCCAGTGCGTCAGCGATTCCTGGACCAGATCGCGAATCCGGCGCCGTGTCGCGAGCGTGTTCGACTCGTGCACGAGGCGGTCGAGGCCGGCCCCGAACTCCGGGCGCATCAGTTGCTCACCCGGGCGCGTCGACAGGATCACCCGGATCATCTGACGCACGCTGTCTTCCAGGGACGGGTAATCGAGCTGGCCGGACGCGTCCGGCACCGTCAGCAGCGGCCAGCCTAGCAGGGGGCGGAGAGCCGGGTTCATCGCATCATCCTTTATTGGGGTAGGGGATGCAGATCTTGATGAACAGCATCCACCGGAAGAACAGATCGAACAGCGAGAGAAAGATGTTCAGCACGATGAACGCGCACAGCGTGATGATCGGAATGCTGAAGCTGCAGATCCAGCCCAGCGACAGGCTGCCGTCGTCGCTGAGTTCGCCGTCCATCATCTTTTTAGGGTCGCCGCCGAGCAGGCTCTGCAGCCTTGGCGGCAGCACGAACGACACGTTCGGCTTCAGCGAGGCGAGCAGGTTGCGGTCGGTTGCGTCGGGCAGATCGATCTGCACCGGCGGACCGGCGCCCTCGTACCAGGGGGCGATCACGAAGGGTTCGCTGTAATCGCTCCAGATCGTCCGCGCCGGGCAGGTGCCCTCGGCCTTCAGTCGCACGAACGCGCGCAGGCGATACCGTGCGCCGGGTTCGTCGAAGCGTCCCGGCCGGCCCTTGACGGTCACGAAGCGGGCCTTCATCGCCTCGAACAGTGCATTCGCGAGACGCTCGCGACCGGCGTCATCCAGCGCCGGCCAGGTAGCCGGCATCTCCAGCGCCGAGGCCTGCGGGTCGCGATCGAGCAATACCCGCTTGGCATTCCTCAAGAAGCTCCCGGCCCCGACGCGGCGCGGCGCGCCTTCGCCCGGCTGCAGCACGTAGGACAGGCTGATCGCCTCCAGCGCCTCGAACAGTCTCCGGCCGGCAGGACCGGAGCCGAAGGCATCGAACTCGAGCGCGACCTGCCGCAGGAGTTGCAGGAATTTGCGCAGCGGAGCGGCTTCGGCGACGAGTGTTGCGAACAGGTCGGCGGCCATCGTCACGCGGACTCCGCCGACCACGCCCTGCGGCGGGGTCGCGCCGGGCTGTTCGATTGCCTGATACCAGGTGCTGTCGAACCACTTGCCGGCCTGGGGAAAGTTGTACGCGAGCCCTCGCAAGGGCTGCATCAGGTGCTCGGTGAAGCGTGTCGTGCCGGGCCGGAAATCCTCGAACAGGGCCGCCGTGTCGGGTTCGGTCTGGGCGAGCTCGCTGCTGCTGGTCTGGACCAGACCGTAGAACAGCGTTCGCCCCGCCTCGGCGCAGATATCCGGTGGCGCGACGAACATCGGCGTGACCTGTTCATCGAGAATCACGTTGTCGTCGCTGGCCCACAGACTCGCCAGGGCTTCGTCGATGGCCGGACGGCCGCTGCGGCGCGCCAGCATGCGCGCGCCCGGATCGGGATCGGCCGTTTCGGCACCGAGGCGGGCGATCGGCACCCACCCCTGTACCACGCCGCGGGCGCGTATCCAGCCTTCCAGCGCTTCGCCGCCCTGCGGTGACGGGCGCACCCGGCGCAGCACCAACCCGGCAGCGTCGACCCGCGCCGGGTCCAGGCGCGGTGCACCGGGGGCGTGGCACCAGGCTTCGGTCAGTGCCACGTGGTAGCGGCGCTGTACGGGCTGAAACAGCTTGAGCACGCCACGCTCGTTCCGCGTCGCGGCCAGATCGGCCGCGAGCGCGGTGCGGGACGTTGCGGTCCGCAGGCTATCGGTCACGGCTGCGATGAAATCATCGTCGTCGCGCTGCAGAATCGCCGGCGCGCCGGCCTCCGCGAAGGGCGCGGCCGCCCGCAACTCGCGCGGCGCCGCGAGACGGATCTCATGGTGCCGCGCCGCCGGGCGCGGGTTGGCGACGGCTACCATATATTCCCCGCGCCCGGCGTGTAGCTGCTGGAGATGACGGCCGTCGAGATCAGCGTTTCGCATTTCACGATGCCGCTGAACTTGGCAATCGCGGTGTCGACGTTGACCATGCCGGCCGAGACGTCGACCTTGGCCGCGGTGACCTTGACGTTGGCTGCGGCGTTGATGGTGATGCCGGCGGTTTCCAGCTTGACGCTGTTGCCGTTCGCGTCCTCGATGGCGATGCTGCCGGGCCCGTCCTTAAGTGTGATCTTCTGGCCTGCCGGGGTTTCGAGGATGAATCGTTCCTGTCCCTGCTGGTCATCCAGCGTCATCGTGACGCCGTTCTTCGAGCGGATGACCTTATAGCGATTCTGTCCTCCCGCAATCTCGGCCGGGGCCGCACTGGCGCCATTCCACAGTCCGCCGACGACCAGCGGATAAGAGGGGTCGCCGTTCTGGAATACCACCAGGACCTCGTCGTCAAGGTCCGGAATCAGGAAAGCGCCGCGGTCCTTACCGGCGAACGGACACACGACCCGAGCCCAAAGCGGCGCATCCTGGTTGGTGCAGTCGTCGAAGCCGATCAAGCGCACTTGTATCCGGTTCAGACGCTCGGGATCGTCCAGCGACACGACGCGTGCCAGGTAGGCCGCGTGCAACCAGTTCGATGGGCGTTCGAGGCGCGCCGCGTTAGGCATGTCAGCTGGCCCCCAGGTAGGCGCACTCGCCAACGAAATCGGTCCGGTACCCGTCTCGCAGGTCGTAGCGGTGGCAGGCACTGACCACGTAATAGGTGTTGTCGAAACGGGCGCCGAGCCCGCTCAACGAGACATGCGTGCCCACCCGCAGTTGGGCGTTGCCCTCGGTCGTCCCGTCCACGCGCAGGAAGCGGCGGGCGCGCTGGTCGAAGGCGGCCTGGGTCAACGCGGCCGCTTCGCTGTCGGCACCGACCGCGAAGTGGCCGATGTGTTCGCTGCGCTCGCCGAAGGTATCGCGCAATACCTCGGCGCCCGGCGTGCCACGACCGGGCCCGAGATGGGCGCCCGCGCGGCTCTCACTCTTGATCGCCGCCCCGGCCGCCACATCCCAGCCCCTCACCGTGATGGCCGTGACCTGGTCGGCAAGGTCGGCGATCACGCGGGCGCGGGACAACTGGCTGTGCAGGGTGAGCTCCAGCGCACCCCGTCGCACCTCACCGCGGGGCGACACATGCAGCTCGGTGCCGACGATCTGCAGATCCGCATCCAGGCGGCTCAACAACCGCCGCAGGAAGGCGAGGTCGCTTTCGTTGTACTGCGCCCAGGTACCGGTGGGTCCGGTCAGGGCCGTTATGACCGGGGTCAGGCCCAACTCGGCCGCCACCGCGCGGACGATGTCGGCCGGGCTCTGGTCCGCGTACAGTTTGCTGCGCCGTTCGAGGCGGGCCTGCTGCAACGCATCCTCGGCGAGCACGGTCAATTCCGGCGGCGCCCCGGGCTGGTAGTCGGCCTCGAGCGCGGTGATCTTCCCGCGAAAGATCTCACGCGGCGAGGTTTCATCGCCCGCGTAGACTTCGATCGGGCCGCCGAGCCTCAAGCGCGAGCCGGCCGGAAACGCTTCTTCCGCGCCCCCGTCAAGCGTGCTGGCCCAGTTCGAGAACCGCAGTTCGAGCGCGCTGAGACCGCCTTCGCTTTCTTCCATCTTCATCTTCAACAGCAACTCCGCCGCGCGCGTGTCTTCCTCTCCGCCGAGCCGCAGCGTGGGGCGGGCGGCGTAGACGGCTTCGTCGCTGACGGACACTTCGCTCATTCGGGGGCTCCTTCAGTCGGCGATCAAGCGACGTTCGCGCTCGCGTTCGACTTCGAGCGCGCGCAGCAGATTCTCGCTCGCTGCGGCCTCGTGGCGGGGCGCGGCGGACGCATCGCTCGAGTCCTCCTGCGCCAGTCCGCGCGGCGTATCGATCTCGGCACTGACTTGATCGAAGATGATCGGCATCGTCGTCTCTCGCTGGTGTCATCCGAAGCGCAGCCGGCCTTGCAGGCCGGGACCGGCGCCGACGTCCGCTTTCAGATCGCCGCCGGTACCGCCTTCGACGCGGCCGCCCGCGGCGAACTGCACGCCGCTGCCGGTGCTGAAACTGCCGCTGCCCGACAGCAGCGGTGCGGCGTTCGGCATGGTGCCGGACACGGCGCCGGTGGCCCGCAGCTGGCCGAACGCGCCACCGGCCGACCCGGTCGAGAAACTCGCACCGGTGCCGAATCCTGCGCCAGGCGCGCCGCCGATGCTCACGCCGGCCCCGCCACTGATCCCGAAGCCTGCGCTGCCGCCGATACCGAAGCCGGCCCCGGCACTCGTCCCGGCGGTGCCGCCGAGCGAAAATGCGGCGGCGCCCTGCAGCCGCACGCTGCCGCCGACCGCAAATTCGGCGCCCGCGGAGAAGCGCAGCGACGCCGCGCCGTTGGCTGCAGCGATGGCCCGCGCGGCGCGAGGGTCGTCCAGGGCCGTGGCAACGGCCATGGGTGAGTGGGGTCGGGTGGTCACCGTCGGCGTCTTGCGCTCGTCCAGCGCGCGATCGACCGAGGCCGCCGGATTGCGGTTGCTGTCGAAGACGACATCCTGGCTGGCCAGCGTGATGTCGATGGATGATCGCAACGGGACGCCGCCCGGCGCGAAGAAATCGATGGTCTCCTTGTACTGTTCGACCATGCCGGTGAAGCGGTAGACACCCCAGCCGAACTCGACCTGCGGCGGGACCTTCTGATCGCCGGTACCCTGCGGCTTGAGCAACTTGGCCAGACCGTCGGTGACCGCGCGAATGTCTTCGCCCGTGTCGGTATTGTCGAAAACCAGCTGCATCGTCAGCTTGGCCGTGGTCTGGCTGACGTACTGCTTCTTCTTGGCGCCCTGGCCCTCTTCCTTCAGCGTGTTCTGGACCGTGTACTGCAGCGACTCCGGATTGAAGTGCACGACCACCGCAGGCTCCGAACCCTTGACGATCCGGAACTCGGCCTTCTCCAGCTTCGGGATTTCGGGAGGTGATACGGGTGCGCCCATCGTGGACTCCTCAGGCCGGGCCCATGCTCAGGCCCTCGTGGACCAGATGCAGTTCTTCCACGCCGATCTCGCTGCCCTTGGCATTCAGATCGGCGGCCTTGAACTTGACCGGTAGCGCGCGCGCCAGATTCCAGCGGATCACCGGCTGGCCGCTCGTATCCTCCAGCGTGATGTCCACCGACAGGCGGTAGGCATAGGCACCTCTCATATTGACCTGCTGAAACCAGTCCCACAGATCGCGGGTGCTGGTCATGCCGCGCTTCAGCACGACGGTCGCGAAGCTGACCCGGCCGGGTCGCTGGACGCTGCCGTAGTTCAGGCCGCCGGCCTTGATCAGCTTGGGTTCCATCGTCGCCTCGAGCCCGTTGCACTCGGCGAAGGCCCCGCTGCACAAGTCGACGGGTGCGCTCGGTTGCGCCTTGCGTCCGGTGCCGTCGCGGCGAAATTCCACCTTGAATCGAAAGACGTGCAAGGGAATCAGGCGGTTCTCCGCGACTTCCTCGGTGGCGGCCATCACGCCACCTCCGGGATGCGGTCCGCCGACGGACCGGTCGCCGCCAGATCCAGAACCACGGTGATCGTGCCGATGGCGGCGGCGGGATGGAGGCTGATCTCGGCCTTCAGCCTTCCGTTGTCGAGGTCGTTCTGGCTCATCGTGCTCCGATCGCAGCGGACCGTGAAAGCTTCGGCCGGCGTGGCACCGTTGAGCGCGCCCTCGTCCCAGAACGCGAGCAGCAGCCCGTCGAGGCTGCGCTTCAGATGGGTCCACAGGGCCGGTCCGTTCGTCTCGAACAGGTGCGCTTCGCCGAAGCGCCGGGCCGCGCGAGCGACGGCATTCATCAGTCGGCAGGTCCCGCCGGCGCGCCAATCCATCTCACCCGAGGCGGTGACGTCGGAGCGGAGCTGTATGCCGTCGGCTTCGCGGACGAACAGGCAGACGCGCTCGGCCAGGCGCTCGCTAGGGCTGTCGGGACCGAGTCCGGTCGACGGTTCGGGTTGCAGGGCGAAAGTGTCCGTGAGCGGCCGGCCACCGACCGAACGGAAGGTGCCTCGGGTCAGGGCATTGGCGGCCAACAGCCCGGCGAAGACACCATCCGGTGGCTCGATCTGTTCGGGCAGATCGCGCGAGCGCCGTGTCGCGAGCCAGGGCCACACCAGTTGCAGGCGTGCGTGCCGGTCGCGCCCTTCGGGCTGGACGGCAGCCGTCGTGCCGAGGGGCATTTGTCGGAGCAGGCCGAGTTCCGGTTCCTCCGCATCGGCCGATCCGGTCGTGCCGGTCTCCAGCGGTCGCGGTACGCCGGCCAGCAACAGCACATCCGGGCAAAAGTGGTGCAGAAAATCCAGCGCAGCCGCTATGCCGTTGCGCCAGACCGCAAAGCCTTCCGTGTCGCAGCGCGGGGCCCACAAGCGCCGCAGCGCCGAGTCGTCGCGCGGCAGGGGATCCTCATCGCTGCATTCGACGAACACCTCGGGACCCGGCACCGGCGTGAAGGCCAGTGGGGGTAGCGGCCGTTCGGCCGCACAGAGGTCCGGCAGGTCCGGCAGGCACAGGTGGTTCACCTCGGGCAGGCCATACAGATGATGAATGCCACGCCATGTACCTGGGTCCATCCGGTCGAACGGGACGGCCGATACACCCGGTTCCGCATAGACCGGGACCAGGCGCTGCAGACGCGCGGCGCGCTGGTCGGTCCGGTCACCCGGCGTTTCGGTGACGGGATACGGGTCGCCCACGCGGACGATGACCGCGCGCCTTCCACCCTGCGCGAAGAAACTGCGGACCGCGGCGCCGAGGTAGGTGGTGCAGTGACCGGAGGTGCCGGTCCCGAACGGGCGGCGTTCCCAGGCGAACAGTGCGGCGAAGGTGTCCCAGGACTCGACGACGACGGGTACGTTGTCCAGCGCTTCCACCGCCCCCGGTTCACGCCCCCACGGTCCGTTCAGCCACCCGGCCTCGGTGAGCGTCCTGGCGATCGGGGCTGGCAGCGCAGCACCCGGACGCCGCCCGACGAAACCGATGAAGGCGGCGATGTCGGTCCGTTCGGGCGCCGCCGCGCCGGCGGGTTTCGCGCTCTCGAAACGAAGACAGCTGAGCATGGCCGTTCGCTTCCCGGTCCGGCTCAGGGCGCGGTGATCTCGAAGGCCTGGGCGGAGAATACGATCTCCTCCATCGCGACGTCGCCGCCACCTTTCCCGGCCAGCGTCGGCCCGGTGTATTTCATCGGGATCACGCCGCGCAATACCCAGGACTGCACCGGGCGCTGGGCCTCGTCCAATAGCGTGATCTTCATCGTCCGCTGGGCATCGGGGCCGTTGGTCCGGCTCTGCTTGATCCAGTCGAATAGCGATTTCGAGTTGATGAGTCCACGTTTCCCGGTCACGTCGGAAACCTTGTGGATACCGGCGACCTTGCGGACGTGGTTTTCCTTTTCGTTGCCGTTGCGGTACTCGGCGATCGTGATCTCGGTCCCGATGCCCGAGACGTCCGAGAAGCCGCCGAGCACCTCGCCGCCGTCGAACTCGACGAGATAGTTGAAGGCGCCGTAGGGAGTGGTTCTGTCAGCCATGTCTGAGCTCCAAGGTTACCGGGCGGTTTCAGGATGCGGTTTCCGCGGTCTTCTGGCCGATCCTGAAGATCACGAACTCGGCGGGCTTCAGGATGGCCACGCCGATCAGACAGATCAGCCGGCCGTTGTCCAGGTCGTTCTGAGTCATCGTGCTGCGGTCGCAGCGCACGAAGAAGGCCTCGTCGGTCGTGGTGCCGAGCAGGGCGCCGTTCTGCCATTCGTTGTAGAGAAAGTCGGCGATGGTCTGCCGGACGTTGGCCCAGAGTCGCTCGCCGTTCGGTTCGAACACGGCCCATTGGGTGCCCCGATCGATCGACGACTCGAGGTAGTTGAAATACCGCCGGTCGCTGACGTATTTCCATTCCGGGTCGGAGGAGATGAGCCGGGCGCCCCATACACGGTAGCCGCGGCCGGACAGCAGGCGCAGGCAGTTGACTCCCATCGGGTTCAACAGCTCCTGCTGGCCGAAATTGACGTCGACCTCGAAGCGCAGGGCACTGCGCACGACTTCGTTGGCCGGCGCCTTGTGAACGCCGCGCTGCACGTCGTTGCGCGCGTAGATGCCGCAGACGTAGCCGGAGGGGGGCAGGGCGATTTCGCGCGGGATGTCTTCCCGGCCGGGGCGTGCGTTCGGATTGGCGACGACGACCCAGGGGTAGTAGAGCGCTGCATGGCGCGAATCGACCGTGCCGCGCAGCGTCCGGACGTTGCCCGGGATCTGCCCCGGCGGCGTGTCGAGCACGGCGATGCGGTAGGCACGGCGGGCCTCGGCATGCGAGATCAGCGCGCGCATCACCGGGCTGGCAGCGTTCGTGTAAGCCGAACTCCCGGGGGCCGCGACGATGGACACGTCTTCCAGTGCGGCAATGGCGCCGAGCGCGAGCCGATACTCGGCCTCGGTCGGTTCGCCGCCGTCGTCGCCGCCGGTCAGTACGCGAGTGCGCTCCAGCTGGCCTTGTGGATTGGCTGCGCCGCCGTTGAACAGGCCATCACGCAGGTCGATCGCACTGACGGCCTCGCCGATGCGGATCGCAAGCCAGTTTTGCAGCGCATCGGCGCGGCGGGTCGGGTTCTCGGACAACACATGGCCGATCCAGCGTGGATGCCGCCGGTCGTGGCCCAGGGCGTCCCAGGCCAGCACATTGTCATCGGCATCGCTCGCCGTGAGCTGCAGTGTGAGCAGGCGCGGATTGGCTTCGGCCAGCGTTGCGGCATCGGCCGCGGGATCGTCGGTGTTGGCCGCCGGGCGCCAGGTCTCGCCGATCTTGACGTGATGCGCAACCGCGCCGCCGGCCCCGGTGCGCAGCAGGCTGCCCTGCGGCGCACTGGACATCGTGACCGGGGATGCCGGCGCAACGATCTCGCGGACCGTGACCCGGCCGTTGCCGCCGGAGCCCGCGAAGCGGGCCACGAAACTGATCCGCTCGTTGTTCGGGCCATCACCGACGACCGGGGCCTCCGCCGCCGATGCGCCGGCGCTGCGTACGCGCGAGACGTAGAGCCTAGAACCGCCTTCGTTGAAGAAGGCCAGCACCGCATGGGCCAGGTAGTTCGTCGCCGGGACCCCGGCGGTGACGTTCAAGTCCGCATAGCCCCCATAGATGCGTTCGAAGTCGCCGTAGCTGGTCAGCAGTTCGGGCGTCTGCAGGTCGTTGTCGTTGGCGCGGTGCGGTCCCTTACGGGTAGGCCCGACGAAGGCGGTGGTGCTGGTGCCTACACCCTCGATGGACTTCGCCCGGAAGCTGGTTTCTTCGACGTACACGCCCGGGGCAAGGTATTCAGGCATGGCGGGTCTCCTTTGCATCAAGAGGGTGGTTGATCATGGCCGGACCGCTCATCGAATCCGGATCGTCAGCGCGACATGCTCGCCGCGCCGCGCGGCGATGCGGAGTTCCAGGGCCCGGCTGCGCGGCAGGGTGGCCAGCCGGCCTTCGACGGACGCGGGGTCAACCAGCGGCAACGAAGCGGGTGCCGTGCCGGAGCGGACCGCTGCGATCGGGGTCCGTCGCCCCGCCGCCGGGTCGAACGCCGCTTCGACGGTGACGCCGATCTCGCTGATGACGACCGCTTCCTCGTCTTCCGAGAAGGTCGTGACCGGAACGCCGGCCACCGGGACCAGGGCTTCGCCGCGCCAGTCGGACAGCCCGCGGGCCAGGACCTGATCGCGCGCGAGTATGCGCACCAGCGCGCCGCCCAGGGCGTCGCCCGAACGGGTCTCCGTGACCGTTGCGCGCACCGTGGCCCAGTTCGCGCCCAGGCGCGCCGCGGAAGAGGGATACAAGGGCACGTTTTCCGGCTGGAACAAGGCGTCGGGCCCAGCGGCGGGGTTGCGGGGCAGCCGCAAGGAAACGGCGAGCGGCAGATAGGCTCCCTGCGGATCGTCGACGACCAGACGCAGGGTCTGTGACCCGACCGCCGGCTGTGTTGGCGGCGCCTGGAACGCGGGCTCGTGCGCCGCCAGTGCCTGCCAGCGATGGATTACGAACAGCCCGCTGCGATTGCGTCGGATCAGGGCGCCGGGGGCCTCGACCCGGAGCGGTGCGTCGACTGGTGCCCGCGTGATGGCGTCTATGAAGCGGACCGCTCCAAGTGCCCGCCACTCGCTGCGTTCGAGTTCGCGCAGGGCGCGCATCAGCCCAGTTCCTCCCGTCCGTAGGCATGGCGTCGTGCCACGACCGGCCGGAACGTTTCGGTGTCTTCGTCGGGATCGAGCCGTACTAGTCGGGCCACGTAGGAGACCGACAGGCGGTAGGCCGGCTCCAGCGCATCCCAGATGCGCATGACGTCCTCGTTGCTCAACTCGGCCGGGATGATCTGAACCACCTCGTCGGGCCCCCAACCGGCTTCGTCCGAAAGCGAGGACGCATCGAGCACGGGAAAGCGATGCAACTGCTGCATTGCCCAGGCCAGCGTGACCTGTTCGTCCAGGGGATTTCCGGCCCAGGCGGTCAGCAGATAGTGAAGATCGAGCCCCAACGGGACGAAGCCGTCGGCCGGCGTTCCGGGTCGCCGGGTCTGACGGCTGTGCTCATTGACGGTCACGCGATACAGGTACAGCGACAAATGCGTGGTCTCGTCGATGTCGCCCGCGAGTTGCCCTCCCGAGGTCAACTCGAAACTGCAGGTCGGCATGGTTCGCCCGTCGGCTTGCTGCGGGTAAGTGTTGCGCAGAAAGGTCACGATCGAACTGCCCACCGAATGAATCGCGAATACATTGGCCATCAGTTGCCGGTTGTTGCTGCCTGCCTGATTCAGGGTCGCCAAGCGCTGATGACCTTTACTAGAGCAGAGACTGTGCCTAGTGCTCCGAGCGAACAACATCAGAGGCTTAGGCCGGCCTTCGGTGGTGTGGCCGGGGCGGCCAGGTCCCAGGCACAGGTTGACCGGCAGTGCACGATGGCGCGTGAGCCGCGGATTATTGGGCCATCGGGGTGGGGCAGGACTGCCCCGGCCCCGCGGCGATCCGGGGTATGCTAAGCGCCGAGTGACCGAACCCGGAGGCGGATGGCCGAGATCGACCAAGCCCCGGAGGTGTGCTGGAGCCGGCTGGAGTAATGGGCCGCCGGGTCTACCCCTGTTCCGTTCGCGTTTCGTTGCGTACTTCCGAGTTGGGGCGGACCTGCCCCGGAAAAAGTCGCCGTGGATGAGGCGGAGGCTCCGCCGGGCACGCCAGCCGGCCCCCCCGGCGCTGGTGTGCGCCTTGCATGCTTGAAGGCTTGAAGGCCAGTGGGTCCGATTGCCGGGAGGTCTCGATGCGCGAAGATTCCGGAGATATCGAAGCGGCGGCATCGGCCATCGCCCGCTATCTGTCACAACGGCCGCAGGCGTCGGATACGGCGCGCGGGATAGCGGAGGTCTGGCTGCACCAGCGGTACGCGCTCGCCACCGTGCGGACGGCGCTGGCGCGGCTGGAGGTGCGAGGGAAGGTCAGGGCGCGCCGGCTGTCCGGCGGAGGCGAGGGCAGCGATCTGTTGTATAGCGCGGCGAACGATAGACCTTAGGCGGCGGCAGGGCCGACGAGGTCTTTGGGCTTGAAGGTGACGCGCGCCCAAGAGCGACCGCTGTGCGCAGAATGCCGAAACAGACCGGTACTCCGGTTGATCGACGCCGCATTTCCTGCAATAAATCCGCATTCCGAAAAGCAGGAATTCCCCGAATGGATTACCGCGTCATTGGGACTTGTCGCCCCGCGTCCCGGCGCCCGGCCTGCCGGGGAACCCGTCTGCTACTTCCTCCGCTTACCTAGCGGTCGAGTCCAAGGTGGGCATTCGCCGCCGCTCGCATTTCCCTGACACCTTCGCTGACCATGCACTGGATTGCACCTTCCGAAAAAGACACCGCCAACACCACCCTCGAAAAGCGCCTGTGGGATGCCGCCGACCAGTTTCGCGCCAACTCCGGCCTGAAGGCCCAGGAATACTCGGGGCCGATCCTGGGGCTGATCTTCCTGCGTTTTGCCGATGTGCGATTCGCGGCACAGCGCGCGCAGCTCGAAGCTGAAGGCGCCTCGACGCGCCGCGGCAGCCGGGTCGAGGAGCCCGCCGCCTACCATGCGGAAGGAATCTTGTACCTGAGCGGCCTGGCCCGTTTCGACTACCTGCTGTCCCTGCCCGAAGGCGCGGACATCGGGGCACAGGTCAATGCGGCGATGCGCGAGGTGGAGAAATACAACACCCAACTCGCCGGCGTGCTCCCGAAGACCTACAACCTGTTCACCAGTAGCTTGCTGAAGGACTTGCTGAAGAAGGTCTCCGAGATTCCCGCCACGGTCGATTTCGATGCCTTCGGGCGGATCTACGAATACTTCCTCGGCGAGTTCGCCCGCACCGAAGGGCAGAAGGGGGGCGAGTTCTACACCCCAGCCAGCATGGTCAAGCTGATCGTCGAAGTCATCGAACCTTACCACGGCCGCATCCTCGATTCCGCCTGCGGTTCCGGCGGCATGTTCGTGCAGTCGGCGCGCTTCGTGACCGAGCACCAGAAGAAGCCCGCCGCCGAGCTGTCCATCTGCGGCGTGGAGAAGACCGACGAAACGGGCCGCCTGTGCCGCCTGAACCTCGCCGTGCACGGGCTGGAGGGCGACATCCGCCACGGCGGCAACGTCAACAGCTACTACGACGACCCGCACGACGCCACCGGCGCGTTCGACTTCGTGCTCGCCAATCCGCCCTTCAACGTCAATGCGGTGGACAAGGAAAGGCTCAAGGACAGTGTGGGGCCCGGCCGCCGCTACCCCTTCGGCCTGCCGCGCACCGACAACGCCAACTATCTGTGGATTCAGCTTTTCTATTCATCGCTCAATGCCCATGGCCGCGCGGGTTTCGTCATGGCCAATTCGGCCTCCGACGCCCGCTCCAGCGAGCAGGAACTGCGGCAGAGGCTGATCGAGGCGCGTGCGGTGGATGTCATGGTCGCCGTCGGCCCCAACATGTTCTACACCGTCACGCTGCCCTGCACGCTGTGGTTTCTGGACAAGGGCAAAGCCGGCACACCGCGCGCCGACACCGTGCTGTTCATCGACGCCCGCCACATATACCGACAGGTGGACCGCGCCCACCGCGACTGGTCGCACGCGCAGATCGGCTTCATCGCCAACCTGGTGCGCCTTTATCGCGGCGAATCATTGGATTTGACCGTTGGCGGCGACGAGACGGCGGCCAAGCTGGCGGAGGTCTTCGGCAAGCAGCCTGTCTACGCCGATGTGCCCGGCCTGTGCAAGGCGGCGACGCTGGCTGAGATCGAAGCGCAGGGCTGGTCGCTCAACCCCGGCCGCTATGTCGGCGTTGCGCCGGGTGAGGATGTCAGCGACGAGGACTTCAAGGAACAACTCGAAACCCTGAACGAGGAACTGGAAGCGCTGAACGCCCAGGCGCGGGAGCTTGAGCAGACCATCGCCGCGAATGTGGCGGGCATTCTGGGGGCGTAAAGATGGATTGTGTACTCAAGGACCTTATCACGGTTTCAAAAGATGGCGAGTGGGGCAAAGGCGAACCGTTCGACGATTCCGTGGAAATGCTTGCCATTCGAGGAACGGATTTCGAGGAAATTCGTTTTGGTTCCACTGCCAACACTCCCCGGCGACATATCGCAAGGCGACACGCGGAGCGAAAGGTGCTCCAGCCTTGGGATTTGATTATCGAAGCGGCAGGAGGGACGAAGAATCAAATCACTGGTCGGACAGTTCTGCTTCGCCCGCAATTGTTTTCGCGTTCCGAGTTTCCTTTTACCTGTGCAAGCTTCAGCCGATTCATCCGTTTCAACACGGAGCTATGCGATCCGGCTTTTATGTTCTGGTATCTCCAGGACCTATACAACTCCGGCGCGATGCACGCATATCACACGCAACACACAGGGGTTGCTCGTTTTCAGTGGACAACCTTTTCCGAGCGCGAACCGCTGACACTTCCCCCACTTCCTGTCCAGCGGCGAATTGCAGGCATCCTTTCGGCTTACGATGAGCTGATCGAGAACAGTCAGCGGCGCATCAAAATTCTGGAGTCGATGGCCCGCGCCCTCTACCGCGAGTGGTTCGTCCACTTCCGCTTCCCCGGTCACGATTCCGTCCCGCGCGTGGCGTCGCCCCTGGGTGAAATTCCGCAGGGGTGGGAGGTGAAGAAGCTGGGTGAAATATGCGTAGTTACAGACTACGTAGCCAACGGCAGCTTCGCGAGCTTAAAACAGAACGTCCAGTATCGGGATGAGCCCGACTACGCAATACTAATTCGAGGAACGGATTTCAACTCGGGTTGGAATGGTAAGTATGTTCATGTAACGGAAGGCAGCTATCAATTCCTCCGTAAGAGCGAACTGCACCCAGGGGATATCGTTGTCACAAACGTCGGCAATGTCGGAACTACATTTTTTGTTCCTGACCTCGGAAAGCCGATGACGCTTGGGCCGAATAGCGTGCTTGTTCGGCCCCACATGGGTACGAACTTTGTCTTTCACTATCTTCGTAGCGATGAAGGACAACATCGCATTCGCGGAATAACCTCTGGCGTTGCGCAGCCAAAGTTTAACAAGACCGAGTTCCGGGCACTGAATGTAGCTACACCCCCGCACGCTTTGCTCCAACAATTCGACAATGTTGTGGCCCCGATTCACGCTATGTCGGACAAACTGCGCGCGAGTTGCACAAATCTTCGCCGCACCCGCGACCTTCTCCTACCGCGCCTGCTCTTGGGTCAAGCTTTGCCGCTCAATCCAGTGGAATAAGCAACATGACCCAATTCTCAATACCAGTCATAGAATACAACTGCGCCCCCCCCGGAGCCGTTAAGACGCCAAAGCAACCCTTCGTAGTAAATGATCGTCAGCTTGTACTCGCGATGATTAGGTCAGTTCTAACGGTGAATGCTGGGCGAGCATCGCGAAAATACATGGCGGCCATCGTCAAGCCGACCCTAAAGTTCTTGCTTGACTGGAATCGTGCCCCTGATCTCAGCGTGTCGGCCCACTTCTTGAACGTGCTTCGTGATTTTTCGGCGACCACGCGAATTGGCGAACTAGCGCAAGGAGTGAGTTATGCCTACTGGCAATGGGAGCGTGGTTATCACTGGATAACCGATTTCGGCCCGTGGGTTGAAGGATTGCATCCCCCGTATGCCGGGACGAGATCTCCGGATTTCGTCATGCTGAATACGGCAATCAACGACTTGGCAGTAATGGAATCAAAGGGCACTGGTTCGAACTGTCACAAGTCACCAATGGGTGCTGCACTTCGCCAATGCAAAGACGCAGTTGCCCATCCATCTTTCTCGCGATCTTTCGGAAGTGTCCTAACTCTTGACTCCAAAAATCCGGGTGGAGTCGGCACGTTGCACGTTCGCGACCCTGAAAAGGCGGCCAAGGTACCGATTGAACTGAGTTACTACGTTTTTCGTCGATCATTTGCGAGCTGGTTCGAACTAACTGGCGATGAGGACATGGCAGATTGGTGCCGGCAAGAATTCGAAGTGCTAAGCGATCTTCGGCAGAGTCGTCGCCAAGTCAGTAATGACAAGGGAGAACGAGGTAACCCACTACGTGCAACTACGGCCTTAGGGAACCTCTGAACAATTCCGAGTTGACGCGCAAGGACGCATCCCGCGGAGAATCAGGCGTCGAAAATGGACTTTAGTGACGCAAATTCCGCGTTTGAGAGGGCGATTTCCGCCCGGA
>NZ_SRSH01000002.1 GCF_006175985.1 Methylotetracoccus oryzae | reverse complement strand
GAAGACCTTCTTCAGCGCCTGCTCTTTGAAGCCCTCGGAATACGTTGCTTTCATCATGCTCATGATCCTCTAATCTCCTTTCACTCGGAACATTAGAGGCGACAACTATTCTGACGCCGGGGGACGTCGACACGCCGCGATGTCTGAAGCAACCCGCTAGCCGGCCGACACGTGCGCCGACTGGGCATCCCCATCTTTACGCTCGACCCGATCGGCTTCGTTGCGCGGCAGATCGATGGAGCCGGCCCGGCCGCGAGCGGCTACGAACTCGGGCACCAGCCTTCGCAGCGCCGCAAGAATCTCGGCGTCCGCGCCGTCCCGGCAACACTCGATCAGCGCCTCGATACCCATTTGCAGGGTATCGCCGTCAGGCACGTAGGGTTGTGCCAACCTCAGCTTGCTGTGTGCGGTCTCCAGCAATTGCTCCTGCTCGAGGAACAGCTCCTCATGCAGCTTTTCGCCCGGACGGAGCCCCGTGTAGACGATCTCGATGTCTTCGCCAAGACGTTTGCCGCTCAGGCGTATCATTTGCTCGGCCAGATAGCTGATAGCGATCGGCTCACCCATATCCAGCACAAATACCTCGCCACCCTGCCCAACGGCCGAGGCCTGCATGATCAGCTGGCAGGCTTCCGGTATGGTCATGAAATACCGCGTCACATCAGGGTGCGTGACTGTGACCGGCCCGCCTGACTGAATCTGTTCGCGAAACAAGGGCACTACGCTCCCGGCCGAGTCGAGTACATTTCCGAAACGGACGGTCACGAAGCGCGTGGCGCCGCGCTGGTTCAGTTCCTGAACCATCATTTCCGCAGCCCGCTTCGTCGCCCCCATGACGTTCGTGGGTTTAACGGCCTTGTCGGTGGAGATCAGCACGAACTCCGCGACCCGACTTTCCACAGCAACCTCGGCCACAGTTCTCGTACCGAGCACGTTGTTCAGGACGGCCTGACGCAGCTGATATTCCAGCAGCGGGACATGCTTGTAGGCGGCCGCGTGGAACAGGATGTCCGGATGCGCTTCGGCGATGGCGCGTTCGACCGCGCGCCGATCCGCGACATCGCCCAGCAGCGCGCGGAGTCGAAGGTTCGGGAACCGCCGCCCCAGTTCCTGTGAAATTCGGTAGAGATTGAACTCGCACCGTTCGAATATCGTCAACTCGGCCACCGGAAAACGTGCGATTTGCTTGCACAATTCGCTGCCGATCGACCCGCCGCCACCAGTGACGAACACACGCTTGCCCGCTAGATGCGCCTCCACGTTGGAGCGTTCGAGCCGGACCGGGGCGCGCCCCAGAAGATCTTCGATCGACACATCGCGCAGCGCCGAACCCAGCTGCTCCGTCAAGATATCCTGAACCGACGGCAGCGTCATGAACGGCAGCTTCGTCCCTTCGCAGATCTCCACGATCCGGCGCATTTCGCGGTCGCTCGCCGACGGGACGGCAATCAGGATCACGTCGATGTCGAGACGGACGACCAGATTCGGTATGTGGTCGCAGCCAGCGCGTACCCGGAGGCCATGAATCTCCCGCCCGCGCTTACTCGCGTCGTCGTCGACGAAGGCGATCGGGACGTACGGGCTCCCGCGATCCCGCCGCAGGTCGCGCACGAGTGCCTCGCCCGCGTTGCCGGCGCCGACGACCAGCGCCCGTTGCCCATCGCGTAATGACGCCGATCGATCCTTCCAAATTCGATATAGCAGTCGTGGCGAACTGAGCATCAAGGTCAGCAAGACGACGTACAGAGGCAGCACGGAACGCGGCACGCCCTCGAGCCGGTTCGTCACGAAAGTAACGCTGGCGATAACCAGGGCACCCGTCGCGACGGCCTTGACGATGCGGAGCAGGTCCGGAACGGAAGCGAAGCGCCAGACTCCCCGGTAAAGCCCAAAGATCCGCAACGAGATACCCTGTACAACAACGACTACCGGCAACCATTTCAAGGCCGCATCCCAGTAGGCCTGCGGGATCTCGCCGAGATTGAAGCGGAGCCAGTAGGCCCCCAACCAGGCGATCACGACCATCGTCAGGTCGTGAATGAAGATGGCCGCTCTGGCCCGGAGCTTCGACAACATGTTCATCGGGACGGGACGGCAGGAAGGGTTACGGATCGCCAGCCTTGAGCCGCACGACCAAAGTGAGCAGCGGCAGGAGGGCCATGCCGAGCAACGGAACCGCCCAGTTTGGCCAGCGCTGCGCGGCAAACGCGCAAGGTAGAAGCCACAAGGTGTTGATGCAGAGCGCGTAGATTACCACGGGCCGATGCCCACCCAATATCGTCGCGGCCTTCTGATAGGCGTGGAGACGATGCGGCGAGTACCATCGCTGACCCGTAATGACCCGCCGCGCGAGGGTATAGGTGGCATCGACAACGAACAGTCCGTTCAGGATCACCCAGACCGGTAATCCGAGCCCGCCGCCTGGGCTCCTCATGTCGGCCAGCGCGATCAGCGCCAGAGAATAGCCGATGAAGCCGCTCCCGACATCACCCAGGAAGATCTTCGCGGGCGGCCAGTTCCACCACAGAAAGCCCGCGTTCGCGGCCGTCAGCACAGCCAGTGCGGCGCTGGTCGCACCGAGGCCCTCTGGCTGCAGGGCCATTAGGGCCAGAGCTCCGCCGGCCACGAAGATCGCCTCGGTTCCGGCAATCGCATCGATGCCGTCCATGAAATTGAACAGGTTTAGTGACCATAGCAGCCACAACAGCGCGAAGCCCGTGCCGAACCAACCCAGAGGCAACATCCACGAACCCAGGGGCAGTTCATGAAATCCTCCGATCAGCCCGATCGCGACAGTCCCGGCCGCGGTGTGCGCGGCGAGCCTCACGCGGGCGGGAACATGTCCGTGGTCATCCCAAAAGCCGGCACCGGCCACAATCAGCCCGCTGCCCAGCAGGCCCAGGAAGGCGGGCGACATGGCGCCGCTCACAACCGCTGCGAAACACCCCACGAAAAAGGCGAGGACCACGGCCAGACCGCCGCCCCGCGGGGTCGGCACAACGTGCGAACTCCGGTCGTTCGGCACATCGATGAGCCGCCTCAGCGCATACCGTCGGATCAGGCCCGTCATGAGCCAGGCGGCAATGGCAACGCCGGGGAGCGTCGTGAATACCCCCTCTATTGAATCCAAATCGACTCCTTCGTCTCACTCCGCCGGCTCGTAGCGTCGCGCCGGCGCATCCTCATCACGCCCGTCCGCCATGTCATGGGGTCCCGTGACATCTCCGAAGACACCCGTGTTGTCATCTGCTTAGAGTCACGGCAATGCTTACTCAAGTCCGAGCAGGGCTGGGAGTTCCCGGAATGAGGCGATGATCGCCGCGGGATGGATTTTGCTGGCATCGACATAGGTCTGTCGAAATTTTCCCGTACGGGTGAGTACTCCGCGGATGCCGAGCCGCTGCGCGCCCCCGATGTCGGCATCAATGTCATCGCCCACCATGATGACCTCGCTCGAATCTGCCCCAAGGTCTGCGAGCGCAATGCGGAAAAAATCCGCCGATGGCTTACCCATGACCTGCGCCGCTCGCCCTGTCGCATACTCCAGCGCCGCCACGAACCCGCCGATGTCCATACGGAGCCCGGTGCGCGTTTGCCAGAAACGATTCTTGTGCACTGCGAGCAACTGGCCGCCATTCATCAGTCGATTGAAGACTGCGTCCAGCAACCCTCGTGTCAGCGCGTCTCCAATGTCGCCGAGCACCACAAAGTCGGCCTGTTCGAGTTCCACCTGAGGAATGTCCTTGAAGTCTGTCCGAACATCTTCGGCCAGCAAGAGACAGCAGCTTGACCCCGGGCGTTCCCGCAGATACCGATGCACTGCCGCAGGGGCACTGAGGATCTCATGACGTTCGACCGGCAGGCCCATGTCGAGCAGCTTGCGATGGAGCGCCTCGGAGCTGAGCGTACTGGTATTGGTCGCGAAACGGCAGTTGAGGCCCGCCGTCTTTAGGCGCACAAGCGCCTCGGTAGCACCCTCGACAGGCTCCTGGTCGACGAACAACACGCCATCCAAATCGATGATGAGGGCCTTCAAGGCGTTCGGCAGGGTCATCCCGGCGGCGATCCTCGGGTCGGTCGATTGATCAAAGGCATGCGGCCGGGGACTCGATGCTGCAGCCGCAAAGGCATACAGCGTTAAACGTCGCCTTAGTGGGGCACTAAGTGACGATACGGATCATGAGTACACGCAGTTTAATGCGGGCTTCGCCGAAACGCAGCATCGGTCGGCCTTCCTGGCCCGCAAAGGGGTCACTAGGCCTCGAGGCCGCGGGCGAGCGCTCTGTCCGACGTACGAGGAGCCAGCCCTTTCAGCTGCCCGATCAGCCCCCGCGACCGCAAACACCGGAGCCCTTGGACCGCCACACCGATTCAACTTTCGCACGAGTTCGGTTATCATACGAAGCTCGATACAGGAGAGGTACCGAAGCGGTCATAACGGCGCCGACTCGAAATCGGATGGTCGGAGAGATCCGGCACGCGGGTTCGAATCCCGCCCTCTCCGCCACTCGTCGAAGTTTTTTCAAATTGCGTACGGCATTTCAAGATGCGAACCGCAATATCGGTCTCTGGTAATCTAATTCCTGGATATCCCGTCAACGCATTGTTTCTGCATCGGATGTCCGGCTGACGTCTTAGTCTCGCGCATTATCCAGCGCACAGGCCCCTCGCCCACGCCGAATAATCCAACGTTTGGGCCCGCCCAGGTCGAGCGCTATCGGAACTGCATCACAGCGCTTAACGCGAATTCACCCACGAAGTGGCGGTTCAGCCAACAGCGGAGACCATACCGAGCGGGATGGAGACCAAGCAGACGCGAGGTCTGCGACGCCCGTGCAGCAAAGGGCGGCTCAGCCCAGAACCCTAGCCGCCGCCCCTTGACGGGACCGTCTGTTCGACGCGGTTAGCCAGAAGAGTCCAGTTACGCCGCGGGCGTAGGTGGCACCGGCAGATGCAATGTCAGGTCGCGAGGGGTGACCGCTGAATCTTTGAGGTTCAAGGCTGCTCAGAGCGTGTGATTTCGACGTCAGCCTCTCGCCGCAATTGATCAACCCACGCCGTAAATTGCCGCTGGCCCGCATAGTTGTTCAGATACTCTCTCAGACGCCCGAGTTCCTGATCTCCCTCGCCAGACTTCCCGTCAACCACGGACTTCAGCTGATAGACGGCTTGTGAACCATCGTCGATCGCTACCAACCCGTTGATGTGCTGAGCATCCTTGGGTCGGCCTGCGCCGAACACTGCGGTGACCAAAGGCTCCGGCAGGGCGTCGGAGTCGCGACGGAATGGAGCGGGTGACTGCACCTGCACGCGCAAGGCCTTGGCTTGATCCGTCAGTGTCGCACCGCCATCCAGCGCCTTTACCGTGTCCGCCGCACGCTGCTGCGTCAGGGCCACAGAGCGCTCATGCCGGATGCGCTCGATGACCTGGGCCCGAACGGCTTCCAAGGCACGGTCTGCCGCCGGGCGATGATCGCGAACCCGAATGACTGCGACCTCTTCGGGGCTCAGCTCGATCAGATCGCTGTTCTTGCCGTTCAGAACGTCTTCGCTGAAAGCAGCGTCCCGGACCGCAGGTTTGGCGGTCAACCCCTCGCCCGTCTCGCGCGTGAAAGGCGCACTGGTCTGCGCGGACTTGCCGAGCATCTTGGCGGCCGGCTCCAGGGTATCCGGGTGTTCGAACGAAAGCTCAGTCAGCTTCTGGCCGAGCTCGTAAAACCGGCTGTCGGCTGCGTTTCGCTGAAACATTTTGACGAGTTCCGGCTTGGCCTGTTCGAAACTCTTGGTGCTTCCGGGCTCCAGCTCGGTCGTCTGGATCAAGTGGTAACCGAACGGCGTCCGCACCGGATCCGAGACCTGACCCTTCGCCAATGCCTTCGCCGCTTTCTCCAGGGCGGGGTCGATGGTTCCTTTGGCCAGAACCCCAAGGTCTCCACCCTTGGCAGCCGATACGGTGTCCTCCGATTGTTCCTTCGCCAGTTTCGCAAAGGTTTCGCCGTTTGCCAGCCGCTCTCGGATCGCCTGAATCTTCGCCAGAGCCGCCTTGTCAGCGTCCGCATTGCCTTCCTCGGCAGCGATCAGTATGTGGCTCACACGTCGCCGCTCCTCGGTGGTAAAGGCGCCCTTTTGCTCCTCGTAGAAGCTGCGGAGTTCTGACTCGTTGGGATTTACGCTACCGGCAAGCTCGTCCAAGGTCAGCAACAGATAGTCTATGCTGACGGTTTCAGGTTCACGGAAATCCGCTCGATGAGTTTCGTAATAAGCACTTATGTCGGACTCGGTCACCGGCTGCTCTGATTTCAGCGATGGGATCACGACATAATCAATGGAGCGCTGCTGGTTCCGGAGCCGATAAAGGGATTCGACCTGAGCCTCAGGCACCAGCGCACTGTCCGTGATACCGCGCTGGTATTGCTCCATGGCCATCGCGCGTCGCACCTGCTCGGCGTACTCGGCGGGAGAAAGATTCTGCGATGCCAGAAGCTGACGATACTTCTCCCTGTCGAAAGCACCATCGGTCTGAAAATAGGGCAACCCCTGCAGAAAATCACGCACGCCGTCATCGCTGACCCGCAACTGGTGCGCATCGGTCGCTTCGGCGATCAACTCCTCGCGAATGAGTCGCTCCAGCGACTGCCGCTTGATCTCCTTCTCGTCGAACTGCGCCAGACTCGGCATGCTTTGGAGACTCTGCTCGTACGCTCGGTTTACGTCCCGCTCATACAGCTTGCGCTTTCCAACGACGGCCAGCGGGCTTTCCTGGCCGGTGTCCAGGTAGTTTTGAATCCCCCAGAGGGCAAAAGGAACACCAATGATGATGAGCAACACCCAGGAAAAAATCCCATGGGCACGGTCACGTATTGCCTGCAGCATGGCGCAAACCTGTGGATTCGAATCGGAATCTGGATAAGAAAAACCCCGAAACGAATGTTCGGGGTTTATTCAGCTATTGGCGGAGCGGACGGGGCTCGAACCCGCGACCCCCGGCGTGACAGGCCGGTATTCTGACCAACTGAACTACCGCTCCAAAACTGGCTGGGTGGTGGGTGCTGTAGGGATCGAACCTACGACCCTCGCCTTGTAAGGGCGATGCTCTCCCAGCTGAGCTAAGCACCCAAAGAACGCCTAGCTTACAGCATCTTTCAGTGCTTTTCCAGGCTTGAAAGAAGGAATCTTTGCTGCCTGGATCGTGATCGTGTCACCCGTCTGAGGATTTCGGCCCTGCCGCTCTGCGCGCGACTTGACGGCAAACGTACCAAAACCGACCAGGGAGACCGTGTCCTCCTTTTTCAGCGCTGCGGTGATGGCGTCGATAACCGCATCAACCGCGCGTCCGGCCTCCGCTTTATTCAGGTCGGTGGCATCCGCGACCGCCTGAATCAATTCCGCTTTATTCATCTAGTTACGTCCCCCGTCCAGTGTCTTGGTCATGAGTCTATTTCCTTTTGCGGGTTTACAGCCAAGCATCGCCAGCCCGACGCAGACTTTAGCAACTGCAAAAAACGCGTGTCAAGCAAGAAGTCCTTGTCCCCCGCGCGTTCCAGGCTCTCGAGAGTGGCCTTCAAGTTGGGCTGCGATCAGTGCGCGGTGACCATCCCTGCACTGCCATTCTGCTTCGCACTCGCGTCAACCTCGGCAGCCACTGCCTCGGACTGGAGAGGCTCCGGCATGTGCTGCAGCGCCGTACGCAATACCTCATCGATCCATTTGACGGTGACGATCTTCAGGTCTTGCTTGATATTCTTGGGTATGTCGACCAGATCCTTTTCGTTTTCCTGGGGGATTACGACCGTTGTGATGCCTCCGCGGTGAGCAGCCAGCAACTTTTCCTTAAGGCCACCGATCGGTAGAACCTCGCCCCGCAGTGTGATCTCTCCGGTCATCGCCACATCCGATCGAACCGGGATCTTCGTCAGAGCCGAGATCAATGCCGTGCACATGCCGATTCCCGCACTCGGCCCATCCTTCGGGGTGGCGCCTTCCGGAACGTGCACATGCATGTCGTGCTTCTGGTAGAAGCTCGCTTCTATACCGAGATGATCCGTGCGCGACCGAGCGACGGTAATGGCCGTCTGAATCGACTCCTGCATGACCTCCCCGAGCTTGCCGGTGTACGTCTGCTTTCCCGTGCCCGGGATCACCACGGCCTCGATAGTCAACAGCTCGCCGCCGACCTCGGTCCAGGCCAGGCCTGTGACCTGCCCCACCTGATCCTGCTCCTCGGCTCGTCCATACCGAAAGCGCGAGACCCCAAGGAAATCCGACAGGTTGCGGTGTGTCACCGTGACGCGTTTCGTGCTCGGCTTCAAAACCAGATTCTTCACGACCTTACGACAGATTTTCGCTATCTCGCGCTCAAGATTACGTACCCCTGCCTCGCGCGTGTAAAACCGGACGATATCTCGTATTGCGCTTTCGCTGATCTGAATCTCCTGAGCCTTCAAACCGTTGTTCTTCAACTGTTTGGGCACCAGATACCGAATTGCGATGTTGATCTTCTCGGCCTCGGTATAGCCGGCGATCCGGATGACCTCCATGCGGTCCAACAAGGGTGCCGGGATGTTCAGGGTATTGGCCGTCGCGATGAACATCACCTCCGAAAGATCGAAATCCACCTCGAGGTAGTGATCGCCGAAAGTATGGTTCTGCTCCGGGTCCAGAACCTCGAGCAACGCAGAGGCCGGATCACCACGGAAATCCATCGACATCTTGTCGATTTCATCCAGCATGAAGACCGGATTGCAGGTCTTCACCTTGGACAAATTCTGCAGGATCTTGCCGGGCATCGACCCGATGTACGTCCGCCGATGGCCGCGGATCTCTGCCTCGTCCCGAACGCCGCCCAAGGCCATACGCACGTATTTCCGGTTAGTCGCGCGCGCGATCGATTGGCCCAAGGAAGTCTTGCCCACGCCCGGTGGCCCGACCAGACAGAGGATGGGCCCCTTCATCTTCTTGACGCGCTGTTGCACCGCCAAGTACTCGACGATACGCTCCTTGACCTTATCCAGGCCATAGTGCTCGCGTTCCAGAACTTCCTCTGCCTTGGCCAGGTCATTGCTGACCTTGGTCCGCTTCTTCCAGGGCATACCGACCATCCAGTCGATATAGTTCCGCACGACCGTCGCCTCCGCCGACATCGGCGACATCAGCTTGAGCTTGTTCAACTCCGCCTCTGCCTTCTGGCGCGCGGCCGGTGACATACCGGATTTCTGAATCTTCCGCGCCAGTTCCTCGAACTCGTTCGGCGCGTCCTCCATTTCACCGAGCTCTTTCTGAATGGCCTTCATCTGCTCGTTCAGATAGTACTCGCGCTGGTTCTTCTCCATCTGCTGCTTGACGCGTCCGCGGACTCTGCGCTCAAGCTCCAGCATGTCGTTCTCACCCTCCATAAGGGTGATCAACTTCTCCAGCCGGATCACGATATCCATCGTTTCGAGGATGCTCTGCTTCTCCTCGATCTTGATCGTCATGTGGGCCGCGATCGTGTCCGACAGGCGGCTCGCGTCATCGATTCCGGAAAGAGAGTTGACGACCTCGGGCGGTATACGCTTGTTCAGTTTGACGTATTGATCGAACGTGGTAACAGCGGTCCGCATCAGCACGTCGACTTCCTGTTCCGTCAGGCTGACTTCCTCAGCCATCCGCGACACCTCGGCCACGTAGTGCCGATCCTGTGCGACGTAGCGCTCGACGCGGCTTCGTTGCTCGCCCTCGACCAGGACCTTCACCGTGCCATCGGGCAACTTCAACAGTTGCAGGATGTTCGACAGGGTGCCCACTGCATACAGATCCTCGAACGCGGGATCGTCGATCTCCGCGTCTTTCTGCGCGACCAGCAGAATCTGCTTGTTGTCCTTCATCGCGACGTCGAGCGCGACGATCGACTTCTCCCGCCCCACGAAGAGCGGAATGACCATATGGGGGTAGACGACGACATCGCGTAACGGCAGGACCGGGACGACGATGGCGGCTGAACCGGGCAACTGGGGATTGGAATTTTCCATGGATTAGGCGTGCCGATGTCTGGTTTTAGGTGCTCCGCAACGACATGGGGGCGCGGACCCGCACAAACAAGCGGAAGAGACCCTTTAAATTCCCGCTTGGAGGAGAGCAGCCCGACACCCGCCGGGCTGAATGAGGACAATGCGCAGAAAAACCGCCCTAAAGTTCAATCCGCGCCGGCACACTGCCGCTCGGTACTCTTGTAGATGGTATACGGCTCTGACTCGCCCTTGATCACTTTCTCATCGATCGCGACTTTGGCTATGTGCTGGGCCGAGGGCAACTCGTACATCGTGTCGAGCAGAACATGCTCGAGGATGGTCCGTAAGCCGCGCGCACCTGTCTTCCTCTCCATAGCCTTGCGGGCGATGGCGCTCAGAGCGTCATCCCGAATCTCCAGTTCGCACCCTTCCATTTCGAACAGCTTGCGATACTGGCGCAGCAGCGAGTTCTTCGGTTCGGTCAGAATCCGCACCAAGGCCGACTCATCCAACTCTTCGAGGGTTGCCACCACCGGCAGGCGACCCACGAACTCCGGAATCAACCCATACCGGATCAAGTCCTCAGCCTCGACATCCGACAGGATTTCGCCCACATTCCGCTGGTCGTCCTTGCTCTTCACATCGGCCGAGAAGCCGATTCCACCCCGCTCCGATCGCGCGCGGATGATCTTGTCGAGACCCGCGAACGCCCCGCCACAGATGAAAAGGATATTGGCCGTGTTGACCTGAAGGAATTCCTGCTGAGGGTGCTTGCGCCCGCCCTGCGGCGGCACCGAGGCAACGGTGCCTTCGATCAATTTCAACAGCGCCTGCTGGACCCCCTCGCCGGATACGTCGCGCGTGATGGACGGGTTGTCGGATTTCCGCGAGATCTTGTCGATTTCGTCAATGTAAACGATGCCCTGCTCGGCCTTCTCGACATCGTAATCGCACTTCTGCAGGATCTTCTGGATGATGTTCTCAACGTCCTCCCCGACATAGCCCGCTTCCGTCAGCGTCGTGGCATCGGCGATCGTAAAAGGGACATCCAGCAGGCGGGCGAGCGTCTCGGCGAGCAAGGTCTTGCCTGAACCGGTCGGGCCGATCAGCAGGATATTGCTCTTGGCCAGTTCGACGTCGCTCTTCTTCGAATTCGAGTGGATCCGCAATCGCTTGTAGTGGTTGTAGACCGCAACCGCAAGTATCCGCTTGGCCTTCTCCTGCCCGATCACGTACTCGTCGAGTACAGCCTTGATTTCCTTGGGCTTGGGCAGTTTGTCGACACTGGCGGCAACATTTTCCTGGAGCTCTTCCCGGATGATGTCGTTGCACAGTTCCACGCATTCATCGCAGACGAAGACAGCAGGCCCGGCGATCAGTTTGCGGACTTCGTGCTGGCTCTTGCCGCAAAACGAACAGTACAGCAGCCGTCCGCCTCCGTCTTTGCCATGCTTCTCATCACTCATCGATCACTCCTCGTTTCTCGGACCGCGAAGGTGGTTGATTAAGAGCAGAAGGGCGCTCACGCACACCCCTGTCGAACGATAGGCCCGACAACATCATCGGCCGCACCGCACTCCGTCAACGGTTGGACAGCACGCGGTCAATGAGACCGTACTCCACTGCCTCGTCACCACTCATGAAGTTGTCGCGATCCGTATCGACCTGGATTTTCTCCATCGGCTGACCGGTATGGTTTGCAAGAATACGATTCAAGCGATCCCGCGTCGCGAGGATCTCGCGCGCATGAATGTCGATATCACTGGCCTGACCCTGAAATCCACCCAGCGGCTGATGGATCATTACGCGCGAATGCGGCAGCGCGTAGCGCTTGCCTGCAGCCCCACCGGCCAGCAACAGCGCACCCATGCTCGCGGCCTGACCAACGCATAACGTGCTCACATCTGGCTTGATGAACTGCATCGTGTCGTAGATTGCCAACCCGGCAGTCACCAGTCCGCCCGGTGAGTTGATATAAAGGTGTACATCCTTGTCCGGGTTTTCGGACTCCAGGAACAACAACTGGGCAATGATCAGGTTGGCACTGTAATCTTCGACGGGCCCAACCAAGAATATCACCCTTTCCTTGAGGAGTCGCGAGTAGATGTCGAAGGCCCGCTCGCCCCGGGCGGACTGTTCGATCACGATCGGGACCAGCCCGCTTGCCCGCGTTGCGTGTTCGTTCGGAAAGTCGCGCATCATGCCTTCATTCACCTGCTACAAAGTCGATAAAGTGGTTCACTGGCCGGACACGGCGGGCTGCATCAACTCCTGGAAGCCGATGGTCTCATCGGTGACGCGGGCCCGTTCCAGAACCCACGAAACGACTTCATCTTCCAGCACGAGATTTTCGATCTCACGCAAGTGGTCGGCATTTGAATAATACCAGTGAATCACCTGATCCGGTTGCTCGTAGCTCGCCGCCATCTCCTCGACCGTTTCACGCACTTTCTTGGGATTGGCCTTGAGCTGATTCACTTCGATCAACTGATTCAGGATCAGGGCCAGAGCCACGCGGCGCCGAGCCAGCGGTTCATACTTCTCGCGCAGTGCCGCCTCATCCACCGACTGTCCGGTCTTCCCTGCGCGCTCGACTTGCGGCGATATCAGGTCCTTGATTTCCGATTCCACCAAGGTGCTGGGCAGCACGATCGGATTCCGCTGGTAGAGCATATCCATCAACGCCGTCTTGGTCCGGGATTTCAGCCCGCGCTGCATCTCCCGCTCCATGTTCTCCCGAACGTCCCGCCGCAAGGCTTCCAGATCGCCATCCTCGATGCCCAGCGACTTGGCAAACTCGGCGTCCAGATCCGGCAGAACACTTTCCTCAACACTGGCCACCTCGACATCGAAATGGCCCGACTTTCCCGCCCATTTGCCGTTGTGGTAATCGGCCGGGAACTCCAGATCGAAGGCGAGCGAAGCACCGGCAACCGCACCCTCCAATTGACCTTCGAAACCGGGAATCGTCTGGTTGCCGCCGAGGACGACCGGAAAATTCCGAATTCTCTCCTCAGACAGGTTCTCGCCGTCGACATTCCCGGAGAAATCCACCGTGACCCGGTCGCCGGTGGCAGCGGGCCGCTCCACCGCACGCCAACTCCGGCGCTGATCCCTCAGGCGCTCAATCATGCTGTCGACATCCTGCTCGGAAATGGATGATTTGTAGCGCTTCACGTCGAGCGTCTCCACCGGCATCAAGACGAATTCGGGGAAGACCTCGAACGCGGCCTCGTACTCGAGCCCGCTACCTTCGTCCGCCGCCTTGGTGCTGATCCGGGGCATGCCGGCCGGGCGCAGTTTTTCGTCGCGCACTGCCTGCGCAAAGGTGGACTCGATCAGATCACCGAGAACCTCCTCGCGCACCTTGGCGCCGAAGCGCTTCTTGATCAGGGTCGCAGGGACTTTTCCGGGGCGAAACCCGTCGAACTTGGCTTCCCTGGCCAGCGACTGAAGTCGGGAATTCACCCGTTCGCGGATGGTCGCCTCCGGCACTTGAACGGTCAGCTTCCGATTCAACTCATCAATCCTTTCGACGGAAATTTGCATCGACTTATCCTCGGCTCAAAAACAATTCACGAAAATGTTGTAGGGGATGTCGCCAGAACTGACCCGGTAGACTGACGGCGGGTCCAGCGAGAGCGGCTGCCGCAGCGTCCCGACAGGAGAGACGACCACAGAACGCGCACAGGGGAAATGCTGGTGCGAATGGAGAGACTCGAACTCTCAAGGGTTGCCCCACTGGAACCTAAATCCAGCGCGTCTACCAGTTTCGCCACATTCGCAAGGTCTATGGTCCTGAATTATACTCGTTTGTCTCGGGACTTGCCGAGCCCGGGCTTTCTCACTGTGCTGTGCCCGGCCTTCCCCGCGCTTCTTCGCCCCTCTCCAAACACCCGGAACTGCCGCCCTCACGCATGCCAATCGCCCGCTTCGCAGCGCTGCTGCTTGCCCCAGTGCTCTACCTTTCGATCGTGGTCACCCTAGCCGCATTGCTGGCGTATGGCGTCCATCTCGTGACGCTGGGATCACTGAACTTCAGCCTGGTCGTGTCGCGGGGCGCCCAAATCGTGTTGCTACTGAGCCTGATCCCTTTGGGTCGGGCGCTGGGTCTGCAGCGGGCCGACATCGGACTTCCCGGCAACTCCAGGCTAGGCTGGAAGCAGTTGCTGTGGGGTCTCGGAATCGGCATCGCGATTTTATCGGTCCACGTAGCGGTCATGATCCAACTCCAGATATTCAAACCGAACCCGGCGATCAGACCTACCATCGCGGACTTTACTTCAGCTGTGCCTGCGGCACTCGCGAGCGGGTTGCTCGTGGCGACGATGGAGGAACTCATTTTCCGCGGAGTGATGTTGGCCGCAATGGTTCGACTCGGCGGCTGGCTCGGCGCGGCGGGAGTAACGGCCGCGTATTACGCAATCCTGCATTTCGTCAAGAACGACCTGCGCCCCGCTGGCGACGAGGTCAAGTGGTACTCCGGCTTCTCAATCCTGTCCGACGGCATTGATTATCTGATGACCGAGACGCGCCTCGATGCACTGCTGGCCCTGTTTTGCGCGGGTCTTTTTTTGGCCGTCGTGCGGTGGATTCGCCGCGATGGCCTGATACTCTGCATCGGCATCCACGCCGGCTGGGTGCTGGTGATCAAGCTGGCGCGGCGCTATACGAACCCCGACCCCCACAAACCGCTGTCGTTTCTTGTCAGTCCCTATGATCAGGTCATCGGCTACGGGGCCGCGGGCTGGATCATCCTGGTGCTCGCATTGACGGCCTATGTCGCATGGCGACGACGACCGGCCCGAGCCATGCGTTCATGAGCGGCTGCACACCAGGCGCGGACTCTGCAGAAACCGAAGGCGTCACGAAATTCGTCCTGGATTTCCTCATGGCGCCGCCGGTAGAGCCCGGCCTGATCGTAACGCTCAACGCCTGGCGCACCGTGCTGTACCGGCTAGGTCTTACCGGACGGGATCGACACCGCTACGGTGGACTGGCCTATGGCAACGTCAGCCAGCGTCTCTCGCCCGCCACGGGTGCCGAATCCGCTTCGGCCTTCCTGATCAGCGGCACCCAGACCGGTGGGCTGCCAGTCCTGGAATCCCGGCATTACAGCTGCGTGGCCAGTTACGACCTGAGCCGGAACAGGATTTCCGCGACGGGCCCCCTGCCCCCGTCATCCGAAGCCCTGACCCACGCTGCCGTCTATAGCGCCGACCCGCGGGTGAACTGCGTGATTCACGTCCATTCGCCGGAAATATGGCAACTCCGGTCCGACTTGAAACTGACGACCGTGCCCCCGGAAGTCGCCTACGGCACACCCGAAATGGCCTATGCGATTGCGGCCGCCGCGAAACGCGAGAGCTTTCCCGTCGTCGCCATGGCGGGACATCGCGATGGCTTGATCAGTTGTGGGGCTAACGTCCGAGACGCAGCCGAACGCATGATCGAGACCCTCGCCCACGCGCTGGCACTCGGCGCCGCCGCTTCGCCCGATCAGGAGTGACGACCTGGCGCCTCGGATAGACCTTTCCACTCCGGGTATGTCGGAGACACTCGCGCGTTTTGCTGCTGCGCCGCCTTTCTGCTAGCGTTTCGCCGCTTGCCAGCCCATAACTTACGAAGGATCCACGCGATGAGATGCTACGCCCAACTGATTGCGGCCGCCGTGTTGGCCACCCTGAGGAGTCTGACCGCCGCCGCTGAGCTAACGCCTGCGCCGAATGGGCTCCAGCGCCCGGATGGCTACCCGGACTGGCGCTTGATCGGCGTATCGCATCGCACCGAGAACGGGACTCTGCGCGCTATCCTGGGAAACGATGTCGCCATCGCTGCAGCTCGCGAGGGCCACACCAAACCGTGGCCGGAAGGCACCGTCCTTGCCAAGATCGTGTGGAAGGAACGCAGCCACCCGAAATTCGCCACCGCGATCGTGCCCGACGCACTGGTTCACACCGAGTTCATGGTGAAGAACTCGGCTCGGTACGCCGCCACCGGCGGTTGGGGGTTCGGGCGCTGGCTGGGAACGGAACAGCGGCCCTATGGTACGGATGCGAATTTCGCGCAGGAGTGTTTTGGCTGCCATGCCGGCGCGAAGGACAGCGACTGGGTCTTTACGACCCCCGTCCACCTGCCCTGAGCACCCTGCGTCGGCGCCCCTCCGCCTGGTCCGACGCTGACGGTGATCACCCGTCGACCGACAGCGCGCGCGGCCCATTGAGCGTGCGGACGAAGTCATTCGCGCGGCCGATCGACCGCTCCATCGCGCCGATCAAGCCGGCAACATTGTTGGTCATGCCGACTAGTTCATCCTCCAGATACACGATGGCCTGAGCGTTCAGATTGTGTTTCAGGTAGAGGACCTGATCCTGGAACACGCCCAGCACGGGTCCGATCTTGCTTTCGGCGCGGCGCATTGCGGTGATCAGCTGACCGTAATGCTGTTGGGTTTGCTTGAGCTTCTGCCGGCTGGCAGCGCGCAAGCTGCGATTGCTGTACTGATCCAGCTCGCTCTCCCACTCCTGAAACAGCGCTTCCGCTACGTCCTGCACCGCATCGATGCGATCCTTCACGGCCAGGGCCTTGGCGGCGCTGTAATCGAACTCGATTTTCAACTGGCGATAAACGTCGTCCAACTCGCCGCCGTCGAAATGGGTCAAGGCAGAGAATTTGTCGAGCGCGCTCTGGAACTGGTCTTTCGCCTCTTCCAGACTGTCACGTGCGTTTTCGACGCGCGCGATGAGGATGTCGCGCTTGTGCTGGCCCACTGACTCGACCGCGCGAAAGTAAAACCGCTGGCAGGTGGACACCACAAGACGGACGATGGGGTTCCACAGTCGCCTGCCAACTTCACTCAACGTCAAATCGTGTTCGGGGTCGTATCGGCTCATGGTCTTACGAGAATGGGAGCGCCTCCAGGGGGGAGCGCAAGGCGCATAGTTTAACGGTCGGGTCTCGCCGCCGCATGTCTGAGCGAGGCGAGCTGCTCGTCGAAAAAGTCCGGGATGCGGCCGTCAAGCCAATACCTGGGTTGGGCCGGCCCCGGTCCTTCGACGAAGCCCACGTGCCCGCCCGCCCGCGTCACTTCGATCAGTACGGAGTGGGAGAGTTCGTCCGCTTCCGGCAACACGGCCGGGGTCATGAAGGGGTCATCCAGCGCCTGAATGACCAGGGTCGGAACACGAACCCCACGCAGGTACTGCCGCGCGCTCGAGCGTTCATAGTAGTCCGCGGCATCTCGGAAGCCGTAGAGACCAGCGACGACCTGCTGGTCGTATTCCCAGAAAGAGCGGATGGCGCGCCAGTCGCCGAGCGCCTCGATGCTCCGGGCCTCATCCGCGCGCCCGATGCGTTGCAGGTGAGCGCGTTTCACCGACAAATAGTCCTTCAATTCGCGCAGCAGGCGGTCGCGGTACAACCGGGAGGCACCTTGATCCATGCGCGTCGCGCAGAGGTCCAGTCGCAGGGGAACCGAGACGGCGACTGCACCGAACAGAGCAGCCTGGTCCCCCTGCTCGCCCAACCACTTGAGCAACACGTTACCGCCCAGAGAGAAACCGACCGCACCAATGGGCGTGTCCCGCTCCCGCGAGCGGAGAATGCCGATTACGAAGTCGAGATCGGTGGTTTCACCCGAGTGATAGCAGCGGGCGGTGTCGTTCATGACACCGCTACACCCCCGAAAATTCATCGCGACCGTGCGAAACCCGCACTGCGCGAGCCGGACTTGCAGGCCTCGCACATAGCCTGATTCGGACGAACCCGACAGGCCATGCAACAGTAGGATCAGGGGCCCTGTCCCGGTGCCGAACCAGTCCAGGTGCAGAAAATCGCCATCCGGCGTTACCAGCCGTTCGCGCTGCCGCCGAAAAGGCGGGATGCGCCGGAACAGGGCGGGCCAAATCGTCTGGCGATGCGCTCCCTGCAGCCAGCGCGCCGGACGGAACGCCGGCGACCAATCAATCGGCATCGGCGCCGGCCATGGCCGTGTCATGGGCGTCTGCTGTATCCGCGGGGGAATTCCGCTCGCGCATGATCACCGGCCGCAGAAAACGTCCAGTGTGGGACGCCGGATGATTGGCGATGTCCTCGGGCGTACCCGCCGCGACGATCCGCCCTCCGCCGTCGCCCCCCTCGGGCCCGAGATCGATGATCCAGTCGGCCGTCTTTATGACATCGAGATTGTGCTCGATCACGACCACGGTGTTCCCGTGATCGCGCAACTGGTGCAACACCCGCAGCAGTTGTTGAATGTCGTGAAAATGCAGGCCCGTCGTCGGTTCGTCCAGGATATACAGCGTCTTGCCCGTATCCCGCTTCGACAGCTCGCGCGCCAGCTTGACGCGCTGGGCCTCCCCCCCGGACAGAGTGACGGCGTTCTGCCCAAGCGTCACATAGGACAGGCCGACGTCGACGAGCGTCTGCAGCTTCCGCGACACGGTAGGGATCGCCGAGAAGAAGTGATTGGCCTCTTCCACCGTCATCGTCAGCACTTCATGGATGGTCTTACCCCGATAGCGGATGTCCAGCGTCTCCCGGTTATAGCGCTGGCCCTTGCAGACATCGCAATGGACGTAGACATCGGGCAGGAAATGCATTTCGACCTTGATCAGACCATCGCCAGCGCAGGACTCGCAACGGCCGCCCTTGACGTTGAAGCTGAAACGGCCCGGCGAATAACCCCGTGCCCGCGACTCCGGCGTCGAGGCAAACAGTTCCCGGATCGGTGTGAACAGACCGGTATAAGTCGCGGGATTCGACCGCGGCGTGCGGCCGATCGGGCTCTGATCGATGTCCACGACCTTGTCGAACAGCTCGAGGCCGTCGATGCCATCGCAAGGCGCCGGTGACACCGCGGCTCCGTTTAGCTCTCGCGCCACCCAGCGATAGAGCGTGTCGTTGATCAGCGTCGACTTGCCGGAACCCGAAACGCCGGTGACGCAAACCAGCAAGCCGGCCGGAATCTCCACGTCGATGCCGTGTAGGTTGTTGCCGCGGGCATTCCGGATACGCAGCCGTTGGTCGGTCTGCGCCGCGGCACGCCGCTCGGGTAACTCGATACGCAGAGCGCCAGACATGTACTGGCCGGTCAGCGAGTCCGCATTCGCCATGATCTCGTGCGGGGTGCCGGAGGCGACGATGCGTCCCCCGTGCGCGCCGGCGCCCGGACCGATGTCGACGACATGATCCGCAAGGCGAATCGCATCCTCGTCATGTTCGACGACGATCACGGTGTTGCCGATGTCCCGCAGGCGGACCAGGGTGTCAAGCAACCGCGCATTGTCACGCTGGTGCAGACCGATCGACGGCTCGTCCAGCACATACATCACACCGACCAGCCCGGCTCCCACCTGGCTCGCGAGGCGAATCCGCTGGGCTTCGCCACCGGACAGGGTCTCCGCGCTGCGGTTCAGACTCAGGTAGTCCAGCCCCACGTTCACCAGAAACTGCAGCCGCGCGCGAATTTCCTTGACGATCTTCGCCGCGACATCGCCACGCCGCCCGGTCAGAGTGAGTTCGTCGAAGAACGCGCTCGTCCGGCGAATCGGCCACTCGGTCACGGCGGGCAGCGTCGTGTCATTGATGAAGACATGGCGCGCGGCCCGGTTCAGTCGGGTCCCCTCGCATTCCGGGCACGGGCGGCTGGAAAGGTACTTGGCCAGTTCTTCGCGCACCAGCACCGAGTCCGTTTCGCGGTAACGGCGCTCCATATTCGGCAGGATGCCTTCGAAGGGATGCCGATGAGTTAGGGTCTGGCCGCGCGCTCCCGGCACATGGAAGGCGATCACCTCGCCGCCACTGCCATGCAGCACGACTTCCTTGACGGCGTCGGGAAGAGTGCCGAACGGCTGTTCCGGATCGAAGCCATAATGCTCCCCGAGGGAACGCAGCATCTGGTAGTAATAGGCATTGCGCCGGTCCCAGCCCCGCACCGCGCCGCCCGCCAGACTCAGTTGCTCGTC
Source organism: Methylotetracoccus oryzae (assembly GCF_006175985.1). Lineage (GTDB taxonomy): Bacteria > Pseudomonadota > Gammaproteobacteria > Methylococcales > Methylococcaceae > Methylotetracoccus > Methylotetracoccus oryzae. The sequence continues at coordinate 272,203 of NZ_SRSH01000002.1, read as the reverse complement.
GTGCACGACGCGCTGCGGATCGAAAAACTGCATCACACCGAGCCCATCGCAGTGCGAGCAGGCGCCGTTCGGGTTGTTGAATGAGAAGATCCGCGGTTCCAGTTCGCTGAGCGAGTAGCCACAGTGCGGGCAGGCGTATTTATCGGAATAGACGAGTTGGGTAACGGGTTCGTCCAGTGAAACCGCCAGCGCGATGCCGTCAGCCAGCCGCAGCGCGGTCTCAAACGACTCCGCGAGACGTTGCGTCAGCCCGGCGCGGACCTTGAAACGATCGACGATGACTTCGATCGTATGCTTGCGCTTAAGATCCAGTTTCGGCGGATCGTCCAGTTCGAATACCTCGCCGTCGATACGCGCCCGGATGAAACCCTGACCTCGCAGGCCTTCCAAGACCTGCGCATGCTCGCCCTTCCGCCCGCTGACTACCGGCGCCAGCAGCATCCAGCGGCTGTCCTCCGGCTGCGACAGCAGGTGATCCACCATCTGGCTGATGGTCTGAGCTTCGAGCGAGATGCCATGCTCTGGACACCGGGGCGTGCCGACCCGAGCAAACAGCAAGCGGAGGTAGTCGTAGATCTCGGTGATCGTGCCAACCGTGGAGCGGGGATTGTGCGAGGTCGATTTCTGCTCGATGGAGATGGCGGGCGACAGCCCTTCGATATGGTCGACGTCGGGCTTCTCCATAATCGACAGAAACTGCCGCGCATAGGCGGACAGGGATTCCACGTAGCGCCGCTGTCCCTCGGCGTAGATCGTGTCGAAGGCGAGCGAGGATTTGCCGGAACCGGATAAACCGGTGATGACGATCAGCTTGTTGCGTGGCAGATCCAGATCGATGTTCTTCAGATTGTGAGTGCGGGCGCCGCGGATCTGGATCGTGTCCATGTCAAATTCAAGCTCGGAGGATAACCTGATACTATACGCAGACAACTGACTGCGAAGCAAAATTCCCGCGCGTGAAGGCCCAGCTCGAACTCGATTCCCCGATGACGCCGACCGAATTGCGCGCCAGCATCTCGCTGGCCGGCATCTACATGTGTCGCATGCTCGGTCTTTTCATGATTCTTCCGGTCTTCTCGATCTATGCGCGCGATCTGCCGGATTCGAGTCCCTTTCTGATCGGCCTCGCGATCAGCGCCTACGGACTCACGCAGGCCATCCTGCAAATTCCCTTTGGCCGCTGGTCCGATCGGTACGGACGTAAGCCGCTAATTACCATCGGCCTGCTGTTGTTCGCGGCCGGCAGCGTAGTCGCCGCGCTCAGCGACTCGATCTATGGCATCGTTGCCGGCCGCGCCCTGCAGGGCGCCGGCGCGGTTGCGGGCGTCGTGATGGCGCTGGCGGCGGACCTGACCCGGGAAGAGCACCGCACCAAGGCCATGGCGCTGATCGGCATCAGTATCGGTTTGTCGTTCGCTGTATCGATGGTGACGGGACCCGTGCTCTCGGGCTGGGTCGGCGTACCGGGTCTGTTCTGGATCATTGCGGGACTCGCCGGCCTGAGCCTGCTGCTGCTGTACACGGCGGTGCCGACACCGACGGTGTCGCGCTTTCACCGCGACACGCAGGCGCAGTCCGATTACTTCGGCCGGGTTTTGTTCGACCCCGAGTTGGTGCGCCTCGATTTCGGTATCTTCGCGCTGCATCTGATCCTGACCGCGACCTTCATTGCGCTGCCGCTGATCCTGCGTGATCACGCCCAGTTGGAAACCAGCGAACACTGGAAGATCTATCTGCCCGTGTTCGGCATCTCGTTGTTCGCGATGGTGCCGTTCATCATCCTGGCGGAAAAGAAGCGGCTGATGAAACCCGTGTTCGTCAGCTTCGTGGCTCTGCTCGGCGCGGCCGAATTGGCCTTGTTCCTGACGAACGAGCAGGCGCTCGTAATCGGCGCCGTGCTGGCGTTGTTCTTCACCGCCTTCAACCTGCTTGAAGCCACCCTGCCGTCGATGGTGTCCAAGGCCGCCCCGGCGGCAATGAAGGGCACCGCGATGGGCGTCTACTCCACCGCGCAGTTCCTGGGATCATTCGTCGGTGGCATCGGCGGCGGCCTGATCTACGGACACTTCGGCGCTGTATATGTATTCCTGGCGTGTGCGCTGATTGCGCTGCTGTGGGCGTTGCTGGCCTTGACGATGAAACCGCCGAAGCAGGTCAGCAGTCTCCTCATCCGCGTCGGCAACATGCCGAATGGTGAAGCCTCTCTGCTGAGCCGCCGGCTGCTCGGCGTGCCCGGCGTCACGGAGGCCGTCGTGTTGAGCGATGACGGCGTCGCCTATCTGAAGGTCGAGCGCGACCGCCTCAATCGCGACATGCTGATCGAACTGTTACCTGTTCCGGCGCCAGAAACCTGAGCGCGCCCGAAAGTCCCCTTTTCCGTCCCCGAGCGCCGCCAACATCAAGGCCACCGATGGCCAACGCAGCGTCCAGGGCCCCTTGAAACGCATACCAGCTGAGGAGAACGCTGATGGCCAGTCGCGGTGTCAACAAAGTCATACTGATCGGCAACCTGGGCGCAGACCCTGAAACCCGTTACATGCCGAGCGGGTCGGCGGTCACGAACCTGCGTATCGCCACCAGCGAGACCTGGCGAGACAAGGATTCGGGGCAGCAGCAGGAACGCACCGAATGGCACTCTGTGGCGATCTTCGGGAAGCTGGCGGAGATCGCCAGCCAATACCTGCGCAAGGGCGCAAAGGTCTACATCGAAGGCAGCTTGCGTACGCGCAAATGGCAGGACAAGACGACCGGCCAGGATCGCTACACGACCGAAATCGTCGCGAACGAAATGCAGATGCTGGACCGTGCCGGCGGAGGCGGCGGGATGGGTGTCGGAGAAGATTCAGGTGGCTCGTGGGGTGGCGGCGACGATGGCTACGGTGCCGCGGCACCCCGCCAGCAAGCCCCGAGGCGTGCGAGCGCCCCGGCGGCCGCACCACCCCCGATGGGTGGTGATGACTTCGATGATGACATTCCGTTTTGAACGGACTCGCTGTTGACACGAGATGCTGCGGGCCCACTGACCTACCCGCACTTCCGCCCGACCCGAAACAAAAAGGCCATCAGTGCGCTTGCGCGCACTGATGGCCCAATCTTCCCTGATGTGCCGCCCCGGCAACGATGCCGCGGCGGCTCCTCCCTCGCCCGACCCCTGCTGCGTGGGCTCTCTTACCTCGGGATGGACCCCGGGCGGTAGGGACCGGGACGCCTCACTGGCTTGGTGTCGCTAAGGGTTTTCATATAGGCGACGATGGCCTTTTCATCACAAGAGTTCAGCTTGAGGTCGCCGATGACTGCGCCCAGCGCGGTGGTGCCAGGGTTTTCCGGTTTCGGCCAACAGTTCAAGCGCTTGGCTTCTTTTTCGGTAATCTTATCTGAGCTACACCGTGTGATGTGAAAGGCGGCGGCCGTAGACGATGCATAGGCGTCGCCATCAGGTATGAAACCCGTGTTATAGAAGTGAACAATGCTCTCAAGGCTCTTAAACCATCCGTTGTGACCATACGCTTTCACGAATCCAGGATACGGTCGCTTGTCAACGTTTCTTAGCGTAGCAGTTCGGAATAGTCCCAGATGCTGTGGGTCTCCTGTGACCCCATTGAGACCTGGATTTGCACCCGGATTATTCGGAATCTGTGGATTCAGGGGAATGCCAATATTGTGGTAGTTGAAGTCAGCATAGGTCTGCTTCTTTTCTAGATCAGGAGTCAAACTTGGCCGTGCCGAATTGTGGCAAACGACACAGTTCGCAGCTTTTTCCTCGGTTGTAAGGGGTACATCGGAACATCCAGTTTTTGTTCCTACCGGCACCGGATTAGGATTAGGAGGCAGCGATACCGCATAGAATAGGTCGTGCCCATAGTTCTCCAGATCGCTGAAGCCAGCCAACGGAAAACTACCATCATTTCTCAACGCCAAATCTCGCTTAGAGGTGAATTGGTTTGACTCACTCTCTGAGCCCTCGTAAGCCGCTAGCGCTACGGCTATGCGCTTGTAACTGATATCGACCGGCCTGGGGTTTACGCCTTCGCTCGCATCACAATTTATCGGCTCAAGCCACGCGTGCTCGTAAAGCTTTGCGTAGGGTGCACGCTGCACGTGATTGCAGACTGCCTCGCGATCAGGATTGTTTTGCTCGACATCGTTGACGAACGGATTCAAAGCCTGCTCTGCCACGGGGCCCAAATGCTTAGCATAGGCATCTTGCAGATCGTCACGATACTCGCCATTAACCGTGAATACCTCAGCTCGGGTGATGGTATCTGTTATCGCCCATGCTGATGGAACTCCCGCCTCGTCAGGTAGCCGCCCCCCCTCACCGCTAGCCCTACCGTTCCAGAAGACACCTCCACACACGTCTGGAACGAAAGGACCCGCGCCACAATCCGCCGCCTGAAGTCTTGGAACCAGGGTAGCGTAGGCAGAGCTAGGGGGTTTCAGAGTACCGATAGCGTCGAAGCGCCCAAAACGCCCTCGAAACCCGAGAAACGCATGAAATGCCGCACCCGGAACGGCGACGGTTGTCGAGTTAACGATGGCACTTGGGCTCGTCCACCCGGCACTCGGATCATGACAACTGGCACAGGCCTGCCGACCTCGAGGATGTGAGATTGGATCGAAAAAAACTCTTTTTCCCAACTCCACCAATGCCGCTCCAGTCGCGGCTTGCGCCTGAGCCTCCCCAACCGAAATAGCGAGGACGGCGCCGAGCCAAACCGGCCCCAGCGCCATGGCACTCGCCACGCGTCGAACTAATATACTTTTCACCGTATTCTCTCCCAACTCAAAGTAGGCACTGATACAAGGGTGCGCACTGTGCGGCACCACCTCGCAAAAGGTCACTCCATTAGAAAGTCCGGCCCATCGACAACATGGCTTTTGCTGAAAACTCAAAGTCCAGTTCTTATTGGTTTCCAGATTGCCAGCATGACAGCTCATCGCCGCTCTCGATATTCCTTCAAAACCTAATGACGCGATAATAACGTTTCACATGCAATCCCATTACGTGAGTCACCGCGCAGCACGACAACTCGCACCTCCGTATGCGATTACATTAGGCGATAAGCCGCGTTTTATGAGCAATGCGTACGATTTCCTATAGCCAAATAGAAAAACACGACGAACCACTTTGCCGTTCCTGCACAAAATAGCTAGCGCTTTAGATCATTAAGGCTTATGAAATACCACCCTAATCAACCATTCGTCGTAAAGATGTGGCCTAATCATTACGGTGCAGTTATTTAGCAGCCCGCACACCACGCATGGCGGAACGTCAGGCAAGCGTAAGGGGCGATCTACTCGTAATCGCGTCGGCGTTCGCAATGCTCCCGTTGCCGACGGGTAGAGCTGCGGTATCGCTATACGGGATATCGATTGCGGCCGAGCGGACATGGCACGCATCCTGCCAATGGCGCGTGAGCTCGGGATAGTGCCTAGTGCGGCGCCCTTGCCGGCAACGGCGGGGTCGTAGTGGTGTCGTTTCGACTCGAGGAGGTGCCCCCCCGATTCGCCAGATGACGGGCACATGCGGGATCGAACGCGACGACACCAAACCCGGCGTCGCGGAAACCGGCGCAGACCCTTCGGCGTCAGCGCAAGCATTGCGCCGGGATCATCCGACCCCGTGTCCGCGGATTCCAGGAGTCGTTAGCGGTCCAGAGTTCGGAAGGCGCGCAGCGCCATCTTATGGATCCGCCTGCTTTGCGGCAACGCTCGGGACTTCGTCAGGGATTGCCCGGCTCGATGAAGTGGATCGGGTCGGCACTGTTGCCGGGGGCGTAGATCACCGGAGGATACTCCAGCGGAACCAGATTCAGGGGATCATGCTCGGCTTCCGCCTCTTTTCTTTTTTTCTCTTCCTCATTTTCCTGTTCCGAGGGGGCGTCGCTATCCGTGGTCGTCGGCTCCGTCTCCGGCCACGTCCGGGCATCGTAAGGATCAGGTGCCGGTGCGGACTGGCGGGCGTCATCCGTCGTATAACCTGTCTCCGGTGCCGCCGGCGGCAACGACGATCCCACGGGATCGACGGGTTCCTGTGTTGCCGTCGGGGCAGCCCGGTCGGCAGGCGGGGCCTCGGTCCAGGTGGGCTCATCGGCAGCGGGCGCGACCGGCTCAACGAGCGGTCGCGCTTCCTCGGTCGGAGTCGCGACTGCCGATGGTGCGGGAAGACCGCTCGTACCGTACGAGCCGTCTTCGGCTGCCGTATCGCTCTCACTCGGACCATTATCGATGGACTCGCGCCATGCCGGCTCTTCCTTCATCGCAGCGCCCGCATTTCTCGCAGATTCCGGGACAGAATTCTCCGAGTCATTGCCCGCGGACTGAGGGGCGGGCGCGCTCTTCATCACTCCCGGAAGCGCTTGGCCGGCGACCTGTTGGTCCGGGGCCAGGATGCGTGGTTCCAGTTCGAGGTCGGCCCGGATGCGATGGGCCGCGAGTTTCGCTGCCTTGGAATCCGGGAAGGGACCCGCAATGACCTGATAGCGTTCGCCCACCTCAACCGGTTTCGCTGGAATTGGCGGCCCTTGATGCATCAAGACGGCCGTGACGCGGCGGGCGGTAATTTCGCTGGCGGTGTCGGTGGCCAACACATGCCAACCCTCGCCCTCCTGACTCGGCAGCTCCGGCTTGCCGTAAAGCACCTGAGGATGCGCGACACGCACCGCGGATGCGATGAACGCTTCAGGCGCCGGCGATCCCTGCGAAATCGGAATGGGTATACCGCGCGCCTCCCGCAGCACCTGTGTGACCCGGGCCCAGTCGAGCGGATGGTTCTTGCTGTCTTGCAAACCGCGCAGATCGGCCTCGACAGCGGCCCGTAGCGGCCCTGGGTTCAGTTCTTCGTGCGGCGGGTAGGCCTGAAGATAAAGCACGTCGCCACGCCATCCATACAGGTAGGGTTGATTGACGATCTGCACCGGATCCCGGAGGGACGAGGCACCGAACAGCGGCTCGATGTTCTCGGGATACATGCGAATGCAGCCATTGCTGGCGCGCAGGCCGACGCTGAAGGGCTTGTTCGTCCCATGAATCAGGTAACTCGGCCGGGTGAGGTACATCGCATAGGCACCCAGCGGATTGTCCGGCCCCGGCGGCACCATCGCGGGCAGCGGGTCGCCGCGCTTCGCATGATCGGCAAGGATGTTCTTCGTCGGATACCAGGCCGGACCCTTCGTCTTCCGCGCGATCGCCATGGTGCCGGTGGGGGTCGACTTGCCTTCGCGTCCGATGCCCACAGGATAGGTTGTGACTTGGGTCGCGCCATCGCTCGTTTTGAACCGGAACAGGCGCATCGCGGCGAGATTGATCACGATGCCGCGTCGCGCCGCCCGCGGCAATATGAACAATTGCGGAATCAATACCTCGCTGTTCGCGGCCGGAACCCACGGGTCGATATCCGGATTGGCCTGGGCCATTTCCTCGTAACCCAGGCCGAAGTGGCGCGCGACGTCGGAGAGGGTCTCGTTGGGGCCGATCGGCATGCTCAGCAGGGTGCCGACGACCGACTGGTTCTCGGCCACCGTGAAGGTGTGCCGCTCGAACTCGTCGGCCAAACGCCGACGCACCGCACCCACTGCCGTAGCCTCGGACGAGTCGCCGGTCGGCTGCTCGACGATCGTGACATTGCGAACTGTTGAGGGCCGGGTCGCGCAGGACGGGCCAATGAGGACCATCGCAACCAGCAGCGCCAGTCGGCATCGAACAATATGGGCCGTTGCGGAAAGGGCAAACACCGCCGCACCGGGCGTGCCGACGGCGGCCGCGCCGCACTCGGAAACCGTTCGTTGCATCATCAATCTTCGGGCAATGTCAGTCTGGATGGGCGAAGGAGTATGCATCATTACGAAGACGCGGAAATTCCGAGACCCCAAGTCGCCGTAGCTCTTGGGACGCTGAGATCGCGCGTATCACGCGATGCGGGCTCCATGGCGCTACAAGGCCTAACGCGACCATGTCCCGAAAGCGTTGACGATGGGGCGCGTTCCGCGAACCGCAAGGCCAATGGCAGTGGTCTGGCGAGATCAATACGAGCGGTAGTCCGAAAACACGGTTGTGCGGCCGTCCTTCGTAAAGCCCAGGACACTGAACGGGTCTTTACGAGCACCCATCTCCATACCCGGCGTCCCCATGGGCATGGCGGGGACGGCCAGACCATCCAGTTTCGGCTTGCTCTTCAGAAGCCGCTTGATATCTCCTGCCGGCACATGACCTTCGACCAGATAAGTGCCTACGACTGCGGTATGGCAGGATTGCAGTTGTTCCGGTAAGCCCAGGCGCCGCTTTACCGCGTCCATGTCCTCATCCTTGATGTCCTTGACCACGAACCCGTGGCGCTTGACATGCTCGATCCATTTGCCGCAGCAGCCGCAGCTCGGACTCCGGTAGACGGTGATTTCAACCGGGGCAGACAGTGCTTCGGTTGGCGCATCCCACGCCCCCGCCTCAGCGGCGGCGACCGTGAACATGTACAGTCCAACGGCTGTCAACAAGCTTCTCAAAATAGCGGCCATACGCACCCTCCTTCTTCAACGCGCCCGCTGGGGCTGCCCATGTACTGTTGCTACCACTGTCCGCGCACCGCCGTCATCCCGATGCTCTCCCAAGTAAATGCCCTGCCACGTGCCGAGCAGAAGTCGGCCCGAGCCGATCGGCACCATCACGCTCGTGCCGATCAAACCGCACTTGATATGCGCTGGCATATCGTCAGCACCTTCCAAGGTATGGCGGAAGAAGGAAGCCCCATCGGGAACGACGCGACTCAGATATTCCTCCAAATCGTGCCGCACTGTTGGGTCGGCATTCTCGTTTATCGACAGCGAAGCCGAGGTGTGCTGGATGAAGAAGCTCGCAATGCCTACGTCGATTTGCCTGACTTCACGCAGAGCATCCGACAGTTCTTCGGTAACAAGGTGGAAGCCGCGCGCCCGCGGCCTTAAACGGATCGTCTTCTGCAGCCACATGCCCGCATCACTCACGCACACCTCGATGCGTCATTATTGCTCCGAACCCTTTTCGGCACCAGCCGACTGGGGCCACCACCACAACAAACCCGCTTCCGCCCAGCCTGAGCGCGACCATGGCCGTTCCGCGCTGGCGCGGGCGCGATCACCGACCCTCGATGCACTTGAGCGCTTCGCTATTGAGCACATTCGAGGGCCCCATGCAGTCGCGAACCGAGCGCCGAATCACCAGTTCCGGGGTCTCAGGCGATCGCGGTGTCGCCACGACCGTCGCCTCGTCCGCGTGCTGCCGGCTCAGAATGAGTTGTCCCCCTGTCTGGGTGAACTGGACATCCTTGAGCGCACTCATGCCCAGCAAGACAACATCGTTCGGTGCGTAGGGATTCAACGCCGCCGCTACGTCCTGGAAATGAAACGGCCCCACATCCAATGACTCCACCCGAGTCTCGTAATTACCGACGACGCCGCCGGCCGTAGCGACCTTGACGTATCGGCCGCGCTGCAGATCGAGCCGCCAGCGCAGGCGTTCCGGTATCGAAATCCAGGTCGCACCGGTATCGAGCAGAAACAGTACACCTTCGCCGTTGATCGAGCCCTTGACGTAATAGCTCCCGCTGTCGTCGGCGTCCAGAATCAACTGCGTAGTCTGTTCGACGGTCTCCTTGCGCTCGACGGGCTGTACATTACGCGAGTCCGGGCTTGGTGCCGCGTCCACATCCCCCCGGACACCACTCCCATCTCCGGTATGCAGATCGCGCAATTCAGTCGTACTCATCGGACCCGACGCCGTGGCGGTCGTATCCGCTGCACGGAGGTCCGCAGGTTGCGGCGGCGGCTGTGGCTGTTCCTTCGCGACGGCCGTCGGGGTGGCCGGGCGGCCTTCGTCGCGACCCTGCCAAACTACGGCGGCGATGCCAAGCAAGAGCATCAACAAGACCACCCGCCGCCATACCACGCTTTTCGGCGTCGTCCCTGGCGTCGCCCGCAGCGGAGCCTTACGGCGCTGCAATTCGGTATTTCCTTGCGGCCTTCATGCCGGGGACTCCGACTGCCTGGGCGGCTTGCCTACGGGCATCAGGGTGCGTCACGATCGCGGAACTCACGGCATAGCTTCTGCTTTCGATCCGTCGCTTTGACGCACGCGCGGAGAGAGCAAAAGACATGTTGATGCGGCACGACCCGATCTCGAGACGCCGCAACCCGTTGAGCGTGACGCGTCAATTTGAGGCGCCCTCCACGGACGGAACTGCCGCTGAGGAAACCGCAGCGGATCGCGCGGGATATCTCACGGCGGCTTGCCGACAGAAGGCGTCCACCAGAGATTCCATCACGTCCTTAAAAAAACCCCCGAACGCGAGGCCCAGAAGGCCGTTGGAAAACTCAAAATCACATTGGTAGGTCGTCTCACACCCGCCTTTGGCAGTGGGCTCGAACACCCACGACCCCCGGAAGAATTTGAACGGCCCATCAACGAGATTCATCTGAATGCGCTTGCCCTCGATCATGCTGTTCGCAGTGGTGAACGAGAACTTGATCTTCCCTTTGGCCAACGTCAACGTCGCGCGTAGATTCGTTGGCGACCGAAACTGTACCTTGACATCGCTACACAGCGGAAGATACTGCGGGTAGGACTGCACATCGTTGACAAGCTCGTACATCTGCTGGGGCGTAAAGTCGACACAAACGCTGGTGCTAACCGTTGGCATAAGGTCCTCAACTCTGTTATACGTAACGGCGGTCCGAGGACGTCAGGATTTGACATCCGCAGCCGTCCTGCGGGATAAACCTTCGAGACTCTCGCTCAGGCGTTTGATCTCTTCCGCCGCCTTGACTTGGTTCGTCACATCATACTGCACGCCAAGATAATAAATGACCTTGCCGTTTGCATCGAACAGCGGACTGATCATCAAATGGTTATAGAATAAGGTCCCATCCTTGCGATAATTCCGGATGGTCACTTCCAGCGGCTGGCTGTTGTCAATGGCCTGACGCAGTTGCTTCCGCTCCTCCTGGTCTCGGTCCTCACCTTGCAGGAAGCGGCAATTTTTTCCAATGATGTCTGCCTGAGTATATCCAGTCATTCTTTCGAAGGCTTTGTTTGCGTACACGATGGGCATATCCGCGATATCCGGATCGGCCAGCGTTACGCCATTGACACAGGAGTCAAGAATTACGGACAAGACTTGCGGAATAAGCCCTGGATCTTTTTCGGCGACAAAACTCATGGCTTGCGTCCTCTGATTGATCTAATCGGTGATTTGAAACATTAGGCGGTAATTCGACCCTTAGCGTCATTCGACACAGGCCGTACTCTCGGCTTCGATGAGCCTCTTCAGGTTGCGCACCGTACGTTCGGAACCATCCTGCATAACCACACGAATCAATTTCTCGAACGGCCGCATGTACATTTCGAGCTTCGGAAGCTCAAAGATGAAGGTGACGCGCGTCGAGCCGTCAGTTTCATTACCCTTGAGTTCGTAGTCGCACTTGTAGGGATTTGAAATACCCTCAAAGCAAACCCTGCTGTGTGGCTGGAACACTGTCACGCCGAAGATGGACTCGGTTCGATGCCCCTGATCGACACGCACCTGCCTCGCCTTCGTTCCAACCCCAACACTACCGGGACTCAGTTGTTTCAGTTCCTGAACTTCCGGTGACCAGCGGCAATAATTCTTGAAGAAGTCCACTCCGATGAATCGAAAGACTTCTTCGGCAGGCCGCGCGATCACGATACTGGCTTTCGAGACAATCGGTGCATTATCAAAACCAAACATACCAACCCCTCCTCGCAGATTGAACGCAAGCTTCTTGGCGACACTTGATTGTTATTGATTTGACGCGGTCCAGATAAACCTCATTTGTTTTGAATCTCCGCCATCCTCACGCGCGCATACGGCAGTCGCCCCACAATTACAGGATGTACGTGTCGATCCCCGCCATCAGCAAGTCATATTGAGCCTCGACCAGCTCCTTGACAACCAAAGCTGGATACCCTGCCACGATATTACGTTCCAGAGCGAGCCATCCCACCGCGTCATCCGGACCCAGACTGATTACATAACCCATGTCGCGATGCAGGTAGGGCTCCAGGATTCTCAACCTCCCGGTGGCGCGTAGGATATTCCGCGCAGCAAGTTTACCTTTCCGAACCGCTGCCTGGGCGGTGTAGGTATTCGACCCAGGACCTCGATAACGCGCGCAATCCCCTGCCGCAAACACGCCCTCCAAAGTAGCGTTACCTATGGTCACCTGGCCGAAGATATTGGTGGTAAGCCGGTGAGGTGGCGTTTTTCCCAAGAATAGAAATGAAGCCGTCGAAGGAAGCGAAAACAATTCCGAACTGGCCACCTTCTGCAAAGTGACCGCACCACCTTCCTGACTCTGAAAAAAGGTCTCCGGCAGGTACTCGATTCCCATATCCGCCATGCGCGCCTGCACATATTGCCCGAGGGGAGCTGCGAACTGTTTCAATACCGCATCTTCGCCGTCGACCAGTCGCAGCTTTAAAGGCAGATGACGTTGGCGCACATAGTTTGCGAGCTCAAACAGGAACTGGACCCCCGTGGCACCCCCACCGACGACCGTCAGCCATCCAGGGCCCTTCGATGCCACCGCCTCCGCTATGGCGGAGCCCTCGTTCGCGGCAAAGCTGCCGAGATCGAATACATCTGGGGGAGGCTCTCTCCGCGGCGAGCTGATTCCACAGGTTACCAACAACGCGTCGAAGCCCAAGTATTCGTCGCCCAATACTAGACCGCGATTTCCCCACCACTCCAAGAGATTGCACTCGCTGGGTTCGACATCGGCCTGGATATGCCGACAACCAAAGCGTCGCGCGAGGGTTTCGAAGGGGATTCGCAAGGGTGCCAGCGGTCGCCGAAAGGTTTCGTGTAGATGCGTGACCTTAAGGTGTTCCAAGCCGGGGTCGACAATAGTGACTTGCGCCGTGGGCGCAAATCGGTGTAATGACACCAGCGCGGCCATACCGGCATAGCCGCCGCCAATGATGACGACGTTCAGCGGATTGGACCGCGGCAGATAAAAGGGCAGAAAGGCCATCGATTCTCCTAGGGTACGGCTCGGTGATGTCCGGGCAGCGCCGTTGCCACGCGCAGGTTCCGCATGTTACCGCTGTACGACCCCGGGCAGTACCGAAAATTCCCGGATCACAACTCGGTGTTCGCGCCAGCGCCGCGTGGGTAGGGGCAGAGCTTCGGCTAATCAGCTAAGTGGAGGGGAACCAGGCCCCCCGGGACAATTCGCTCGGCGGTGCGGAGACGGGCTCACCAACGGGGAGCAACACGAGACGGGTAACGCGAATGGAGAACGGCATGCGTGCCCGCTCACAAGCGGCAGAGGATGGGCCGGTTTCACACCCGATTAACCGTTCCCTTGGTCGGATCAGGCGGAAGGATCGATTCCGTACCGGGTGGCTCCGGCGTCGCAGATTCAAACACTTGCCGAGTTTGCGTACCGAACTGAACGGCCATTGTCGCGCTCGCTGTTAGGACTGCAGCGCTAGGTGTCGGGTGCGCCTTACGGGCGATTGAGTTGCAGGAGACTGCCCGGGCCGCTCGCACGGAGCGGTCGAGTCAGGCCTGGATCGAAGCCGGGGCCGCGCCAGCATACGGAGTCACGCGTCACGGCCCGGACCCGTGGAAGAACAGTCCAGATCCGGATCATCGAACGCAACGTGCGAGACGCGCTCGCTGAAGATGAAGTACCGGCGCGCTCCGTAATTCCAGAAAAAAACGGCGCCGGTTGCACCCAGCTTGGCGACCAACATGTCGAGATGGGCTGCTTCGATGCCGAACCACAGGGCGCCCTGGTTGATGGCCAGCCCGACGGCGCTGACCAGGTACACCAACATCAACTCGTGTCGGCGGGAAAAGCGAATGCCGCTTTCGAAGACATGGCGGACCGACAGCACATAGTTCACCAGCGTCGCCATGGTGAAGCTGAACAGGGCGACAGGAAACCATGGCAATCCGGCCACGCGGGCCAGTAGCGCGAACAGACTGAAGTCGACGAGCGCGGCTGCCCCGCCGACAAAGAAATAGCGGACCAGCTTCATCGAAACACGTTGTATTTGACGATGCAGTACAACGCCCTGACACCGTCCTTCCAGCCGATCTTCTTGCCCTCGGCATACGTTCGGCCGTAGTAGGAAATGCCGACCTCATAGATCCGGCACCCAGTCTTGGCGACCTTGGCGGTAATCTCGGGTTCGAAACCGAAACGCTCCTCCTCTATCGGAATGCCCTGGATGATTTCCCGGCGGAAGACCTTGTAGCAGGTCTCCATGTCCGTCAGGTTCAGGTTCGTCAGCATGTTCGAGACCAGGGTGAGGAGGCCGTTCCCCACGCGATGCCAGAAATACAGTACCCGGTGCGGCATGCCGCCCATGAACCGGGACCCGAAAACCACGTCGGCCCGGTCCCGCAGGATCGGTTCGACCAGCTGCGGGTATTCGTTCGGGTCATATTCGAGATCCGCATCCTGAATGATCACGATGTCCCCGGTAGCGGCCTGAATACCGGTGCGCAGCGCCGCCCCCTTGCCGCGATTGGTCTCGTGATACAGGACATGATCCACCAGCGGCGCAATCTGCTCACGGAGGATGTCACGCGTGCCGTCGGTGGAGCAGTCATCGACGACGATGATTTCCTTGTTCTCGTAGGGGGCGGCCCGAACGGCGTCGATCACGGTCCGCAGCGTGTTGCGTTCGTTGTAGCAGGGAATGACTACGCTGAGCTTCATGAGGCCAGCAATCTCCTGAAATAGGCAATCGTTTCTCGGAGCCCGTCGTCGAGGCTGACAGTCGGCGCCCAGCCGAGCTTTTCCCGGGCGAGGGCGATATCCGGCTGTCGCTGACGCGGATCATCGGGCGGGAGTTGACGAAACTCCAGCTTGGAGCGGCTACCCGTCAACGCGAGCACTTTCTCGGCCAAGTCACGCATGCTGAACTCAGCCGGGTTTCCCAGGTTCACTGGTCCGATGAAGTCCGGCTGGCTCTCCATCATCCGGAGGAAGCCGTCGATCAGGTCGTCGACATAGCAGAAGCTGCGCGTCTGCATCCCGTCGCCATACAACGTGATCGGCGCTCCGCTCAGCGCCTGCACGATGAAGTTGCTGACGACACGGCCATCGCTCGGGTGCATGTGCGGCCCGTACGTATTGAAGATGCGGACGACCTTGATGTCGACCTGATGCTGGCGGTAATAGTCGAAGAACAGGGTCTCGGCGCAGCGCTTGCCTTCGTCATAACATGCGCGCAACCCGGTCGGGTTGACCCGGCCCCAATAGGCTTCCGTCTGAGGGTGAATCTCCGGGTCTCCATATACTTCACTGGTGGAGGCCTGAAGAATCCGGGCCTTGACCCGCTTCGCAAGACCCAGCATGTTGATCGCACCATGTACGCTGGTCTTGGTGGTCTGCACCGGGTCGAACTGGTAGTGGATCGGCGATGCCGGGCAGGCCAGATTGAAAATCTGATCGACCTCGACATAGAGCGGAAAGGTAATGTCGTGCCGCAGGAATTCGAAATACGGATTCCGAAACAGCGGCTCGATGTGGTTTTTTCGCCCGGTGAACAGGTTGTCCGCGCAGAGGACGTCATCCCCCCTGGCCAACAGCGCCGCACAAAGATGTGAGCCGAGGAAGCCCGCCCCTCCGGTCACCAACACTCTTTTCATCGCGCAAAAGACAGCAATAGCATGCCGGCTATCCTGATGAGGAAGACAGTATCCAGCAAAGAAACAGGTCCTTGTGCTGAAACAGCCGGGGGCGGACTGCTGCACTGACCAACGGGACAACGGTCCGGGCAGTCATGGTTCGCAATGCTTGGTGATCGCGCGCCCACGCCGTGGTCACGATTGCCTGCGCGGGACGATTCGGGGAGTTGCACCGAGTGTGCCGGGTCCAACGGAAGGGGAAGAGGACGAATCCGAACGGTCGCTCGACGGGGTCGCGCCAATTAAATGGGGTTTGGTCCGTCTGCAGCGAATGTGTGGCGTCCCCAGGGGGATTCGAACCCCCGTCGCCGCCGTGAGAGGGCGGTGTCCTGGGCCTCTAGACGATGGGGACAATCAACAGACGCACAGTATACGGCAGAACGCTTCGACAATACAGTGATTCGCCATGCCTACCCGGCTAAACAGGGGTAGCGATTGAGCCTACCCCGCGCCTGGGGTACCATTTCGTGATGACTCAATCTGACGTGGCATACTAAGATCGCTATCTTCGACTTCTTCAAGGGACTGTTCAGGCCACTGGCTCCCAGACCGCCGGCCGATCCCCCCGGTCCGCGGATCTACGCTCGTTCCGAACATTGCATCTCACGGGCCCTGATCAGTGATCCCGCGCTCAAAGTCCTCTATCGCCTGAAAAAAGAAGGGTACCAAGCGTATCTGGTCGGCGGCTGCGTCCGCGATCTGCTACTCGGGCGGGAGCCCAAGGACTTCGATGTCGTCACAAACGCCCGCCCGGAAGAAATCCGCGCAACGTTCCGCAACTGTCGCCTGATTGGCCGACGCTTTCGGCTCGCGCACGTCCATTTCGGAAGCCAGATCGTCGAGGTCGCAACCTTTCGCGGGCTCGCCCAGGACGATGAGACCGGAGACCGCGTGCTTGAAAACGGGCGCATTCTTCGCGACAACGTCTATGGGACCATCGAGGAAGATGCCTTCCGGCGGGACTTCACGGTCAACGCGCTGTACTACAACATTGCTGACTTCTCTGTCGTCGATTACATGGGGGGGATGGAAGACCATAAGGCATCGACCCTGAAGCTGATCGGGGAGCCCGAGGCCCGCTATCGTGAAGACCCGGTGCGTATGCTCCGTGCCATCCGTTTTGCCGTTCGGCTAGGCTTTACGCTTCACCCGAGTTGTGCCGGCCCCATCCCCCAGATGGCACCTTTGCTCCGCCAAATACCGGCCCCTCGCCTGTACGACGAAGTGATGAAGCTGTTCCTCGGCGGCTATGCCGTACAGACCTTCGAGGCGCTGCGGCACTACCGTCTTTTCGGCGCCCTGTTCCCCGACACGGAGTTCAGCCTGTCGCGCGAGGAGCAGGGTTTCCCGCTGACTTTCGTCGCCCAGGCGCTGGATCGAACCGACCGTCGCGTGCAGGAGGGAAAGGACGTAGCCCCCCATTTCTTGTTCGCAGCATTGCTATGGGAACCGGTGCGTGCGCACGCCGAAAACCAGATCCGCGACGGTGCCAACGACATCGTGGCCTATCAGGAGGCCGGAGCCGACATCGTCACGAAGCAGATCCACCAGATCGCGATTCCCCGCAGCGTGTCACAACCCATGCGGGACATCTGGGCCTTACAGCCACGATTCGCCCGGCTGCAGGGTGGACGACCGTTCCGTCTACTCACCCATCCACGCTTCCGGGCGGCTTACGATTTCCTGGTCCTGCGCGCGGAATCGGGCGAAGCCGAAGCAGCGCTTGCGGATTGGTGGACACGCTTTCAGGACGCGGACGAACCCGAGAAGAAAGCCATGCTGCGCGAGGCGGACCGCGGTAACGGTCGGAGCAAGCCGCGGCGCCGACGCCATCGTCCACGCAAGGCCGTTGCCTAAACTCATGACTGCTGGAGCGGACCACCGCCCCGTCGTCGCCTATATCGGCCTCGGGGCCAATCTGAACGATCCCGTATCTCAACTGCTGCGGGCGCGGCAGGAATTGAGCCAGAACGCTAACCTGAGGGAATTGGCGTTTTCGAGCCTCTACCGCAGTGCGCCAATGGGACCGCAAGACCAGCCTGATTATGTCAATGCCGTTATGGCCGTAGAGACCCGGCTGGCACCGGAGCCCTTGCTGGCGCTGCTGCATGAGGTAGAGAACGCGCATGGCCGCACCCGTGTCGGTGACCACTGGGGACCGCGCACACTGGATCTCGATCTGCTGCTCTATGGCAGCGAGACAGTCGCAACGCCAACGCTGCGGGTCCCGCATCCGGGACTGGGTGAGCGCGAGTTCGTGCTGGTACCCCTGCTCGAAATCGCGCCCAGCCTGACTCTCCCCGACGGGCAGCCCCTCAGCGACTTGATCCTGACCTGTCCGCGGCGGGAGTCCCCATTGATCCGCATCGAGGAAACCGGTGTCTGACCCACGCGTGACACTGCCGGGTCTGCTCGCGATGAAGGCGCGCCGCGAGAAGATCACCTGTCTGACCGCCTACGACGCAACATTTGCGCAGGCCGTCGACGCGGCAGAGATCGATATGCTTTTGGTCGGCGACTCGCTCGGTATGGTGATTCAGGGCTCGGCGACCACGCTGTCGGTCACGATCGATGATGTCGTCTACCACACGCGCTGCGTGGCGAGCGCCGTAAACCGCAGCTTCGTACTCGCGGATTTGCCGTTCATGTCATGCCCGACACCCGCCGAAGCCGCCGAGAACGCGGCGCGCCTGATGCGTGCCGGGGCTCACGCCGTAAAGATCGAGGGTGCCGGACCACAAATCCAGATCACCCGTTTCCTCAGCGAGCGCCACGTGCCCGTCTGCGGGCATTTGGGCCTCCTGCCGCAGGCCGTCCACAAACTGGGGGGCTACCGGGTGCAAGGCCGCGATGCAGCCTCCGCACAGCAGCTACTGACGGATGCAGAGGCGCTGGTCGCAGCCGGTGCGACGTTGCTGGTCCTGGAATGCATCCCGGCCGAACTGGCCGCAGAAGTGACAGCGCGCGTACCGGTGCCGACCATCGGCATCGGCGCGGGCCCAGCCTGCGATGGGCAAGTGCTCGTACTGCATGACATGCTGGGCCTGACTCGCAAACAGCCCGGCTTTTCCCGGAACTTCCTGGACGGGGCGAGCAGCATCCAGGACGCACTGGTCCGCTACCGCGATGCCGTTCGCGCCGGCACATTCCCCGCACCGCCAGAAGGTGCCGGCCATCCATGATCTTTGCGGAAGGTCCGTCCGAGGTCCGCGAACACGTCGCCAACTGGCGCCGAGCCGGCCTTAGCATCGCGTTCGTACCGACGATGGGCAATCTGCATGAGGGCCATCTGGCTCTGGTCGAGTTGGCGCGACGGCAGGCCGACCGGGTGGTGGTCAGCATTTACGTGAATCCCTTGCAGTTCGGGCCGGGCGAAGACTTCGAAGCCTATCCGCGAACGCTCGACGCGGACCAGGGCAAGTTGACCGTGGCGGCCGCTGATCTGCTGATCGTACCGCGCACAACCGACATTTACCCGGAGGGCGCCGAGCGACACACGTTCGTGGAAGTACCCGGACTGTCCGACGACCTGTGCGGGCACCACCGCCCCGGACACTTCAGGGGTGTCACCACGATCGTCTGCAAGCTGCTGAACTGGGTGCAGCCGGACGTTTTGATTTTGGGCGAGAAGGATTATCAGCAACTGGTAATCATTCGGCGCATGGTGGCCGATCTGGCGATACCGGTGACCGTGATCGGCGGGGCGACGGTGAGGGAACCCGCCGGCCTGGCTCTCAGCTCCCGCAACGCCTATCTGACGCCCGATGAGCGCGCGCAAGCGACTGAATTGTCCCGCGCGCTGACGGAAGGCTCGACCGCCCTGCTGCGCGGCGTCGGGGATTTCTCTCGAATCGAGGCAGAGTGCGGGGCACGCCTAAGCCGCTCGGGCTTTCGGGTCGACTATGTCAGTGTCCGCCGAGCCACCGACCTCTCCGTTCCGACCCCCACGGATCGTTCGCTCGTAATCCTGGCCGCTGCGTGGCTGGGACGGACGCGACTGATCGATAATCGTCGGGTCGATTTGGCGCCGTCAGCCTGCCAGCAATAGCCCATTTCCCGCCACCGTAGCCTCCCAACTTGTAAGGCTGGCGGCCCATAAGGGATAATTTTCGGTCCCGCGCACCAGCGAGTCATTCGAATGCAGACAACGATGCTCAAAGCAAAGTTACACAGGGCTCGTGTAACGCACTCGGAATTGGAGTACGAAGGATCCTGCGCGATCGACGGCGAGTTGCTCGATCGATCAGGAATACGGGAGTACGAACAGATTCAGATCTACAACGTCAACAACGGCGATCGCTTCACGACCTACGCGATTCGGGCCAAGGACGGATCGGGCGTGATATCCGTCAACGGCGCCGCCGCGCGTCGCGCCGCCGTCGGGGACATCGTCATCATCTGTGCCTACGTCGGTCTAAGCCAGAGCGAGATGCTCAACTATCAGCCGACACTGCTCTACATGAACGAAAACAACCAGATCGCGCGGGTAGGCCACACCATCCCGGTTCAAGCCGCCTGAGCGTTTCCCTTTTTCCCTTCGTCTACGGGCACGAGCTCTCCCGCACAGTTCTGATCGCGGCGGCCACATCGGCCGCCTGGCGGTTCTGTCGTATGTCGTGCACGCGGAACATGCGTACCCCACTCATCACACCGAGCGCTGTCGTGGCTACTGTCGCGGCTGTCAGCCCGTTGGGGCGCTGCTCGCCGCACACAGCCCCCATGAAGCGCTTCCGGCTCGCGCCGAGGAGGACCGGATAACCGGTCGCGACCAACCGATCGAGATGCGCGATCAGCGCCAGGTTGTCGTCCTTCCGCTTACCGAATCCGATACCCGGATCGAGCCATATCCGGTCATGTAAGATACCGGCACGCATTGCCAAGTCGGCGCGTTCCAGTAGAAACGCGATCACCTCTTCGACGACATTGTCGTAGTACGGCCGCTCCTGCATGGTCTTCGGCGTGCCCTGCATGTGCATCAACACGATCGGCACCCCGCGGTCGGCCACTCGTTCGAACATCGTCGGATCGTCACGCCCCGCCAAAACATCGTTCACCAGATCGGCTCCAGCCGCCAGTGCCGCCTCCGCCACCGCGCCGCGCGTGGTGTCGATACTGATCGGAAAACCCTCCGGCAGCACAGTTCGCAGCCGCTGAATCGTGGGCACAACCCGCCGGATCTGTTCCTCGGCATCAATGGGCTCGGCCCCAGGTCGCGTGGACTCTCCGCCGACGTCAATCAGGTCGGCCCCCTCCGCGACCATGCGCAAGGCTTCCTGCGTGGCCACGTCCGGATCGAGGAAAAGCCCGCCGTCAGAAAAACTGTCGGGGGTTACATTCAGGATCCCCATGATCAGGGGATGTGACGCTAAATGCAGGCGATCGAAGCGCATGGAGAGTTATCGAGGTTAGGACACAGCGCGCCATGCTAGTCCAAGCGAGCGCGATGCACCAGAGGGCGAATCAGAAGGTCGCCCGGAGCCCGATCGCACCGCCGATCCCCGGCTCCGGCGCAATATTCCGCAGGTAGGAAGTCGAGTTCCGGATCTCCTGGTCCAGCAAATTATTGCCCTTGGCGAACAACAGCACCTCCGCGTAGGGGCTCGCGCTGATCTTGTACTCGACCGTGATGTTCATCAACACATAGCCCGGCGTTGGCGTCTCACCCTGGCCCGGACGGTCCTGAGCTTCCGCACGCATCACGCGCCAGTTGGCCGACCACTCGTCCTTGTGGTAGTCGAGCTGGAAGCCGAAGCGCAAGGGTGGCTGCCGCGGGACATCCCCTGCGTGGCTGAACTGCCCACGCACATAGTCACTGAACAGCAGCAAGTCCATCGCCCCCCAAGTCGTATCGGCCAGTGGAATGCCGACGTCCGCCTCGTAACCAATGAAAGTCGCGTCCGCTTGGGAGAACTGAAACACGGGCACGCAGGTATCCGCCTCCGGGCATGTGTTCACGAAAGCCTCACTCCCGGCGTCGAACAACTGCCCCGAGCGCTGCGCATAGATATAGTCGGCCGCCCAGTTCTGGAAGACGTTCAGATTGGCCCGGACCGGCTCGGTGTTGAGCCGGTAAGACAACTCCAGGTTGTAGGTCGTCTCCTCGCTAAGCCGTGGATCGCCAATCTCGTAACTCCTGGTCGCGGCATGAAACCCATCCGAATAGAGTTCCTGGACCTGCGGCGCCCGTTGCGCACGGCTTAGCGCCAGCGCGACTCGATTGGCCTCATTGGCATTCCACGCAGCCGAACCGGAAAAGCTGACCGGTGTATGCGAGGCCCCATGCTGGTTGATCGGTAAGATCGTCTGATGTTCTACGCGGGCGCCAGCCTGATAGCTGAAGATATCGGCTTCGATGTTTTCGACGACAAAGGCGCCGAAGTTCTGGATGTCCGACTTCGGTACCACCGCCTCCTCGCCCACGGCTTCGAATACTGAACTGATACCCTGAAATCCAACCATGCCCTGCATGGGGCCCAGGGGCTTGTGTTTGAGTTCCGCACGACCTTCCCATCCCTGATTCGTAAACACCGTACCGGCCAACTGATTTTCGAGTTCGACGTGGTAGTAATCGGTATAGGTCATCCGGAGTTTCAGCAACTCTGCGAACTCCGCCGGATCGTACCATTCGCTCTTGAAGTCGTAGCGGGTGCTGCGCTGCTTGATGTTCACGCGATCTAGCGGCAGGACCAGGGCAAGCTCCTCCTCGTGGGCATGTTCATCGGCGGCGTGTTCGTCCGCACCGTCAACGTCGTGCCCTTCCTCATCGCCGTGCCCGTGCCCCGCATGACTGTGGGCAGCACCGGGAATGCCGTAGTCGTTCTCCATGTAATTGACAGCAAAACCCGCGAAGCCTTTGTCACCGATCAGCGAGAACCCCGCTGTGCCACCATACGAACGCGTCTGTGTGTTCGGAATGTAGCCGATGGGATTGAAAATGGCCTCACCCGGCGCGACGATGCCCTCCGCTTCGGCCGCCTCGACGTCGATGGGACGGCCGGGAATCAACACATCGGCGCTGTCCCGATAGTAGCCATCAAAGTGTACGGCCAGGATATCCTTCCCGGCATCGAGTTTCATAAGGGTCGTCGTCTCATCGAGCGCCGTGTCGTAGCGCTGCTCGAACACGCCATTCAGCAGGTCCTTCGGGAGCATGCTCGGCACACGGTTGTCGATCACATTGACCGCTCCGCCGATCGCGTTACCGCTATACATCAGAGTCGCCGGGCCGCGCATGACTTCGATCTTGTCGGCGAGCAGGGGCTCGACGGTGACACGGTGATCCGGGCTCAGGTAAGAGGCATCCGAGGCACCCGTGGCATCCTGCATCACGCGAACTCGCGGGCCGGTCTGGCCGCGCAGCACCGGCTGGCCAACACCGGGACCGAAGGAGGCGCTGTTGACGCCCATCTGGTTCTGAATCGTCGTACCGATCGTACCGGTGACGTGGGTGCGGAGATCTTCACCCGACATTTCGTTGACCGGGTCGACGAGCGGGACCTCCGAGCGCTGCAGCGGCGCCGTGACCATGATGGGTGCCAGAGCCTGCGCCTGATCGGTGCCCACTTCTTCCGCAGAGGCCGCCGCGACGCCAAGCGCAGAACAGAGCCTCAGGGCGAGCAATGGTGACTTTTCAGGACGCACGGTAGGATGTTCCAGTTCAGATGTTACATTATAACATAACATCCGCCTTGGGCGACCACAAGTGAAAGGAATGACCGTGGGAGTATGGCTAGTTCGGCGACTGGCCGTTGCGGTCAAACAGGCCGACGGATTGGTTAATGCGGCGTTATCACAACGTTGCGATCACCGTCACAACAGGTTACGCCGGCCCCGAAACCGCTTTCGGTTCCTTCGCGGCGCAGCGGGCACAGAGTCCGTGGACTTCCAGGGCTTTATGGCGAGGAAGAAAATTGGCGTCGCGTATCTCGCCTGCTACCGCATCCGTTACGCCCTTCGCCTGTCGTTCCTCTACCCAGTTGCACCCGTCACAAATCAGCAAAAACAATTCATGCTGATGTTCCACGTCAGTGCAGCCGATGAACGCATTCAAACTTTCGACACGGTGAATCAACCCCTGCTCCCGCAGGAAATCCAGTGCCCGATAAACTGTCGTGGGCTTCGCGCCGGGATCGAAAACCTTGAGATCCTCGAGGAGGTCGTATGCTTTCACCGCCTCATGACTGCGCCAGATCAGTTCAAGAACCCGGCGCCGTACCGGCGTGAATCGCACACCACGTTCGGCGCAGCGCTTTTCTGCGCTGGCAAGCGCCCGGTGTATGCAATCGTGATGATCATGGCCCGACACAGGCGACGGCCTCCGATGCAGTCCATCATTTGGCACATCGCCCTGGTCAGCTGCCGCGGACCGGGTATCGGTGAACTCCGAAGGCGGACCCAGAGACCCGTGCGCGCACGATTCACCGGTGGTGGGACTCATCCAACGAATCCCACGCTCATTGCGGTCTGCCAGTTCGCTCCGACTGACGCAACGGAGGCGCCTCAGGCTTGCCGGCCTTCTTGCCCTCGAGGTCGGGATCTGCGGCCTGTTTCCTTAACCAGTCTTCCCACGAAGAGTAACTCTTGAACGCCGGATCGCCCGTCGCGATCTTGATGTTGACTTCCCGCTTGGCGAGTTCGATGACTTCCTCAGGCTTGAGGCCATCCACCGCTTTCGGGAATTCCTCGGGGCCCTTGAGTTTATCGAGCAGGACGAGCGCTGTATCGAACATCAACCTTTCGTCCGTCGGCAGTCGCTTTTTTGCAGCCAGGGCCGAGCGATACGCCGTCTCCCGGGTTGAGCCGTTGATGGACTCCGTGCGCGACATAAATGCCGGGAAGAAGTAAATCACAGCGAGCAAAGCCATCAATGCGGCGAGATATCTCATGTTCTAGTCTCCGGTCGTCCTAAGTAAACGCATTATATAATGACGCCAACAGTCTGCAGGGCCGATACGACGTGTGACGACCGCCGATGAAGTTTCTCCCCCTAGCCGTGATCCTGTTGCTTGGTGCCTGCGCACACGATCTGGCGCTAATGAAGCGGGATGAAACACTGCATGCCTATGCCGCAGCGATACGCTGGGGCGCGTTCGATGAGGCGAACCGTTACCGAAGTTCCCCTGCCTACCGTCGTCCCATAGCTGACAACCTGAGAGACATAAAAGTTTCCGGCTACCACGTGCTGTCTCAGTCAGCCGACAAGGAGCGCATGACGGTGGAGCAAACTGTCGA
Source organism: Methylotetracoccus oryzae (assembly GCF_006175985.1). GTDB lineage: Bacteria > Pseudomonadota > Gammaproteobacteria > Methylococcales > Methylococcaceae > Methylotetracoccus > Methylotetracoccus oryzae. Next base: position 247,278 of record NZ_SRSH01000002.1, on the reverse strand, counting down.
GTTGCACTACTACCGCCAGGGGGATCTCGTCGAAAAGAAGGTCGTCGATCCGCAGCTCTGGCACTACGACGACATCACTGGACAATGGCAGATAGACACGCCTCTACCGCGATTCCCGTAGCCGCCGGCCGCATCAGGCCGTGGCTGACGACCCGTTCATTCAGATTGAGCGCAGCTCGCAGTCCCTCATAGCCGACCCAACAGCCGATCATGTGGCGCAGTCGGACCGATCTCTCCAGTCATGTGGAGTGAGGGCCCTTGGATGACCGGGCCCTCCTCTCAGCTTTGCGGGCGGCCCTTACAACCAGTAGACGAAGATGAAAAGCCCCAGCCAGACGACGTCGACGAAGTGCCAGTACCAAGCGGCGGCTTCGAACGCGAAATGATGTTCCGGGCTGAAATGCCCGCGGGCGCTGCGCAGCAACACCACAGTGAGCATGATCGCGCCGATCGTGACGTGCAGGCCGTGAAACCCCGTCAGCATGAAGAAGGTCGAGCCATAAATGCCCGAACCCAGCGTCAGCCCCATTTCGGTGTAGGCTTCGTGGTACTCGAACGCCTGCAGCACGACGAACAGGAAGCCGAGCGCCACTGTCGCAATCAAGCCCTGAATCAACTGGCTTCGTTTATTGGCGAGGAGACCCCAGTGTGCCCAAGTCACTGTCACACCGCTCGACAGCAGGATCAGCGTGTTGAGCGCAGGGATGCCCCAGGCACCCATCGGCTCGAAATGACCGCCGATCGCCCCTGGACCGTTGGTTGGCCAAGCGGATTCGAAGCTCTTCCATAGGAACTCGTTGGTGATCGAATCCTCATCCCCCATCCACGGGATTGCCAACACACGGGTGTAGTACAAGGCGCCGAAAAACGCTGCGAAGAAGAAGACTTCGGAAATGATGAACCAGATCATGCCCCAGCGGAACGAGATCTCGACCTGATGACTGTACCAACCAGCGACGCTTTCCTTGATTACGGTACCAAACCAACCCACGAGCATCGTGATCATGATCGCAGCACCAAGCCACATCATCATGGGGCCGATCGCCGCGCCATTCAGAAAGTTCGCGAACCCGGCCAATAGGGTGGTCAAGCCAATCGATCCGACAATCGGCCAGATTGCCTTATGCGGAAGGAAATACGAATCGTGGGATGCCATGTTGTGCCTCTGCTTCGATGATGTTCTGAGTACTGCTGCGAACGGTGTCGCTAATTCGGCTTTCGGTCTGTAATGTCAAAAAATGTATAGGAAAGCGTCATATCCCTGACTTCCTCGGGAATCTTCGGATCAACCACGAAACGAACCGGCATGGTGCGCTCCCTATGCGGCTCGAACTTCTGCTCCGAGAAACAGAAACACTCCGCTTTCTTCAAATACTCTGCGAATAAGCCCGGCGCGATACTTGGGATCGCTTGTCCCGTCAACTGACGATCAGTCAGGTTTTCGGCGTAGAAATTCACGGTATAGTACTGTCCGGGGTGAACCTTTAGCTTGCTCTTCTCGGCGCGGAATGCGAGGGGCATGCCCTCATTCAGCGAAGTTATGAACTCAAGCGTAATCTCACGACTCGCGTCGACGCGGTATTCGCCTGTCGCGGTCGCTTCCCCCTTCACTTTACCGTTCAGCCCGGTCCATTCGCAGAACACGTTGTAAAACGGAACCATGGCGAATCCAAACCCAAACATCGCAACCGCGACGAAGGCTATGCGCCTGACCAGACGCATGTTATCCCGGCTTCTATTCGCAGGAGTCACGAGTGCGAGGCCCGGTTAATGATGCTGACAATCGAGTAGCCGAACAGCGCCAGAGCGAACAGCGCCAAGGCACCCGCTAACAGCAGATTCTTTTTGCGTTGATCCATGGTTCACTAAGGTCCTACAAGGGATACTCTGAACGAAGGGCCTTCACGCCTCGTTCAGTACCGCTGGGGGCGAGGCGCCGCACCGTCCCCAGCGAATGCAGGAAGTGCGATCGGAACCGAGTGTTCCGATCATCATCCAAACGAGGTCGCCCATTTCCGGCAGGCGACCAGCCTCGACGAGTCGCGTTACTTGACCAGCGGCGCGACTTCCCACGAGTGGTAAGGGGGCGGAGACGGCAACTGCCACTCCAGACCATGTTCCGCGGCACCTTCCCACACCTCATCGGTAGCCGGTTGGCCGCCGCGAATGGCCTTGATGATCACGTAGACGAAGATCAGCTGCGAGAATCCGAAGATGAACGCGCCGATGCTGGACATGGCGTTGAACTCGGCGAATTGCACGGCATAGTCCGGAATTCGCCGCGGCATGCCGGCGAGACCGGAGAAATGCTGAGGGAAGAACAACACGTTGACCGAGATCGCCGTCAACCAGAAGTGCAGTTTTCCCAGCCTCTCGTCGTACATGTGGCCGGTCCACTTGGGCAACCAGAAATAAGTCGCCGCGATCAGCGCGAAAACCGCTCCTGGTACGAGCACATAGTGGAAGTGCGCGACGATGAAGTAGGTATCGTGGTACTGGAGGTCAGCCGGCGAGATGGACATCATCAAGCCGGTGAAACCGCCGAAAGTGAACAGCACGACGAAAGCGATCGCGAACAACATGGGCGTTTCGAAGGTCATCGCCCCCTTCCACATTGTGGCCACCCAGTTGAACACCTTCACACCCGTGGGCACGGCGATCAACATGGTCGCATAGGTGAAATAGAGTTCGCCGGCCAGCGGCATGCCGACGGTGTACTGATGGTGAGCCCAGACCACGAACGACAGCAAACCGATCGACGCGGTGGCATAGACCATGGAGCTGTAACCGAAAAGCGGCTTGCGCGCGAAGGTCGGAATGATCTGCGAGACCACACCGAAGGATGGCAGGATCAGAATGTAGACCTCCGGATGCCCGAAGAACCAGAACAAGTGCTGGTAGAGCACCGGGTCACCGCCACCCGCCGCATTGAAGAAACTGGTACCGAAAAACTTGTCGGTCAGCAACATCGTGACCGCACCGGCAAACACCGGCATCACGAGAATCAGCAGGAATGCGGTGATCAGCCAGGTCCAGACGAACATCGGCAGTTTCATCATCGTCATGCCGGGGGCGCGCATGTTGAAGATGGTCACGATGATGTTGATGGCGGCCATGATCGACGAAATGCCGAGCAAATGGATCGAGAAGATCGCGAACGGCAGGTTATTGCCGCCCTGCAGTACCAGCGGGGGGTAAAGCGTCCAGCCGGCAGCCGGCGCGCCGCCGTCCATGAAAAGCGTGCTCGCGAGCAGTGCGAAGGCGAACGGAAGCAACCAGAAACTCCAGTTGTTCAGCCGCGGCAGCGCCATGTCGGGCGCGCCGATCATGATGGGAATCATCCAGTTCGCCAAACCAGCGAATGCGGGCATGACCGCCCCGAACACCATGATCAGGGCATGCAGCGTCGTCATCTGGTTGAAGAATCCCGGGTCGACGAATTGCAGACCCGGCTGAAACAATTCGGCGCGGATGACCAATGACATGGCGCCACCGACGAAGAACATGATCAGCGCCGTGGTCAGATACAAGGTTCCGATGTCCTTGTGATTGGTCGTGAACACCCAACGCAAAAAGCCCTTGGCTGGCCCATGGTCGTGGTGGTCGTGCAGGTCCTCATGAGTTACCGCTGACATACCCGTTTCACCTCTTTAGGAAGCTGAATAACTGTTAATTTTCAGATGGGACTTGCGACGGCTGCAGCAGGTCACCCTTGTCGTTGCCAAAACCGTTCCGCTGATACGTCACGACAGCAGCGATGTCGACTTTGTCCAGAGTCTTGCTGAAACCCGGCATCATCGCTCCCTTGCCTTTCGCGACGATTGAGAGGTGCTCGTCGATCGGCCCCAGGGCAACGGGGCTGCCCTTGATGGCCGGGAAGTTCCCGGGAATACCCTCTCCGTTGGCCTGATGGCACGCAGCGCAGTTGGCATTGTACACGGCCTCCCCCTTCGCCATGAGCTCAGGGAGGGTGAAGCTTTTCGACGCCGCAGTAACGGCCTCATCGGCCTTGGCGGTGGTTTGTGCTTTTTGCGTCGCCAGCCAAGCCTGGTAGTCGGCTTCGCTCTTGGCTTCCACGACGATGGGCATGAACCCATGGTCGCGACCACACAGTTCAGCGCACTGACCGCGGTAAACACCGGGCTCATCGATGCGCGCCCACGCCTCCGTTACGAAACCCGGTATCGTGTCCTTCTTCCAGCCCAGAGCCGGCACCCACCAGGAGTGAATGACGTCGGCCGCTGTAAACACGAACCGGATCTTCTTATTGACGGGCACGACGAGCGGGTGATCCACGTTGAGCAAATAATGCTCTACCGTCTCCGGGTTAATCTTCGATCCCAATTGCCGAGCTTCGTTGCTCTTCGCATCAAGGGTGCTGAAAAAGTCGATCCCGTCGTCGAGATAGGTATAGCGCCACTTCCACTGATAGCCGGTGACCTTGACGGTCATGTCGGACGCGCTGGTGTCGTAGGCCTCGATCATCACCTTGGTAGCCGGCACGGCCATGGCCAACAGAATCAGGAACGGAATGACGGTCCAGACCACTTCCAGTTTCGTGTTTTCATGGAAGGTTGCCGGAACGACGCCCTTGGACTTCCGATGATGCAAGACCGAGTAAGTGAGCAAGCCATAGACGATCACCCCGATCGCCACGCAGACCCACAGGATGTACATGTGAAGATCGTAGATATCGCGGCTAAGTTGCGTGACTCCGCGCGTTAGGTTCAACGCATATTCGGCATGCGCGTTGCCAACCAGTCCGAGCGCAGCCGCGCCCAGCAATAGCTTTGTTCTCTCCACAGATGCCTCTCTCTTCAATGCTTTAGGGACTCAATGCGTAAGACAAAAACGAATTCTTAATTATTCTTCGATCACAGGAACTGTCGTAGTTCCTGAGCAAGCATGTCACGCTCGGACTCGATCAGAAAGCTGCCGATTTCGAGCGAGGTGCGTTGGCGGCGCAGATACAGCCGGCTTGGATACCCGCCGCGTACAGGAGCCACCCGCTCCACCCGAAGCCAGGTCTTCTCAAAACAGTGGGACTGCTCCGACGCCAGTCGCTTAACGTCCACGCTCACCGTGCTGTTGTGAATCGTGATGATCTCGATGACCGAAAGTTTCCGCTGAACCCACCACAGCGCCAAAGCCAGCATCAACCACTCGCCTCCCGAGAATGGCAGCACCATCCAGGCCCCCAGGGCCGTGAAGAACAGTGCGATCGTGCCCATGGCGACGGCCATCGCCGCCAGCAACAAACGGGCTTGAGCCTGTGTGAGCGATGAATTCGGCGTCAGAACCAGCCGGATGGCACCCGTCGCAGGGTCGAGTTCACGCGCAATCATGCGACGCGGAGGGTAAACCCGGTGGACTTCCTGAAAGACCCCCAAACAGTAAGTGAATTCACCGCCGAACGTTCGCACCGCACGAGCAAAAACCGAGTGAAAATACCGTAACGCCGATGCCTGCGCAAGACCATTGCCCTCTGGATCACACCACAGCCAGTGGCCATCGGCGACCCCGATGAGTGACTCGCGGCCCGCGCCAGCCGGCAGAAGTCAACTGCTGGCAAGGGATTGGGATGCGGATCGAAAAGAGCCCATTTCCCAGGATGGTGCACTGCGAGGGAGGAATTCCCGAAGGGCAACCGCCGACACTGCCGCAGCGTGTGCTTTCCATTTTCACGGGCGGGTCGCCGCGACGGCCAGGATCTCGAAACTTGCCTGAATACCTCCCTCGGCCCCGGGGTACTGGGCCTGATAGCGACGGGCCATCCCCAACAAACGTTGCTTGCCCGTCAGGGTTCGGCACCGATTCGCGGTCCTGTTGCTGGCGCCGAGCCCCCGGAGTTCCTGCATCAGCGCGAAGACGTCCGGATAAGTAATGACATTCGAGTCCTGCTCGACCCGAACCGCCAATAGACCCGCCTCGGCCAGTGCAGCGCGCACCTCGGCGGCACTCCGAAAGCGGTTTACATGGCTATAGCCATCGACTGCGGCCCAGGCTCGCCGCAGTTCGCACAGTGTGCCGGTGCAGAAGGTCGAGAAAACCATCAAGCCTCCCGGAACGAGGACTCGAGCGCATTCGCCGAGCGCCTGGGGTAGATTCGGACACCACTGCAAGGCCAGATTCGACAGTAACAGATCGACCGAGTCACCGGCCAGAGGCAGGCGTTCCGCATCGCCGTTCACCAGCCAGGGGTCTCGCCCAACCACCCGCGACTTCCTCAGTTGGTGAAGCATGCCCTCGGCAAGGTCGACCGCAATGAGCTGGGCTTGCGGGAAGCGCAGCCCGAGCCGCGGCAAGCAGTATCCGGTTCCCGTCCCGAGGTCCAGCACCCTCGAGGGTTGCAGAGCCGGGTCTCCGAGATGGCTCAGTAAGCGTTCCGCTATTCGCCGCTGCAAGCTGGCCAGACCATCGTAACGGGCCGCGGCGCGGCTGAACGCACGACGCACCTGGTGCTTCTCGGGGTCGCTCCCGCAGAGCAAGTCGTTCATCCGCCTACCATGACCCCGCGCTCGAGAAACGCTGCCACGGCCGATAGCGTGGCATCGGGATGGGTCCAGAATGGAATGTGCGCCGCGTCCTCCAGGGTGGCAACCGCAGCGCCGCGATTGAGTGCCAGAACGGCCGGACCGACGGCAGCGGGAATCAGACGATCCCGGCGTCCCAACAGCATCAGCAAAGGGCAGTGCAACGCGCTCACTGCCCTGCGCAGATCAGTCCCGCGCAACATGGCAAGGCCCGCGGCCAGTCCCGCCTCGGTCGGCTTCGCCTGGCCTGCGAGGGTCTCCCGCAGCGCTTTGAGTAGTGGCCGTTCATCCTTCATTCCATGCAACTGGAGCGCGAGAAAGCGCTCGATGGTGCGGCCGTAATCGCGGTGCAGATCGCTCGCAAAGCGGTTCAATACCGCTTCCTCCACGCCGGGCCAATCCGTCGCCGCCACGAAACGCGGCGAACCGGCCAGGAAGCACAGCGAGCGCACAGCCGTAGGCGCGAGGACAGCGGCCTGCAGGGCAATGAGGCCTCCCAGCGACCAGCCCACCCAGTGCGCCCTCGCCGGTGCCCGCGCAAGCACGGCCATGGCAACGGAGGCGATGCCGCCGTCCGCGAGCAGGCCGCTTCGACCATGGCCCGGGAGATCGATCAGGGTGACCCGAAAGCGCTCCGACAGGCGCTCCGCGAAGGGCCGCATGAAGCGGCTGCTCATGCCCCATCCGTGCAACAGGACGAGGTCTTCGCCGCACCCCAGAATTTCGCGAAACAGGGGCTCACGGGTCACCACGCTCGACACTCCGCTGGCAGGCGGGCCAGGGCACCGAGCAGGTCGTGAACCTGCTGTTCATCATGTCCGGCAGACAAGGTGATGCGCAACCGGGCGGAGCCGACCGGCACGGTGGGCGGGCGTATGGAACCAACCCAGAAGCCTTCCCGTCGCAGGAACTCTCCGGCCACCATCGTCTGACTGTTGCCGCCGATCAGGACCGCCTGGATCGGCGTGGTTGACGCCACGACCCGTAACCCCAGCGCAGTGGCACCGGCACGGAACTGTGCGATCAAGGCGGCCAGGCGATCGCGGCGCCACTGTTCCGAACGCGCCAAACGCAAGGCCGCGCGCGTGGCTTCGGCCAGAGCAGGAGGCAACGCAGTCGTGTACCGATAGGTGCGTGCAGTCTGCAGTAAGTATTCAATCAGTTCCTCGCCGCCGGCCACGAACGCGCCGAAGGTACCGAGCGCCTTGCCCAGGGTTCCGACCAACACCGGCACGGCGTCCACCGGCGCGCCACAGTGCGCTGGCGTGCCGGCGCCCTGCGGTCCAAGCACCCCCAGACCATGCGCATCATCGATCATCAGGAAGGCGCCGGCTGGCGTACACGCATCGACCAACTCCGACAGTGGCGCAATGTCCCCACCCATGCTGAAGACACCATCGCTGACGACCAGTTTCACGGCGGCCCGGCTCTGTGCCAGCAACTGCGAGAGGACCCCGATATTCGCGTGCGGATAGCGGCGCAGCCGCCCCTGCGACAACAGGCCGCCGTCGAGCAGCGACGCGTGGTTTTCGCGATCCTCGAACACGTCCGCGCTGCGGCCGGCCAGCGCCGCGATCACACCGAGATTGGCCATGTAGCCGGTGGAAAACAAAAGGGCGCGCTCACGACCGACGAACGCGGCGAGTTCCTGTTCGAGAAGCTCATGCGCCTCAGCGTGACCGCAGATCAGGTGTGAGGCTCCAGCGCCGACACCGTACCGCTCGACACCCCGGATCAAGGCGCCCACGACCTCCGGATGGCTCGCCAGGGCCAGATAATCGTTCGAACTGAAGTTGATCAATCGCTGGCCGTCGCAGCGGACCACCGCGCCCTGCGAACCCTCCACCGCGTAACGCTCGCGGCACAGATGCGCCGAGCGCTGCCGCTCCAGCGCTCGGGCCCACTCAGGATGCAGCGACGTCAAGCCCCCACGCCGGACATGCGCAGCCCAAGCCGGGCAAACAGCGCGCGATCACGTCCGACTTGCGGGTTATCCGTCGTCAGCAGCCGCTCCCCGTAGAAGATCGAGTTGGCACCGGCAAGAAAACACAAAGCCTGCAATTCGTCACTCATCTCGGTGCGCCCCGCGGACAGGCGTACCCGTGACGCCGGCATCAGAACTCTAGCGGCGGCGATGGTGCGTACGAAGATGAACGGATCCAGCGTTTCGGTACCCGCCAGCGGAGTGCCCTCGACTTGAACCAGAAGATTAATCGGTACACTCTCGGGGTGTTGGGGCAAATTGGCCAGCTCCACCAGCAACCCGGCCCGGTCCCGCGCACTTTCGCCCATGCCGAGTATGCCGCCACAACAGACGTTGATGCCGGCCTCGCGAACGCGGCGCAAGGTCTCGAGCCGGTCCTGATAGGTCCGCGTCGTGATGATCTGCGAATAGTACGCTTCCGAGGTATCCAGATTGTGGTTGTAGTAGTCGAGGCCAGCCTCTTTCAGGCGAGCCGTCTGGCCGTCGGTCAGCATACCCAAGGTCACGCAGGTTTCCATGCCAAGCGCCTTGACACCCTCGATCATCGCCGCGACACGCTCGACATCCCTATCTTTCGGGCCGCGCCAGGCCGCGCCCATACAAAAGCGCGTGGCCCCCTGGCGACGGGCTTCGTCTGCGGCCTTCAGCACCTCCTGCAACGGCATCAGGGCCTCGCGCTCCAGCCCGGTGTCGTGATGAACGCTTTGCGGGCAATAGGCGCAGTCTTCGGAGCAAGCCCCCGTCTTGATGCTTAGCAGACTACTGATCTGCACTTCGTTCGGATCGAAGTAGGCGCGGTGCGTTTGCTGCGCGCGGTAGAGCAAATCGCTGAACGGTTGCTCCAGAAGCCGTTCGACCTCGTCGATGCACCAGTCATGACGAAGTTGGTCTGGGGCCCGCTCGGCGGCCCCCACGGCGTTTGATTCTGGGCGCATACTTCTCTCTCTTCGGTGCAGGGACGCCGCGCCGGGGCGAACCTTCGTCAACCCAGCGAGCATCTTTTGGTTTACAACTGGTCAGGGATTATACAGCAGTGGCTGTTCCCGCCCACCTGTCTGCTGTGTGGGGCACACGCGACCACCGGGAAGGATCTGTGCGCCGGCTGCGAACGGACGCTGCCGTTCATCCGCTCGAGTTGCGTGTGCTGTGCTTTGCCCCTGGCAATCTCCGGGCATGGGGTCTGCGGCGAGTGCCTCGGTCATCCTCCCGCATTCGACAGCGCCACTGCGCCGCTGCGCTACCGAGAGCCCGTTCGCCACATGATCCAGGCGTTGAAGTTCCACCGACGGTACCCGCACGCACGTTTGCTTGGGGGTTTGCTGGCGGAATCGCTCTCCGAGCGCTCAGATCTTCCCGATTGGCTGATCCCGGTGCCATTGCACCCCGACCGTTTCCGAGCGCGAGGATTCAACCCCAGCGCCGAAATCGCGCGTGAGGTGGGTCGGCGACTGCAACTGCCGCTGGAGACACGCAGCGCAATGCGGACACGGGCCACGGCATCGCAGGTTGGGCTCTCGGCCGTCGACCGCGTCCGGAACGTGCGGCGGGCATTTGCGGTTAAGCCGTCATTCCATGCCCGGCACGTGGCCCTCATCGACGATGTGATGACGACTGGCTCGACCGTCGGAGAGTTGGCAAAAGCGCTCCGCGCGGCGGGCGCGGAACGCATTGAAGTGTGGGTTTGCGCCCGTGCTACCCTCGCGCCGCCCGACCCCGGGTAGCACGGCATCGATTCCCGTACATCGTGTCAGTTCTCGAGCGGGATCGACTTGTCGGAGGCGCTACCGCCGTACGATTCGCCGGGCGGTCGATACAAACCCTTCAGCGACCGCCGGAACTCGTTCGTGATCTTCCGGGAATCAGCCTCGTCTCCGACTACATGGGGAGTCAACAGTACGACGAGTTCGGTTCGCGAGATGTCGCGCGCCGTGGTACTAAACAAGGCACCAATGATCGGCAGGTCATACAACCAGGGAATGCCGTTCGTGGTCTGACTGCGCCGATCCTGTATCAGGCCGCCCAATGCCAGCGTCTCTCGATCCTTGACTGCGACGCTGCTCTTGATCTCGCGCTGCGAAATCGTTGGGGAGTCGATTTGCGACACGTCGTTCTTGGAAGGCTGAGAAACGCTCTGCTGAACGTCGAGCACAACGAGCCCGCCCGAATTGACGCGCGGCCGGACACTCAGAATGACGCCCGTATCACGGTACTGGATGTTGTTGGTGATCAAAGGGCTCGAACCACCGCTGGTGTTGGTGGTGGCCGACGTCTGGATCGGCACCTGGTCACCGACCTTGATCTGTGCCTCCTGATTGTTCAGCACCATCAGCGACGGCGTTGACAGCACGTTGACCCGACCCTGCGCAGCCAACGCCCTGAGGAGGACCCGTATATTCTGCGAATTATTGACGACCGAGTAATACGTCAACCCAGGACCCGCTGCGGACATCGCCGACAACAGTGGCTGTAATCCACCCCCGCCTTCGATCAGAGACGCCTTCTGCGAACCGGCATTGACCAACCACTGCAACCCATATTCCAGTTGGCCGGTCAGGGCGACTTCTGCAATGGTCGCGTCGATCAGTACCTGCCGCGGCATGCGGTCCAATTCCTTGATGACCTCCATGATCTGCCGGTATTCCTGGGCTTTGGCAACGATGATCAGCGAATTGTTGGAGGAATCCGCAACAATACGCATCGTGCCGAGATCGGCTGCCTGAGACCCCCCCTGCCCGGTGCGACGCCCCGATGCGCCGGCGGCACCACCCGATCCCGAGCCGAAGCCGCCGCTTGCGCTACCACTTCCGAAACCGCCGCTGCCAAAACCACCGCTACCGGTCCCGCCAGAACCGCCGAGTCCGCTCGATGTGCCGGTGGAGCTACCAAAACCACTGGAGCCTGAAGACGAGCCGAAGCCGCTCGAGCCTCCGGTCGAACTGCTGCTGCCGAAACCGCTTGATCCGCTGCCCGACATGGACGAGGACCCGAAGCCGCTGCTGCCGGAACTGCCGCCAAACCCACTGCTGCCGGAACTGCTGCCGAAGCCGCTGCTGCCAGAACGCCCGCCGAACAGACCACTGGAGCGTCCGCCACCGATCTCGGAACCGGAAAAGCCGGGCGCCACCGACCCTCGAGAGCCCGCGCCGCCAGCCTGTCCGAAAATGTTGCTCAGCGTTTCGGCCAACTGGACGGCATCCACGTTTTCCACGCGATAGACGTGCACGCCGCCGGCCTTGTTTGTGTTGTAGCGATCGAGACGCTCCACCCAGCTTTCGACTTCGCGCAGATACTGGGGTTGCGGCGACACCGCGAGGATGGCATTGAGGCGCTGTATCGGCAGCATGCGCAACATGCCCCCGACCGCGCCTTTGCCCTCATCGCCGAAAAGTTTGCTGAGTTCCTCGGCGACGATGTCCGCCTCGACATTCTTCAGCGGGTACAAGCCGACCGTCATGCCTCGCATTACGTCGACGTCGAACAGCCGGACCGTATCCATGACCGATTCGATTTCATCGGATGTTCCCGCCAACAGCAGCAGATTGCGAAGATTGTCCACGCGGATGATCGCCTTGGGCGGCATCAGCGGCTCCAGCACCTTCTGCATGTCCAGCGCGCTTACGTACCGCAGCGGCACGATCTGCAGTTGGAACCCCGCCGGCACCATGCCCCCATGCGTTCCCACGCCGGCACCGGGCGCATCGATGATCGCACTCGCATCCGGCTCGATACGGTAAAAGCCCCGACTACCGATCAGCACAGCACCATTGGTCCGCAGCACCATCTCCAGAGTCGGGATCAATTCATCCTCGGCTAGCGGGTGGGCGGTCTGCAGGCTGACCTTGCCGGTCACCTTCGGGCTAATCACGTAGTTGACCTTGAGAATGTCTCCGAGCACCGCCTTGGCCACCTCACTGACGTCGGCGTCGTCGAAATTCAACGTGAAACGACCCTCCTTGGCCGTGCGTCGCACGCGCTCCTCGGGCCGACCGACGGCCGGCCCCGTCGCGGGAAAGTATTCGGGACGCTTGAGGGTATCCGTGCCCGCAATCGTCTCCTGCAGGGGCCTGATCTCGGGTCCCTTCACCTGCTCCACTTCCAGATTCTTGGGGAGATCCAGATGCTCGGTCATGCCGGGCCCCAGGTACTTGCAGCCCGCGCTCTCCAACAACAGCGCCAGCGTTGCAACAGCAGTCTTTCGTGTGTGTTTCGACAACATGTTCGTGTTTCGGCCTATTCTTCGCCCTCGGGCATTTCGTCCCCGGCCTCATTCATATCTTCCTCGGCCGCGGGATCCCCGCCTTCTCCGGACGCATCGAGGTCGTCCGGGTCCGGCTCGGGGACGTCCGGCGGCGGCTGCGCCCCTCGTCCCAGCGGCCCTCCGGGAACGGGGCCACGCGGGCGTCCGGGAGGCGGAGCTGCGGTTGCCGTCTTGGGTTTTGGCTTCAAGAGCGGAAGGTCCTGGCGCTCATCACCCCGCTGTAACGTCACGCGATCCGTCTTGAGGTCCACGAGGCGCCAGCCGCTGATGGAACCCCCCTTTCTGATCCGGCGATTCTTGCCCGACGCCTCCGCGAGAATGGCCATCTCGCCGCTCGGACTGAACATGACACCCATCAGCTTCAGATTGAGCGGCGTTGTATCCTGCGCCTGCGCCGCCTGCTTTTGCTCGTCTTCGGGGGGGGGCTTGCGCCCCTCGACGAACAGCGGTTTCTCGACAAAATCACTGAATTCCTCGACGGACGGAAGTTCGAACGCCTCCTCGCTGTCGGCTGCAGGATCCGGCTCCGAAATCGAAGAACCGACCGCCGGGGCCGGTTGGCCCCGGTCCGGCCGCTGCAGCAGCAACAACTCCGCCGCGAGTCCGACACCGAGCGCCAGACAAAGGATTGCAAGCGGGAACGTCAGTGCGTAGTCGGGATATTTCGCAAGCCACTTCATAGACAGGGTCAGCCCGCACGCATATAGCCGACGACCTCGAAGTCGATGCTAAGGCGATCCGGCGCAGCCTTGGACCCGGGACGCATCGGCATCCGGATGGGCCGGAGATTCAGGTTATCCACCCACAGAATGGGTTGCGAGGTCTCGACGGCATGCAACACGTCCCGCAATACCCTCGTGCTGCCATTCATGCGAATTCGCACCGCGATGCGCGTCAACTGCTCCTCCTGCTGTTCCGGCACGACCTGGGTACTGATCAGTTCACCGCCGGACGTCGTCACGATTTCCTTGATCAAGGTCTGCAAATCAGCCGATGCAAGTGCCGGAGTTTCCTTCGCAATGTATTGTTCGGAAACACGCCCATGTTGCTTGATTTCCTCTACCCGCCGACTCCAGAGCGGTCGCTCGGCCGCGATCTTGCGATATCGCTCCAGGCGGAATTCCAGCTCGTCGACCGACTCGGAATATTCCTTTCGGAGCGTTAGCAGCGGTGAAAATACCAGCATGTATATCAGCGCGATTGCGAACAGCAGCAAACCGACCGCTAGCAACCGCTCCCTACTCAGGCTCTTGAGTTCGACCACCCGATTCCGCAGGTTTGGAACCCGCAAACCGGCCATTGAGAACCTGACTGGCAATTTGGAACCGTTCGAAGCCACTGGACACGTCTTTGGTAACGGGAGAAACGAAGCTGGTGTTATGAAGGTAAGGAGAAGCCTCCATCACCGCGATCAGGCTCGACGCCGACGGCGACTGTCCCTGCATCACCAACCGCCGGTCTTTATACTGCAGGCCATACAACCAGGTGTTGTTCGGAATGACCCGGCTCAGTTCGTTTATGACATCGACCATCGCAGGTTCGGAGCGCTTCCGTTTCGTGAGAAAACTTGCCTCACGCGACAGTTTCTCGGCATCCTGACGCAGCGTTTCCACCTCTTTGGCGACCTTGCTGACTTTGCGAACCTCCTGCTCCAGATCGGATGAACGCTGGTAATCCCGCCAGATGGGCAATATCCCAATGAGCAAGGCCAGGCTTGCGGCCAGCACAGCGAGGCCGGAATTCAGTATTTTGGGAAGTCGTTTACGCGGCTTCTGAAACCGTTCCGGCAAGAGCTGATGGGCCCGCCGCGCTGGGTCCGCAGCAATCTCGACGCGATCCGGAAACCACCCGCTCGCGCTCAATTCCTCCAGCAGCGGATCCAGCCGGTTACGCGGTGTCAACGCCAACTCGACGAGAATCTGTTTGCTGTCGGGCAACCGCTCGACCACCCGTACATGATAATACACTTGGGCGGCAGTAAAAGGCGTCAAGCGATCCAGTTCGAAACCGGCAACCTGGAAAAGGTTTTCCGCTGTCGCTGCCGGAAGCCGAAAGCGCCGGACGAGAGAATCTGCGGGAGTTAGGTCCAACAGGACAGCGGCGTTTTGCACGTCACTCCGCTGACGCATCAATTCCTGCCGACGCGCATTGCCCTCTTCCGTCAGCGGAAAACACCCCAAATCCTCGATCCGACCGGCGGTCCATAGTGATGCATGCACCCCTGCGGGCGCCCGTTTGAGGATCAGAATAGGCCGCGACCCTCCGAACAGCTTCTTCAGCCATGTCGGAATCAAGGCGGCCAATTCGTCACCCCACCACTGGAAGAAACCGGCGACATCCAGTTTGATCGGTTGGGTCAGGAAGCTCATGTAATCTTCACCACCAGATAAAAAGCCAAGCCCGCATTCTCGATGGGCCCGCAATGGCGCTGTAGCACATCACCCGCCGACCTTCGAACATGCGGGTGTTCAGTCGATTGTGGCCGCTTCAGCCAGGCGCTCATGGCAACCTCCGACGTTCGGGCCGCATCCCGAGGTTCTCTTCGTCAGGCAGCTTGGCGGCCATGATCGGACGCCAAACCGCGAACGCAAACGGACCACCCCCACGGCTGCCGCCGCGCCGGATGACAGCCTCGACCGCTGCCGTCTGTTCACCGGCGCTGATCACTTCCGCAGTGATGCGGTAGGCCGCGTCCTGAGTCTGGGTAAATTTAATGTCCGGAGGCTGCGTGAGGCTCAGCTGCGGGCGCTGCTCACCCGGTGGCAGACTCCTCAGTTGCAGCAACTGCGCGACCTGGTTTTCGTCGTCCGCAAACACCAAACGCAGCATCTCTTCCGTCGCCCGGTAGGGGTTCAGACCATCCTGTCCCGACCAGATCGTAAAGTAGGGCGCGAGCCGCTTCGCGATGGCTGGCGTCATACCCAACACTCCCGCCAGTTCCTCAGGGGCGGCAAAGGGTCGATTCTGCGGCCTCGGGTTCTTCCCCGCGGCCCGATAATCCTCGATTTCGGCCCCGTGCAGCCGTTTGATTGCGTCCTGATCACGCCAGTCCAGAATCGCATCCGTCAGTCGGGTCGCCAGATCCACGTCACGGAGCGCACGTGTCAGAAACGACCGCAAAGTCGCCTCCTGTATGACATTGAGGTCCAGCCTGCCAGTTTCGTCGTTGACCCGCACCCGCACCTCACCGGTTGGAAAGCGCACCGCATAGGGTCTTCCGTCGCCTTCCCAGCGCTGTCTGGGATCAGGATGACTCAGCATGTACATCGCGTAGTTGATGGCCCCATCAGCCAGCGCCTGCCCTTCCGACGCCGCGAGCGCCGACTGGGACTGATCCAGAGCGCGTCGCGTCGACACGGCGAAGCCTCCCGCCATGATCGTCAGCACCGAAAGCACCCACAGGACCATCATCATGGCAATGCCTCCCTGTCGGAAGCGACTGCGGGACATCACGCCAGCGGCTCGATTCGGGGTGCAACGACAATCGCCGGCCAGGCTTCCTGGCCGCGCACCCGAATGCGGATGGAGATCGCCGTGGGCATCATCTCGTCGGTCCATTCCTCAATCCAGACCGGAGGCTCCCCCGGCGCCCGCGGCGCCAGGAACGCAAAACGCACCTCCTCGACGTCGCGCAGCACCTCCAGATCGTCGATCGGCTCGGCCTCGCCGGAGGTGTCGATGGACCGGACCGACAGCTTGAGTGCCGTTCGGTCACGCCGCCGATCCACGAAGAACCGGAACCGATACAGACCGGTCTTGATCTGCGCGGGCAGCAGCCCTATGTACTCGATGGCATCCCGCGAGCCGCTGAACATCGGCTCCGGCCGCTGCTGGTCCATCACCCGCCACGGGATCGCATTCGTCAGGTGGCGACGGAAAAAGGAGCTTACGACCAGCATCTGGCTGGTTTGATCGATCTGTTCCTCACCCCGGTCCCAACTCCTGGCGCCGAGTCGCAAACTGCCCATCAGCAGCACCATCATGATCGACAATAAGGTGGTCGCAATCAGCACTTCGAGGAGCGTGAAGCCGTTCGACCTCATTCTGCTCCCTCCTCGCCTTGCCCACCGCCCCCGGCGTCCCCGCCTTGCCCACCAGCCCCGCCTTGCCCTCCGCCACCACCGGGCCCGCCCGCGCGGCCTGGCCCACGCGGAGCCTGGCCGGGCGTCGAAGTATCGTTTGCCATGAGCCGCACGGTGTTGAGCTTGACCGAACGAGTATCCTCCTCACCCCAAGTCACCGTGACCTCAACCCAGTACGGCATGAAGGCAAAGTTCATGGCGCTGATCTGCTCCGTATCCACCGGCAGCGGCGCTACCTGAACCGTCCAGCGGTACCCGCCGGCCAGCAGGCCGTCCTGCCGACCCAGGCGCAATTCCTTTTCCGTGCCCAACGCCGCCAGAAACGATTCCGCAATTGTCGTTGCCCTGGCGTACCCGTCGGTCAGAACGGCCGCCCGACCACCCCCGCCAAACACGCGCAGCACGACACCGAGACAGATGGCGAGCACCGAGAAGGCGACCAGCGTCTCCAGCAGCGAGAAGCCGGCTTGACGGCCTGGAACCCGACCAGTCCACGCACCGCGACCACCGCCCCGGGGAGGCCGGCGAGCGAAAAGCCCTTCACGCACGCGCTTCGCGCCAGCATGGATGGGTAAAACGGAGCGAAACCCAGCGCATCACCCTGTGTCCTCTTCGGTGAGGCTGACGTACCCGGTCAACCAATTGATGTCGATCAACCGCTTGCGCGGACCCGCCACCAGGGTCACGCGCCCCCCTGTCGACGAACCGTCCGGGAAGAACAGGACGCTACCTCTGCCCTGATCGATCACTTCCGAATCCGCGGTGAACAGTTTCAGATCAATACCTTCAGGCAATCGATAGACCTTCGGCTTGTCGGAAAGGGTATAAATGTGTTGATGGATATCCAGCGTGAAGCGGATTTCCCGACGCTGCCGCAACGCCAGACTGCGGGCATGTCGCAGCGCGGACACCACATCCCGGGAGGTCGACTTGAGCCGCGCGGAATCGATCGCGGGCCCGAAATTCGGCATCGCGATCAATGTCAGGCCGGCCGCCAAGGCCAGTGTCAGGAGCATCTCGAAAAGCGTGAACCCGGCCACCCTGGCGAGGTTCCGCCGACAAGCCAAGGAGCTTACTCCCAGCCGAGAATATCCTGATCCTCACCCTCACCGGCCTCCGCGTTGTCGGCCCCGAGCGAAAACAGGTCAAACTTGCCGTGTTGTCCCGGAGCGACGTAGTGATAGGGATTGTTCCACGGATCGAGCGGCACCTTCTTCTTCCGCAGATACGGTCCGTTCCACACACGGGCGCTGGCCGGTTGCTCAATCAGCGCCTGCAGCCCTTCGTCGGGTCCGGGGTATCGCCCCACGTCCAGTCGGTACATGTCGATCGCGGAGGACAGTTCTTCGATTTGCAGGCGGGCCGCCTTGGTCTTCGATTCGCCGAGGTGCTTCATGACTTGTGGCCCGACCAAACCGGCCAGCAGGCCGATGATGGCGAGCACGACCAGGAGTTCGATCAGCGTAAAGCCCGACTGTTGGACATGCGGGATGTTTCGTTGGCGCATGGTGTTTCCCGTTGCGTAGTTATTCGAATGTAAATGTAATGGAAGCGAAGCCAGCCGATACCGAACGCCATGGACCGTCAGAAGGCCAGGTCGTTGACACTGAGGATCGCCATCATGATGGAAGCAATGATGCCTGCAATGACCACACCCAGACCGACGATCAGGATGGGCTCGAGCAGCGCCAGCAGTCGCTGGACGGTGATTCTGACCTCCTTGTCATAGGTATCGGCAACCCGCTCGAGCATCTCCGGCAAGTGGCCGGACTCCTCACCCAGCTTGATCATCTGGATTGCGAGGTCCGGCAGCCACCCGACCTCGGCCATCGGCGCGGAAAGCCCGCCGCCCTGTTTGATGACACCGACGACGGCCTCGACCCGCTCGGCAGCGGCCCGATTGTTGAGTGTTTCCTTGACGATTGCCATGGCCGTCAGCAATGGCACACCGTTCTGCAGCAGGGTACCCAGTGTCCGGCTCAGACTGGATGTCTCGAGTTTCCGGATCAGCTCACCCACCAAAGGGGCCCACAGCAGGCGCCTGTCCAAAGCCGGGCGATGACGCGGGTCTGCCAGTTGGCTTCGCAGGATCAGCACGATACCGGCGACGACCAGCAGGATCAACCACCACCAGTTCTGCAAACCTTCTGCCACCGCGATGACGATTTGCGTCGGCAACGGCAACTCCTTGCCGGCACTCTCGAATAATTCCATGAACTGCGGCACGACGAACAACAACAACACCATCAGGGACAGCGTGGCCATCACCAGCAGAATTGCCGGATAAATCATCGCCGTGACCACCGTGTCGCGCAGTTCCTTGGAACGCTCCAGATACTCCGTCAGGCGCTGTAAAACCTGTTCCAGTGCACCGCCTGCCTCGCCGGCGCGAATCAGATTCACGTAGAAACGGGAGAAGACGCCGCCTTGTGCATCAAGCGCTTCGGATAACTGGGTGCCTCCCTTGACCGCCTTGAGCACGCGGTCGAGCAGTGCGTTCAGCTTTGGCTCATGCGCCGTCAGGTCCAGCAGCACGGCCATGGCGCGGTCCAGCGGCAATCCCGCCTGCAGCAGCGTCAGCAGCTCCCGAGTGAAAAGCATGATCTCCTTGTGGCTAAGCTTGAGCCGCGATGCCCGCGGCCCGCCCCAGGGCAGCAACCGCGCACCGGCCAGCTTGACCTGTATCGGAATGAAGCCTTCGGCCTGCAGTGCGGCCACCAGCGTCGCTTCGTCGGCCGACTCCCGCTCCCCTTCCATGGCTTCGCCGTCACGGCTGACGGCCTTGTAGGAAAACAGGGGCATGGGATCAGTCGCTCGACGTAACTCGGAGGATTTCCTCCACCGTAGTCAAACCCGCCAGCGCTTTGCGTATGCCATCGTCGTACATCGTCCGCATCCCTTCCTGGATAGCCCGCTCCTCGATCTGGCGGGCTTGCGCATGGCTCATGACCAGGCGACGCAAGTCATCGCTCATGACCAGGAATTCGACGATCGCCAGCCGGCCGCGATATCCCGAGTTTTCGCAACGCTCACACCCGCCGGCGTGGTACAGCACCAGATCGCCATCCGGCTGCCATGTGCGAAGGCGTAGTTCATGCGCGACTTCCGGCAGGACCGGATACGGTTGGCGACAGTCCTGGCACAACCGCCTGACCAGGCGCTGCGCCAGGATGCCATTGACGGTCGACGCAATCAGATAGTCCTCGAGGCCCATATCCAGCAACCGGGTCACCCCGCCCGCAGCGTCGTTGGTGTGCAGCGTCGACAAGACCAAGTGACCGGTCAGTGCCGATTGCACGGCGATTCGCGCCGTTTCGAGGTCGCGCATCTCACCGATCATGATGACGTCCGGATCCTGTCGCACGATCGCGCGCAGCGCGCTGGCGAAGTTCAGGCCGATCTGCGGCTTGACCTGGATCTGGTTGACGCCTTCCAGCTGGTATTCGACTGGATCCTCAACCGTGATGATCTTGCGTTCCGGCGTGTTGATCTTGTGCAGCGCCGTATACAGGCTCGTACTCTTGCCGCTGCCGGTCGGACCCGTAATCAGGATGATGCCGTGCGGCAATGCCAGCACATTGAGAAAACTGTCGAGCGCTGCGCCCTGAAAGCCCAGCGAGGAGAAATCGAAGACGATGCTCTCCTTGTGCAGCAAGCGAATCACGACACTTTCGCCGTACATCGTCGGTACGGTCGATACGCGCAGATCCAGTTCCTTGCCCTGCACCTGGAGCTTGATGCGCCCGTCCTGCGGCAGACGCCGCTCGGCGATGTTCAGCTTGGCCATGATCTTGATGCGCGAGATCACCGCCGCCGTCGAACGGACCGGGGGCGCCTCGACTTCCCGCATGACCCCATCGATGCGGTAGCGCACCTTTAGCCGCTCTTCAAAGGGCTCGACGTGGATGTCCGAGGCACGCGACTCTACCGCCCGCTGCATGATGAGGTTGACCATCCGGATCACCGGGGCTTCGCTCGCGAGATCCTTCAGATGCTCGACATCGGCCTCGTCGATGTCACCATCTCCGGCGAGATCGGCCACGATCTGCCCCATCGCACTCTTGCCCGTGCCGATCTGGGTTTCCAATGCCCGATCGATCTCCGCCGCGATTCCGACCGACACACGCACCGGTGGCTCGAAGGCCAGGTCCAAGGCATGGAATAGCGGTTCGTCGAAAGGGTCGGTGACGGCAAACAGTGCGCGGTCGTCACCGTAGGCTAGCCCAATGACATGATTTTCCTTGAGGAACCGTATCGGCACCGTGTCCGGCAACGGTGACGCTTCGGGATAGTCGGCCGGGGCAACCAGTGGCAGTCCGCTGATCTCGGCCAGTGCCTCGGCCACATCGCGTTCCGATGCCACGCCCAGCTTGACCAGCAGGGCAGGCAGCCGCATATCATCGGCCTGCGCGGCAAGACGACGCGCGCGCGCCAGGTCCGTATCGCGAATTTTCCCGCGCTGGACCAGCAACTCGGCGAAGCGGTCGTAACTATTCGCAGGAACGATCGGTGCGGAAGGAACCGCCTCGTCATCCGTGGTCTTAAGAACGGTTGCCAATGTAGAGGGGAAATGCCGTTTTCGATAATAATCAGACCGGGAGCATAGCGACTCGACCTGCCACCGTCCACACCCCGGCTTACCAGGCTACAAAAGTTTTACATCCGCGCCGCAAGAGCCGGTGCGGTCGACACCCACCGGCGGCCGCCTCAGGGGCAACCGGCGCTCTAGCGCGGCAGACCCCTCGGAACTTCCTCCAGGGACTCGACCCGCTGAAATCCCCGGGGCAAATGGTTGCCACGCCGTCCGCGCGGGCCGCGGTAGTGTTCGAGGTCCGCCACCTGCAGAGTCAGGCCGCGTTTGCCTGCCTGGGCTTTCAGGGCCGAATCGGGCGCGACGCTGGCGAGCGCGACGATATGGTCCTCGCGCGTCGCGAGATCCGCCGGCTTGATCTCGATCAGTTTGTTGCCCTTGCCCTTGTTCAGCTTGGGAATGTCTGCAGCCGGAAACAGGAGCAACCGGCCCTGCAGCGAAGCGACGGCAATCCAGTCCCGCTCGGGGTCGGAAACACGCACCGGCACGAGTACCTGACTGCCTTCCGGCACGGTCAGGAGGGCCTTGCCGCCCCGATTCTTGGCATTCAGTTCACCCCGCTGCACCAGGAAACCATAACCGCTGTCGGTCGCCATCATCAGCCAGTCGTCCTCGCCGCCGGCCATGACAGTCCTGAACTGCGCCCCTGCGGGTGGGTTCAGCTTGGCGGTCAGGGGCTCGCCCTGGCTCCGGGCCGAGGGCAGATCATGCACCGGCAGGCTGTAACTGCGTCCGGTGGAGTCGAGAAAATACGCCGGCTGGTTCGACCGCCCTAGCGCCACTGCCAGAAAGCCGTCCCCCGAGCGGTAGGTCAGCGTTGTCGGGTCGACGTCGTGGCCCTTGGCCGCACGCACCCAGCCCTTCTGAGAAAGGATAATCGCAACCGGGTCATTGCCGACCAAGGCCGTCGCGTCGATCGCCTGAGCCGCCTTGCGCACGACGATCGGCGAACGTCGCGCGTCGCCATGCTTCGCCGCATCTTCGGTCAACTCCTTCTTGATGAGCGTGTTCAGCCTTTGCTGCGAACCCAGCGTCGCCTCCAGCTTCTGCCGCTCCGCTTCCAGATCCGCCTGCTCGCCGCGAATCTTCATCTCCTCCAGTTTTGCCAGATGGCGCAGCTTCAGTTCAAGGATCGCCTCCGCCTGGATATCGGTGAGGCGGAAACGCCTCATCAGCGCCGGTTTGGGCTCGTCCTCGTGGCGGATGATCGCGATGACCTCGTCGATGTTCAGGAAGGCGATCAACAAGCCTTCGAGGACGTGCAACCGCGCAAGAACCTTGTCGAGGCGATGCTGCAGCCGGCGCCTTACGGTCGTAGTGCGATACTGAAGCCATTCGGCCAGGATCTCCTGCAGATTCTTCACCTGCGGCTTGCCGTTCAGCCCGATCACGTTCAGGTTGACCCGGTAACTCCGCTCCAGATCGGTGGTCGCGAACAGATGCGACATGACCTGATCCACCTCGACGCGCCGCGATTTCGGCATGATCACCAACCGGGTCGGGTTCTCGTGATCGGACTCGTCCCGGAGATCCTCGATCATGGGCAGTTTTTTGGCCTGCATCTGCGCGGCGATCTGCTCCAGAACCTTCGCGCCCGAAACCTGGTAGGGCAGCGCCGTTACGACGATGTTGCCGTCCTCCGCTTCATAGCGGGCGCGCAGCCGGATCGAGCCGTTCCCGGTCTGATACATGCGCACGATGTCGGCCCGCGGCGTGATGATCTCGGCTTCGGTCGGAAAGTCCGGCGCCTTGATCAGTTCGCAAAGGGCTTCGACACCGGTTTGCGGATGATCCAGCAAGTGGATACAGGCCGCGACCACCTCGCGAAGATTGTGCGGAGGGATGTCGGTTGCCATGCCGACGGCAATGCCGGAGGTTCCGTTCAACAGCAGATTGGGCAGGCGCGCCGGAAGCAGCGACGGCTCTTCCAGCGTTCCGTCGAAATTCGGCACCCAATCCACCGTGCCCTGCTCCAGTTCCGCGAGCAGCGTCTGCGCATAAGCCGTGAGCCGCGCCTCGGTGTAGCGCATCGCCGCAAATGACTTCGGGTCATCGGGGGAACCCCAGTTGCCTTGGCCGTCGATCAGCGGGTAGCGATATGAGAACGGCTGGGCCATCAGCACCATCGCTTCGTAACACGCCATGTCGCCATGTGGGTGGTACTTGCCGAGCACGTCGCCCACCGTGCGGGCCGACTTCTTAGGCTTGCTCTGCGGGCCCAGGGCGAGCTCGGACATTGCATAGACGATCCGCCGCTGCACCGGTTTCAGGCCATCGGCCAGCGCCGGCAGCGCCCGATCGAGAATCACGTACATGGAGTAGTCGAGGTAGGCCTTTTCGGTGAAATCCTTCACCGGCATTCGCTCGAAGGGGACGATATCGGTCATCGGGTCAGATCTGGGTCATTGCGCGAGGCGCGTAAATTAGCACAGCTGCCGTCTCCCGGTTCGCACCCGGGGATCGGCGCGCCAGCGGACACTCCGACTCCGGTGGGGCACCGCGTGTTTGTTTCCGAGGGAAACTCTGAACAAAACCCATCCTGGTTTTATTCAGAGCGGGTGAGACAGAACGCGGTTTCGCCTCACCGCAGCGGGTCGAACGTTGACAACCTGGGGTCCGGGCGAGCCGTCCCTGCATCGCGGAAAGCTCTGCGTCAATCCGAAGCTTTCCTAAGGACCGACGGCCGCGGCCGGCGTCGGCTGCGGGATACCCTCCTCGATGCGTGCGGCCATGTAGTCGAAGAAGGGATTACAGGTCGCGCGCAGCAGCGCATCCAGGCCGACTACCAACGCTCCACGCTCGCCGCGCGGCGCCAGTGTACCGAGGTGGATGCCGAAATCCTCGTGCGGATCGGGTCGACGGCCGTACAGGCTGTCATCCGGCGGAAAGGGCAGTGCCACATGGGAAAGCGAGTACAGTTCGGAGGGATAGGGGATGTCCAGGGGCCGGGTCAGTTCCGTCATCTGGGCGGCCTGGGTCGATTGCTCGACCATGGCCGAGGCATCCGGCCTGGCGTTGGTTACCACGGTGAGGCGATACGGCCGCGGGGGCGGCGGCAGGATCCGCCCCAATTTCGTCTCGGCCTCGGGCGATAGCAACAGACTGAGCTCTGCGCCCCGGTTCAGATCGAACAGGACCAGTTCGCTGCCGTTGGCCGGAAGATGATCGTACAGTGCCGACAAGACAGCGCGAGTCGTAACCGTGTAGTCCATCACGGACTGGAAGGTCAATACCGGCGGCAGTTGCGCCAGCCGGCCATCGCCTGCGTAGTCTGCGACCCGCTGCTGCAGCGCCTGGGTCAACAAGTGGGCCTGCCGTGCCGCGTTGACCGGAAACGAGTTGTACTTGAACGGATTGAACTCCGGCAGCACACTGAGCCAGGCCGCTTCGGCGAAGGACGGTAGCATCGCGGGCAGGCCGGCGAGCCCGGCGAAACGCGCAAAACGGGTCAGGCCGATCATCGGCGAGATCAGCACCACGCGCGACGGACGCGTGAATCGCGCGTCACCGAGGGCATCGAGCGCGTACTTCATTGCCAGCGCCCCGCCGTTCGAGAAACCGATCAGATGCAGCGGCGCTCCGGGCGCGATGCGCCGGGATGCCTCCCGTACCGCCAACCGCGTCGCGGCCAGCCAGGTTTGCCAATCGACCTCTGTCAGCGCTGCGGGCACGGTCCCGTGCCCGGGCAGCCGGATCGCTACCGCCACATACCCCAGCTTCCGATAGCGCCGCGCGATGTGTCGCAGGCTGTAGGGCGAATCCGTCAGGCCATGCAGAAAGACTGCGGCGCCGATGGGCGGCCCGTCGGGCTCCAGTATGTAAGACCGATTCCAGTTCGACGGGAAGCGCCCCGGGTAAACCGGACTGCCCGCGAAATAGCGGTTAACGGGAACGCGATCTTCGGCCGGCAAGCGCTCCGTCACCTCGTGCTGCACCTCGTCGAACAGCGACGCTTCCTGGGCCAGATACCCGGCCCAATCCGTCTGGTCGAGCTGCTCGGCGTTCCCTTCGTGCGGGACAAACCGATGCCACAGTTCGAGCGGCGGCCCCCGCTGCGCGTCATAGATGCGTGCCCCCAGCAGCGTTGCCGCCACAAGCACCACGCTCGCCAGCGCGTAGCGAACTGATGCGGCGACCCGGCCCCTCATCGCTGACCGTCGTAACAGATTGGCCGTGAGACCTCCACCTCACCCACGACGTGCATCCCCGGCAGCAGGGGCACGCGCGGCGCGCCAGGCGCGCCAACGGCCCCGGAGTTCACGCCCGGTCCGCCACAACCAGGAAGCGCGAACGGGCTCTACGAGGGCCGCTTCCCATCGCTTCCAGCCAGCGTAGAAGTGCGCAAACCAGCGGAGCTCCATCAGCACCGGACGGGTCAGCGTGAATACTCGCGCGATCAGCGTCGTGCT
This sequence comes from Methylotetracoccus oryzae, assembly GCF_006175985.1. Taxonomy (GTDB): domain Bacteria; phylum Pseudomonadota; class Gammaproteobacteria; order Methylococcales; family Methylococcaceae; genus Methylotetracoccus; species Methylotetracoccus oryzae. Next base: position 221,421 of record NZ_SRSH01000002.1, on the reverse strand, counting down.
GATGAGTTTCGCGGCAATGATGACGAGAGGTCCGGCCAGGGCCTGTCCCTGCCCTACGAGCCAGACCCCGAAGACGTTCACCGGCAGCATCAGCAGAGTCGGCAGGGCGAAGGCCACGAGCGCTCCGCCTGGCGGCAGCGAGGCGATGCGGCGCTCCAGCGCCGCCATCGCCGGCAAGCGCGCCAAGCGGACCATCAGTCGCTGCATCGGCTCCCAGCCCCACTCCTCGAACAGGATTATCAGCGCGATCGACCATTCGAGCGGAGCGATCAGGCAACGCAGCCAGAACGGCAGCCTTGGCCTGGGGTGGATGTAGGTATCGGTCATGAGTACGTGCGAGGCGTTGGGAGACGGAAGAGGCGAGTTGAAATGGGCAATGAGGGAATAACGCAACGGGAGTGACCAGGGCACTGCAGCAAGGCTACCGTATCCCTTGCTACCGCTTCAATGCAGACGAGGGCGATGACGAAGGCTGGCCGGGAACCAGGCAGCGGCTGCCGTCGAGGTAGCGCGGCGGACTGTTCTTCGTTGTCTCGGGTCGGGACAGCACCCCCTCGCGCTCCGAGAAGGTGCTCACTGGCGAGTTGGCCTAAAATGGGCCGTCAACCACTTCGCGTCGGCGAAGGCCTCGCTGGCTTTTCGTCGACCCGGCTTCGTCACTGCTATTTCGCGCCTTGATGCCCGACTTCCGCATCCTCACCCTGCGATCCATGGTGCTGATGGCCAGCCTGCTCGCCGGCTGCCAACCCGCGCCCCGCTTGATGCCGGTCCCGGCGGTATTCGCCTCTGGCGAACTGAGCCCGTTCGCGACGGCCCGTGCCGAGGAAAAGTCGAATCGCGTGAGTGTCTTCTACGCAACCAATCGTTTACCGGTCGGACCCCGCGGGGCCCGGGTCCACACGATTTTGCCAGGCATGAGCCTGTATGTTGGGCATGCCGCGGTGCGAATCGGTCCGATGGAACAAACCTGGGATGACTTGTATCGCGTGTCAGTGACGCCTTCCCGCACGACGCGCCCGAGATTGCAACTTGAGTCGCTGGAGGAACTCGCGGTCGTCAGAGAAGATGAGGGCACAGGGGGCCTGCAACCGGACACCCGTCGCTTCCTCGCAGCGATCGACGCCGCCTTGGCGACAAGTCGCAACAAGGATCTGACGATCTACGTGCACGGCTCCAATTCCACGGTCGAACTGGCCAGCGCACAGGCCGCGCAGTTCCGCCACTTCACCGGCGGCAGCGCGGTCGTTCTGGCCTTCATCTGGCCGTCGGCCGGCAGCGGGCTGAGGTACTTTACCGACGTCCGCAACGCACGCGCATCAGTTCCAGTCTTCGCGCGCTTGTACGAATTGCTGGCGGCGCACACGGCCGCGGAACACATCAACGTGCTGGCCTACAGCGCCGGCGCGCAAATCGTCAGTCCAGGCCTGGCGGCGTTGCACCGACCGTCCCGACGCGGGCGCCCGCAATCCCCACTGCGGCTGGGCGAAGTGTATCTCGCAGCGCCCGACATCGCGCTGCGAACGTTTATTGCCGAACTGCCGCAGTATCTGGACGCTACCCGGCGGGTCACAGTCTCCGCCAACCTCGACGACGCCGCGCTGGGCCTGTCCAAGTGGCTGCACGGCGGCTCCAGACTCGGCAATCCCGACCCCTCGGAATTATCGGAGGCGGAGTCTCACTGGTTGATCGACGCCGCCGCACGCTTGAGCTTCGACCTGATCAACGTCAAGCCCGAGGCCATCCCGGGTATGCCACGGCGCTCTCACGCATTCTGGTACGACCACCCCTGGGTCAGCAGCGATGTGTTGCTAAAGTTCCTGTTCCACATCCCGCCCGACGCGCGCGGCCTGAACCAGAGCCGCACGGGCCAGGGATTTCCCTATTGGACTTTTCCGTCGGACTACCCACAGCGCGTCGTCGCCATCAAGCGACGGTTGTTGCGAGAGGTGGCTACTGGTCCCGGGGAAGCACCATCGGTCGAATCAGCGCAGCCGACGGCCGACTGAGCCTAGCCGTCGTCAGGCTCCGTTCCACAGATAGAATTCGGTGAGATCGGTGGCGCAGTTGCAGCAGCCGGAACCACAGGGCGGACACGCCGCGTCGCGGCTCACCTTGCCCTTGCGAATCCAGTGCGCCAGCATGCCCCGCACCGCTTCGGGCTCGACCTCGAAATGCAGCGCCAGGTCGCGCATCGAAACACGACCGCGCTCAGCGATGTAGTCACGAAGATCAACCAGCAACATGACGCGTCTCTCGCTATCAGGATTTCATCGGCACCGGAGGGCCCAGGGTCTCCCCCCGCCGCCCCACGGTCCACAGCAACACGACCACCACGACGAACAGCGCGGTCAGCCCGCCAATCCACATCAGGGAGGACGCCGGGTGGCGGGTGAAAGTGGCCGCCTGGTAGTACATCGTGGCCACCGCATAGGCAATGCCCGTTGTCCAGGCGACGACGAAGGCGGCCCAGCGCCAGTGCGTTTCGCGATAAATCGCAGCCGTCGCCGCGACGCAGGGTATGTAAAGCAGGACGAACAGGAGATAGGCGAAAGCCCCGACCCCCCCGTCGAAACGCGAGACCATGGCCCCGAGACTGACGTCGCTGGCACCCTCCTCCGCCAGGGCATCGGTATCGCCGACTGTGCGTAGCTTGAACGGGTCGGCGTAGGTCCCGAGTGCCTCCCATGCATTCTCGGGGATGGTCGCCGTGGCCGACTTGAGGCCCTCCAGAAAATCGAAAGGTTTCGCCTCAAGGGCCGACCCCGCTCCCGATTCATTGGCCGCTACCTGCGTATAGAGTGCATTCAGTGTGCCGACGACGGCCTCTTTGGCGAAAATCCCGGTGAAAATACCCACCGTGGCGGGCCAGTTGTCCGGTGTGATGCCCATGGGCGAGAACACCGGAGTGATGGCGCGTCCTATGTCGCTGAGGATCGAATCCTGGGAATTTTCGTGTCCGAAGGATCCATCTCGCCCCAGATTGTTCAGGAAACTCAATATGACCACTACCCCGATGATCGCTTTCCCCGCTCCAAACATGAAGCTCTTGAGACGATCCCAGGTCCGCAGCAGAACGCTTTTCGCGGTAGGCAGATGGTAGGGCGGCAATTCCATGATGAAGGGCGTCGCTTCGCCCCCCAACAGCGTCGTTTTAAGGACATAGCCCGTCAGAATGGCGACGGCGATACCCACCAGGTACAGGGCGAAAACGACATCGTGCCCGCCGCTGGGGTAGAACGCTGCGACGAACAGGGCATACACGGACAACCGGGCACCACAGGACATGAAGGGGTTCATCGCCACCGTGAGGAACCGGTCGCGCTCGCTGTCCAGGGTCCGGGTCGCCATGATGGCCGGCACGTTGCAGCCAAAACCGACCAGCAGCGGTACGAACGACTTGCCGGGAAGCCCGATGAAATGCATCAGTCGATCCATAACAAAGGCCGCCCGTGCCATGTAGCCGGAATCTTCCAGGAAGGAAAGGAAGAGATACAGGCAGCCAATGATCGGGATGAATGTCGCGATGATCTGCAAACCGCCACCGACCCCGTTCGCCATTAGCGTCGACAACCACTCCGGGCTGTGCAGCCGCTCCAGCACTGCCGCCAGCCCATCGACGAACAGCAGGGCCCCGAGTTGATCGAAAAAGTCGACGAAGATGCCCCCGACGTTGATCGTGAACATGAACATCAGGTACATCATGCCCAGGAAGATGGGTATGCCGAGCAGGCGGTTCAGCACCAACTGATCGATACGGTCCGAAATGCTGCGCCGCAGACGCGTCGTGCGGCGCACGACATTCTGGCTGATCGCATTGATGAAGCCGTAACGGCTGTCGGCAATCAGAATGTCGGCCTCTTCGCCGGTGTCATGCTCGATTCGCGCCAGCAGTTCGGGCAACAGCCTCACGGCGGCGGGGCTTGCCAGCCGCACACTCGGTACGTCCCCTTCAAGCAACTTCAGCGACAGCCAGCGCGTGTCGAGCCGGCGTCCCTCATGCACCACCACTCCCTGTATCGAGACCAGTTCGTCGACTGCGGCCTCGATCACGGGTGCATAGGCCACGCGCGTGGTGGCAATCCGAGTCTGTTCGAGTAGCCTGCGGATGCGTTCCCGGAGAGTCTCCAGTGCCTTGCCGCGTACGGCGACGACGGGCACGACCGGACAACCGAGACGCCGCGACAGTGCATTGGCATCGATTTCGATGCCAAGGTCGTTCGCGACGTCCATCATGTTCAGCACGATCAGCAGCGGGACCTGCATCTCGAGCAATTGGGTGGTCAGATAAAGATTGCGCTCCAGATTGGACGCATCGATGATGTTGATGAAGAGCTGCGCCTGGCCGGACAGGATGTAGTCGCGAGCGACCTTTTCGTCCAGGGCGCTCTCCTCCTGCAGAACGTCCAGCGAGTAGATCCCCGGCAAATCGACCACGGAGACCTCGAGGTCGCCGTCGCGATACTGGCCCTCCTTACGGTCGACGGTGACGCCCGGCCAGTTACCGACGCGCTGGCGCGAGCCGGTCAGCAGGTTGAAGAGGGTGGTCTTGCCGCAGTTCGGATTACCGACCAGGCCGATGACCCGCTTGCTCATGCGGCGCGCCTCTCGACCAGCAACACGCTGGCTTCGTTTCGGCGCAGACTGAGGGCGAAGCCGCGAACGCGGATCTCGACCGGATCGCCCAGTGGTGCAAAGCGCACGACCGCGAAATCCGTTCCGGGCGTGAGCCCCATGGCGAGCAGCCGCGCCCGATACGCCCGACTGCCGGGGGCAAAACCCAGAACCCGGCCCAGTTCACCAGCGGCGAGATCACGCAGGGTCATCAATATGTCTCCACGGGCGCGCGACACGTCGCGAGCACCCTTCTCGTTCAGCACCAAATGATAATGATTATCCTAATGCCAACCGAGCAAAGGAACAAGCTTCAGACTCGACGATCTCGTATCCGCGCCGCACTGCGCGGCGCTCAACCCAGCCCTGACATCCCTGGGCCGGAACCGGAGCGGCTCAAGGCATCCGCGCTTTAAGCCAATCAGCCACACCGCGCGGAATGTCCTTCTGGGCGCGACCGCTGACGTAGATACCGATGTGGCCGCCCTTGAACGCCATCGTGGTGTAGTCCTTGGTGCCCACATGCTGCTCGAGCGCGATCGACGCCGCCGGTGGCACGAGGTGGTCCTCCGTCGCGTAGACATTGAACAGGGGCATCGTGATCCGGCGCAGGTCGACGGCATGGTCGCCGATTCGCAGCCCGCCTGCGACGAGCCGGTTCTCCTGGTAGAACCAGGTGATGAACTGGCGATAGGCTTCGCCGGCCTGATCGGGACTGTCGAAGATCCACTTTTCCATCCGCAGAAAGTTCTTCAGCTTAACCGGGTCCTCGAAGATGTCCGCCATGTCGATGTATTTCTGGCCGGTGAGGCGAAACGGCTTCAGAGAAAGGAAACTCCAGTTCAGCAGTTCGCCGGGCACGTTCCCGAGCGTGTCGACCATCAGGTCGACATCCAGGTCCCGTACCCACCTGCCCAACACATTGTCGGGCGTGTGGAAATCGACTGGTGTCACCATCGTGACAAGGTTCAGGACCTTATCCGGGTGCATGGCGGAAAAGCACAGACTGAAAGTCCCTCCCTGGCAAATACCCAGCAGGTTGAGACTCGGGAGCTTGTGTTCGCGGCAGATGAAGTCGACGCAACGGCGCAGATACCCGTTGAGGTAATCGTCAAGATCGAGGTAGCGGTCGGCACCGTCGGGATAACCCCAGTCGATCAGGTATACATCGAGGCCCTGGTCAAGCAACCCGCGAATCATGGACCGGTCCTCCTGCAGATCCGCCATGTAGGGCCGGTTGACCAGCGCATAGACAATCAGCAACGGCACCTTGGCCGGATCCGCAGTGCGCGACCGGAAACGGTACAGGATCACCTTGTCTTCCTGATACACGGGATCCTTCTCGCTGGCACCGACGTCGATGTCGCCGATTTGTCCGAGGGCGCCGATCCCGGCCGCCACTTTGCGGTTGAACTCCGTGAGTTCCTGAACAATCTGGTCGGGACGTAACATGTCGCTCTCCTGACTCCGGGGGGATTAGGTCTCGTCCTTGGCTTTCGCTGCCCGCCGCGTGCTGGCAGGTGCCGGCGCGGTGGACCGCACTGCCGCGAGTTCGGTCCGCAGTGCTTCCATTTCCGCCCGCAGTTCAGCGATGCCGGAGGCGTTCAGCGCCTCCTCGAGTTTCCAGACGCGGCGCTGCAGTTGGTGGACGCGGCGGTGGCTCGTGTCCAATTCCCGACGGGTCGGCATGTTCAGGGCACTGAGCGCCTCGTCGATCATCGACTGCTCCTGGCGTTTCAGCGCCATCAGCGCATTCGTCATGGCGGCCTGAGACCGGGTGAAGGCGTCGGATGCACAGATCTCGGCGTAGGCTTCTTCGCCGCAGTCGACCCACAGGTTGTAACACTCCCGGACGCTCTCGAAGGCATCGCCCTGGCCAACGCGTTCGGTCGCCTTTTCCCGCAACAGCTCGGCGGCCCGGGCCACCACTCCGGACAGCACCCCCGAATAGTCCTGCATCGCCTTTTGGTAGTCGAGCAGGCATTGGCCGAGCCGCTGCACTTCTTCCTGGGATTCGCGCGTGTAGCCCAAGGTCGGCGTCGACAGCCAACCCGACAGGAAATCCGGCAGCGCATCGCTCCGGCGCGCCGCATTCAGATCATGCAAGGCTTTGCTCATGTCTCCGGGGAACAGGGAACAGGCCGACGTGACCCGACTCCAGTGGTCGAGAGGTAAACCCCACAGCGTGGCGAAACCGTTCCAGGACTCGTTACCAGCCGCCGGAGCCGCCGACGAAGCCTTTTTCTGCATCTCCTGCACGGCCCGGGTGACTCCTTCCCACCAGGACGTCAGGTTTTGCCCCGTATCGGGGCCGGCCGAGACCGCCTGCCAGAGCAACTCGCCCATCCGCGCATAGCTCTGGTTCATCTCGAGAATCTTGTCGACCCAGGCGCGCGATTCGGAAGGAATGACCGGGGCAATCATTTTCGACCAGTAGTCCAGGCCCTGCGTCCAGGATGTTGCGTCCGGAGCGGCCTTTTTCGGTGCACCGCTGTCGGCCGCGCGCTTCGTCAGATCGCTCCAGGCGTCCCAGTAGTGCCGCTGCATTTGCATCCACGCATCGGCCCACGGACCGCTCGTGGAAGATGATGAATCGCTCATGGCCGCTCCTCTGTAAGTCGTGTGTCCCGCACCCTGATGAGGCGCGACTATACGCACGGCGGTGGTGCGATGCAATAGCAGTAGTTCGGGACGTCAACGACCGTGACTGCCGCCCGACTCCGTCATCCGCTACAGCGGATTGAGGCCATTTTATCCAATTGCTTTTTCGCACGTTTTAACTTTCTACCCCTTTAATGATCCCGACGATAGCACGCCATGGCGTGGCGTAACGGAGCTTGTTCGCTCGACTTCAATTGCCTGTTGACACGCACCGCCAAGGATTTTATGCTGCACTGCACCACCCAAGTTGGGCACGATCGACGAAGCATGAGGAGATCTACCATGAACACGCAGCTGTACGACCAATGGATGGAAATCAACCGCGCTGCCCTGGCTCCGATGATGCGCTGGAGCGAAATCGCCGCACAGTCGGCTGAAAAGTGCACGCGTTACAGCTTGTCCATAGCCCAGGACTGTCTCGATGTGAGCACGCGCCAGATGGCATTGCTCGGGGAACTGAAGGACCCGCAGAAATGGGCGGCCGAAAGTAGCAAGCTCGCCGGTGAGTTCAGCCGCAAGCTGATGGGGCGCGCGACCGAGGGACTTGAGGTCGTCAAGGAAACACGCGATGCATTCTCGGCGTGGGGCACGGAAGTCGCCGAGCCGAAATCGTGATCGAGGCCGGCACCCGCGGGTTGCCCGTCCGCGGGCGCCGGGTCTACCATAGCTCACCGGCTCACAGCCCCCCCTCAGCCAGGAGTAGCCCGAAATGGACGAAGTCGTGATCGTCGCGGCGGCGCGGACCGCAATCGGCAAATTCGGCGGTGCGCTCGCGGAGATCCCGGCCGTCCAGCTCGGCGCGCGCGTCATCCTCGCGCTCCTCGAACAGACGGGCCTCGAAGCCCGGCAAATCGATGAAGTCATCATGGGCCAAGTGCTGACCGCCGGCACCGGCCAGAACTCGGCCCGGCAATCCGCGATACACGCGGCCCTGCCGGTCGAAGTTTCCGCGACGACCGTCAATAAGGTCTGCGGCAGCGGACTCAAGGCGGTTCAGCTAGCCGTTCAGTCGGTGCGCTGCGGCGATTCGGAGATCGTCATTGCCGGCGGGCAGGAGAACATGAGCAATGCGCCGCATCTGCTGCCGAATTCGCGCAACGGCAACCGTCTCGGCGACTGGACCTTGATCGACAGCATGATCGTCGACGGCCTGTGGGATGCCTTCCACGACTGCCACATGGGTATAACCGCAGAAAACATCGTGGACCGCTATGGCATCAGTCGCGAGGAACAGGACGCGTTCGCGGCCGCTTCTCAACAAAAGGCGGAGGCCGCCCAACTGTCCGGCGTGTTCAAGGACGAGATCGCGGCGATCGAGATCCCGCAGCGCAAAGGCCCGCCGCTGATCTTCGACACCGACGAGTTCCCGCGACACGGCACCACCGTGGAGTCACTGGCGAAACTGAAGCCCGCATTCAGGACGCCGGGCAGCGTGACCGCGGGCAATTCCTCGGGGATCAACGATGGCGCCGCGGCCGTCATGGTCATGACCGGGCAACTGGCCCGCCGGCTCGACCTCGAGCCGCTGGCCCGCGTCGCCGCTTATGCCTCCGCGGGCGTGGAGCCGGCCATCATGGGCACGGGCCCAATCAGCGCGACGCGACGCTGCCTGCACCGCGCTGGCTGGAGCCTTGACGAGCTCGACCTGATCGAGGCCAATGAGGCCTTCGCGGCGCAGGCCATCGCCGTGAACCGCGATCTGGGTTGGGACACGTCCAAGATCAACGTCAACGGCGGCGCCATTGCACTGGGGCACCCCATCGGCGCCTCCGGGGCCCGCATTCTGGTCACGCTCTTATACGAGATGCGCCGGCGCAACGCGCACAAGGGCCTGGCCACACTGTGCATCGGCGGCGGACAAGGCATTTCGATCGCTGTGGAACGTTAGCCCAGGGATCGGCACCCCCCGAACGGGCCGCTGCTCCGCACCACAGACTTCCCCACCCCATAGACGAAGGACCCCATCATGAGCACCAGAGTCGCAGTCGTGACCGGCGGGACCGGGACCATCGGTACCGAAATTTGCAAACATCTGGCCGCTGCCGGTCGTAAGGTGGTCGCATTGTGCCTTCCCGGAACACCCGACTGCCGGCTCGACGACTGGGTGGCCGCGCGCGCGAACGAGGGCTACGCGACGCACGCCCTGGGCTGCAACGTCGCTGAGTTCGACGACACCGCGAGTGTGTTCAAAAAGATCGAGGACACCATCGGCCCCATCGACATCCTGGTCAACGCGGCCGGCATCACCCGAGATGCGTCCCTGCGCAAGATGACACCCGAGATGTGGCATGCCGTCATTCACGCCAATCTCGACAGCGTGTTCAACACGACGCGCTGTGTCATCGAAGGGATGACCGATCGGAATTTCGGCCGCATCGTCAACATCTCGTCGGTGAATGGTCAGAAAGGTCAGTTCGGACAGGCCAACTACGCCGCCAGCAAGGCTGGCATCCATGGCTTCACGATGTCCATCGCGCGCGAAGCAGCCCGCAAGGGCGTCACCGTCAATACGGTATCGCCTGGCTACATCGAATCGCCGATGATCATGGCCGTGCCCGAGGAACATCGGGCCAAGATCGTTGCGGAGATCCCTGTCGGCCGTTTCGGCCAGCCTTCCGAAATCGCCCGACTGGTCGCTTTTTTGACGGCCGACGAGTCGGGTTTCATCACCGGCGCCGACATTTCCATCAATGGCGGCCAGCACATGGGCTGAGCCGCTTGACTCGGGTCCCGGTATGGCAAGCGAACGCATCATCAAGAAGTATCCGAACCGGCGCCTTTACGATACCGGCATCAGCCGCTACGTCACGATCGAGGATATCCGGCTGCTGGTGAGATCCGGCGAGAAGTTCCGGGTCGTCGACGCCAAGACCGACGAGGACATCACCCGCAGCCTCCTGCTCCAGGTCATTCTGGAGCAGGAGGACAAGGGCCAGCCCATCTTCACCATCGAAATCCTGGAACAACTGATTCGCACCTACGGCGATGCGATGCAGGGTTTCATGACGACCTACCTCAAACAGAGTCTCGACATCTTTCTGCAGCAGCAGCGACTCGTGCAGGAACAGATGGACGGGCTGCTCAAGCACGGCCCGGTCTCCGCATTCACCGAACTGGCGGAGCAAAACCTGAAGTTGTGGCAGTCGCTACAGGAAAGTGCGTTCAAACCCTACGGATTCGGCACGAATCGCAAAGTCGACACCGAGCCCCCCCAAGACGGCTGAGGTTTTCGCGATATAATCTCGTCCCGTTAACTCCCGGACTGTTTCGGGCAAGTCCGGACGACATGGGCCATCCCGCCCCCCATGGAGGCCGCCCGCCAACGAGCGCTCTATGGCGCCACGTACAGCGCTCCCTCGATACCGTCAGAGCCCGACGACTACCCCAACGCCCGCTATTTGCCGCATGCCCTCTGTTTGGATCGATGACGCGCATCGCGCCCGGGAGACCATCGCGTGAACCCCGAACAGCACGCTCCAGCCCGAGTTCCATCAACCAGGCCGACACCGGCGGGTAGCTGCCGGCTGTCCATCGTCGTACCGTGCTTCAATGAGGCGGATTCGCTCGCTGCACTGCATGGCCGACTGACCGCTGTCGCGCAGCGCACGGTGGGCGAGAGCTACGAGATCGTGTTGGTCAATGACGGCTCGACCGACCGGACACTCGCGGCGATGCGCGCGCTGGCAACCGAGGACTCCCATCTGGTCTGCATCGATCTGGCGCGCAATCACGGCCACCAACTGGCCCTGACCGCCGGACTTGCCCTATGTCGTGGGGAACGCATCCTGATCATCGATGCCGACTTGCAGGATCCGCCCGAACTGCTCGAGGAAATGATGAACCGGATGGACCAGGGCGCGGACGTCGTGTACGGCCAGCGACAGGAACGGCATGGGGAGACCTGGTTCAAGAAGATCACGGCAGCCCTGTTCTACCGGATTCTCTACAGCTTTTCGTCGATCAGGATTCCCGTCGATACCGGCGATTTTCGCCTCATGTCCCGGCGCGTGCTGAGCGTGCTGAACGACATGCCCGAGCAACACCGCTTCATCCGCGGCATGGTGGCCTGGGTCGGATTCCGGCAGGAGGCCGTGCCCTATGTGCGGGAGCCCCGGTATGCCGGGTCGACCAAGTACACTCTGGGCAAAATGTTCTCGTTTGCCATCGACGCGATCACCGGGTTCTCCACGCGACCGTTGCACCTGAGTTTTTATCTGGCGCTCACCGCCATGGCTGGCGCCGCTGCACTGGCGCTCTATGCGCTCGTTCAGTGGTCCAAGGGCGACACGATTGCCGGCTGGACCAGTCTGATCCTGGTCGTTTCGGTGTTCAGCAGCATCCAGCTCTTTTGCCTGGGCATCATGGGCGCGTATCTCGGACGAACCTACCTCGAAGCCAAACGGCGGCCCTTGTTCGTCATCCGCGAAGTCATCACACAGACCGGTTTGTCGTCGGGCGAGTGCCCGCCCTCGCCGCCGTCCTCGGTCAGCCTCAGTTGAGTCGCCCGCGCCAACTCCGTCTGACCATCCATCTCGGGGAGGGGAAAGCACGCTCGACAACTCGCGCAAGCCACCACCCATACGGCGCGCGGAGGAATGTCCCCGAACCGATTCCGAAACGCCCTGCGGTACCCCCGGTACTGACACAGGCCTTGCGCTTCGGAGTGGTGGGCGTTGCCAATACCGCCATCGGGCTCGGCACGATCTACGCCTGCCTGTTCTGGTTTGGCTGGTCCGACGTCCCGTCCAACGTGACGGGCTACACACTGGGCCTGCTGCAAAGCTATGTGCTGAATCGCAACTGGACCTTCCGCAGCCGCGTCCGAATGTTTCCTGGGCTGCTGCGTTTCCTGGCCGTGTTCGGAATCGCCTATGCCGGCAACCTGGGGCTGGTTCTGGCGCTGCGCCGCGCCGGCGTAGAGCCCACCATCGCCCACGCCGCCGGCATGCCCGTCTATACGCTGATTTTCTTTGCACTGAGCCGATGGTTCGTGTTTACTCCGCACGTGCCGAGCCCGGCCGCGAACCGGTCCCGACCACTCCGCGGTTCCGAACGTTGACGAACGACTGACAGTCCCATCCGGGCGTGGCGGCGACGCCAACATCGAGTGCCTCGCCAAACACCCAGCCCGGCATGCAAGGTTACCGTACTGACCCGAGTTCACTCACACCGCATTCAAGCGCTTTCGTCACTTTTCGGTCCGGCTCGCTCCCTTAAGTCGCGATAGCAGGCCCCGTCAAGCCTACCCCTGCCGATGCTGTTCAATTCCTACGAGTTCGTGTTTCTGTTCCTACCCCTCGTGCTCGGCGTATTCCTGCTGTTGGGGCGATGGCGTTCGACCGCGCTGCCGACGCTGTGGCTGGTCGTGGCCTCCCTCGCCTTCTATGCATACTGGCGCAGTGCGTATCTGGCCCTGCTCATCGGCTCCATCGCCGGCAACTACCTCGCGGGTCTGGCCATCCACCGCGTTCGTCGCCACCGTCTGAGAAGCCGCGCGCTGCTGACCGGCGCCATCACGGCGAATCTGGGCCTGCTGGCCTACTTCAAATACACGGACTTCCTGATCGGCACCGTGAATGCATTGACTGGAACGGGCTTCCCGGTGCAATCGATCGTGCTCCCGCTCGCCATCTCGTTCTTCACGTTCAATCAGATCGCGTTTCTCGTCGATGTCCACAAAGGCTATGTGCATGACTACGGCTTTCTGGACTACGCCCTGTTCATCGTCTTCTTTCCGCATCTGATCGCGGGTCCCATCGTCCATCACCGCGACATCATTCCGCAGTTTCGGCGGTTCAACTTTTCGCTGGCCAGTCCTCTGCTAAGCCTCGGCCTCATGGTGTTCAGCATCGGCCTGTTCAAGAAGGTCATCCTGGCCGACCATCTGGCGCCCTATGCCAGCGCCGTCTTCGACAGCGCGGCGCGGGCCGAGGCCCTGACCCTGGCCGAGGCGTGGCTGGGCGCTCTGGCCTACACGCTGCAACTCTATTTCGACTTTTCCGGTTACTCGGACATGGCCGTAGGCGGGGCCCTGCTCTTCGGAATTCGATTTCCCTGGAACTTCGATGCGCCTTATCAGGCCACCAGCATCATCGATTTCTGGCGGCGCTGGCATATCAGCCTTTCACTGTTCCTTCGCGATTATCTCTACATACCCCTGGGTGGCAATCGGGCCGGCACGCTGCGGCAGTCGCTCAACATTTTCCTGACCATGCTGCTGGGAGGACTCTGGCATGGCCCGAACTGGACCTTCGTTCTATGGGGCGCGCTGCATGGCCTGTACGTAATCATCAATCATCGCTGGCGCGACTGGCGCAGCCGCCGGCACTGGCTTCCCGCCCGGCCCGGAGCAGGTGAAAAGGCCTTCGGCTGGAGCATCACGTTCATCGCCGTGGTGGCTGCCTGGGTCCTGTTCCGGGCCGGGGACTTGTCCGCCACGCTGATGCTGTACAAATCCATGTTGGGACTCGGCACGCCCAGCGGTTGGACCCTGCAGGCCGGCCGGCTCTTCCCCCATCTGCCCACGGGCTTGCAAGACGCGACCGTCTTCGTCTGGATCGCCATACTCTGCGGGATATGCTGGTGGGCCCCCAGTCTTCGGCGGCAGACCGATCCCCTGCTCGCTCAAGCCTTGGCTGCGCCCTCCGGCAAACTGCGAATCGGACGATCCTGGGCCATCGGCACCGCGCTACTCGCCTGGCTGGCGGTAATGTTTCTGGCTCGCCCTACCGAGTTCCTTTACTACCAGTTCTGAGCGATGCGCCCACAGGCTTTCAATCGCTGGTGGCTGAGCGTCTTTCTCGGCCTTTGCCTGCTGCAGGTGCTGATCGCCGTCATCGCGGATACCTACTGCGTGTTCGGCATCGTCCGCTTTCCGAAGCGCAACTTCGAACCCAATACACGTTTTTTGAAGGTCGAGTACCTGCGGCGGCAACCCCAATACGACGCCTTCATCCTCGGCTCGTCCCGCGCCAGCTTCCTCGAGTCGGCATCCGCGCGCACTGCGTGCGGGTCCGAACACCGTTATTTCAACCTGAGCGCAAGCCTCGAGAATGGCGCTGGCATCCGCCAAAAGCTGGAGTGGCTGACCCGGACCCGCGCCGTTTCGCAGGTCATCATTGCGATCGATTTCGATCTGCAGTCCGTGCTAGGTGACCCGCTCGATCTCCTCAGGCAGGATCACCCGCTCATCAGCGGCGCATCCAACCTGGGTTTCTATGCCAAGTATCTGTTATTCCAGCCCAGGATCCTTTGGATCTTCTTCCAGGGGCATTGGCGCGCGACGTCGTCCGCCCCTTGGGAACGGGGGAACCGGGGTCTTGAACCGCCGCTGTACGCTACCGCTCCGCTGCTCGACGGCGCCCGCCTGTTCGCCACAACCCTGGGGGCGGCGAGAGCGGATCTGAAAGGAGGGCGGGAACGCCGCCTGCCGGCAACCGGGGATGGACGCGAGGAGTTCCGGCGCACCATCGGCATCCTTGAACGTGCGGGGACCCACCGCATCCTGATCGTGCCGCCGTACCGGCTGGACCAGTACGCCAGCTTCAGCATCGATGCGTACACGGAGTGGATGGGCAAGATCGTGGCCGATGCGGGCGAGATCTGGGATTTTTCCGGTTACAACGCCGTGACGCAGGACGCTGGCAACTACGACGACCCATTGCACTTCAATGAAGTCATTGGCGATCGCATCCTACGACGGGTCTGCGGCGCATCTGGCCCGGACGTCGCCGAGCATTTCGGAACGCACGTCACGACGGAGAACATCGCCGCCCACTTGTCGGCGCATAGAACCCAGTACGCCAGCGCTCGAACCGCCATGGCCGGCGGGCTCCTCGGTCCAACGAACAGCAAGGGGCAGCCGTGATGTCCAGCGCGCAGTGGTACGAAAAGCGGCTTCCCGAAGGCAACCCGCCGGTTATTCGATGAACGCTCTCATGCCGCGCATGTCACCCCTGCGAACGTGCCGTCCACTCCAGGACACGGCCGCGATCCTGCTGCTGCCGCTGGCCGCCTTTGTGCTGCTCCGCCTGCCGCCGATCTCGCAGAACAATTTCACCGATGCGATGTACTACCTGGGCTATGCCCATAACTTCGTCGATCTGGTCAATCGCTACGGCTTCATCTACTACGCGGTCCGTTTCGGACCGATTTTCTCCGAGCTCGGTTTCAATGCACTGCCCGGTCTGTTGACCGGTTTTCATGTGCTGCGCTATCTGTTGGCGGTTGCGGTCGGCTTCGCCTTGTATGCGGTGCTTGGGGAACGTTACGGACGTCGGGCTGCCTTGCTCGGGGTAATCGCCTGGACGTTCAGTCCGGTCACGGCGCGCATCCTGCTGTCCACTTATGTCGACTCGACTGCCGTACCCTTTACGATGCTCGGCATGCTGCTGTTGATTCGTGAACACGGCCGATCCGGCGTCTCCGCTTTCATCGCCGGGATCCTGCTTTGCGCCGGCGTCAGCGGCAACGTCTACGCCGGCGTGATGATCGCATTCGGGCTGCCGGCCTACGCCATTCTGAACTGGGGCCAGTCGCTCGCGCGCATCGCCAGGGAACTCGCGACCGTCCTCGCGGGCGCGGTCATGCTGCTGACCGTTTTTACCCTTGTCTACCACGGCTTGTTCGGCGTTCGCTCACTCCTGCAGCCCGTCATCGACATCAGCCTGCGTCTCGCCGGCGGGGATGCCAAGCAATGGACGCGTCCTCCGGGTGAATGGCTGTTCGACTCGCCACATATTTACGCGCCCTTCGTCGTCATGATCGGCAATTTCAGCGTCTGGCGCTGGACACGCGATCGGCTCGCCCTGGCATCCGCGGTTTACCTCACGCTGTTGGTCGCGTTCTATTGGGTCACCGATCTGGCGCTCGACGGGTACTCGCTGTCGTTTTATCCCTATGCCGCCTACTGGCAAGCGGCCTTGATGCTGGCTTTGGGCACAGTGGCGGGATTGGCCGTAAAGCTTGCCGAGACCCGGGACCGAGTTTCAGTGACGGTCGCCGTTGTGCTTGGCCTCGTCGCCGCTCCGTTGGCGTTCAGCCTGACCGGCGCCCAACCCCCGCCCCTGGGCTGGCTGACCGCCGCGGTCGCTGCCGCGCTCGGGCTAATGGTATTGACCAGAACAAGGCCTCGTTTGCGGCCCTTTGCGCTCGCGGGCCTACTCGCCGTCACCACCTTGCTGCAGGCCGGTAGCGGCGTTTACAACGTGTTGCTGGGCAAACCGGAAAGTAACGACCGCGATCTGGTGCGGGTTGCGCTGCAGGTGGCTGATCTGCTGCCGCGCATCGCCGACGATGGCAAGGAACTCGCCTTCTGGTACACACCCGATGCCACGGACCGGCGCCTACAGATGATCCAATCGATCCAGTTGCCCTTCAGTCAGCTGCGACTGAAGGACGCACAACCGATCGCACTCGGGCCGCTCTCACCTGAGGCCCTCGAGTTGCTTCGCAATCCCCAACTCGCGCATCTGGTCATCCTCGACTATTCGCCCGCTCGCGTCGACGCGGCCCTGGCCGAGCTCAACTCGGCCGGGATCCTGTACCGGCTGGCGCAACGACGGCAGTTGCAGTCGGGGGACTTCGGCGCTGTGCTCGCGCATGTGGTGCTCGATCATCCGCCCGCCCCGACCTTGGCGAAGCTTCCGGCCACCAGGCTTCGGGCCGGGCCTGGGGCCACACTGCGTTACGACGCCGACGGTGCGACCTTGACCACAGGCGAGAAATTCTTCGGCTGGGACGCGACGCTGGACCTATCAAAGACCTTTTCGGCTGGCACCGCCGCAACGGTCACCCTGACGCTGAAGCTGACCCACGGTCGGGCCAGCGTGGCGCTGATCGAGCGCGGCTCACCGGATCGCGTGGTGAGCGAAAACATCATCGCGCAGACCGAAACCCCCATATCGGTGGCCGTCCGCGCCCCGGATGCCGGGAAGGTCTCATTGCTGGCAATACGCAATCAGATGTCCGACGGCACACGGGCTGTCGTGCGCATCCAGTCCATCACCCTGCACCAGAATGCAAGCCATACCGTTCCGCAAACCTTCCCTGCTGCGCCGCATCCCTGACCCGCAAACGTGCCCGGTCCCTTGATCGCGCCGCACCGCTCCTGCCGGGCCTCACTCCGGCCTCGACCGCTGGTAATGGCCGGACTCCGCATGGTCCGGCCATCGCGCGGAGACGGAACTCGGTAAACGTACGGATTCTGCACGCTCTGACAGCGTGTTAGCGTGTTGCCTTACGGGATACACCCTAGGGCCGGGGGCCAGTTACGTGGCGCGCCGAATCCGTTCCGACCGATCCCTTCCGCGGAGCCGATCGATGAGATGTGTCGACATCCCTCCAACCGAATGGGCGGACTTCTGCGAGCGCTTCAGCCGGCGCCACCGCGGCCAACTCGCGGCAACCTTCGTCAAAGGAGCTGGTGACACTGCAGCGACGCGCTGCACTGCGCGCGACCTGCCCTTCGCCGCCGTGACCCTCGACCCGAATCAACGCGACATCACGCTGTGCCTGGGCGAGGGAAAGCTGCACATCACCGAATGCGTGCACGAAGTCGCATCCCTCTTCATGCTGGAGGGCGAAAACGGTGCTGAGACCGGGCTTCGGATCGATCGGACAGATGACAGTGGGGTCATGTTGACCATGCACGCCACGGATCTCGGTAATGTGCGCGGCGGTCACGCCAAAGCGCTAACTCCATCACAACCCAGCGCCTGATCGGCCGGGGAGCATTGCCATGTATCACTACCGATATTTGATCATCGGCGGAGGCATGACCGCGGACGCTGCAGTACGCGGCATTCGACAACACGACCCTGACGGGACCGTGGGTATCATCAGCCACGAAGCCCATGCGCCCTACCGACGCCCCCCGCTCTCGAAAGGGCTCTGGCTCGGGAAGTCCCCCGAGTCAATCTGGCTCCGTACCGAGAACCTGGGAATTACCTTGCACCTGGGACAAGTCGCCACCGTGCTCGACCCGACGGCGCATACGGTGACCGACCACAGAGAGGACGTCTATGGCTTCGACAAACTCTTGCTGGCCACGGGGGGTGAACCGCGGCGCCTCCCGGACACCGACGACGGGATCATTTACTTTCGCACCTATGCGGATTATCTGCAGCTGTCCCAGCTCGCCGAGAGACACGACCGTTTCGCCGTCATCGGGGGCGGCTTCATCGGGTCTGAGATCGCCGCAGCGCTGAACCAGATTGGCAAGCACGTCGTGATGGCCTTTCCGGAAGACGGTATCTGCAGTCGTCTGTTCCCGGCAGGCCTCAGTCGCTTCGTCACGGATTACTTTGCGCAGCGCGGTGTATCCATTCTCTCGGGCTGTACCCTAAGCCATTATTCCCGCGTGGGTGAACAGGCCTCCTTGCGATTCCAGCAAAGCGGGGCCGCTCCGGAGCCGCAAATCGAGGCGGATGCGGTCATAGCAGGACTCGGTATCGTGCCGGGCGTCGCGCTGGCCGAGAAGGCCGGTCTGCGAACCGACAACGGGATCGTGGTCGACGAGTGTCTACGGACCAGCGCTCCCGACATCTATGCGGCCGGCGACGTCGCCAACTTCTACAATCCGCTCCTTGGCGAACGACTTCGGGTCGAGCATGAGGACAATGCGCTGACCATGGGCCGGATTGCCGGCGCCAACATGGCCGGTGCAGCAGAACGCTACGACCATCTGCCCTTCTTCTACTCGGATCTGTTCGATCTGGGTTACGAGGCCGTCGGTCGCCTCGACGCCACGGCCGAAACGGTTGAGGACTGGATTCAGCCGTATCGAAAGGGCATCATCTATTACCTGCGCGATGGCCGGGTACGTGGCGTGCTGCTGTGGAACGTCTGGGAACGCGTGCCGGCAGCACGGTCACTGATCGCGGAACCCGGCCCCTTCAGCGCGGCAGACCTCAAGGGCAGGCTGTAGCTTCGGGAATCAGGTTTGTGCCGCCAGGGTGCAGGTATCGACCACCCTGGCGGCTCAATCCAGGCGATACAGATAGGCGGCGATGTCGCGCGCATCCCGCTCGCTGACCCCGAGATTCGGCATCGCGGATCGCGGCGCGATTGCCACAGGGTCTTGCAGCCATCTCAACATGTTGTCGGGCGTGTTGGGCAGCACACCGGCAATGTATTTCCGCCTCGAGATTCCGCCGAGAGAGGGCCCGACCCGGGTCGTCGCGCCGACGATACCGGGGATATGGTGACAGCTGGCACAGCTATACTGCTGCAGCGCAACGACACCGCGGACCGCATCCCCGCCGAGTTCGCGCAACGCGGTCGACTCGCCGCCGCGGCCGCAACTTCCCAGGGCAACAAGTGCCAGGGCGAGCCGTCCCAGACGGAAACCCCTGTCTCCCAGGTTTTCGCTATGTCCCTGGAAACCCGGTACGCGCTCCCCGCGAGGCGCGGAAGTGCCGACGTGCCGCTTGGGCAACCGGGGCGCTTGGGCCATTCCCCACCGGCTCGACAAGCACCGGACCGGCAGCGGACGCCAATGGCTCACCGCAAGCTTCCGCAAGGCGCCGTGAGGGGCACAACGCCCCTCGCCTCCCACTCCAGGGCACGGTACTCATCCGCTGACAGTGATGGCAGTTCGCGCAGGAAGGCGACGATCGCCCAGATCTCCGGATCCGAAAAACGGAATTGCCAGGCCGGCATGCCGGTCATCTTGATGCCGTTCTTGACCACCCAAAAGATCTCCTCCGGCCGCAGGCCCCTGGCGCTTTCAACAAGGTTGGTTGGATGCGGCAACATGCCCTTGCCGGCATCACCCGGCGGTACGCCAGGCGCACCGTGGCACCCGACACAGTGCTTACGAAACAGCATAAAACCGGTGTCGGTCCGCGACGGGTCGGACAGGTCCGCGGGAGGCTCGATTCCCTTGGCCCGCTGGCGAATCGCCTGCGCCAATGCATAGTCCAGAACGGCGTAAACCGGGGACGTGTGCTGATCAACTGCGGCGACGTTGTATAGACCGAAGTAAACGACGAGCCCCGCTCCGATCGCCCCTACGCCACCCAGGAACGCCAGCGCGATGAGTCCGTGAACGAAAAACGGCTTGAATGGCTGCATCGGGGAAATCGCCGGACGAACGTCTAGTCACTCTCTCGGACGCGCAGCGTTGCACCGTTGCGCACGCTAACCGCAGATGAAGGGATTGCACTCCGCGCACGCGGCCCCCGTCAATGCGTGCGATTACGGATTGCGGCGCGGCCCGTCCGCCCATAAGGTGGGATGCCCCCGGCCCGGCAAACTACCCATAGGCCCATGACCCGGCACTCACCCCAGTCCTGGCTCGACGCGCCGACCGATCGGATTCAGTCGGTACTGCACCCACAGACGCCGGTCGCCCAGTTAATCGCCGACCTCGGCTGGGTCATGAGCGTCGGCGCCGTCGTGATCTTCGTTGGCGTAATGGTGCTGGCGGCCTATGCCGTCGCGGGCCGGTACCGGGAACGGGTGGCACGCTTGCGATTCATCGTCGGTGGCGGAATCGCACTCCCGCTCCTGGTGCTATCGGGCCTCCTGACCTATTCGCTCGTCACGGCGAGCCGGATCGTCGAGGTTGACGACACGGGGGCCGTACAGGTGCACGTCATCGGGCATCAGTTCTGGTGGGAAGTGCATTACCTCAAGCCTGATGGCACGATCGATGCCGCCACCGCGAACGAGGTGCACGTTCCCACCGGTCAAGTGGTGCACCTCCAGCTGACGGCCCAGGATGTCATCCATAGTTTCTGGATTCCGAACCTCGCGGGCAAACTCGACATGATCCCCGGCCGCACCAACATGCTCCGGCTCCGCGTCGATCAGCCCGGCACATGGCGTGGGCAGTGCGCCGAATACTGTGGCGCGCAGCACGCCAGGATGGCGTTTCACTTAACGGCTCAACCGCCCGCCGACTTCGCCAACTGGCTAGCCGCGCAGCGGCGGCTTGCCGCGCTACCGAAGGAGCCCTTCCTGCAACGCGGCGAGCACCTGTTCCTGTCCGCTGACTGCGGACAACAGGAATGTTGCGCTGATTGCCATACGATTCGCGGCACCTCGGCCCGGGGCGAGCACGGCCCCGACCTGACGCATGTCGGCAGCCGGCACTGGATCGCTGCAGGCACGTTACCCAACAATGCCGGCACACTCGCCGGATGGATCGCATCGAGTCAACATCTCAAAACGGGCAGTCACATGCCGTCGTTTGACCGCTATTCCGGTGAGGATCTCCGGGCGTTGGCGGGCTATCTCGCGAGCCTAGAATGAGCGACAGTCACGACCTGGCCTTCCTGGGGCACAGCGAGACAGGGCGTGGCGTGGCGCCGGCCCACGGCTGTGGGTGCAACGCGGCTCGTCGGCCGCAAGCGGTCTCTGGCAGGGTATGCTGATGGAATTGCCCAATACGCTGCCGCGGCCCGACGACGAACTCGTTACCCTCGAGCGGGCCTGGCAATTCCCGTCGGGGATCCGTTTCCTGACCGAGGTCAACAACATCTTCGTCGGCCTGGTTTACGTCGGTGCCGCATTCCTGTTCTTTCTGCTCGCCGGCATTCTGGCGCTGCTGATGCGGACCCAACTGGCTGTTCCGGACAATACCCTGCTCGGACCAGAGACCTACAACCAGGTCTTCACGATGCACGGGACGATCATGATGTTCCTGTTTGCGATCCCCGCGGTCGAAGGCATCAGCGTGCTGCTGCTGCCGAATATCCAGGCAGCACGTGACCTGCCGTTTCCGCGACTGTCGGCGTTCGCATTCTGGGCCTATCTCGTCGGCGGCCTGGTGTTCTTCTGCAGCCTGTTTTTCGAGCTCGCGCCGCGTGGCGGGTGGTTCATGTACCCGCCGTTGACGAGTTTCGAATACGATCCAGGCGACAACGCCGATTTCTGGCTGCTCGGCATCGGCTTCATCGAAATCTCCGCCATCGCGGGCGCGGTCGAAATCGTCGTGGGCGTGCTGCTGACCCGCGCACCCGGTATGTCCCTGGACAAGATGCCGGTGTACTGCTGGGCGATGCTGGTGTTCGCGCTGATGGTCATCTTCGCTTTTCCGGCGATGATTGCCGGGACTGCGCTGCTGGAGTTGGAGCGGAGCTTTCACTGGCCATTCTTCGTCGCCGACAAGGGCGGTGACCCGGTGCTGTGGCAGCACCTGTTCTGGTTCTTCGGCCATCCGGACGTCTACATCATTTTCCTGCCGGCGGCAGGCATGGTTTCGATGATCCTGCCGGCCATGGCGCGGACCCCTCTGGTTGGCTATCGGCTGGTGGTGGCCGCGTTGATCGGGACCGGTTTCCTGAGTTTTGGCCTCTGGGTGCATCACATGTATGCCACCGGCATGCCCCAGTTGTCGCTAAGTTACTTCAACGCTGCCAGCATGGCGGTGTCCGTCCCAACCGGGATTCAGATCTTTGCCTGGATCGCGACCATCGCCGCGGGACGCCTGCAGTTCAAGGTGCCCACCTTGTTCATCCTGGGGTTCCTGTTCGTCTTCGTGCTGGGCGGGCTCACCGGCGTCATGCTGGCCGCCGTACCGTTCGACTGGCAGGCCCACGACACCTACTTCGTGGTCGCCCACCTGCACTATGTCGTGTTCGGAGGCATGGTTTTCCCGCTGTTCGCCGCCTTTTACTACTGGATCCCCAGTCTCAGCCGCAGGGCCTTGTCCGAGCGTCTGGGGCGATGGGTCTTCGGCCTGATTTTCGTCGGCTTCAACGTGAGCTTCTTCCCGATGCATATCACCGGCTTGCTGGGCATGCCACGACGCATCTATACCTATCCCGCCGGCATGGGCTGGGACCTTCCCAACCTGCTGTCGACGGTCGGAGCCTTCCTGATCGCCGCCGGCGTGGGGCTGTTTCTGGTCGACCTAATCCGGAACCTCCGGCCGGCAACCACGCGCAGCATCGGCAACATTTGGGACGCCGGTACGCTGGAATGGCTGCCGAACGGCAACTATGCGTCCCGCAGCATTCCCTTCGTAACCAGTCTCGAACCCTTGTGGGATCAGCCGAATCTGGCCGAGGACGTCGCGGCAGGCGCCTACTTCCTCCCCGGCGCTCCCACTGGCTACCGCGAAACCCTCATCACCAGCCCGATTCACGCCCGGCCACTCTATGTGCTGCAGATGCCGGGGCCGAGTTGGGCCGCCCTGATCGCAGCGATTGCCACAGCGGCCTTCTTCCTGCTGTTGACGATCAAATGGCTGATTCCTGCACTGTTCGCCGGCGGCGTGGCACTGATCATGGTGATTCGCTGGCTGTGGACGACCGACCCCGGGCCTTCGCAGCCACCCGTGCCAATCGGTTGCGGCATCATGCTACC
The DNA here is from genome assembly GCF_006175985.1 of Methylotetracoccus oryzae. Taxonomy (GTDB): domain Bacteria; phylum Pseudomonadota; class Gammaproteobacteria; order Methylococcales; family Methylococcaceae; genus Methylotetracoccus; species Methylotetracoccus oryzae. The sequence continues at coordinate 197,835 of NZ_SRSH01000002.1, read as the reverse complement.
GGTCTACATGACCGGTCCCATGTCCCATTCCTGGTGGGCGATGATCGTGCTGGGTCTGGTCTCCGCGACGATGTTTGCCTGCTATGTCTTCTCCTACTTCTACCTCTGGACGGTTTCACCGGGGATGTGGCCCGCTGAGGCGTCCACTCCTGCCAGTGACGCCGAGGTCCTTCGTTCCCTGCTGTGTTTGCTGGGCAGTGCCGCACTGCTCCACTATGCGCAGCACGCCCTGGCCTCGCGGCGACAGCCTCCACCTCGCCTTTGCTTGGCCCTGTCGCTTGCGGTGGCGTTGCTGGTAGGGGCTTTTGTGAGCGACCTCTCCAGTCACTGGGAGTCCGGATTAAGACCCACCGACAGCGCTTATGCAGCCATCGTCTACGTCTTGCTGGCCAATCAGGGGTTTTTTGTCGCGGTGGTCCTCGTCATGGCGTGCTACACGATTGCGCGCTCCGTCGCGGGCCTGCTGAACCACGAGCGGCGGGCGACTTTCGACAACACCCGGCTGTTCTGGCTGTACACGATGCTTCAGGGACTGCTGACCCTGGCCATCCTCCACGGTGCCCCGCGATTCCTATGAGCCACGTTTCGCAGGCGGCCGCCTTCATGCGCACGGCAGTCCGGAGCCTGTCGGGGGTACTGATTTGGGGCTGTCACTTCCTGTTCATTTATGCCACCACGGCGGTCGTCTGCGCCCGAGGATGGGACGCTCAACGCTGGCTCGGCGTCAGCCTGCTCCCCGGAGTCATCGGCGCGGCAACGGTTGCAGCCGGCACCATCGCGGGGTGGATGATCGCCCGGGCCGTTCGCTCCGCGCGGCATCAGCGCACGCAGGACGTCAGCGCACGCTTCGTGGACTGGATCACTGCCGCCCTATGCGCGCTGGCGCTGGTCGCCATCGCCTGGGAGACGCTTCCATTGCTGTTGCTGCCGAATTGCGCCGCATGACGCGCAGTGGCCCAGCCTCGCGCAGCTATTGATGCAGCGCGGCTCGGCGGGCGGATCGCCCGCATCATCGGAGCGTATACAGAAAGGCCGCGATATGGAGCGCCTGGTTTTCGCTCATTTCGACCTTGGGCATCGCGGTTGCTGGATCGACGGCAGGGGGATCGCGCAGCCAGCGCACCATGTTCTCGTGTGTGTTGGCGAGAACCCCGGCCAGATAGGCGCGCTCGGCGATGCGGTCGAGCGGCGGCCCGACGATACCGTCCGCTTCGGAAATTCCCGGGATCACGTGGCAGGCGCCGCAACCGAAAGACCGCACCAGTGCGCGACCCTGAACGGGATCGCCCGCACTAGGACTGGCATTCACGGTTTTAAGGTTGGAAGCGGTGGCCGCGCAAGCTGCGAAGACTGCCAACACAACGGCTGGCGCATACCCCGCCCGGCGACCGCAACCAATCGCCAGTTGACCAGCGTGAACCCGAAACCCAAAACCCGGCCGACAGCCCTCATTCCCGCGTCGGCGCGGCGCATCGCTGGTGCGCTTAGACCCGTTACCGGAGGAGCGCGAAGCACTCTGTCTGAGTTCTGAGAACGGGCCACCTGATCGGGGTCGCTCATGACCGGCTGCTGCGACGTCCATCAAGCGCCGACCGGAAGCCCGTTGGCCTGCCGCAGCATCTTGTCCACCTCGCTCAGATGTTGGCATTCGGCGGCGATCTTCTGGCGAGCGAACTCCTCCAGCATCACGTTCCGACCCTGAACGAGTTCCAGCAATTGCTCATACAGGCCTATCGCGGCCCGTTCGTGTTCCAGCGATTCGCGGAGGATATCGCCGAGATCATGGTGATGTGTCTCCAGCAATTCCCCGATGCCCAGCGATGGGTGTCCGCCAAGCGCGGTGATCAGTTCTCCGATCTCCTGGGCATGCAGCAGCGATTCATCGGCCTGCCCGCGTAACCAGCCAACCACGGGGATGCGACTGTAGCCGAAAACCATGAAGGAGTAGTGCATGTAGCGCACTACGCCGGCGAGTTCGGACTCGAGGATTTGGTTCAGCGTCGCAATGACTTCGCTGCGCTCGATTCGATTCCCCGCCATCTGGACCTCCCGCTCTCTCTGGATTACGCCCGCTTCAGGTCAGAAACAACAACCGGCGGCAAGGGCCCCGCCTGCTATTCATGGAACAGGATCCAGGCCTGGCCGGGCTGTGGTCTCATCCTTTATCCCGGCTTGCGACAGGCGGCTGTAGTGACAGTGATGGCGGTAGTCCACCGACGGTCGAGCTCTCCGAACGCCAGGCACCCGCATCGAGGTGTTCCAGGAACAGCCAGCCTAACGCGTAGGTAACGGCCATGGCCATGACGGGTCGCGTGACCCGCATCGTCGTGGGCGACACGGCGGGCAGATATTGCCTCGCATAATCAATCATATAGACCGACAGCCACTCGGTATGGGCACCGCCGAGCACGGCGGCCATGATCGTCTTCATCTTGTGCTCCGTCACTTCGACACCGTACAGCTCGAACAACTCGGCCAGCATTTTTCCGACCAGACCGCCGATGACCACTTGGTCGAAGAAGGGGAAAGGGACCAGGCCAACGCCGCCAGCCCATGCCATGTGGCGATAGACGATACGCCAGGCGTACCGTCTGCGCTCGGGGCGCGCCAGGGCCAGCTTTCCCTTCTTGCCCAGTCTCGCCGCGATCTTTTTCGCCTTACCTTGATCGTCTCGCGCGGACGTCATGCCGAACCTCATCAATACCCGCTAGTCAGCGGCAGACCCGACCCGCCGCCACGCCTCAAGGGCGCCGCCCGTCCGGGACAGCGGCACGGCATCAGAAAGTCACCATATCAGGCGTCAAGTCCTGACGACATACGTGCGACTACCGACGGCAATCGTACGCATTGGCGGCGTCCCGAAAGCGTGTAATGAATTATTCCGTGCGGTGGGCGGCAATAGCGGGAACGACGGGAAGATCTCCTCTAGATGCCCCCGGATCGACCATCGTTCCCTCGGGTCGTCTCCGCGCCGACAAGCGACACACCTCCCGGCAGTGGCCCGGAGTGTTCGCGACGGTGGGTCAACGGACTCGGGCCCATGCGGCTGGATCGTCGGTAAGCAGGCAGAACCTGGCCGCCTCCGCCGCAAACACCGATGGCCAGCGATCAATGACATTTGTCAATGCAGACGGGCTCGGACCGGTGGATTCTGCGAAACAGGGACGTACCGTTCGCGCACCAGTCGTTGACGATGACGTGTTGGACCGTCACGCCACGATCAGCCGAAACGGCCGCCTGCTCAATGGCGTAATCAGGAGGGCTTTCCATGGCCGCGCATAGCCTTCGCCCGCTGGAGCGACAGCGCACGAAACGAGACCACGCCCGAAAGCTCGTTGAGGAATTGCTCGCACGTGCCGACGTGAGACCCCAAGGCAACCGTCCTTGGGACATCCAGGTGAATGATGAACGCTTCTACAACCGCGTCCATGCCCAGGGGTCTCTGGGCCTGGGCGAGAGCTACGTGGACGGGTGGTGGGAATGCACATCCCCTGACCAATTGATTTTCCGCCTTTTGGAAAGCGGCGCAGCCGGATCGGTCCGGCCCTGGATCGAGCGTCTGGGCGACCTCAAGGCAAAGGTGTTGAACCTCCAGAATCCGGCCCGCGCATACGTCATCGGCGAGCAACACTACGATATCGGCAACGATCTGTACCAGTCCATGCTTGACCGCAGGATGATCTACAGCTGTGCCTACTGGCGTAACGCCGAGAGTCTGGACACGGCGCAGGAAGCGAAGCTGGATCTGATCTGCCGGAAACTTGGCCTGGAATCGGGGATGCGTGTCCTCGATATCGGCTGCGGTTGGGGTGGAGCGGCGCAATTTGCAGCCGAGCGCTACGGGGTCGAGGTGGTGGGCATCACCGTCTCCCAGGCGCAGCATCAGGTCGCCCAGCAGCGGTGCCGAGGATTGCCCGTGTCGATACGGCTGCAGGACTACCGGCAACTGCAGGGACGATTCGACCGGATTTTCTCGATCGGCATGTTCGAACACGTTGGCCACAAGAACTATGCGACCTATCTCCGGATCGCCCGGGACTGTCTGGCACCCGACGGCCTTTTTCTGCTGCATACCATCGGCGCGAATCGATCCGCTGCGGCAGGCAATCCCTGGGTCGAGAAATACATCTTCCCCAACTCGATGCTGCCCTCCGCATCCCAGATCACCTCGGCCGCCGAGGGGCTATTCACGCTTGAAGACTGGCATTGCTTCGGGCCCGACTACGACCGCACGTTAATGCACTGGTGGCAAAACTGCGCAACGCACCGCCGCGAAATCGAGGCGCGTTATGGAGAGCGCTTTCTGCGAATGTGGCGCTACTACCTGCTCAGCTTTGCAGGCGCTTTCCGGGCCCGGCACACCCAATTGTGGCAGCTCACGCTTTCCCCGCTCGGCTCTGCCATCGCCCATCGCATCGACCGCTAATTGCCACCCTGACCACGTCGCCCCCAACACCATGAATCAACTCCGTAGGTTGCGAGAACTGACCGGCTACAGTCTGCTGGCCGAGGACGGCATCATCGGCAATGTGGTCAAGGTCTATTTTGATGATCAGGACTGGGGGGTGCGCTATTTTGTCGTGCGCATGGGAAGCTGGGTGTTCGGGCGGGAGGTGCTTCTCCCACCGGCAACAGTCAGAGAAACGCTTGCGGACGCCCACTGCCTGGACGTGGCGTTGAGTTGCCGCCAGATCGAAAGCGCCCCCTTGGCCGAAACACGCCCGCCCGTCTCAGCCCATTACGAGCAGCAGTATGAGCGCTTCGTCAGTTCCCCGCCCTATCGGGTGGCAACGCCCGATTGGGGTTTGTTCCAACCTCGTGAAGCGGCAACGGAACACCTCGATGCGCCGGTAAAGCCGGCCCATCCACACCTGCGCGACAGTGCAGAACTCAAGGGCTATCACATCCATGCCCAAGACGGCGACATCGGTCATGTCGAGGATTTCATTCTGGAAGAGCCCGACTGGAAGATCCGGTTCCTGGAAGTTGCCACCCGCAACTGGCTCCCGGGCAAGCACGTGCTGATCGCGCCGATGTGGATACTCGGAGTCGACTGGGGCTTCCGCCACGTGACGGTCGACCTGAGCCGGGAATCAATCCGAACCGCGCCACCCTATGATCGAAACAGGGCCATCAGCCCAGCCGACCAGGCCGCTCTCGATGCGCATTATGGAAAGCGCTCGGTCGACGGATGAGCCAGGACGCGCGGAGGTCCGCTTCGGGCGCGCGAGATCCCGATCGACGCCCAGCCTGCACGCCGTGATGAACGGGTTCCACCTCCCTCCCCGCGGTCTCCGGGGCTGCGTGGGACGGCCGGTTCACAAGACACGAGATGCGCCCGGTCCGGGCGCGCATTCGTGATACGGCCCCGAACGCCTTCTTCCTTGGATCTACCTCCCAAGCCGGATGGCACCGCTTCTCTGGACAGGGACGTCCTCGGCCAACCGGCGGTGCCGATCTGACAACTAGGCTGCTTTATCTAGGTAAGTACACGGATTTCAGCCGCACTGAGCGTCCGGTAGGCTCTTGGAAAGCGCCATCGAGCCCGCTGGTCCCCGCAGACCTTTGGCTCTGATGCACGATCCACACCCCACAGCGGAATTCGGAGACACCCTATGGCTGCGCAGAAAGCAATCGCAAACCCTATCCAATTCACGTCACCTCCTCCCCAGGAGGAAAGCGCCCAGTCGGCAGAGGCGTGCCGCGAACTACGGATCGCCGCTCTGGCTTATCGAAAATCCGAGGCACGGGGATTCGAAGCCGGCCATGAACTCGATGACTGGCTGGCGGCCGAACGAGAGGTCGACCAGCACGAGTGCGCATCGTAGCACCGCGTCACGTCGTCATCGCCACGACCGCGATGTCCCTGAACTCCAGGCAGGAGTCCAAGCGCTTCCGGCCGAGATCGATTGTCCGAGGTAACTCATGCTTTGCTGCGCAACAGCAACCCAGATGCGCCTGGAAGGTGGCCGCGCTGGAACTACTCTGGCTCTTCCACAGCAGCCGACCAAGGGTACGGACCGCATCGCTCTGCGGGCCATGGCCCGCAGCGCACGGCGCTGTTGGTACCCTCCCCGTTCCGTGATCATCACACAGGGCGACACGGCACATTCCGCCTTCTTCATCCGCCGAGGCCTGGTCAAACTGATTGCGACCCGACCCGAGGGACGGGAGAGGATCGTACGCCTGCTTGGACGCGGCGGATGGATCGGACTGGGCGGACTGCTCAATCCAATGACCGAACACGCTGCAATTGCCGTGGGACCGGTCGAGGCTTACCGTCTCTCGCTGACCCGGCTCCGCCGGCTCAAGCAGACTCACCCAGACCTGTACTGCCGCTTGACCGAGACTTGGTATGAGTGTTTGCAGGACGCCGACCTGTGGCTTACGCAGTTCTGCTGTGGTCCGGTCAGGGCAAGGGTCGCGCGCTTGGTCAATTTCCTGGCCTGCATGCACGGGAGCGAACGCTCGTCCGAAGTGGAACTGCTGACCTGCGACGAGATGGCCGGTATCCTGGCGGTCACTCCGGAAAGCGTGAGCCGCACCCTGGCGCAGTTCAAACGCAGTGGCATCCTAAGCGCAGAGCGAAGCCGCAGCCATGTGGTCCGCTATCGGCGAGATGCTCTGGCTTTGCAGGCCCTGGCCAACGACTAAGGTTGTGCCAAGGGCAAGAGGTGATTTGGGGTGGCGCCGGTCACCAGCCGGCGCGCTGCGCCACTACTCGAGTTCAAACGTGATCTTGGCATTGATTCGGTAAGCCGTAATCCGGCCGTCCGCAACCTTGGCCTCCATTTCCTTGACGTAAATCGAGCGGATGTTGCGCAGTGTCTGGGCCGCCTTGTCGATGCCGCTCTGGGCCGCATCTTCCCAGCTTTTCTCCGACTCCGCGAGAATCTCGACCACTTTCAGTACGCTCATGACACATTACCCCTCTGAATCCGCGTTACAAACCATTGGAGCTGCGCGGATAGCCGCGATCGCCGGGCCTCAGGCCCTGCGGGCTCCAATGCCGTCACGATAATGCGTGCCAGCCGTGTCTGACATTGACGAAACTCAATCTGGGCGTAAGGGAACGTTACGGGTTGCGCAAGCGGATTCATTGCCGAGCTTCAAAGCGAAACGCCACCGAGCATCGATATCCGGCGGCTCCGGGACCGACATTTCGAAGTCGAGTTCGTCGTCCGGCTTTTCAGCGATGACAAAGAACAGCGTATACGCCTGTCTCGTCTCATCGCATGGCAACGCGGACTTCGTCGGCGGCAACATCCGCGCAGCCCGCTACGAGCGAGGCGAAGCTATTAGGTGGACGCATCCGTGCGGGACACCGAAGAGGGTCCATGCCGCGGCTTCAGTCGATAACGAACAATCCCACGCCGGATTTGCGGCTGGCAACGTTGCCACCGTGATAGTCAGGAGCCAAGACAAAAAGGGATGAACAATCATGTCGTCCGGTTTGGGGACGATCGGCCCGGGACCCAATCAGGCTCTCACGCATGACCTCGCATCGAGTCCCCGGGCCGTTAGTCTTCATCCGCAATTGTGCCGCGGGGGCGCTTCCACGGGATGGACCCGGAAGGTGGCTGCGCCCCGCAGTCACGTCAATCCCTGAGTACGTTCGGTGTGCGGCCCCTGTCGAAAACGGAATCCACTTCGTGCTCGGCCGCCAGCCAGTCTTCCTGTTCATGCCCCGGTTCGAACCCTCTCCGCGCGGCCCGCGCATAGGCTACTCGCGCAATCCTGGCTTCGCGCGTCAAGCGCCTGGCAAGTTCGATACTCAGCTGCGAACTCTGCCGCTGCAACCATTCAGCTGCTTTGCTTCCGGTCTCCACGCTCATGCTTTACCTCCAGCGAATCTTGATTGAAACACTTCGCGTCCAGCCCCCCGTTCTAATGAACGCTCCTGCTTCCCTACCCGCTGTCGGGCGAACGGACAGATAAAGTTACCGCCTCGGCAACGGCCTCGCTATCCGTACCACTACGGAGTGAGTCCTGAAGCTTAAGGAGTACACGGAAGTCCAGATGCCCAACGCCCGACGGACGAGCCTTTCGGGGACACAGGCCCTGCCATCGAACCGTCTTCAGCACCGAGACGTGCTGACGGATTCATTCCGACACTGCGGATACTCCTTCTCGCGATCTCTTTCGCCCTCCGTGTTCCCTACGAATCCAACCAACCTGTTAGATATTCCAGTTGACTCAGGGCCTGGCCGAATTTCTGATCGGCAGGCATTCGCTTACCCATATGCGGATTCTCCCGAGTGACGGACCTGTTTCTTCTCCGCTACCATCAAGCACCTTACCGGAAGCTGACGGATCGAGAATTTCGATCGACTGTCAATGACGGCGCCATCCCCCCAAGGCTCACCGTCTGCGAACGGCTTTCGGTACCCAGCAACTCGGCATGACCCCTTAAGGCGCACCATGGGCACCAGAACCAACCCGGACTCCCTGGATGATCTCCCGGATGAACTTTTCGCCGATTTCGGAAAGCTTGACGACAAAGATTACGGGGCGGCCAAGCTGTGGCCGTGCGATGCATTCGACGCGGAGACCGAACACGATCCAATCAGCAGCGGCGACCGCTAGTAATCTGGTGACCAGGGCGTTTCGCCCGTTAATGCGAGCCCGCATCGTAAGGGCTGGTCGATATCCTGCGGTTCCTGGCGATGCTCTGCTGCTTCCCTTTTGCGCTGCTGGTCTGGCTGAGCAACCTCACAGCACCCAGATGCCCGGGTTGTCGGCATCTCATGCGAGAGCATCGATAACGCCCGAGCGCCAGAGCGGTTGTAGGCCGAATGAGGCATCCTTATCCCCAAACTTGTCCGGCTTTTCCTGGATTTACCCGTTTGAAATGCAGGGCAAACCAAGGGCTCGTAAGCGTCGCAAGGAGGAGTGATTGCGCGAACCGTTGAGCGCACCTCGCATGGACCGTACCCTGGAGCGACGATAATGAGCCCTGCCCGCTCGCTACGGCTTCCTTACGCGAGTCGAGCTTCAGCAAGGCGAAACTGGCGGCAGGTGAGTGCTCTGTCCACTACACGCGGGCATGCGCCCGCCCGAGCACATCATTTAAGGAATAGAGACTCGGACTGGGACAATCGCGAAGCGACGGCTTGCCATGGAAACCGCCCCAACACCGCCATCAGCGACTGGGGGAGATCAACCGACGGTGGCTACTTGTCGGTGGACGGCGATTCCTTGGCGCGATCTTCGATGCTCTTGCCCAGGTGCTGCAAATCCTTGCCGAAACCGGACCAGGTATTGCAGGCGGTCATGGGCAGGAAGAAAACCAGCCAGATGGAGAATTTCAGCAGAGTCCGAGCAATCGATGCCATCGTGCAGGCAACCTCGAAGCAGCTGGAAAATCGCGTCAGAATGGGCTCACCCCATCTGCCCGAAAACGACTCGATGCGCCGATCAAGCCGTCTTTGTCATTGGCGTCCCCAGGGGGATTCGAACCCCCGTCGCCGCCGTGAAAGGGCGGTGTCCTGGGCCTCTAGACGATGGGGACAGGAACGGATACTTACGCGGTTGAGGATGGTGGAGCCAGGGAGGATCGAACTCCCGACCTCAACAATGCCATTGTTGCGCTCTCCCAGCTGAGCTATGGCCCCAGCCGCGTAAGCCGTGCATTATAGCAGCCTCGCTGGACTTGTCTACCCCAAACCAAGCGCCCGAACGAATTCCCTGGCCCGGTCGATGCGACACAGCGTCTTCTCGCGGCCCAGCAATTCCACCGTCACATCGATCGGCGGCGATACACTCGTCCCTGTCACGGCGACACGCAACGGTTGGGCCACACTGCCAAGTTTTACGCCCAGGTCCTCGGCCGTCGAGGCCAGCACCCCATGTATGGCCTCGCGCTGCCAGTCCGACAGATCCGAAAGCGCCGCCCGCAACGCCTCCAACACCCGCGGCGCGTCGCCGGCGAAATTCTTCTGCGCGGCCTTCTCGTCGTACGCGGCGAAATCGCGGTAGAAGAACGCGCTGTGCCTGGCCATGTCGACCAGGGTCTTGCAGCGTTCGCGCTGTGCCTTGACGATCTCGACCGGATCAGGGCCGTCGGTCGGATCGATGCCCAGCTGACCCAGATGCCAACGCAGATGATGGGCGACATGCAAGGGGTCGCCGTGCATCAGGTAGTGATGGTTCAGCCACAGCAGCTTGTCGGGATTGAAGCTCGAAGCCGAATGGTTGATCTGCCCCAGGTCGAACAGTTCGATCATCTCGTCGACCGAGAACACTTCCTGATCGCCATGAGACCAGCCCAGACGCACCAGATAGTTCAGCACCGCCTCCGGCAGATAACCGTCGTCCCGGTATTGCATCACGCTAACCGCACCATGGCGCTTCGACAGGCGCGAGCCGTCCGCGCCGAGAATCATCGGCACATGCGCATACCGCGGCAGCGGCGCACCCAATGCCGCCAAAATGTTCATCTGGCGTGGCGTATTGCTGAGGTGGTCATCACCCCGAATGACATGCGTGATGCCCATGTCGAGATCGTCCACGACGACGGTGAAATTGTAGGTCGGTGTCCCGTCCGAGCGCGCGATGATCAGATCGTCGAGTTCGGCATTCGAGACCAGCACCTGGCCGCGCACCATATCCTCGATGGTAACCTGACCTTCGTCAGGATTGCGGAACCGCACCACGGGTTCGACGCCCGGGCGCGGCTCGCTGCGGTTGCGGCAGCGTCCATCGTAACGGGGTTTCTCCTTGCGGGCCATCTGATCCGCCCGCATGGCATCCAGTTCCTCCCTGGTGCAGTAGCATTTGTAGGCCTTGCCCTCATCGAGCAACTGTTGTGTGACCTGGCGATACCGGTCGAAGCGTTCCGTCTGGTAAAACGGCCCTTCGTCGTACTCCAGTCCGAGCCACGTCATCCCTTCAAGAATCGCATTGACCGACTCGGCGGTTGACCGCTCCAGATCGGTGTCCTCGATGCGAAGCACGAAGGTCCCGCCATGCCGGCGTGCATAAAGCCAGGAGAATAACGCGGTTCGCGCCCCACCGATGTGGAGATAACCCGTCGGACTGGGGGCGAATCGAGTGCGTATCGTCATTGTTACGGATCCTGCGATGGTAGGGTCAGCTCGGCACGCTCATCCGCTTCTGGGCATGAGGCGATAGCCAGTGCGTCGGAACGGCGCCGCTATCGGGATATCCCACGCGTTGAGCGCAAAACGCGATAGCTGCGACCGAGATACGGGCTGCACTGCAGCAGTCGGTGGCGAAGACATCGGGCCTCGCGGGCTCCGTGCGTCGCCGCCGGGTCAAAGCCAGCGCGGATGATGTCCGCTTTGGGCCGATCGATCAAGGGGGAGTTGAGTCCGAAGGCCCGACCCAGGAACAGAGGGACCCCTGTTTTCAACGTTGCCCGTTCTCTGCGGAGCGTCGGACACCGTTCCAATCCAGTATCGCCCGCAAGGCTCGGCCCAGCGAGCCGATGAGTGCACGCTGCGGCACATCCTGCGACAATGTTGCGCCGCGCTGGGCGCTGGCGACAACAGGGAGGAGTCCTTGCGAAGGTCTCGATCCCCACCATGCCGCGCTCGCGACAGGAAGCCAAGGAATCCTTTACCCACATGCCCACTACTGAAGGAGCAAGAATGAAACATGTTCTGACCGTCACGGCCTCGATCATCGGGCTCACCGGCGTGGCTTATGCCGACGAGGCCGCATTCAAGGACGAAAAGGACCGCGTGAGCTACAGCATTGGCCACCAGATCGGCGGCGACTTCAAGAAGCAGGGCGTCGAGGTAAATCCCGAGGTCTTCACGAAAGGCATTCAGGATGCCATGTCCGGCGCTAAATCCGCCATGACCGATGAAGCCATGGCCAAGACGATGGCCGATCTGCGGAAGAGCCTGACCGAGAAGGCGCAAGCCGCGCAAAAGGAAGCCGGCGACAAGAATCTGAAGGCTGGCCAGACCTTCCTTGACGAAAATGCCAAGAAGCCCGGCGTTGTGAAGCTGCCCAGCGGTCTGCAGTATCTCGTCGTCACGGAAGGCAAAGGTCCGAAACCCAAGGCCAGCGACACCGTGAAAGTGCATTACAAGGGAACGCTGACGGATGGCACGGAATTCGACAGCTCGTACAAGCGGGGCGAGCCGGCCTCGTTCCGTGTGGATCAGGTCATCAAGGGCTGGACGGAAGGCCTGCAGTTGATGGGCGAAGGTTCGAAGTGGCAGCTCTTCATCCCGGCCGCTCTGGCCTATGGCGAAGCGGGCGTCGGACCAATCCCGCCGAACAGCACGCTGGTGTTCGAGGTGGAGTTGCTCGGCATCGAAAAGCCGGCCGCCGAAGCCAAGGCGAAACCGAAAAAGAAGTAAGAACACACGGACGGGGTCTCGGCCCGGTCCCCATAACCGGCGGCGCGTCCTCGACGGCCGCCGGTTACCCCAATCATCGCTCGGCTATCGCCCTTCCTGCTGCATCCGCTCGAGCCGCTTTTCCGCCAGCTTTGCGGCGCTGGAGTTCGGATAAGTCCGCATGACCTCGCTCAGCGTCGCGCGAGCCTGCGCGTACTGCCCGATGTCGTAGTCGATGAAGCCGAGCTTCAGCATGGCGTCGGCGACTTTCGAACTCTGCGGATAACTCTTGATGACCGTGTCGAAGGCGCTGCGCGCCGCCGCTGGGTCTTTCGTCACGTAAAAAGCTTCAGCCAGCCAGTACTGCGCGTTGTCGGAATATTCCCCACTCGGGTATGCCGTCAGGAATGCCTTAAGCTCCCGTATGGCCTCCGGATAGCGGCCTTCCTTCAGAATTCCGAAAGCCTTCTGGTAAGCCGCTTCCCGCGGTGCGACGGCGGGCGGAGCCGCTGCAGTCTGCGCAGCGGCCGGATCGGCAGGCGCTGTCCCGGGAGGCGGAGCCTGCCCCGGAACTGCTGCCGCCGGATCGGTCGGCTGCCCAGGTATCGGCGCGCTGCCGTCGCCGGGCACCGTGCCGGGCGCCGTAGCGGGAGCGGGCGGAGTCAGCGCCTGAACCTGAGTCTGCAGATCGGTCTGCGCCTTGCCGAATTGCTGCAGCTTCGCTTCCAGATCGGCGAACTCCTCCTTCTGCAACTTTTTGACCCGCGCGATTTCGTTGGTCGCTTTCTCGAGTTCACCGCGCAGCCGCTGTACCTCGGACTGCAGCCGATCGACTTGTTCATTGATGCCGCTCAGGGCTTGGCCGGAGAGTTTCTTCTCGAGCTTTTCCACGCGGCGCTCGAGCGTATCGACCCCGTACCCGGCAGCACGATCGTACACGTCGTAAGGTTCCGCTGCCCGGAGGGCACCGGCCTGCATCGCCAGACCCAGCCCCGCCACTACCACGATCAGGTATCCACGCATCGCTTAACGTCCCGTATAGTTGATTTCAACCCGGCGGTTACGCTGCCAGGCCGCCTCATCATGCCCGAGGTCGGCCGCCTTCTCCTCGCCGTAACTGACGATCTGCAACTGGCCTTCCGACACACCCTGCAGTCCCAGCATGCGGGCGACCGCCCTTGCCCGCTGTTCTCCCAGCCCGACATTGTATTCGGAGGAGCCGCGCTCATCGGCATGACCCTCGAGCGTGGCGACACGCTTCGGGTTGGCGCTCAGATACGCCGCGTGTGCGTTGATGAGCGGCACGTATTCCGGTAGTACGTCGTCGCTATCGTACTCGAAATAAATCACGCGTTCAGACGGGGCCCGGTAGCCCATGGCGGCATCGGCTGCTCCGCGCGCACGCTGCTGCCCCTGCGCCGCCGCGTCGGCGGGGTCATAGCGGCCGACTTGCGCCGCACCGCCGCGCCCGGAGCCTGACTGAGCCGCAGCCTCGGGCTTGGTTCCGGACGAACTGCACCCCTGAAAGGCGATGATGACCAGGCAGGCCGCGCCATTCCAGAACTTCAAGGCCATTGTGTGTCCTCGCTTGAGCCACGCCTCGTGAAAAACACGGCAGCAACCGGCTGCCAAAGGCGGATCGCCATGACTTACTCCCGCGGCGACCAGGCCGGCTGGCGTGCGTCGGCCGGGCCGATCTGCAGCACCTGCTCCCGTCCACCCGCAAGCGGCGTCGCCACCAGCCGCGCGGCACCGTCTATGCGCGCCGCATAGAGCAGCATGCGGCCGTTGGGCGAGAAACCGGGCGATTCGTCGAGCGGGCCACGACTGACGTGCGTCAGCGCACCCGTCGCCAGGTTCATCACCGCAATGCGATAGCGACCGCCAGACCCGTTAACCATCGCCAGGTAACGGCCGTCCGGAGAGTACGCCCCGCGTGCGTTGTAGTCCCCCTCGTAACTGATGCGCTGGGCCTGTCCGCCAGCTGCCGACATCCGGTAGAGCTGGGGGCGTCCGCCCCGGTCGGACGTGAACACGATGCTCCGCCCGTCAGGCGACCAGGCCGGCTCGGTGTCGATCCCGGGGGAATCCGTCAGCCGGCGCAGCGCGCGACTGTCGATCGCCATCACATAGATGTCCGGGTTCCCGTCCTTGGACAGGGTCAGCGCCAGTTCCTGTCCGCTGGGCGACCAAGCCGGTGCGCCGTTGATTCCTTTGCGCTCGGACACGACGACCCGGGCACCGGTGGCGAGTGTCTGCACATACACGGCCGAACTCCCCTGCTCGAACGACACGTAGGCCAGACGGGTGCCGTCCGGCGACCAGGCCGGGGACATGATCGGCTCTCGCGAACTCAAGACGGTGTGTGCTCCAAAACCATCCGCGTCGGCGATCTGCAGCTGGTATTTCCGCTCCTGCGCACTGCGGCCGCTGACGGTCACGAAAGCCACCGGAGCGGCGAACCCACCGGCCTCACCGGTCAGCTGCTGGTAGATGATGTCCGCAATACGATGCGCGGCGCGGCGTTGCTCGGCGCCCGCGAAGGGCAAGCGCTGCTCCAGCAGTGGCGCATCCTTCAGCACGTCGTAAAGGGAGAACTCAGCCACGTAGCGCTCGCCACCTCCGGGCTGCACCCGCCCTATCACCAGATAATCCTGCCCGAGGGTCTGCCAGCTACGGAGCCGGACTTCCGAAGGCTGCGTCGGCTGCTCCAGCATGGCGCTGACGGGCAGTGGCGTGAACCGCCCGCTGCGCTCGAGATCGGCGGCGACGATGGCGCCGATGTTGTCGCCACCCTGGGCGCCACCGAACGGGACCACAGCAATCGGCGTTGCACCCTCCACGCCCTCGGTGATCTTCAGCGATACCTCGGCCACCGCGAGACCGAGCCAGCAGATGCCCGCGAACAAGCACCAGAGACGGGCTGCGAAGCGACGACGGGAATGGGGCTGACGCATGCTATTCGGGTTGAAAGGTGATCTGAAAGGAACGCAACCGGGCCGACACGCGGGGATCGGGCGGCATCGGCAAGGGTGAAGCCTTCATGACCGCGGCTTCGGCCGAACGGGCGAACGCCGCGTCCCCGGAACAACTGCCGAGTACCACGCCGGTTACCTGCCCACCGGCGTCGGTGCTGACACGCATTTTACAGGACATACCGCGGCCCGCTGAAGGCGGCCGGACCCAACGGGCCTTGATGCGCGGCTTGATCTTGCTAATCGCCCATTGCTGGGCGGCATCATCGATACGGGCCTCGTCCCCGGCCTCGGCTTCCTGCGCCAACTGTTCGCGCAGGGCCCGCTCGCGTTCCTGTCGTTCCCGCCGCTCCACGGCCGCGGCACGCTCCTGGGCGTCCTTTTCCAGCCTCTGCTGCAATTCGGCTTCGGCCCGGGCCTGCGCGGCCTGTTCCTTCGCGGCCTTTTCAGCGGCGGCCTTCGCTGCAGCTTCAGCCTTGGCTCGTGCCGCCGCCCGGTCCGCCTGCTCCTTCGCGTCCCGCTCCGCCTGCCGCCGCGCTGCCAGTTCCGCCGCGGCCTTGTCCCTGAGTTCAGCTTCTTCCTTGGCGCGAGCCGCCAGCGCATCGCGCTCCCCGGCCTCCCGTTTCGACTGGGCGCGGGCAGCCGCCTCGCGCTCGGACTTCGCAGCAGACTCCCGTGCGGCTTTCTCTCGCGCAGTCCGTTCGGCTTTCTGCACAGCTTCGGCGTGGGCGCGACTTTCGGCCTCGGCTTTCATCCGTGCGGCCTTTGCGGCCTGCTCCTCGCGCTCAGCCTGGGCCGCCGCCTCGTGTTCCGCCTTGCGGAGCCGCTCGGCTCGCGCACGCTCGGCCTGTTCCTTGGCAGCCCGCGCCTGAAGCTCCGCCTGCGCGCGGGCCGCGTTCCGGGCCGCCTCGTGTTCCAGCTCGCGACGGCGACGCTGCGCCTCCTCATTCCGTTCCTGCACCCGGGCCTGTTGGCGCGCCTCCTCGTTTCGGCGGCTAGCCGCAGCCTTTTCGGCAGGATCCGGACTCGACGGCGCTGTCTCTTCGGGCGGTACCTCGACCGGGCGCACCGCCTGACCACCTGCGTCTTCAGGACCGGCCGCCGTTGCGGGCTCCTCGCGAGGTGTAGCTTCGGGTAGCGCCGGGATCGAACGCGGCGGTCTCGTGCGCGACTTCACCGGCGCGGACTCGACGACGTGAGCCTCGATGATTTCAGGTTGGGCGGGCGGCCTCACCTCCGTTACCCGGTCGAACCGAAACACCAGGAGCATCAGCAACAGGAGGTGCACCAGGACCGACCACCCGAACGACACGGCCCGGCCGCGCGCGGACGGTGCGGTCATTGCTCGATTGGGCGTGTCATCAGGCCGACGTTGGGCACACCGGCCTCCTTCAGCGCTGCCATCACCGTGATCACCCGACCGTAGTCCACGGCCCGATCGCCCCGTATCAACACGGCCCGGCCTGGTTTGCGGGCGAGCGCCGCCTGAATCTGACGCGTCAAGGCCTCTGCCGCGACCGGCCGATCACCCTGATTGCCGACGTCGATGAACAGGTTGCCCTGGGCGTCGATGGTTACCAGAACCGGTAATTCCGCCTGGGCGTCGATGGGTTTGGCGTTGGCGTCGGGCAGATCGACGTCCACTCCGGTCTGCAGCATCGGCGCCGTAACCATGAAGATGATCAGCAGCACCAGCGAAACGTCGATATAGGGAACGACGTTGATTTCCGACATCGCCCGGCGCCGGCCACGGCCGCGCGTCCGCGGAGCGTTCATTGCGTGTGAGCCTGACGGTGCAGCAAGCTCAGGAACTCGTCGGCAAAGGTTTCGTAGCGGTTCGCCAGACGGTCGATCGCCGTGGTGTACCGGTTGTAGGCGACGACCGCCGGAATCGCCGCGAACAGGCCCATGGCGGTCGCGATCAGCGCTTCGGAGATGCCCGGAGCCACCATTGCCAGCGTGGCCTGCTTGACATTCCCCAGGGAACGAAAGGCATTCATGATTCCCCAGACCGTTCCAAACAATCCGATATACGGGCTGGTCGAGCCGACCGTCGCCAGAAACGGCAGGTGTTCGTCGAGCAATTCCACCTCCCGCGTCAGGGCCACCCGCATCGCGCGCTGCGCGCCGGAAATCAGGGCCTCCGGCGTGATGCCCGCCTGCTGACGCAGTCGGGCGAACTCCTTGAACCCCGCCCGAAAAATGTTCTCGACCCCTTCGCTTTCGTGCTCGTCACGGGAGAGCTCGCGGTACAGCGCCGTCAGATCGATACCCGACCAGAAGCGCTCTTCGAACGCCTCGCAGTTTGCCTCGGCCCGCTTGATCTCCCGGTACTTGCCGAAGATGAACGTCCACGACACGATCGACACGGCCAGCAGCGCGAGCATCACGAGTTGCACCACGAAGCTCGCGTGCGCGACCAGTTCCAGCAGCGAGGTTTCAGGCGACATCGCGGATCCGCTCCAATAAATGATCGGGCATGGCCATCGGGCGAAAGCCATCCGCGGACAGGCAGACGACGCGCACGCGCGCCGTGCAATAGGCGTCGCTGGCGGACTCGGGTGGGTAAACAGCCTGTCGAAAGGTCAGACTGACACGCTTGATGTCGTCGACATCGGCGGTGACCAGCAACTGGTCGCCGAGGCGCGCGGGCCTCAGGTAATCGACCTCCATCCCACGTACGGCGAACACCAGGCCCTCGGTTTCCTGCAGATGGGTCAGCTCAAGGCCGAGTGCCCGCAGGCGTTCCGTTCGTGCCCGCTCCATGAAACGGAGGTAATTCGCGTGATAGACGACGCCGCCGGCATCCGTGTCCTCGTAGTAGACACGAACGGGCCAGATAAAGCGCGCCGCGGCAGCGGTCAAAACAATTCCTCCGTCGCCCCCGCGAAGCGCGGCGGCTCCAGGCCGAAATGCAGATAGGCGCTGCGCGTCGCGACGCGCCCGCGCGGCGTGCGCATGATGAAACCCTGCTGGATCAGATAGGGCTCCAGCACGTCCTCGATCGTGCCGCGTTCCTCGCCGATCGCTGCCGCGAGGTTGTCCAGACCGACCGGGCCGCCGTCGAACTTGTCGATCATCGTCATCAGGAATTTGCGGTCGAGTTGGTCGAATCCGTGCGGATCGACTTTCAGCATCTCGAGCGCCTTGCCGGCCACCTCCAGCGTCACTTCACCGTCGGCCATGACCTGCGCGAAATCGCGGACCCGCCGCAGCAGCCGGTTCGCGATCCGCGGCGTGCCGCGCGAGCGCTGGGCCACCTCGCGGCTGCCCTCGGGCGTCATTGCCAGCCCGAGAATGCGGCCCGAGCGCGTGACGATCTGCGTCAGTTCGTCGACCGAGTAAAACTCCAGTCGGTGCACGATGCCGAAGCGGTCGCGCAGCGGCGAGGTCAGCAAACCGGCGCGCGTCGTCGCACCGACCAGCGTGAAGGGTGGGATGTCGAGCTTGATCGAGCGGGCGGCCGGACCTTCCCCGATCATGATGTCGATCTGGTAGTCCTCCATCGCCGGATAGAGCACTTCCTCGACCATCGGGCTCAGCCGGTGGATCTCGTCGATGAACAGTACGTCGCGCGGTTCGAGGTTGGTCAGCAGTGCGGCAACGTCGCCGGCCTTTTCCAGGACGGGGCCTGAGGTGTGCCGGATCTGCACGCCAAGTTCGTTGGCGACGATGTTGGCCAGTGTCGTCTTGCCGAGTCCGGGCGGACCGAAGATCAGCACATGATCCAGCGCCTCGCGACGTTGCAGCGCGGCCTGGATGAAGATTGCCATCTGTTCGCGCATCGCAGCCTGGCCGACGTAGTCGTCGAGCCGGCGTGGGCGGATCGCCCGGTCGATCGCTTCGTCGTCGGAATCGGCGCCGGGGCTGATCAGGCGGGACTGCGTCACGGCAACCCGCTACCTATCGGGCGGCCGCTTGCAGCGCGGCGCGGATCAGGTCTTCGCTGGTCTTGCCCTCAGCCGGGATGGCCTGGACCAGCGCGCTGGCCTCGGCCGGACGAAAACCCAGCGCCAGCAGCGCGCTGATGGCCTCGTCGGCAGCGCCCAGCGGCTGCTGCGTGACCGCGCGCGCCGGCAGGTCGAGGCCGGCTGGAGTCTGCGGCAGCCGGTCGCGCAGTTCGATGATCAGGCGCTCGGCCGTCTTCTTGCCGATGCCGGGCAGGCGCACCAGACGCGCGGTGTCCTCGGCCAGCACGCAGCGCTGGAACTCGTCGGCGCTGACACCGGACAGGATGCCGAGCGCCAGCTTGGCCCCGATTCCGGTCACCCGGATCAGGTTGCGGAACAGCGCGCGCTCTTCCTCGGACAGGAAGCCGAACAGGCTATGCGCGTCTTCCCGAACGACGAGATGCGTGAACAACAACACCTCGACGCCGGGCTCGGGCAACTGGAAGAAGGTCGACATCGGCGCATCGACCTCGTAGCCAACGCCACCGACATCGACCAGCACCGAAGGTGCGCGTTTTGCGACCAGCGTACCGCGTAGAAAGCCGATCATCGCCCCACCCCGGCGACTCGCTGCATGCGGCGCCGTGTCTGTTGATGATGCAGATGGCACAAGGCCACTGCCAGCGCATCGCTGGCATCCAAGGTCAGCGGTTCCTTGTACGAGAGCAGAATGCGAACCATGTGTTGGACTTGCTGCTTCTCGGCGCTGCCCTTTCCGACCAGCGCCAGTTTAACTTCGCGAGCAGCATATTCGTGCACCGGCAGACCGGCGGCGATGCCGCCGCAGATCGCCGCGCCCCGTGCCTGGCCCAGTTTCAACGCCGAGTCCATGTTCTTGTGGGCGAACACCTGCTCGATCGCGATCTCGGTCGGCGCATGCTCCTCAACAACCTGAAAGATACCCTGATAGATCTGTCGCAGACGCTCGGGAAACGAATCGGCTTCGGTCTTGATGCAGCCGCAGGCGACGACGGCCAGGCGACCGGGGAATTCGTCGACCACACCAAAACCGGTGATGCGGGAACCCGGGTCGATGCCCAGTACGCGCGTCAAGCGGCGACCGCCGGGCCGCGGCCCGCGCTGCAAGGGGAAGTTGTCGCGTCAGCCTCGGGCATTGCCGTTCGCGGCACGACCGTCAATGCAAACACCCGCTTCACGCGATCTTCGCAAGAATCTCTTCGCTGATGTCGGCATTCGAATAGACGTTCTGCACGTCGTCGAGGTCCTCCAGGCGTTCCAGCAGGCGGATCATCTTTTCGCCGTCGGCGGCGTCGAGCTTGCTCGCCGTGTTGGCCCGCATCGTCACTTCGGCATTCTCGGCGACAAGACCTGCCGTGACCAGCGCATCGCGCACCGCTTCGAAATGCTCGGGCGCCGTCAGGACGTCGACGGATCCATCGTCGTTCGTGATCACGTCGTCGGCACCGGCATCGAGGGCTGCTTCCATGACCCGGTCTTCCTCGACCCCGGCCGGGAAGCTCAGTTGCCCGACCTTCGTGAACAGATAGGCGACCGACCCGTCGGTGCCCAGGTTACCGCCCGCCTTCGAAAAGGCGTGCCGGACTTCGGCCACGGTGCGGTTGCGGTTGTCGGTCAGGCAATCGACCATGACGGCGACGCCGCCCGGCCCGTACCCCTCGTAGCGTACTTCCTCATAGTTGTCGCCTTCCCCGGCCCCCGCGCCCTTCTTGATTGCGCGATCGATCGTGTCCTTGGACATGTTCGCGGTCAGGGCCTTGTCCACGGCTGCCCGCAGCCGCGGGTTATTTGCCGCCTCGGGACCACCCTGCCGCGCCGATACGGTGATTTCCCGGATCAGCTTCGTGAACAGCTTGCCGCGCCGCGCATCCTGAGCCCCTTTCCGGTGCTGGATGTTCGCCCACTTACTATGACCTGCCATGCTCCGTCACTGTCTGTTTGCCTAACTCAAGCACGCGATTGTAACACCTCCGCGACGGGCGACCCGCCCGGAGCGTGCTCAAGGGAGATCTGCGGCACCAAGCCGGCACCCGTTATTCGGAGGCCCGCTCGCTCGATCCGGCCATCGGGAAATCCTTCGGGAGCGACGCAGCGGCAAGCGTCGCTCGATGCGCTTTCCCTCGACCCGAGCGGTTGCAATTCGCCACGGCTTGGATGAGAATTATTCGCAACCACCCGAGTCCGAGAAGACCCATGCCGCGACCTCTTCCCATGGAAACCTTGGAAGCAGCGCTGTCATTTCTGCTTCGCTCCTACGCGCGGCGTCCTTGTCCCAACACGGCCAGAAAGATCGTCGCCTGCCTGCAGGAATTGCGGATTCGGTATTGCGCGTTTCTGACATGGGACACGCGCTACGCGTACCAATGTCTGCAGGCGGCTTTCCTGGCGCGCTCATGAAGGTGGCCGCCGGCACCGGGAATCCTTCTCGGTCGACCGGATAAAGAAATCAGGCGGCAAAGACATCAGCCGGCGAGTTTCGACCGGTCGCTCGCAATCGGCAGCCGCACAATCACCCAGACCCTCCTTCGGATGAAGGATGGTGCACTGCGGCGTGTCGTATCCGGGCGTTAGCGCAGCGCCTCGGCCGCGAGAAAGTCGATCAGACTCGCCGGCAGCAGCCCCAGCACGGCAATCGACAACCCCAGAAACGCCAGCGCTGCCTCGGTGCCGAGGCTCACCTGCAGCGCTCCCGATGGCCCGGGTGCCGTTCCTTCTCCGACGGACGCGGCCATCCGGAAGATGACCCGAAGGTAGTAATAGAGGCCGAGGCCGCTGCCGACGACGAACAGCCCGAGCAATGGCCACAGCGCCGCGTGACTCGCCGCGATGAACAGATAGAACTTCCCGATAAACCCGGCCGTCAGCGGAATACCCGCCAACGACAGCAGGGACAGTGTCAGCAACAGCGCGATCGCGGGCCGTGTCCAGAACAGTCCGGCGTAGTCGCCGATTTCCTCAGCCTCCCGATCGGCCGGGCTCATCGCCGTCATCACGCCGAAGGCCGCCAGTGTCGTCAGGGTATAGGCAGCCAGGTAGAAGCCCAGCGTTTCGGCGGCGAGCGCGGGACCGATCCGCTGCATGGCGATGACGGCCAGCAGCAAATACCCCATGTGGGCGATCGAGGAATAGGCCAGCAGGCGTTTCAGATTGTGCTGCGCCAATGCTGCGAGATTCCCGATCAGCATCGAGGCGCCGGCCAGCGTACCGAGGACCGTCTCGGACATCGGCAAGCGCGCCAGCGGGGCATCGACGCCATACCGCAGCAACACGGCAAATACCGCGCCTTTAGACACGGTCGCCAGCAGCGCCGTGACCGGCGCCGGCGCGCCCTGATAGACGTCGGCGGTCCACAGGTGAAACGGAAAAAACGACAGTTTGAACCCCACACCGACGAGGATCAGCACCGCACCGGCCTGCAGCACCGCCGTAGCGGCCGGTGCGGTGCCACCGAAGGCCAGACTCCCCGTCTCAGCATAGACCAGAGCCATGCCGAACAGCAGGAACCCCGACGCCACCCCTGAAAGCACCAGATATTTCGTCGCGGCTTCCAGCGCGCGCGCATCGCGCGTCGCATAGGCGATCAGCGGGAACAAGGAGATGCTCAGGGTTTCCAGGCCCAGAAAGAACGAAGCGAAGTGCGTACTGGCCGCGAGCACCGAGGCGCCCAGCAATGACGTCAGCAGCAGCAGATAGAACTCTTCCGGCTGCTCGGCACGCTCCCGCAGATAATCGCGTGCCAGCAGCACGACAATGATCGCGGCCAGGCAGAACAAGGCGATGAAGAACAGCGCATAGCCATCGATGCGCAGCAGTCCGGTCACGTCCCGCGGGCCCGTCCCGGCTGCCGGAGCCAGCGCGAGCAGCGTCGCGGACAGTCCGCCGAGGGTTAGCCAGACGGCTTCTGCATGATTGCGGCGGAACGCGATCCACAACAATACGACGACAGCCGTCGTCCCCAGCGTGACAATCGGCAGCAGCGCGGTCAACTCGGCCGACCCGATAGCTGCCGCACTCATGGTGGCGGATCCTCGCCGCTGTACGAGAGTTCCACAACCGGGGCCGTTGCCCATTTCGCGACCGTCAATGCGGGCAACGGATACAGGCCCAGCCAGAGCGTCGCCAGCATCAACACGCCGAAGGCCGCCAACTCACGCCCACCGCAATCGGACAGGCGGTGCGGCTCGAGACAAGTCCCCTGAAACACGCGCTGCATCAGGACCAGAGAATAGACCGGCGCGACGACCAGGCCCAATGCGGCAATGGCGGTGATCACCGGGCTGACGAGATATCCGCCCTGCAATACCAGAAACTCGCCGACGAAATTGCCCAGCCCCGGAAGGCCAAGGGCAGCGACGGAGAAAAACAGCGCGATCGCGCCCATGCGCGGCACATCCGCCCACAAGCGCCCCATCCGACGCATGTCGCGGGTGTGGATGCGTTCCTGCAGTCCGCCTGCCAACATGAACAGCGCGCTCGCACTGATGCCGTGCGCGAGCATCGTCATGACGGCCCCGTCAATGCCTTGCTCGTTCCAGGCGAAGACACCGACCAGCACGAAGCCCATGTGGCTGATGCTGGTGTAGGCAATCAGGCGCTTCATGTCGTCCTGCCCGAACGCCAGCCAGCCGCCGTACAGGATGCTGGCGACGCCCAGCCCTTGCGCAACCGGCGCGAATGCGGCGGCCGCTTCGGGAAACAGCGGCAGCACGAAACGGAGCAAACCATAGGCCCCGGTCTTCAGCAGCACGCCGGCCAGCAGCACGCTGCCACCCGTCGGCGCCTGCGTGTGCGCGTCCGGCAACCAGGTATGAAACGGGACCGCAGGCAGCTTCACCGCAAACGCGACAAAGAAACCCAACATCAGCCACCGCGCGACGTCACCGTCGAGCTCGGCGTTCAGCAAGACCGGATAATCGAAGGTGAAAATGCCGGTATTCCGATGATGCAGCAACACCAGGCCGATCATCGCGAGCAGCATCAGCAGCCCGCTGAGCTGCGTGAACAGGAAGAACTTCATCGCCGCTGCAGTGCGGTCTTCATGCCCCCAGATGGCGATCAACAGCGCCATCGGTACGATCATGGCTTCCCAGAAGACGAAGAACAGGAACAGGTCCATCGCCAGGAACACGCCGAGCACTCCGGCCAGGGTCCACAGCAGGTTGCAGTGAAAAAAGCCGACCCGATCCCGTATCTCGGTCCAGGATGCGGCCACGGCCGCCGCGCCGAGCAGCACGGTCAGCACCGCCAGGGCCAGACTCAAACCGTCGAGCGCGAGATGAAACCCGACACCGAACCGCGGGATCCAGGTCGCGTAAATCTCCGACAACCAGGCTCCATCGGTCGGCGAGACCGCGGGACCGAAATAGGGCAGCAGCAACAGTCCGACCAACGAGATCGCCGCCAGCGCGATCCAGCGCGGGGCATCGGGACCGGCGCGTTCCCCGTACCAGGCCGCCAGCCCGCCCACCGCCAGGATGGCAATCAGTAAAACCAGCATCACCACCAGGCTCCCAGCGCGACCACCAGCACGGCGCCGCTGACGAGACTGGCAACGTACCACCGGAGCCGTCCGTTCTGCGCCGCCGAGGCCTGCGCATGGCCAGCGCGCGCCAGCGCCGCGATGCCGCGGTACACCCCGTCGATACCGTCGCGCTGATTGATTCGCGCGAACCACTTGAACGGTTCGACGAACGCGCGCGCGTACAGCCAGTCGAAGCCCCAGCCGCTGAACCAGAGCCGGTACAGCGGCTGGCCCAGGCTAGAGGCCATCAGGTTGTCGCTGGAATACAGGCGTTGCCAATAAAAGGCCGCCGCAATCGCGATACCGACGAGTGGCGCAAACGTGCTGATCAAGCCGATCCCGTCAGGGGGATGAGGCACGACCGCCGTTTCTCCGAACACGCTCGCCAACGGTATTACCCAGAACCCGCCCAGTAGCGAAAGCCCGCACAACACGAACAGCGGAAGCTTCATGCTCAATCCGAGTTGCTCGCTCGCGTGCGTGTTCGCTCGCCCGAAGAATGCGACGAAGAGGAGCCGGGCACTGTAGAGTCCCGTCAGCATGGCGCCGAACAGGCCGCCGGCCCACAGCCATGCGCCCCCCCTGCCCGCGTACGCGGCGAGCAGGATTTCGTGCTTGCTGTAGTAGCCCGACGTGAATGGCAGAGCCATCAGCGCCGCGCTGCCGAAAACGAAGCTCCAGAAGGCAACCGGCAGGCGTTGACGCAGCCCTCCCATCCGGAAGATGTCGTGCTCGTGGTGGTAGCTATGGATCACCGCGCCGGCCCCCAGAAACAGCAACGCCTTGAAATAGGCGTGGGTCATCAGATGGAACACCGCCGCCGGCCACGCACCGACCCCGAGGGCCAGGAACATGTAGCCGATCTGGCTTATCGTCGAATAGGCGAGGATGCGCTTGATGTCCGTCTGGGTCAGCGCGCTGAAGCCCGCCATCAGCAAGGTCACGCTGCCGACCACCGCGACCAATAGCAGCACGTCGGGGGCCAGTTCGAACAGACTGTGCATACGGGCGATAAGGTAGACGCCGGCCGTCACCATCGTCGCCGCATGGATCAGTGCACTGATCGGCGTCGGTCCGGCCATCGCGTCCGGTAACCAGGTCTGCAGCGGCAACTGCGCCGATTTGCCGACCGCTCCGCCGAGCAAGAGCAAGGCGGCCAATGAGGCCGTCGGATCGCCGGATGTCCAGTGATTCAACGCCGCCTCCATCAGCGGCTGGATGTCCAGGGTCCGCAATTCCGTGAACAGCAGGAATAGACCCAGCGCCAGCGCGGTGTCCCCGACCCGCGTCGTCACGAAGGCCTTCCGTGCCGCAGCACCGTTCGCAGGCTCTTGGTACCAGAAGCCGATCAGCAAATAACTGCATAGACCGACGCCTTCCCAACCCAGGTACAGCAGCACCAGATTGTCGGCCAGCACCAATATCAGCATCGCGGCGACGAACAGGTTCATGTAGGCGAAGAAGCGCGCGGAACCGGGATCGTCCGCCATGAAGCCGGCGGAGTAGACATGGATCAGAAAGCCGACGCCGGTCACGATGAACAGCATCGATAAAGACAGGGCATCCAGATACAGCGCGAAATCCGGTCCGAGTTCCCCGGAACGCAGCCAGGTCCACAATGTGACCGTGACGGGCTCCAGCGAGCCGCCCAGGAATTGGCCTCCCACCATGCCGGTCAGCAAAGCGGCCAGCCCAACCGAACCGGCTCCAACCCACGGCACGGCCCGCCGCGGCATCAGCCCCTGGCCGAAGATCAGCGCGAGGCAGCCCAGCAGCGGACAAAGCGGAATCAGTGGCAACAATCCCTGCATCGGCGGTCTCCGTCAGCCCTTCATCTGGCTTAGCGCGTCGATGTCCAGCGTGCGAAAACGCCGGTAGACCTGCATGACCAGACCCAGCGCCACGCCGACCTCGGCCGCGGCCAGGCTCAGCACCAGCAGCAGCATGATCTGGCCGTCCGCCTGGTCCCAACGCGAACCCGCGACGATGAAGGCCAGTCCGGCGGCATTCAGCATGATTTCGAGCGACATCAATACCGATATCAGATTGCGCCGCACCATCACGCCGATAAGTCCGAGCGCGAACAGGATGGCAGCCAAGGCCAGACCATGTTCCAGAGGGATCGCGTTCATCGCAGCCGGCCCCCGCGGCGCGCCAGATGATAGGCCCCCACCAGACCCGCCAACAGCAGCATCGAGGCCAGTTCGACCGCCAACACATACGGCCCGAACAACCGGATGCCGACCTCCTTGGAGCTGACGACATGGCCGGTTTCCGCCGCGGACCCCGTTGCAAGCACCCACAACAGTTCGGTCAGCAACACGCCTGCCAGCACTGCCGGACCACGCCAGCTTCCGGGCTGCAGCCAGGCCTGCTCCTGTTCGATGGTACGCTGGCCGAGGTTCAGCAACATCACGACGAACAGGAATAGCACCATGACGGCGCCGGCATAGACGATCACCTCCAGCAGCGCGGCGAAATAGGCCCCCATCAGGTAAAACACAACTGCCGATGCGATCAGCGACAGTATCAGGTACAAAAGCGCATGCACCGCGTTCAGCTGGGTGACGACCAGCGCGGTCGAGATCACGGCGACGGCGGCCGCGGTGTAGAACAAGGTCAACAGCATCCCTGTTCCTTCATGGCAGCAGGCTGTGGATATCGATCGGGGGCGCTTCATGCTCCGCCTCGCCCTTGTCCTTCCCGCCGATGCTCTTGCCGGCGACGCGGTAGAAGTTGTAGTCATGGTACTTCCCCGGGCCGTCGATCAGCAGATGCTCCTTCTCATACACCATGTTGCGCCGGTCGTATTCGGCCATCTCGAAGTCGGGTGTCAACTGGATCGCATAGGTCGGACAGGCTTCCTCGCACAGGCCGCACAAAATGCAGCGCGAGAAATTGATGCGAAAGAATTCGGGATACCAGCGGCCGTGCGCGTCCTCGGCCTTCTGCAGCGCGATGCACGCGACCGGGCACACGACGGCGCACAGGTTGCACGCGACGCAGCGTTCCTCCCCGTCGGGGTCGCGCGTCAACACGATGCGCCCGCGGTAGCGTGGGGATAGCGCGGGCTTTTGTTCCGGATACTGAACCGTGTCGGCCCGCGTGAAGGTATGTCCCAGCACCCGCCACAGCGTTCGGAACTGACTCAGCACGATGCCCAGCACCGCCCGCCCCTGCATGGCGATCTGCCGCAGACCGGCCATCACGCGTCACTCCCGACCATCAGCACCAGCGCCCCGGTCAGCATCAGGTTGACCAAGGCCAGCGGCAGCATGACCTTCCAGCCGAAGGCCATCAACTGATCGTAGCGGGGTCTCGGCAGCGAGCCGCGGATCAGGATGAACAGCATGATGAAAACCGCGGTCTTCAGCACGAACCAGACCACGGGCGGCAACAACGGACCGTGCCAGCCGCCGAAGAATAGCGTCACCATCATGGCCGAACTCAGCGTGATGCCGATGTACTCGCCGACAAAAAACATGCCGAACTTGATGCCCGAATACTCGGTATGGAAACCCGCGACGAGTTCATGTTCGGCCTCGGGAAGGTCGAATGGGGTCCGGTGACTCTCGGCCAGCGCCGCGATGAAGAACACCGCGAATCCCAGGCACTGCGGCACGATGTACCAGAGATTTTGTTGGGCCTCGACGATGACCCGCAGGTCGAAGGTGCCGGCCAGCATCACCACCCCCATGACCGACAGGCCCATGAAGACCTCGTAGCTCAGCGTCTGCGCCGAGGCGCGCAACGCGCCATACAGCGAATACTTGTTGTTCGATGCATAGCCCGCGAGCACCGCACTGTAGACCGATAGCGACGACAAGGCGAGGAAATACAGCAGCCCGAAATTGAAGTCGATGATGCCGACGTCCGGTGCGATCGGCACG
Organism: Methylotetracoccus oryzae; assembly: GCF_006175985.1. Classification (GTDB taxonomy): domain Bacteria; phylum Pseudomonadota; class Gammaproteobacteria; order Methylococcales; family Methylococcaceae; genus Methylotetracoccus; species Methylotetracoccus oryzae. Next base: position 169,206 of record NZ_SRSH01000002.1, on the reverse strand, counting down.
ACCGCGAAGGCGGTCAGCATCGTGACCATGATGACGGTGGGTGCGAAAACGAATACGCCCTTGTCGGCGAAGGGCGGAACCCAGTCTTCCTTGCTGAGGATCTTGATCATGTCGGCCGCGACCTGCAGCAAGCCCAAAGGTCCTAGCCGGTTCGGGCCCAGCCGGTCCTGCCAGACGGCCAGCAGCCGGCGCTCGACCCAGATCAACACCGCGGCCGTCGCGATCACGGCCCCGAGGATCAGTCCGATGTTCAGCGGCGACCCCACGCTCACGTGCTGACTCCGGAGCCGTGCGGTTCGGCCTTGCGCAAGGCCAAGGTTCGCGGACAGGGACCGCAGGGCATGCCGGGGAGGCCAACCGGCACGCCGATGGTGCCGGGAACCACGGTGTCGTCGGCCAGCACCGGCAGCACTTCCCGAAATCCGTGCCAGTTCAGTTCCACGGAATCCGCATGTCCCAGCCGAGCGAGATCGCTGGGATGCAAGGCGACATAAGGCGCCGGGATGCGCTCTACGACCGATTCGGCGCGCGCCGAAAGTGCTTCGCTGCCGAACACGTGATATCGCGGAACCGTGAGCCACACGCCGGGCTCGGCGGCTACGGCCCTGGGTATCTCGGTGAACCAGGGGGCTGCACCTCGCTGAACCGGCTCAAACAGCCGGACGCCCGGATCGCCTCCGCGCAGTGCGCCGCCGACCTCGTCCTGGAACTTGGCTATCGACTGGCCGTTCGAGTTCCAACTCGGCGCCCAGCTGTAGGTTCGCAGCGCCGCCGGCGCATCGAAAGCATCACCCTCCATCGTGAATGCCAGGGCCGAGTCGGTGTCGTCTTGCGGCTGCGGCTCGCGGATATCGATATGCGCGGAAGCCGCCGTCCGCCCGCTGCGGCGGTGCGTCTGTCTGGGGATCTTCAGCCCATCGATCCTGAAATCCGCGCGGGGCGCCGCATCGACCATCCGGGCCAGGACTGGAATGGCCGCCGCGCAGGCCCCTGTGACCTCGTCCAGGCACTGCCAATCGTGTCGGGGATGTGCCTCGGCGAGCCAACGCCAGCTATCCATCGCTGCGCCGCGCGGCGACATCGCCGCGAAGAACCGCTGCGCCCTGCCCTCGCCGTTGACGAACGTTCCCTCGGTCTCGGCGAAAGTGCCTACCGGCAGCACGATCTGAGCTCGGTGAGCGGTTGCCTGCGGCGAGTGATCGAGCAGTACCGTTTCCCCCACGCGTGACAGGAAGCTTTCGACCGCCTCTGTTCTCGCGCTCCGAAACAAGTCGCTCTCAAGCACGATTGCCGCCGGCACTGATCCGCTCTCTGCACTCTCCAGCGCCTTGCCCAGGCGCTTCGGGTCCAGCAGCATAAGACCCAGGCTGTTGCATTCGGGCACGACGAAGGATACGGATGCCGGCTGCTTGCGGCGGCGACTCAGCGCGCAAGCAATCTGCGCTGCAGCCTCCACGATGGCCGGCTCACCACTGCCGGTTCCGCTGACCACCAGTGGGTTGTCTGCCCGTTTGAGGGCCTCGGCTATCGACTCGGCGTGTTGCCGGTCCTCGTCGGACAGCCCGGAAACGGCGGGCGCCGCAGGCTCCAGCGCATGCGCGATCGCGAAGCCCAAACGGGCAATGTCGGCAGGGGTTCGCCGGACCACGACCTCGGCCAGTTCGTCCAGACGCGTCCCCGTCGTCGCGAGTACGAACAGCGGGCCACGGACCTGCTGGGCCAGTTCGCGGACGGCGGCATCCTGCCACGGCGCGATCTTCAGCTCCGCGGCAGCGGCCAACATGCAATTTCGAGTGGCTTGGCGGATCGCCAGCGCGAGGCGCGGTGCGGTATTGCCGACATCCTCGCCCAGCACCAGCACGACGTCGGCCCCTTCGACCTCGCGCAAGCTAGGGCTATGCACCGGCCATGACGCCAGCACGCGCCGTATCGTGTCGAGCATCGCGTAATCGGCGTCAGCACACCCCGCATAGAAGTTCTCGGGCCCGACCAGTTCGCGCAACGCGAAGTTCGCCTCGAGCGAGGCCCGCGGCGAGCCTATCCCGATCGCGCCCTTGAAGGTCACATCCCTCAGTCGCGCTCTACCCTCGGCGCGCGTGACCGGCTGACCGTGCAACATCGGTTCGGTCAGGCGATCGGCGCAATTCACGAAGCCGTAACCGAAACGCCCACGGTCGCACAGGAAATAGCCATTGAGGTCGCCGTGATAGCGGTTGATCACCCGCTTCAGCGTGCCATAGCGCTCGCCGGGCGTCGTGTTGCACCCCACCCCACAATGCACGCAAACGGATGGCGCGGTCTGCAGATCCCACTTGCGTGTGAAATGCGCGCTGAAGGTACGATCGGTGAACACGCCCGTCGGGCAGACCTCGACCAGGTTGCCGCTGAACTCGTTCTCCAGCGCACCGTCCTCGAAACGGCCAAAATAGACCTGATTGCGGGAGGCAAACACCTGCAGGTCATCACCGCCGGCATAGTCGCGATAAAAGCGGACGCAGCGGTAGCAGGCGATACAGCGGTTCATCTCGTGGTTGATGAACGGACCGAGATACTGATTGCGGTGGGTGCGCTTGAGCCCGCGGTACTGCCGGAAGGTGTGGCCGGTCATCACGGTCATGTCCTGCAGATGACACTCGCCGCCTTCCTCACAGACCGGGCAGTCGTGCGGATGATTGGTCATCAGCAGTTCGATGATGCCGGCGCGGAACTCGACCGCAGCCGGCGCCTTCAAGCCGATCCGCAGCCCCTCGGCGACCGGCGTCATGCACGCCATCGCCACACGGCCGGTCACATCGTTCTCGTCGCGATACTGCACGACCGCACACTGCCGGCACGCACCGACCGAACCCAGCGCCGGGTGCCAGCAGAAATACGGCAGGTCCAGCCCCAGCGACAATAGGCTCTGCAGCAGATTGCCGCCGGCAGGGACCTCATGTGGCTCGCCATCGACGACGATTCCGACCATCAGGCGACCTCCGACTGCCGCGGCAAATAGCGTTCGAAATCGCCGAGGAAATGCTTCAACGCACTCTGCAGCGGCTCGGCCGCGCCCGGCGCGAGCGCGCAGAAAGTGTTTCCTGGACCCATCAGGCGACAAAGGCGGCCCAGTTGTTCCAAGTCCTCGGCCCGCCCCTGGCCGGCCACGAGGTCTTCGAGCAGGCGCACCGTCCAAGGCAGACCGTCGCGGCAGGGCGTGCACCAGCCGCAGGACTCCTGCGCGAAGAAACGCTCGAGGTTCAACACCATCTGCACCGGACAGGTTCGGTCGTCGAGCACGATCATCGTGCCCGTGCCCATCCGGCTGCCGGCCTTGGCAACCGCGTCGAACTCCATCGGCACGTCGAGGTGTTCCGGCAGCAGGAAATCGGTGGACGCCCCGCCGGGCAGCAGGCCGCGGAGCCGGTAGCCGTCCCGCATCCCGCCCGCATGGTCCTCGATTATCTCCCGTATCGTCGTGCCCATCGGCAGTTCCCACAAGCCGGGGCGCCGGACCCGCCCGCTGGCGCCAAACAACTTGGTGCCGGGATCGACGCTGGCAGTCAGCGCGCGGTACCAGGCCACGCCTTCCCTGAGGATGTGCGGCACATTGCACAGTGTCTCGACATTGTTGACGACCGTGGGGCGTCCCCACAGGCCGCTGATCTGCGGAAACGGGGGTTTGGCCCGCGGCGTCGCGCGCTTGCCTTCGAGCGAGTTAAGCAGCGCGGTTTCCTCACCGCAGATGTAGCGGCCGGCGCTGCTGTGCAGATGCAGTTCCAGGCTGAAGGACGAGCTGCAGATATTCGAGCCGAGATAGCTCTGATCCAGGGCCTCGGCCATCGCTCGCTTGAGCCGCTCGGCCGCCAGATGATATTCGCCGCGCAGAAAGACGTAGGCGACGCTGGCCTGCACGGCATAAGCAGCGATCGCGACACCCTCGATCAGCTGGTGCGGGTCACGCTCCATCAGGTAGCGATCCTTGAAGGTGCCCGGTTCCATCTCGTCGGCGTTGACGACCAGGTACTTCTGCCCCGCGTCGTCGCCCATCGGCACCAGTCCCCATTTGACGCCGGTCGGGAAGCCGGCGCCGCCGCGGCCGCGCAGTCCCGCGTCCTTGACTTCCTGTTGCACGGCCTCGGGTGGCAGCTCTTCCAACGCCCGTTCAAGCCCGCGGTAACCGCCAGTTCGCCGATATTGTTCGAGCGTCGCCGCGGCGCCGTCGAGGCGAACGTTTTGCGTCAGTGGGGTAGCGGTACCGCTCATCGCGCGGACGCCGTGCTTGCCGGGCCGACATCGTCAGCGAAGACGGCGTCGATCTGTGCCGGCCTGACATCGTGGCATAGACGCTCGCCGACCATGACGACCGGCGCATGGTCACAAGCGCCCAGGCAGACGATCGGCAACAGGGTGTACGCACCATCCGGGGTCGTCTCGCCGAAGCCGATGCCAAGTCGCTCGGACAGGCGCTCGCGGACCACATCGGCCTCGAGCATCCAGCAGCTGACGCTGTTACAGCAGTAGATCACCGTGCGCCCCACCGGCTTGCGAAAGATCAGGTTGTAGAACGTCGCGACGGCATCCAGATCCTCGGGCGACATGTTCAGCAAGGAAGCTACGGCCTTCAGCGGCTCGTCCGCCACCCAGCCGCGGTGCTTCTGCACGACCTTGAGCGCCTCGATCGACGCCGCCGACGGGCTAGGGTAATGCGCGAGTTCGGCCTGGATCTCGGCGATTTCGGCCGCGGTCAGGATCGTTTCCGGCGTCATCATTAGCTCCTCACCGGTCCACGTCGGCCATGACGAAATCGATGCTGGCCAGGATCGCGATCAGATCGGCGATCATCAGGCCCCGGGCCATGTCCGGGATCAGCTGCAGATGTGGGAACGAGGGTGTCCGGATACGGGTCCGGTATGACATCGTGCCGCCGTCGCTGGTCAAGTAATAGCCGTTGAGGCCCTTGGTGGCCTCGATGCAGGCGAAGCCCTCGCCGGGCGGAATGACCGGCCCCCAGCTGACGCTCAGGAAATGCTGGATGAGGGTCTCGATGTCATGCATCGTCCGTTCCTTGGGCGGTGGCGTCGTCAGCGGATGCCGTGCCTTATAAGGACCTTCGGGCATGTGCGCGAGGCATTGCCGGATGATGCGAACACTCTGCCGCATCTCATCGACCCGTACGGCGCAGCGGTCGTAGCAGTCCCCATTGCGACCGGTCGGAACCTCGAACTCGAAATTCTCGTAGCCGGAGTAAGGCCGCGCCTTGCGAAAGTCCCAGGCTAGCCCGGTGGCCCGCAGCCCGGCGCCGGTCACGCCCCAGGCGATGGCCTGCTCGGTGTCGTAAACCCCTATCCCTTGCGTGCGCCGTTTCAGCAAACCGTTCTGCATGACCATGCCGTCGTATTCGTCCAGGCGCGGTGGCAGCCAATCGACAAACTCGCGCACACGCCGGTCCCACCCCTGTGGCAGATCCGCGGCCACGCCGCCGATCCGGAAGAAGCTCGAATGCATCCGCGCACCGGTGATGGACTCGACGATGTCGAACACCTTCTCGCGGTCGACGAAGGTGTAGAAGACCGGGGACATCTGGCCGACATCCTGAGCGAAGGTTCCATAGAACAGTAAATGGCTGGCGATCCGGTAGAACTCCGAAATCATGACCCGGATGACCTGAGCGCGCGGCGGCACCTCGATGCCGGTCATTTGCTCTATGGCCATCACGTAGGGCAGATTGTTCAGCGAGCCGCCAAGATAATCGACCCGGTCCGTGTAGGGAATGTAGCTATGCCAGCTCTGGCGCTCCCCCATCTTCTCGGCGCCGCGGTGGTGATAGCCGATGTCCGGCACCGCGTCGACGATCTCCTCGCCATCCAGCTGCAACGCGATGCGGAACACGCCGTGGACGCTGGGATGATTTGGCCCGAGGTTCAGGAACAGGAAGTCGTTGTCCTCCCCGCTGCGCCGCATCCCCCACTCCTCGGGCACGAACCGCAAGGCTTCCTGCTCGAAGGCTTGGCGCTCTGCCGGCAGACTGAACAGACCCATTTCGGTCGCGCGGGCCGGATGGTCCTTCCGGAGCGGATGCCCCTGCCAGGTCGGTGGCATGATGATCCGGCGCAGGTTCGGGTGCCCGACGAACTCGATGCCGAACAGATCGAAAACCTCGCGTTCATACCAGTTCGCAGACGCCCACAGACCGGTGATGCTCGGCGCGCTCGCGGTGCCGGCGGGCAGGGCGAGTTTTAAACGGAACCAGTCATTGCTGTCGAACGACAACAGCTGATAGACCAGTGTGAAATCGCTGTCCGGGAGCCCGACCCGGTGACGGCGGAGGCGCTCGTCGACCGCGGTCAGATCGAAGAGCATCGCATAGCGGGGCGCGGCTTCGTCCTTCAGGTAGCGCAGCGCGGGCAGGACCTGGTCTGCAGCGACCCAGCAGGTCGGAATCCCGTCCTGGGTGGGCTGATGGCATAGCAAACCGGCTGGACCGAGGCGCCCGCGCAACGCTGCCACGATGTCCGGCTCCGGCGGCTCGGCAGCGGGGGGCGGACGTTGCAACGCGGCTTCGGTCATCCTGGAAACCCGTTACACCTGGCCCGGATCCCGCAACCGGTCGGCCTGCATGCGCTCAGCCGTTTTCAACTCCCGCTGGCTCGGCTTGGGCGCTGCCTGAAGGCCACCCTCGCCGACCACGAAGCCCATGGGGCGACGCTCCCGGCCGATCGACTGCTGCAGCAGGATCAGTCCCTCGAGCAGCGCCTCGGGGCGCGGCGGACAACCCGGCACATAGACGTCGACCGGTAAAAAGCTGTCGACGCCTTGCACGACGCTGTAGATGTCGTACATGCCGCCGGAATTGGCGCACGATCCCATCGAGATGACCCAGCGCGGTTCCAGCAGTTGTTCATACAGGCGCTGCACGACCGGCGCCATTTTCCGGAAAACGGTGCCGGAGATCACGATCAGATCGGCCTGACGAGGACTGCCGCGGATCACCTCCGACCCGAAGCGGGCGATGTCGTGGCGGCTGGTGAAGGCAGTCGCCATCTCGACGTAACAGCACGACAGACCGAAGTTGAACGGCCAGACGGAATGGGCGCGACCCCAGGCGATCAGGTCGTCCAGGCGGCTCAGCACGACGTTGCGGCTCATGGCGGCCTCGTTCGGCGCTCCACCCGGCCGCGGAGCGGGATCGTCGCTGGCTCGGGTCAAGGTCCAGGGCATCGCGCTTACCCCCGCTCCGACAACAATGAATCTTGCAGCTGCTGCCGGCGGGTGCGCCAGTCGAGCGCACCCAGCTTCCACAGATAAACCAGTGCAGCCAGCAGCACACTGACGAACACCAGCATCTCCAGATACCCGGGCCAGCCGACCTCGCGCACCGCTACGGCCCAGGCGAAGATAAAGATGGCTTCCAGGTCGAATATCACGAAGAAGATCGCGATCGGCCAGAAATGCACGCCGAGGTGCAGGTGGGTATCGCCGACCGAGAGGATGCCGGATTCGAAGGGCTCGTCGCGCGCCTGACTGCGGCGGCGCTGGGCGACAAAGCGGGGAATGGCCAGCATCACACCGACGACGCCGAGTACCAGCAGGAAGTAGATCGCCAGCGGTACGAGCGACTCGACCTGCACCCGATCGACGTTCATGAAACCCCCTGGGCATTGCCCGCCGCCGACACCTTGGTCCGCGTGCTCCCCGGCGCGCGATCCCGGAATGTTTGCCGACTGTACAGCGAATCCTCCGACTAGGGAAGGATTGCCAAACCGAGCCGGCGGTATCGAAGACCCGTTGGAGGCGTGACACGAACTCAACCCCGGACCGGCCGGAAGCCAGCCCGCTCCGCCATCCGTACCGGGCATCAGCGGCTATGCCATTGCGAAAAGTTCGGCGCTATGATGTGCGTTCGGACAGGTCGTGCGACGGTACTGGGTCCCGATGGACGCCGTCCTGCCGACTTGCCCATGCGGAGCGGAACGACCGCCGCGACCGGAGGGAATCGAATACAGTGAGGATCGAATCATGACAACCAGAATGCATAACTTCGAGCAGGTCAAGGACGTACTCGCCTACGGTATCGATCTGCACACACGGCTGCGCGAGACCTACGATCAACTCGGGCTTCAGTCCGAACAGACCCGGGTCAAGATGGTGCTCGATTACCTCAGCCGGCATGAGCGAAACCGCCAGCAGGCCATGGAGCGCTTCGAAGAAGGTACGCGCCGCAAGATACTCGAGCAGTGGTTGCAGTACGCGCCGAGCTCGAACATCGAAGGGCTGCTCGCCCATTCCAGCACGCGCAGCAACCTGACGGTGGACGACGTGATCACGATGGCGATGCGCTTCGACGACGCACTGATTGCCATCTACCGCGAAACCGCCAACGAGATCGACGATACCCATGCGCGCGAAGTCTTTCAGAACCTCGCCGAAATGGAACATCGCGAAAAACAGCGGTTCGTCCGCGACGCCGAATGGGTGCAGGACATCTGACAGCCGCCTGTTCGTGGGCCCGGCCACGACGACTCGCGCCGAACTCGACCGGTTTCTTACCGAACTGTTCGATCCGGCCTCATTTGCCGATTACGGCCCCAACGGGCTGCAGATCGAGGGAACGGATGAGATCGCGCGGGTCGCGTTCTCTGTGTCGGCAACGGCGCACTCGGCTGCCGTGGCGGTGCAACAGGACGCACAGGCGCTCATCGTCCATCACGGGCTGTTCTGGCAGTTCCATGGCGCGCGCACCCTGACCGGACCGTTCGCACGACGGGTCTTCCCATTGGTGCGCCACGGCATCAATCTGTTCGCCTACCATCTGCCGCTGGACGCGCACCCGGAGATCGGCAACGCCGCGCAGCTCGGTCTGCGAATCGGCTTGACCGAACTCGATGCCTTCGGCAATCATCAGGGCCGGCCCACCGGTATCCGCGGCTGCTTGCCTGAGCCGCTGCCGGCCGCCGCGTTACGGATGCGCCTGCAGACGGCGCTGGATCATGCGGTGCTGCTGGCGTCCCCCGACGACCCGCGGCCGATCCGCTCGATCGGCATCATCACCGGCGGCGCCAACGGCGGCTGGAAAGACGCGGTGGCCGCCGGTCTCGACGCCTACGTGACCGGCGAGATGAGCGAGCATGATTGGCATGAAGCAAGGGAAGCGGGCATCTACATGTTTGCGGGCGGGCACCACGCGACCGAGCAGTTCGGGATCCAGGCGCTCATGGCTCACGTGTCCGACGCCTTCGCTTTGGACTGTTTCTATATACCCAGCGACAACCCGGCCTAAGGACATCAGCACCGTGCACCGAGCCTACCAATTGCATATCGTGGTTCCGGAACCTCTGAGCGTCCGCGTCGGGGCTCTCGGTCTATGCGACTTTCCTGCAGGCCGTTACGTGTACACCGGCAGCGCGCGGCGGAACCTCGCAGCACGGATCGGACGTCATCTGACGGCCGAAAAGCCGGCACGCTGGCACATCGACTATCTACTCGGCGCCCGGGGTGTCGCGATCGAAGCCGTCACCAGCTTTGCCCGGCCGGAATGCCTGCTCAATGGCGTCACCGGAGGGCATATTCTGGTACCCCGGTTCGGCGCGGGGGACTGCCGCTTCGGCTGTGGCAGTCATCTGAAGTATGTCGGCGCGCTGGCGGGTTCCCGTTAGACCGGGCGGGCATCGCCGCGGGCCTGCCTGATGCAGGTCGCATCAACATCCCCCATGCGCGACACCGCCACGACGAACGGCCTTCGACAGGAACCTCGATTGACACCGGTGCTGCCGCTGGATGCCGCGGCAGTGTCCGCGATGGCCTGGGACATCTGGCATCGGCATTACTACCCGGACATTCTGTCCCTGGCAGCCATCAGGCACCTGTGGGATCGTGCCTATCGTCCCGAGCTGATCGCGGCCGACATCGACCGCGGCGCCTCCTACCGCTGGATCGAGCGGGAACAGACCCGCGTTGGCTTCGTCGCCTGGCGTTCGGATCCGGCCGAACCGCTCCTGTGGCTCAGTAAACTGTACGTCGTGCCGGAATGCCACGGAATGGGTTTCGGGGCCCATGCGTTGGCCTGTGCCGAGCGCGCCGCCCACGACCGGGCGCTGCCGGAGATCCGGCTCTATGTCTTCAAGAAGAACCTGCGAGCGATCCGCGCCTACCAACGGGCCGGATTCCGAATCGCTCAGGAGGAGATTTCCGACGCGGGCAGCGGCTTCGTCTACGACGACTACGTCATGAGCAAGACCGTGGCAAGCGGGGCTGCATAGCATGTCTTCCCTTCGTCGCCATCTGACCGACCGTCGCTCTCTGGCGGTCGCGGGCGGCGTCGCCTTTCTCGTGACACCGCTGTGCGGCTGGCTTTTCAGCTGTGGTTGCGACTGGCCCTGGCATGGCCTCGCGGCCCATTGCAATTACTTCGACCCGGCCGCAACCCGGCACTGTCCCTGGTGTGAACACGCGCTAGCGAGCACGGCAGCGATACTGTTGGCAACGGCGGCCGGGATTGCCGTCGCCCGCCGGACTATCCCAAGCGTAAAACGACGTGGCAGCAGTGCGGTCGCCGCGGTCGCGGGACTGGCCGTCGCGCTGGCAACGCTGCTGCTCGCCGGTACCCTGACCCTGGCGGTCAACGGCTAGCGCTCGTGTCCTCGACTGCGCACATAGCGAGCTGCGTCGGGCTCAGTAGACGGGCGTCACACGATAGCCGAGCGCCTCCAGCCGGCCCAGCAGGCCTTTCGGGCCCGGCAAGTGTAGTGCGCCTATGGCGATGAAGGCGCCGCCGCCCGAAAGAAAGGGCTCCATCCGGTCGACCATCCGGGCGTTACGATCCCATAAGAGTTGCTGTAGCAGATGTCGATACCGCGCTGACTCGCTGAGCCCGTAGCGGGTTGCCATCGCCGCGAGAGCGCCCAGATCACGGTTCAGATAGAGTTGTTTGGTCTGTTCGATGTCAGCCTGCAGCGTCTCGTAGTAACAGACCGCATCGCGGACCAGCGCCACCTGCTCCTCCCGTGGCAGACCGGCGATGACGTCAGCCTGTTCAGCCACCGTTTCGAGACCCTCGACGGTCTTGCCCTGACTCTCGGCCCGCGTGGCCAGCACCAGATCCAGCGGCAATCCCCCCGTTGCGGGCGGGGTGCTCAAGGTCAGATACAAGGCCCAGGGTTTCAACATCGCACCGATCGCGTCCGGAATCCCGTAGCGGGGCAACAAGGCCATCGCACGGCCGAACAACGGGCTGCCGAGTTCGCTTCGGAGGGCGTCGGCGTCCGTATTGAGCATGCTGCGGGACCAGTTCGCCATCTCCTCAACATCCAGCTTCGCCTCCATGACGAAGCGCCGACTACGATCCAGCGCGTCGGCTACCGGCTCGGGAATCCTCACCAGCGCGGGGTCGCCAAGGTGTATCGTGCCGAACAGGTAACTCGGCACCGCCGTACCCCTGGTGATCCTCCACAGCAATCCTCGCGCATGGGATGACGGGGTGGGTTCGGACGGGGATACCGCAAGATTCAACGGCGGACAGGACAGGTCCGCGTCGACGGGTGCCGCCGCGACCGCCACCAAACCCGTCAGCCACAAGGAGAAGATCGGCGCCCATCGCGCCCACGTCGGTCTTCGCACGCACATCCTCCAAGACACTCCTGTCGTCGGGCGCGGCCAGGCGGAGCAGCGCGCTGCCGGCCGCGGCCGCCCTCAGTTCAGCGCCACCACTTCGCGGTACTCCGGCACCCGGACCCGCCAGCCCAGGCGCTCCGCGATCCGCAGCCGCAGCGCATCCGCGGCTTCAGGCTCCCCGTGGGTGATGAAGATCTCCGTCGGCGGAGTCGCGAACCCTTGCAGCCAGTCGAGCGTCTCCTGATAGTCGGCGTGAGACGAAAGATTGTCGACCACGCCGATCTCTGCACGAACCGGCACGTAATCGCCGTGGACCTTGATCTCGTCGGTACCGCCGAGCAGCCGGGCACCGCGCGTACCGCCAGCCTGATGGCCCGTAAACAGGATGGTATTGCGTGCATCGGGCGCAAAGGCCTTCAAATGGTGCAGCACCCTTCCGCCCGTCGCCATGCCACTCGCGGAAATCAGGATCATCGGCGCACGCGACGCGCTGAGCGCCTTCGACTCGTCAGCCGTGTTCACGTAGCTGACATGGCGGCACATGGCCTCGCATTCGTCACTGCCCAAACGATGCTCACCGGCGAAACGACGGAAGATCTGGGTCGCGTCGATGGCCATCGGGCTATCCAGGTAGACCGGCAAGTCAGGAATTGCGCCTTGCAACTTCAGCTGCCGGATGCAGTACAGCACCGTCTGCGCTCGTCCGACCGCAAATGCCGGGATCAGCACGACGCCGCCGCGGGCCGCGGTGCGGTTCACCACATCGCGAAGGACCGCCAAAGGGTCGACGGCCGGATGGCGCCGATTGCCATAGGTCGACTCCAGCACCAGGTAATCCGCGCGCGGGAGCTTGACCGGTGGCCGCATCGTCAGGTCATGCGGGCGTCCCAGATCGCCTGAAAATGCCAGGCGTAGAGAACCGTGGTCGAGCGTCACGAAGGCCGAGCCCAGCAGATGGCCGGATGGAGCCAGCTCGACCGACAAGTCCTTTCCGATCGCAAAAGGAGTACCGAAATCGCAAACCTGCAGCCGCTTCAGCGCCGCGGCCGCATCGTCCTGCGTATACAACGGCAGCGCGGGCCGGTGCCGCGAATAGCCGCGACGATTCGCAAACTCGGCCTCCTCCTCCTGCAGATGGGCACAGTCCGGAAGGAGAACCTCACATAAGGCCCGGGTTGCCGGCGTGCAATACACCGGCCCCCGAAATCCGTCGCGCACCAGCAGCGGCAGATAACCCGTGTGATCGATGTGCGCATGGGTCAGGACCACCGCCTCGATGCTGCCCGGATCGACCGGAAAGCGCTCCCAATTGCGCAAGCGGAGCTGCTTGTAACCCTGGAACAAGCCGCAGTCCACGAGGATCCGCTGGTTGTCCGTCGTCACGAGATACTTCGACCCCGTCACGGTCCCGGTGGCGCCATAGAATGCCAGCTTCATGCGAAACCTCCCGGTAAGCCTGCCCCTCTCTCGCCTGTTCGGACCTCGGTCCGTGAACTCAGGGCTCGTCGCCGACCGGCGAGCCATCGGTTTCGGATCCATCGGGGCTCTTGCCTCCACGCCGCAACGCCGCGCGGGGCCGGCGGTGGGCCCGCATCTCCTGCCAGTTGTCCCTGAGCATCTGCAGATGCTGCTCCATCAGACGGGCCTTTTCCTGCGGATCCTTAGCGTCCCGGATCCGGTGCATCAAATCGTGCATGGCGATCATGTCCTGCTGGCGTTTCCTCAACATCTCTTCGGCTCGATCCGATACATCGGCCTCGGCTCCCGAACTCCCTCGGGACATGGCACCCTTGGCGCTCGCGGCCGAGCGCTCGGCATAGGTCTGAGGGCTGGCAGCGGCCAGTACCAGACACCCGGCCGCGGTAAGGAGGAGCTTTCTGTTCATCGTCGTCGTAACCCTTGGCATAAGTTTCAGGCGGTCGCGCCCACGATGCACCGGAGTGCCCATTCCGGGTGCGCAGTGTACGCGAAAGATTCATGGCGGCAGGGCGACTTGGGTCAGCACCGCCAGCGGTCCGGACTCGAGTATCTGTTCGAGTTCCTCGTGGCGCTTGACGAACAATGAGCCCACAAAAGCCAGCGCATTGACCGAGACCGTGCCATAGCGCTCCTCGGAGCGCGGGACGATCATCATCCAGTGCCGGGTCAACAGCAAGTTGTACGAGCCCGATGCGCGCACGGCCCGATCCAGGTCGATCGGCGCCAGACCCACCGCGTCGAGCAGCAAGCCGTACTCCGCCTGCGTGCGCTCGGCCAGCGTCTGCGGCGTATCCCCGACCTCGTGGTGTATCCACATGACGGCATGGCGGAACGGCAGTTCCGGAATGTGGGCGATGTCGGAGCCCGATCCGGCGGCGAACAGCGGCGCGAACGGGTACGGGTCCGGCGCGTCGCTCATAGGCAGCGGAACCAATTGCAGGTGGCGGTGCGGCTGGCTTGCGCCCGAGGCTCGGCCGCTGTTGAAAAACGCGATGCCGTCGACCTCCGACAGGCAGGTCCAGACCGCCTCGAGATCCGCAAAGGTCAGCATGTTTTCCTGCGGTTCGAAGTGCCGCGTGACGATCAGCAGATGATGATCGACGACGCTGAATTTATTCAGCAGACAGAGGTGGCTCGCGCTGACATCGCAGACGAAGAGGTCCGGATCGTAGGGAAGGAACGGGTTGGCACCCTCTCCGGCGCCCGAGCCGTCACCGCTCGCCAGCGCCTTTGAGGCCAGATTGCGCGCGCTCCTGAGCATGAAAGGGATACCGCGGTCGCGGGTCATGACCCGCTCGGTATCGATGGGTTGCAAAGCCCCGTTAACCCGGGCCCGAGCCGCCCGCCGCATGACCAGTTGCCAGAATCGACCTTTCGGAAATGGCGCATTCATTCGCCTCGCCTCCGAGCCGCTGCGGTGATGTCGCTTGCAGGGTAGCACGCCGGGGCCAGATTCCCTAGGCCCGCACGGCCCGGTGCGTCCGCCGCGTGCTGCCTTGTTCGATCAGGTACAATCCAGGCCCATGAGCAAGCCCCGCCCCCCCGAGATTTTTCTGAGCGTCGACATCGAAGCCGACGGTCCCATTCCCGGTCCCCACTCGATGCTGAGTCTGGGCGCCGTCGCGTATACGGCCGAAGGCGAAAACATCGGCGACTTCTTCGTCAACCTGGAGACCCTGCCGGAGGCCCAACCGCACCCTGCGATGACCGAATGGTGGCAGCAGTTCCCTGAAGCCTGGGAGGCCTGCCGCGAAAGCCCACAGTCCCCGGCGGCCGCGATGACCCGCTTCGCCGACTGGATCGAGACGCTGCCCGGTTTGCCGATCTTCGTCGCCTGGCCGGCGACCTGGGATTTCATGTGGGTGTACTGGTATCTGATCCGCTTTACCGGCCGGCGTCCGTTCTCCGAGCACGGCATCGACATTCGCTCCTACGCCATGGGCATGCGCCGCAAGCCGTTCGGCAAGAGCGGCAAGAACTACCTGCCGAAGCGCTGGTTGTCGGGCGGATCGCACACGCACGTCGCACTTGACGATGCGAAGGAACAGGGTGAATTGTTCATGAACATGTTCAAGGAGAACTCGGCGAAGGCGCTGGGAAATTCCTAGCGACCGCTGGCATCAGGCGCTGCACTGACCCTAAGCGGTGTCGCTCGGCCCGCTCACCCGCTCCCGCACACCGAGCGAATCGTCTTCTCCTGACGCTCGATACTTTCCACTAACTGGAACTGGATCTGCGCGCGCCGGAGGTTCTGGCCCGGCTCCGTCACATGAAAATATCGGTCGCCCGCCATATGATCGGTCAAGAACCGCAGACCGAGTTCGAACGGTAGTAACCGAATGGCATCGAACAGGTAGGCGATGTCGGACCCTGTCAGGAAGTGCGCGGCTTCGGCGAAATAGCCAGCCAGCACCTCGCGGCATAGTTCGACGTCGAACTCCACCGACTCCGCTCCGCCTTCCCCTGCGCGATTGCAGCACGACCGGAGGCAGTCGCCGAGATCGTAGTGGATCAGGCCCGGCTTCACGGTATCGAGATCGATCATCGCAACCGCGACTCCCGTGGACTCGTCGAAAAGAATGTTGTTGAGTTTAGGGTCGCCGTGAATCACACGATCAGTCAGCGCGCCCGCAGCTTTCGCATCCTCAAGAACGCGAGCGAATTCGCGGCGCGCCTGGACGAACTCCAGTGCAGCCCGCAGCGAGGGGGGCCTTTCTCCACCGAAATCCGCGTGGACTCGATCGAATGTGGCCAGATAGCCCGGCGTGACATGAAAACCCGGCAGTGTATCGTGCAGGCGGTCCGGATCGAGATCGGCGAGCAGCGCGTGGAAGTGGCCCAGGGCTCGCCCGATCTCAACTGCCTGAACCTCGTCCCCGATGGCGTCGAACGACTGCGTTCCATCAATGAAATCGAGCGCTCGCCAGACTTCACCTTCGTCGTCGATAAGGAAATCAGCACCGTCGAGCGTCGGTATCATGCCCGGCAGCTGCAAGGCCAGCCTCTCTGGCGCCCTCGCGCTGGCCAGATGATCATGCAACGTCCTCAGGTTGCGTTGCACCTGCGCAGGCTCGGGAAAAACGCGGCGGTTGATCCGCTGCAGGATGACCCGCGCCGGCGCATCCGTTTCGACCAGCAGCGTGGTGTTGATCAGACCCGAGCCGAACGGACGAACGCTCAGCAAGCACCCGGGCAACGGGAATCGGCCGGCGATCGTCCGCCAGCGCTCGTCAGCCGAACAAGCCACCGGTCAGAGCTCCGGTTTCGCGTCGATCAGGCCCAGGCGGCGCCGCGTGCGCTGCTTCTGGCGCTCGCTCTTTTTCAGCAGTACATACACTGCGCCGGTACCACCATGAAACCCCTGCGCGCTGTGAAAGGCCATGACCTCGGGAAACTGGGGCAGCCACTTCGCCACATAGCTTTTGAGCAATGCGGCCGGTCGATCGGGATGCCGCCCGCCTTTGCCGTGGCTGATCAGCGCGCTGCGCACGTCGCGGGCCATGCAGTCGCGGATGAACTGAAAAACTTCGCAACGCGCTTGCTCAACCGTCAGCTGATGCAGGTCCAGTACGGCATCGATCGGGTAAGCACCCTGCCTGAGTTTGCGGAACACACCATGTTGCATGCCTGGGCGCATGAAACTCAGTTCGGCTTGTGGATGAACGAGTTCCACGAAGGCTGTCGTCAGGAAGTTGTCGTTCTGGGTCTGCGCCCGCTGAGCAGCATCGCGCCGATACTGCTGGCCGGGCGTTCGATCAAAGTGCGGCTTCTGCACGACGCGCTCGACCGCCTTGAGCGGTTGGACATCGGCCATTTCGCGAGAGAAAAATTCGAGGTCGTCGTCTTTGATGCGCATGACGTCAACGAAAAAAAGGAACGGGAGCAGCTTGACCGCATGCGGCTTGCGGCCCGAGCTTATCAAAAAATTCGCACGGAAATCGTAGAAAAAATTCGATCCGCAGAGCCATCCGGCGGTTGCGCGTCCTGACTGATGACCGGGTTTGCGCTGTGCGGCGTTGCTCGCGTCCTGGTCAGAGTAGCGCGCTGTCCTCAACTTTCCAGACATCATTCTGATCCCGATGTTCCGACACTGGCATCGACTGCGGGAAAAGCGGCTACTGGAGCGTCATCGTATCGATGAGGCACTCTGGCGCCATACTCTCCGGGATTTGCCCCTGCTGCGCGACCTGTCAGCCGCGGAGGACGAACGTCTCAGGCACCTCACCACACTCTTCCTCGCGCGGAAGCGGTTCGAGCCGGTACTCGGCTTGCAACTGGATCAACCGATGCGGCTCCTGATCGCCGTGCAGGCGTGCCTGCCCATTCTCAACCTCGACGGCGAATGGGACAGAGACTGGCGAACCGTGATCGTCTATCCCGGCGAATTCATCCGGCCACGGAGCGAGGTCGACGCTGCGGGCGTCATGCACGAGTGGTCGGAGGTCCTGAGCGGAGAATCCTGGGATCGTGGCCCGCTGGTTCTGTCCTGGGCCGATGTCGAAGCCTCGGGGCACGGCGAAGGCTACAACGTGGTCATTCACGAAATGGCACACAAGCTCGATGCCCTGAACGGCGAAACCGACGGACTCCCGCCACTCCATCCCGACATGCGAGTGTCGGACTGGACCCGTGTCTTTCGCGCTGCGTTCGAGAAACTCGTGAGCGCTGTCGAGCGCGATCAGCCTCAGCCGCTGGATCCTTACGCGGCAGAATCTCCGGCCGAATTTTTCGCCGTCATCAGCGAGGCCTTCTTCGAGACCCCCGGTCTGGTCAAGGCCTTCTACCCGCCGGTCTATAGCCTTCTGGTCGAGTTCTATCGTCAGGATCCGGCGACACGACTCGCCTCGCGCACTTGACCTGACCAGCACGCCGCGACCCGAAAGACCTTGGCCCATAAGCCGCGCAGGGGGGTGTTTCGGAACCACCGCCCCCACCGGCATGGTCAAACAGTCGCTACAATCGGCCCAGCGGCCTATGATTCAATCGTGAATACACAGTTCCCATTCGGTCCATAGAAATGAACACCCGCCCGATCAACCCAACTCCGCCCGTTCCGTTCTGGCTCGGGACGGCAGCGATGCTGCCCTTCGTCGTGCTGACGAGCGGACTCTACGCACTCCCGTCGGAGTATCGCAACACTCTGGTGTTCTGGCTATCGAGTTACGGTGCCGTCGTCCTCAGCTTCGTCGGGGCGATACACTGGGGGCTGGCTCTGGTACATCCGAAGATGCTGTACGGCGATCGAATGACGTCAATGGGCTGGAGCGTCGTGCCGGCGGCTGCAGCTTGGTCGTCCTTTCTGGTGCCCGCCGAGTCGGGCTTGCTGTTGATGGCCGGCTCCTTTGCAGCGCAATACGGAGCAGATCAACAGTTTGAGTCCCGCTTCAGCGTGCCTGAATGGTACCCGCCGCTGCGCACCAGTTTGACGGCTGTCGCCGCGCTTTGCCTCATCCTGGCGGTCGCACGCTTGCGCCTGTCCTGAACCCCCTGGCCGAGTAGGGCCATGCCATGGCCCGAGCCTGGCTAACGTAGGATGCCGGGCCAGATCATTCCGCTCAGATAACAGACGATGGGCATCGCAATCACCATGGCAAGGGTTGTCAGTGTGACGACCTGAAACGATTGACCGACGAAAACACCGTATTGCTGCGCGATCGGAGGCACGCTTTTCGCGGTCGGCAGTGATGCCATGATGACGAAGGAAACCGCATAGCCCGGTGGCAGATCGAACGAAGTCGCCAGGATGATCCCGAGGGCTGACGAGACCACGATCCGGAAAAACGACAACACCAGGATCTGTGACAGATCGCTACGCAGCAGGGTCGGGTCGATCCCCATGCCCACGGCGAAGAGCGCGGTCGCGAAAGTCGCGTCGCCGACCTTTTCGAAGGTTTCGTGCAGCCAGCCGGGAATCGGGACAGCGAGCAGCGAAAGCAGAAGCCCGGCGATGGCGGACAGGACCAGCGGGTTTTTCAACACCTCGACGAAGGTCCGCCCCAGGGTTGGCAACAGCTTCGAGGAGGTGCTGCGCCTGCCCACCTGGATCAGCAGAACCGTGACCGGCACCGCCGTGACCAGACTGATCACGGTATTGGCGATCACCGGGACGATGGTATAGGTCGGCCCGATGAGGTCGAGCATGATCGGCAGGCCGACGATTCCGGCCGAGACGAAGGAACCGGTCAGCGCCGCCATGGCTGCTTCCGCCATCGGGCGCTGAAAAGCGAAGAGATAAACGGACAGCACGACCCCATACATGATGACCACAAAGGCCAGCGTCGCGGCGGTGAAGGCGGGCTGGAACAACACCGCGAGCGGCTGACCGACAAGGTGATCGAGGATGATCGCCGGGAATGTGGCGTAGAGGAGGAATTTCAAAAGGGCGTCACCATGCTCCGGCCGGAAGATGCCGAGGCGAATGAAGGTAAAGCCCAGAGCGACCGGGATTATGACCGGCATCATCAGCGCGAAAATATGCAGAAACAGCATGGCCGACTCCTAGCACCAGCGATTAGCGACGCATAACGCGGGGACGTCCGGCGATGCCCGAGTTGCACGTCCTCGCCCTGCATGGATGCGCGGCACGCACCATCGGGCCATGAAGTCAGCACAATTTAGCAGCTTGACCCAGCGGCGTTCCTGGCGGGTCGGGGTGGGCGGCGGCCAGACTCGGCCTGCCGGTTCGCCGGCCTGACGAAATGTCCGTAGCAACCGGCCATGTGGGCCGATGCCTCGCTCGACGGGAATGCCTGCGACACCAGCGGCGGCCGTGCCGGTCGGACCAGCCGATGCAGGAGCGCGGCCACACCGTAGTCTCAACCAACCTTGGGCTTTACCTGCTCGCCGGTTTCGCGTAGCGTCTCCCACACCCTGACGGAGCGACACGACTGATGCCTTCCACGCTGGAATCGATATTGCTGAGCGCTCTGGTCGTTCTGGTGCTGATCTGGTGGACACCGGGGATCCGCTCGGCCCTGGCGCTCAGCCGCCATGCGCCGAGCCACTGGCCGAGCGTCCTCTGGCCGCTGAGCTTCGTCGTGTTGTTCGTGATCGGCCTGATCCTCCTGACCTGAAAAGCCAAGCCCGAACGTGCGATGGACTCATTCGAAGAAAACGGAACCGAACGCCCCAGCAAGAGCAGCCTCAAACGGGAAGCTCAGTCATTGCAGGACCTGGGCAGCGACCTCCTGGCGCTGTCGCCGGACCAACTGACACGGATGGAACTGCCCGGGGAACTGTACGACGCGCTCCGTCAGGGACAGTCTCTGAAACAGGACGGATCCCTGAAACGGCAGCGCAAATACATCGGCAAACTGCTAAGGCAGGTCGACGCCGAACCGATCCGGCAAAAGCTTGAGATGCTCACACAGGTGAGCGCCGCGACAACGCGATCGTTGCACCGCATCGAAGCCTGGCGCGACCGCCTTCTGGCCGACGGCGACAGCGCCATCGCATCCCTGCTGGCGGAATGCCCGGAAGCAGACCGGCCGAAACTCCGAAGCCTGGTGGAAACTGCGCGCACCGAGCGGCTGCGGGCGCAGCCGCCGCGCGCTGCGCGGCTGCTGTTCAAATACCTGCGGGAACTGTTCGCGGAAGCGCAGTCGGAATAGGCGCCGCGCGGAATCTGGTTTCGCTGCCGCGGAGCCCACCCGTGTAGCGTGCCCCGCGAGATAACCTGAGAAGGCTGAAAAGCAAGCCTACCCCTGTTGGAGCAGATTGCGGAGATCGATCGTGGCCGCGTTGGCACGGGCGATATAATTCGCCAGCGTGAGTGAATAGTTGGCGAAGATGCCAAAACCCCCGCCGTTAAGAATAATCGGACTCAGATAAGGCGCCTGGCCGGCCTCGAGTTCCCGAATAATCGCCTGCAGCGAAACCAGCGCCGTCTTGTTCCCCAGGATTTCACGGAAATCGAATTCGACGGCCTTTAGCACGTGCATTGCTGCCCAGCTATATCCTCGCGCCTCGAAAAAGATATCGTCGATGTTCCACCAAGGGGTCTTCGGCATGGTCTGGCGGCGGTCAGCCGGATTGGTGTTCTGAGGCACCAGGTCGGCCGCAACCAGACCGGTATCACCGGCACTGGCGCTCAGGCGGTTCGACAAGCTGCCGAGACGTTTCTCCAGAATTTCGAGGTATTGGCGCAAGTTGTCGGCGCGCGAGAAGAAGCTGGCGTCGCGGGTCGACAGCCGGGCGCGGTAACGCCGCATGGCCTCGATCCCCTTCTGGTATTCAGACTCGGACGACGGCAGCTGCCACGACGTGTGATCGAAATAGAAGAACGGCTCGGCCTGTGCGAGGTCGGGATCTTCTTTGGACTGCGACTGAGCGCGCGCGATGTGGTTACGCAGGGCCGAGGTCGAGTCGCGCAGCGCGGTCAACGCACCGTATTCCCAGCTCGGCATATTGTCCTCGAACACGCCAGGGGGGAACATGTCGTTGACCAGAAAGCCGCCGGGTTTGGTCAGCAGCGTTTCCGCGACCTGGATGACCGTCGTCGCGTAGGTATAGCCGAGAGGCAACTGCTTGGCATCTTTGACCTTACCCTCTTTGGCGGCCGTTGCGACGACGTCGAAACGGTCCGGCTCCTCGCCCCAGTACTCGGCGATGGCGAGAAACACGACGATGAAGATGATCGACAGCATGGCGATCGTCCACGAGACGCCTTTCTCCTTCATCGTTTCCGGGTGAAAGGCCCGAAAGAGTCCGGAATTGGACGCCTTCGACTTACCCGGGGGTTTCTGAGGCGAGAATGCCATCATCAGTTCCTGTATCTTAGGGGTGGGCGCGATTATAGCTCATTATCCGTTGCCGACGAGGTCGGCCGCGGTCAGCGCTTCTTGTCGCGGACCTTGTGAGCGCGTGGATGGGCCTGATCGTAAACGGCGGCCAGACGCTGGAAGTCAAGGTGAGTGTAAATCTGGGTCGTACTCAGATTGGCATGGCCCAGCATTTCCTGCACAGCCCGCAGGTCCCCGCCGGACTCCAGCACGTGACTGGCGAAGGAATGCCGCAGCATATGCGGATGTACCGGCTGATCGCCGCCCTTGAGGGCCTGCCAGCGCTTGAGCCGGACCTGCACGGTACGCGCCGCGATCCGGCTGCCTCTTCGGCTGACGAACAATGCGTCCGTTCCGGTCACGGCAAAGCCGGGGCGCACGTCGAGCCAGCGGCCGAGGGCTTCGTTGGCATAGCGCCCCAGTGGCACGTAGCGCGACTTGCGACCCTTCCCCTCGCGCACCAGAACCCAGCCTTGTTCCCGGTCCACGTCCCTGACGTCCAGCTTGACCAGTTCGCCGAGGCGCAGGCCCGAAGAGTAGAACAGTTCCCACATCGCGAGATCGCGTTCCTCCAGCCCATCGTCGGCCTCGGCGGCAAGCAGCCCACCGATCTGGTCGACATCGAGCAAGCGCGGCAGACTCCGGGCAAGCTTCGGGGCGCGGACCGCTCGCGCGGGATTGTGTGTGAGCTCACCGCGGCGGGTCAGAAAATCGAAAAAGCTGCGGATTGCGGCGAGCTTACGATGCAGGCTGCGCGTCGCCATGCCCGCTCGATGCCGGTCGGCAATGAAGGCCTTGACGTGTCCTGGCCGGATTTCGGTGAGGCCGGTGATCCCCAGGTCAGCGCAGAACGCCCGGAACTGCGCCAGATCGCGGCGGTAGGCGGCCGCAGTGTGCTCCGAGCCACGCTGTCCGCAGCGTTCGAGAAACTCGGCGACGCCGGTGAATGACTCAGGCGTCATGCTCTCGGCCGATGGCACGCAGGAGATCGGCGAGCCGCGCCGCCACGATCTCACCGATCTGGGCGAGAAAGAAATTCCCCATCGTGGTCTGGAAGCGCTGTGCGCTGCGGCTCCCGATGGCGAGAAACCCCTTGACGCCGGCGTGCCGCAACGGAATCAGGGCATATGACAGGACCTCATCGCCATCCGGGTCGAAAAGGCAGCGAATCTTGTCGGCGCTGGGCACGCCGCAGACTGGCACCCCGGCATCGAGAATCGGGCGGATTGCGCTCAACTCCGCGCGGTCCTGCGAGGTGTACAGATCCGACAGCGCCATCGCAGGCTGCGGGTCGAAAACCCGCAGTGTCACGAAATCTGCCTGAAAGGCCTCGTGCAGGATCCAGCGCAGAGAGGCGAGCGCATCGTCGACGCTGGTCGCTTCGAGCAAGGCGAGCGTCAACTCGTGTATCCGGCGGAATACGGCGTCGTTGTCGCGAGCGTTCTGCACGATCTCGCTCAGCTTAACTTGAAGCTTCCGGTTCTTGTCCCGCAACAAGTCGATCTGTTTGGCGACCAGAGACACGGCGTCGCCACAGGGGTGCGGGACGTTCAGCACTTCCAGCAGGTCCTGATGCTGGTGGAAAAAGTCAGGGTGGGCGCTCAGGTAGGCGGCCACATCGATGGACCGCAGGCCCTGTTCGGGCTGTTGGGCTGGCTTTGAACTCATAAATCGATACTGCCTTCGAATACTGTGACGGCTGGCCCGATCAGGAATGCCGGGCGTCCTCTACCGCTCCACTGAACCTGCAGCCTCCCTCCGGGCAGATCGAGGTGCACCGTATCGTCGAACAACCCCTGCTCGATCCCGACGATGACAGCGGCGCAGGCACCACTGCCGCAGGCCAGCGTCTCACCCGATCCCCGCTCGAAGACCCGCAGACGTCCCTGCTGCCGGTCAATCGGGGCGAGGAACCCAACATTGACGCGTTCGGGAAAGGCCGGATCGGACTCGATGCGCCTGCCGAGCGTGGCTACGGGCGCCAGATCGACATCGTCGACGACGATCACCGCGTGCGGGTTTCCCAGTGAAACTGCTCCGAATCGGATCTCCGTCCCGTCGATCGTCAACGTGTAGAGCGGCGCTTCCGCGGCAGCCTGATAAGGAATTTCCGCGGGGGCATGACGCGGCACGCCCATGTTGACCTTCACGTCCCCGTTCGGTTGGAGGTGCAGGATCATGCGACCGGCACGAGTATCGACGATGACATCGTCGGCGTCGCACAGTCCCTGCTCCCGTACGAAACGCGCAAAACAGCGCGCACCGTTGCCGCACTGGGCGACTTCGCCGCCATCGGCATTGAAGATACGGTAGGAAAAGTGTGCCCCGGGCTTCGTCGCGGGTTCGACCAGCAGGACCTGGTCGCAACCGATACCGAAATGTCGATCAGCGATCGCACGGACGCGCCCGGCATCCAGCTTCAGCCTCCGGCGGACGCCGTCGAACACGACAAAATCGTTGCCGAGCCCGTGCATCTTGACGAAAGGAACGCGCGTCGGGCTCATCCGATCCGGTATTCTCCAGCAAACAGCTGCGGCACATCCTCGCGCTCACGTACCAGATGGACAGTGGCTCCGTCGACCATCACCTCGGCCGCACGGGGACGGGAATTGTAATTCGAGCTCATGCTGAAGCCATAGGCACCGGCGGAACGGGCAGCCAGCAAATCGCCGACTTCGAGCCCGAGCGACCGCTCCTTGCCCAGGAAATCGCCCGTTTCGCAGACCGGACCGACGATGTCGTAGGTCCGCTCGGGCCCGGCGCCGCCCTGCTTGACCGGCACGATCTCCTGCCAGGCCTGGTACAGCGCCGGGCGGATCAAATCGTTCATCGCCGCATCGACGATCGCGAAGTGCTTGGCCTGCGTGGACTTCAGATACTCCACCCGCATCAGCAATACCCCCGCGTTGCCGGCGATCGCCCGCCCCGGCTCGATCAATACTTCGTAGTCTCGCGAGCGCAGCCGATCCAGGACTGCGGCCGCGTAGTCCGCTGGCTCCGGCGGGATCTCGTCCTGATAGCGAATACCGAGACCGCCACCGAGATCCAGATGGCGGATCCGGATACCCGCATCGCTCAGCCGGTCCGCGAGCCTGAGTATCCGATCCAGCGCATCGAGAAAAGGCTCGACGCTGGTCAATTGCGAGCCGATATGGCAATCGATGCCGACGATGTCGAGGTTCGGCAGGCGCGCAGCCCGCAGGTATTGCACCAGCGCCGCGTCGATATCGAGCCCAAACTTGTTCTCGCGGAGACCGGTCGAAATATAGGGATGGGTGCCGGCATCGACGTCCGGGTTGACCCGTATGGACACGGGCGCCACCACGCCCAACTCTCCCGCCAGGCGGCTCAGGCGGTCGAGTTCTTCCGCAACCTCGACGTTGAAGCAACGGATACCGACCTCGAGGGCCCTGCGCATCTCGTCTTCGCGCTTGCCGACCCCAGAAAACACAACCTTGTCCGGAGAGCCACCCGCCGCCAGGACACGTTCCAATTCCCCAACCGAAACGATGTCGAAACCAGAGCCAAGTCGGGCCAGTACATCGAGCACGCCCAGGTTCGAGTTGGCCTTGACGGCGTAGCAGACCAGATGCGGCCAACCTTCGAATACGCGATCGAAGGCATGAAAATGGCGTTCCAACGTCGCCCGACAGTAAACGTAAACGGGCGTGCCGAAACGCTTGGCGATCTCGGGTAAAGGCACGGCCTCGGCATGCAGGATGCCGTCGCGGTAGTTAAAATGATCCATGAGGTCAGCGCTGCTGCTCGGGGTCTTCGCCCGGGCGCGGGAGATAAAGTGGGCCCTTCTGGCCACAGGCCGACAGGACGAGGACGGCGAGTACCGTCAGGGAACTGAGCTTGAAAATCCGGAGCATGTCAGAAAACATTTCCCATCCGTGCAGTCGCTTAATTCTAAATGAATCCCGCAGCGGACGCTTCCCTTTGCGTTGGGCGGATCTGTCGCTCGTCGATGAGGGTACCGGGGAGTGAGTTTGAGGCGCCCACCAATCAATCCGGAATCTCGGGTTCCAACGCCCACGAACGAGTCAGTGGAGCAATTCAGGCACTCCGTTCTCGCCTGGTTTGAGATCCACGGTCGGAAGAACCTGCCCTGGCAAAATCCACGCGACCCCTATCGAGTCTGGATCTCCGAGATCATGCTGCAACAGACACAGGTCGCGACCGTTGTGCCCTACTTCGAGCGCTTCGCGGGAAATTTTCCGGACATTCGCACGCTCGCATCCGCTCCCGCGGAGCGCGTGCTCGCCCTATGGTCGGGTCTCGGCTACTATGCCCGCGCACGCAACCTGCATCGCTGCGCGGAGATCGTCGCCGAACGCTACGCAGGAGCACTGCCGGCTACGCTCGATGAATTGGCTGACCTGCCCGGTATCGGACGCTCCACGGCCGGCGCGATCCTCAGCCTGGGTTTCGGCATTCGGGCGACCATCCTCGACGGCAATGTCAAGCGCGTGTTGTGCCGCTACCGGGGTATCGAAGGTTGGCCCGGTACCGCCTCAGTCGCTGCAAGCTTGTGGGCGACCGCCGACCGGCTTACACCACCCGACCGGTCTGATGCTTATAATCAGGCCATGATGGATCTGGGGGCGCTGGTCTGCACCCGCGGCCGCCCGGCTTGCAATCACTGCCCCCTGTCCCCCGGCTGTCGCGCCCGATCCGAGCAGCGGGTCGGTTCGCTGCCGAGCCCGCGACCGCGTCGCACGGTCCCGGTGCGGCGCTGCACGATGCTGATCCTCGAAGACGGAGCGGGCAATTTCTTCCTGGAACGCCGGCCACCGACCGGGGTCTGGGGCGGCCTCTGGTGCTTTCCGATGTTTGACGACACCACGCAGATCGCCCCGTGGCTGGCCACGAACAGCCTTCGGGCCGAGCACTTGGCCGACTTGCCGGCACAGCGGCATACGCTGACCCACTTCCATCTGGACTTCGTCGCGGTCCGAATGCAAACCACACGCCCCCCGGATCGAGTGTCGGAAGCGCACTCGTGCTGGACGTCACCGAACCACGCTTCGGACCTGGGCTTGCCGGCGCCAGTGCGTCGGTTACTGGATCAATTCAACAATTACCTTGGAGCAACCAGAACATGAACAGAATGGTCAAGTGCGCGAAATTGGGTATCGAAACGGAAGGACTGGAGCAACCACCGTTTCCCGGCGCTGTCGGGCAGCGGATCTTCGAAAATGTCTCGAAACAGGCCTGGCAGGATTGGCTGCGTCTGCAGACGATGCTCATCAATGAACATCGCTTGACACCCTTCGAAGCACAGGCCAAATCGTTCCTCGCCCAGGAACGCGACAAGTACTTGTTCGGCAGTGGCACCGCCATGCCGGAGGGTTACGTTCCGCCCAAAGAGCCTTAGCACGGGCGGCAGAAGGACAAACGCTCCGGCGCATCAGAGTGTCGGTCCGGGGCAGCAGCCGACAATCCGCCGACCGCTCCGCCCCGCTAAACCCTAAAGCAACCCTGGAGCAAAGGCTCCCGGGTCAGATACCGGCGTCATCCGCCTCCTCGGAATCGTCCGGCTCCGGGGCCGTCGGCACGTAGGCGGGCTCAGGTGGGCTCGCCAGGGATTCCTCCGCGGGGTACGATTCACTCGATGATACCGGAGCAGACTCCACCGGCGCCGCATACGCGGATGGGTTCGAACGGGGGGACGAGGCCTCGAGTGCCGACGGAGTGGCGCGTTCGGGCGCATCCGATACGGAAGCGATTCCGGAGATCAGCACCGGCACGCCCGTCGGATGTTCCAGTTCCTTCTTCAGCGCTGCACTGTTGATCGATACCGGCCGACTTGCGGTCTTCTTGTCGATCAGCCCCATCGCCAGATCACGAAGTTCGCCGTAGCTCATCCGATCCTCGTCCAGCGGTTGGTGCACCTCCATGTACAAATCGTCGCCGATCCAGCCGAGTTTCACGGGCTGATTCACCAGTCGCACCGGGGTTCCGACATTGACCAGAGGGAACAGCTTCGCGATATCTTCCGGGTACATGCGAATGCAGCCGTGGGTCACTCGCATGCCAATCCCGTAAGCCTTGTCGACGTCGGTACCGTGAATAAGGTAACCGGCAACGCCGAGTTTCATCGCGAACTGCCCGAGCGGGTTATTGGGACCGGGCGGTACGACGTCGGGCAGCATGTCACCGTCCTTCGCATGCTCCTTCTTGATTGATTCGGGCGGATGCCACGACGGATCCTTGACCTTCTGGATGACCTGAGTCGCGCCCAGTGGCGTGCGCCAATCCATGCGTCCGATGCTGACCGGATAGGTGATCACGTCGCGCGACGGCGCGCTGCTGACTGCAACCGCCTCGACCGGCTCGGCAGCCGGCTCCGATTTCGCGACCGCGCGGCTGGATTCACCCTTGCGCGCAATGTGGGTCTGATACCTTCCGCCGCTGGCTGCCACAGGCTGCGCCTTGGGCGCTGCCGGCTTGGGCTTGGTGACGGCCGGCGCCGAACCGCCGGGATAGTAGTACAGCCGCATTTCCGGGATGTTCAGCACGATCCCGCTGCGAGGGGCATCCGGCAGAATGAATTGCCGGGGAATCAATACCTTCGTGCCACCTTTCGGCAGCCAGCGATCCACCGTCGGGTTGGCCATGACGATTTCTTCCTGGCCCAGGCTGTTTTCCCGCGCAATGTCGATCAGCGTATCTTCGTCGCCGGCCGTTGCGTACTTGATACGGCCGATCAAATCGTCGCCGGCAGCCGGGAGCCGATAAACTTCGGCGTTTCCGGCGATTGGCGCTAAGACATTGAAGGAAATAGTAATCCACTTCAAGATCTGGAGTAGGGACTTGGTCATCGTGTTGTGGCACCAACCTTAATAGCCTGAAAAATCATCATTATACGCTCTGACGGCGTTCACCGCCGAAAAGTTCGAGCAAACGCGGAAGAAACTCCGCCAATTCCAGGCTCATGATCGCGAAATCGGCATCGAAGCGCTGTGCCGCATCATCGGTTTCGATCTCGCCGGCGCGCTCCTGAACGGTCTCGAGAAACCGCAGGCGGCGCACGACCAACCGATCGTCCAGCGTGAAGCTCAACCGGTCTTGCCAACGCAGGGCCAGACGCATGGCCTGCTTCCCCGCAGCCAGGTGCTGCTGGATTTCCGGCACCGCGAGGTCCTGACGCCGGCAACGCACGATGCCACCCTCCTCATCGGTAGCACGTAGCTCACATTCCTGTTCGATGGTGATGTCAGCCGGCGCCTCGCCATCCGCGAGCCAGCGCGTCATGACGACTGACGGCTGTTCCTCAGTGGCCGGAAAGGCGATCGGCAATTCCCCGATCGTCGAGCGCAGCAAGCTGGTCAGATCATCGGTCCGCCGACCGCTCGCGCTGTCCACAACCAGCCAGCCGCGCTCGGAATCGATATAGGCATGGGTACGACGGGAATGACTGAACGCGCGGGGCATCAGTTCCATGACCACATGGTCGCGCAGTTCCGACCGTTCCCGCTTGCCCGGCTTTCGCCCCTCCCGAACCTCGATCTCCGCGACCCGCTCCGCCACCTGCTCATTGACAACGGCCGAGGGCAGGATCTTCTCTTCCTGCTTCAACGTCACCATCATGAACGGACCGATCACGTGTGCCAGCGAGGCATCGGCCTGGCTGGTGGGCGGCACCCAACCGGCACTCATCTGATCCGTGCGGCCGCAAGGGCGAAAACGCCGTTCTGCCAGATGTGCCTCGAGTTCCTCGGCCGGCATGGTGAACGGGGTGGTAAAGCGAAACAGGGCTAAGTTCTTGAACCACATATCGAGCAAGTGACCCGCAAAAAGCCGCTTAGTATCGCCAATCGGGACTGGGTTGTCACCGACAGCGAGCGTTCTTCCAGCCGGCGACCCCAGGCCAGCGCCCCCAGTTGCCAAGACACAGCCGAGTATCCGATGATGCGTCTACCAGACCAGAGCAACTCGGGAGTGTCTTGTGACGATCCCCACCCTCGGTCCCGGCCCCCTGTCCGCGGACCAGCTGTTCAACTCCTGCGATCCCTCGCAACTGGCGTTCGCGACGACCGATGAACTGGCCGATATCGGAGTGGTCGTCGGCCAGGAACGCGCCCTCAATGCCATCCGCTTCGGCGTCTCGATCCCGCGCAAGGGCTTCAACGTATTTGCGCTGGGGCCCACCGGCACCGGCAAGATGACCGCAGTGCGCGAAATCGTCACACGCGAGGCGGAACATCAACCAAAGCCGGAGGACTGGTGTTACGTAAACAACTTCACAGACCCCTCCAAACCCAAGGTACTGAGCCTGCCGGCCGGCGTCGGGCGGCGCTTTGCCACGGATATGACCCACGTGATCGAGGAACTCAGCATCTCGATCCCGGCGGCATTCGAAGGGGAGGAATACCGGACACGAACCGAGGAAATCGAAGAAGAGGCCAAGGAACGTGAGACAAACGCCCTCAACGAACTGCGCCGCGAAGCGAAGCGGCAACACGTAGCCCTGATCGAAACACCAACCGGGTTCGCCTTTGCCCCGATCAATCCGGAGAACGAGGTCCTGAGCCCCGATCAATACCATGCGCTCGCCGAGACCGACCAGCAGCACATCCGTGAGACCATCGAACAGCTTCATCAGGCGCTGCAGAAACTGCTCCGCCAGTTCCAGCCTTGGCGCAAGGAAGCCAAAGAGAAGCTGAAGAACCTGAACCGCGAGATTGCCACCTTCGCGGTCAATCACCTGATCAGCGACCTCGCCGAACGCTACGGCCATATGGACGGGGTCAAACAGTTCATCGACGCAGCCCGGCAGGACATCGTCGATCACGCCGATGAGTTTTTCCCGAAGCCGGAGGGTAGCGGCGGCGGCCTCTTCGGCCAGAGTGCGCGGCAAAGTCCCGGGCAGCGCTATCAGGTAAACCTGATCGTGGCCCATGATGACGCCGCTGCTGCGCCGGTCGTATTCGAGGACCTGCCGACCCACAGCAATCTGGTCGGCCGCGTCGAGTATCAGGCCC
Source organism: Methylotetracoccus oryzae (assembly GCF_006175985.1). Classification (GTDB taxonomy): domain Bacteria; phylum Pseudomonadota; class Gammaproteobacteria; order Methylococcales; family Methylococcaceae; genus Methylotetracoccus; species Methylotetracoccus oryzae. Next base: position 138,371 of record NZ_SRSH01000002.1, on the reverse strand, counting down.
TGATGGGCGCGCTGCTGACCGACTTCACGATGATCAAGGGCGGCGCCCTGCATCGCGCGAACGGCGGCTATCTGCTGCTGGACGCCCGAAAATTGCTGCTGCAGCCCTACGCCTGGGAAACCCTGAAGCGGACCCTGCAGGCCGGCGAAATTCGGGTCGAGGCCCTCGAGCGAACCCTGGGCCTGATGAGTACCGGCACGCTCGAACCAGAACCGATCCCGCTACGCACGAAGGTCGTGCTGATCGGCGACCGCCTGTTGTACTACCTGCTAAACGTCTACGATCCGGAGTTTCGGAGCCTGTTCAAGGTCTCAGCCGATTTCGAGGAGACCATCGACCGGACACCCGACAGCACCGCGATGTACGCCCGCCTGATCGCGAGCCTGTCGCGTCGTGAAGGACTGCACCCGCTCGACCGCGACGGGGTGATCCGCGTGATCGACGAATCCGCCCGCTGGGCGGAGGATGCCGAAAAGCTCAACACGCACCTGCAGCGCCTTGGCGATCTGCTAAAAGAGGCCGACTTCTGGGCGTCCGAAGCCCGACGCAACGTGATCACGCGAGAGGATATCCAGACCGCGATCGACGAGCAGACCGGGCGCTCGGACCGGATCCGACAGCGGCTTTACGAAGCGATCCGGCGCGGTACCGTGCTGATCGACACCAGCGGCGCGGCCGTGGGCCAGATCAACGGCCTGTCGGTGATCAGCCTCGGCGACTTTGCCTTCGGCCTGCCTTCGCGCATCACCGCGACGACCCGGCCCGGCAGCGGCAAAGTCATCGACATCGAACGCGAAACGGAGCTCGGCGGCGCGATACATAGCAAAGGCGTGATGATCGTGTCGAATCTGCTAGCCGCGCGGTTCGCCCGGGCGCAGGCGTTTTCGGTCTCGGCCAGCCTGGTCTTTGAACAGTCATACGGCAAGGTCGACGGCGACAGCGCATCGCTTGCCGAATTGTGCGTAATCCTTTCGTCGCTCGCCGAGTTGCCGATCCGGCAGAATCTCGCCGTGACGGGTTCGATCAACCAGCACGGACGAGTGCAGCCGATCGGCGGTGCGAACGAGAAGATCGAAGGGTTTTTCGATATCTGCCATGCCCGAGGCCTTACCGGCGACCAAGGCGTCATCATCCCCCGCGCCAACGTCAAGAATCTGATGCTCCGCGCCGATGTGGTCGCCGCCGTGCGCGTGGGCAATTTTCACGTGTATGCGGTCGATTCACTCGACGAGGCGCTGGAACTGCTGCTGGGCGTTTCCGTAGGGGAGCGCGATGCGTCCGGGAACTTTCCCGACGACAGCCTCAATGGCCGTATCGAAGCCAAACTGCTTGAATTCGCGCGTATTCAACGCCGCTGGATGCAGGCGGACAAGACCGATTCGAATGAACAGTAAGCCTCCTGCCTCCCGCCTGCGAATCGTCGTCGCGTTCGATGTCTGCCGGCGCGATCTCGACTCACTCGAACTGGCAGCCGTCCTGGCGGCGCGCCGCGGAGCCGAGATCGACGCCGTGTTCGTCGAGGAACTGAACCTGCTCAACAGCGCCGAACTGCCCTTCACTCGGGAGGTCGACCGCCTGTTCGGTACCGAACGTGCTTTCGACCCGCTCCGGGTCTCCCGCGCACAGCGCATTGGCCTGTCTCAGATTCGGCAGGAACTAGGACGGCTGGCCGAGCAACTGAAGGTTCGCGGCAGCGTCCGAACGCTCCGGGGGCACCTCGTTCCCACGGCCCTGGCCTGTGTTAGCGACATCGATGTGCTGGTGATCGGTCGTCGTCGCGACCGCCCTGCTCCGGATCGGGCCGGAGCACGCCTGTCGGTAACCAGGAGATCGGGCACCAGCGCCCCCGCCATGCAGGGGGAAGCCGTGTGGTCGGTCTTCGACGGCACCGCGGCGAGCCTGTCAGCGGTGGCGGTGGCCGCAGAGGTGGCTGCCTGTGAAAAGCGGCCCCTGTGCGTGGCGGTGCCCCGCTCGCCGCCTGAACTGACCCAGGAACTGCAGCGCAGCCTGGCTTCAGGGCAAGTGCCGCAGCCTGCCCCCACTCGGATCATCGAGATCCAGCCTTTCGAGCCGTTCGCCCTGCTACGCCGTTTGCGGCAAAGCGGTTGTCGCATGCTGGTTCTTCCGCGCACCGAGCGGTCGCTGATCGAGGCGACGACCGACAGTGCGGACTGGCCGTTGATGCTGGTCTGAGGACGCCGCACCTGGGCCAGCTCGCGGCGTCTTGACAATGACCGTGCGGGCAGGTGCAGGCCCTTCGGACCCGGTTAGCGCCGTGAGCATCGCACAATGGGCCATCGCCACGCTGCCGCGCCGTCGAAATCCGGCCGACAGGCTCGAGTCAGTGCATCCCTGGGACGGTTACAGGCACCCGAAAGGGCAAAACTCGCTTAAGCTAAATCAGCTCAACGACGCAGCCACCGATCACCATGGTCGTGACTCGGCCCACCATGTCCTCACCCCAGAACGGGGTATTGCGCCCTGCGCTCCGCCAAGTGGTCTCGTCGACTATCCAGCAACGTTGGGGGTCGAAGATGCAGATGTCGGCTGGGGCTCCGATGGCCAGGCGCCCGGATGCGAGCCCGAGGATGCGAGCCGGACCCACGGTCAGCCGGGCGATCAATTCCTGTAGCGACAAGACACCGTCGGCGACCAGACGAAGGCCTAGAGGCAGCATGCATTCGAGCGTCGACATGCCGGGCTCGGTCTCCGGGAAAACCTGCAGTTTGGCATCCGGGTCGTGCGGCTGGTGATCCGAGCACAGCGCCGCAAGAGTACCGGCTGCGACAGCGGCCCGCAGCGCAGCCCGATCCGCTTCGGTCCGGAGGGGCGGATCGACATGGCACAGCGCGTTGAAGCCGTCGACGTGCCGCTCGGTCAGATGCAGCTGGTGCAGTGCCGTATCCGCCGTCACCGGCAGACCGCGCTGCTGCGCACTGGTAATCGAGCGAATGGCGCGGGCGCCGCTGATCTGACCGAAGTGCAAACGGACCCCGGTGAGCTCGGCCAGTACCAGGGCTTCCGCCACCGCAATCGTCTCGGCCGCTTCCGGGATTCCGGGCAGACCCAGCCGCATGGCGACGGCACCCTCGTGAACGCAACCGCCGTCGCGCAATGCCGTATCCTGCGGCCGCAGGCACACCAGCAGATCGTAACCGGCGGCGTACTCGAATGCGCGGCGTAGAACCAGATTGTTCGCGAGCGGCACCCCGGCATTGCCGACAGCCCGGCATCCGGCCGACTGCAAGGCGCCGAGTTCGCTGAGATCGCGTCCGTTGAGCCCCCGGGTCAGGGCGCCGATCGGCAACACGCGGATGCGGCCGGCCTGCTGCGCACGCTCCAGGATCAGCTTGACGACAGCAGGGGAATCGATCACCGGCACCGTGTCCGGCGGCGTGCAAACCGTCGTGAAACCCGCGGCGAGCGCCGCCGCCCCCTCGCTGGCGATGGTGCCCTTGTGTGCCTGCCCGGGTTCCCTTAACCGTGCGGACAAGTCGATGAAGCCCGGGCAGACCACCTGCCCCGGCACCTGCAACTCACGGTCGGGCTGGAAATCCGCGGGCTGATGGCCTACCGCCAGGATCACCCCGTCGGCGCTGCACACCGGCCCAACGCAGTCGATGCCACTCTCCGGGTCGATGACCCGCCCGCCGCTGATCAATATTCGCTCGGCGATCATGCCCGACGCTCTGCTCCGGGATCGAAATCGGTGCCACTGCGCATGGCCAGGGACATGATGGCCATGCGGATCGGGATACCGTAGTGAACCTGCTTGAGAATCACCGATTGAAGTCCATCGGCGACCTCGGAATCGATTTCGACGCCCCGGTTGATCGGCCCTGGATGCATGACGATCGCGTCAGGCCTGGCCAGGGCGAGCCGGCGCGCTGTCAACCCGAAACGCGCGAAATACTCCCGCTCGCTCGGGATGAACGCCCCGCTCATCCGTTCGCGCTGCAGCCGCAGCATGACGACCACATCCACACCCTCGATACCCGCATCGAGATCGGTCCAAAGACTGACACCCAGGTCTTCGGCGTGCATCGGCAGCAGCGTCCGCGGTGCGATCGCCCGGATGTCACGCACGCCGAGCAGGCGCAGCGCATGTATCTCCGAACGCGCGACCCGGGAATGCAGGATATCGCCGACGATCGCGACCTTCAGCGCGGGAAGCTCCCGCCCGCTGCGGCGAATCGTGAACAGATCCAGCATCGCCTGCGTCGGGTGCGCATGGCGGCCGTCGCCGGCATTGATCACGCTGACGTGCGGCGCGACATGTTGTGCGATGAAGTGGGCCGCTCCGCTGTGGGCGTGACGGACCACGAACATGTCCACCTGCATCGCCTCGATGTTCCGAATCGTGTCCAGCAGGCTTTCGCCTTTGGCCGTCGCGGAGGTCGCGATATTGATGTTCAGCACATCGGCCGAAAGGCGCTTGGCCGCCAATTCGAAAGTCGTGCGGGTGCGCGTGCTGTTCTCGAAGAAGAGATTGACGACGGTCTTGCCGCGCAGCAGAGGCACTTTCTTGACTGTCTGTTCGGTGACACTGCAAAAAGACTCCGCGGTGTCCATGATGCGGTTCAGGAGGCCGGCGTTCAGGCCTTCGACGGTCAGGAAATGGCGAAGGCGACCGGCGCTGTCGAGTTGCAAGGATCCGATCTGAGTGTGCTTCACGCGGCGTCACACCATCTGAGTAACCAGCCGCAGCGGCTCGGGCCCGACCAGTTTTATCCGTTGATTCTGTCCGGCCGAGGCGTGCCCGCCAATGCAGTCCGCCTGAATCGGAATCTGACGCCCGCTGCGCTCCACCAGAACACCCAGCACCACCCGCGCCGGTCGGCCGTAGTCGAAAATCTCGTTGAGCGCAGCGCGGATCGTACGTCCGGTAAACAGCACGTCGTCGATCAGCAGGATGTCACGGCCTTCAACGTTGAACGGCAAGCGGCTCGGACCCACACGCGGATGGACTCCAACCGTCGAAAAATCGTCGCGATAAAAGGAGATGTTCAGCAGGCCGAGCGGCTCCGCCAAACCCAGGCGCGCGTGCAGGGCCGCCGCAATCCAGGCCCCGCCCGTCTCGATACCGACCATCGCCGGGTTCAACAGCCCCCGCCGCTCGATCTCTCGCCGCAGGCTCGCTTCAAGCGTATCGATCAGCGTCGGCACGTCGAAATCCTCGGTGGCGTCTCGCCTCTCCACGACGTTCATGGGACTGACTCGGCAAGGTTCGAGGCTGCCGGTTCATCCAGCCAGGATTGCAGTATCAGTCGCGCGGCCAGCTCGTCCTTCTGAGCGGCGAACCGAACGGATCGGTGGTGATCTCCGCCAAAAAAACGCGCGCGTGCATCGGCGGTCGAGAGTGTTTCGTCGAACGCAAAGACAGGCAAACGGTACCGTCTGGCCAGGCCGGCGGCAAAATGTCCGATCGCGACCTGAACGGGATTCTCCTCACCTGGCTGGGCATAGGGCCAGCCCACGACGAATGCCGCCGGCTGCCAGGTCGTCCGGATCTCCGAAATGGTCTTCCAAGGTTCGTGCTTACGGCCCAGCAGAATCGTGCACAGCGCCGCGGCCGAGCGGGTCACCGTCTGACCGACTGCAACGCCGATCCGCTTGGTGCCGAAGTCGAAGCCGACGACCACGCCAGCGATACTCTCGGGGCGTACTTCAGGCATGGCCCGCCGTACTGCCCAGCAGTCCGATATCGATTCCCATCAGCCCGGCTGCGGCCTTCCAGCGCTGCGTGGCCGGGAGATCGAACAGGATGGGCGCCTCGGCCGGAGCGTTCAGCCAGGCGTTCTCGCCGATCTCCCGCTCCAACTGGCCCTTCGCCCACCCGGCATAACCCAACGCGACCAGAATACGGCGGGGGCCGCGACCGGACCCGATCGCTTCGAGAATGTCCCGGGATGTCGTCAGCGCGATGGAGTCGGAGACCGTCAGCGTCGAATCCCACTGTTCGCCCGGTTCGTGCAGCACAAAGCCTCGCTCGCGATGGACCGGCCCACCGAAGTAGACCTGCGCCTGTCCGACGGAAGCCGTCTCCACTTCGATATTCATCTGCTCCATGACCTCGCCCAGTGTGAGTTCCGACGGCCGGTTCACGATGATGCCCAAGGCACCATCGGCGCTGTGCTGGCAAAGGTAGGTCACCGTCTTGGCGAAGATCGGATCGGCGAGGCCCGGCATGGCGATCAGGAAATGATTGGTCAGATTGTCCGCTTGCTCGTTCATGGCTGTTCTTTGTCGGAGCGGCAAGGTGCTGCCGAGCGTCAAGGCGCCGTCGACAGATGGTGATCCGTAAAGAAGCGCCAAGTCCGGGTGATTACGAGCACATCGTAATCCGCTTTTAACTGCGAGGGAAACGGCGCGAACGGCGCCGCGAGGCGAACGATCCTGACGGCCGCCTCATCGAGTTCCGCGTGCCCGGATGACTTTGCGACATTGATGCCTTTCAGACTGCCGTCCGCATTGACACCCACGGTCAGCAGCAGACCTCCGCTCAAGTTCTTGCGGCGCGCTTCTTCAGGGTAGTTCAGGTTGCCGATGCGCTCCACTTTGTCCTGCCATGCCCTTTCGTACGCATCCGCGGCATAGCGATGAGTCGTCACCTGGGCTACATAAGCCGTCCGAGCAGGCATTGCGGACTCCCTGGCCCGGGTCTCGGTGTAAGAGGCCGTCCACTCGCTAATCTGCCGGTCTAGCAGCGATGACGTCACCCGAGGCCGCTCGACAGGTGGCGCCGACCCCGCAGCAGCGTCCGATGCCGATGGCACGCCCGAAAGCGGCGCGTCCGCGGCGGGCGCCTCCGTCGCCGCCTGGACGCTGCGCGCAGGCACGCGTTCCACTCGCGCCTTCCGCGGCAGAGGCTTCGGCACCGGAGTGTAAGTTGCGATCGTCGGCGAGTCTGCTGCGGAGGCCCGCGCACTGCCGGCACCGACCATCGCAGCGGGCCCGGTGGCGACATTTGGCCCGGTCGGTGCGGCCTTGGAGCTAACCTCTGGCGGATTGATCGCGCCCGGCCGGCTCTCGGCTTGGGCCGGAACGTGGCCCGCCGCGTCAACGGCCACCGGCGTCGGCGTACGCTCCAGCGCGATGTCGAGCACGGTGGCCGGCGGCCGGTTGATCGCGACCGGCGGCAGATCGAGCCGTACTGCGTACAGCACCGCGCCGTGCAGCAGCAGCGCTGCCAGCAGAAAGGGCAGCAAACGATCGCCGGACTGCGGCCAGCTGTTCATGAATCAGGAAGCCTCGGCGACAGTCGCTGCGATGTGGTCCATCAAGCGGGCGCTGATATTGAGTCCGAACTGACGGTCAAGCTCCTGTACACAGGTGGGGCTCGTGACATTGACCTCAGTCAGATAATCGCCGATGACGTCCAGCCCGACGAAGGCCAGTCCCCGCTTCTTCAGTTCGGGCGCAACCTGGGCCGCAATCCAGCGATCGCGTTCCGTGAGCGGCCGGCCTTCGGCCCGACCACCGGCCGCGAGGTTGCCACGGCTCTCACCCGCCGCGGGAATGCGCGCAAGCGCGTAGGGAACGGCCTCGCCGTTGACGACGAGTATGCGTTTGTCGCCGTCGACGATTTCCGGCAGATAACGCTGCGCCATGACAAAACGTGTATTGTGCCGGGTCATGGTCTCGAGGATCACCGTCAAATTGGGATCGCCCAGCGCAACCCGAAAGATCGACGCACCCCCCATGCCATCCAGCGGCTTCAGGATGATCTCTTCCTGCTCGTGCAGGAACTCCCGCAAACGTGCCGCTTCCCGCGCCACCAGCGTCGGCGCACAGCATTGCGGAAACCACGAGGTGAACAGCTTTTCGTTGGCGTCGCGTAGCGAGCGCGGCCTGTTGATGACACGAACGCCGTGGTTCTCCGCGCACTCGAGCAGATAGGTTGCGTAGATATACTCCTGATCGAAGGGCGGATCCTTGCGCATCAGGACGACATCGAGTGAGTCCAGAGGCAGTGTTTCCTCGCCGTGGAAGCGATACCACGCGTCTTCGTTGCGCGTTACGCTCAGCAAGCGAACGCGAGCAAAGGCGCGGCCATCCCGCAGGAACAAGTCGTTCAACTCCATGTAGTAGAGCGGCCAACCACGCGCCTGCGCTTCGAGCAACAACGCGAAACTGGTGTCCTTTTCGATCTTGATCTTGCCGATCGGATCCATGACGATACCGAGCTTCAGGCTCATCGCGGCCCCTCCGAACCCCGGTGTGGCGCGGCCCGCAGGGATTGACGACTGCGACTCGCTTCATATATAAAGCGGAGTTTGATCTCACTCAAGGTTTCGAGGCTCACGATGTCCAGAACGTGCCAGGTAACGGGTAAACGCCGTATTGTAGGCCATAACGTCTCCCATGCTAACAACAAGACCAAGAAGGTCTTCAACCCGAACGTGCATGATCACCGCTTCTGGGTTGCCAGCGAAAACCGTTGGGTCAAGCTGCGCGTATCCAACCAGGGTCTGCGGACGATCGACAAGAACGGCATCGAAGCTGTGTTGGCTGACATGCGGAAACGCGGCGTAACCGTCTAAACCCATCGCCAAAAATCAGGAGCGACTCTGATGCGGGACAAAATCAAGCTTATTTCGTCAGCCGGAACCGGGCATTTCTATACGACCAGCAAGAACAAGAAGACCATGCCGGAAAAGATGGAAATCAAGAAGTTTGATCCGGTCGTGCGAAAGCACGTGATGTACAAGGAAGGCAAGATCAAATGACCGCCTGGGCAGGCGCTCCCGGACGCGCCTGCCCCCATCGCTTGAACCATCGCGCCCCACTCTCAGCAGAGGCGCACCCGGAGGAAGAAATTGTCGCTTCACTCCGCTTGAACTCCAACCAGCATCGCCTCCGAGCCCCACCGGCATCCTGCACTGGCTGAAGCCTGCAGGCACCACCCTGCCCCGCAGCGCGCCATTGCACGCCCTCGCCCCCTTGAAATTCGGGTTCGCACGAAGCATATCGGCAAGATGGTCAAGGGGCCCCAAGGCTCCTCCCCAACGCCAACGATTGCACACTTAAGGTGAGGTTCATGCGCAAGGTTCGGATTCCCTTACTCCCCGTCGTTGCTCTGGCCTGCCTGGGCGGATTGCAGCCGATGGCGCCTGCCTTGGGCGCCTGGCCGGACAGCATCGATGGACAGCGGCTGCCCAGCCTCGCCCCGATGCTGCGGAAGACAACGCCCGCAGTCGTGAACATTTCGACGCGCACACGGATTGAAACGGCAGAGCACCCCCTCATGCGCGATCCGTTCTTCAGACATTTTTTCCAGATGCCGGACGCACCGCAACAACGCCAGTCCTCCAGCCTCGGATCGGGCGTTATCGTCGATGCCGCGCGGGGTTATATCCTCACGAACAACCACGTGATCGACAAGGCACAAGAGATCACGGTCACGCTCAGCGATGGTCGACAACTGAACGCGACGCTGGTCGGCACCGATCCCGAATCGGATGTTGCCGTGATCAAGACCGAGCCGCAGAATCTCACCGCACTACCCATTGCCGATTCGGATAAGTTGGAAGTCGGGGATTTCGTCGTGGCCATCGGCAATCCCTTCGGCCTGGGTCAGAGCGTCACCTCCGGGATCGTCAGTGCATTGGGTCGATCGGGCCTCGGGATCGAGGGTTACGAGGATTTCATACAGACCGACGCATCGATCAACCCCGGCAACTCGGGCGGCGCGCTCGTGAACCTGAACGGGGAACTGGTCGGCATCAACACTGCCATCATCGCGCCGAGCGGCGGGAATGTCGGCATCGGTTTTGCCATCCCGTCGAAAATGGCGGCCCAGATCAAGGACCAGCTGATCGAGCACGGCGAGATCCGCCGCGGTCTACTTGGCATCAGCGCCCAGGATCTGACGCCGGAACTCGCTCAGGCGTTCGCGTTACCGCAGAATCAGGGCGCGGTGATCAGTTCCGTGCAGGCCGGCTCGCCGGCGGCCCGCGCTCAGCTCGAACCTGGCGATATCGTGCTTGCGATCAACGGCCGCAAGGTCAGGAATAGCATGGACGTCCGCAATGCCATCGGATTGCTGCGCGTCGGTGAGAAGGTCGAGGTCGAGGTCATCCACAAGGGCGACACGGTGACCCGAAGCGCCGAGATTGCCGCACCGAAAATCGTCCGTGAAGACGGCAACAAAATTCACCCCAAACTCGCTGGAACCGTGCTCGAGAACACGCCGCCGGATGCGCCTGCGACAGGCGTACTGGTCGAGCGGATCCACAGTGCTTCCTATGCCTGGGCTGCTGGACTGCGCCCGGGGGACATCCTCGTGATGGCGAACCGCCGCCCGATCACCAATCTGGATGATCTCGCGGCCGCCGCCAAAGGCAGCAAGGAGTTGCTGCTAAACCTGCAGCGCGGCAGCGGCGCCTTTTTCCTGATGCTGCGTTAGCCCGAGGACGCGACTCCTGCTCGGGCAGTTTGCTTGAGGGGTTGCGACGTCGCCGATGAAGCGATGGCCGCAACCCGCACCGCCCGGGTTCAATCCGCTATGCGGTCGACATAGCTCAGCCATTCCGTACGCTCCGCCTGTTTCCCATGCACGTACGAAAAATAGAGCGACTGCAGCTTTTCAGTAACAGGCCCACGCCCACCATAAGGACCAATGCTGCGAGAGTCCACTTCGCGTATCGGCGTCACTTCGGCAGCCGTACCGGTGAAGAATGCTTCATCCGCAACATAGACCTCGTCTCGCGTGATGCGCTTTTCGCGCACCTCGATACCCAGATCAGCGGCGAGCGTCATGATCGTCTCGCGCGTGATTCCTTCCAGGGCCGATGTCAGATCCGGCGTGTACAGGCAGCCATTCCGTACGATGAAGATATTCTCACCGCTACCCTCGGCAACGAAGCCTTCGTGGTCCAACAGCAGAGCTTCGTCGCACCCGGCTGCAACGGCCTCCTTCACCGCCAGGATCGAGTTCAGGTAGTTGCCATTCGCCTTGGCCTTCAGCATGGCACTGTTGACGTGGCTGCGCGTAAAAGACGAGGTGCGCACGCGAATGCCCCGGGTCATGTTCTCCGCGCCTAGATAGCTGCCCCATTCCCAGGCGGCAACCATTACATGCACCTTCAGGTTGCTTGCATGCAGTCCCATGCCTTCGCTGCCCAGGAAACACATCGGGCGAATGTAGGCACTCGCCAACCGATTCCGGGTGACTGCTTCGCACTGAATGCGGTTGAGCGTGTCCCTGTCATAGGGCATGGACATCGCCATGATGTGAGCCGAGCGGAACAACCGATCGGTATGGTCACGCAACCGAAAGATCGCCGCGCCGCGGTCGGTCTGGTAGGCCCGGAGACCCTCGAAGACGCCGCACCCGTAATGCAGTGTGTGGGTCAGCACGTGGACTTTGGCGTCGCGCCAATCGATCCATTCGCCGTCCAGCCAGATCACACCGTCTCTATCCTCCATCGCCATGGACTCACTCCTGCATGGGAAATTAATCGTGAAGCGTCACTAATCTTGCATAATGCGTTGCCATATCCGCTCAATAGCGGCACTTTCGGCAGAATTCTCGCTGCTCGGAACCAGCGCGGGTTCTTCCCGCAAGGCGCAGCGGTGAACCTGGGCGCGATAGTGGCAGTAGACGTTTCGGAGCGTCTCCGCGTCTTCGGGCGAAAGGAAATTCACATCCCGCAAGGCATCGAGCAGGCGAACCACATCGGTCCACCGCGTGATCGCCGGGGCGGCGGCGGCATTAGCTAGGACCCCGAATTGTACAATAAACTCGATGTCCGCAATACCGCCAACCCCCTGTTTCAAATCAAAGACCTGCGAATCAACAACGAGCAGGTGCTGACGCATCTTCTCGCGCATTTCCACGACTTCGGCGCGTAGCGTCGTCTTGTCACGCGGGCGTGCCAGCGTGTCGCACCGGATCTCGGAAAAACGCTCACCCACGACCGCGTCCCCGGCGATGAAGCGCGCCCGGACCAAGGATTGCTGCTCCCAAGTCCAGGCCGACTCGCGTTGATAGGTTTCGTACGCCTCCAGACTGCTCACGAGCAATCCGGAATTCCCGCTAGGTCTCAGACGCAGATCGATCTCATACAAGGCACCGGCGTGCGTCTGCGTGGTCATCAGGGAGACCAGACGCTTGGCGACCCGCGCATAAAACTCGGCCACCGTCACCGGGCTGGAGCCCTCGGTCAACGTCGTCACATCCGGGGCGTTGTGGAGAAAGACCAAATCGAGGTCCGAGCCGTAGCCCAATTCGAGGCCCCCGAGCTTGCCATAGGCCACGACCCCGAAACCACGCAGGTCTTCAGGACCGGCCGAACCGGGTGGCCCACCATGCCGGCCCACAGTCACGCGCCATGCCTCCCGCAACACGCCGTCCACCAGGGTTTCGGCTAGGTAGCTCAGATAGTCGCTAACCACCATGAGGGGGGTGACGCCCATGATGTCGGTCGCCGCCACGCGCAAAAGGTTCGCCTGCTTGAATTGACGGAACGCCACCATTCGCTGTTCGGCATCGCCCAAATCGACCAGGGTGAGTTTCTCTTCCAGTTCTGCCGCCAGTTCCGAGCGGCTCAACGGACGATAGAGCGCCCGGGGATCCAGTAACTCGTCCAGTAGTACCGGAAACTGGGTAATATGTTGGATGATCCAGGGGCTTGCAACGGCGAACCTGACAAGTTGCGACAAGGCCAGGGGATTTTCCGCCAATAGCGCGAAATAGACACTCCGCGACGCGATGGACTCTAGGAGTCGCAACAAGCGCCCTAAGGCCAACTCGGGATCGAGACTCGTAGCCACCGCCCGCAATATCAGCGGCATCAACCGATTGAGGTCGGCAGCCCCGCGGCTCGTCAGGCGCTTCACCGGGCGGGCGTGCTCAAAATCCTCAAGCAACCGCCACGCCAGTTGAGGGTCCGGAAATCCGACCGACTCCAGCCACGCAGTGGGTGGCAACTCCCCGCCGACGCAATAGACCTGCTCCTCACCTTCGGTATGCGGCGCCGCCATCACCTGCTCAAAGACCTCGTGCGTCTGACGCCGCAGGTCATCTACACGAGCCTTTAACGCGGGCCAATCCCCATAGCCGAGCGACCAGGCAAGAAGCGCCTGATGCTCCGGCCCCTGTGGCAAGTCGTGCGTCTGTTGGTCCTGAAATTCCTGCAGCCGATTCTCTATCATGCGCAGGAATCGATAAGATTCCGTCAGTTTGCGGACCACCGCTTCCGGCAGGTGGCCCTGCCGCGCCAGCATGGCCAAAGTCTCGATGACACGACGGTCGCGCAAGCCGCGTTCATGACCTCCTCGAATCAACTGGAAGACCTGAGCGACGAATTCGATTTCGCGTATCCCACCCAGACCCAGCTTTATGTTCTCCTGGCGATCGCGGCGCAGAACCTCCGTGAGAATCTTCTGTTTCAGATCCCGCAGTTCCCCGAACGCCCGGTAGTCCAGATACCTGCGGTAGACGAAGGACTCGATCAGCGCGTCAAGTTGTCGCGTCGAGACGGCATCGCCCGAGATGACACGCGCCTTGACCATCGCGTAGCGTTCCCATTCGCGCGCCTGGGTCTGGAAATAAAGCTCTAGCGCGTCGAAACTCATGACCAGTGGTCCGCTGTCCCCGAAGGGCCGCAGGCGCATGTCGACACGGAATACGAAGCCCGCATCGGTCGTTTCATCGAGGAGCTGAATGAGGCGGCGACCCAGGCGCGTGTAGAATTCCGAATAGCTCGTTGCTCGCCGGTCCGGAAAGGCTCCCTCGCTGCGAAAGAGGAAGATCAGGTCGATATCCGAGGAAAAGTTGAGTTCCCAGGCGCCGAGCTTCCCCATACCGACGACGCATAACGGCTGCACGTCGCCTTCCGGGGTAAGCGGTGTGCCTGTTGCCTTGCAAGCGCGATCAAAAAGGACGGCGAGCGCTTCGGAGACGATCGCTTCCGCGAGTTCGGAGGTCTCGCGTAGCGTCGCATCGATGTCGGCCAGTCCTGCGATGTCACGCCACGCCAGGCGCGCCATCTCCCGCATCCGGAAGCGCCGCAGGACGGGCCCGAGGTCCGCCTCGTTCGAGCAGGACGACAGCGCCAGCCTCAGTGACTCACGGTACGCCACAATGCCCGTGGCCGTGAGCAATCGTTGCAGCGTTTCCTCTGCTGAGAGCCATTCCGGCTCCCGCAAGCACCATTGCATCACGAAAGGACTTGCGGACCACACGAGCACGACGGATTCCGCGATCTTTTGCGGGATCGAATCCAAGGCGCCGTATTGCTTCAGAAAGGCCAACCACGCTTCCTCGGCCCGCGCGTGTATGCCAGCGGGAAGCGTTGCGTAGCCAGGGGGGATTGGTACGGCGGCGGGCCCCGAGATCGAATCTGTCATGCCGGAAGCTCACCCACCACAGTGTGCGAGGCGCGCCGCGTCCTGTTCAGGCGCACGGACTAATGAAGGAAGGCACGCGATAGTGCCGGTGGGAAGGGACGGACGCCGCGACATGCGGCCCGGCGCCCAAAACTAAGGAGCTTACGGCCGCGCCGACTTCGGCTGGGCCGCGGACTGCACTGTCAGGCGTCTACCGTGCGATCCACCAACTCTACATAGGCCATCGGGGCGTTGTCGCCCGGACGAAAACCGCATTTGATGATACGGAGATAACCGCCCGGGCGGTCCCTGTAACGCGGCGCCAGTTCGTCAAACAGTTTAGTCACGGCAGCACGATCACGCATTCGCGCAAACGCCAGCCGCCGACCGGCTACGCTGTCATTTCGCTTCGACAGAGTGATCAGGGGCTCCGCATAACGACGCAGTTCTTTGGCCTTAGGCAGAGTCGTCTGAATCATTTCGACGTGGAACAGCGAATTGACCATGTTCCGGAATAACGCGCTGCGGTGAGAGCTGTCGATGTTGAATTTTCGACCGGCTTTACGGTGACGCATGGAATTGTCCTACGAGCTTATTGTTTAGAGTATTCGGGGTCGCCCACGCGACCGGATGCTCACTGTCCCGGACGCTTGAGCCCTTCGGGCGGCCAATTCTCTAGGCGCATACCCAGCTGCAGACCCTTGGTCGCAAGCACGTCTTTGATCTCCATCAGCGACTTCTTGCCCAGGTTCGGAGTCCGCAACAAATCGACTTCGGTGCGCTGAATGAGGTCACCGATATAGAAGATGTTTTCCGCCTTAAGGCAGTTCGCCGAGCGTACCGTCAACTCGAGATCATCCACCGGACGCATGAGAAGTGGATCAAAGTGTGTCGGCGGGTGATCCACCTTCGACACCATCTCCGTATTGAGATCGAGCAGCACCGACAGATGCTGATTCAGTATCGACGCCGCATCGCGCACAGCCTCCTCCGGATCAACCGTGCCGTTGGTCTCGATCTCGATCACCAGGCGGTCGAGGTCGGTGCGCTGTTCAACCCGGGCGCTCTCGACCAGGTACGACACCTTTTTGATCGGGCTGAACCAAGCGTCCAGATGTAAGGTACCGATCGGCGCCTCGCTCTCCACCAACCGCGAAGCGACCGATTGATAGCCCCGCCCCTTCTGCACGCGCAGCGACATCGAGAGCTTTACCGGGCTTGTCAGGTGGGCAATCACCAAATCCGGATTCACGATCTCAACCTCGTGCGTCAGAGCGATGTCCGATGCCAGCACGACGCCAGGCCCAGTCTTTTCCAACCGAAGAGTTGCCTCGTCGCCATGCGACTTAATCGACAAGTCCTTCAGGTTGAGAAGAATATCGATCACGTCTTCCTGCACGCCATCGATGAAGGCGTACTCATGCAGCACGCCTTCGATAGCCGCCTCGGTCACGGCACATCCCGGAATGGACGACAACAGCACCCTGCGCAGCGCATTGCCGAGCGTATGACCAAAGCCCCGCTCCAGCGGCTCGATAACGATGCGCGCACTGTGGCTTTCGATGGGACTGACGCTTATCAGCCGCGGTCTGATCAAATCAGCAAGATTCTGCATAGACGCTTCCGAGGAGGGAGGTAATTACTTGGAGTAGAGTTCGACAACCAACTGCTCGTTGATGTCCGAGCCAAGTTCCGCGCGCTCCGGAGGCATGCGGAAGGTACCCTTCATTTGGGCGACATCCACATCCACCCAGGACGGAAAGCCGTACTGTTCCGTAACCTGAAGTGCATCCTTGATCCGCTGCTGCGCCTTGGCGCGCTCGCGGATGGTGATCACATCGCCGCTCTTCACCAGATATGACGGTATGTTCAAAACGCTCTCATTGACACAAACCGCCTTGTGGCTGACCAGTTGGCGCGCCTCTGCCCGTGTCGAAGCAAAGCCCATCCGGTAGACGACGTTGTCAAGCCGGCATTCCAAAATGCTAAGAAGATTTTCGCCGGTCGAGCCCTTGCGGCGCGAAGCCTCCTGGTAATAACCCCGAAATTGACGCTCCAACACACCGTAAATGCGACGCAGCTTTTGCTTCGCACGCAGCTGCGCCGCGTAGTCCGTCAGCCGCGCACGCTTCTGGCCGTGTTGTCCAGGAGGCTGATCCAGCTTGCATTTCGATTCGAGCGACTTCCCCCGCGACTTGTGGAACAGATCGCTGCCTTCGCGGCGGCTCAGCTTGCACTTGGGACCAATATATCTTGCCATTTACACAGCTCCGTATTCAGACACGCCGCTTCTTGGGCGGCCGGCAACCGTTATGAGGGATGGGAGTCGTGTCGACGATGTTGGTGATCTTGAAACCAAGCGCGTTGAGCGACCGCACCGCGGACTCGCGACCCGGACCTGGACCGGTAATGCGCACATCGAGGTTGCGCATGCCGTATTCCTTCGCGATGTTACCCGCCTTCTCAGCGGCAACCTGCGCCGCGAAGGGCGTGCTCTTGCGAGAGCCGCGAAAGCCCGAAGCGCCGGCACTGGCCCAAGAGAGCGCATTGCCTTTTCGGTCCGTGATCGTGATGATCGTGTTGTTGAAGGACGCGCTGATATGCGCGATGCCATCACTGATGTCCTTCTTGATCTTTTTTGTCGAGCGACCTGTTGCCATTTCTGTCCGAAACCTCTGAGCCAGACCTTACTTACGAATGGGCCGGCGCGGCCCCTTACGGGTGCGTGCGTTGGTCCGAGTGCGTTGACCGCGAACGGGCAGACCGCGACGGTGGCGAAGCCCGCGGAAACAGCTCAAATCCATTAGCCGTTTGATGTTCATCGAGGTTTCGCGTCGCAGGTCACCCTCGACAACGAATCGACCCACTTCTTCACGCAACCGATCGATTTGCTCGTCGTTGAGCGTCTTGACCTTCGCCGCAGGGTCGATCCCGGCGCGCTCGCAGATTACACCGGCGCGCGTAGCCCCGACTCCGTAGATGGAACGCAGCGAGATCACCACGTGTTTATGGTCCGGTATGTTTACGCCGGCAATTCGTGCCATTTTCCTTCTCCAGCTATACTGGCCCGTTTAAGTGAATCGCGAATCATATCACTGTTTGACGCAAAGACCAATAATCAGCCTTGGCGCTGCTTGTGCCGCGCGTCCTTGCAAATGATGCGGACAGTGCCCTTCCGCTTCAAAACTTTGCAGTTGCGGCAGATCTTCTTGACGGAAGCTCTTACTTTCATGATTTATGCCCTCCGGTCGCCGGCAGACTGCCGACCATCATTTGATTTTGATGTTGGACTTCTTCAAAAGCCCTTCGTACTGATGCGAGATGATGTAGGTCTGGATCTGTGACATGAAATCCATGACCACGACGACGATGATCAAAAGCGATGTCCCGCCGAAGTAGAACGGTACGTTCCAGTACACGATCAGGAACTCCGGCAACAAGCACACCGCCGTGATATAAATCGCGCCGATCAGTGTCAGACGCGTCATCACGCTGTCTATATACTGTGCCGTCTGTTGGCCCGGCCGTATTCCGGGCACGAAGGCGCCGGACTTCTTGAGATTGTCTGCCGTTTCGTTGGTATTGAAGACCAACGCGGCATAGAAGAAACAAAAGAAGATGATCGCAGCCGCGTAACAGAACACGTAGAGCGGCTGGCCCGGCGACAGTGCCGTTGCCACATCCTGCAGCCAGGACAGCTCTTCGCTGCTGCCAAACCAACCCGCGATGGTCGTCGGAAACAGGATGATGCTAGACGCGAAAATTGGCGGTATGACACCCGACATATTCAGCTTCAACGGCAGAAAACTCTTGTGCGCCGCATACATCCGACGCCCTTCCTGACGCTTCGCATAGTTGATCGTGATTCGGCGCTGCCCTCGCTCGACGAAAACCACCAACGCCGTCACGGCCAACGCCAACGCGAAGAGCAATACGATACTCATCGGCCCCATTTCACCGGTGCGCGCGAGTTCGAGCGTACCCCCGATCGCTGACGGCAAACCGGCAACGATGCCAGAAAAAATGATGATCGAGATGCCATTTCCGATCCCGCGCTCGGTAACCTGCTCACCCAACCACATCAGGAATACCGTGCCGGCGACGAGCGAAACGGCCGTGACGAAGAGAAAGTGAAACCCAGGCGCAATGACGACCGATGATCCGGCGGCGGTTTGATTCTGCAGCGCGAGCCCGACACCGATCGCCTGGAAACTGGCCAGCCCGACGGTTCCGTATCGCGTGTACTGGTTGAGCCTGCGACGCCCGGACTCCCCCTCCTTCTTGATCTGTTCCAATTGCGGCACCACGACGGTCATCAACTGAATGATGATCGACGCGGAGATGTAGGGCATGATCCCAAGAGCGAAAATGCTCAGCCGTTTGAAGGCACCACCCGAGAACATGTTGACCATGTCCAGGAAGCCACCCTGCTGCGAAAAAAGAGCGGCAAGTGCTTTAGGATCCACCCCGGGGATCGGGATGTGCGCTCCGACTCGGTAGACGAATAGCGCGCCCAGCACGAACAGCAGTCGCTGCCGCAACTCCGTCAATTTACCCAGTTGATCTCCGAGACCTGTCGTAGCCACGCCCAGCCCGCCTTTTTGTTATTGCTTTAGTCTTCCACTCGCCCGCCACAGGCCTCGATTTTCTCTCGAGCACCCGCGCTGGCGTGGATCCCTTTCAACACGATCCGCCGCTCGATTTCGCCCTTCACGATCGCTTTCACGCGCAGCGTGTGAGCCGGCACGAGGCCCGCCGCCTTCAAGACGCCCAAATCGATATCTTCCTGCGGGAGCCCGTTCAGACTCCGCAGCGTCACCTCGGCCACGTAACGCTTCTTCAGTGACCGGAAACCCACTTTTGGCAGCCGGCGCTGGAGAGGCATCTGGCCACCCTCGAAACCGACCTTGTGGAAGCCACCCGCACGCGCCTTCTGGCCTTTGTGTCCCTTGCCGCTGGTCTTGCCGAGGCCCGAACCGATCCCTCGCCCTAAGCGACGTTTTTCTTGGCGGCTGCCCGGGGCTGGGCTGATGGTGTTCAGAAACATAATCAGGCTTCCTCGACTTTCAGCATGTACGAGATGCGATTAACCATCCCGCGGTTTTCCGGCGTGTCGTTGACCAAAACGGTCTGGTGTATGCGCCGGATGCCCAAACCGCTAACGCAGGCCTGATGGCTGCGGAGGCGACCGTGCTTGCTCTTTACGAGCGTGACTCGGAGTTGCTTGGTGCTCATTTCGCCCCCAGAACTTCGTCCAGCGTTTTGCCGCGTTTTGCTGCCATCTGCTTCGGATCCTTGATCTGCGTGAGACCCTGGATGGTCGCAGCGACGACGTTGATGGGGTTGTTGGTACCGATGCACTTCGCCAGTACATTGTGAATCCCAACGACCTCGAAAACGGCCCTCATCGCACCGCCTGCGATGATCCCGGTGCCCTCTGAAGCCGGCTGCATATACACCTTTGCAGCGCCGCTCGACGCGGTCACGGCATAGTGCAGAGTGTCGCCCTTGAGACACACCTGGCGCATATTCTTCCGCGCCTGCTCCATGGATTTCTGAATGGCAACCGGGACTTCACGGGCCTTGCTCAGCCCGTATCCGACCTTGCCGTTGCCGTCGCCGACCACAGTCAGGGCGGTGAATCCGAATTGCCGTCCGCCCTTGACCACCTTGGTCACGCGACGCACGTCAACCAGCTTTTCCGAGAGTCCTTCCGGATTCGCGGTCTGTACGCTTACGTTGCTTGCCATGTCTCGATCCTAAAATTTCAGACCTGCTTCACGCGCCGCATCGGCAAGTGCCTTGACACGGCCATGATAGCGGAACCCCGAACGGTCGAACGCGACCTCGGATACACCGAGCGCCAGCGCCTTCTCCGCGATGCTTTTTCCGACCGCCTTGGCTGCATCCTGGTTGCCCGTGCCGCTAAGGCCTTCACGGAGCGTGACCTCGAGGGTCGATGCGCTAGCGATGACGTTTGCGCCGTCCGCACTGAAGATCTGTGCGTAGATATGGCGCGGAGTCCGATGCACGCTCAAGCGCGTTTGGCCTGTGCGTCGTATCGTCATTCTTGTCTTTGCGGCTCGTTTGAGGCGCGCCGATTTCTTATCCATTGCTCCGTCCTACGCTACTTCTTCTTGGCTTCTTTACGGACAATCTGTTCGTCGCTGTAGCGGACGCCCTTACCCTTATAGGGCTCAGGCGGGCGGTATGCGCGAATATTCGCGGCCACCTGCCCCACTTGCTGACGATCGCAGCCCCGAACGATGATGTCGGTCTGTGACGGTGTTTCGATCTCGATGCCCGCAGGTGCCCGATACTCGACTGGGTGCGAAAAGCCCAGCGTGAGGCTCAGCGTATCGCCCTTTGCCTGCGCGCGATAGCCAACGCCGACCAGAGATAACTTGGTCTCGAATCCCGTGCTGACGCCGGTCACCATGTTGGCTATGTTCGCCCGCGTCGTCCCCGCCAGTGCGTTCAACTGTTGGTTGGACTTATCAGCGGTCACGATCACTTCTCCGCCCTCGACGCGAACCGGCACTCCGGCCGGGATCGAACGCGAAAGGACGCCCTTCTTTCCCTTCACGGTCAGCTCGGTGCCGTTGAGGGCAACCTCAACGCCAGCAGGAAGCCGGACCGGATTTTTTGCTACTCTCGACATTGGAATTCCACCGCTCTTAGCTGACCACGCACAGGACTTCGCCGCCCTGCCCGATTGCGCGCGCTTCCCGGTCCGACATGACACCGCGGGACGTCGAGACGATCGCCACGCCAAGCCCGCCCATCACTTTCGGAATCTCTCCGTTGCCACGGTAGATACGGCGACCTGGAGTACTGACACGTCGCACGCTTTCAATTACCGGGGCGCCGTGGAAATACTTCAATTTGATGGTCAGGGTGGGCTTACCGTCAGTGTCATCGACGCGCAACCCGCCAATGTAGCCTTCCGACTCCAACACGCGCGCTACCGAAACCTTGAGCTTCGAAGAGGGCATCGCCGCCTCGGTCTTGCCGGCCGCTTGCGCGTTGGCTATGCGATTCAACATATCCGCCAGGGGATCTGTCATGCTCATATCTCTCTCCGGGCTCTGTTAGCCGAACTTGTCATCGCCACTGTTTACCAACTCGCCTTGACGACGCCTGGCACATCACCGCGCATCACGGATTCGCGGAGCTTGTTGCGCCCGAGCCCGAACTTCCGATAGTAGCCGTGCGGACGGCCGGTCAGGCTGCAGCGGTTGTGCATACGGCTAGGTGATGCATCCCGCGGCAAACGCTGCAATTGGCTCAACGCGACTTCGCGTGCTTCGTCCGACGTCTGCGGACTCTGGATGATCGCTTTAAGATCCTTCCGCTTCTGGGCGTATTTCGCGACGCACTTCTGTCGCTTTACTTCCCGAGCAATCATTGACTTCTTGGCCACTGCGTTACCCCTTAGGTACGAAACGGGAAGCGGAATAGCTCCAGAAGAGCCCGCGCTTCCGCGTCGGTCTTTGCCGACGACGTGATGGTGATATCCAGACCGCGCAAGGTGTCGATCTTGTCGTAGTCGATTTCCGGGAAGATGATCTGTTCGCGAACGCCCATCGAGTAGTTCCCGCGACCATCGAACGACTTGGGGCTCAACCCCCGGAAATCGCGAATACGGGGGATGGTCACGCTGATCAGACGATCGAGAAATTCATACATGCGCTCTCGGCGCAGCGTAACCTTGCAGCCCACCGGCATGCCCTCGCGGATCTTGAAACCCGCGATCGACTTCCGAGCATACGTGACGATAGGGCGCTGTCCCGAGATCTTCTGGAGGTCTTCCACGGCGTTCTGCAGGATCTTCTTGTCTGCGACCGCTTCCCCCACGCCCATGTTCAGCGTGATTTTCTCAAGCCGGGGCACCTGCATCACGGACTGATACTGGAAGCGCTTGTGCAACTCCGGGACGATCGTCTGTCTGTAGTAGTCTTGTAGCCTTGCCATTGCTCGGATATCCGATCTAGAGATCGACAACCTCATTGGTCGCCTTGAAGTAACGCACCTTTCGCCCGTCCGCAAGCAGACGAAAGCCAACCTTTTCGGGCTTGTTGGTGGCCGGATTGAACAACGCGATGTTCGACACCTGAATGGGCAGAGGCTTCTCGACGATTCCACCGTTTATGCCCCGGCTCGGAATCGGCCGCTGGTGCTTCTTCACGAGGTTTACGCCCTCGACGAGCACGCGCCCGTCACCCTCGACTCCCAACACTACGCCACGCTTACCTTTGTCGCGGCCGGCGATGACCACGACCTGATCGCCCTTTCTAATCTTTTGCATTTCTTTGCCCTCTCCTCACAAAACCTCAGGGGCCAGGGAGATGATCTTCATGAACTTTTCCGAACGCAGTTCACGCGTCACGGGGCCGAAGATACGCGTGCCGATCGGTTGATGCTGGTTGTTCAGCAGCACCGCCGAGTTGTTGTCGAAGCGGATCAGCGAACCGTCACTGCGACGAACACCCTTTCGCGTCCGCACGACGACAGCGTTATAGACCTCGCCCTTCTTGACGCGGCCACGCGGGATCGCGTCGCGAACGCTCACCTTGATAATGTCGCCGATGTTTGCATAACGCCGGTGCGAGCCGCCCAGCACCTTGATGCACATTACTTCCTTTGCCCCGCTGTTGTCCGCAACGTTGAGGCAGGTCTGCATTTGAATCATGTTAGTAGTCCGCTTCCGAAGAGAGTTTCCGATCCGATCAAGAAGCTTTCGCCAACACGCGTTCGACGACCCACGACTTCCCTTTGGAAATCGGGCGCGTAGACTGGACCTGAACGGTGTCGCCTTCTCGACACTCGCCGGCGGCGTCGTGTGCAAGTACCTTGCTGCTGCGGCGGATGAACTTCCCGTAGAGCGGGTGAGCGACAACTCGCTCCACCTTGACCACAACCGTCTTCTCCATCTTGTTGCTAACGACCTTGCCCACCAGCACCCGGGCGGTCTTGCCTACTTCGCTCATGCCTTGACTCCCATTTCACCCAACACCATATTGATGCGGGCAATATCCTTCCGCAGTTTCTGCAACTGGTCGGGCTTCGACAACTGGCCCGTTGCCTTCTGCATACGCAGGTTAAACTGCTCTTTGTGCAGGTCCAGGAGTTGCGTCTTGAGCTCTTCGGCGGACTTCGCCCTTATCTCGTTCACTTTCATCACAGCACCGTTCGGACCGCAAACGTCGTCTTCAGAGGCAGCTTGGCCGCAGCCAGACGGAATGCCTCGCGCGCCAGTTCCTCGCTGACACCTTCGAGTTCGTAAAGCATGGTGCCCGGCTGAATCTCCGCCACCCAGTACTCGACACTGCCTTTGCCGCTACCCATTCTGACCTCGAGAGGCTTTTTGGAGATCGGCTTGTCGGGGAAAACCCGGATCCACATCTTCCCACCGCGGCGGACATGGCGAGTAATCGAGCGACGGGCCGCCTCGATCTGACGCGCCGTCAATCGCCCGCGATCCAGAGACTTCAATCCGTACTCGCCGAAACTGACTTTGCTTCCAGTTGTCGCGAGCCCGGTATTACGCCCCTTGTGCTGCTTTCGGTATTTCGTTCTCTTAGGTTGCAACATGACCGGTGCCCAGTTTTATTATTCCGCGGGAGCCGCCTTCTGCTCCGGCGCGGTGTTGAAGATCTCGCCTTTGAAGATCCACACCTTCACGCCGATGACGCCGTAGGTCGTGCGGGCTTCGGCGAAGCCGTAGTCGATGTCAGCGCGGAACGTGTGCAGCGGCACGCGGCCCTCGCGGTACCACTCGCTGCGCGCGATTTCGGCACCGTTAAGACGACCGGCGACGTTGATCTTCACGCCCTCTGCGCCCAGGCGCAGCGTGTTCGTCACAGCACGCTTCATCGCGCGCCGAAACATGATTCGCTTCTCGAGCTGCTGGGCAACGCCTTCGGCAACGAGTTGCGCATCCAGTTCCGGCTTGCGGATTTCCTCGACGCTGATTTGCACGGGAGCACCCAGCATGGCACTCACTTGCCGACGCAAGGAATCGATGTCCTCGCCTTTCTTTCCAATCACGATGCCCGGACGCGCCGTGTGAATCGTGATCTGCGCGTTATTTGCGGGTCGGTTGATCTGAATCCGACTGACCGAAGCGTGTGCCAATTTCCGCTTCAGGAATTCGCGTACGCGAAGATCCTGACTCAAAAACTGCGAGTAGTTCTTCGAGTTGGCATACCAACGCGAGGTCCAGTCCTTGATATACCCGAGGCGGATTCCTGTCGGATGAACTTTCTGTCCCATGAATGCGCCCTCTAACCCTCTGCAACCTTGATGGTGATGTGGCTCGTGCGCTTCAGAATCTGGTTTGCACGACCTTTCGCTCGCGGCATGAATCGCTTCAGTACCGGACCCTCGTCGACGTAAATGGCCGATACACGCAATTCGTCGACATCGGCGCCCTCATTGTGCTCGGCATTCGCGATAGCGGATTCCAACACCTTGCGAAGAATCTTGGCTGCCTTCTTCTGGTGAAAGGTCAGGAGCTCAATGGCCTTGCCCACGGGCAGGCCCCGAACCTGGTCTGCCACCAGTCGGCACTTTTGCGGAGAGATCCGCACCTGTTTCAGTTTCGCTAGCGCTTCCATCGACGTCATCCGCTCTCGCTATTTCGATTTCTTGTCGGCCTGATGGCCGCGGTAGGTTCGCGTAGGCGCGAACTCGCCGAGCTTGTGGCCAACCATGTTGTCGGTAACCATGACCGGGACATGCTGCTTGCCGTTATGCACAGCAAGCGTCAGACCAATCATCTCCGGCAGCACCATCGAACGCCGCGACCAGGTCTTGATCGGCTTCTTGCTACCGGCCTTCAACACCTCTTCGACCTTGCGAATCAGATGGTGGTCGACAAACGGACCCTTTTTGATGGAGCGTGGCACTGGCTACTACCTCTTTACCTTATTTGTGCTTCCTCGACCGCACGATCATGCGGTCGGTACGCTTGCTGTTCCGCGTCTTATACCCTTTCGTCGGGATACCCCACGGCGTCACCGGATGGCGACCACCGCTCGTTCGCCCTTCACCACCACCGTGCGGGTGGTCGACCGGGTTCATCGCTACACCGCGGACCGTCGGACGAACACCACGCCAACGCGACGCACCGGCCTTGCCGAGCGAAGCGAGGCTGTGTTCGGAGTTCGACACTTCACCGATGACGGCCCGGCACTCCGCGAGCACCTTACGCATCTCGCTGGAGCGCATGCGCAGCGTCGCATAGGCGCCCTCTTTCGCGACCAGCTGTACCGAGGCACCAGCGCTCCGCGCGAACTGAGCGCCTTTACCGGGCTTGCTCTCCACGCAATGAATCATTGTGCCGACCGGAATATTGCGAATCGGCAGGCAATTCCCGACCCGAATCGGCGCCTGATCGGACGAAATGATCTCATGGCCTGCTGAAACACCCTTGGGGGCGATCACATAGCGACGCTCACCGTCCTTGTAGAGGACCAGCGCGATGTGCGCGGTACGGTTCGGATCGTATTCGAGACGCTCGACTTTCCCCGGAATGTCCAGTTTGTCGCGCTTGAAATCGATCACGCGGTAGTGCTGCTTGTGACCACCGCCCTGGTGACGCGCAGTAATACGGCCCTGGTTGTTGCGACCTGATTTTTTACACTGGCGTTCCAGGAGACTCGCGTGGGGAGCACCCTTATGCAACTCGGGGCTTCTTACCCGCACGAGGAATCGCGTGCCGGCCGATGTGGGTTTTGACTTGATCAGGGCCATGATTAACTACACTCTTTTCCTAACTTTCGTAGCGACTCGGGGGGACTCCCGATCAAGCGACCGACAATTCGATATCGTGTCCGGGCTTGAGCTTTACATACGCCTTCTTCCAGTCCGGCCGAACACCAAAACTGCGCCCGGAGCGCTTCGTCTTTCCCTTGACGGTGAGCACGTGCACCGAGTCCACCTCGACGCCGAACATTAGCTCCACCGCCTTTTTCACTTGACCCTTGGTCGCCGTCTTCAGCACGCGAAACACGAATCGCTTGTCGCGGTCCGCAGAGGCCGTGCTCTTCTCGGAAATGATCGGCGCCTGAAGCACCCGAATGATGTCGATCTGGTTCATTCCAACCCCGCCTCGATGCGCTTCGCCGCACCCTCGGTGATGATCACACGCTCACTGTTGACGAGCGCAACCGGGCTCAACGCATCGCTGGTGGTGACCTCGAGATGCGGAACGTTGCGGGCCGCCAGATAGAGATTCCGGTCGAACGCCTCGGTGATGATCAGGGTCGACCGCGCTGCTGTATCGCCAAGCGCCGCCAACAACAATCGGGTCTTGGCTTCCGCAGGCAAAATCTCGCCATGCACTTCCAATCGCCCCTGACGCAGCAACTCGGAAAAGATGGAACGCATCGCTGCTCTGAACATCTTTTTGTTGAGCTTCTGCTCGTAGCTGCGCGGACTTGCGGCGAAGGTCACGCCACCGGTGCGCCACAGCGGGCTACGCGTGGTACCGGCGCGCGCGCGCCCGGAGCCCTTCTGCTTCCAAGGCTTCTTGCCTCCGCCGGACACTTCGGCACGCGTTTTCTGCGCCTTGGTGCCAGAGCGACCGCCCGCCATGTACCAGACGACCGTCTGGTGCACCAGGGCTTCATTGAATTCCTGACCGAAGATGTCCGCCGACACACTCACGGCACTGGAACGACTGCCAGCGGCAGCGGGAATTTCGAGACTCATCGCAAGCTCATCCTTTCTTTACGGCCGGACGCACGTAGACGTGGCTGCCCTTGGCACCGGGAATGGCACCCTGGATCAACAACAACGACCGCTCGGCGTCCACCGAACAAATCTTCAGGTTCTGCACGGTCACAGTTTCGGCACCCATATGGCCCGCCATGCGCTTGCCTTTGAACACGCGCCCGGGGCTTTGATTTTGGCCGATGGATCCCGGCGCACGATGCGACCGCGAGTTGCCATGGGTGGCATCCTGAGTGCGAAAGTTGTGGCGCTTCACGACACCCGCGAATCCCTTGCCGATGCTCTGGCCGCGGACATCCACGTACGCCCCAGCCTCGAAGGTGTCCACCCCCAACTGCGCACCGATGGAGAACTTGCCGAGATCGTCGTCCGACACGCGAATCTCAAACAGGCCCACACCCGCGTCCACGCCAGCCTTGGCATAGTGCCCGGCCACGGCCTTCGTCAACCGGGAGCGCTTCTGCGAACCCGTAGTGACCTGTATCGCCGAGTAGCCATCGACTTCCGGCGTCTTGATCTGAACAACGCGGTTCGGATCGACATGCACCACCGACAGAGACACGGCAGAGCCGTCCTCCAGGTACATCCGAGTCATACCGCATTTCTTTCCGATTAGTCCGATACCCATTTTCGCCTGACTCCCGTTAGTTCAGCCGGATCTGGACGTCGACGCCGGCCGCCAGATCGAGCTTCATTAGCGCGTCGACGGTCTTGTCGGTTGGCTCGATGATATCCATCAGTCGCTTATGGGTTCGGAGCTCGTACTGGTCGCGCGCATCCTTGTTGACGTGCGGAGAAACCAGTACGGTGAAGCGCTCCATTTTCGTCGGCAGCGGAATCGGGCCGAGGACCTGCGCCCCGGTCCGCTTCGCGGTTTCGACAATCTCACTCGCCGACTGGTCGATCAAGCGATGATCGAACGCCTTGAGACGAATCCGAATTCTTTGCTTAGCCATCAGACTGACTACTCGATAACCTTGGAAACGACGCCGGCACCGACGGTACGGCCACCCTCGCGCACCGCGAAGCGCAAGCCTTCTTCCATCGCGATCGGCGCAATCAACTTGATCTGCACCTTGATGTTGTCGCCCGGCATCACCATCTCGACACCCTCCGGCAACTCCACCGACCCCGTCACGTCCGTCGTCCGGAAATAGAACTGCGGCCGATACCCATTGAAGAACGGCGTGTGACGACCACCCTCTTCCTTCGACAACACGTAAATCTCGGCCTCGAAATGCGTGTGCGGCGTGATCGATCCCGGCTTCGCCAACACCTGACCGCGCTCGACATCCTCCCGCTTCGTGCCGCGCAGCAGCACACCGCAGTTGTCGCCCGCCACGCCTTCGTCCAGCAACTTGCGGAACATCTCGACACCCGTGCAGGTGGTCTTGACGGTGTCCTTCAAACCCACGATCGAGACTTCGTCACCGACCTTGACCTTGCCACGCTCGACACGACCCGTCACCACCGTGCCACGACCGGAAATCGAAAACACGTCTTCGATCGGCATCAGGAACGGCTTCTCAATGGCCCGCTCCGGCTCCGGAATGTAGCTGTCCAGCGCCGCGACCAGGGCCTCAACCGCCGGCACGCCAATCTCGCTGGTATCACCTTCCAGCGCCTTCAGCGCCGAACCCTTGACGATCGGAATGTCATCGCCCGGGAAATCGTACTTCGACAACAACTCACGGACTTCCATCTCGACCAGTTCCAGGAGTTCCGCATCGTCGACCATGTCCGCCTTGTTCAGGAACACCACGATGTACGGCACACCCACCTGACGCGCCAACAGGATGTGCTCCCGCGTCTGCGGCATCGGACCGTCGGCCGCCGAACAAACCAGAATCGCTCCGTCCATCTGCGCCGCACCCGTGATCATGTTCTTCACGTAGTCGGCATGACCCGGACAATCCACGTGTGCATAATGCCGGCTCGGCGACTCGTACTCGACATGCGCCGTCGCAATCGTGATGCCCCGCGCCCGCTCCTCCGGTGCATTGTCGATCTGATCGTAGGCCTTGAACTCGCCCCCGAACTTAATCGCCATCACCTTCGTCAGCGCCGCTGTCAGCGTCGTCTTGCCATGGTCCACATGACCAATCGTCCCGACGTTCACGTGCGGCTTCGTGCGTGTAAATTTCTCTTTGGACACGACCAATACCTCTTTGGAAGACTGAATCCGCTAATCCGGCGCCGAATTACGACGCCTTCTTGATGATGGCGTCGGCGACGTGAGTCGGAGCTTCGACGTATTTCTCGAAATGCATGCTGTAGGTCGCGCGGCCCTGCGTTGCGGAACGCAGATCCGTCGCATATCCGAACATCTCGGACAGCGGAACCTCACAGCGAATCACTTTACCGCCCGGCGCATCGTCCATACCCTGGATGATCCCGCGTCGACGGTTCAGGTCGCCGACGACGTCGCCCATGTAGTCTTCAGGCGTCACGACCTCGACCTTCATGACCGGCTCCAACAGAACAGGGGCCGCCTTTCGGGCACCCTCCTTGAAGCACATCGAACCGGCGATCTTGAAAGCCATTTCGTTCGAGTCGACATCGTGGTAGGACCCATCGAAAATGGTTACCTTGACATCGACAACCGGGAAGCCCGCCAGTATACCATTTTGCATTTGTTCCTGTACACCCTTATCAACGGCCGGGACGTACTCTCTGGGAACGACGCCACCGACGATGCCGTTGACGAATTCGTAGCCGGTGCCCGGCTCTTTCGGCTCCAGGCGAAGCCAGACGTGACCGTACTGTCCCCGACCACCGGTCTGACGGATGTACTTTCCTTCCTGCTCCAGGCTCTTGCGGATCGTTTCGCGATAGGCCACCTGCGGCGCACCAACGTTGGCAGCAACGCCGAACTCACGCTTCATGCGGTCGACGATGATTTCGAGGTGCAACTCGCCCATCCCGGAAATGATCGTCTGACCCGACTCTTCGTCGGTACGAACACGGAAGGACGGGTCTTCCTGGGCCAGCTTGCCGAGCGCGATACCCATCTTTTCC
The DNA here is from genome assembly GCF_006175985.1 of Methylotetracoccus oryzae. Lineage (GTDB taxonomy): Bacteria > Pseudomonadota > Gammaproteobacteria > Methylococcales > Methylococcaceae > Methylotetracoccus > Methylotetracoccus oryzae. The sequence goes on along the minus strand of NZ_SRSH01000002.1, from coordinate 108,281 downwards.
TGGTCGGCCTTCGTCTTCGGCTCGACTGCCACGGAAATCACCGGCTCCGGAAAATCCATCCGCTCCAGCGTGATGATCGCCTTCGGATCGCACAAGCTATCGCCGGTCGTGACATCCTTCAGCCCGATACACGCGGCAATGTCGCCCGCCCGGACTTCCTTGATCTCTTCGCGGTTGTTCGCATGCATCTGCACGAGACGACCGATCCGCTCGCGACGATCCTTGACCGAGTTGTAAACGGTATCGCCGGACGACAGCACACCCGAGTACACACGAATGAAGGTCAGCACACCGACATACGGGTCGGTCGCGATCTTAAACGCTAGCGCCGAAAACGAAGCGTCGTCGGACGCCGGGCGCTCGCCTTCGCTCTCGTCCTCGAGAATGCCCTGGATCGGCGGCTTGTCGATCGGCGACGGCATGAACTCGATGACGGCATCGAGCATCGCCTGAACGCCCTTGTTCTTGAAGGCCGAACCGCACAAGGCCAGCACGATTTCACCGGCAATCGTGCGGGTGCGCAGGCCTTGCTTGATCTCCTCGCTGGTCAAGTCGCCTTCTTCGAGGTACTTTTCCATGAATTCTTCACTGGCCTCGGCCGCAGCCTCGACCAGGCGCTCCCGCCACATCGCACAGTCGTCCGCCATATCGGCGGGGATGTCGCGCTCCTCGAAGCGCATGCCCTGACTCGCCTCGTCCCAGAATATGGCCTTCATCTTGATCAGGTCGATGACGCCCTGGAAGTGCTCCTCGGCGCCAATCGGCAGTTGCAGCGGCACCGGGTTACCGCCGAGCCGCGTCTTGATCTGGTCGACGACCCGCAGGAAGTTGGCACCGGCGCGGTCCATCTTGTTGACGAAAGCCAGCCGCGGCACGCCATACTTGTCAGCCTGACGCCAAACAGTCTCGGACTGCGGCTCTACGCCGCCGACTGCACAAAATACGGCACAAGCACCGTCGAGCACCCGCAGCGAGCGTTCCACTTCGATCGTAAAATCGACGTGACCCGGGGTATCGATGATGTTGATGCGGTGTTGCGGGAAGGAGCCATCCATACCCTTCCAGAAACAGGTGGTTGCAGCGGAAGTGATCGTGATGCCGCGCTCCTGCTCCTGCTCCATCCAGTCCATGGTCGCAGCACCGTCGTGCACCTCTCCCATCTTGTGAGAGACACCGGTGTAGTAAAGAATCCGCTCCGTCGTCGTCGTCTTGCCCGCGTCGATGTGGGCCATGATCCCGATATTGCGATAGCGGTCTATAGGTGTCGTGCGTGCCACAGCTTGGAATCCAGTTAGGAGAATTGGAAGAAGTAATTACCAGCGGTAATGCGAGAAGGCCTTGTTCGCCTCGGCCATCCGGTGCGTGTCTTCACGCTTCTTGACGGCGGCGCCGCGGTTTTCATGGGCGTCGAGCAGCTCGCCGGCCAGCTTCGTCACCATGCCCTTCTCACCACGCTTCCGGGCCGCATCGATGATCCAGCGCATCCCGAGCGCCATGCGCCGCGAGGGCCGAACTTCAATCGGCACCTGGTAAGTTGCACCACCAACACGCCGAGACTTCACCTCGACGATGGGCTGAACATTCTCGAGAGCCTTGGTCAGCACTTCGAGCGAGTCCTGGTTGACCCGGGACTCGATTCTGTCCATCGCGCCATACACGATCTTTTCGGCGACCGACTTCTTGCCGCTCTCCATGATCATGTTCACGAAACGCGCCAGGACCTCACTACCGAAGCGCGGGTCCGGAATTACTTCCCGCCGCTCTGACCTTCTTCTTCTGGACATAAAACGCCTACCCTATTAGCTCTTGGGGCGCTTCGCGCCGTACTTCGAACGCGCTTGACGCCGCTTCTGGACGCCCGCGGTATCCAAACTGCCGCGCACCACGTGATAGCGCACACCCGGCAAGTCCTTTACACGGCCGCCGCGAATCAGGATGACCGAGTGTTCCTGCAGGTTGTGGCCTTCACCGCCGATATAGGTCGTGACTTCCGCGCCATTCGTCAGGCGCACACGAGCCACTTTTCGAAGCGCCGAGTTGGGCTTCTTCGGGGTCGTCGTGTACACTCGAGTACACACTCCACGGCGCTGCGGACAGCCATCCAGAGCGGGCACCGTACTCTTGTCTTTCTTGCTAACCCTTGGCTTCCGAACCAATTGGTTGATCGTGGTCATCACCAAACTCCAGAATCATGTCGCATTGCTAACCTGACCCGCGCGTCCTCTCGGGACACGGGTTAAGCAGAGCATTGTATGATCAATGAAAATGCCCGTCAATGCATGGCAGACGCAACATCACCTGTAAAGAAGCTCAACGGTGAGCGCGAAGACCGGAGAGGCTGGCAATCACCCAACCTCATCCGACAAGATGGCTCCCCCGGACGGGCTCGAACCGCCGACCCGCTGGTTAACAGCCAGCTGCTCTACCGACTGAGCTACAGGGGAATAGAATCTGCCTTTGGACGTGCGTCACAAGGCTGGCGCGCCTGGAGAGATTCGAACTCCCGACCACCTAGTTCGTAGCCAGGTACTCTATCCAACTGAGCTACAGGCGCACACAGAACGCGTATTCTGCCTAAGCCGAGGTGATACGTCAACGCCTCTGTGCAAGATCCGACGGACGCGCCGGGTTTCGCCTAGAATGACGCGGCGCAAGCCTGTAACCCGTGTAAGGTCATCCCCCTCCGTCGGAGAACCATAAGACTTCTGCCCCACTGCCATGAGCGCGCCCCCGAACGTGAGTTTCATCGATAACCCCGAGCGCCTGCAGGCATTCTGCGAGGAACTCGGAACCCCGCCCTGGATAGCGCTCGACACGGAGTTCCTGCGCGAACGGACCTACTTTCCCAAGTTCTGCCTGTTGCAGATCGCGACGAAGGATCGTGTCGCCTGCATCGACCCCCTCGCCTGCCCTGACTTGTCCGCCCTGGACCCATTGTTTGATCACCCGGAAGTCGTGAAGGTATTCCATTCGGGGCGTCAGGACCTCGAGGTTTTGTACCGAGCGCGCGGGGGACGTCTGCCCAATCCGGTGTTCGACACCCAGATCGCCGCACCTTATGTGGGTCTTGCCGACCAGATAGGATACGCTGCGCTCGCCGCCGAACTTGTCGGCGCCCAGCTGGAAAAAGGCCATACGCGCACCGACTGGTCCGCGCGCCCGCTATCCGAAGCGCAACTGCAATATGCCGTCGAGGACGTCCTCTACCTGGGCCAGATCTTCCTGAGCCTTGCGGCGCGCCTCGCGCAACTGGGTCGCCGAGAGTGGGTGGACGAGGAAACGGCAAAGTTGATCAACCCCGCACTGTATGACCCCGACCCACAGGATGCCTGGCTGCGGATCGGCGGTAGCGGTCAACTGGCGGAACGGGACGGCAGGCTCCTGCAATCGCTCGCGGCCTGGCGAGAGCGCCTCGCCAGAACACAGGACTGCCCTCGCAGCTGGATCGCCAAAGATGAGACCTTGATGGAAATCGCCCGACAGCGGCCGAAGGATATGGCGGCTCTGAAACGGGCCAAGGGGCTGGACGAGCGATGCGCAAAGCGCTTTGGTGACGCCTTGCTGAGCATAGTGCATGCCGCCACCGATGTGGCGCCGGTCTCCCGTGCTCCGAAGGCCCGTCCGGTACCAGAAACCCCGACACAGGAGGCGCTGCTCGATGTCTTCACCGCGCTGCTACGCCTGAAGGGTGCCGAGTGTTCCTTGAATCCGGCCCTGATCGCGAGCCGACGCGAACTCCGCGAGTTCATCGCAACCCCCGAAGGCAGCCCCCTGCTCCAGGGCTGGCGCGGAGCGCTGGCCGGACAGGAACTGCTAGCCATCCTGCGCGGCACGAAAAGTCTTCGCATCGTCGAAGGCGTGCTCCGGGTTACCGACATTGCTTGCGCATGAGTCACACGCAGGGTGGGTCAAGGGCCTCCTCAGGCCCGAGGCCTATCCGCATCGCATCACCGAGCGCAGCCTGCTGGAAACCCATATCTCCTGGGTGATCCTGACCGGCCGCTTCGCCTATAAGATCAAAAAGCCGGTCAACCTGGGTTTTCTCGACTTCTCGACGTTGGCGCTGCGACACGCGTTCTGCCTGGAAGAACTGCGAGTTAACCGGCGCACCGCGCCCGGACTCTACCTCGATGTGGTGCCGATCACCGGCACTCCCACCCAGCCGGTGATCAGCGGGGACGGCAAGGCGTTCGAGTACGCCGTACGGATGCATCAGTTCGCGAGCGACGCCGTGTTCAGCCAGCGAGCCTCAGGCGGGCTGATCACCGAACACTGTATCGACGCGTTGGCCGAACGGCTCGCAGCGTTCCATCAGGCGGTGCCGCAGGCTGGGCCCGAGACGCCCTTCGGCAGCCCTGAAACCGTGGCCCGGGCGGTGGAGGAAAACCTGTCGTTCCTCCTGCGATCGGCTGGCAGCGAGGAGGAGCGCCGGTGGCTCGCCGAACTCGACGCCTGGAGCCGGCGGCAACTCCAGTCTCTCTCGCAGACACTGGACAGGCGGCGGGCAGGGGGTTACGTCCGCGAATGCCATGGCGACCTCCATCTGGGAAACCTCGCTCTGATCGAGGGACAGCCGACGCCATTCGATGCTATCGAGTTCTCCCCCGAACTGCGTTGGATCGACATCATCAGCGAAGTCGCCTTTCTGACCATGGACCTCGAGGTACACGCGTTGACGCACCTCGCCTACCGGTTCATCAACCTTTACGAGGAAATCCTCGGTGATTATGCCGGCCTGCGGTTGTGGCCCTTTTACTGTGTGTACCGGGCGCTGGTCCGCGCAAAGGTCGCGCGCCTGACACGGGCAGCAACACGAGACCCGGCCGACCACGAACGTCACGACACCGCGTACCGGGACTATCTCTCCTACGCGCACCGCGCCATCACGCCGCGAAGACCGCTGTTGGTCATAACCCACGGGCTTTCCGGGAGTGGCAAATCGACGATTGCCGGCCGTCTGGCAGAGAAGCTTGGCGCCATTCGAGTGCGTTCGGATGTCGAACGAAAGCGCCTGGCACCGAACCTCACCGGCCCGAACCTCTACACCGCCGACATGACCCGACGCACCTATGCGCGCCTCGCAGAGATCGCATCGGGACTGCTCGGCGCCGGCCTGTCCGTCATCGTTGATGCCACGTTCCTGCATGCGGCCGAACGCGGCCAACTGCGCGACCTCGCGCACCGGCTACACGTGCCATTTCGCATTCTCGATGTGGACGCGCCCGACGCACTGCTCCGCGAGCGCATCGCTGCCCGTCGGCGCGCCGCCCATGACCCGTCCGATGCCACTGCGACGGTTCTCGATCGCCAGCGTAGCGAACGGGAGCCACTGCTGCCGCAGGAGCGCGACGCCACCCTGCGCATCGATGGCGCGGCACCCGACGTGGACCAGGCTCTTGCCGCATTGCGAAAGCTCTGACTTCTCCACTACTCGACTGGGTGCGGTGAGGCACAGGCGCTGCACGGTATCGCTAAGGGCGAGAGATCCAGTAATAGGGGCACGCCCCTGACCACCCCGTTTCGACTTGTACCGGCGCAAGGCCACGCCGACGCTTGCTCGATCAACGTCGAACGGAGGATGCGAAGAAATGGAACGGAGCGGTACGCGTGGCCTGCACCACCGAACCGGTCCCCCGAAACACGGGCTCCGCCCTGTCTGGGCAGTCAGTGTGAATCGGCGGACACAGTTCGCGCAATGAACGCGCCGAACGCACGGCTGCCATTGCCGGTGGGAATCGTGCCCGTGACCGTGAGTGACTCCGCGTCGATCACCGTGACGTTGTTGCTGAACCAGTTCGCCACGTAAATCAAGCGACCATCGGCCGTCGCCCCGATTCCCTCCGGGTATTCGCCCACGGGTAGGGTCGCAATGACCTTGCGCTGCTCCGTATCGATAACCGAGACCGAGTTGTCGTACTGATTCGTCACGAAAAGTCGGCGTTCCGCGAAACCGAGCGCTGCCGCATAGGGTCGATCGCCCACGGCGATGGTGTCGACTACCTTCATGGTCCACGGATTGATGACACTGACGTCGTTGCTTTCCACGTTGGCGACATACAGCCGGGTACCCGACGCGTTCAGCGTCACGCCGAACGGATGCTTGCCGACGCCGACGAGCCGCGTCATGGCCAAGTGCCGGGTGTCGACCGCGGCCACGCTATCGTCATCCCGGTTGGCGACATACAAGGTCGCCCCATCGGCCGCCACGGCGATGCCGGCCGGTGACCGTCCCACGTCCACGGCCCCAATTTGCCGCATCGCCACCAGATCGAAAACAAGCAACTGGTGCTGATACCAGTCGGCGACATAGGCGCGCTCACCGTTCGGCGCAATCGCGATACCCAGCGGTCCAGGACCCGCCGGCATCTCCGTCATCGCCTCCAGTCTTTTGCCATCGATCACCGAGACCGACTGACTGCCTGGATTCGACACCACCACGCGACCGCCGTCGTCCGATACGGCCACACCCGCAGGTTCCGCACCCACAGACAGTGTCTTGACCACAGCCCCGACCGCCGTGTCGATGATCGAGACCGAATTGCCCTTTTGGTTGGTGACGAACGCATAGGGCGCCGCCGCAACATCAGCCACGACGGCAAAACCCAGGACCAGTCCGAGCGTGGCGCGTCCCATCACAGCGCGCTGACGAATTCGAGCGGATTACTTGCCTTCGGCAACCGACTTCAGCTTGCCCAGGCACTCGGTATAAAGACCGGTTACTGCCTTGATCGCAGCTTCCTCGTTCTGATCCGGCGGCGGGTTGTTGGTCATGAAGCTCCGGTAAAAGGCCCCGCTCCATTCGACCGTCGAACCTCCGGCCGCGCCTTCCTTCACTTCGATCGTGGACGAGTAATTCGCCACCGGTATGTCAGCAGGATCAACCTCGTTGATCTTGTAGGAGTAGCTCATCTTCGTAGCGTCATAGCTCTTCAGCTCTTCCTTGATCGAATGACCATTAGGCAGCTTCAGTTCACGCGTAGCACCCTTCTCATTGCCACCCTGGCTGGTTTCGCTGGCGACCTTGGGGCACCAGGTGTGCATCGTGCCGAAGTCCTTTATGACATCCCACACCGCGGCCGGCGGCGCAGCGATGTCGATCTTTTCCTCGACTTTCTGCCGACTGGGACCATGAGCCGCCGAGAGGCCCGACCACAGCAGCCCGGAACACGCGGTTAGTGCAACGATGACTCTCATTCTTCTACTCCCTCGCGAGCGCTAAAAAAGGGCTAAGTATACGGGAAACTCTCCTGATTTCGAGTCAGGAGTTTTTCCCCATAAGCGCGCAGATCGCTCAGCAACGCGGCGGTTTGCGGCGTCGCCGGCGCGGACGATACGACCGATTGCAGGGCAGTCTGGAAGCCAGCGATGTTGCGTGCCGGGGTGCCGTCTTTACCGGTCAGACGGGCCAGCCGCTGTGACTCCCAGCGATCCCGCTCGGACGCGTCGAGCAACTCCGGATAGTTTCGGGCTCGGTAACGGAAGACCATTTCGGGCAGGCGCGGGTCGACGCAGGGCGGGGTTTTGCCGGCCCAGGCCGCGGGTGGCAATGTGTGCAACCGGTCCAGTTCACGCCGGTCGGCATCCCCGATGAAACCCCCGCCATACAGCGCGGCATCCGGATCGACCACCCCAGCCCGCTCGGGGCCCTCGAAAACACGTGCGACCTTCGCCGCTAGTCCCGGAGCGCCACGGAGCTTCGCCAGATGCACGGCAAGGGTCTCGCGGCTTATCGCGAGCCGCTCCCGGTCTTCAGGTCGCAGCACCGTGATGGGTGCCAGCACCGGTGCCTTGTTCAGGTGCACGAGTTTCAACGGTATCCGGGACTTGCCTTCTCCGAGTTCGGCCGCGGCCGTGAAAACCCGTTCCCGCACGGCTTCCGTGTCGAGGTCCAGTAGTTGCGAGGGGTCGACACCGAGGTCGTAGACGATGACGGCGTTGCGATTGGTCGGGTGCATCGCCAGGGCAACGACAATCGCGAGGCACTGACGCTCCGCCCCGAAGCGACTCGATACGTGCACGACCGGCTCAAACCGGCCTACCTGCAGCAGGGCGGCGGCCTCAGCCTTGCCGCGGTGACTGAACACAAAGTCGAACAGCCTCGGTTGAGCCGCCTTGATCCGCTGCGCCAGAGCAATCGTTGCACGTACGTCGGCCAGGGCATCGTGCGCCTCCGAATGTGCAATGCCGTTCGCGGCCGTCAGCAGCTCCAGGCGGAAAGTCGGGTGCCCCTCTCCATCCAGAGGCCAGGCGAGTCCCTCCGGGCGCAACGCCCGAACGAGTCGGACCATGTCGATGATGTCCCAGCGCGAGTTGCCGTTGCGCCATTCCCGCTCGTACGGATCGAACAGACTCCGGTAGAAGACCTGACGCATCACCTCGTCGTCGAAGCGGAGGTTGTTGTAACCGACGACACAGGTCTGCGGCCGCAGGAACTCGGCGCGGATCGCGGCGGCAAACTCCGCTTCCGGAACACCGCGTTCCGAGGCCAACTGGGGCGAGATGCCCGTGACCACACAGGCCGCGGGGTCGGGGAGATAGTCGGCCGGGGGCCGGCAGTAAAGAACGAGCGGTGGCTCTAGGGGATTGAAATCGGCGTCGGTTCTGATGCCAGCGAACTGCGCCGGCCGATCCCAAACCGGATCGAGCCCGAAAGTCTCGAGGTCGTACCAGAAGAAACTGAAGGTCGACACGCGATCATCCCGTCAAGCCGAAGTCGCGGTCATCGCGCATAAATCACGGGGAGCGCCCGCGGGCGCCCCTCGCTTCATCGTTCCGGCAGGCCCGGGGCGGGAATTGCACCCCCTCAGCGCTGGGCCGCCGCGGCTTCCGCCTTCAGGCGCTTTTCGCACTTCTGCGTGCAGATGCAGTTGCCTCCATTGAGGCCTCCGCAGGTGCCCTTTATCGCCTGGCGCCCGAAGATGACGCCAACGGCCATCAACAGGAACACGACGGCCATGGCGGCAAACGTGATCAGGAACATGGTCATGGAATAGCCCTCTTGTACCCCGCGATCGGGATTGCAGCGCGGCGGCGAGGCCTTTCGGCACCTCGCCGCCCGTCCCGGCTCAGCCGCCGAAATCGTCCAGCATGATGTTCTCGCGGTCGACCCCGATATCCTCGAGCATCTTGATGACCGCGGTGTTCATCATCGGCGGACCACACATGTAGTACTCGCAGTCCTCCGGTGCCGGATGGTCCTTCAGATACTTGCTGAACAGGATCTCGTGAATGAATCCCGTGTACCCCGTCCAGTTGTCCTCCGGCTTCGGGTCGGAAAGGCCCAGATACCACTTGAAGTTCGGATTCTCGGCCTGCAACTGATCGAACTCGTCGGCATAGAACGTCTCGCGCAGACTGCGAGCGCCGTACCAGAAGGTAATCTTCCGCTTGGAGTGAATGCGGCGCAGTTGGTCGAAGATATGCGAACGCATCGGCGCCATACCGGCACCGCCGCCCACGAACACCATCTCCTTGTCGGTGTCGCGCGCGAAGAACTCGCCGAAGGGACCCGAGATCGTGACCTTGTCACCCGGCTTCAGACCGAAGATGTAGGAGGACATGATGCCCGGCGGGATATCCGGCGCATTCGGCGGCGGCGTCGCGATCCGGACGTTCAACATGATGATGCCTTTTTCGTCCGGATAGTTCGCCATCGAATAGGCACGGATGGCGGGCTCAGCAACCTTGGACTCGAAACGCCACAAGTTGTACTTGTCCCACTCGTCGCGGAAGCGCTCCTCGATCAGGTAGTCGCCGTACTTGAAGTGATACGCCGGGCACTCGATCTGAATGTAGCCGCCGGCCTTGAAGTCGACGCTCTCGCCCTCCGGCAGTTGCAGCACCAGTTCCTTGATGAACGTCGCGACGTTATGGTTGGACTTGACCGTGCATTCCCACTTCTTGACGCCGAAGACCTCTTCGTGGACATGTACCTTCATGTTCTGCTTGCAGGTCACCTGACAGGACAGGCGATCGCCCTGCGCAGCCTCGCGCTTGGTGATATGCGACAGCTCGGTTGGCAGGATCTCGCCGCCGCCCTCGCTCACCTGCACGCGACATTGGGCGCAGGTGCCGCCACCGCCGCAGGCAGACGACACGAACAGATTGTTGTCAGCCAGAGCCGTTAGCAACTTCGAGCCGATCGGGACGAAGATCTTCTTTTCGTCGTTGATCAGGATCTCGACGTTCCCGGAAGCAACGAGTTTCGACTTGGCGCCGAGAATAAGGAATACGAGTGCGATCACGATGACCGTGAACAGCACCACCCCTAGAAGAATTTCCAACATTGCCTTTGCCTTATGCCTAGAGTTGAATGCCGGAGAAGGCCATGAACCCGAGCGCCATCAGGCCCGCGGTAATGAACGTGATGCCGAGGCCGCGCAGACCGGGCGGCACATCGCTGTACTTGAGCTTCTCGCGCACACCCGCCATCGCGGTGATCGCCAGAGCCCAACCGAAGCCGCTACCGACCCCGTACACGACACTTTCCCCGAAGTTGTAATCGCGCTCGATCATGAACAAGGACCCTGCCAGGATCGCGCAGTTCACCGTGATCAGGGGCAGGAAGATGCCCAGCGCGTTGTAGAGCGCCGGGAAGAACTTGTCGAGCACCATTTCCAGGATCTGCACCATCGCCGCGATGACACCGATACAGGCCATCAGCGCGATGAAGCTCAGATCGACGTCGGGCATTCCGGCCCACGCCAGGGCGCCTTCCTTGAGCAGATAGGTGTAGATCAGGTTATTGGCAGGCACGGTCAGGGTCTGCACGATCACGACCGCGATGCCCAGACCGACGGCGGTCTCGATCTTCTTCGACACCGCGATGAAGGTGCACATGCCCAGGAAGAACGCCAAGGCCATGTTCTCGATGAACACGGACTTGATGAACAGATTGATGTAAGCCTCCATCAGTGAGCCTCCCCGTGCGCCGGGATGATTGCGAAATCGGCTTGCTCGACCTGCTTCGGCTTCCAGGTCCGGATGGCCCAGATCAACAGCCCGATCAGGAAGAAAGCGCTCGGTGGCAACAGCAGCAGGCCGTTCGGCACGTACCAGCCACCGTCCTTCATCAGCGGCAGGACATCGATGCCCAGCAACTTGCCTGACCCGAACAGCTCGCGCACGAAGGCGACGCTGATCAGGATCAGGCTGTAGCCCAAGCCATTCCCGATGCCGTCCAGGAAACTCTCCCAGGGCGGATTCTTCATCGCATACGCTTCGGCACGGCCCATAACGATGCAGTTCGTAATGATCAGGCCGACGAAGACCGACAGCTGCTTGCTGACCTCATAGGCGAAGGCCTTCAGCAACTGGTCAACGACAATGACCAGCGACGCGATGATGACCATCTGCGCGATAATGCGCACGCTCGACGGCACATGATTACGGATCGCCGCGATCCCGGCGCTGGAGAACGCCGTCACGGTCGTGAGCGCCAGACTCATGATCAGCGCGGTCGACATCTGCGAGGTCACGGCCAGGGCCGAGCAGATTCCGAGCACCTGCAGGGTGATCGGGTTGTTGTCGACCAACGGCTCAACCAGAACTTTCTTTTCTTCAGCATTCATCGGTTTAACCTCTTGCGGAGCGAATTTTTGCCAGGTAGGGACCAAAGCCGTCCTTGCCCATCCAGTAGCGAATCAGATTGCTGACACCACGACTGGTCAGCGTGGCGCCGGCCAACGCATCGACCTGATATTCGGCACCGGGCTTGGATGGGTCGACATTGCCCTTGACGAGACCCAATGCCACTTCGCCGGTCTCGATCGTCTGGCCTTTCTCGCTCAGATTGCTCTCGTGCACATCCTTCTTGGCCAGGTTGTAGACCTTCTTGCCCTTCCAGAGCGCCTTCCATTTCGGATTGACGACCTCGCCGCCGAGCCCCGGCGTTTCCGCCTGGTCGTAGAGGTTCAAACCGATGACCGTTTCGCCGTCGCCTTCCAACGCGATGAAACCGTACATCGTCGACCACAGGCCATAACCGTTGACTGGCAGGATCAGCGCCTTGATCTTGCCGCCCTCCATGACCTGATAAACCTTGGCGTACTTGGCCTTGCGTTTGATGTTGGCAATGTCCTCGTCGGCCGGGATCGTGACGCTCATCGCCGGATCCTTGGCCGCCTTGCGCTGATCGAAGCTCTTCGCATCGATGTTGTCCACAGGGTTGCCGGTCGCCAGGTCGATGATCTTCGGCTCGATCTGCTTGAAGGCCTCATCGATGTTGACGCCTTCGGTCTTCAGGCCCGCGACTTCCAGGATATTGACCTTCTCGTCCTTGGACTTGTTGCTCTCCTGCAGCGACTTCAGCGCCACCGCCGATCCGGAGACCAGCACGGCGCCGACCAGGCACAGTCCGAGCGCGACCGCGATGGTTTTTTCGAAGCTGTCATTCGGCAGGGCCAGCACGTGCTGTGCATAGCGATTGGCCTTTTCCTTCCAGACAGCAAACTTGTCCTCCTGAGGATTCTTGACACTCTCGGTGGAACTAGACATGGCGCCGCGCCCTCTTGCTGATGTTGACCTTGATCACCGCGTAATCGATCAGCGGCGCGAAGATGTTCGAGAACAGGATCGCCAGCATGATGCCCTCGGGGAAAGCCGGGTTCACGACCCGGATCAACACCGTCATGAATCCGATCAAACCGCCGAAGATCCAGCGGCCCATGTTCGTCTGAGCAGCACTGACCGGATCGGTGGCCATGAAGGTCATGCCGAAGGCGAAGCCGCCCAGCGTCAGATGCCAGTACCAGGGCATGCCGAACATCGCATTGGAATCGCTGCCGATGATGTTGAACAGCGTAGACGTTGCGACCATGCCCAGGAATACGCCGGCGATGATCCGGTAGTTCGCGATCCGCGTGTAGATCAGGAAGGCCGCTCCGATCAGGCAGGCGATGGTCGAGGTCTCGCCCAGCGAACCCTTCTCGAAACCGAACAGGGTCGCCCACCACGAAATCCCGCCCTGCGTGATGCCGTCGACACCGCCCAGCGCGGCCAGACCCAGCGCGGTGGCCCCGCTGAATCCGTCCACGGCGGTCCATACCGCATCGCCCGACATCGACGCCGGGTATGCGAAATAAAGGAACGCGCGGCCGGTCAGTGCCGGGTTCAGGAAGTTCTTGCCGGTACCGCCGAACACTTCCTTGCCGAGCACGATGCCGAACGAGATGCCCAGTGCCACCTGCCACAACGGAGCGTTGGGCGGCATGGTCAGCGCGAACAGGATCGACGAAACGAAGAAGCCCTCATTGACCTCGTGTTTGCGCACGACCGAGAACAGGACTTCCCACAGGCCGCCCGCCACGATCGTGACGATGTAGATCGGCAGAAAATACAGTGCGCCGTGCAACAGGTCCGAGATCGGGTTGGCACTGTTGTAACCAAAGATGTTGAGGATCGCACCGCGCCAGCCGGGCGCTGATTGCAAGCCGATAGCCTCCATTGCAACATTGGCCTGATAGCCGGTGTTGAACATTGCCATCAGCATGCACGGGATCGTCGCGATCCAGACATAGGTCATGACCCGCTTCAGGTCGACCGCATCGCGCACATGGGTGGCACCGGAGGTGACGTCCGGCGGCGTGTAAAGGAACGTGTCCACCATCTCGTAGACGGGGTATAGGCGCTCGAAGCGCCCGCCATGCGCGAAGTACGGATGGAGCTTATCGAGAAACTGTCGGGTACGAGACATTAGCCTTCCTTCTCAATTTGCGTCAGATTGGTTCTGAGAACGGGCCCGAAATCGTGCTTGCCCGGATCGATGAAGGTGCACAGGGAGAGATCCTCTTCGTCCAGTTCCAGACAACCCAGGGCCTGCGCCATATCCGTATCACCGACGACCAGCGCCCGCAGCAACTGGGTCGGCAGCATGTCGAAGGGGAAGACTTCCTCATAAATACCCAGCGGCACGATCGCTCGCGGGCTGCCCCAGCGTGACGACGCCAGCGGAAATTTGCGACCCCGCACCTTCGGCAGACTGGACAGCAACACATTCAGGAACGAGTATTTGTCGCCGCCGGGGATCACCCAGCCCATGAACTCGCGCTCACGCCCTTCGGCGATGACGCTGATCTGATTGTGATAGAGGCCCAGGTAATCGAACGGTCCCTCGGCCCGCCGGCCACACAGCACCGACCCGGAGATGACCCGCGCTTCCTTTCCCTCCACGATCTGGCCGCTGACCACATCGCTCAGATTGGCGCCCACGCGGGTTTTGACCAGTCGCGGCTTGGCGACCATCGGCCCGGCCAGCGACACGACACGTTCGACGTTGAGACGCCCGGTCGTGAACAGCGCGCCGATGGCCATGACGGCCTGATAATCCAGGTGCCAGACGCACTTCGACCCGTTGACGGGAGACAGATGATGGATATGGGTACCGACCAGTCCGGCCGGATGGGGCCCGTCGAAATCGACGACTTCGGCCTTGCCCACGGCGGCATTGATGGCGGTTTGCGACGGGGACTTGCAGACGTAGAGCTTGCCCTCGACCAGATGGCTGATCACGATCAGGCCGTTGCGGAAGTCCGCTGCCCGCTCCTTGATGACCACGTCCGGGTTGGCCGCCAGCGGATTGGTATCCATCGCGTTGACGAACAGCGCATGCGGCATCGCATCCGGCGCCGGAATCTTGCTGTACGGGCGGGTGCGGAGCGTCGTCCACAGTCCGGAATCGAGCAGGTTCTGCTTGACCTGTTCGGTCGACAGTTTCGGCAGCTCGGCTTCCTTGTAAGCCGCAAAGGTGCGTTCTTCCTTGCCCTTCAGTTCGATGACGACGGATTGCAACACCCGGCGAGCACCGCGATTGATCGCCTTGACGACCCCGGCGCCCGGCGAGGTGAAACTGACGCCCGGGTTCTGCTTGTCGGTGAACAACACGTCACCGAGTTTGACGCGATCCCCCTCCGACACCTGCATGGTCGGCTTCAAACCCACGATATCGGAACCAAGCAGCGCCACGGAACGAACCGCGCCGATATCGGCGTGAATCGTCTGCGACGGCTCCCCCGTAATCGGCAGGTTCAAACCCCTCTTCGTTTTTATCACCATAGTCCAGCCTGCACTTCTAGAAAAACCGGCACGCCGCGCGTCGCGTCGCGCCACTCTCGGAGGGGACGCATGATGCAACTCGGGACGGAAATAGGTTTCCGGTCGCGTGGCGCCGACAGATCGGGCGCTCGTCGACAACGGTCAGGTTTGGCGTGGCATCGAGCCGCTACGAGCGGAGAGCCAAACCCGGAGCAAAACGACGGGTATTAGACCATATGGACCAGCTTTCAACAATCTACGAGCCTGTCACGCTCAGTAAACGAGCTATCGCTGCCAAGCAACGCAGAGGCTCTCTACGCGACGGCGACCGGGTCGGCCACGTGCTTGTCGTTCACTCGTCTCGCAGCGCGGTCAGCGGCGTCGATCGGACCGCTTTCCAGGCCGGGAGCAGCGCGCCCCCGCCCGCCGCCACCAACGCGAGCAGCGGCGTCTGCCAAAGGTCGCTATAAGGCACCCGCAAGGGCATGCTCCACCCGAATGATTGCACCTGTATAACCGCCACCAGAACCCAGGCCACGAGCAGACCCAGCGGCAGTGCCAGCAGGCCGGACGCGAGGCCGATGAAGCCGCTTTGCGCCATGACGATGCTCACGATCTGACGCGGCGTGAAACCGAGCGCCCGCAACACGGAGAGTTCCCGGATCCGTTCAAGCTGCAAGGCCAGCAAACTGCTGACCAGGCCGATCAGGGCCACGCCGACCGCGAGCAGGCGCAGCAGTTCGGTGATCGCGAACGTGCGGTCGAACATGGCCAGCGAGGCGTCGCGGATATCGCGGTTGGAGCGGATCGACAGCGCGGGATCACGGCCGATGGCACTGGCGAGCGCTTTGCGGACGGCATCCGGCGCGGCGTTCGGAGCGAGCACCAACCCGAGCGAGGTGATACCGTCGTCCCGCCACAGCCGCGCATACAAAGGCTGACGGATCAGCACGATCCCCTGATCGGAGCGGTAATCGAAGAATACGCCGGCGATTTCGAGTTCCGTCGGGCCGTCGGCCGTGACCACGCCCAGCCTGTCGCCGGGCCCGAGGTGGTGTCGACTGGCGAAGGGCTCGGAGATCACGACCACGTCGTCAGTCAGGAAGCGCTGCCAGGCCCGGTCGCCAGACTTGAATCGGTAGGGCGAGCGCTGCGGATCGGTCGGCGCCAGCGCCACCAGTTCGACGCGCCCCACCGAAGACTCGACGCTCTGGCTGCGGGCGGAACTGATCGCCGCAACGCCGGACAGGCTCGCGACGGCCTCCCGCCAGGCGGGGGGCAGCGGCTCGTCGGCACCCTTGCCGGTCGTGGCCCGCGTCACGTACAGATCCGCCTGCATCAACTGGTCCAGCCACTCGCCGACGGTATCGCGAAAACTGCCGGTCATCGCGCCGACTCCCAAAGCCGACGCGAAAGCAATGGTCAGCGCGGCGATCGCAACGCCGGTTCGACTCAACGAGGCCAGCACGTCGCCGACACCGAGCCGGAACACCGGATGGCCGATCCGGCGCAGCGGGCGCCCCAGGACACTCAGCACCGCGGGGATCATCAGTCCGCAGCCCGCGAGCAACAGAAACAGACCCACGATACTGCGCAGCAGCGTCCCGTCAGGCAGTTGCCACAGCCCGGTGGCCAGCCCGATCGCCGCGAGACCGCCAGCCGCCGCCCAGCCAGCCCAGCGCCGGTTGCCTTCTTCCAGTCGTGACCGCGAGCGGGCACTGAGGGGTTGCGTCCCGGCAGCTTCCAGTGCCGGCATCAGCGCCGCCAGCAGCGAGGCGCCGAGCCCCAGTACGAAGCCGCGCACCAGAACCTCCGGCGCGATGAACAGTGTCTTGACGGTCAGCGTGAAATAGACGTCGTTGATCGTACGCGTGACCTGCGCCGTCAACAGGTCGGCAATCGCAATGCCCAGCACCTGCCCGATCAGGCTCCCGATAACACCCAGCGCCACCGCCTCGACCAGCACCTCCAGCAGGATCTCGCGGCGCGTGGCCCCCAGCAGCCGCAGCGTTGCCAGAACCTCTCGCCGCTGCAGGACGGCGAACATCATCGTGTTATAGATCAGGAACAGGCCCACAACGAGGCCCAGCATGCTCATGGCCTGCAAATTGGTCTCGAACGCGGCCGACAGGCGTCGGGTGGCCTGGCTGCGACCCTCCGCCGAGGTGAGGTTCAAGCCGCTCGGCAAAGCGGCGGCGAGGCTTTCCTCCAGCACGGGATCGGCCGGCAGCACGACATCGATACGGTGCAACCGCCCCATGACGTTCAACACTTCCTGCGCTGTCGCGATGTCGGCGATCAGCAAGCCTTCCAGCGCCGGGTCGGCTGGTCCATTCCCTTCCAGATAACCGAGCACCTCGATGGCTGCCGGCCTGCCCTGGATGGACAGGGTCAGCACCCCGCCGGGCACGATACCGAAGCTCTCGGCACTGGCACGCGCCAGCAGACCGGTCCCGGGACGGATCAGCAACGCCGGCAGCAGCGGCAGCAGACCCCGGAACTGCCGGCCACTGCTGCCCTCCCCCGCGGCCAGCGGATCCATGCCGACCAGACGCACTGTCTCACCGGTCGATGTCTCGACCAGATCCTCGACCACCGGTGCGAAACGCGCCCCCGGGAAATCGCGCCGCAACGCGGGGTACAGGGATTCGTCGATGACACCGCCGCTCGCCACGATCTGATGCGTCGTCGGTCCGAGCAACGCGGCCATCGACGCGTCGAAAGCCTGGCGGGCACTCGTCACCGACAGCGCGACGGCGACCGCCGTTGCCACGCCCAGCGCTATGCCGAGGATCGCCAGCGCCAGTTGCCAGGGATGGCGCAGGAAGAAGCGCCGATTGGCGGCGTTCAGCAGCGCCATCGCACGCTTCCGGCCGGCAGACCGAGTGAGGCATCGTACGCGGACCAGACCCAGGATAGCCATTGGGCCGGCAGCGTAATCCGGGGCGGCGTCATGGGCTTTCCAACAGACCGTCGCGCAGATGCCAGACGCGATCGGCCCGTTCGGCCAATTCCCGACTGTGCGTTGCAATCAGCAGCGTCTTGCCACGCTGCCGTAGCATCCGGTCCAGCAGGTCGAGAATCTGCTCCCCGGTCGCGCTATCCAGATTCCCGGTCGGTTCGTCGGCCAGCAGCACCCACGGATCGCCGATCAGGGCGCGGGCGATCGCGACGCGCTGTTGCTCTCCGCCGGAAAGGCGATCCGGGTAGCGGTTGCCGAGGTCGGCCAGGCCGACATCGGCCAGCAGTGACAAAGCCATCCGGCGTGCACGGGAGGACGGGTGTCCCGCCAACTCCGCCATCAGGGCGACGTTTTCGCACGCGGTCAGCGTCGGCAGCAGATTGAAGGACTGATAGACGAAACCGACCCGGAGCCGTCGGAACAGCGTGCGCTCGCGCTCGTTCAGCGTGTCGACCCGAGTGCCGCCGACCCAGATCGCCCCTTCGTCGGGCCGGTCCAGACCGGCCACCAGATGCAGCAGGGTCGACTTGCCCGAGCCGCTTTGGCCGAGCAACGCGACCCATTCGCCCGGAGCCACCTCGCCTTCGATCCCCCCCAGCACGCGATGCAGCGCCGGGCCTTCACGGAAGGCGAAGCTGACGCCCTCGAGCCGGATCATCGGCTCCGAGCCAGCCGCCGCCAGCGCATCAGGTCGCATCGGCGAACAGCCCTGCCCTGGAGTCATCGAGCCCGAACAGCTGGACGCAAAACAGACGGCCGGCGTCGGTCCAGGTCTGCAATGGACGGAACCCGGCATTGGCCGCCAGGCCGACGAACTGGTCCATGCCGTACTTGTAGGAGTTCTCGGTGTGTATGGACTCCCCGGCCGCAAACTTGAACAGCTGTCCGGAGACGCCCACCACCTGATCGACCCGACTGACGAGATGCATCTCGACGCGGCCGTCATCGCTCGCGAAATGGGCGCTATGGTCGAATCGGCCGAGTTCGAAGTCACCCTCCAGCTCCCGGTTGATGCGCCGCAACAGGTTCAGGTTGAATGCCGCCGTCAAGCCGGCAGCGTCGTTGTACGCCCGATGCAGGACCGCAGGATCCTTTTTCAGGTCGTAGCCGATCAACAGGCCGCCGTCACGTCCCAGCAGCGACGCGACGCTGCGCAGCAGTGCCACCGCTTCGTCCGGCGCGAAATTGCCGATGCTGGAACCCGGAAAAAAGGCGATCCGCCGGGAATCGTCGGCTATGTCCGGAAACTCGAACGGGTGGGAATAGTCGACGCAGATCGGCCGCACATCCAGCCAGGGGTAATCCCGGGCGATGGCCGAGGCCGACGCGAAGAGATGATCCCGGGCGATGTCGAGCGGGACATAGCGACGCGGTCGCACGGCATCCAGCAGCAACCGGACCTTCCGACTGCTGCCGCTCCCGAGCTCGATCAGCGTCACCGGAGCACCGAGCGCCGTGGCGATATCCCCCGCGTGGCGGGTCAGGATATGCATCTCGGTCCGGGTGAGGTAATACTCGGGCAGATCGCAGATTGCTTCGAACAACCGGCAGCCTTCGCCGTCGTAAAAGAACTTCGGCGACAGCGACTTTTGCGGCCGGCTCAGCCCGACCAACACCTCGCTGCGAAAATCGGCGACCGCAGGGGCCAGGTCGATCAACCGCACCGGCATCGCATCACTAGCCATCATCGGCAAGGCGCACTCCCGAAAATTGCCAGCGGTCGGCCGGGTAGAAGAAGTTGCGGTAGCTGGCCCGAACGTGCGACTGCGGCGTGGCGCAGGAGCCGCCGCGCAACACGAGCTGGCTGCACATGAACTTCGCGTTGTATTCGCCGAGCGCGCCGCTCGGCGGTCGAAACCCCGGATACGGCTGATACGCGCTTTGCGTCCATTCCCAGACATCGCCGAACACCTGGCTGAGCCCATCGGCACCGGGCACCGCCGCTACCGGCCGGAGCAGACCGGATTCAAGGAAATTGCCGGACACGGCTACTTCCGCCGCGACCGTTTCCCACTCCTGCTCGGTCGGCAGGCGCCGTCCCGCCCAGCGGGCATACGCGTCGGCTTCAAAGTAACTGACATGGCTCACCGGCGCACCCGAATCGATCGGCTGGAGTCCGGCCAGCGTGAATTGCCACCAGCCCCCGTCCAGCCGCTCCCAGTAGAGCGGCGCCTGCCAGCCACGCTGCCGCACCGTGGCCCACCCCTCGGACAGCCACAACTCGGGGCGCTGGTAGCCCCGGTCTTCCACGAAGGCCAGGAACTCGACCTGCGTGACTGGCCGCGAGGCCAGACGGAAGGGCTCCAGCCAGACACGATGCCGCGGCGACTCGTTGTCATAGGCGAACCCGTCGCCCCCATGGCCGATCTGTTGCAGGCCGCCCTCTCGCTGCAACCAGTCGAGCCCCGGCGTCGTGACCACAGTCCGTTGCGGAGCGGCTCGGTAGACGGGCCGCAAGGGATTGACGGATAGACTGTACTTGATGTCCGTCAGCAGCAATTCCTGGTGTTGCTGCTCGTGGTGGATGCCCAGCAGGAGTCGTGCGCCGATTTCCTCGCACTCTGCCGCCCGGGCGACACCGACCAGTTCGCCGACCGCCTGGTCGACCTGCGCCCGGTAACGCATGACCTCGGCCACGGTCGGCCGCGACAACTGCCCGCGCTGCGCACGCGGGAAAAACGGGCCCACCGTTTCGTAATAGGAGTTGAACAACTGGGCAAATCCGGGGTGAAACTCCCGGTAGCCCGGCAGGAAAGGCAAGAGCACGAATTGCTCGAAAAACCAGGTCGTGTGCGCCAGATGCCACTTCGGCGGGCTGGTTTCCGGCGCCGCCTGCAGGCCGTAGTCCTCGCAGGCCAGCGGTTCGCAGAGCGCTTCGGTTTGGCGGCGGACACTCCGGTAGGTCGGCTGCAAATGCGCCAGTTCCGATGTCGGAGCCGCGATGGGCGTAGCCACCGAAGCCGGTGGCGGCGAGGGATGAATCAAATGGACAAGTCTCCGCTGAGCATCGACACGAACCCGGACTGCGCGGGAAAGTAGCATTCGCACCGCGGATTGACCAGCGCAGCGCCGGGTTCGTTCAATTGGCGGGGCAGCAGGGCATCGCCTTTGGCTCTGCGGCTTCCGACCGCCGGCGCAGCGTGGCTTGGGCCCGACGCCTGAGCCCACGCGGCAGTGCCGCAGTCACGCAAACGTAACACGCCGAGCCTACCATTGCCTGACAGCCCGTTTAATTCCGGTACCGGGCAGCCGGACCATCCGGCAAAACCGGGCGCCCACCCCTGCCAGCGAGCACCACCCTGTTCTTCCAAACCCTGGCCGCCACGACCACCGACGCAATCCAGCACCGCCGCGGCGCACAGTACATCCGCCTGCTGCTGATCTTCGTTCCACTTGCCGTCGTGCTGGACCGGATCGATTCCCTATCGCCCGCGATCCGTTTCGGCTGCGCGGCACTGGCGATCATCCCGCTGTCGGCGGAACTCGTATATTCCACCGAACAGATCGCCCATCGCACGAGCCAGACGCTCGGCGGTCTGCTGAATGCGACCTTCGGCAATGCGCCAGAACTGATCATCTCGCTAATGGCGCTCCAGGCCGGTCTGCTGGACGTGGTCAAAGCCTCGCTGGTCGGTGTCATGCTTGGCAATCTGCTGTTCGTATTGGGGCTCGCGTTCCTGGTTGGCGGGCTTAAGCACCGCGTGCAGAAATTCAACCGCCGTGGCGCCCGGATGCAGCGCTCCATCCTGATGGTGGCAGCAATCAGCATTGTCGTGCCCAGCGTGTTTGACAATTTCATTCCGCCGGACCTGCACGACGCCGAGGACGCACTGAACATCGGCATCGCCATCGTGCTGCTGCTCACCTATACGATGAGCCTGCTGTTCATGTTGAAGACGCACCCGGATTACTTCTCGGACGCGGACGGTGGCGGCGAAGAAGCCGGCGCGAGCAGCTGGTCGCTGCGGCGCGCGCTCATCGTCCTGCTGGCCTCCTCCGTCGCCCTGGCCTTCATGAGCGAAATCGTGGTCGACGCGATCGCCGGCACGGCAGCCGCGCTGGGCGTGTCCCGCGCCTTCATCGGCGTCATCGTACTGGCCTTGATCGGCGGAGCGCCCGAAAGCGTCGCTGCGGTGACCATGGCTCGCAAGAACAAACTCGATCTGACCATGGGCATCGCCGTCGGCAGCAGCATCCAGATCGCCCTGTTCATCGCGCCGATGCTGATGCTGAGCAGTTACGTGCTGGCGCCGCGCCCGCTCAATCTGATGGTCGGCAACGCCGGCATCATGATCGTCTTGTTTCCCGTGCTGTTGATCTCGACCGTCGTCGGCGACGGCAAGTCCAACTGGTTCAAGGGCGTCCAACTGCTGAGCGTCTATGCGCTGATCGCCCTGTTTTGCTATTACATGCCGGACAACGCCACAACGCCGCTATTCCCGCCCTGACGGCCCGACCCGAATCGGTCCGAAAGCGCACCGCTGGCGACCGAGTGTCGCATGACCGCACACATCGGGGTAAAGTTATATCCCCAGGCAGGAATTCAATGCACGACTCGCACTGATCGGGGCGCTGCGCCCGGGCGCCTGTGCCGTGCGGAAGGGGACTCAGAGATGATGAGCGAGCATATGGGCCGCGAGCGCAGCAACTGCTTTCGCAATATGGGCATCGAGGCCACGAACCAGACCGTGGCGATACCATGCGAAGGGGCCGCGAGGGATGCCGGTAACGTACTGAATGCGAGTCCGTTCAGTGCCGAGTTCCTGGAACGTCCCGCTGCCGGCCGTCTGGAGATGGGGCCTGCTGCCTGATCCATCGCGCGACAGCACTGCGCATCACCCCACGGAGGGGATCCAGCATCGTGTTCAAGCCTGTTGACCACCTGAGGCGCCTTCGGATTTCCCGACGCTCCGGTCGGACGCCCGGCTGCCTTCGCTTCGGTACCGGACGCGGCCCGATCGCGCGGCGAAACACGGAAGCGGCAGCATGAAGGCCTTTGCCCTGAGTGTGCTGATTGCCACCTTGCTCGCGCTGATCATGTTGACCGCCCACATCCTGAACATCATCGTCCAGACGCCGGATGGGATGATGAATCCGGTATTACAATTTGATCTGCGGACCGGAACGCGCGATGAATTCCTGACCTGCTTGCTGGCGTCGGTGATCGCCGCCTATTTCTATGCGGTGGTCGCCTGGATGGATGGTAAGTTGACCCGTTTGCGCGAGGAGCTCGTCGCCGACGCACCGCTCATGCACCTGGCGCAACCCCTCGAGGTGCGACAGCTAAAGGACGCCATACGCAGCGCCGACCTGGCAGCGATCGGGCGGTACGCCACCGACGCTGCGCTGGGCTATTCCGACGACCGCTTCATGACACCTTTCGAGCTGGCCGAGCTGTATGGCCATGAGGAAGTGGTTCAAGCCCTGCAGCGCGCCGCAAGCAAAAAGCCGGGCGCGCACTTTGCCATCAAGGCACGGCGGGCCTGAGCGCACGAGGCGGCAAGTTCGCCCACCTCGACCACTCTGTCGACTCCGCCGGGTACGGGAGCCGCGCCAGTTTATGAAGCGGTTCTTGCTCAGTTCCGATACCAGGCGCGCAATTCATTGGCATACTCCCAGGCATCGCGCCGACCATAGCCAGCGGCCCGTCGAGCACGGCCGCCGGCCACGACGGTGATCTCGATGGCATCCCCTACCGCTTTCCCATGCGCCGCATGGCCCCCGAAATTGAATGCGGTCCGCGCTCGCTCGGTCTTCGGGTAAACCCCCCACTTTGCCCCCTTGGGAACGCGAAACTTGACCACGTAATCGGGCACCAGCCAGTCGGCCATCCCCGCTTTGTTGACGTAGGCCGTGTGGGCGCGAACCACATGGGTCGAATCGATCGCGACGACAGGGGACGTCCAAAGCGCCATGGCCTGGAGTATCGCGATCAGCGTGAGTCGGTTGAACGAACGAGTGAGCCGAGACATAGGCGGGAGACCGTGAAGTGGCTGGTGGCGATTCGTAGGATACCGGCCCAGAGAGAATGCCGCCGCAACCCGCAAACGACTCGCTCGAACGAGGCCTTGCCCCCCAGCAGTTGAAACCTGCGACCCGATCTCGAAGAGCGTCATCCGGCGCATCGTTCCGGGCGTCGGGGTTTCTGGATTTCCCGGCAAAGCGACGGGAATCCCCTGACTCAAGCTGCCTTGGCCACTCCTGCCAAATCGCAAGGTCGGGGGGAGCCTGCGCCGCTGCGGCCTCCCGCGGGTTTCGTAACACCCCGCCCAAAGACGGAAAAAACCCGGGCAAACACACACCACAAACGGAGCCCTCGGCGCCGACTGAACACTGCCCGTAGCTCCCGAGAAGTCCACCCCGCAAGATATATCGCAGCTAGCCCAGGGGTACGCCCATTTGCGGCTTTCCCCACAGCCAACATGCGATTTGACGGAATGGCGCGCAGCCGGCCAGCCACCATGAACAAGGAAAACGCTCCGCATCAATCAGTTAGGACATTGGCACGCCCACTGCATTAAGTAAGGCGCATAACCTCTTCGATGCGCTTCTCACCGGGACCTCGCCCGAGGCCCACTCTGAAAGGCGTCTTCGGCTTTCGCGCCGACGGCGGCTTTCCGGGGTTCCGGTGATCTTTTTTTCCCCTGATCCAGAATCACCGAGTCCTCCATTTGACCCGAAGCACCGCTGACGCCGTTGATTCAACGAGCCGTAGGAAGGCGCGCTTGACGGCAAGTGCGCAAAACCCAGATCAACTCCAAGGCCTACTCGGCCCGGCATCGAACGCACGGCCACTCACTGCGCCTTCCGACTCAAGTGAGGTCCGGCGCCAAGGCGCTCGGCCATTCGGCGCAGAACGACGGTCCGCCTGGCGGCTACGCCTTCCGATACTCCCTCCAGCCCAGCCGCAGCAAGGCCATCGCCGGTGTCGCCATCCCGACGCAATAGAACGTCACGTCGAACCACTGCGGCCCCGTCAGCAACTGAAAAGTCGCGGCGAACAGGACCAGCGATGAGCCACTGAACCCGACACAGAGCCAGAAGGGAAAGGCCACGAAGCCGGTGACTGCATCCATGCGCGGCCGATATAGCCATACTGCCAGGGCGGCGACTGCAGCGGCCAGCAGTGCCCCCGAGGCACTCGGGTGCTCCAGATGTTCGATGAACGACACCATCCACGCCTGCGCGCCAATGACGACGGCGGCGAAGGACCAGAACGCAATCGCCTTGAGCTCGTCCGGCATGTCGTCGTCGTAGACGCGCGGCAACAGCATCAGTGCGAACAGGAACAAGGCCGCGGCCATGACGACATTGATGCTGGCGATCATGTACAGCCGGCGGGCCCCTGCCATCTCGGTGGTCGGGATCGCGCTGACCTCCGACATGCCGTGCGCCCCGATGAAGCAGACAATCGTCGCGACGATCAGCGCGGCGTTCAGAAACTCGAACAGCCGTTGATCGGCGATCTCTTTGCGTAGCGTCAAGGCCAGGGTCAGCACCGTGATGCTGACGCCGCCGAGAGCGGCCAGGAACTGGCCGTAACTCTTGGCAAGTTCGATATTGTCGATTTGAACCATGGTCGCATAGTCCCCCTGGGACAACGCTACCGCATCGCCTAACGAAGGAGAAGCGGATTTTGGCCGCCGCCGATCCCGCCCCCAGGCGTAAGCCAGCAAGTGACGCCTGCGCGCTGAACGTTTAGGCTGTAACGCTTTCGGCATGCTTACCAGAGGATTGTCTTCGGCCATGGCTCAGCCACAGCGTCTCGTCGTCGGCATCACCGGCGCCACCGGCATCATCTTCGGCGTCCGATTGCTGGAGTTGCTGCGGGACACGGCGATCGAAACCCACCTGATCGTATCGAAAGCCGCGGACCGCACGCGGGCGCACGAACTCGCCCTCAGCGCGCGCGACCTGCGTGCACTGGCCAGCGTGGACTACGCGATCAGCGACGTCGGTGCAGCGCTCGCCAGCGGTTCATTCCGGACCATGGGGATGATCATCGCGCCGTGCTCGGTCAAGACGTTGGCCGAGATCGCCACAGGCATGTCGAGCAGCCTGCTGACGCGCGCCGCCGACGTCACGTTGAAGGAGCGTCGGCGCCTGGTGTTGATGGTCAGGGAGACGCCGCTGTCGGCGATCCACCTGCGCAATATGCTGACGGTGACCGAATGCGGCGGGGTCGTGATGCCGCCCGTCCCGGCGCTGTATACGCAGCCGGCCTCACTGGACGAGATGGTGACGCACACCGCCTGCCGGGCCCTGGACCTGTTCGACATCGACGTCGGACGGCTGCGCCGCTGGGGCGAGGATATCGCCGACCGACCTGCGCGGCCCTCCGCCTCGATCGGGGAGTAGCGGATCCTGAACACCCGGCGCGCTTGCCCGATGCGGCCGAGGGGAATACGATCTTGGGCGCGGGTTTCTCAGGCCGCTGCACCGGGTTGATTGAGCCACTGCAGAAACGTAATCTGAACACCGTCCGGATCACGGATCGCAAAGCAGCGAGATCCCCAATTCGTCGTAACCGGGACAGGCGCATACAGGGCCAGGGACCGATGCACGGCATCGACGTCCGCGACCTCCAGCACCAAGTGCACCCGATCGCCCGGCGCAGGCAGCCGCAACTGTCGCTTCTCGCGCGCCGCATCGAGCAGCTCCAGTCGCAGGCCGTGGACCTCCAGCAGCACGCCGCGCGCACCCGGCCGGTCCCACGCGCGGATCACCGAGCCGCCCAGCGTCTGGCGGTAGAACGCTTCGACCGCGTCGAAACCGGCCGTGGCCAGGCAGACGTAGCTCATGCCCGACCTCCACCGCGCTTGCGACAAGACGCGGTCTCTATCGTCGCCATACCCGCGCACCCAGGGCCGGCCGGCGAGCCAAGCCTTCCGCTATACTGCGGCTTCGCTTGCCCATGACCCGCTGTCGACTGTTCCATTGATGTTTCCGTCGCACTGTCCATACCGGTTGGCTCGACTGCTGGTCGCATTGTTTTACTGGGTACCGATGGTCGCCTTTGCCGCGCCCCCAGCACAGCTGCCGCAGCTCGCAGCGGCACATTTCGTGGCCGGCGACGGCGCGGTGCTGCCCTTGAGGCGCTGGCTGCCGGTTCGCGATCCGCCGCGGGCGATCATCGTCGCGCTGCATGGTTTCAACGACTACAGCCGCGCCTTCGAGATGCCCGGCGCCTTCTTCCAGCGCCATGGCGTGGCCTGTTATGCCTATGACCAACGGGGTTTCGGGCAGGCACCCGGACATGGGACCTGGCCCGGCACCCAGACTTATATCGACGACCTGTTCCAGTTTACCGCCGCCGTCCGTCAACGCCACCCCGGGATTCCGGTGTACGTGCTCGGGGAGAGCATGGGCGCGGCCGTCGCGATCGTCGCACTGACGAGTGAGCGGCGCCCCCCTGCGGACGGGTTGATTCTGTCGGCGCCCGCGGTTTGGTCGCGGGACACGATGCCGTGGTATCAGCGGGCGTTGCTGGAGACCTCGGTTCACACACTGCCATGGCTGCGTGTGACCGGCGACGGACTGGGCTTCATGCCATCCGACAATATCGACGTGCTGCGGGGATTGGGACGCGACCCGCAGGTGATCAAGGCAACACGGATCGACGCGATCTATGGCCTGGTCGACCTGATGGACGAGGCAATGGCACAGGTCGGCCTGATCGACCTGCCCACGCTGGTCCTCATCGGCGATCGCGACCAGATCATTCCCAAGGAACCGATGCAGCGCCTGCTGGAACGCCTGCCCCGAAGACTGACGACGCGCGTCGCGACCTATCCCGATGGCTACCACCTGCTGCTGCGCGATCTGCAGGCTGAAAAGCCCTGGCGCGACATCGTGGCGTGGATCAGCGACCGCAACCGGCCGCTGCCATCGGGCGCCGAGCAGCGGCTGGCCCTGGCGCCCTCGCGGGACGCGCGTCGCTGAGCGCTTAGGGTTTCTGCGCCAGGCAATCGTTCGCCGCCGCGTTGGTCATCATGACCAGCTCGAACGGGAACTCGTTCTTCTCGTTGAAATGGACCGCGTCGGCATGGGTCAGTCGCTTGGATATCTCCTGCGCCATGCAGGTGCAGACGCGGCCAAGCTCCTGATCGCCGGATAGCTGGCTGTCGCCGCTAGCCTGCTGCGACTTGATGCATTTCTCCGTGTACTTCCGCTCGAAGATCTGGTGCTCGGTCTCGGTGACCGGCGTATGCGGCTGATCGAACACGGAGACCGGCGGCTGCGACGACTGGGACGACGGTCGGGCTGAAGGCGGGGCATCGTCACCGCACCCACCCAGCAGCAAAGCCGCGCCGAAACCCATGAATGCGGCAATGGATCGACCTGGCATGTTGTTCTTAATCATTGGTTTCTCTACCCCTTGGATAACGTCTGGTGGGCGCTCCGGCCGCGGTCCAACCCCGTCCGTCGCCCATTGCGGGGCACATCCCGAGAACGGCCCGCGTTGCGGACCGAGATTCTCCGGACCTCCCGCCTCAAAGTCCAGCCCGCTCTACGCCTTCGTCTTGAGGGCGCGCGCCAGCGCTGCGGCCATCGCGCCTTGCGGCGCCGGAGCCTCCTGGCGGCTGTCGCGCGGGCGTTTCGGTGCGGCCGGCGTTCGCGGCGCCGGGCCCGGCGCCCTGGCGACCGCGGACTCCGCCGGAGAGACCGCCTCCTTTTTCATCGACAGAGCGATGCGGCGTCGCTGCACGTCGACCTCCAGCACGCGGACTGCTACCACGTCACCCGCCTTGACGACTTCGCGCGGATCCTTGACGAAACGGTCCGCCAAATGGGAGATGTGCACCAGACCGTCCTGATGGACGCCGATGTCGACGAAAGCGCCAAAGTTGGTCACGTTCGTGACCTGGCCTTCCAGCATCATCCCCGGCGCCAGGTCGGCGAGCTGGTGCACGCCTTCCTTGAAGGTTGCGGTCTTGAAATCAGGACGCGGGTCGCGCCCCGGCTTTTCCAGTTCGCTGAGAATGTCGCTCACCGTGGGCAGACCGAAACGCTCGTCGACGTAACGCGCCGGATCGACGCCGCGCAGGAAGCTCGGGTTGCCGACCAGGCCGCGGATATCCTTGCCCGTCTGTTGCATGATCTTCTCGACCACCGGATAGGCTTCCGGGTGCACCGACGAGGCATCCAGTGGATTGTCGCCATCGGCGATGCGCAGGAAGCCGGCGGCCTGCTCGAAGGTCTTCGCCCCGAGCCGCGGCACCTGCTTGAGCTGCTCCCTGCTCCGGAACGGCCCATGCTCGTTGCGGAACTCGACGATGTTCTGGCCTATGGTCTGCGTCAGACCCGACACATAGCGCAGCAGCGACGTCGAGGCCGTGTTGACATCGACCCCCACCGCATTGACGCAGTCTTCGACGACGGCATCCAGGCTCCGGGCGAGCTGAGTCTGATTGACGTCATGCTGATACTGCCCGACCCCGATCGCCTTGGGCTCGATCTTGACGAGTTCCGCGAGCGGATCTTGCAGCCGGCGGGCGATCGAAACCGCCCCCCGCAGCGACACGTCGAGATCGGGGAATTCCTTCGAGGCCAGTTCGGAAGCCGAATACACCGAAGCGCCGGCCTCGGACACGACGATCTTCAGCAGCTTCAGATCGGGGAAGCGCTTGATGACGTCGGCGGCGAGCTGATCGGTTTCCCGCGAGGCGGTGCCGTTGCCGATCGCGATCAACTGGACGTCGTGGCGTTCGCAGAGCTGCGCCAACTGGGCAATCGACTGCTCCCACTGCCGATGCGGGACGTGCGGGTAGATCGTGGCGGTCTCCAGCAGCTTGCCGGTCTTGTCGACGACCGCGACCTTGACGCCGGTCCGCAGCCCCGGATCGAGCCCCATCGTCGCCCGGGGACCCGCCGGCGCCGACAACAGCAAGTCCTTCAGGTTGCCCGCGAACACCCGGATCGCCTCCTGCTCCGCGGCATCCCGCAGCCGCTGCAGCAAATCGAGTTCGATCCGCGTCAACAGCTTGATCTTCCAGGCCAGACGGACCGTCTCGCGCAACCACACGTCCGCGGGGCGGCCTTGATCGGCGATTGCGAACGTCGCGGCAATCCGCCCCTGACAGTAGCCGTGGATGGCATCTTCGTCGGCGCCGACGCGCAGACTCAGGTTCAGAACATCCTCATTGCGCCCACGGAACAGCGCCAGCGCACGGTGCGACGGAATGACCCGGATCGCTTCGTCGTAGCCGAAGTAATCCTTGAACTTCGCGCCCGCCTCTTCCTTGCCAGCCACGACCGTCGAAACCAGCAGGCCCTCGTGCCAGATCTTCTCGCGCAGTTCGTGTAACAACGCGGCATCCTCGGCGAATCGCTCCATCAGGATCTGGCGCGCGCCGTCGAGCACTGCCGCGACGTCGGCGAACCCCTGTTCGGGTGCCAGATAGTCGGCCGCCAACAGCTCCGGGTTCTGGGCAGGATCGGACAGCAGGGCATCGGCCAGCGGTTCCAGTCCCGCCTCGCGGGCGATCTGCGCCTTGGTCCGGCGCTTCGGTTTATACGGCAGATACAGGTCTTCGAGCAGCGTCTTGGTATCGGCGTCGAGAATGGCCCGCTCCAGTTCGGGGGTCAGCTTCTCCTGCGCACGAATGGAGGCTAGGATGGTGTCGCGCCGCTCTTCGAGCTCGCGGAGATAGCCCAGTCGCATCTCGAGTTGGCGCAGCTGGACATCGTCGAGGCCACCGGTGACTTCCTTACGATAGCGGGCGATGAAGGGCACGGTCGCACCCTCATCGAGCAGGGCCACGGCCTTGGCCACCTGCGTCGGCGCGACGCCGAGTTCCTGTGCGATACGCGCGATGATTTCCATAAAAAACCGTCCTAGAGTCCGAGGAGGCGGCATTCTAACAGCAATTTCCTCGCGGCCTCGGCAAAGCCGCGCGCCCCAGCTCCGGCGCCGTACAGCCCTCGAAAGGCGTAGGGTTGGACAGCCGGAATCACAAATGTGTAATAATGCGCGATTCGCCCGGCCCAGGTCCCTCCGCGTTGGGCGATGGGAAACGCCAGTTCGAATACCGAGGCCACCGACTGCTGGCGCCGCGCTCCGGAGAAGCCGGAATGCCCGCAAGGATCGCGTTGGGGCGCGAGTATTTTTTCATTACACACCGAAAATTCCTAAAAGAAGTAGTGGGATACACTATGCAAGTACCATTAGAGATCACCTTTCGCGGCTTCCCCCATTCCGATGCCGTCGAAACCAAGGTGCGCGAGAAAGTGGCCAAGCTTGAGCAGTTCTGCGACCACATCATCAGCTGCAAGGTCGCGGTTTCCGCCGAGCACCACCATCAGCATCAGGGCAACCTCTACAGCGTCCGGATCGATCTCGCCGTGCCGCAGAAGCATCTCGTAGTGAGCCGGGACCACCACGACAAGCAGGCGCATGAAGACCTGTACGTCGCGTTGCGCGACGCCTTCGAAGTCGCGAAGCGACAATTGGAAGAATACGTCCGCATGCAGCGCGGCGACGTCAAGAATCACCGCTCGCCGCCGCCCGCCGTCTGATCCCCCTCGGGAGCATCCGAACAAAACACCATCGCGGTTTTTGTTCCGGGCCGTGACGGCAAGAGCCACTCTCGCCGTCACGCGCTCACCTGTTCATCGTGCCCACTGACTTGAGCCAGTATCCCCTCCCCCGCCCGAGATTTCGGAATAGCGCGACGCGACCTCCTCGCTCGGCGAAGCCGGGCGCACGGCGCAACGAATGGACTCAAAGGGCAACGAAGTCGCTGCCGCTGCCGCCACGATCGCACAAGCCCCCGCTGCCCGGTTTCTGGCGGACCCGATCCGCAGCATCGATAACGGGCCGAAGGCCCTCCACGAGCGGATAGGGATCGAGTTCCCGCAGCGCGACCCAGCGGGCTTCCGCCGCATCGTCCGCGGCTTGAACCGCATAGTTGCCCTGGCCGACCGGACTGGCCAGAAAATCGATGATGACGTAATGGAAGCCCTCGATGCGTCGCTCCACGACCGCGATGACGGGGCCAACCGTCACGACCAGGCCCGTCTCCTCGGCGATTTCGCGGCGGCACGTCTCCGCCAGCGTCTCGCCGGCGCGCTGTTTTCCCCCGGGCACCGACCACAACCCCTGTGCTGGCGGCCGCCCGCGACGGATCAGCAACACCCGGCCCTGATCATCGAAAACAACCCCTGCGACGCCGGTTGCCGGCGTGGGTGCGTGTGGCTTGGAAGTCAAGGTTCGGCCCGTCCCGTGGCACAGGCTGACCGACCCGGCGACGCGCGCAAATCCCGGAGGGCGGGCGGTGGCAGCGAGGTACACTCTCGGTGGGGCATATGCTATAAACGGGCGCGAGGAAGTCAGCCGAGCGCCGCTGCAGGACGCCGGGTATGGTCGACCGGTCGTAAATCAAACAAAGTCAAATAAGGAAATGTGATTCCCCATGAAAACGTCGCGCGAGTCATCCACACGCAATACCCGTCGGTCGGGCGCCGGTCTCCGCGCCCTCGCGGCCCTGTCTATCGCCACTGCTCTGACCGCCTGCGATGACGGCAGCAGCGGCAGTTCATCCGGCCCATCGGCGATGGAAGCCAGGATCGAGGGCAACATCCAGGATCAGCATGGTCCGATCATGAACAGCCGACTCGAAGTCACGGACAAGAGCGGCACGGCCATCCAGAGCACCGAGCTGACGGACAACAATCACTACAGCATCAAGGTTCCCGCCGGTACCGCCTACCCGATCGTACTGACCGCTTATCCCCTCGGCGAATCGGCAGCCAATGCGACCCCGGTCAAAGCGGTCGTCACCAGTCCGCTGGCCGACCGGATGGACGTCACTGACGTGTCGACCATCGTGGTGGATTCCGCTCGCTCACTCGGCGGACTGACTGCCGAAAATATTGCGAAGGCCTCCGGGGCGGCGATTGGCTTGCGCCAGCGTGAAGGCGTCAGCGCCGGAGCGGGTGGCGGCGGAGCCGGTCCCGGACAGAGCGGCGGCGGCGTCAGCCGCGGTGGTCACGGCGGCCACGGGGCCCCGGCAGAGGCGGGCACGCGACCGACCGACAAGCCGGCGACCGAGATGCCGCAGGGTCAGCACACGATGCCGGAAGGCGGCACGATGAACCACTGATCGCAGGGCACACATCCGAAACAATCATGAGGCTGGCGCCCGAAGGGCCGGCCTCGAGGTTCCGCCGCCTGGTTAGCAACTCCTGCAGCCACTCGCCACGAGTCCGGACACGAGCGGCTGGGTCGCAACCAATCTGGCCAGGACTCGGGTCTTTCATCAAGATGGAACCCTTAGCCCAGCCGGCAGCTACGATGCCCGCCCCATGGGCGGGCTAGAGCGGAAGCCCCTCCGTCGGTGATGAAGCCGACGCAAAACGGCGCCGCGGCATGCGCCCGGCGAGAAAGGCCTCGCGACCGGCGTCGATCCCCTTCTTCATGGCCGAAGCCATCAGCACCGGGTTCTTGGCCTCGGCGATTGCCGTATTCATCAGCACGCCGTGACAGCCGAGCTCCATCGCGATGGCGGCATCCGATGCCGTCCCGACACCGGCGTCCACAATGATCGGCACGGACGCATTCTCGAGGATCGTCATGATGTTGTAGGGATTGCGTATCCCGAGGCCCGACCCGATCGGCGCCGCCAGCGGCATCACGGCCACGCAGCCGATCTCCTCGAGCCGTTTGGCAACGATGGGGTCATCATTCGTGTACACCATGACCTCGAATCCTTCCGACACCAGCGCCCGCGCGGCCTCCAGCGTCGCGACCACATCCGGAAACAGGGTCTTCGGATCGCCGAGCACCTCCAGCTTGACCAGGCGGTGCCCGCCGAGCAGCTCGCGCGCCAGCCGACAGGTCCGCAACGCGTCCTCCGCCGTGTAGCAGCCGGCCGTATTGGGCAGAATCGTGTAACGGTCGGGCGAAATGACATCCAGCAGATTCGGCTGGGACGCATCCTGGCCGATATTCGTGCGGCGGATCGCGACCGTGACGATCTCGGCTCCGCTGGCCACGATCGCATCGCGGGTTTCGTCAAGGTCGCGGTATTTGCCAGTACCGACGAGCAGACGCGAGCGGTACTCGCGTCCCGCCACGACCAGTGGATCGGCGATGCCCTGTCCGCCACCGATCGCCTGAACGATTTCCACGCGATCGCCTTCTCGCAGCCGGCACTGCGCATAGGTGCCATGCGGCACGATATCCCGGTTCACTTCCACAGCGATACGCCGACCGGCATAGCCCATCGCCTCCACCAGGGTTTGCAGACTCTCCGCTTCGCGGAGTTCCCGCAGTTCGCCGTTCACATAAACGTTCATGGTCTCATTTGATCGCGAGATGAGGGTTGACGTGAGCCGATTGGCGCCGGTCCTGCTGGCGGCGCCGTTGCACGACGGCATCGGCCAGTAACTGAAGAACGGCCTCGCTGGCCTCCCACCCGAGACATCCATCGGTGATGCTGACACCGTAGGCGAGCGGTTTTCCGGCTTCCAGCGGTTGACTGCCGGCGTTCAGGTGGCTTTCGATCATCACGCCGAAGATCCGGTAGTCGCCGTTCGCGATCTGCTCGCCGACGTCCTGGGCAACCAGGGTTTGCCGCTCGGGATCCTTCAGGCTGTTCGCATGACTGAAATCGATCATGAGGTTCGCTGGCAGCTTCGCCGCCTCGAGCGCATCCGCCGCCGCAGCTACGCTCACTGCGTCATAGTTCGGCTTCCGGCCGCCACGCAGGATGATGTGGCTGTCTTCGTTGCCCAGGGTCGAGACGATGGCCGAATGGCCCGCCTTCGTCACCGAAAGGAAATGGTGCGGACGCCGCGCGGCGCGGATCGCATCGACTGCGACCTTGACACTACCGTCCGTGGCATTCTTGAAACCCACGGGGCAGGACAGTCCCGAGGCGAGTTCACGGTGCACCTGGCTCTCCGTCGTCCGCGCGCCGATGGCGCCCCAGGCGATCAGGTCGGACACATATTGCGGGGTGATCAGATCAAGATACTCGGTCGCCGCCGGCATCCCCATCTGGTTAAGGTTTACCAGGAGCTTGCGCGCCAGGCGCAACCCCTTGTTGATATTGAAGCTTTCATCCAGATCGGGGTCGTTGATCAGGCCTTTCCAGCCCACGGTCGTGCGCGGCTTCTCGAAGTACACGCGCATCACGACGACCAGATCGCGCGCCAAGCGGTGCTTCAACGGCAGCAATCGGCTGGCGTAGTCGAGGGCTGCCTCCGGATCATGAATGGAGCACGGCCCGATGATCACCAGCAGGCGATCGTCTTCGCCAGCCAGGACCTGATGAATGTCTCGTCGCGCCACCAGCGTGGTGGACGCGGCCTGCTGCGTGATCGGGAATTCCTCCAGCAACTGCTGCGGAGCCATGACCTCGCTGATGGCGCGAATGCGAAGGTCGTCGGTGCCGAAATCGGCACCTGGGGAATTGGAGTCTACCGAGTGATCTTTCATGACTTCTGGGAACGGAGCGCATGTGGCATGGGCCACCGCAGCCGCGGGAAAAGCCGATTATCATACTAGAGAACTTGGCGATTGAGGTAAGTGGCTGAGCCTGTGCCGAAAACCCTCGCCCTGTCCTTGCCGCCCGCGGTCGGCAGTCGCTCAGGCTGATTGGTTCCGCACCAACTCCCCCAGCCGGCGGACCAGGGCATCGGGGTCGATCGGCTTGCGGCAGACTTCCCAGGGGGCGTCGAAACCGTCCGGCGGCGCGCGCCAGTCGACTTCGCCGGTCAGGAACACGACCGGAGTGGCCGTCGCCCATTCGAACCGTTCCCGCAGCACGGCGACGATATCGACACCCGTCTCACCATCCCGCAAGCGGTAGTCCGTTACGAGAGCATCCGGACAGCGGTCGCGGCTCGCCAACAGGCCACGGGCCGTCGCGACACGCTCCACCCCCTCGGCGATACAACCGACCGAGCGCAGCGACTCGACCAGCCCGTCCAGGATCAGGCGCTCGTCCTCGACGACGAACACGTACTTTCCCTGCAGCGCGTCGCAACCCGCCCGCGCCGTGGCCCGGCGCGACGCCGCTTCGTGCGCGTCGATCGCCAAAGCCATCGGCATGGTCAGCGTGAAGCGCGAGCCCCGCCCGTCGCGCGACCAGAGGTTCACACGATGATCCGGAAGAACCTCCTGGATCCGGCGCACGATCGCGAGCCCGAGGCCCAGTCCCGGCTGCCTCTTCCCGGTCGCATGTCTGACCCGGAAGAACTCATCGAAGACGCGCGCCTGGCAGATGGCGGGGATGCCAACCCCGGTGTCGCGGACGACGACACGCACATGCCGTCCCGCCGATACCGCGCCGATCACGAGTCCGCCGCGCTCGGTGTACTTGATCGCATTGCAGGCGAGATTGCACACCGCCCGCTTCAACAACGCGCGATCGCTGATGGCCAGGCAAGGCGCGCGGTGCGAAACCCGCAACCGTAGACGTAGCCCCTTTTCGGCGGCACAGGCACGCAACTCTGCAGCGACCTCGCCCAGCAAGCGGTTCACGTCGACCACGACGAGTTCGGGATCGCTGCGCCCAACGTCCCAGGCGTCGCTAACCTCCTTGAACATGGCCCCGATCTCGCGCGCTGCACCTTCGATGGCCGACAGATCGGCCTTGATTTGCCCGGCCGCTGCACGGCCGCATCGCCCCTTGGCGAGACGGACGTACAGTCCGATGATCGAGAGTGGCTGCTGCAGGTCATGAAAGGCCGCCGAGAAGAGACGTTCGCGAGTATCCGCGAGGTCGGTCAGCCCAGCGCTTGGGCACTCAAGCCCTCCTCCGTCAAGCACACCGGGCGCTAGCCCATGACCGGCAGGCACTGCGGGTATGCCGATCACCCCGCCCCTGCTCCGTAGGGACACGGCACGCCGGCGAGTACGCTGTCGAAGCCGGAACAGCAATCTAAGGCCGAGTTCGTGGCGAACGCAGAGGAACATGCCCAAGACATTCGCGGCCGCCAGAACCGGTAGTCCGCCGAGTGCCGTCGCCGCACCGACCTCGCCGGCAGAACTCGCCCCGAGGAAGACCAGCGCGCTGACAGCGCCCAGCATGACCGCCGGTAGGAATAGCAGACCGACCACGGCCTGGGCGAACAGCACGACACCGGCAAGGCCCGGCACCATCCCGATGGACGCCTGTTCCGAGCCGGCCGGCTCCACCACCCCCTGGATCAGTACCAATCCGCCGACGGCCGCGAGTGGAGCGCAGAGCAGACAGCACGACGCGCCGCTCCGGAAGGCGAGCGGCCGCGTCGCGACCAGCCACCACGTGGCGGCCAGAACCGGAGCCACCCAGAGCAGGCCGATCAGGCTCAGTTCGCGCGAGAACTCGGGAAAGCGATGAATGTTCCAGAGCGTGAACAGGCACCAGCCCAGGCAACCGACCGCCAAAGCACAGCGCGCCTGAGGATAAATGCGCTCCGCATGGAAGACCCGGAAGGCGATCTCGTCGCCCGCAGAAAACCGGTGAGGCCGCCAGCGGCGACGTAGCGGCAGCACGCTGCGCCGCAGGAGGCGCACCAATGCGCCGCCTCCACCCCAACCGGATGGGGCCGCGCCCAGCGGCAACCGCAACCAGTGCGGAAGAGTCTCGATTCGCAATGTCGCCTTCCCCCCGAAAAGACGATGGACCGCCCGGCGCAGACATCAAGGTGCCGTTCTCGTGCAGCGGTACCAAGCAAGCCATTGGAACTACACCTTATTGCCAGGGCGGTTGGCAATACGTAAGAACACGTAGAAGGGGTAATCCAGTGGGCGAGCAGCACGGCACGGCGGCATAGCCACCACCGCCGGGCGGAACGAGAGCGATCAGGACCCGGGAGGGCTTGGCCGGCCCCGTGCGCGCACTAGCGGCGCGGTCGGGTCTAGCGCGGGACGCCTCGCGTTGCGCAATCCATCCACCGCCCGCCAGCCGAGCAGAGCGGCGACGGCGAAGCCGAAAATCAGCGGCTCCGTGATGTCCTTCTTCACCAGCCACGCGAAATGCAGGACCCCGGCACCGGCAATGATATAAACGAGTTTGTGCAATCGACGCCAGCCTTTGCCGCCGAGCCGCCGGATCATGCCGTCGGTCGATGTCGCAGCGAGCGGGATCAACAGCACGAAGGCCGTAAATCCGATCGTGATGTAGGGCCTTTTGACTATGTCCTTGCCGATGGACATCCAGTCGAAAAACTGATCGAGAACGAAATACGTCAGGAAGTGCAGCAGGCCGTAGAAGAATGCGAAGAGTCCCAGCATCCGCCGCAACCGGCCCAGCCAGGGCCAGCCGGCGAGCTTGCGGGCCGGCGTCACGGCCAGCGTGACCGCCAGGAAAAACAGAGTCCACCAGCCGGTGGTGCGCGTGATCTTTTCGATCGGATTTGCTCCCAGCGCATCCCCAAGTCCCTTATGGACCAGCAGGATGAGCGGCGCCAGGCTGGCAAAGAAGACCGCCAGCCTGGTACTCGACACGAAGGCGACCGGGGGGTTGTTCCAGCGCATTCCCGTCGGCCTCAAAAATACCGCTGCAGATCCATGCCGGCATAGAGTTGCGCGACCTGCTCGGCATAACCATTGAACGGCAGTGTCGGCCGCTTGAAGAATTCGCCGATCCGGCGTTCCTTGGCCTGGCTCCAGCGCGGATGATCGACGTCCGGATTCACGTTCGAGTAGAAGCCGTACTCCTTCGGGCCGGCGAGATTCCAGGTGGTCTCGGGCTGGGTTTCGGTCAACCGGATGCGGACGATCGACTTGGCACTTTTGAAGCCGTACTTCCACGGCACGACGATACGGATCGGCGCCCCGTTCTGGTTCGGCAGGACTTCGCCATAAAGCCCCACCGTCAGCAGCGTCAAGGGATGCATCGCTTCATCGATCCGGAGCCCCTCGCGGTAGGGCCAGTCGAGCACCGTACCCCGCTGACCCGGCATCTGCGTCGGATCCAGCAGCGTGGTGAACTCCACGAATTTGGCGCTGCCGGTGGGTTCAACGCGCTTCAACAGCTCCGCCAGCGGAAACCCGACCCAGGGTACGACCATCGACCAGGCTTCGACACAACGAAGCCGGTAGATGCGCTCCTCCAGCGGAGCCATCTTGAGGATTTCTTCGATGGCAAAGGTCCTGGGCTTGCCGACCGCCCCATCGACGACGACGGCCCACGGGCGTGTCCGCAGCGATCCCGCCCTTTTCGCAGGATCCTCCTTGTCGGTCCCGAATTCGTAGAAGTTGTTGTAAGTCGTGACGGACTCGTACGGTGTCAGTTTCTCGTCGATGCGATACGCACCCGGCTTCAGATCCGCGAATTTGTCTGCGGCCGCAACACCTCGCGGCAACAGGGCCAGCGCCGATGCGCCCGCCGCCAGTTGCAGCCACCGCCGCCGATCACGGAACACCTCGGACGGTGTGATTTCCGACGGCCTGATATCGGACGCTTTCTTGATCAGCACGGCAAATCTCCTGAATTTGGTCAGCCACCGGCTGAGATTCGCAGATCGGGCTTCGGTTCCGCGCCGGAGCCGGACCCACCCTGACAAGGCGCCGCCCCGACGATTAAAAGGGCTCCCGGCCTGACATCGCCGCGCGGGCATCGAAACGAAAGCGCAGCGCTGGCAAGGAGGGACGGGCATCTCGCCGGTGCGCAGCGATCGGCCACCGAGCGGGTAGGCAGAAATGTAACGGGGCGCGGTTCGAAACGCCAGACGCGATGAACACCGGGAACAGGCCGTAAAGCCCTCCGGAACGGCGTTGCGTCGAACGGGGCGGGAATGGCCGGACAGGTTGCAGCGCTCACATGGGTCTGGGGGAGCCCATATGAAAACCTTGCGCGTAGTCGATGTTCATCGCGCTGACCTTCTGCAAGGTCTCTGCGTTCTCGACCCACTCGGCGACGGTCTTCAAGCCCATGACCTTGCCGAGGCGGTGGATGGCCTCGACCATGGTCTCGTCCACACGGTCGTTGGCGATCTCCTTGACGAAGCGCCCGTCGATCTTCAGGTAATCGACCGGCAACGTCCTCAAATAGCCGAAGGACGACAGGCCATTGCCGAAATCATCCAGTGAGAAGCGGCAGCCGAGTTCCCGAAGCTGCGTCATGAAAGGCAAGGCATTGGTCAGGTTCGAGATGGCGGCGGTTTCCGTGATCTCGAAGCACAGGCTGGAGGCCGCGATGCCGCTGTCCTTGATGCGCTCGCTGATGAAATCCAGCGCGTCAGGGTCGCCCAGCGACTGACCGGACAGATTGACAGACAGCCGCGTTCCAGCCCCCTGCACGGCACCGCCACCCTTCAGGGCAGTGATCGTCTCCCCTACGACCCAGCGATCGATCGCACCGATTTGTCCATAGCGTTCCGCCGCAGCCAGGAAGGCGCCCGGCAACACGATGTCGCCCTGCTCGTCCACGAGACGGACGAGCACCTCGCCGAGTTCCAGGCCCTGGTCGGCGGCCCGCACTGGAACGATGGGCTGCCGATAAAGCCGCAGACGGCCTTCCGCCAGCGCCTGCTGCAGCCGCGGCAGCCACCGCATGTCCCCCTGACGTTGCGCCTCGAGGCGATCGTCCGGTTCATAGACATGGACCCGATTCCGGCCGCGGTCCTTGGCCAGATAGCAGGCATTATCGGCGGCTCGCAGCACGCTGGCCGCGTTCTCCCAGCCCCCTGCGATCTTGACCAGACCGATACTGACCCCCACGCCGAAACTCTTGTCCTGCCAACCGAAGCGAAAATCCTGGGCCAGCTCACGCAGCGTATTCGCAATCCGGGTCGCCTCGTCGACACGGCAATGCTCCAGCAACACGCCGAATTCGTCGCCGCCGAGCCGGCCGAACGTGTCTCGCGCCCTGATGCGATTTCGCATCAGGGCTGCAATCTGCCGCAGCAGTTCGTCACCCGCGACGTGCCCGCAGGTGTCGTTGACGACCTTGAATCGATCGAGGTCCATGAAGAGCAGCGCATGCGGATCATGGGGGGCGGCGTGCTGCAGGACACGCTCGAGGCGGCGCTCGAACTCCCGCCGATTGACCAGCCCGGTCAACGCATCATGGGTGGCCTGATGCGTGAGCTGCTGAGCGATGCGGCGCTCTTCGGAAATGTCGCGAAAGGTCAGAACCGTGCCGACCTTCGCGGCCTGCCGGTCGAGAATCGGCGCCGCGGTGTAATGGACATGACGACGGAACCCGCTGCGGTCGGTCAACAACAACTGTCCGGCCGAACGGGACTCGACCACCGGCGGCAACGCCGTCACGGCCCGCTCGCGCTCATTCGGATCCCCGGACTCATGCGCCACCTGGAATGCCTCCGCCAGTGGCCGACCGCTCACCTCATGACAGTGCCAGCCGGTTACCTGTTCGGCGATCGGGTTCAGAAAGGTGATGTGACCCTCACGATCGGTCGTGATCACGCCGTCGCCGATGCTGGCGAGGGTGATGCGGAACAATTCCTTCTCCATCTCCAGCCGATCACCGATCTGCTCGAGTTCCACCGTGCGCTGCGCGACCCGCTCTTCGAGCACCCCATGCGATTCCTCCAGTGCCCGCTGAACCTGCCGCTTCTGTTCGACCTGCGCGGCCAGCACAGCGTGCACTTCGTCCTGCCGTTCCCTCGCCCGGCGAAGATCGTCGATCAGATCGAGGTTCTCGAAGCGCAGCCGGAGCGACCGTTCGACCGTCGCATGCAAACGCCGGGAGATGACCCACAACGAGACGATGAAGAGCGCGAGCATGGTGCCCATCAGCGCATGAGGCTGCCCCTCCTGCAAGAACATGCGGATCGTGAAGGGCGCCAGGGCCGGGATCAGGAACAGTGGTGAGGCGATCTTCAGGGGCGATAGCGTGGTGACGGCGCCGGCCGCCATGCCGGCCAGCACGAAGGCCAGTAGCATTTGATGCGGAACACTCTGGGGCGTGAAAAAGCGGACGCCGGCCACCCCCCAGAGTATGCCGTTGACTGCCACTCCCAACAGGAACGGGCGCTGCCACACGGAGTTGCTGTCGGCCACGGACGCCGAACGCCGGTACCTCAACAGCAATCCATAGCGCCACGCGGTCCAGACGATCACGGCCACGAGCCACATGTCCAAGAATCCGGGGGCCACGCGGTCGCGGAGGCCGACGGCCAACAGCAGGCTGAGTACCACCGTGGCCAGCGCGGCGGACGGGAATTGCTCGTAAAGCAGCGCCACCTGACCCGATTCGATGGCGCGCCGCCACCGCGCGGAGCCCGTTAGGCCATTGTCGCGCGGTGCGCTCATGGCGATCCAATCCACCCGGCTCTGCGGGCTGCCCGCTCACGCAGGCCGCCCCGGCACCGGCTCACGCCTGTTGGCGCCAAAGGAAATCCCACCCAAATCGGTCGGGTCGATCGAAGCACATGCCGTTCAAGGAGTCTCCGCGGATTTCGGTCTGCCGGGTCGCGGCATCCGGTTGGAAATACGAGGCGGGCAATGAACCAAACGCGTTAAGGCTTTAGCTGAGCTTTGACTAAGGGCTGGACCGGCCGGGGCTCAGGCTGGCTCGCAGCAGATTAGCTTACACCGAATGCCGTGGCGGAGGCATCTCCCGGTTTGCCCGAACCCGGGATCACGCGGCAAGCGCGAACACCGCTGCCGGAGGCCACATCAATCTCTCCCCAGACCGTAACCATTGTGTCCTGTCGGGTCTACACTAGCCATACGTCCACACTAACCTCGCGCGCCCGGAGGGCTGCGCCCGACTCAACCCACGGAGAACGCTCGTGTCAGACCGCACCCTTCCCCCACAGAAAAAGATGACCGGCATGTTTGGCCACCCCGTCGCCGAAAACCCCATCGACCGGATGTTCGACGCCGTTTACGCGCATTACGGACTCAATTGGCAGTTCTGGAAATGCGACATTCGGTCGGCCGACGAGTTACCCGCCGCAATCCGCG
The DNA here is from genome assembly GCF_006175985.1 of Methylotetracoccus oryzae. Taxonomy (GTDB): domain Bacteria; phylum Pseudomonadota; class Gammaproteobacteria; order Methylococcales; family Methylococcaceae; genus Methylotetracoccus; species Methylotetracoccus oryzae. Next base: position 65,418 of record NZ_SRSH01000002.1, on the reverse strand, counting down.
GCGCCGCGGCCCTGGGCTTCTCGGGTTTCTGCATCACCGTTCCTTACAAGATCGCGGCAATACCGAATCTCGATGACGTGGACGAAGATGTCCGCATCATTGGGGCGGCGAATTACGTCACCTTCGACGGGGGCCGCATGATCGGCCATAACAACGACGGGAAGGGCGTTGTGAAGGCCATAGAGAAGGTCACGCCCATCGCCGGCCGGCGCGTCGCGATGTTGGGGGCGGGCGGCGCGGGCAGAGCCATGGCAGTCGAAATTGCCCGGGCGGGCGCGGCCCAGATGACCCTCATCACCCGACGGGAATCCCAGGGAACCGAAGTTGCCGACCGAGTGACACGGGCGACCGGCGTCCCAGGTGCCTGGATGGCCTGGAAGGGTGACGTCACGATTCCGGAGGGCACCGACATCCTGCTGAACGCGACCCATCTGGGCTCGGCCCCCGAGTTGGAACCGGTACCGATGGACTGGAGCAGCATTGCCCCAGGCACCACCGTCGTCGACGTGATCACCAATCCCCGGATCACGCCCCTTCTCGAGACCGCTCTGGGCAGGGGCTGCAAGGTGGTCGACGGAGTCGAAATGCTGGTACAACTGGCCATGCAGATCTTCGAGGCATGGACCGGAATCGCCCCCGATGAGGCCGTCTTTCAGAAAGCCGTGGCGGCGGCTTTGGCGGAGTAATTCGGACGGTAAATCCCTCGAGGACCAAGCGAGCGAGCGCAGAGGTCTGGGCACTACGTCGGTGTAACACGGGGGCGAGGTCTGTCGCAGATCGCCTTATCAGCCGGGTGTTCCCGCTCGTTCGCATCAGCCTTTTGGCGTAAACTTGGCTCGCGCGCAACGGGCGGCACGACGGAACCCCGGAGGCTGCGGGCCGCCGGTGAGACGCGCCTCGGCGCCGATCTGCGCCGCTGCTGCCAGCCTGGCAGGAAAGGTGAATTTGCGCTCGACCCAGGGGGCCCAGCCCTAGACCCGTCATGATCACTGAGACTCACAAGGACGACCGCCAGCCGCCAGTCCCACCGGATCGCTTCGGCGGACATGTCGTTTGTATCGGCGCCTCCGCCGGCGGACTCGACGCACTCGAAAAATTCTTCGACGCCTGCTCCGCCGAGACCGGGGCTGCTTTCGTCGTGATCCAGCATCTGTCGCCGGATCACAAAAGCATGATGAGCAACCTGCTGGCGCGGCACACGCTGATGCCGGTCAAGCTCGTCGAAGAAGGCATGCGGCTCGAGGCCAATCAGATCTATCTGATACCACCGGGCGCGATCATGCATGCCAGCGCCGGTTGTCTGCACCTTACGCCAAAGAACCCGCGCGGACTGACGCTACCGATCGATATCTTTTTTGCATCGTTGTCGGATGTTTACGGACCGAACGCCGTCGGCGTGATCTTGTCGGGCACCGGAACGGATGGCACCCGCGGGGCACGGGCGATCAACGCGGCGGGCGGGTTTTTGATGGCCCAGGACCCGGACTCCGCAAAATTCGACGGCATGCCGCGCTCCGCGATTGCGACCGGCGTCGTCGATGCAATCCTGCCGGTCGAGGAATTGCCGGGCCGTCTGGTCGCGCATATCCAGAAACTACCGTACGACGTGGCCAAAGCGGCGCCCAAGGTCGTGCCCTATCAGGCCATGCCTTACGACCAGGTGTTCGGTGCGATTTTGCAGCTGCTGCACCAAGTGTGCAGTATCGACTTTTCGGAGTACAAGCCGGCCACGGTCCTGCGACGTATCGAGCGGCGCATGCAGGTCCTGCGCATTGGCGAACTCTACCAATACCTCGACCTGCTGGAATCGGACCGCAGCGAAATTCTCGCCCTGCGGCGCGAAATGCTGATCGCCGTGACCAGTTTCTTTCGCGACCCGGAGGCCTTCGCGTTGCTGTCGGAGAAGGTCATCTCGCCAATGGTCGCCGCCAAGGAACGGGGCGATACGGTACGCGTCTGGACCGCCGGCGTGGCCACCGGCGAGGAAGCCTATACGCTGACCATGCTGTTCATCGAGGCCTTCGAGCGGGAGCGACGCTGGCCCAACCTGAAGGTCTTCGCGACGGACGTCGACCAACAATGCATCGAGACGGCCGGTGCCGGCCAATACCCGGAATCCGCCGCGGCGGAACTCTCGCCCGAGCGCCTGGAGCGTTTCTTTGTCCGCCGGGGCGACACCTTCGTCGTCAAGAACGAGTTGCGGCAATGCATCGTGTTCGCGCGCCACAATGTATTGGCCGACCCGCCCTTCACGCGCATGGATCTGGTGGTTTGCCGGAACACGCTCATCTACTTCAAGTCAGCGGCACAGGAACGGGTGCTGCGGGCGTTGCAATACGCCGTCAAACAAGGGGGCGCGCTGATGCTCGGCTCCAGTGAATCCCTTTCAGCCGTGTCGGAGGGACTGGAACCGATCAATGCCAAACACAAGCTGTTCCGGCGCAAGGGTGCCCTTTCGCTGCCGTTCATGGACCACAAGACGGGAACGGTTTATGCGCCGGCCGCTCGCAGCGCCGCCGTGCCGGGCGCCTACCGGAACCGGCGTGCTCCCGCCGACAACGCCGTCGCCGATGCCGGCATGACCACCCTGCTGGGACTGTTCGCGCCACCGTCCGTCATCGTCAATCAACAGCACGAGGTCGTGCATCTCTATGGTGACGTGAACCCCTACCTGCAGACCCGCGAGGGCGCGGCCAGTCTGTCGGTCGACCGCCTGTTGCCGGACGCCCTCATCCCGGTCGCCTCGGCCCTGTTGTACAAATCCGGCCGCGACCAAAGCTCGATCGTTTCCGACGTGGTCGAGGCGCAGCTGGTCAACGGCCAGCGGCGCCGGCTGCGACTGTCCGCACATCCGCTGCAGGGGGACAAGGAGGAACACCGCGTCCTGTTGTGCTTCCAGGAAGAGGCGGGTGAGGAGCGGAACGGGGAAGTCGAAGCGGTCAATGTCGATGCGGAAACGCTCGCCCGGGTGCAGGTGCTCGAACGTGAACTCGCAGCCACGCGCGAAAGCCTGCAGGCGACCATCGAGGAGCTCGAAACCTCAAACGAGGAACTCCAGGCGACCAACGAAGAGCTGATGGCATCCAACGAGGAACTGCAGAGTTCGAACGAGGAATTGCAATCGGTCAACGAAGAGATGAGTACCGTCAACGCGGAATTCCAGGAGAAGCTCCTCCTGTTGAACCGCATCAACGCCGACCTCGACGGGATGGCCAAGGCGGCCGGAGTGGCCTCTGTCTTCGTCAATTCCCAGCTGCAGATCACCCGGTTCAGCCCGGATGCGACCCAGATCTTCAAGCTGCGCGAGTCCGATCTCGGCCGGCCGCTGGACGACATCACGCACCGCCTGAACTACCCCGGTCTGATGGCGGACCTCGAAAACACGCTGCGTACCGAACGGATGACCGAACGCGAGGTATCCTCGGCCACCGACGCGGCGGCCTATCTGGTCCGCATTCTGCCGTACATGATCCCGTCGACGACGGACCGCGGCGCCGTCGCGACCTTCATCGATGTGACCGCCTTCCACGATGCGAAGCGACTGCAGGCGATCCTCGATGCCCTGCCCGAACACATCGCGGTGGTCGATCCCGCCGGCACCATCGTCGTCATCAATGCGGCCTGGCGCCGTTTTGCCCAGGCCAATGGTGATCCCGACCTGATCCATTCGGGACTCGGCGCGAACTATCTCGATGTCTGCCGGACGCAAGACGGTCAGGATAGAGAAATCGCCGAACGCGCCTATCAGGGCTTGCGCAGGGTCCTGGAAGGGTCTCTGCCCCAGTTTTCGCTTGAGTATCCGTGTCACTCGCCGACCGAGGAACGTTGGTTCCTGATGAACGTGGCGCGGCTCATGGGGGAGGAACTGGGCGCCGTGATCAGCCACGTGAACATCAGCGCCTGGCAACGCGGAACGCCGCGATGACCGCCCCGACCTCTGAGGACAGCGGTCGCATGAAGCGCTCAGCATCGGGGAAAATTCATCCGATAGACCCCGGGCATTCGACGTGGGCAAGCATGCGAGGCAACGCCTCAATCGGTGAGATCGGAACGGCCGCACGCTCCGGTGAGCTGTTGGGCCGCGGCCGGACGGAGACGAGGACATGACCGGCCGGTCCGTCAATCTCGATGCCTTGCGCCAGCGCGCCATGCGCGCCCTGGAGCAGAGCCAGGCAGATCTGGCAGACCCTGCCCTGACGAGCGAACTCGACCTTGCGCGGCTGATCGAGGAACTGCGCATCTATCAGACCGAGCTCGAAATCCAGAACCAGGAACTGTCCGCGGCGCAGGAGACCATCGTCGGCGCGCTCGCCCGCTATCGCACGCTGTTCGAAGATCTGCCCCTGCCCAGCGTCGTGGTGGACGACAATGGATTCATCTCCGAGGCCAATAGCCGCGGCGTCGAGTTACTCGGCCTGAGCCGCTCATCGGCGCTGCAGCGCATGTCGGTTCTGCAATTCCTCGACCTCACCAACCGCAGCCGGTTGTATCCACTGCTGCGCCACAAGCGCTACGGTGATCCGGTCTGCGTCGGAATGCTCCCGTTGCGTCTCCACCGCAGCGGCGAGATCGTCTGCGACATTCACGTCATCAGTCTGCCCGAAGACTCTGCGCTCGGCGGCAAGACGCTGCTGGTTCTAGTCGATCAGACCACGACCCTCGCGCTGCGGGAACGCGAGCTCAATGAAGAGCGCTATGAGCTGGCGAATCTCGCGAGCTTCTATGTGATCTGGGACTGGAACCTGATCACCGGGCAGGTGTGGTGGAACAAGTCGTTCGAGTCCACCTTCGGCTTCGACGCAGGTGAGTTGCACGCCAGCGCCGAAGCGCGCACGCTGCGTATCCATCCCGATGATCGCGCACGGGTCGAATCCGGTCTGCAGTCAGCGCTGGACTCCCGCGAAGAGACATGGTCCGAGGAGTACCGGTTCCGCCGTAAGGATGGCAGCTACGCCGACGTCGAAGACCGCTGCGTTATTCTCCGCGACGGGCGGGGCAAAGCGATCCGCATCGTCGGCGGCATCCGCGACATCACCGAGCGCAAGCGATCGGAGCAATCCCTGAGGCTCAGCCAGTTCGTGCTCGAGCGGGTCACCGACGCCGTCTACTGGATCCGCAGCGATGGCTCGTTCCTGTATGTCAACGAATCGGCCAGCCGCATGCTGGGCTATCCGCGGGACACGCTGCTGCATATGGTGGTCGCGGATCTGAATCCCGCCGTGCACGGCGCAGCGTGGGAAGCGCACTGGGCCGCGCTCAAGGAACAGGGCGCCATCCTGCTCGAAACCACGCATCGCACCCGCGACGGGCGGCTGCTCCCGGTCGAGGTGAGCGCCAATTTCATCTCCTACGAGGGGCTGGACTACAACTGCGCGATCGTTCGGGACATATCGAGCCGCAAGGCCGCCGAGCATCAACTCGTCGTCGCGGCCAACCGCTACGCCAAGATGCTCAGCACGACCAGTGACGCGTTCTGGCTCGTCGACTGGGCCACGGGACGCCTGCTCGATGTCAACGACACGGCCGGACGCATGAGCGGTTACTCACGCGACGAACTGCTGACGATGCGGATCTCGGACCTCGACGCCCGCTTCTCCGGACCCGAAATCGCTGCCGTCTCGGAGCAGGTTGTCAGCCAGGGGTGGCAACTGTTCGAGACACAACACCGAACCCGCGACGGCCGGATCATCGATGTCGAGGTCAGCACCTCGCACGACGCCGAGACGGGAACAATGGTCGCATTCCTACGCGATATCAGCGAGCGGAAGCGGACCGAACGCGAAATTCGCGAACTCAACACCCATCTGGAGCAACGCGTCGCGGAACGCACCGTCGAGCTGGCGAGTGCTCGGGACGCAGCCGAATCCGCCAATCGCGCCAAGAGCGCGTTCCTGGCCAACATGAGCCACGAAATACGGACGCCCATGAACGCGATCCTCGGTCTGGGGCACTTGTTGCGGCAAGATCCGCTAACCGCGACCCAGGCCGACCGACTGACCAAGATCGAGGCTGCCGCCAATCACCTGATGGGGCTGCTGAAGGACATTCTCGAACTGTCGAAGATCGAAGCGGATCGCCTGGTTCTGGAGCAGACCCGTTTCTCGCTGGCGGTGCTGCTCGACGAGGTCCACGGAATCATCGCGCACGAGGCCGCCAACAAGGGGCTGGCTGTCATCGTCGAGCGCAGCGACGCACCGCCCTGGCTGACGGGCGACCCGACCCGGCTCCGGCAGGCCCTCCTCAACTACACCAGTAACGCCGTCAAGTTCACGGAGCAGGGCGAGATCCGCATCCGCACCCGCTTGTTCGAGGAGCACGACGACACCGTGGTCGTCCGTTTCGAGGTCGAGGATTCCGGGCCGGGTCTCGCACCCGCCGACTGCGAACGGCTCTTCGACGCCTTCGTGCAGGCGGATGTTTCCACGACCCGGCGGCACGGGGGCACCGGTCTGGGGCTCACGATCACACGCCGCCTCGCGCGCCTTATGGGCGGTGAAGCCGGAGTCGACACGCAACTCGGAAAGGGCAGCACGTTCTGGTTCACCGCATCCCTGAGAAAAAGTCAGGCGCCGGAGTTTCGTTGGGAGGACACCGACCACCGGGAACCCGGCGATATTCTCTGGCAGCAGCACCGCGACGCACGCGTCCTGCTGGTTGAGGACAACCTGATCAACCGGGAGGTCGCCCTGGAGCTGCTGCTCAGCGCTGGCCTGCAGGTCGACACCGCCGAGAATGGCAGCATGGCCGTCACACGCTGCCGGGAGGCGGATTACGCACTGGTTCTGATGGATCTGCAAATGCCGGTGATGGATGGATTCGAAGCGACCCGCGCCATCCGGGCGTTGCCGAACGGATCTTCCGTTCCGATCCTGGCGATGACCGCCAATGCGTTCGAAAACGAACGCAGCCTATGCGCTGCCGCGGGCATGAACGATTTCATCGCCAAACCCTTCAAGCAGAACGATCTCTACAAGCTGCTACTGCGCTGGCTCCCGACGACGAGGCCGGCGACTCACTGACGGGCGCGTGTCAGCGCGCTCGAATGCGCAGGATCAGCACGTCGACTGGCGCAACGCCGCGCGCTCGTTTGAGCGCTATCCCAGAAACTCCGTGACACGCGCTGCGGAGTGTGCTGTGATTCGCCGTTCCGTGGGCGGGCGGACGTACTATCCAAAACGATGGCTCCCAACTGGAGGCACTCGGATGATCACCGCGAACTCGACACCGCTGCGCATCACGCTCACGCTCCACCGGGCTGCTCTACTGACGACGCTGCTCGCGCTCGGTAGCACGGTCGCAGCCCCCGCCATTTCCAATCCCTTGGGGCCTGTTTGGCGGCAGAGCCTATCGCCGGAACTTTCAGGGGAATGGCGCACGGGCGAGTTCAGGGGCCGCGTGCTGCCCTACCGCATCGTCGGTGGCCTGGCACTGTTCGAGGGGGATATCGTGCTGGGACCGGCCTCGGAGCTTGAGACCGCGCTCACGCCGCCGGATGCCATCGCCCCAATGAGCATCGGTGTGGCCCATAACGGCTTCCTGTGGCCCAAAACCGGCGCCGCCTACCGCGTGCCTTACACCATCACCTACGGGAACGACGCCATCCCGACGGCGATCGACCAGTTCAACGCGACCTTCGCTGGCCTGATCCAATGGGTACCGCGGGCCGGGGAAGCCGACTACGTGGACTTCAACCTCGATCCCAACGACTTCAGCGGCGGCGGTTATTCGGCCGTGGGTCGCGTTGGCGGCAAGCAGACGCTGGGCGGTTCCATCCAGCAGTCCGTATCGACCCTACTGCACGAGATGGGGCATGCCATCGGCCTGTGGCACGAGCAGTCCCGCAGCGACCGCGACGCGTATCTGACCGTCCAGACGGTCAACCTCATCAAGCGCGAGAAGCTCAACTTCGACACACTGTTGGACAACGCCGAGAACCTCGGCCTGTTCGATTACCGCTCGGTGATGATGTACCACCCGTATGTGTTTACGAAGAATGGGGCGCCGACGCTGGAGACGATTCCCTCGGGGATTCCATTGACCAATACGGAGGGTTATTCGGTCGGGGATATCGACGGGGTCAAGCGGCTGTACAACGCGGCTCCGACACTGGTCACGGTGACCAGCAACCCGCCCGGATTGCAGGTCATCGTCGACGGCGTCACGATCACGACGCCGCAGACCTTCAATTTCGCGCTGAACTCGACGCATACCCTGAGCGTGGCATCGGCGCCGCAGGCCCTGGGCCAGCTCGCCTACACCTTCGGTCGCTGGAACGACAGTATGAACCGGACCCACACGATCAACGTAGTGCCCGGCAACGGCCTGCGCGGGTCGCCCGCGACATCGCCCGCCACGACGGTCTACAGCGCCGAATTTCGGGAACTGCTTCCGTTCAGCCCCTGGATTTACCCGCCCGGCTCGGGATCGCTTTCCGCGAACCCAGCCCCAAAGAGCTATCCACCGCTGGCCGGCCAGTACCATATCCGCCGCCAGGCCGTGACCCTGCAGGCCACGCCCGCTCCGGGCTACAGCTATTACCGGACGTACACGGGCTATGACCGGGCGACCAGCGTCAACCCCAAACGCACCACCGATTTCTGGCCGCAGTATGCCTACTTCACACCCGACCCCATCGTTCGCTTCTCGACCAATCCGACGGGTCTCGGGGTGTGGATCGATGTGCTGGACAACCGCGGGCTGCTGCACTGGTACGGACCGGTCAACCAGTCCCGCTTCTACCCGGCTGACGGGAACTGGTCGCCGGGTTCCGTGCACGCGATTGACATTCTGGACTCTCCGTACAGCCCTTACACGTGGACGATCCGTTACCCGTGGCTGAACTGGAGCGACGGTGGCGCGCGCGCGCACACCGTCACGATTCCCAGTGGCAACCGGACGATCACGGCCAACTACGGGGCGGCCCAGATGTACGTCGAGACGCGCGCAACCGGCGGCGCGTATTGGTACTGCGGCGGCGGCGTGACCGTCACGCCAGGGTCCGGCGACGGGTTCTATACGAAGGGCAGTTCCGTGACCGTGTCGCAGACGGCCTGGCCCGGCTGGGTGTTCACCGGCTGGAAGGGCGACCTGAGCGGCGCCGGCAACCCGCAGACCATTACCGTCAACGATGAGCAGCTGATACTCGCCGACTACAACACCATTGCTGCCCCGCTGGGAATCGCGGGCTTCACCCCGGAGTCGGCCGTCGTCGGAGGAAGCGGCTTTACGCTGACCATCACCGGCAGTGGGTTCACCGCGAACAGCATCGCCTATGTGAACGGCTCGTTGCGATCGGGCGTGACGTATGTCGATACCAATACGCTGCGTGTTCCGATCTCCAGCGTCGACATCGCGCAGACCGGCGCATTCCAGGTCCGGGTCGAAAACTTTCCCCCGGGCTCGTCGTGCTCGGCCGCCGCCGTCAAGAGTTTCTTCGTGCGGTCGACTGCTGCCCAACCGCTGGCGGCCACCACACCATCCGCGCTAACCTTCGCCCCGCGGGCTGTCGGCACGACCAGCGCCGCCCAGACGGTCACCCTGAGCAACACCGGAAATCGTCGGATGAGCCTCTACAACGTGTCCGTGGTCGGCACCCACGCGACCAATTTCATCCGCACCACGACCTGTGGCACCTCGCTGGCGGCCGGGGCATCCTGCACGATCAACGTCAGCTTCAAACCCTCGGCTGCGGGCAATCGCTCTGCGCAACTGATCCTCGTCAGCAGCGCCTTTGACAGCCCGCGCACACTGCCCTTGGCGGGCACGGGGCAGTAACCCCTTCGGTACCCCGTGGCGCAGTGGTCCCTACCGCCGCGCCACGGGCTCGGACTCAGCGAGCGCGGCAGGCGCGGAGAGCGGCCACCAGGGCATCGATACGCTCGGGCGTGGTATCCCAACCGCACATGAAGCGCGCCGCCCCGTGGCACTGGCTGACATAGAAAGCCCAGCCCCGTTCCCGTAGCGCAGCGGCTTCCGCGGCCGACAACGCGATGAAGACGGCATTGGCTTGCGGAGGAAACGCCGGCTCGATGGCGTACTCCGCCAGACGGCGGATAAGATAAGCCGCGCAGTCGTTCGCATGGCGCGCGTTGCGCTGCCACGCCCCGGTTTCGATCAGTCCCAGCAGCGGCGCCGTCATGAAGCGCATCTTGGCCGCCAGCTGTCCGCCCTGCTTGCAGCGGTAGTCGAAGCCCCGGGCGAGATCCCGGTCGAAGAATACGACCGTGTCACCGATCCCGCCGCCCGTTTTGGACGCGCCCAGGCTCAGCACGTCGACGCCACAGCGCCAGCTCAATGCGGCCGGGCTTACACCCAGCGCCACGACGGCATTCATGAACCGGGCACCGTCGACATGGACGGCCAGGCCGTGCGCCTTTGCCCAGGTGCACAGGCGGGTCAGTTCCTCGACGCTGTAGACGGTACCGACCTCGGTGGATTGGGTCAGACTGAGGGCCGCAGGACGCGGAAACCGCAAGTCGCCCTCGCCGCCGAGGAATGAGTCGGCCGACGCGGGGTCCAGCTTGCCGTGGCGGCCCTGCCCCAGCAGCAACCGCGCGCCATGGGAGAAGAAGCCCGGCGCACCGCATTCATCGGTCTCGATATGCGACCACTCATGACAAATGACCGCCTGATATGGCCGACATAGATGCGCGAGTGCCATGCTGTTGGCCGCCGTGCCGTTGAAAGCGAAAAAGACCTCGGCATCGTGCTCGAACAACGCGCGGACGGCATCGGCCGCACCGGCCGTCCATTCATCGAAACCATAGGCCGGTGCGCTCCCGGCATTGGCACGAATCAGGTAATCCAGGGCCTCCGGACACAGTCCGGACCAGTTGTCGCTGGCAAATTCAGGCAAGGGATGCTTCATGATTCCGCTGAACGTTGAAGACCGCTCGATGGCACCAAGGACTCGACGCCGCCTTGCTGGTGGTCCAAAGGCGGCTTTACCGAGGACCGGCCACGGCCATGAAGGTTCCCGGTACGAGTCGGATCTCGCTGCGGGCGATCAGATACGGATACTCGGGGCAAAGCCAAAAGATCCGGAGTGCGTCCGAGGCAGCGGAACCGCTGGGGCGTGTCGGGCACCAAGCGCTCCGCCAAGGGAGCATAACGATTGCGGCCGCTGAACGACAGACACAAAAAAGCCCGCATCGTGCGGGCTTTTCGGGCTTTCTGACGTTTTCGGAAAGCTACATTTGGTAGCGGGGGCAGGATTTGAACCTACGACCTTCGGGTTATGAGCCCGACGAGCTACCGGACTGCTCCACCCCGCGTCAGATAGGGGTATATTAGGGCAATCGCCCGATTCTTGCAAGCGAAATGACGGGCACTGCCCGTCAGAGTGGGACCAGTGCGCGAAGGACCAGCAATGCGGCCCAGGCAAAAAGGCCCGCCAGTATGTCGTCCAGCATGATTCCCAGTCCCCCACCGACCCGGCGGTCAGCCCAGGCGATTGGCCAGGGCTTGGCGATATCGAACAGGCGGAACAGCAGAAAACCGCATGCGACCCCGGTCCAGGAGAACGGCACGCCCCACATCGTGATCAGGAAGCCAACGATCTCGTCCCAGACGATGCCGGGATGATCGCCAATCTTGTGGCGGCGTGCTGCGGCAGCACAGAACCAGACCCCGGCGAGCGCAAGGACCAGAACGAGCGCACCGTACGCCGGCACAGACAGGTCGGCCCACAGCCAATACAATGGAATCCCCAGCAGCGTCCCGAAGGTTCCCGGGGCAAACGGCACCAGCCCTACCCCCAGGCCGAACGCGAGCCATGAGGGAGGATGCATCAGTACCGATCGCACCGGGACGGGTTGCCGAGATTTTTCTCCCATGACTTTACCGTCCTGCGAAATGATCGTATCCGCCGGGCCCAAAGGCATCGACGCGACCTTCGCGGCTGAGCCGCAGGCCCGGCTCGCGCTGGATGCGGCCGATTACCGAACAGGCGCATCCGATCGAGGCGAGCGCCGTCTCAATTGCGACCCGTTCGCGCTCAGGCGCTGTGAAACACAATTCGTAGTCGTCGCCGGCAACCAGCGGCATCCGCCAATCGTCCGTTCGGGCAACATAGTCGAGCACGGCTGCGGACAACGGCAAGCGCTCCCATTCGACCGTTGCCCCCAAGCCACTGGCTGCCAGCACATGGCCCAGATCGGCAGCCAGCCCATCCGATACATCAATACAGGCGCTGGCCCGTCCGCGCAGTTCCTGGCCGGCCGCGACGCGCGGCTCGGGACGCAGCAGTCGCCGCACGGACTCATCGTCGCGGCCGTCCCACAGGCCCTGCAAGGTCTTGAGACCCAGGCCCGCGCTACCGACCTGACCGGTCACGAAAACGAGATCGCCGAGGTTTGCACCCGAGCGGCGGAGGCCACTGCCTGCCGGAAGCTGCCCCATGGCCTGCACGGTGATGCTGAGCGGTCCGCGCGTCGTGTCGCCGCCCACCAGTTCGACGCCCTGTGCGAGCGCCATTTGGGTGAACCCGGCGGCAAAACCCTCGAGCCAGACCTGATCGAGCTCGGGCAGGGTCAGGCACAGGGTGACCCAGGCCGGCGTTGCCCCCATGGCCGCCAGGTCGCTGAGGTTCACCGCGAGACTCTTGTGGCCCAGATCGTGGGGATGCACATCCGTGAAGAAGTGCACGCCCGCGACCAGTGTGTCGGCCGTCACCGCAAGCAAGGTATCGACGGACGGCTGCAACAAGGCGCAGTCGTCACCGACGCCGAGCACGGTCTGCGGGTGCGGGGCGCTGCCCCGGGCAAAATGGCGGCGGATCAGGTCGAACTCGCCGAACGACCCTGACGGAGGGGGCGTCAAGCGCGGCGAGCGTTAGGCCGGGCGCCGATCTCTAGCGCCCGATGCTGTCGCGCGACGCGATCCAGGATCCCGTTGACGTAGCGGTAACCCTGCTCGGCTCCGAACTCCTTCGCAAACTTGATCGCCTCGTTCAACACGACCCGATAAGGCAACTGCGGACGGAACAGCAATTCGAACGCGCCGATACGCAGGATCGCACGCTCCACCGGATCCACCTCGGCAATAGGCCGGTCCAGATATTCAGCCAGCGCCGCATCGAGCCGGGCCACATGTTCCGGTATGCCGTGCAGCAGCGCCTTGAACGTGTCGGGATCCCCTTTGCCAATCCCATGTTCCTCGAAGAACTGGCGCTCGATCTCGGCAGGGCTCAAACCGGTGATCTGCCACTGGTAAATTGCCTGCACCGCCGCACGACGCGCCAGACTGAGCCCGGCCGGATTCATGCCTCCTCCAGGGCACGGACCAGATTCACCATCTCGATGGCGGTCGCGGCCGCTTCCGCACCCTTGTTACCGGCCTTGGTGCCCGCACGCTCGACCGCCTGTTCGATCGTATCCACGGTCAGCACGCCGAAGGCCACCGGAATTCCATACTTCAGCGACGTGGCCGTCAGCCCCTTGACGCACTCCCCCGCGACGTAGTCGAAATGCGGCGTCGCGCCGCGGATCACCGCGCCGATGGCGATGACGGCATCGCAGCTGCCGCTCGCAGCGACCCGGTCGACCGCCAACGGCAGTTCGAACGCGCCGGGTGTCTTGACGATGCGGATCGCATCGGACTGCGCTCCATGGCGATGCAGCGCATCCACGGCACCAGCGATCAGGTGATCGACGATGAAGCTGTTGAAGCGCGATGCCACGATACAGAAACGCCGCCCCTGGGCCGACAAATGGCCCTCTATCATCTTGATATTGCTCATGGTTCAAATCACCTCATTCTGACGAAACGTAATCGACGACTTCGAGATCGTAACCCGACAGTCCCAGGTATTTCTTTTGCGAACCCAGGATCCGCAGTTTGCGTACGCCGAGATCGGCCAGGATCTGGGCACCCGTGCCGGTGGTGCGCCAGTCGTCGCCACGCTCTTCACTGACCCCGAGGGCGATACCGTGGTCCTCCATCTGATAGTGATGGATGCGCTCGACCAGCGACTTGTCGTCCTCCTCGTTCCGGATCACGACCAGCACGCCGGCGCCTTCCTGGGCGATCCGCTTCATCGACGCACGCAGGGACATCGTCGCATCGCCCCGCTTCGCGCCGAACAGATCCCCGAGCAGGTTGCGCCCGTGCACGCGCACCAGCGTCGGAGCATCGCCGGACACGGCCCCCAGGGTCAGCGCCAGGTGCAGTTTGTTGTCGATGCGATCCTGGTAGGCATGCAGGCGAAAATCGCCGAACTCGGTCGGGAAGGCGCAACTGCAGATGCGCTCCACCGTTTGCTCATTCTGCATGCGGTAATGGATCAGGTCCGCGATCGTCCCGATCTTCAGCCCGTGCTTCGCGGCGAAGGCCTCCAGATCGGGCCGCCGCGCGAGCGAGCCGTCCTCGTTCAGGATCTCGACGATCACCGCGGCCGGCTCCGTCCCGGCCAGACGGGCCAGATCGCAGCCGGCCTCGGTGTGTCCGGCCCGGTTCAGGACGCCGCCCGGCTGGGCCATCAGCGGGAACACGTGGCCGGGCTGAACCAGGTCCTCGGGTTTGCAGCCGGGCGCGACGGCGCACTGGATGGTCCGCGCACGGTCGGCCGCCGAGATGCCGGTCGTGACACCGGTCGCCGCTTCGATCGAAACCGTGAAATTGGTCGAGTGGGGTGTGCGGTTGTCGTTGACCATCAGCGGCAGACGCAGCTGCTGGCAGCGATCGCGGGTCAGCGTCAGACAAATCAGGCCGCGCCCGTAGCGCGCCATGAAGTTCACATCCTCGGGCCGGACGTGCGATGCGGCCATGACCAGATCGCCCTCGTTCTCGCGCGCCTCGTCATCCATGATGATGACCATCCGGCCTTCCCGGATGTCGGCAATGATTTCTTCAATCGTGTTCATGGGTCCCCTGGACGAAACCCGCCCGTGTCAGCGTTGCATGCGTCAGACCGCCCGGCGCGGCGGCGGCGTCCGTACCGGTCAGCAGGCGCTCCAGATAGCGCGCCAGCAGGTCGACTTCGAGATTGACCTCGCGTCCAGGCATGGCGCTGCCCAGCGTCGTTACGGCGAGCGTGTGCGGCACGATGTTGACCTCGCACCAGTCCGCACCGACGGCATTGACGGTCAGGCTGATGCCGTCCACGCAGATCGACCCCTTCTCGGCGACATATTTCGCGAGACCCGCCGGCACCGTGATGCGGAACCGCACCGATCGCGCGTCCTCGGTACGCCCGGCGATCGCGCCGATGCCGTCGACGTGACCGCTGACGATGTGTCCGCCCAAGCGGCTGGACGGCGTCAGCGCGAGCTCCAGATTCACCGGATCGCCCGGCCGCAGGCGCCCGATTATCGTCCGGGCGAGCGTTTCCCGCGAGACATCGGCGGCAAAGCCATGGGCCGACCGGCTGATGACCGTCAGGCACACGCCGCTGACGGCCACACTGTCACCCAGCGCCAGATCTTCGACCGGAAGCGTGCCGGTCGCGACGCTGAGTCGCTGATCGCCGCCGCGCGGTTCGATGGCAGTGATCCGTCCCACCGCCTGCACGATACCCGTAAACATCTCAGTCCTCGTCTTCCTCAGCCGCCGCGGCAACACCCGCCAGCGTCAAACGCAGATCGTTACCGATCTGTTCGACGTCCGTATAGCGCAGTTCGGGCCGGTCGCTCATCCGCCCCAGACCGCTCAGATCGAACAGCCCGCGGCCGTCACTGCCCAACACACACGGGGCGACGTAGACCCGCCATTCGTCGACCAATCCCGCTCGCAAGAGTGCCCCGTTCAGGACCGCACCGGCTTCCACCAGCGCCTCGTTGAATTCGGCATCGCCCAGAAAGCGGACCAGCTGCGCGAGATCGACACCCCGGCCCTGTGCACCGCCCGGCAGCGTCACGATCTCGGCCCCCGCATCCGCCAGCGCCTGCCGACGTCGCGTGTCGGGGGATGTCGTCACGATCACCGTTCGGCCCGGTTGCCGCAGCAGTTTGGCCGTTACGGGCAGGCGAAGCCGCGAGTCCAGCACGACGCGCACCGGCTGCAATACGGCTTCCCCCGTATCGAGCCGGGCCGTCAAGGCGGGATCGTCGGCGAGCACCGTATCGATGCCGGTGACGATCACGGAACTCCGTGCCCGCAGCCGGTGCACGTCATCGCGCGCCGCCGGGCCAGTGATCCAGCGACTCTCCCCGGAGGCCAGCGCGGTGCGTCCGTCGAGGCTCATGGCGAGCTTGCTGCGCACGAAGGGCCGTCCCGTGCGCATCCGGGTGCAGAAACCGACGTTCAGCGCCTCGGCCTCGCGGCTCAAGGCGCCGCATTCGACCCTCAATCCGCCCTGTCTCAGAATCTCGAGGCCACGCCCGGCAATCGCCGGATTGGGATCTTCCATCGCGGCGACCACGCGCACCACCCCGGCCGCGATCAGGGCCTCGGTGCAGGGCGGTGTTTTCCCATAGTGGCAGCAGGGCTCCAGGCTGACATAAGCCGTTGCGCCACGCGCCTCCCCACCGGCGGCGCGCAGGGCTTCGATCTCGGCATGCGGACCGCCGACACGGCGATGCCAGCCCTCGCCGACGATACGGCCGTCCTTGACCAATACACAGCCGACGCGCGGATTCGGGTCGGTCGTGAACAGCGCGCGCGCCGCCAGGTCCAGCGCCCGCCGCATGAATTGAGCGTCGTCCATCAGGCGTGAATCCGGCACCAATACGTAAGGAGAGACGCCGCGTCCATACCGAATAAAGTGTCGCGGCGCACCGATTGCCGCGCGCAGGATGGTAGCAGGTGAGCGCCCCCTGTGGGAGCCGGACTATTCGTCGAACAGGTCGGGCTGTCCCGCCACCGCGTTAGAACGGGGGTCATTTTCGAGGTGATCGATGACCTCGCGGAATTCGTTGACGTCCTCGAAACGGCGGTAAACAGATGCGAAACGGACATAGGCCACATGGTCGAGGCGACTCAATTCATGCATGACGCGCTCCCCGATTAGGCGCGAGCGGACTTCGCGGTCACCGCGTGCAAGCAGGCTCTTCTTGATCCTGGCGATCGCGGCTTCGATCAAATCGCTGTCGACCGGCCGCTTCTCGAGGGCGCGCAAGAACCCGTTGCGCAGCTTCTCTTCCTTGAACGGTTCACGATGCCCGTTGCTCTTGACCACCCGCGGCATGTTGAGCTCGGCACTTTCGTAGGTCGTGAAGCGCTCCTTGCATTCGGCGCACTCCCGACGCCGACGGACCTGATCCCCATCCTGAGACAGGCGCGAGTCGATGACCCGGGTGTCACCGGCACTACAAAAAGGACAATGCATGATCGCGCGCGGAACGTAAGGTCAGCGAAACCCGGGCTGATCGAGATGCCGCGGCCGTGCGTCAGGAAGGATACACGGGGAAGCGATGACACAAATGCTGGACTTCGCCCCGCACCCGAGCGACGACCGCTTCGTTTTCCGGATCGTCCAGCACATCGCAAATCCATCCGGCCAGCGTTCGGCATTCCCCTTCGCCGAAACCGCGCGTCGTCGATGCCGGCGTTCCCATGCGCACCCCACTGGTCACGAACGGCGACTGTGGATCATTCGGCACGGCATTCTTGTTGACGGTGATGTGCGCCCGGCCGAGCACCTCTTCCGCGAGTTTTCCGGTCAGACCCTTCCCGATCAGGTCCAGCAGGAACAGGTGGTTGTCGGTACCGCCCGAAACGATCCGGTATCCCCGCTCGATGAAGGTGCCCGCCATGACGCGCGCATTCCGGATCACTTCTTCCTGGTAGGCCTTGAACTCAGGCTGCAGCGCTTCCTTCAGCGCCACGGCCTTGGCGGCGATCACGTGCATCAGCGGCCCGCCCTGGATGCCCGGAAACACCAGAGAGTTCAGCTTCTTCTCGATGTCCGGATTGGACTTCGCGAGAATCATGCCGCCGCGCGGGCCACGCAGCGTCTTGTGCGTGGTGGTCGTCGTGACGTCCGCGATCTGCACCGGATTCGGATAGACGCCCGCGGCCACCAGACCCGCGACATGCGCCATATCGACGACGAACAAGGCGCCGACTTCGTCGGCAATGTCACGGAAACGCTGCCAGTCGACGACGCGTGAGTAGGCGGAGAATCCGGCGATGATCATCTTGGGCCGGTGTTCCTTCGCCAGCGTTGCCACCTGCTCGTAGTCGATCTCGCCGGTCTGGGGATCTAGGCCGTACTGGATTGCGTTGTAGATCTTGCCGGAAAAATTGACCTTGGCACCGTGGGTCAGATGCCCGCCATGCGCGAGGCTCATCCCCAGTATCGTATCGCCCGGGCTGATCAGCGCCATATAGGCCGCGGCGTTCGCCTGGGAGCCGGAGTGCGGCTGGACGTTGGCGTAGTCGGCACCGAACAGTTCCTTGGCGCGCTCGATGGCCAGCGACTCGACGACGTCGACGAATTCGCAGCCCCCGTAGTAGCGCTTGCCCGGGTAACCCTCGGCATACTTGTTGGTCAGCACGCTGCCCTGCGCCTGAAGCACCCGCGGGCTCGCATAATTCTCGGACGCGATCAGTTCGACGTGGTCCTCCTGGCGAGTGACTTCGTCCTCGATCGCCTGCCAGAGTTCGTCATCGAACCCGGCTATTTCCATACCTTTGCTGAACATAACTACCGCCTGGATCAGTCTTCTGTAGTCTCAGCCCGTTATTCTACCGCACCGGACCCACCATGACCTAGCTCACCCTAGGGTTATTCCGGTCGACAACCTATCCACTCTGCGTATCGGACCCTGACTCGAGGATGCTCACCTCCCGCGGAAAGGCTCCATTTACGCTGTCTTTACGCCGTTCCCGTTAGTCTTTTCTCCGCCGGCAAGACCAACAGCGTTCCCCGACCGAAACCGGGGTCAACGCGCGGCGCCCCGATGCGAGACACCGCGGACCTGCCTGCCCTGCCGCTGGCTGCTGATTGTGGCAGTCTGCTCGCGATCGGCTCGGCTCCGGGCATCGGCCTGATGGGAATCAGCAAGGGGGCGTTGTTCTTTCATGGCACACTTGCGTTGGAGTCCGGCGATCCTGCTGGGCTATTGCGCCGCCATCGGTGTTCATTTCATCGTGAATGCCGGTTCCATTTGAATGTGAAACCAGCGACTTGAAGGCAAGGTCAACACTCTGCTCCGCGGAAAGGCTCCATGCGGAAACCCACGGCAGCGTATCGTCCGAGGCAGCGGAACCCGATCGGAAGGACGTGGGGAACCCACGCTCGCGCAATGGCTGGCTCGCCTGTTATGCCGCCGGCTTCGTCGCACCGACGCTGTGTACCGCATTGATCTGGCCGCTGCGCGACCGTTTCGTATCGTCCAGCATACTGATCTTCTATCTGCTCGGGGTGTTGCTGGTCGCGGCGCGGAAAGGTCGGGCTGCATCCTTCCTCGCGTCGGTTCTGAGCGCAGGGGCTTTCGCCTATTTCTTCGCGCCCCCGATCTTTTCTCTGGCAGTCGCCGACATCGAGAACGTTATTGCGCTGGGTGCCATGCTGACGGTCGCCCAGGTCACCGGCGCTCTCGTGGAGGCCCTTCAAATACAGGTCGGGATCGCGGCTCAGCGTGAATCGCAGGCGGCGGCGCTGTATCGGCTGAGCGCGGCCCTCGCGCTGGCGCGCCACGAGACGGAGGTGATCGAGACGGCGGTGCGCCAACTGCACGAGCAATTCGGTGTTCGGGCCGTTCTACTGTTCCCTGGCCGCGATGGTCGCCTGCGCTACCCGACCGCCCCACCGATGCCCGAATCCCTTCGCAGCGTGGATCTGACTGCGGCCGAATGCGCCCTGCATCCAGAGCTTGGCAAATCCGATATGCCGCTTTACCACCCCATCGAAGGCTCAGGCAGCGTCTTCGGCGTGATGGTACTCGGAGGGCAGCACTCGGTTGGTGCCAGCCGCCCGCAACCTGGGCAGGATGCCTTCCTCGGCCTGTTCCGGAACCAGATCGCACAGGCACTGGAGCGGACGCGGCTCGCCGAACAGGCCAGAGAAGCCTCGCTGCAAGTCGAGGCGGAAGCACTGCGGAACTCATTACTCGGCGCCATTTCACATGATCTGCGGACGCCGCTCACTCGCATCATGAGCGCAGCCGGCATTCTGGCGGAGCAACAGGATCAACTGACTCGCGAGGAACAAAGGGAACTCAGCACCTTCATCCAGGACGAGGCCGAGCGCATTTCAGAACTCACGACCAAGATCCTCGACATGGCGCGTATCGCCGGCGGCACCATCGCGCTCCAACGGGAATGGAATACTGCCGAGGAAATCGTCGGCGCGACGCTGAACCGCCTCGACCGGATGCTCGAGGGGCGACCGGTCAACATTCAACTGGCTGACACGATGCCACTGCTATGGGCAGATCCGGTGCTCTTGCAGCAGGTGCTGAGCAACCTTATCGAGAACGCGATCAAGTACACGCCCGCATCGAGCCCGATCGACATCAGCGGTAACCGCACGGCAGACGGGCTCAAACTCGAGGTCGCCGATCGCGGCCCGGGAATCCCTGACGGCTTCGAGGCCCGGATCTTCGACAAGTTCTTTCGGATCGAACCGGAAAGTCCCCACGGGGGGGCCGGACTGGGCTTGGCGCTCTGTCGGGCGATAGTGGAGGCTCACGACGGGCACATCAGCGCAACCAATCGGACCGGCGGCGGCACCGTGTTCACGCTGTCGCTACCGGTTCACGAACCGCCTGCGATGGCCTTCGAGGAAGGAGCGGACCCATGAGCCCGAATTGCCCCTTGATTCTGCTGATCGAGGATGATCCCCAGACACGCCGATTCCTCAACACCAGCCTTGCAGGATGGGGTTGGCACACGCTGGAAACCGGGACCGGCCGCGATGGTCTTGCGGCGGCTCGATCGGCTCGCCCCGACCTCGTCATCCTTGATCTGGGGCTGCCCGACATCGACGGCATCTCGTTGATCCGGACGCTCCGGCTTACCGCCGACATTCCCACGCTGGTCCTCTCGGCACGGGGCCGAGAAAGGGACAAGATCGAGGCGCTCGACTCGGGTGCCGACGACTATCTGACCAAACCGTTCAGCACCGGCGAACTGGCTGCCCGCTTGCGGGCCTTGCTACGCCGCTCTTCCAAGCCGGAAGACACAGGAGAACCCTTCGTGGCAGGACCGCTGAAAGTCGATCTGAGGCACCGCCGTGTCTACAAGGACTCCGTCGAAGTTCGCCTGACTCCGATCGAATTCCGTCTGGTTGCGATGCTCGTGCTGCATGCAGGGCGGGTCGTGACACACCGCCAATTGCTGAAGGATGTCTGGGGTCCCGATCACGTCCATGACAGCCACTATCTGCGCATTTATATGAGCCAGTTGCGGCACAAACTCGAACGTGATCCGGCTCGTCCTCGTTACCTGTTAACCGAAATGGGGGTCGGCTACCGACTGGTCGGTGACGAGTGAGGTAAGACTGAGCAAACCCGCTAACCGACGATTGGCTGGCTCCGGGTACGCCACGATAGCAAAGTCTCGAGAGGTGATCTCAGTGACGGTGCCCACAACCGGCACCGCAGCTATGGGCCGGCGCAGCGCTGGGCGCCGATGCGGCCTTTGCGCCCCCGCCGCCGTGCACCGCCGGTGCAGAAAGCTGCTTTTGAACCGGACCGCCGCAGTTGGGACAAGCCGGGGCCGGATCGGCGATCTTGTGCATCGCGGTAAAGTCATGATGGCAGCTATCGCAGCGATAATCGTATGTGGGCATGATCGTTTACACCTTGTCAGAAGAAAACCGGGCGCAGTACGTTTCGGGGGCTCGGTCTGCCGCACCCGGCGGAACCCCGCAGCTTGGCTGGCCCACCGCTCAAAACGGCTTCAGCGTCGCCAGAAATACGATGGCAAACAGGAACAGCACGGGGACTTCATTGATCCATCGGTAGAACACATGACTGCGCCGGTTGCGGTCGGCCTGGAAATCCCGCAACCACAGCCCGCAAGCCACATGGTAGGCAACCAACAGTGCGATCAACAGCAGTTTCGCATGCAGCCACCCGGATGTGCCGAAGGCCTCCCAGGCATAATCGGCCAACATCCAGAAGCCGAATAACAGTGTCAACACCATGCCCGGCGTCATGATCCCATAGTAGAGCTTGCGCTCCATGATCTTGAAGCGCTCGATGCTGACGACGTCGCCGCTCATCGCATGGTAGACGAACAATCGCGGGAGGTAGAAGAGCCCGGCAAACCAGGTCACCATGAAGATCAGATGCAAGGCCTTAAACCACATGCTCAAGACTCTCCCAACAGGGTCTCAATTTGTTGCCGCACCCGCCCAAAATCGACGGCGCCCGTGACCTTGTGCCGGATCAGTCCATGCGAGTCGATCACGAAGGTGCTGGGCACCCATTCCACGCCGCCGAAGGCGGCGGCCAGATGCCCGTCCAGATCCAACGCGACTGTATACCCCAAGCCGGTCTCCCTGACCAGAGAGAGCACGCGGCTCGGAACGTCGTAGCCCATGGCCACTGCGAAAACGCGGACGCCACGTGCTCGGTAGTCCTCGC
Source organism: Methylotetracoccus oryzae (assembly GCF_006175985.1). Taxonomy (GTDB): domain Bacteria; phylum Pseudomonadota; class Gammaproteobacteria; order Methylococcales; family Methylococcaceae; genus Methylotetracoccus; species Methylotetracoccus oryzae. The sequence continues at coordinate 42,946 of NZ_SRSH01000002.1, read as the reverse complement.
TCAACCGATTGAAATCAGGTATCTCCAGCAGGCACGTCCGGCAGTCGCTGGCCCAGAACGTCACGACGACCGGATGCCCGCGCAACTGCCCCAATTCGGTACGTTCCCCGCCAAGGCTCGTAAACGTCGCAGTCGGTCGGTCCTGACGCCATACGGCGAACAGCAGCGCCGCCAGCGCGACGGCACCGATCGCCCAAAGCACGATCGGGCGCGCTGCCGGCTTCATGCCGCGCGACTGCCGCGGCGCTTGGCGCTGGGGAACGCAGCGCGTAATCTTATGTTCCCTACCAATTTGCCAGGAGATGTTCGATGAAGGATTTCCCCGGCGCATGGATTCTGCTCATTGGCGGCCTGTTTGCGATACAGACCTGGGTCGTTCCGGCGGTCATCAATGGGGCGACGGGAACGACCTTGATGAAGGGCACGCCCGAGGAAGGCGGTAGCAGCCTCCCGGTTTCCAATACCTACACCGATCGCGCTTTCGCGGTCTGCAACCATCACGTGGAGTCCAGCGACAGCTCGACGCGGGCCCGATTCGCCACGTCACCGGACAAGAGCTGGGATATCGGGTTTGGCCGCTACATCGTCCAGGCTTCGGTGGCCGTCGGGGACGAAATACGGCCCCAGCGGCGCGATTATGTTTGCCGAGTTCATTTTGCCGGCGGCGATGAGCAGGATCCGGGAAACTGGACGGTAGACGGTCTCGAATTCAGCCAACCCTGAGCCGTTTCCGCGCAAACCTCGGGCCGAGAGGAGCTCGCGATCCATGCGAGCGGGTCCCGGCATGCGCGGGAATTTTGCCCTCGGGTCGCCGGATCAGTCCTCCACCTGCTGGATACCGTCCAGATACCAGGTCGGCTGGCGGCTGGCTTCGCTGCGAGTGAAATGCCAGACCTCCCGAGTCGAGGACGGTTCCTGGCTGGCGCCTTCACGCAGCCGGGCAGCGAACAGCACACTGGCAATCAGTTGATCGCCGGATCGTTCCACGCCCAGCAGCTGTGCATCGAGACCCAATACCTGCGTGGGCTCGTCGTCAGTGCGCTCACGCAACTGGGCTTCCAGCTCGGCATACACACGCTCGGTGGCCAGCGCCCGCAGTTCCGAATAATCGCGCGCATCCCAGGCCTGCTGCAGATGCCGGTACGCTTGCTTGGCACCTGCAAGGAAAGCCGCGCGATCGAACCCGGCCGGGATTTCCTGTGTACCGACGGGGGCGGCGCCGCCGCGGAACATTACGTCGGTATCGAATCCGGCCGGAGCGCCGGCATGCGGAGCCCGCCGCGACGCACTCTGATCCGGTCCACCGCCGAAGCCGCCTGCCGCCCCACGCCCGGTATCCCATTGCGGTGCGCCCCGACGCGCTGCCAGCAAGCGGAAGGCCAGATAGGCGACGAAACCCATGACGACGATATCGAGGAAATTGATGTGCTCGAAAGCGCCGCCGAAGAACATGGCGCCGAGCAGGCCACCGAGCGCGAGTCCCCCCAGCATCCCCATGAGGCCACCCCGATTGCGGAATGATTCGCGCATGGCCTGATTGCGCTGGACCGGCGCGGGGGCAGCCGAGGGCGCACTGCGCGGCATTGCGCCGTAATCCGGTCCGGGACGATAAGGCTGGCTGTACGAGGGCCGCCCACCAAAAGACTTGCCGCCGCCGAGGCGCTTTGCGAAAGCATCCCCGGGCTGGGCAAGCATAAGAACCAGTCCGACCAGCGCAAACAAAGATAACTTCATGTACGGTTTCATACAGGCCTCAGGCAATGTCAACGGCTACGGTTTCCCGGGACTTGGCGGTTCGGACAGTTCTCGCCGCGGCGCCGGACCCGGCGGGCGCAGAGCATAGCACACGCGCGGGTCAGCAACGTCGAGTGACCGCGAACACAGGCACCAAGCTTCGGACTGATGGAAATTCAGGAGGTTCCCCCGCGGGGGCGACAAGACGAAAGCGCGCGTCGCAAGGGATGTGCGGCTTGGCGGGTGCGGATTCAAGAGGCGATAACGAGCCGCAGATGGACCCGGTGTTCGGCTGTCACCGCGTGGGTAAGGTCATCGGCAACAGGACGGTAAACCCGGATCGGTCCGGCACGGACACGAATCAAGGCCACGCAGCGAAATGATGGAAGCGGCCGTCGCGTCGGCCGTCCGCGTCCGACTCGATCGAACGCGCACCCGCGAGGACGCGGTCCGGACGATCAGTTGTGCATCGACCGCAGGTTGGAGAACCGGAAACCCGACGCGTCCCTCTCATCCACGAAGTCGATCACGGCGCCCTCGACATAGGGAACGCTTTTCGGATCAATGAACAACTTGACCGCACCACAATCGACCACCTCGTCGTTGGGCTGCGCATGTTCCTCCAACCTGACCCCGCACTGCAGCGTATCCCCGCAGAGGGAGGACACGATGATCCGAATCCCCGTCGCTTCGAAACCAGAGGTTTTGACGAACTGCCTGGCGGCGCTGATCGCTTTGTCGGTGAGCGTGACCACGGCTTCGACCCTCATCTGCTATGAAATCTCCTTGGTTTTTGCAGGGTCTGTGCCAAGCCTTGATGCCGGGCGAGGTCGCCTCGTGAGCACTTGATTTTCCGGGATCTCAGTCCTCCGTCATTCGAGCGGGGCTGGCCGTGTGAACCAACGACCCGGCCGACGGCGCGCCAAAGCTGTGCACCACGCCGTGCCGACGTCCTTTGACGGTGCACGATTCGCGGAGCGGTCGAGGCGCAACCCGCCGTCCGGGTTGTGCCACGAATGCGGAAACCGGGTAACCCCGCTCACGCCGCGCGCGGGCGGCTGATCCTCGCGGCATCGGGACCGGCCGGCGCCTCGAAATAGCATGCGCTGACGGAATCATGGATATGCCCAAGGCAGATCTGGAGTTCGTCCACAAATTCATGCAGTTCCTTCTGGGTCACTGCATCCGGGGAGAACGCCCGAAGGAGCCGATCGACCGGCTCCAGCACCTTCAACGGCTCTTCGGACCGCGGAAGCCGGCGCAGACTGTCTTCCATTTCGAGCACGCAGAATCGCACCGAACGTGGGAAGGATTCGTCCTTCATCAGGAAATCGACGGCCTCGGTACGGCGCACCGCCGCCTGTCGGTGCCGCCGGTACATCTGGTAGGCAGTCAGCGATTTCAGCACGCTGGTCCACAGGATGTTCTCGAACGGCTTCACGGCATCGGCGGTTCCCAGTTCGTAATCCTTGTAGCGCACATCCAGAATGCGGGTCGTCATGTCGGCCCGCTCCAGATTGCAGCCCAGGCGATAAAACTCATAGCCGGCATCGTGGCTCATGGTGCCGGCGCCGATGCCGGCAATCTGCTGCACGCCGAGTATCGTATCCTGCAGATAGCCGAAGCGCCGTCGGGCAGACAACCCGTCCGCGAGGCGCTCGCTGGCATGCAGATAAAGACCGTTGATCTGCTCCCACAACTCGCGCGGCACGATGTCCCGGATCGTCCGCGCATTCTCGCGAGCGAAGCGCAGGGCCGACAGAATCGAGCCCTGCCCTCGGTCATCTCCAATCAGGAAACGCAGGACATTGTTTTCATTGGTCACCGTGTGGCGGTCGTAAAACCGCTCATGCGATCCGGTGATCGCGATCAAGGCGTCCCAGCCGGGGCGGATATCTTTCGGCAGATCCAGGATCAGGTTGCCGTTGGCGGTGATCAAACGGGCCATGTTTTCGGCCCGCTCCAGGTACCGGGCCATCCAGTACAGATGCTCGGCTACACGCGACAGCATCGCCATGCTCAGGTCTCCTCGCTCTCGACGATCCAGGTATCCTTGCTACCGCCACCCTGTGACGAATTCACGACGGTCGAGCCCTTCTTCAATGCGACCCGGGTCAGCCCGCCGTTGGTGACATACGTATCCCGGCCGGACAGGATGAACGGCCGCAGGTCCAGATGTCGGGGTTCGACGTGCTCGTCCACCAGGGTCGGTGCGGTCGACAGCAACAACAAGGGCTGGGCCATGTAATTCCTCGGGTCCTTCTTGATCAGGCTGGCGAAGCTCTCTCGCTCCTTCTTGGTCGACTTGGGACCGATCAGGATGCCGTAGCCGCCCGACTCGTTGGCCGGCTTGACCACCAATTGATCGAGATGCGCCAACACATACTCGCGATCCGCCTTGTCGCTGCAGCGATAGGACGGCACGTTGGCCAGGATGGGCTCCTCGTTGAGGTAATAGCGGATGATTTCCGGCACGTAGGTGTACACCACCTTGTCGTCGGCAACGCCGGCGCCCGGCGCATTGGCCAGCGCAACCTTGCCCTTTTTCCAGGACCGCAGCAGACCCGGCACGCCCAGCACCGAATCCGGGTTGAATGCCTCCGGATCCAGGAAGAGGTCATCGATGCGCCGATAGATCACGTGCACGCGGCACAGGCCCTCGATCGTGCGCATGTAGACGCAGTCGTCGTCGCCGACGAGCAGATCCGTGCCCTCGACGAGTTCTGCCCCCATCTGCTGGGCCAGATAGCAGTGTTCGAAGTAGGCGGAGTTATAGATGCCGGGCGTCAGCACGACGACCTCGGGCACCTCGACCTCCGGGGGGGCCAGCGAGGCCAGGCAGCTGTAAAGCTTGGATGGGTAATCGTCGACCGGTTGTATGCTGATGTTCTCGAACAGTTCGGGAAATACCCGCTTCATGACGAGCCGGTTCTCCAGCATGTAGGACACGCCGGACGGCACTCGCAGATTGTCTTCCAGGACGTAGACCGTCCCATCCTTGTCACGCACCAGATCGGAGCCGCAGATATGCGCCCAGATGCCCTGCGGCGGGTCGATACCGACGCACTCGGGCAGGAAATTCTTCGAGTCCGCCAGCAACTCCGCGGGAAAAACGCCATCGCGCACGATCTTCTGATCGTGGTACACGTCATCGATGAAGCGGTTCAGTGCACTGACGCGCTGCACCAGCCCCTTCTCGATCGTGGCCCATTCCCGTGCACCAATGATGCGCGGGATGATGTCGAACGGCCAGTTTCGGTCAATCGAGCCTTCGTTTTCCGAATAGACCGTGAAAGTGATGCCCATGCTCTTGATCTGGGCCTCGGCCGCGGCTTTGCGTTCCCTGATTTCCTCGTCGGAAAGCTCGCCGAAATGCGCGATAACCGACTGTGCGGCGGCCCGTGATCCGCCGTTCGCTGCGATCAGTTCGTCGAAGAAGCCGCTTGCGTCGTAATCCTGCCAAGCGATAGTCATGCGGGTGGGTAAATTGAGGTTGGGTTGTTCAATGGCGTCTTGAAGCGGAGCGCACAAACCCGGGCATCCTGGGGTCCTTGCATCTCGCAAGTTAGGTTAAGCAAATTACACGCCATAGCCTTGCGCGTGAAATCTCCTTGCCGCGGGCGGTAAGGCGACGCACCCGGCGGCGGACAGCGCGCGGAAGTCCCGACCGAAAACGTCACGGGACAGGATATTACGACGAAACGAGCCGGCCGATACGCTCCACATCGTCGCAGGGAGTCGCGTATGATCCGTCCCGAAGGTCACATTGCCGAAATCGACGAAAGTGCGGCGCACCAGGAAAGAGCACGCGCACCGACACGATACACCGCCCCTGTCCGAGGGCGCACCAATGCCTATCGCCTCGGCCCCGAGCGACCTACCCAACCCAGGCTTTTTCGCCGATGCGTGAATTGACCCCCTTCTTCGTCATGGAAATCCTCGCCCGAGCCAAGGAACTGGAATGCCTGGGCCGCGATGTGATCCATCTCGAGATCGGCGAGCCCGATTTCCCGACGCCGGCGCCGGTCATCGCGGCAGCGACCGAGTTTCTGCGCGCCGGCCGCGTTGCCTACACGCCGGCGATCGGCCTGCCTTCCCTGCGCGAGGCCATCGCCGCGCATTACCTTGAGCGCTACGGGATCGACATTCCGCCGCATCGCATCGTCGTGACACCGGGCGCCTCCGGCGGTTTCCTGATCGCACTCGGTCTGATCCTGGCACCGGGCCAACGCCTGCTGCTCAGCGATCCGGGCTATCCCTGTTACGGAAACCTCGTCACCCTGTTCGGCGGAAATAGCCGGTTGATACCGGTGGAGGCCGAGACGCGCTTCCACCTGAGTGTCGACGCGGTGCTGCAGCATTGGGATGCGGACACCGTCGGCACCATCTTGGCGTCCCCGGCGAACCCGACCGGCACCGTCATCGACCCACCGATGTTCGAGCGTTTGATCACCGCGGTCATCGAGCGCGGCGGCCACTTCATTTCCGACGAAATCTACCACGGACTGGAGTATGCGAGTTCCAGCCCTTCGGCCCTGAATTTTTCCGATCAGGCCTTCGTCGTCAACAGTTTCTCGAAATATTTCGGCCTGACCGGCTGGCGCATCGGCTGGGTGATCGTGCCGGAGGCTTTCGCCCGTGCCGCAGAGACAGTCGCACAGAACCTTTTCATCTCGGCCCCGACGCCGAGCCAGCACGCCGCGCTCGCCGCCCTGGGGCCCGAGTGTCGAACCGAACTCGAAGGCCGCCGACAGGAGTTTCAGGCCCGGCGCGATTATCTGGTCGGTGCCCTCCGGGCTCTCGACTTCGGCATACCGGCCATACCGGAGGGTGCCTTCTACGTCTATGCGGACGCCAGCGCCCACACCAACGACAGCTTCGAGTTCGCCCGGCGCCTGCTCGAGGACCAGGCTGTCGCCGTCACGCCGGGCAAGGATTTCGGTCGGTATCGGCACGAACGCTACGTACGGTTCGCCTATACGACGTCGATATCCAGGATGGCCGAGGCGATCGAACGGATACGCCGATCTTTATAGGATCTTTACGCCGGCACCGGATTCCGTCTGTTAGCATCCGGGCGAGTAAACCGCGCCCTCCTGATGCAGATTCCTGCCGAACACCAGCCCCGCAACCTGTTCAAGCTCGCTCCAGGCGCCGTCGGCGTCGTTTACGGTGACGTTGGGACCAGTCCTCTGTACACCCTGAAGGAGGTCTTCAACGGTGCCCACGCGGCGACGGTCAATGCCGGCAACGTGCTGGGAACGCTGAGACCGCACCGGCCGCCACCCTTTCCAGCCCGGGTCACGGCACAGGAGCGTCGATCCCGAGGCAGCCCACCCGCAGCGACTGGTACGGGAAAAATGACTGGTATCATTCAACGGCGACCGACGCTTCAGGCGATCCCGCCTCCGGATCGCCCTCCCCCTGTTCCATATCTCGTTCTCTGCTCCCCCAGTGCCGTGGGCGTCAGCCGGCGGTCAGCGGCATGCCGCCGTGAAGCGAGCCGAGCGCCCGCTTGCCACCCGACCGTTTCTCCCCATCCGTTCGATGTCAAAACTTGAGGAAACCTTGCCTGAGATGAACGCTGCCGTCCGAATTCTCACTGCATTGCTGCCGGCTGCGCTGCCCGGCCTTGCCAACGCGACCGAGGCTGATGCTTCGCGCACCATCGATCTGAGCGGAAACTGGGTCGGGATCGCCGCCATCGTCATCTTCTTCCTCGCCTATGTCTTTGCGATGCTCGAAGAGAGCACGATGCTCCGCAAGTCAAAGCCGATGGTGCTCGCCGCCAGCCTTATCTGGGCGCTGATCGCCGCCGTGTACGTCTCCGGCGGACTGGGCGAGATTTCTGGCAGCGCGTTCCGTCGCTCGCTGGAGGGTTATGCCGAGTTGTTCCTGTTCATACTGGTATCGATGACCTATCTCAACGCCATGGAGCAGCGCGGCGTTTTCGACACCTTACGCATCTGGCTGCTAAGCAAGGGTTTCGGTTATCGCAAGCTGTTCTGGATCACGGGGATCCAGTCGTTCTTCCTGTCTTCCGTCTGCAACAATCTGACGACCGCCCTGCTGATGGGCGCGGTCCTGATGGCGATGGCGAAGAACAATCGCCGCTTTATCACCATCGCCTGCGTCAACGTCGTGGTGGCGACCAATGCCGGCGGATCGTTCAGCCCCTTTGGCGATATCACTACCCTTCTGGTCTGGCAAAAGGGCGTCGTACCCTTCGTCGACTTCTTTACGCTGTTCATTCCGTCGGTGGTCAACTTCCTGGTACCCGCGTTGATCATGCAATTCTGGATCCCGACGGGCAAGCCGGCATCGGCCGGCAAGGCCGTACCCTTGCGCCGGGGCGCATCGGGCATCATCATCCTATTCCTGTTGACGATCCTGACCGCGGTCTCGTTCGAGCATTTCCTCCAGCTTCCGCCCGCGGCCGGCATGCTAGCCGGACTGAGCTACCTGAAATTCTACTTTTACTATCTCTACCGAACGCGCATCCGACCTTCGTCAACCCTACCGGCCCAAAAGGACACCGACGATCTGGAAGGAGCGGAAATACCGGGGGATCCGGGTGAGACGAAGCAGTTTTTTGATGTGTTCCACAACGTCGCTCAGCTTGAGTGGGACACCCTGTTGTTCTTCTACGGTGTGATGGTCAGCGTCGGCGGGCTCAGCTTCATCGGCTACGGGACCCTGGCGTCGCAACTCCTTTACACCGACCTGGACCCCACGGTCGCCAACTTGCTGGTGGGCATCGTGTCAGCCTTTGTCGACAACGGCACCATCATGTATGCGGTATTGACCATGCAGCCCGCCCTGTCCGAGGGGCAGTGGCTGCTGGTCACGCTGACTGCCGGCTGTGGCGGCAGTCTGCTCGCCATCGGGTCGGCGGCGGGCGTAGGACTACTGGGACAAACCCGCGGCCTTTACAATTTCGTTTCGCATCTGAAATGGGCGCCGGTTATTGCCCTGGGCTACGCTGCCAGCATCCTGGTCCATTTCGCGATGAATGCTCGATTCTTCTGACCCACGCGATTGTTCGACACCGCATCCCATCCTCGCAGTCCAGGAGTAGCCACATGCAGATGTTTCGCACCAAGACCAGCACACCAGACGATTTCGAGGAGAGCGGGCTCCGGCGCTGTCTCAGTGCAACCGACCTGACGCTGCTCGGCATAGGGGCCATCATCGGCACCGGAATTTTTGTGTTGACCGGCATCGCCGCCGCCACGCAGGCCGGGCCGGCGGTAACGATTTCGTTCGTCATCGCCGGTCTGGCCTGCGCCTTCGCCGCCCTGTCCTATGCCGAACTCGCCTCCAGCGTCGGCGGTTGCGGCAGCGCATACGGCTACAGCTACGCTGCCTTCGGCGAGATCATTGCCTGGATCATCGGTTGGGACTTGATGCTCGAGTATGCGATTTCGGTCGCCGCGGTCGCGAACGGCTGGTCCGGGTACCTCTGCCAGGCGCTGAATGCGATCGGCTTCCCGCTACCGGACGAGCTGACCAAAGCGCCCGAGCTCGGCGGCATCATCAACCTGCCCGCCTCGGCCATCATCTTTTTCCTGATGGCGCTGCTGATCGTCGGGGCCAAGGAAAGTGCCAGACTCAATGCCGTGATGGTCTCGGTCAAGCTGATCACGATCACGGTCTTCGTGACCATCGCCGTATTCAACGTCAATCCGGCCAACTGGGATCCCTTCATGCCCTTTGGCTGGTTCAGCCACAACGCCGACGGCAAGCCCGTGGGCGTACTGGCCGGCGCATCCATCGTGTTCTTTGCGTACGTGGGCTTCGATGCGGTCTCGACCGCCGCCGAGGAAGCGCACAATCCGAAACGGGACGTCCCGATCGGTATCCTCGGTTCCCTGGCCTTCTGCACGACGGTTTACATCATCGTGGCCGGCCTGTTGACCGCGATCGTGCCGTACGCCGATCTCAACGTGGCATCGCCCGTGGCTCATGCGCTGCAACTGATCGGCTTTCGATGGGCCTCGGCGCTCGTGTCCACCGGGGTCATCGCCGGGCTTACCACGGTGATGCTGGTGCTCTACTACGGCCTGACCCGGATCATCTATGCGATGTCGCGCGACGGGCTGTTGTCGGACTGGTTCTCGACGGTGAACGCCCGCACCCAGACGCCGATCCGCGTCATTGTGATCTGCGGGCTGTTCATCGCGGCGGTTGCCGGAATGGTGCCGCTCGGAGAACTCGCCGAACTGGTCAACATCGGCACGTTGTTCGCTTTCGTTCTGGTCTGTTTCGGTGTGATCACGCTGCGCATCACCCAGCCCGAGCTGAAGCGTCCGTTCCGCACCCCCATCAATCCCGTGTTCCCGTTGCTCGGTGCGGCGATGTGCCTCGCGCTGATGGGCTTCCTGCCGACCCTGACCTGGGTGCGTTTTGTCGTCTGGCTGGGCATCGGCCTGGTCATCTATTTCGGCTATTCCTACCGGCACAGCCGTCTCCGGCAGCCGGCCTGACCCGCTCGCGTGGCGCATCAGGGAGTCCCTCCAGGTCAGGGACTGGAGCAGGTTCTCCTGTTCGTCCTCCTGCAACTGAGCCTCATCATCGTGCTGGGGCGAGTTGCCGGCGGGCTCGCCCAGCGGTTGGGGCAACCGCGGGCCGTCGGCGAGATGCTGGCGGGCCTGCTGCTGGGCCCCTCCCTGTTCGGGCGGCTGGCACCGTCCGCGCAGGCCTTCGTCTTCCAGTCGACCGATACCCTTCCGATCGGCATCATCAGCCAGATCGGACTTATCCTGCTGATGTTCCAGATCGGCCTCGAGTTCGACTTCGGTCACCTGCAGGCCCGGCGCAACAAGCGCGCAGCGATTGCCGTGGCCCTGGTCGGCATCATCTGCCCCTTCATTTTCGGCTTTGGCTTCGGCTTCGGATCATCGGCCAAGCTGGCCCCGTTCATCGACAGGTCGGCCTATTCCCTGTTCCTGGCCACCGCGTTCTCGATCACGGCAGTTCCGGTCCTCGGGCGCATCATGATGGAGTACGGACTGACACAGACCCGCATCGGCGTGATCACCATCGCTGCAGCAGCCATCACCGACGCCATCGGCTGGACCCTGCTGGCCCTGATCAGCACCTGGGTGACGAGCCGGCTGGCGGCTTTCGACACACTGCTGCAGCTCGGTTATCTGGGCCTTTATGGCCTGGCATGCTGGTGGGTGGTGCGGCCGCTGCTGCGCTGGCTGGTGCGTGTCATGCGCCGGGGCGACGACGTTCTGACGCAGGACCTGATGGCGCTGTTGCTGGCGGCCGTGTTTCTGTCTGCGATCGTCACCAACTGGCTGGGTCTGTTCGCGATCTTCGGTGGCTTTGTGATCGGTATGCTGCTACACGACCAGCGCGCCTTGGTCGAAGCCTGGAAAGCCAGGGCAGCCGACCTGGTCATGGTGTTCTTCATGCCGGTTTTCTTCACTTACACGGGGCTGCGCACCAATGTGGGCCACCTCGACAGCCCTCAACTGTGCGGCGCCTTTGCGCTCGCGCTGCTACTCGCCGTCACGGGAAAGTTCGGCGGCTGTTATCTTGCCGCGCGCTGGAGCGGGCTGGATGCGTCTTCGTCACGGAATGTGGCGATCATGATGAATACACGTGGCCTGTTGGAACTGGTCATCGCGAATGTCGGGCTGGACCTCGGCGTGATTCCGCCATCGGTCTTCACCATGCTGGTGCTGATGGCGGTGCTGAGTACGATGATGACGGCCCCGGCACTGCGGCGTTGGTTGCCGCGGCCCACCAGGCCTGCCGATGGTAGGGGTGTACCAGCCGGCTGAGGCGCTGCGGGGCAGAAGCGAATCCGCCCCGCCGCGGGGGACTACCTCAAGGAACGAAGTAAAGCGGTGTCTCGCCGATCGGCGTCTCGCGACGCGGACAGGTAGGGCACGGCTCCGAGATCAGCTCGTAGGCATGGCGGACGGCCTGTATGGTGCTGGTCAGCCGCACCGGTTGCTCCAGGAACAACTCTTTCTCACCCAACCGGTCGGCAAAGCCCGTCCGCTGCATCACGTCATGCAGATGGGGACTTACACCACACATGACCACCTTGACCCCGCGGGCGCGCACCCGATCGAGAAAGCTCTCGAGAAGGTTCAACGCCACCGCATCCGGATTTCGCGCCCGCTTCATGCGCAGCAGCAGAACTTCCGTGTCCGGACCGATCAGGCTCTCGATATATTCGAAATGCTTGTCCAGCGCTGCGGTGGACCCGAAGAACAGCTCGCCCTCGAGCCCGAACAACAGGATCTTGGAACACGGCTCGTCCTCGGGCAGGCGTTCGTGAATGGCGCCGTCTCGCGTGACGACAAATTCCGATAGCCGCATCCGCCCAGCGCGCGGGACGGCCAGCATGAAGGACATGAAAATGCCGATCAGGACGCAGAACTCGATCGAAATGCCGACCGCCGAGAAGGCCGTCACGGCCACGATGGCAGCGTCGAAACGCGTAGCCCGAACGTGATAACGCAGTGCGTGCCAGTCCACCATTTTCCAGGCCGACAGAAACAGGATACCGGCGAGCACCGCCTTGGGTATGAACCGGGCATAGGGCGCGAAGGCCAACATGATGACCGCGACTGCGATGGCGGAGATCACACCGGACCACTGGGACGCGGCACCCGCCTGCTGGTTGATGGCCGAACGCGTCAGTGACCCCGAGCCCGGAATGCACTGAAAGAAGCTGCCGGTAAAGTTCGCCAGACCCTCGCTGAGACATTGCTGGTTCATGTCCAGCTTCTGCCGTGTCACGGCCGCGATAGCCTTGGCCATCGACAAGGCTTCGAGCAAGCCCAGCATCGCAATCGCCAGGGAGCCTGTCGCGAAGTCGCGCATCATCGCGGCATCGAAGTTCGGCCACTGGAACGACGGCAACTTGGCCGGAATGTCCCCGATGATCTTCACGCCGCGCGCTTCCAGGCCGAAGGACCACGAGAGCCACGCTGCCCCGACCACCACGATCAGCAACTCCGGCAGAAATCGCCAGCCGATCTTGTTCTTGAACCAGCGTAACAGCAGCACCGCGGCCATCGTGCCCAGCCCGACCCACAGCGTGTCCGCGTGGATCGCCCCGCCTTCCGTCATCGTCTGCCAGAAGCGCGACAGGAAATGATCGTGCACCCCGCCCATGGCCTTCTTGCCGAGCAGGTTCTTCATCTGGTCCAGCACGATCAACGAGCCCGCCCCCAGCGTGAAACCGACGATCACCGAATGCGAAACATAGCGCGTGAGGTCCCCGAGTCGCGCCGCGGTGATCGCGAGCTGCACGACACCGACCATGAAGGCCACGAGCATCGCCGCTTCGATCTTCGATTCCGGCGCCACCGACGCGATCACGCTTAGCAGTGCAATCGAGGTCGCATTCGTCGGCCCGTTGATCAGCTGACGTGACGAGTCAAACAGCGCACCGACCGCCGTCATCACGATGGCCGTGTAAAGACCGTATTCCGCGGGCAATCCCGCGACCAGACCGTAGGCCATGGCTTGCGGCACCGCGACCGTGGCCACGGTGAGGCCCGCCAACAGGTCACTACGACCATCCTGCCACGAGTAGCGTCGCAGCGAATCGAGGGCAGGGATGAACTTGTAGGCCCCGGTCGGGACCGAAGCGATATCAGAGCGTTGGGGCATCGAATCTCCCTTTTGAAGTCTTCGAAAAGAGTGGAAACCGACGGGTCCACCGCGAAGGGCCGCACCGGTGGTGCGTGGCGATACCCGAACCGAACCAGGCCGTCATTTACCGCGGACTCTCAGAATCACGCAAATAACAGGCCAAGGTGCAGTGCTGTCAGCGTATCGTACCCGACTAAGAACACCTAATAATAAAAAGTAATTTCGTCATTCCAAAATGGAAGCATCATTCCATTGTTGGCAACGCTGTACCGCGGGGACACAGGGATTCACGGGTGCGCCTTGGCGCGGGCGGTCGATCAAGATGCGCCCGAGATCGAAGGACTCGGCTGCATGGGGATGGGTTTACAGCCCTCCGCGGAGGGCTTTCTGGGGGACACAATAGCGCTCCTGGAGCGCTCTGGCATGCGCGCCGGTGCCGGGGAAACCGGCCACCGCGCCACGGGAGATCAGGGGCGGGTGTCGACCGCGCCTTCCTTTTCCGGCAGCAAAAGGTCCGCGCGGCTGACGCCGAGGCGCAGAGCCAGCGCACTGGCCACGTAGATCGACGAATAGGTGCCCACGACGATACCGATGATCAGCGCGATCGCAAAGTTATGGATGATCTCGCCGCCCCAGATCGCCATCGCCAGGACGGTGACAAACGTCAGGAACGAGGTCATCAAGGTGCGGCTCAGGGTTTCGTTGATCGACAGGTTCATGATGTCGATCACCTCGCCGCGGCGGTATTTCCGGAAATTCTCGCGGATCCGGTCGAACACGACGATCGTATCGTTCAGCGAGTAGCCCATGACCGCAAGAATTGCCGCCAGCACGCTGAGATCGAAGTCCAGCTGGAAAAACGAGAAGATCCCGAAAATCATGACGATATCGTGCAACGTCGCCAGAATCGCACCCAGCGAGAAGCGATATTCGAAACGCCATGCGACGTACACGAGGATCCCGATCGTCGCCAGCACCAGCGCCAGGATGCTGCTCTCCGTCAGGTCATCGCCCACCTGGGGCCCGACGAATTCCACCCGCGTAATCGTGGCCTTGAACGCCGGATCGGTATTCAAAGCGGCCGATACGCGGCTCTTGAGGTCATTCTGGGCCAGCCCGAGATCTTCGGCGACTGGGTCCTTGGCAGTTCCGTCCTTGGCCGGGCCACCGTCAGCATTCGCCTCCGGCGGCAACCGGATCAGGACGGTGCGAGCAGTGCCGAAATGCTGCGCGGTCGGACCGTGGAACCCGGCCGTCTCGAGTTGCAACCGGATCGCGTTCAGATCGGGCGGGTTGTCATAGGTCGCTTCGACCACGGTACCACCGGTGAAGTCGATCGCGAAGTTCAGTCCCCTGACGAACAGCGAGACGATCGCGGCCAGGCTCAGTATGACCGACAGGCCCACGGCGATAGTCCGCTTGCCGAGAAAGTCGATCTTGTAGTTGCGGGTGATGGTTTCAGCCACGGATGCGGGTCCTCAATGAAATTCGGCCGGCTCGATTCAAATCCACAGCTTCGCGGCGCGGCGCTGCCCATAAACCCAGTTCACCATCATGCGCGTGCACATGACGGCGGTGAACATCGACGTCAGGATGCCGATGGTCAGCGTGACCGCGAAACCCTTGACAGGCCCCGACCCGATGCCGAACAGCATCACGGCGGCCAGCAGGGTCGTGATGTTCGAATCGAAAATCGTGCTGAAGGCGCGCTCGAAGCCGGCATAGATCGCCGATTGCGGAGAGTTGCCGTTGCGCAATTCCTCCTTGATACGCTCATAGATCAGCACGTTGGCATCCACCGCCATGCCGATGGTCAGGGTGATGCCGGCGATGCCGGGCAAGGTCAGCGTCGCCTGCAGTAGCGACAGGATCGCTAGAATCAATGCCACGTTGAAGATCAGCGTGAAGGCGGCGATCAGCCCGAACACCTTGTAATATACGAGCATGATGACGATGATCGCGGCGAAGCCGATGACGAACGAACGCACACCCTGATCGATGTTCTCCTTCCCGAGGCTGGGGCCTACGGTGCGCTCCTCGACGATGTCAACCGGCGCCGCCAGGGCCCCGGCTCGCAGCAACAGCGCGAGATTACGGGCCTCATCCGCGGTGTCGAGTCCGGTGATCTGGAAGCGCTTGGTCAATCGGTCGCGGATCGTCGCCACGTTGATGACTTCCTCGACCTTCTTGCGTGTGGTGACTTTCTTGCCGTTGACTTCCTTGGTCTCGGACTTGTTCTCGATGAACACGACGGCCATCGGTTTCCCGATGTTGACCGCGCTGGTATCCGCCATCCGTTTCGCGCCGATGCTGTTCAGCGTCACGAACACGGCGGGCGTCCCCGACTGCTGATCCATACCGGAGGCCGCGTCGACCACCTGATCGCCCGTCACGATGATCTTACGCTGCAGCAGAATCGGCTGTCCCGCACGGTCGCGGTACAACTGTGCCGTCAGGGGCACCCGCGAATCGGCCGACGACGGAACGCTGTGCTCGGTATCGACCAGCCGGAACTCCAGGGTCGCCGTGGCACCGAGGATTTCCTTGGCCCGGGCCGTGTCCTGCACGCCGGGCAACTGCACGACGATCCGGTCCGTCCCCTGTTGCTGGATCACCGGTTCGGCCACGCCCAGTTCATTCACACGGTTGCGCAGGGTCGTGATGTTCTGGCCCACGGCGAACTTCTGCACTTCCCGCTTCTCGACTTCGGACAAGGTCGCAAGCAGGACATTCTGACTCTCGTCGGTATCGATCAGCAGCCCGCGGAACTCGCGGCCCAGCACACTTTGCGCCTGCGCCAGCGTCGCCGTGTCGTCGAACTGCGCGCGGATGGTACCGTTCTGGCGGTCGACCGAGCGGTAGCGCAGCTTGTTCTCGCGCAGCAGGGTCCGCACGTCCTCGGCGTAGCGCTCTTCGCGCTGTTTGATTGCGGCTTCCATGTCGACCTGCATCATGAAATGCACGCCGCCCCGTAGGTCCAGGCCCAGGTACATGGGTTGGGCACCTATCGCCCGCAGCCAGCCCGGTGTCGCGGGCGCCAGATTCAGTGCGACCGTGTAATTGGTGCCCATGGCCTTCTCGATCGCATCGGCTGCCTTGAGCTGCGCGTCGGTATCGGCAAAGCGGATCAGCAGCCGCTTGTCGCTCAGTTCGACCTTTTGTGGCTTCAGGCCCTGACCCTGCAGCAACTCTTCGACCTGCTGCCGGACCGTGTCGTCGACCTTGGCGGACCGCACCGGCGACAACTGCACGGAAGGGTCTTCGCCGAAGAAATTCGGCAACGCATAGATGAAGGCCCAGAGCAGCACGCCCAGGATCAGCAGATTTTTCCAGAGGGGAAACGAATTGCGCATAGTGTCTTCCAGTACTCAGCCGGACGAAGGGAATCCCTTCGTCCGACGCGGGCCGCGCGGCTTAGGAGGCGGGTTTGTCCAGTTTTTCCTGCTTTCGCTTGCTCGCCTTGTAGGTGCCCTTCGGCATCAGCGAGGCCACAGCGTGACGCTGGACGTTTACCTGCACGTTGTCGCCCACTTCCAGCACGATGAAGTTCTCGTCGAGGTCGACGATCTTGCCGAGCAGCCCGCCGTTGGTCACCACCTCGACGCCTTTGGCCAGCGACTCGATCATTTTCTTCTGCTCGCGGCCACGCCGATGCTGCGGCAGCACGAACAGCAAGAAGAACATCAGCAGGATCGCGATCGGCAGAATGAGTCCGGCGAATCCGGGCTCCTGCGCGGCAGGGCCGGCAGCCTGCGCATGTGCACTCGATATCAGGAAATCCATACGGGTCTAAGCCTCGCGGCGGTCGTCGTTAAAAGCGCGGCATTATGGCACAAAACGCGCTAAGCGGCGCCGCGATTCCGCAAAAAGTCAGCCACGAAAGCAGACCACGCATCGGCTTCGATGGCACCGCGAATGCCGCGCATCAGGTCCTGGTAGTAATACAGGTTGTGTATCGTGTTCAGGCGGGCGCCGAGGATCTCGCCGCATTTGTCCAGATGCCGCAAATAGGCGCGACTGTAGTTCCGGCAGGTGTAGCAGCCACACTGTTCGTCGATGGGGCGCCGGTCGTCACGGAAACCGGCGTTGCGAATCCGCAGGTCACCGAAGCGGGTGAACAGATGGCCGTTTCGCGCATTACGGGTGGGCAGCACGCAGTCGAACATGTCGATGCCCAGACCCACGGCTTCGACGATATCCTCGGGCGTCCCAACCCCCATCAGGTAACGCGGCCGGTCCCACGGCATTGCGGGTAGCAGCGCGCCGAGCACACGCCGCCGATCCTCCTTGGGCTCCCCCACCGAGAGTCCGCCGATCGCGTACCCATCAAATCCCAGGCTGACCAGCCCCGTCAGCGACTCCTGTCGCAGCGCTTCGTAGATGCCGCCCTGAACGATGCCGAACAGCGCATTCGGATTGCCCTGGTGGGCGCGCAGGCTACGCTCGGCCCAGCGCAGCGAGAGTCGCATCGACGATTGCGCTGCCTCGTAGCTAGCCGGATAGGGTGTGCATTCGTCGAAGATCATCACGATGTCCGACCCGAGCGCACGCTGCACGGCCATCGACTCCTCGGGGCCCAGAAACACCGGCGAACCATCGATCGGCGAGCGGAAACGGACGCCCTCCTCCGTGATCTTCCGCATCGCCCCGAGGCTGAACACCTGGAAACCGCCGGAATCGGTCAGGATCGGACCGTCCCAATGCATGAAACCGTGCAGCCCCCCGTGTAGACCGACGATGTCGGTGCCCGGGCGCAGCATCAGGTGAAAGGTATTGCCGAGGATAATTTCGGCGCCCAGCCCCCGCAACTCTTCCGGGGTCATGGCCTTGACGGTGCCATAGGTGCCGACCGGCATGAAGGCGGGAGTCTGCACCGTGCCGTGGCTGAGCGACAGCTCACCGCGTCGCGCCGGTCCGGCGCTGGCTGCAATGGAAAATTGCATGGTGCTTCAGGCAATGCGCCGGGTCGGCAGGAAACCGACCACGTCGCCCGTGGAAACTGTTGGTGCCGATGGTCGGACTTGAACCGACACGACTTGCGTCACCACCCCCTCAAGATGGCGTGTCTACCAATTCCACCACATCGGCTAGGAAACTGATCAGGAACGATCCGGCCCCGGCAAGCTCACTTGGCGGGTGCGGGAGCCCCGCTCGGGACGTCTGCAGACTGCGGCAGGTCGCTCGGCGCCTTGGCAGGCTGTGGTACCGGCGGCAAGTCCGACGAAGTCTTGGGAGCGGCCGGCGTGTCCATGATGTCAGCCGGTTTATTGTCCCTGTGATCGGACAAATAGGCAAGCGTGAGGCTGGTGCTGAAAAACACCACGGCCGCGATCGCCGTCGACTTCGACAGAAACGTGGCAGCACCCCGGGCACCGAAGAAGGTGTTCGAGGAACCACCGAAACCCGCGCCGGCATCAGCCCCCCGGCCCCTCTGGATCATGACCAGACCGATGATCGCCAGAGCAACCAGTACATGCAGAACCGTTAGCGCTTGAACCATGAACACACCCAAAGGAAACCGTACGACAATCGGGGCGCTGCGATGAAGGCGGTGTCTCCACACGCGCAGCACACCAAGGAATCGAGGCGAGTGCTCATCGCGTTTCTCGCGCCGACCCGGGAAAGCCGCGTAGAGTACCCTGCGGCCCGCCCGGTTGGCAAGGATCGTCCGCCGGTTTCAGCGCAGAAACGCCCGCGCGTTCCGGAACATGCGGCGCCACGCGCCTTCCTGCTCGCTGCTCACCGACCGCCAATTGTTCTGCAAGCCGCGGTAGCAACGTTCCGGATGCGGCATCATGATCGTGAAACGCCCGTCCGGCGTCGTGAGTCCGGCAATGCCGAGCGGCGAACCGTTGGGGTTTTCCGGAAAGCGCTCTGTCGGGGCGCCCGCAGCGTCCACATACTGCAGCGCAACCAGCGGGCCAGCGGCTGCGAGTGCCGCAGGCGTGTCGAACTGTGCCCGCCCCTCGCCATGCGCCACGACCACCGGCATGCGTGAGCCCGCCATGCCGCTGAAGAACAGCGAAGGCGATCCGCCGACGCGCACCGGCACCCAGCGCGCCTCGAATTGCTCCGAAACGTTACGCACGAAGCGTGGCCAGTGCTCGGCGCCCGGAATCAGCTCCCTCATCTGCGCCATCATCTGGCAGCCATTGCAGACGCCCAGCGCGAAGGTGCCCGAACGCTGGAAGAAGGCTTCGAAGTCGTCGCGTAACCGCGCGTCGAACAGAATCGACTTCGCCCACCCCCCGCCGGCACCGAGCACGTCACCGAACGAAAAACCGCCGCAGGCCGCAAATCCCGCGAAATCGGCGAGTTTGACCCGGCCTGCCGCCAGGTCGCTCATGTGGACGTCGACGCTGACGAAGCCGGCCTGCTCGAATGCGGCCGCCATCTCCACATGACCGTTGACGCCCTGCTCGCGCAGCACGGCCACCCTCGGGCGCGCCAGATTCAGATACGGTGCCGCCGGATCTTCCACGGGGTCGAAACTCAACGCCTCGTGCAAGGCGGCGCTCCCGCCATCGGCGATGGCCGCGTACTGCTGCGCAGCGCAGCCGGGATCGTCGCGCAGCGCCTGCATCCGGTAGCTGGTCTCTGCCCAGCAAGCCTGCAATTCGGCGCGCGTCGCCTCGAAGCATACCGTCCCGCCGTTCCGGATCGAGATCCGCCCCGAATCGGTCGGTGCGCCGAGCACCCTGACGCAAGCGCCAAGACCCGCCCGCTCGAGCAGCGTCCGGACGGCGTCAAGCTCCGCGGCCCGCACTTGCAGCACGGCGCCGAGTTCCTCGGCGAACAGCAGCGGGAGCACCTCGGCGTCATCGCAAGCGAGATCGATCTCGATGCCGCAGCGGCCGGCGAATGCCATCTCGCACAGGCTTGCGAGCAACCCGCCATCCGAACGATCGTGATACGCGAGCAGGGCCCCCGCTGCGTTGAGATCCTGAATCGCGGCGAAGAACGCGCGGAACAGCCGCGGGTCGTCGAGATCCGGACAGGCCCCGCCGGGCTGGCCATAGACCTGCGCCAGAACCGAACCACCCAGGCGATGCCGGCCGCACCCCAGATCGACGAGCAGCAGCGCCGTGTCGCCGGTTTGCAACTGTGGGGTCAAGGTGCGGCGCACATCACTGACGGGCGCGAACGCCGAGACGATCAGCGACACCGGCGCGGTCATGGTCTGCTGCACGCCCCGCTCGGACCAAACCGTCTTCATAGACAGCGAATCCTTGCCCACCGGAATCGCGATACCCAGGGCCGGGCATAGCTCATGCCCCACGGCCTCGACCGTATCGAACAGGCGTGCGTCCTCGCCCGGCGCGCCGCACGCCGCCATCCAGTTCGCTGACAGCTTGACGTCGCCCAGGGCACCGATGCGCGCGGCGGCGATATTCGTCAGCGCTTCGCCGACGGCCATCCGCCCCGATGCCGGTGCGTCGGTGACGGCCAGCGGCGCACGTTCGCCCATCGCCATCGCCTCGCCGTGGACCGCCCGGAAACCGGCGGCGGTCACGGCCACATCGGCGACCGGGACCTGCCAGGGCCCGACCATTTGGTCGCGCACGACCAGCCCGCCGACCGAGCGGTCGCCGATATGAATCAGGAAACTCTTGTCGGCTACGGCCGGGAAGCGCAGGACGCGCCGCACGGCCTCGCCCAGTTCGACTTCCGAAAAGTCGAATTCGGCGCAGGCACGGCTTACCCGCGCGACGGATCGATGCATCTTCGGTGGCTTGCCGAACAGCAGCGACATCGGCAAGTCGACGGGCGCGTTATCGAAACGCGCGTCGGTCAACTGCAGGACTTTCTCTTCGGTTGCGTAGCCGAGCACCGAATACGGACAGCGCTCCCGCTCGCAAAACGCCTGGAATGCCGCCAGAGCCTCCGGTGCCACGGCGAGCACATACCGTTCCTGCGACTCGTTGCACCAGATTTGCATCGGCGACATGCCGGGGTCGTCATTCGGGATGGCCCGCAGTTCGAAACGCCCGCCCCGGCCGGCGTCGTGAATGATCTCCGGCACCGCGTTGGAGAGCCCGCCGGCACCCACGTCGTGAATCGCCAGGATGGGATTTTGCTCACCGAGCGCCGCACAGCGATTGATGACCTCCTGGCAGCGACGCTGCATTTCGGGATTCTCGCGCTGGACCGAGGCGTAATCGAGTGCCTCGGCGCTGGCGCCCGACGCCACCGACGACGCGGCGCCGCCACCCAGCCCGATCAGCATGGCCGGACCGCCCAGCACGATGATCGCGGCGCCGGGAGGAATCTTCAGCTTGTGGATGTTCGGCGAACGGATGGTTCCCATGCCGCCGGCGATCATGATCGGCTTGTGGTAACCGCGAATTGCCTCCGGATCGCCAGAGTCCTGTTCGTAGGTGCGGAAATAGCCGCACAGATTCGGTCGCCCGAATTCATTGTTGAAGGCCGCGGAGCCGATCGGACCTTCGAGCATGATCTGCAGCGCCGACGCGATGCGTTCCGGCTTGCCGAGTGCGGTCTCCCAGGGCTGGGGAAAGCCGGGGATGCGCAGATGCGAAACCGAGAATCCGGCCAGACCGGCTTTGGTCTGCGAACCGCGCCCGGTCGCCGCCTCGTCGCGAATTTCGCCGCCGGAGCCGGTCGCGGCCCCGGGGTGGGGCGAGATCGCCGTCGGGTGGTTGTGCGTCTCCACCTTCATCAACAGGTGTGACGGCTCATCCACGTAATGGTAATCGCCGGTCTTCGGGTCCCGCAGCAGCACCGCCGTGTCCCGCCCCTCCACGACCGCCGCATTGTCATGGTAAGCCGAGAGAATGCCGGCCGGGCTCACGGCGCTGGTGTGGCGGATCATCCCGAACAGCGACTCGGGCCGGGGGACGCCGTCGATCGTCCAGCTGCCGTTGAAAATCTTGTGTCGGCAATGTTCCGAGTTGGCCTGGGCGAACATCATCAGTTCGACGTCGGTCGGATCCCGACCCAGGCCTTGAAAGCTGTCCGCCAGATAGTCGAGTTCGTCCTCCGACAGGGCGAGTCCGAGGGACTGGTTGGCCGCCGCGAGTGCGGTTCGCCCCTGTGCCAGCAGCGGCACCGTCGCCAGGGGCGCCGGTTCATGGTGCGCGAAAATCGCCGCCTCGTCGCAATCCGCCAGGACGGTTTGCGTCATGCGGTCGTGAAGCCGCGCCGTCAGTCCGCGCCAGGCTTCCACAGACAGTTCACCTGCATGGTCGAAACGGTAGCGTATGCCGCGCTCGACCCGCCGCACCGCCGTCAGGCCACAGCGTTGGACGATCTCGGTCGCCTTGCTCGACCACGGCGAGATCGTTCCGAGGCGAGGCACGACCAGCGCGGTCAGCGAATAAGTGACGTCCTCGGCCGCCCCCTCGCCATACGCCAATACCTGTTCCAGCCTTTCCCGCTCCTCGGGCCGGAGCGGTCGCTCCAGTTCCACGAAATGCTCGTAGTGTGCCTGGAGGTCACGCAGATCGGGGATCGCTGCGCGCAGCTCGTCG
Source organism: Methylotetracoccus oryzae (assembly GCF_006175985.1). Lineage (GTDB taxonomy): Bacteria > Pseudomonadota > Gammaproteobacteria > Methylococcales > Methylococcaceae > Methylotetracoccus > Methylotetracoccus oryzae. Next base: position 20,096 of record NZ_SRSH01000002.1, on the reverse strand, counting down.
AGCGACCGCCGCCGGCGCCCCGCCGACAGGGCTGTTGATCCGGTAAGCCTGATGTACATCGTGATACGTAGGGTCTAGGAAGTGCTCGAGGATGGACGGCGAAGCCGACGAGAGCCCCACCCGCGAGAAGCGTGGTGTTGCTCGACAAAACGACCGGTCTCTCGCACCGCGCGGAGCGGCACGAACGCTCGAAGGGGCCACCCGACGGGCCCCGAGCACCCGCTCAAGGACGCGCGTCGGACTGCCGGCCTCCGGTCGAGCCGACTCAGTCGCTGGATGGCCCGGTTGCGGCGCCGCTGTCGGATTTCGCGAATTCGGTCAGCTGCGCGTGCAGTTTCTTCAACAGCTCCAGCGACGGCCCTCCGGTCACCGGCTGGCCCTCATCATCGAACAGGAAGACGTCCGTGGACGCACCCTTCTTGGTCTTGTGTTCCTCCAGTTTCAGGCGGAACTCCTTGGCTTTCGGGCTGTCGCCGGAGAACAGGTCACTGATATCGCCCCACATGCCGCGGTCTTCATAGGCCTTGGCCGGGCCGCCGTAGTACACGTAGTACACGCCCTCGGAACGGTTCTGGTCACTGACCTCGACTTTCAGGCGACCCAATGCCCGTCCCACATCGTTCCAGGCCTGGGCGAACGGGCTCGACAGCTCGATCAGCGGCACGTCCTCGGTATTCTGGGCCAGGGTCGGCGTCTTCGGTTCGGCCGGTCCGCCAGCCGCGGCTGGCCTCGGCGTCGCTTCATCCTCGCCTTCGGCAGGCGCTACAGTGTCCCGTGCTGCGGCCGGCCCGGCTCCGCGGTTGATCTTGGCACCCGTCATGGTGGACATCGACAGGTCAGGCGGCACTTCAAGGGGCGGGATCTCGGTCGTGTACTGATACTGCCGCTGCTTGTCCGGGAACAGCGAACCCAGGAAGCTACAGCCGCTCAACACGAGCGAAGACGCCACCGAGGCGACGATCAGGGGTCTGTTCATCGGCGACCTCAAGACCCGATCAAACAACGCCGGCCTGGCGCATGGCCAGTCGCACGCTCTCTTCGCAGCCGGGCGAAAGCCAGGTCAGCGGAAGACGGATGCCGCGATCGATCAGGCCCATCGCATGCAGCGCCCACTTCACCGGTATCGGATTGGACTCGATGAACAGGTTCCGGTGCAGACCTGCCAGCCGAGCGTCGATCTCCTCGGCCTCGGCACGCTGGCCGGCGATGGCCGCGTCGCACAGGTCATGCATCGCCCTCGGGGCGACATTGGCCGTCACGGAGATGACGCCGTGACCGCCCATCAGGCAGAACTCGGCAGCCGTCGCATCGTCGCCCGAATACAGCGCGAAGTCGGGCGGACACAGCGCCCGGAGGGTGCCAACGCGCCCCAGGTCACCGGTGGCTTCCTTGATCCCGACGATGTTCGGGACACTGGCGAGGCGCCCGACCGTCTCCGGGAGCATGTCGCAAGCCGTCCGGCCCGGCACGTTGTAGAGGATCTGGGGTATCGCGACGGCCTGCGCCACGGCGCTGAAGTGCCGAAACAAGCCCTCCTGGGTTGGCTTGTTGTAGTAGGGTGTGACCAACAGACAGGCATCGGCGCCGACGCCCTGTGCGCGTTCGGTCAGCTCGATCGCCTCCCGCGTCGCGTTCGCACCGGTGCCGGCGATGACCGGCACGCGTCCGGCCACGCGCTCCACGGCAAAGCGGATGACCTCACAGTGCTCTTCCGTATCCAGCGTCGCGGATTCTCCGGTCGTGCCCACGACCACGAGGGCATCACTGCCTTCGTCGATGTGGAAATCGATCAGGCGCGCCAGCGCGTCGTAGTCCAGCGCCCCGTCCTCCGCCATCGGCGTGACGAGCGCGACCATGCTGCCTTGGATCATTCTGTGGGAGCTTGCATGACGAAAAGGGCCCCATAGTAGCTTGCGGAGAGGGTCCATGACAACGCGCCGCGCGGTCGGCGGGGGCCGCCGCGCGAGGGTCGAAGAATGTTAGACTCTGCGCTTTTTATGAGACCGGATAACCAGAGGCCCATGCAGATCGTCGTCACCGTCATGGGGGAGGACCGTCCCGACCTGATCGTAGAATTGACACGCATCGTGAAGGATGCGAAGTGCAACATCCTGGAGAGCCGGATCACGGAGTTGGGGCGGGAATTCGCGGCGCACCTGCTGATCGAGGGGAACTGGAATCATATCGTCCGACTCGAAAGTCTACTGGAGGCGAGTGCTCAGCGGCTCACGCTGAAACTGGCCACGATGCGCTGCCGCGACGAGGAAGAGCCGCCGCCCGAGGACGTGATCCCCTATTCGGTCGATGTGTTCGCTGCCGAGCAGCCGGACACGATTCACGATCTGGCCGAGTTCTTCACTGCGCGCAACATCAAGATACTGGACCTGAACACCAGCCGTTACCCCGCTCCCTACGGCGGCGCTCAGGTGTTCATCGCCCACATGATCGTCAAGATTCCATCGGGCATGAAAATCGTCTCGCTGCGCGACGAATTCCTCGAATTCTGCGACCAGATCAACATCGATGCGATTCTCGAACCCGTGAAGCGCTGAGGCGCTTTCCCTGACCCCCGGAGAAACCATGTCGTCCATTGCCGTCGGTGCCACCGTACCCGCCTTCTCTGCCGCCGCGACCGGCGGCCGCACCATCCAGTCCGGCGACTTCGCCGGCAAGTTCCTGGTCGTGTACTTTTATCCGAAGGACAGCACCCCCGGCTGTACCCAGGAAGGTCAGGACTTCCGCGACCTCTACCCCGAGTTTCAGGCCCTGAACGCCGACATCCTCGGCGTGTCGCGCGACAGCGTGAAATCGCACGAAACCTTCAAGTGTAAGCAGGAGTTTCCGTTCGAATTGTTGTCCGACCCGGACGAAACGCTATGCGCGCTGTTCGACGTCATGAAGATGAAGAACATGTACGGCAAGCAGGTCCGAGGCGTTGAGCGCAGTACCTTCCTGATCGGCCCCGACGGACAGCTCGTCGCCGAGTGGCGCAAAGTCAGCGTCAAGGGCCACGCTGCCGCAGTGCTGGAAGCCATCCGCGCCGCCGCAAACTAAGCAGCCGGCCTTGCCAACCGCGGCCGCCCCGCCTGCGGGGCGGACCGTTCCAATTGTGACACCCCACGCATGACCAGCGCCCCCGAAGGGACGAAGAAGCTCTTCGTCCTCGATACCAACGTGTTGATGCACGACCCTTCCGCCCTGTTCCGTTTCCAGGAACACGACGTCTTCATTCCGATGATCGTGCTGGAGGAACTGGACCATTCCAAGAAGGGACTCTCGGAGGTGGCACGCAACGCGCGTCAGGCGAGTCGCTTCCTCGACGAACTGATTCAGCACGCGGATCTCGACGCGATCCACCAGGGTATCGAGCTGCCCAGCACCCAGTACGCCGAGCGTCTCGACGAGCGCTGCCAGGGCCGGCTCTACTTCCAGGTCGAACGCCTGCCGTCGCTGCTGCCGGATACGCTACCGGGACAGATCCCGGACAACTCCATCCTCGCGACCGCACTGGCGCTGAGCAAGGCCCGCGCAGAAGGTCAGACCATCGTCGTTTCGAAGGACATCAACCTGCGGATCAAGGCGTCGGTCATCGGGCTTTATGCCGAGGACTACTACAACGATCAGGTTCTGGACGACGTCGACCTGCTGTACAGCGGCAGTTGCGAATTGCCGCTCGATTTCTGGGCCACCCATGGCGGCAGGATGACCTCATGGCAGGAGCATGGCCGGACCTTCTATACGGTCGAAGGGCCCCTGGTGAAGGACTGGTTCCCCAATCAGTTCCTGTATCTGCCGGACGAGTCCCAGTTCGAGGCCCTGGTCCGGAAAAAGGACAACAACCAGGCCGTCATCGAGCTGGCCCGCGACTTCCGTACGCCGCAGCACGCGGTATGGGGCGTGCAGGCGCGCAATCGCGAACAGAATTTCGCGCTGAACATGCTGCTTGATCCCGAGATCGACTTCGTCACACTGCTGGGCACCGCCGGCACCGGCAAGACGCTGCTGGCCCTCGCGGCGGGCCTGACCTTGACGCTGGACCACAAGCTTTACAAGGAGATCGTCATGACGCGCGAGACGATCCCACTCGGCGAGGACATCGGCTTCCTGCCGGGATCCGAGGAGGAAAAAATGACGCCGTGGATGGGCGCCCTCCTCGACAACCTGGAGCTTCTCGGCAGCCGGGAGAACGGTGGCGCCTGGGAGCGCGGCGCGACGAACCAGTTGCTGCTGAACCGTGTCAAGGTGCGCTCGTTGAACTTCATGCGCGGCCGCACCTTCCTGAGCCGCTACCTGATACTGGACGAGGCGCAGAACCTGACCTCGAAACAGATGAAGGCGCTCGTGACGCGGGCCGGTCCCGGCACCAAAATCGTGTGCCTCGGCAATATCGGCCAGATCGACACACCCTACCTCACGGGCACGACGTCAGGCCTCACCTATGTCGTGGATCGCTTCAAGGACTGGCCGCATTCGGCGCACATCACGCTGAAGCGGGGCGAGCGGTCGCGGCTGGCGGACTTCGCAACCGAAACGCTGTGACGACGGTCGTCACTGCCGCGCCGGCCGCGGGCGTGGCCGGAGCGGGCCGTGTTGTCAGTCCGGCCCAATTGGCTTATCTTTGCCGGGTGCAACGGAGTGCCCAGCCGAATTCTCCCCGCCTTCACGAGACCGCGCCCAGGACAGGACATCCCCCGAGTGGCGGCCGACGTCTCGCTTTGCCCAATGGACCTTAAATGACCAAAGTCGCTTTGATCACCGGCGTGACCGGACAGGATGGCGCCTACCTCGCTGAATTTCTGCTGAAAAAGGGCTACGAAGTCCACGGCATCAAGCGCCGCACGTCGCTGTTCAACACCGACCGCATCGATCATCTTTACCAGGATCCGCATGTCGAGAATCGCCGCTTCGTGCTGCACTACGGCGACATGACGGACTCGACGAGCCTGATCCGCATCATCCAGCAGACACAGCCCGACGAGATCTACAACCTCGCGGCACAAAGCCATGTCCAGGTGTCCTTCGAGGAACCGGAATACACCGCTAACGCCGATGGGATCGGCGCCCTGCGTATGCTCGAGGCAATCCGCATTCTCGGTCTGGACAAGAAGACCCGCTTCTACCAGGCCTCCACTTCGGAGTTGTATGGTTTGGTGCAGGAGATTCCCCAGAAGGAAACGACGCCGTTCTACCCGCGCAGTCCGTATGCCGTCGCCAAGCTGTACGCGTACTGGATCACGGTCAATTACCGCGAGGCCTACGGCCTGTATGCCTGCAACGGCATCCTGTTCAACCACGAGTCCCCGCTGCGGGGCGAGACCTTTGTCACCCGCAAGATCACCCGCGCCCTCGCCCGCATCTACCTGGGGCTGCAGGACTGCCTGTACCTCGGCAACCTCGAAGCGCTGCGTGACTGGGGTCATGCGCGCGACTACGTCGAGATGCAGTGGCTTATGCTGCAGCAGACGCAGCCGGAGGATTTCGTCATCGCGACGGGCGTGCAGTACAGCGTACGCAACTTTGTCGATGCCGCCGCGGCCGAACTGGGCGTCGAACTGGACTGGGCAGGCGAAGGAGAAAACGCGCATGGGATCGTGGCCAAGGCCTCGGGCGACACGCCTCTGAAGCCGGGCCAGGTCGTCGTCCGGGTCGATCCGCGCTACTTCCGGCCAACCGAAGTCGAGACCCTGCTGGGCGACCCGGCGAAGGCGCGCGAGAAGCTGGGCTGGACGCCGCAGATCAGCTTCCCCGAACTCGTCGCCGAGATGATGCGCGAGGATCTGAAGTCCGCGCGGCGCGACTCCCTCGTCAAACAGCATGGCTTTGCCGCTTACGATTACCATGAGTGACGCCGGACTGCCTGCGGTCGACAAAGCCGCGCCGATCCTCGTCGCCGGTCATCGCGGCATGGTGGGCTCGGCGCTGGTGCGCCGCCTGCGCACGGCCGGCTACACCACACTGCTGACGCCCTCGCGCCAGGAACTGGATCTGCTCGACCAGGCGGCGGTGTTCGCCTATCTGGAGCGTGAACGGCCGGCCTACCTGTTCCTGGCCGCGGCGAAGGTCGGCGGCATCCAGGCGAACAATACCTATCGCGCGGATTTCATCTACCAGAACCTCGTGATCGAGGCCAACCTGATCCACGGCGCCCACCGGGCCGGCCTGCAGCGGCTGATGTTTCTGGGTTCCTCGTGCATCTATCCCCGCGACTGTCCGCAACCGATCCGCGAGGAGTATCTGCTGACCGGCCCGCTGGAGGCCACCAACGAACCGTATGCGATTGCCAAGATCGCCGGCATCAAGCTGTGCGAGTCGTATCAGCGGCAGTACGGACGCCAGTACGTGTCCGTGATGCCGACCAACCTGTATGGCCCCAACGACAACTACGACCTCAACAACAGCCATGTCCTGCCGGCGCTGATCCGCAAGACGCATGAGGCGAAGCAGCGCGGGGACCGGGAATTGACCGTCTGGGGCAGCGGCACACCGCGGCGCGAGTTCCTGTATGTGGACGACCTGGCCGATGCCTGCGTCTACCTGATGGAAACGGGCTACGACGGCCCCTTGGTGAACGTCGGTTGCGGCGCCGACGTGACGATACGCGAACTGGCCGAGACGGTCATGGACGTTGTCGCGTTTCCGGGCACGATCGTGTTCGACGCCAGCAAGCCGGACGGCACGCCGCGCAAACTGCTCGATGTCAGCCGCCTCGCCGCCCTCGGCTGGCAGGCCCGCACCGAACTGCGGACCGGTATCCGGCTCGCCTACGAGGATTTCCTCGCGCAGGCTCGTGACTGATCTGCCGCTTCGATACCGAAGGCGGTACCCACCGCGGCGGTTCAACCCGACCACACGAACCTTGCCGTCCAGTCGGATACGCTCCCGATGGTGCCATGCCCGGCCCTGATCTGACGACCGCCCGCTCTGCGCCAACCCGGCCGGCGCCGTCACGCTGGGCCCGCCTACGCGACGGGGTCGCGTGGGGCTCCGTGTTGATCTTCGCGGCATCGGCCTGGCTCGGCACGACGGTGGCGCATATCGCCCTCGCCGTCGTCGCCCTGATGACGATCATGCAGGGCCCGACCACCTGGCGGCGGCTGGGCCGCGACCCCTTCGTGCGCCTGTCCGGGGTGTTCCTGGTCTACCTCGCGGCGACGGCCGCCTGGGCGGCGCATCAACGCCCCGAGACCGCTCACGATCAATGGTCAGCCTTGTGGCCCTGGAGCAGTCTCTGGCTGTTCTTCGTGCTGGGCTGGTGGCTGCAGGGCAGTTGGCCGCGGGTCGTGGCCGTGTTGACGTTAGCGCCGCTGGGCCTCGCCATCAGCGTCATGCGCCGCACCGACTGGCACCAGCTACCCGCGTGGCTATCGGGCACGCGCTACGAGTTCGGCTACAGCGCTCTGGGGCTGTCGTTTCTGTGCGTCGTGATCGTCCTGGGCATCACCGCAGTGCTTCCCCGTCTGGCGCATGCGTCCCGTGGCGGCGGCTATCGGCGGCTACGGCTCTGGTTGGCCATCGCCGGGATGCTGTTCTTTCTGTTCATCCTGTTCGTCGCGCAGTCGCGCGGCGCCTGGCTGAGCCTGCTGCTTGGCTTCGGTGGCCTGGGCCTGGCCGGCCTGCGCATCCGGGCCGGACGCCCGGCCCGGCATCCGGCCGCGCCGCGGCGCCATCTGCTGGTGCCGCTCGGCCTGTGCGTCGCCGCACTCGCCGCCCTGTGGGGTCTTTTCGGCAATGCACTCGAAGCCCGCTTCGCGAGCGAGGCAGGCTTGCTACCCCAGGTGGTCAACCCGGACCTGGATCTCGAAAAGCTGCCGTACTCGAACGGACCGGCGCGGATTCACCTGGCGGTGTGGGGCTTTCGGATGGCCGCGGAACGACCGCTGCTCGGCTGGGGGCCCGGCATGCGCACGACAGCCTATCTGGCGGATCATGGCTTTCATGGAGCAGAGAGCCGCTTTCTGAAAGTAATCCGACATTTCCAGCATCTTCACAACGTCTATGTGGAGATCCTGGTGCGGTTCGGTGTGGTCGGAGTGGCGTTGTTCGGGAGCGCATTCGTGCTCTTCAGCCGCACCCTGTGGACGCTCTGGCGCGATGCGGTTGTGCCCAATGCCTTCTTTGCCTTTTCCGCGGTGACAATCGTCGTCACCCTGTTCTCGGGACTCTACGAGTTCCGCACCCTGCACACCGACTTTCGTTTCTTCGCGCTGCTGTTCGGGGCCGCGGTCTACACCTTCGCGCTGCATCGTGCGCCGGCGGCCGATGCCGTGGCGACCGTGGCCGACACCGACCGTCCGGGGTTTCGCCAGACGACATGATCATCCGACACACCGCTGACTGGTGGGACAATTTCAAGCGGCGCAAGAATCGCAGCTTGCCCTTCCGCGCCCTGCTTGCGATCCCCCTGCGCGACTGGAGTGCTGCCGATCGCATCGGGGTGTTCCACCATATACCCAAGTGTTCGGGCACCTCGGTCGTCAACGTGCTGGGGCGCTGGTTTCTGCTGAAGGAAGACTACCGGGCCTATGTCCAGGGAGACTGGCGCGCGGCGCGGCGCGTCGATCTCGGCCGCCTGCGCAACCGTCACTGCCTGACAGGGCATTTCGATTACCAGGGCGTCTACCTGCGGGACCGCTATCCCGAGATCCTCAGCGACCACCGGTTCCTGCTGTTCACGTTCGTCCGCGACCCTTTGGCGACGAAGTTGTCGCTCTACCGCTACGAGAAACAGAGCGGCGTGATTGCGGACATGACGCTGGAGGAGCATCTACTGAGCCGCGACAACTACATCGCCAACCGCTTTCCCTGCACGCCTGAGGATGTCGATGCCGTGCTGACGCGCTACGACTTCATCGGTGTCACCGAACGCATCGATGAATCGCTCGCGAAGCTCGCCCGCCGTGTCCAGCGGGAGCCGGTGCGCCCCCCCCGCCTCAACACGACCGGGAACAAACGCGACGAGCCGACGCCCGGTCCCGCGCTGATCGCCGAATTCAAGCGGCGCAACGAACTCGACTACCACATTTACCGGCGCGCGCTCGAGAGGCTAGGCAGTTGAGTCGGCCATGAAGATCGGCTTCGTCGGACATTCCCATCACCAGGTCACGCGTTCCTCGAACTTTTTTCTCGAGGTACTGCAACGGATCGGCACGGTCCATTGCCTGTGGGACGACACCTGGCGCGGGGAGAAGGCGACGGATCCATCACCGCTGATCGCCGATGCCGATCTCGTCGTCGTGTGGCAATCCGTCCGCTATGCGCAGCTGCTGGCCCGGGAGGGCCACCGCAATGTGGTTTACGTACCGATGTACGACGCGGCCAAGGCTCTGCGGCGCAGCTTCTGGAGCGCGCTAAAGGACATCAAGGTCCTGAACTTTTCCAGTGCGCTGCACCAGCGGGTACAGTCGCTCGGCGCCATGCAGTCGGCATACTTTCAGTACTTTCCGGATCCGGCCGCCCACGCTCCGGTGACCGACTTCACGACCCTCCGAGCGTTCTTCTGGCAGCGCCAACAACGCCCGTCATGGGATGACGTCCGTGGCTTGATGCCGCCTGGACGCTTCACCTCGGTGCACCTGCATCAGGCCGTGGATCCCGGCGTGCCCCCCCCGCAGCCGCCGTCTGCATCGGACCGTGAGGCTTTCACGCTCGAAGTGACGCAATGGCTGCCGGAGCGCAGCGACCTTCTGCGCCGGCTGGCCTCATCGAACGTGTACTTCGCACCGCGGCTCGACGAGGGTATCGGCCTCGCGTTTCTGGAGGCCATGGCGATGGGCATGGCCGTCTGTGCCCACGACCGCCCCACGCACAACGAATACATCGTGGACGGCGTCAATGGCTTTCTGTACCGGCTGGGCGAGACAAGCCACCCGGACTGGTCGCGGGCGGAGTCGATCGGGCGGCGAGCCCGCACGATGGTCGAGGAAGGCTATGCGCGCTGGCAGCTGGATCAGGCACGGTTGGTCGATTTCCTGACCGATCCCAAACCCAGCCGGCGGGCGCTCCATTATGCTCATCGCGAGACCGCGACCGAGTTGCCGGCGGACGCCGACGAACGCCCTGTCCTGCCGCTGCTGACAGGTACCTCCGGGCGCCGCGAAGGCGGACGCCGGATCGCGGGCACGACGGCAGCGGAACCCGCGCCGCTCGTCACGATCGCCACAGTCGTCCGCAACGCGCCGGATGAGCTGGCATCGACACTGGACAGCGTCCTGGGCCAGCGCTATCCCGCCAGGGAGGTGATCGTCATCGACGGCGCATCCGACGCCGCGACCTTGCGGGTAATCGAGCGTTATGACCACCGCGTGGACTATTGGCTGTCCGAGCCGGATCGCGGGCCTTACGATGCCATGAACAAGGCAGCCGACCTTGCACGCGGGCGCTGGGTGCTGTACATCAATGCCGGCGACTCGCTCGCCGACGGCGATGCGCTGGGGCGACTCCTCGCCCATGCGCCGACGGATGCCGACTTCATCGCGGCTCACCACAGCTACATCGCGCCGGACGGAACGGAAGAGATACACCGCTGCCGGGCGTTCGAGCACACCTACCGCCAGTTGCTCGACGGCGACACCGACGGGGCCTGGCTGGGAGGAATTCCCGGCCACCAATCCCTGCTGACCCGCACCGAATTGATACGGCAACACCGTTATGACCTCGCCTTCCGGATTGCCGCCGATCACGACTTCCTGTTCCGGATGGCGCAACGGGGCGCCACGGTATGGGTCGAGCCGGTGATTCTGTCGCAGTATGTCGGCGGCGGTCTGTCCTGGCAGCACCTGTTCGAGTGCCTGGCCGAATGGCGCCGCATCGCGCTGCGCTTCACCGAACATCCGGACCGGGTCGAGCGACGGTTTCGAACGCTGAACGCCCACATGGTTCGTCATCTGCGACGGATGGGGCCCTTCGATTGGCGGCGCGAACCGGCGCGCAGCCACCCGTGGCTGGCCCTCGCCGCCGAAGCCGAGTTTCGCGTCCGTTCGCTGGTGGATCGGGCGGATGCCATCTACGCCGGACTTCGAGCCCCCTGAGTTTCCTCCGCGCCATGCCGCAGCCCACAGTGAAAATCTCCCTCGTCACCGCCGTGCGGAACGCCATGCCGTGGGTTCAGGAAACGGTCCGCTCGGTCGTCACGCAGGACTACCCGGGCCTGGAATACATCGTGATCGACGGCGCCTCGACCGATGGCACACTCGACTACCTGAAGTCCCAGGCCCAACATTTCAGCGTCCTGCGCAGCGAGGCCGACGACGGGCAATACGCGGCGATCGCCAAAGGCATGGCCTGCGCCAGCGGCGACGTCCTCGGCTGGATCAATGGCGACGACGTCCTGATGCCATGGACCCTGCGCGTCGTCGCCAGGATCTTCGAGGAGTTCCCCGAGGTGGACTGGATATCGGGTCTGCCCGCTTATCTGAATACGGCCTCGGAATGCTACCTCGTGTCCCCGGTGGCCGCATCGTACCCGCGGCGCTACATTGCCAACGGCTGGTTCCGCGAGGGACTGCTCGGCTATCTGATGCAGGAAACGATGTTCTGGCGCCGCAGCCTGTGGGAGCGCGCCGGCGGCCTGGATCTACAGTGGCGCTGGGCCGGCGATTTCGATCTGTGGGTCCGCTTCGCGGCGCTGGCCGAGCTGACGGCCGTCGCGACTCCACTCGCGGCATTTCGTATCCGCGGCGAGGAGAACCGGTCGCGCCAGGGCTCCGACTATCGCGACGAAGTGGCTCGGCGCTGCGCCTCGCTGCCCGCTCCGCCAGCCAGCTGGCGGCTGGCGAGCCGGCTCGGCAAGGCGGGCGAAGCCCTGCTGCGAAGCGCACTCTGGTCCCGCACACCGGTCGTCGCGCATTCACTCGTCGGCGACCGCTGGCGCCTGCTGCGCACCCGCCGACCGGTCTCGCGCAACGACCTGCCACGCCTGTTGCTGGAACATGCCTTGAGAAGCCGCCATGACTGATGCGACCGCCCAACCGGGCAGTCCCTTCCCGACCGAGACCATCACCGGGTATCCGTTTTCCACGGCAACCCTGGCCGAAACGATCGCCCTGCTCACCAGCTGGCTGCGACCGCTGTCATCCGGCCGACCCAGTCCACGCCCGGCGCGCTACTTCGTTTGCGCGAATCCGCACTCCCTGGAAGTGGCACGTCAGGACACGCTATTGCATGACGCCATCATGGCCGCAGATCTCGTCACACCGGATGGCGCCGGCATCGTGCTCGCTTCTCGCCTGCTCGAAGCGCGAATTCCCGAGCGGGTGTGCGGCCCCGATCTGTTCCCCGGGTTCTGCGCCCATCTGAATGCGGCGCGCCCCGGAACCCGGATGTTTTTTCTCGGCTCGACCGAGGAGAACCTGTCCGCGCTGGAACAGCGCTTCCGCGTCGATTATCCCGCTCTGGACTTCTGCGGTTCCTTGTCGCCACCCTTTCGCGCGGAATTCTCGGCCGCCGAGGATGCCGCCCTGATCGACCGCGTGAATGCGTCGAATGCCGAGATCCTGTGGCTGGGGCTCGGTGCACCGAAGCAGGAAAAATGGGCCTACCGCCACCGTGACCGGCTGCAGGTCGATCTGATCGGCCCGATCGGGGGCGCGTTCGACTGGTATACGGGCCGCATCGCGTTGCCCCCGCTCTGGATGCAGCGCGCGGGCCTGCAATGGTTGCACCGTCTGGCGCAGGAGCCGCGCCGCCTGTGGCGGCGCAACCTCGATTCGCCGATTTTCCTCGCCCGAGTCCTGGCGCAGCGTCTTGGATCATCGCGCCGGCGCGGTGATCGCCCGGCCGCCACCTGAAAACCTGCGCCCAGCAGCGCCCTCACACTTTAGCCTGACGCGCCATGACCGAGACCTGCCCTGTCACCTTTCTGATCGTCACCCCCTCCTTCAATGCGCCCGAGTTTCTCGACGAGACGATCGAGAGCATCGTTTCGCAACGGGGCGATTTCACGATCCGGTACCACATCCAGGACGGTGGCTCCACCGATCGGACCCTGGACCTGCTCGCGCTATGGGCCGAGCGGCTCGCCGCCGAACGCCTCCGGGTCGATCTTCCCCCGCTCCATTTCTCGTGGAAATCGGAACCGGACCGCTCGATGTACGACGGCATTCAGAAAGGCTTCGACGAACTCCTGCGGCGGCAGGTGTCGGACGCGCCGGGGCTGGTGATCATGACCTGGATCAATACCGACGACCTGTTCGCACCGAATGCCTTCCAGACCGTGGCCCAGTTCCTGCGGGCCAATCCGGAGGAACAATGGGTGACCGGAATTCCCTGCCTGATCCGCGAGGATGGCTGCATTGCCGACACCCGACTGGAGGGCTTTGGCTATGCCCGGGCCCGCCTCGCGAAAGGCCAGTACGACGGGCGTCAGTTCCCGTTCGTCATGCAGGAAGGCACCTTCTGGACGCGGGACCTGTGGCTTGCCGCCGGCGGTTTGAACGTGGACCTGCGCCTGTCGGGCGACTGGGATCTGTGGCGACGGATGGCCCGGTTCCAGCGCCTGATCACGGTAAGAGGTGTCCTGGCCTATCACCGCCGCAGGCCAGGCCAGTTGTCCGGCGACATGGAGCGCTACTGGGCCGAACTGGACCAGTGTCTGTCGGGCGCGGCGCAAGACGCCGGTTCAGACCGACCGCTAACGGGCGAACGGCTGGCCCTAGAGGGCGCCTGGACCGCCTCCTGGCGAATCAAACAGGAGCGCTGGGCCATGTCACCATCACGCTACCGGCGCGATGGCCTGCTGCACTGTATCAGCGACTGCCTGGTCGAGTCGTGGGGTAAGCACCCCTTGGGGCGGTCGCTGATCCGGGTATACCGCCGCCTGCGGGGCATCCAGATCGACGACTAGGCGCCGGTCCGCAGACCTGATGCGGCTCGGGCTACTTCTCCCACTCCACCCGGACCTGCACCCGCTCCCAGGGATTGTCGGACGCCCTCAGCGCCTGTATCCGCGCCCGGATCTTCATGCCCCGATCGAGCAGATGCGCGATGACGGGGTTGTCCGTCCGCGGCAGATGTCCGAGCTGATGACCGCGCCAGTAGACCTCCACTGCCTTCGGATCGACCGGATTCTCGGGATTCCTGCGCAATTCGAGCAGGGCGCCGGGACGCAGCCGGTGCCACAGCGCCCGGGCCTCGTAATACTGAAACCCTGCCAGCAGGGACTGCTGCAGGAAGATGCGTTTGCGTGTGCGGAACAGCCAGCGGTTGATCGTCAACCGCCCGGACGCAAGGGTGAGACGAAGCCACGGTAGAAGACTCAGCAGCCAATGTTTCATCGGTGGATCCTCCGGGATGGTCGGGTCTCACCGAGTGTAAACGACTACCGTCTCATATCATGAGACGCCGGAAAAATTTTTCAGCGCAGCCTGCAAGCGTTCCGTCACGGCCTGTCGCAGTTCGGGCGGATGGAGCACCTCGACCTCCGGAACGTATTTCATAATCTCCATGACCAGCTCGGTCGGATCGCCGTAGGCGACCTTCAGCTCGTAGCGGCCATCCTCGAGCCATCGCGCGTGCCGCTGCCCGGGCCACACTTCGTCCGCCACCCAGCGTGCGCGCAGAGCGCTGAAACGCAGCACCGCCGTGGACCTGGCAGCCCCCGAGAAGATGCCGAACACTTCGCCGAGCTGCTCGTCGAGATGGCTGTCCGGCAATTCGACTGCATCGGCCGTCAGCAACCTCGCTTCCGCGATGCGATCCACCGCAAACCGCCGGGAGCCTTCGCGCAAGTGACACCACGCGTCCAGGTACCAGTTGTCACGATAAAACACCAGCCGGAATGGCGAGAGCTCCCGCTCCAGGCTTTCCTCCTGCGTCCGGGAACGGTACCGCACCCGCAGCCGGCGGCGCCGCAGCACGGCCTCGGCACACGCTGCAAAGCCGTTGGCCGCCAGGCGTTTCGCCCGTCCCACCGAGAGCAATCGGATGCGCCTCCCCAATTCCTCCTGACACAATCCGTCCGGGGAAAGCAGCTGGATCAGGCGCCTCTCCAGCGGTGCCAGTAACTCCGCCAACAGGCCGGGCTGCGTCTGTTCCAACTGCTGGCGGATCGCCAGCAGGGCGCGGAGCTCGGCATCGCCCAGCCAGGGAGAAGACAGCTCGCCCTTGAGGTCCGGTGGCTGACGATAAGCGAAACCCTGGGCAAAACGGTCGTAGGGTATCGGGTCGCCGCTGATATCGCGCAGCTCGGCAATGAGCCGCATGACCGTGGCGCGCGAACAGCCCAGCCGCTCCTGTATCCGTGCAGTCGACACCGGTGCGCGCTGTCCGACCAGCAGCCGGTGCAGCGCGATCAGACGTTCATCGTTCGCCACGCTCGCCCCAGGTCGGGCCTGACCGCCGCCGTCTTAATGAACGGGCCAGCGGGTCCGCGCGAAACACGGCGGAGCCGAGGCGCGGCGCGGCGCCTGTCAGCGTCCAGCCGCCGGCAGGAGGTGGCCTTCCTTGTCGACCAGGGGCACCTTGAACTCCCGGAGCACGGACTCGATATCGGCGGCCTTCTCTTCGATGAACCGGTCCAGTTCCTGTTTGCGCGCCTTGTCGGGCACCCGCACCCCCATCGAGATCGGGAATACGAACTGCAGTCCCTCCTCGTTCGGCATCGGTATGACCTGGAAGCTGCCCGGCTTGCTGGCGTGCTGGAGGTAGCCGGCGATCGGCCCCCAGATGATGGCCATGTCGAGTTTTCCGGACTTCATGTCCTCGTTCAGCACCATCGTGGTGTTCTTGGTCGCATCCCCGGTCATGGTCTGATAAGGGATCGCATGATCGACGAAACCGTGATTCAGCAGCCAGGTCGTGGCAGGCGAGTTGTCGAACATCGCCAGCTTGAGCTTGGCCCGCCTGTCCGCGGGCAGTTTGACCAGATCCTCCGCCGAACGGATATCGTCCCAGCCCCGCTTCGTGGCATAGACGAGGGCATACGTCGAGCGGTAATAGGGTTGCGTCGTCGCTGCCATCTCGGCGCCGGTCGGCCAGCCCATCACGACATCGCACTTGTACTCGTCCGAATCCGGCAGCTGTGCCTTCAGCGTATTGCGGATGAACCCGATGCGCTGCGGAAACCAGGTGTATTCGACGGGCTTGCCCACCGTCTTGCCGAGCAGTTCGGCGATCTTGTTCTCGAAGCCCTGCCCCTTCCGATCGGTGTAGGGTGGATTGTTGGGATCCGCACAGACCTTGACGGCAGCGCCTTCCCAGGCGCTAGCGGAGACAGCGAAGGACAACGCGAGGAGGCCAAACGTTAGGCGGCCCCAAGCCTTGAGGGTGAACAGCATGGCAAGCAATCTGGTGTTTTCTGGCGGTAAATCGGGCGAAGCTCACGGATCCCTCCCGCGCCGACGGGTCGCAGGGGACTGGCGTCGAGCCACGGAGGCAACATGCGAACGACGTGGAACGGGCGAGTGGGTCAAGCCCGGTCCGGGCGCCCATTGTAAGGATTCGCCCCCCCAAAATGAACAACGCCCCGGTCGATTGCTCGACCGGGGCGTTGTGGGAGGCTAGACCGACGAGGCCGGTCTATCAGTTGGGCAGAGCGAAGACGGTAAAGACGCCGCCCAGCTTGGTGTGGGCGCTGAGGCTCTTGTACGCGCCTACTGCACCCAGACCCTCCGATTCGCCTTCCAGGCCAGCCGCCATGCCGACGCCTGCCCATCCACCGATACCGGAGAGGACGCCGACATACTGCTTGCCCTTGTGCTGCCAGGTGCTGACGTTACCGATCACGCCCGACGGGGTCTTGAACTTGTACAGTTCAGCGCCCGTGTTCGCATCGCGGACCTTCAGGTAGCCTTCCAGCGTACCGTAGATGACCACGTCACCCGCGGTGGACACCATACCGCTCCACAGCGAGAACGGCTCGTCGATCGCCCAGGCGATCTTGCCGGTGGTCGGATCCCACGCGGTGAACGAACCCATGTTCGTCTTCTCGGTCTTCTCGCCGGTCTTCACGTCCGCCTTGGCCGGGAAGATGCTCAGGGTTGCGCCGACATACGGCTGGCCCGCGGTGTATTCCACCTGGAACGGCTCGTAGTTCATGCAGGTGTGGTTGCCCGGGATGTAGATCAGCTTCGTCTTGGGCGAGAAGGTCACGGGCGGCTCGTTCTTGCTGCCCATCGCCGAAGGACAAATGCCCTTGGCATCGACGTCTTCGCCATGGAACTGCGTCGAATACTGATCCTGCACCTGCGGACGACCCGTCTTCATGTCGACGTGGCTGGCCCAGTTGACCGCCTTGTCGAACTTCTCGGCGACGAGCAGTTCGCCCGTTTCGCGGTCCAGCGTGTAGCCGAAGCCGTTACGGTCGAAGTGGGTCAGGAGCTTGCTGTGCTCCTTGCCGTTCTTGTCCTTCATCGGCAGGTCGACCAGCGTCATTTCGTTGATGCCGTCGAAGTCCCACTCGTCGTGCGGGGTCATCTGGTAAACCC
The DNA here is from genome assembly GCF_006175985.1 of Methylotetracoccus oryzae. Taxonomy (GTDB): domain Bacteria; phylum Pseudomonadota; class Gammaproteobacteria; order Methylococcales; family Methylococcaceae; genus Methylotetracoccus; species Methylotetracoccus oryzae. The sequence goes on along the minus strand of NZ_SRSH01000002.1, from coordinate 2,676 downwards.
ACTTCGCAGCACCGGTGTCGGCGTCGCGCGCCCAAATGGTCATGGACCACTTGTTGTCGCCGGGACGCTGGACCGGGTTCCACGTTGACGGGTTGCCCGAACCGTAATAGATCAGGTTCAGCTTCGGATCGTAGCTGTACCAGCCCCAGGTGGTGCCGCCGCCGATCTTCCACTGGTCACCCTGCCAGGTCTTCAGACTGGAGTCCTTGCCGACCGGCGCCATCTTGCCGTCGGTCCAGGTCATCGTCTTTTCCGGATCCATCTTCATCTCGGCATCCGGCCCGGTGCTGTAGGCCTTCCACGCCGGCGTGCCGTCCTTGATGTTGTAGGCCGCGATGAAACCGCGCACACCGTACTCACCGCCGGAGATACCGACGAAGACCTTGTCCTTGACGACCAGAGGTGCATTCGTATTGGTCATGCCCTGCTTGGTGTCGCCGTTTTTGACCTTCCAGACCGTCTTGCCGGTCTTGGCGTCCAGCGCAATCAGCGTGGCGTCGCCCTGTGCCAGGAACACCTTGCCGTCGCCATAGGCCAGACCGCGGTTGACCACGTCACAGCACATCACGCCGATGACCTGTTGCGGATCGGTGCCCTTGTCCGGCGCGTAGTTGTATTCCCACACGACGGAATGCGTGTCCTGATCCAGCGCGTACACCTTGTGCGGGAAGCCGGTGTGGATGTAGATCAGGCCGTTGACGACGAGCGGGCCCCCTTCGTGGCCACGCAGCATGCCGGTGGAGAAGGTCCAGACCGGCTGAAGATTTTTGGCGGTATCCTTGTTGATCTGCGTCAGCGAACTGTAACGAGCACCTGAGTAGTCGCCGCCCCAAGTGGCCCAGCTGTTCGGGTCTTGGCTCAGTTTCTCGATCTCAGCGTTCGCCTGGGAAAGCCCGGGTGCTGCCAGCAACGATGCAACCGAGGTTGCGATCAGCCAACTTTTCACGGGTTTTTTCATCGATTTCCTCCTCGTACGTCTGCCAGGGCAGACGACAAACGTTGTAAGCAATTGACCCTAAATAATTCTTGGAGAGGACGGATCTGATCCCTGTTGAGGAAAAATTCCCTATTGAGCGTCGCAATTTCCTTATACGGGGCCCGTCTTGGCTGCGTAAGTTGAAGGATTCGAGAAGAAAAGTCAACAATGCTGCAGGCAGCGTCAGACATGGCAAAAGGGTATGTTTCGTACGGTCGTGATCGGTAACCCAGAACCGCGGCATCATCTTCCGGGAGATCGCCTGCCGACGGCCTTGGACCCACTCGCTCACGGTCCCGCGACGACACCAGAATCGACACCTTGCGTCGACCTGACGCGACACCGGCGAGTCGACCGTTTCGACTGTTTTCAACCGGGACAGTTTCAGCGTCCGCCGCCGGGAAGGGGACCGCCCCGGTGATGACCTCGCCGCCGCGCTTCCTCATGCGCTGCTCGGAGCGGGCTTGTCGGGCATTATTCGATCGCGGATCACTGGGGTCACCGGCTCATGCCGCGGGCGCGCCAGTGAGGCGGGACCGCCTAGAGCACTGGTGGCGACTGGACCCGCCTGGCGACTTCGCCTTTAATCGTGGTATCGGGTCTTATAGAGGGTGCGAGGGGCGTTGCTTGCACGTCGGGCTTAAGCGGCGAAAGCTTTTCGATTCGCGTCGGCTCCAGCCCAACCGCCCAAGGCCAGAAAAATGGGAAAAAGATCACTCGTGCTACGTAAACATCGTTGCGCCGTAACAAGACGTCCCTCGGTTCGAAGCCAGCTCTCTCAAGATGAAGCTTGATCGACGGGGCGAACCACGGCATGCGCGACTCGATCTCACATGGTGTCATGCAGATTATGGTGTTGTCCCGATGCACCTCGGCTTGATCGGGTATCGTGTTCAGCTGCGTCGCCGAATGACACGCGCCGAGTGCCGCGCTACCGAGAAAAATGACCAGCTTGCTGTTCATCATCCTGAATCCATTGGAGTCATCAAACACTTCAGCATGAATATAGGTCGTCTTTTCGGTTGTCGTGATGGGTGTCGCGCTTACTGCCACGTGCAGCCATGTCCGGCTCGGGCACGTTGAATGACAGATCACAAGCAGCTCGAACAAGCCCGCACCCGATAGCGGCCGACAGGCCCGGCGCCGCGGGATAGAGGACCGGCGCGTCGACGTATCCGTTCCAATCCCGCTGGGCTAGCGCGCTACCCGCTCAAGCCCACCGAGGCGTGCAGCCGACCAAATGGCGCTGAATCAGTGACCCCGCGTCAGGCTCCCACGGTCGTTACCAACGCGCCTTGGCCGACTTACGTAACTTTGAACCTGGAGCTCCAAAGGGGTTCTTCACCCGACCGGAGTACCCTTGGATTACGGTACCTGCCTATCGGAGTAACTTTCTGGACGGGTATGTCTGGCATGGACCAGCGTCATTTTCTCGAAGAGCGGCAAGCCCTACGGGCTCAGCGCAGCGCCTTGCGCGGCGGCGTCGGTCTCACGCTTCCGCCCGAGTCAGATCGCGGAGCTCAGCCGTCCGACGTTACAGCAAGACTCCGAGAGGCCGATGGTGCGGGGGGGGGGGGCAATGCCGTTAAGTTAAGGCTACTTGTACTGTCGGCGAGGTCGTGGGTTGAGGCGATGGAGGGGTCTTGGTGCTGTTCGGCCCGGTCGTCGTAACTCCAGGGTATTTCCGGCCAGTTCCAGTA
>NZ_SRSH01000029.1 GCF_006175985.1 Methylotetracoccus oryzae | reverse complement strand
CGCCCCTGCGCTGGCCCAGCCCCAACCAGCAAGCTCCCTGACCCCATATCTCCCTCCGCACACCGCGGCAAGATCGGTTGTGTGCTGCAGTTCCTCCAGGCGATTCTGGCCTCTTCATGCGCCACCTGAGAGATAGCTCGGCGCATCGGACACGAACCGCACAACTCCCGCTCCGGCCCAACTCGTCGAAACCCGCTTGTTGGCCGAATCCGCGCTGTGCTGCGGTCCACAGCCCAAATCATGCGGAGAGGCGGAGTGACCGGAAATCCGCCAAGAAACGGGAGATCTGGGGTGAGCCGTCAACAGCCATTTCGCGTAACACACGCCAGCCATGTGGCTCAGGGCGCATGCGAAACGAGGGCGTCACCGCTCCAGGGCAGACGGCGGACGACTCACGGGCGTCAGGCTTTATGCTCGGCCGGCCCCAAGGACGCCAGTAGGGTCTGCAACAGACTGAAGTTGACCGGTTTCACCAAATGGTGATCGAACCCCGCCTCGCGGGTGCGGCGTCGATCGTCATCCTGGCCCCAGCCGGTTAAAGCAATTAGCACCATCTCGGTGCCGCCCGGCAACTCCCGGATACGGCGCGCCGTTTCATAACCGTCCATTCCCGGCATTCCGAGATCCAACAGCACCGCGGCAGGCTTGAATTCCGAGACCACCTTCAAGGCCGACGGCCCGTCATAGGCCACCCGGACCTCAGCCCCCGACGTCTGCAACAGCAAGGCCAGGGTGTCCGCCGCGTCACGACTGTCGTCCACCACCAGCAAACGACCCGCTGACACACCGATCGATGCCGCCCGACTCGCTGCCGGCGATTCGATTCCGACCGTAGGCTCGACCGCGAGAGGCAGATGCACGAGGAATTCACTGCCCTGGCCGGCGCCGTCACTACGCACGTCGACCCGTCCTCCGTGCATCTCGACCAGGCGCCGCACCAGTGCCAGCCCGATGCCGAGGCCGCCCTGCGCACGGCCAAGGGTGCGGTCAACCTGGGCAAAGAGGTCGAAGACCTTGGGCAGCATCTCGGCGGGAATGCCGATCCCGGTATCGCGGACGCTGACCGCGACCTCGCTGCCCTGCCGTTCCGCGGTAATGCTGATCTGCCCGCCGGCATCGGTGTATTTGGCCGCGTTGTTGAGCAGATTCGAGAAAATCTGGACGAGTCGCGAGGGATCGGCCTCCAAGCGCAGCGGTTCTTCCGGCAGGGTGACCGTAATCCGATGTGCACCGGCCTGAATGAGCGGCTGACTGGTTTCCAGTGCCTGACCCAGAATATCCGAAAGCACGATCCGCGCTTTTCTCAACGCAATCTTGCCCCGCGTGATCCGCGAGACTTCCAGAAGATCGTCAACTAGCTCGACCAGATGGTCCACCTGACGCTCCATCATCGCGCGGACCGGTTCAGCGCTTGCCCCGTCCCCTCCGGCTTGCCGCAGCAGGGTCAAGCCGTTCCGTATCGGTGCCAGCGGATTTCGCAGCTCATGCGCCAGCGTCGCCAGAAACTCGTCCTTGCGGCGGTCGGCCTCGAGCAGGGCTTGCTCCGTCCGCTTGCGCTCGGTGATCTCGCGGCTCACCGTCGCGTAGCCGCTAGTCTGACCGGCCGCGTCCCGGAGGGCAAACACGGCATAAATCATCCACAGCGGCTCCCCCGTCTTGAAATGCCGGAAACGGATTTCGATTTCGCCGTGGCCGCTCCTCAGCACCCCGGGAAAGAACTCCTCCATGATGAGCGTCCTGTCTTCGGGAAAGAAAAAGTCCGTCACGGACGTTGCCAGCGCCTGCTCAAAATCCCGCAGACCGACCAACCGCAAGCCGGCCGGGTTGATGTAAAACGGCTTCAGTTGAAGATCGCACATGCCGATGAACTCGTGACTGGTCTCCACCAGCGACACGAACTGCTGGCGCTGCTCGTCCACCCGCTTGCGCTCGGTGATGTCCTGGACGATACCTGCCATCCGGCACGGCCGGCCACCGGCGTCCATGCCGTGCCGGCCGGCCGCCCAGATCCAGCGCACTTCGCCATCGGCGCTCCGGATGCGGCATTCGAAGCTCCAGTCCTGACGCGTGTCGGTGGCCGTTCGAAACGCAGCGTCCACGGCTGCACGATCCTCCGGCAGCACATGCTCGAGGAACAGTTCGTAAGTCCAGTGGGGCAAAAGGTGCTCGTAACCGAAGATGCGGTCGTGTTGCAGGGAGCGGAACGCGGTGTGCTCCACCAGATCCAGGTCCCAGGCTCCGATACGGCTCGTTTCCAGTGCGAAGCTCAGCCGCTCCTCGCTCGCGCGCAGCGCATCCTCGTTCTCCTGCCGCAGACGGGCGAGCTTGAGAGCACCCTCGACCCGAGCCAGAAGCTCCCGCGCGCTGAAGGGCTTGATCAGATAATCATCGGCACCGGCCCCCATACCCTCGATCCGGCTTTCCTCGCCGGCCCGGGCTAAAAGCAGGATGACCGGGATCCCGGCCGTCGCCGGATCGTCGCGCAGGGCACGCAGCAGACCGAACCCGTCCAGCCGGGGCATCATCACGTCGGCGAGTACCAAATCGGGCCGTCGCGTGCGGGCCGCAGCGAGTGCCGCCTCACCGTCGGCCACGGCTTCCACCTGAAAGCGCTCGCCCAGGAGTCGCGCCACATAGGCACGCAGGTCGGCGTTGTCGTCGGCCCACAGGATACGGCCTGACAGCTCCCGCAACCGGGGCTCCCCGCGTCGACCTGGCTCGGCTTCGAACAACACCTCGTGCTCCAGGCTCCCGGGCCGCTCTGCTGACCGCTCGGCATCCGGGAGCCAGTTCAAGGCCTCCTCAAGGATCGGTGACGCTCGGGTGCCGTGGTCCAACGGACCCGACGGCGGGCCGATCCGTCGCGGATCCAAATGACCCTTGCCCAGCGGCAGCGTAACGGTGAACGTGCTGCCTCGGCCTTCGGCGCTGTCGACGCTCACATTGCCGCCATGCAGCTTGACCAGTTCCCGCACCAGGGCCAAGCCGATACCGGAACCCTCGTGGCTTCGCCCCCCCCGGTTTTGTACCCGGTGGAAACGCTCGAAAATACGGGGCAGTTCCGACGCGGGAATGCCGATCCCGGTATCGCGCACGACCAGTTGGACCTGCGCGCCTCGGGATTCGACGCGCACCTCGATCGCGCCGGTCAACGTGAACTTCAAGGCGTTCGACAGCAGATTCAGGACGATCTTTTCCCACAGTTCCCGATCGACATAGGCGGGTTCTGCGCCGTCGGGCAGTGCCGGACAGTGCACGTGGAACCGTAAGCCCGCGCGTTCAATCGCCGCTCGGAACACACTGGCAAGGTCGGCCGTGAGGCCGGGAAGATCCACCGGTTCGTAACAGGCCTGTACCCGCCCAGCTTCCACTCGGGAGAAGTCCAGCAAGGTGTTGACGAGTTTCAGCAGTCGCCGGGCATTCCGAAAGACGGTGGCCAAGCCTTCACCCCGGAGGGCCTGGTCAGGCAACGCCAGGGCCTCTTCGGTCGGACCCAGCAACAAGGTCAGCGGGGTGCGGAACTCATGGCTGACATTGGAAAAGAAGACGGTCTTGGCCCGGTCGATCTCGGCCAGCGCTTCGGCGCGCTTCCGTTCTTCCTCGTACTCGCGCGCGTTCGCGATGCCGGTGGCAATCTGGGAGGCTACCAGGGTCAGAAAATCCAGGTACGCGTCATCCCAACTGATTCGGGCGCTGACACCGGCCACCAGAAACCCTGCCGGGACATGCGCCTTGTTGGACGGAATCGGCATCACCACCGCCATGTTCGGTGGATCCGACCACGGGCCGGCGGGCACCCGGTCTTCCGGGCAGAGATCCAGGTTCTCCACGGTTTGCGGTGCGTCGCTTCGCAGCGCCGCCCGGAGCGGCCACAGCGTTTCATCCGGCACGTCTTCCAGAGACATCACTGCCGGACCGGCCGGGTGTTCTGCCTCGACGCCGGCGGCACCCGCCAGACGGGCCTCGTTGCGGGCCGGGTCGATCAGGTACAGCAGGGCGAAGGGAAGGTCTTTGGGATGCCGGGAAAGCGACTCGGCTGCGGCGGCACAAGCTTCATCCGCCGTCCGCGCCTCTGCAGACCGTGCGCCCAGATCGCGCAAGACGGCCACGCGCCGGTCCCCGATAACCTTCCCAGTGATCTCGTGCACTGTGGCCAGCACGCCGCCGATGCCGTTCGGCGCCGTTTCGTCAGGCACCGGGCTATACGCGATGGTGAAATGGGTCTCCTCGAGGACGCCCCGCCGGTTGAGTTCCAGACAGAGGTCGTCCATCCACGTGGCCGGGCCACCGCGGTACGGCGTCTCGATCAGGGGCTGAAGTACGTCCCAGATCTCGCTCCAGCATTCGCTCACGGGCCGGCCAAGCGCCCAGGGGTGTTTCGCGCCGAGAATGGGGACGTAGGCGTCGTTGTAGATCGAGCAGAACGTATCGCCCCACCACAGCAGCATGGGAAAGCGATTCGCGAGCATGAGCTGCACGATCATCCGCAAGGCGGGTGACCAGCCCTCAGGTGGCCCGATGGGCGTAGCCGACCAGTCTTTGGTACGGATCAGTGCGCTCATCGCGTCGCCGCAGGCGACCGAACCGAGCCAGGGTCCGACTATGGGGCTGCGCTTCGGAACCATTTCACACACCGAATTGACTGAAGATATTCATCTGACCAGGTGTGGCCGGTGCCGCTCAGTGAGCTGGGAACCTGGGGTCACATTTTACCAGCCGGACTCAGGAACTGAATCGGGGTCACTTGCTCCGGCTTGCCCGCAGTCGACGAACACAGTGCGGACGCCCGCGTTTCACGGTTCAGGGAGACCTGCCACCATTCGGCCCGTCAGGTCACCTCGGCCATATCGGCCCAACGCGCTGCTAGCACTTGTGGTCCACTCTCGGCTTTAGCAGGATCGGCGCGTACTGGGAGATAAACAGCCCGTACGCGACGACCCACGACCCAGCTGACAGCCATAAGCCTTCGCTCGCGAATACGGAGGCAAGCCGTCCCAGGGTCCCCACGCTAATCAGTACGAAGGCCCATCGCATTCGGGCCGAGGCCATCAGGGGCCTTCCGGTATGGCCGAGCGCCACGCGTGCCGCGACCGCAAGAATCAGGGTTCCGATCGCGCCGTAGGCGAGCGCATGCAAACCCGCATCGCGTAGCGCCCACCCGGTGATCGACGCAAGACCGAGCAGCGCGAAACCGATTGGTATCCAGGCATAACCCAGATGCAGGATCCACAACAGCGGCTCCGAACCCGCCAGCCAGCCGCGCCAACGGATCACGCGCGCCGCCTGTGCGGCCGCCGCAGCCAATCCGAGCCAGCCGGTGCCCCCTCCATCGGGCACCACCACCCAGGCCACGGCGAACATCCCCATCAGCAACACCGCCACCCGGTCGAGACGGTCGAATGTCGGCAGCCGAATCGCGAGCTGCGGCCGGTTCGCGCGCAGCCAGTTCTGGGTGAGGGCGGGCAGGATGCGGCCGCCAACGAGTGAAATCATCCCCAGGACCAGGAACAACCCCACCCGCAAGCAGGCAGCCTGAACGTCACCGTGTTCCGGACCCGCTGAGAAGAACACCGCCTCGGCGATCAAAAAGGCGAGCAACAGTGCCGGCACCTTGTAGTTTCGCGTATTGCGCGCTGCGAACACCTCCCGTGCGATCAATAAAGACAGCGTCAGCCAGAACAGACAGCTTCCGGCGGCCCAGACCGAGAAACTCAACCGATCCGGACACAATGCAGCGATCCGAGCGAGAAGCCAGAGTCCACTCAGCAGCAACAGCGGCAGTCCGGCGATCGGGGGCCGGCCAGTCCAGGTCGCGACAGCCGTCAGCAGAAACCCGGCAATGGCGCAGCCGGCGAACCCGAACACCATCTCATGGCCGTGTGCGATGAACGCAGAGACTGAACCACGCCAGGCCAGCACACCCGCTAGGGTCAAACCCCAGAGCGTGACGATGACGACCGCGTAGACGCCGAGCAGCAGAAAGAAAGGCCGGAAGCCATAGCTGAAAAGAACGTGGGATCGGCTCGGACGCATCATGCGACTCGCTTAACGTTGAGGTTATCGGATTCGCTTCGTGCAACACACCGCCGACGTCCCATCGGAACGGCAGGATCACGGCGACGAGTTGGGCGGAGGGGCGGTCATTAGGCATGGATGATGCTTTGGCCGAAGCTTGGCTGGCGCCGCATTCCGGGTTGTCGTCGGCGCATTCGCGTAAGACACGACTCCGATCAAGACTCACCGGCGCAGCGGATCGAGAACCGCAACGGCGCCCCTCCCTCCAGCGGGACATAACGCTGCTTGGCAATTTCCGCATCGCGAAGTAGCGCCGCTCGACAACAGGAATGACATCCCTCATTTCCCACCCCCGGAGCCAGCAACCTCCGAAGCACGCTCGCTGGACGCTACCGACTCGTTCGTTACCAACGCATCGACGCCGGCTGCGTCGGCGAGGGTGTAATGGTCCAACACCTGCATGAACGATCGTCGCGCCTCGTGCAGGATCGCCTTCAGGTAGCAACCTCGGACGATCCGGCATTCATTGAGCTTCGGATCAAAACACTCGACCAGATTCATGTTGGGCTCCGTCACGCGCACCACCTCGCCCACGCCGATCATGCGCGCCGGCCTCGCCAGTTGCATCCCGCCGCCTTTGCCCCGGGTCGTCTGGATGAAACCGTGAGTCGCGAGATTGTGCACGACCTTGACGAGGTGATTGCGCGAGACAGCGTAGTGACGGGCGATGTCGGAGACGGTCGCGACCCCGGGTGTCGGCAGTCTCGCCAGGTGGATCAACACCCGCAGCGAATAATCCGTGAACTGCGTAAGCTGCATCGCTTGTACTTCTTAAAAATTCGAGATTACGCGCTACTCAATGAGCAAGATCATTGACATCACGCAACCAGCTTCTTATTCTTACATCTCAGATACATGTTCGTATCGATACATCAAGGAAGGCGATGGCCTGCCCCTGCGCGATAACTTGTATCATAAATCCATTTTAAAAGCCGCGGAGATCAAACGCATGACCAGCAAGATGAGCGATTGGTGGACCCAGACCCACGATTCCCTGTACGCACAACTCGGAGGAGAACCGGCAGTGGACGCCGCGGTGGACATCTTCTATCGCAAGGTGCTGAGCGATGACCGCATCAGCCACTTCTTCGAAGACGTGGATATGGACCAGCAAGCTGCGAAGCAGAAGGCCTTCCTGACCATGGCCTTCGGTGGCCCGCACCACTACACCGGCCAGGACATGCGTCGCGCTCACGCGCACCTGGTCCCACGAGGTCTCAGCGACGGCCACGTGAATGCCGTTATCGAGAATCTGGCCTCGACGCTGCGAGAACTGGGAGTCCGCGAGGAACTGATCGCCCAGGTCGGCGCGATCGCGGAAAGTACCCGCAGTGACGTGCTGAACCGCTAAGCGCAACGAACTGCGCGCATCAAGCAAGCTGCCGAATACTAAGGAACGAGAGAGATGCCGATCCTGCGCTACGGCCGCGACTCCTGGCCCATCCGCGAAGGGCAGTCAGTGCTGGACTGTCTGCTGGAACAAGGAATCCCTGTCCCGCACTCCTGTCGCAGCGGCCTGTGTCAAAGCTGCCTGATGCGAGCCGTCGATGGGACGCCACCCGCAGCCGCCCAGAAGGGGCTGCGGGACAGCTTGAAGGCCCGCAACCACTTCCTCGCGTGTGTGTGTCAGCCAACCGAGAACCTGGCAGTCGCCAGCATGGAGGCTACGGCCCACGACAGCAGCATTCCCGCAACGGTTCGAGGCCTCGAACTGCTTAACGCGGAGGTCATGAAGGTTGTACTGGAATGCCATGACCCGCTCGATTACCGAGCTGGCCAATTCATCAATCTGGTCCGCGATGCGCAACTCAGCCGAAGCTATTCGCTCGCCAGCGTGCCGGAACACGACGAACACCTGCATCTGCATGTCCGACGCGTTCCGCAGGGACGGGCCAGTCGCTGGGTACACGAGGAGCTTCGTCCCGGCCATCGGGTGGACATCCGCGGCCCGGCCGGCGAATGCTTCTACACGGACGGCGACAAGGACCAGGGCCTGTTGCTGGTGGGTACCGGGTCCGGCCTGGCCCCGCTGTTCGGGATCGCGCGCGACGCACTGCAGCGTGGACATTCCGGGCCGATCCGCCTGTTCCATGGCAGCCGTGACCGCCGCGGCCTTTATCTGACGCGCGAGTTGCGGGATCTCGCCCGAAGCCAGCCGAACTTCGACTATACACCGTGCCTTTCGGGACCCGAGGCACCCCCCGGCCACGCGCGAGGCCGCGTCCACGACATCGCGCTACAGGAAACCGGGTCGCTGAAGAACTGGCGCGTATACCTGTGCGGCCATCCCGAGATGGTCAAATCGGCCAAGAAGCACGCATTCCTGGCCGGCGCATCGATGAAGGACATCTATGCCGACGCCTTTGTCGTCAGCCCACCCGGCGCCAGCGACACCAACTGAAGGAGGATCCCCGATGGTCATCACGCCAGAGATACCACTGAAGGACCTGGCGTCGTCGAACGCCGGCGCGCGCGTGCTCGAAGACTACCGCTTCGACTACCGCGCGCTGGAAGCACTGGAGCGCGGTCTGATGCGGCACATCCATCTGGAAAAAAACGTACTTTTCCCGGCAGCCCGCGCACTGGCCGCCGACGCAGGATGAGCCAGGCGATGCCGTCGTCCCGTCAGCGGCGACGCACACCGGGCTTCCCTGCGGAGCGCGGACAGCCACTACCGATGACGCTCCTGGTCGCCGAGGCATCGAAACCGTGATCGAACCCGTCGCACTTCAGGATTTTTTCGTGACTTTCTTTTCGGCCGCGGCGGTGATTCTGTTCGGTGCCGGCTATGCCGGGCTGTTCGCCTGGGCGCGGCTCGGCAACCGTCGGCATCTGATGCCCTGGGCCTATGCTTGCTACGCGACGCTGGCCATCGCCGTCTACGCGCTGGCCCAGGCCGCCCATCTGCATGGTAACTGGACCCTGGTGACCGTCCTGATGCTGCTGGGCTATCTGCTGGCCCCGCAAGCGATCTGGCATCTGTGTGCGGCCACCCACCGCGCTGAGCATGCCGAAAACCGGGAAGTCTCCGCGGACCACGACGGAGACAACCCTCTTTCTTCAACTGCAGCAAGGAAAACGCCATGAGCGCAAACCCGCCCCGATGGTCATCGGAGGATTTCTGGAAGAAGGTCGCGATCTGGGTCACCGCCGGATCGTTCGTGATCCTGATCGTGCTGACCTTCGACACGCTGTCGAAAACATCCGTCGGGGGCCAACGGGTGCGCAGCTACAGCGTGATCAACCAGGAGATCGACTACCGCTTCGACGACAAACAAAATCGCTACGCCCCGGTGATCGGCAAGGATGAGCCGCTGTTCGGCAAGCCGTTGAGCGAGGCGGAAGCGGAGACCCTGGTGGACCTGGGCAAGAAAACCGTGCAGACCAAGAACTGCATGAATTGCCATACCCTCCTCGGCAATGGGGCCTACTACGCCCCCGACCTCACGAAAGCCTGGCTCGATCCCGGCTGGATCAGCGCCGCCAGCCGTGAAACCTTGATGCTCACGTTTCTGAAGGATCCGGAGCGGAACGCGCGGACTTTCGGATCCGGCCGGGTGATGCCCAACCTCGGTCTGACCGACGAGGAAGCGAGAGGCGTGGTCGCCTTCCTGAAATGGATGTCGGCCATCGACACCAACGGCTTCCCGCATAACTTCAAGACCCTGAACGCACAGGTGCAGCCATGATCTACTCCGTCGCCGCACTACCCCACCGCATCGCCGGCGCTTTCGATGCCCTGGACAGCCCGCATCTGAACGGCGGTCAGCAACTCGCGGTCAAGTATTTCGCCGTTGCAGTTGTACTCTTCCTCGCACAGGTGCTGTTCGGCATGCTCTCCGGCATCCAGTTCGTCGCGCCCGGTTTCCTGCACGGCATCCTCGACTTTAACGTCAACCGGATGGTGCACATTAACGCGATGGTCGTCTGGCTGCTGTACGGCTTCATCGGTTCGATCTACTGGTTTCTCGAAGATGAAAGCGGCACCGAGATCGCCGGTCTCAAGTGGGGCAATGTTGCGTTCTACGTGCTGACCGCCGCAGTCACCGTGGTCGTGCTGGTGTACCTGCTGATCCAGACCGGTCCCGGCAAGGATGCGAGCATCTGGTTCATCAACGAAGGCCGCGAATATATCGAAGCCCCGCGTTGGGCCGACATCGGCATCGTGGCGGTCATGCTGGTGTTCTTCTACAACGTCGCCGGGACGTTCATGAAGGGCCGCTGGTCCGGTATCGCGGGCGTGCTGACCCTGGACCTGGTCGCGCTGGCCGGCCTGTACGTCGCCGGCATGTTCTACCTGACCAATATCACCGCGGATCAGTACTGGTGGTGGTGGGTGATCCATCTGTGGGTCGAAGCGACCTGGGAAGTGCTGGTCGGCTGCATCATGGCGTGGTCCCTGATGCATCTGTTGGGCGCGCGCCGCAAGATCGTCCAGACCTGGCTATACATCGAAGTCGCGCTGATGTTTGGCTCCGGCATTCTGGGCCTCGGCCATCATTACTTCTGGATCGGCACGCCGGATTACTGGTTTTCGATCGGCGGCTTTTTCTCGGCACTAGAGCCGATTCCGCTGGTCGCGATGGTCGTGCATTCCGTCTATGACGCCGGTGTGCACAACTTCAGGAGCCGCAACCATCCGGCGCTGGCGTGGATCATCGCGCACACTTTCGGCAACTTTTTAGGCGCCGGTGTCTGGGGATTCATGCATACGCTGCCGCAAATCAACCTGTATACCCACGGCACGCAGTGGTCCGCCTCACACGGCCATCTGGCGTTCTTCGGTGCGTACGCGACGATCAACATCGCCTTTTTCTATCTGGCCGCGCAGAAATGGCGCGGCGATGTCTGGATGGGTGGTGACCTGCCGGGCAACGGCTGGAAATGGAAATGGGCGTTGGCGCTGCTGAACCTGGGCGTGATGGGCATGACGGTGGCACTCCTGATCGCCGGCTACGAGCAGTCCTTCGTGGAGCGCGCCGTGGGTGGTTCGACCTGGGAAGGCTACTTCGCGGCGCAGAATCAGGTCTGGTTCAAGCAGGCCATGCACTGGCGCCTGTTGTTCGGTCTGGTGACCACCGGCGGCGTGGTTCTGCTGGTCTGGGACCTGTTGACGATCGGCAAGGGCGAGAGTCGCAAAGCGCCCACGCTAAGTGAAGCGGCCTAGGGCTCAAGTTTTTTGACCTGCGGCTGTCACCTCGAGATACGTGGCAGCCGCTTCGCGGTGCCGGGCGACGGCGAGGGTGGGCAGATTTGCGCACCCTCCATCGTTGGCTGGTTTTCGGCAACCGGCAGATCGGCCGGCTGCGTGAGAAGGCAATGATTTGGATAGGGTCAGCTCCCCCGGAGTGGACGAGGCCGTGGGCCCGATAGAGGACCACGCGCGCAGCCCCGCAACCGCGGTCTGGCAGCGCTGGCGACGGGATTATGTAGCCTGCCTGCCAGCCGGTGCCCGACCGAAGTCAGAACGGGAGATCAAAAGCAAATACTGGCGGCCTCTCCAGCGTCACCGTTTTCAGCCACGCTTTCAGCGACTTGACGTCGCCGATGGTATCGATCTGCTGCAGCAGGCTGCGCAGCTGGCTTTCCGTAGCGGCCACATCGGACCGGAGCCGGGCCATGAGCACGTCCGGCGATAAACGGCCGTGGGGAGGGAAGCCAAATTCGGCCGCAAGGTCCTGTTTGGTTCGCTGCAGTTCGCTGTCCAACTCGCGCACCTGGTCTTTCAGGATCTTGAGGTAGTGTTTGAGCCGCTCGCCCCCGAGGTTTGCCAGATGGGCTTCATCGATGTGTTCGAGTTGGAGTTGCAGCTCCAAGAGTTCCAGCAAGGCGCCCCGCTCGTAGGCTTCATTGGCCTTTTGCATCAACGCGGTCTTGCGCTGCCGTTCCTCCGGGTCGCTTTCCCGGTCGGGGTGCAGAGCGCTGGCCAGTTTGCGGTAAACCTCCCGGATTGACTGGCTGACTTGCTTCGCTTCCGCCTCCCGCTGCGCTTCCTTCGCCTGTTGCTTGGCAGTAGGTTTGCGGCGCTTGGCTCTTTCGGCGCGGGCTTGGTCCTTCGCCTCGAACTGTGCTCGCAGTTCTTCGAACAGGCTTTCCGGCGAAGTCAGGTCCAGGTCGTTGCCCAACTCAACGCCCAGGGTATCCTCCAGCATGGCCTTCATCTGCTCCATCTGGGCGGTCTCCTCCGCGTCGAAATCCGACCGGCTGTGCTTGTTGTAGAGTGCCTTCATCGCCTCGTCCGGCCCGCCCTGCCCGAGCACGTCCAAAGCCAGGTCGATGATGAGGGCCGAAAGCTTATGCCGCTCGGTCTTGGTCAGTCCTTTCTGGTCGTAGCCCCAGTCCAGATGTTCTGCCAGTTGGGCCTTGAGCGCCCGCTCCCGTTCGAGCAAGGGATGCAGGTCGCGGCCATAGCGTTGCCGGAAGGCCGGAATCGCCTCGTTCCAGTCGGCCAATTGGGTGCGGCGGGCTTCGATCTGCTTGATCAGACGATTGAACTTCTTCTGATCCGGGTTAAGCGGGGCTGTTCCCGACAGAACCAGACTCCGTAGGCGTGCCGGGTGCGAGTCCGAATCTCCATTAAGGTCATCAAACAGGTCAACGGTGGCCATCGGATCGCGCATGGGACAGTGAGGTGTCTGGGAGAGGACCGGTATTTTACCCGAGCATCAGCGTTGGGGATGTTGGTGCACCGCTTCCGAGAGGCCGAATTTAGCCTTAGCTGTTCGCCAGGGAAGCGCGTTCATACAGCCCCTCTCAACCGGAGCCGTTGTCATGAACGCCCCTTCGAACCCGACCGTGGCTGTATTCCGGCGTTTAGCAGGCGTTGCCACGTTCGACAGCGGGGGTGGCGCAGCGGCGAGTCCGCAACAGGCAGGTTCAAATTTGCGCTTGCCCCGCACCAGCGCCCCGTTTTCTCCGCTCCAGACCGACCAAACAGCCGGGCCATTGGCTTGTTTCCGGCCATGCAGAGAATTCAGGCCATGCAATCGTAGACGAGGGTCATCTCGTTGGCGGCGTCTCTTTCGATGCGTTACTCAAGCGCGCGGGTGCCAAGTTCATGCTCGGCCTGACCGCGACGCCGATTCGCCGCGACGGTCAACAACCCGTCATCTTCATGCCGTGCGGCCCGATCCGTTACACGGCGGCCAAACCAGTCAGTGCTCCGCACGAGCTCCGTTTCACCAAAGCGGCCTTGCAACCGTGCTCAGGCCGCAATGATCTTGAACTCCGTCGCCTTGGCGATGGGCCGCACCTGGTTCTTCTCGCGCCGCATCTCCACGAGGCCGTAATGAGACATCGTCTTCAGCGTGCGGGAAAGATTGCCGGGCTTGCGACCCGTTTGTTCGGCCAGCAGGGCGATCGACGCCGGCGCGGTATCCCGAATGATCTTGAGCAAGGCCCGATTGTCGTCGCTTAGGACTTCCGCCAGCGACCGGATCGAGGTAAACCAGATAGTCGGATCGCCAGGCTTGGGCTTGAGATCTCCACGCGCAATGGCCAGGATCCGCTCACGAATCTTGTCTTGGGGCATGATGCCGATCACGATCGCTTTCATCGTTTCCTCACCTCTGATAGCACGCGGTCAACCTCCGCAAAAAAATCCGCCAACAACTGGTGCGCATCCTTGAATTCGTAGGGAACCCCCTGATCCGTGGCATGGCGATGCTGGTGATCAAACGTCAGGCGTCGCCCGGCATATTTGAACTTCTTCGGCAGCTTGATGGCATGCGCATTGTCGTAACCCAATATCCGCTTACCATACGGTTCATGTAGAGTCAGGCAATAGCGAATGCCATGGGGCACCTCTGCTGTCGGCGCGACCCGGTATGCTTCGAGTTTGACCCAATAGCCGCTTCCCTGATCGATAATCTGACCGTGCAGATCCAGCAGGGTCTCGATGCCGGGGTCAGACTTCATGCTCCAAGGATATCATCTGATGATATTTCTTTCATGCTCGTCAGCCGCTCAAGTTAGTCGCGCACGGTTGCCGTGCTGGTCTTCCTGAAGCCCGAATGGTTACGCGCGCCGACTTGTCCGAGCGCGCATTCACAAGCAAGGGATCTGAAGACCATGTCTGCTTCCTCGGTGGCGGTCGGCATCGACATAGCCAAGGAGAACGTGGATGTCTGGAGGCTGGGCGCCAAGCTTGATGTCCAGCGTTTTGACAACGCGGCCGAGGCGCATTCGGCGCTGGTCGCCGCCCTCAGACCGTTGTGCGTGGCGTTGGTGGTCATGAAGGCCACTGGGGGCTACGAAGCGGCGCTGGCCTGTGCGCTGCAGGCCGCGGGCTTGCCGGTGGCGGTGGTCAATCCGCGCCAGGCCCGCGATTTCGCCAAGTCCATGGGACGGCTGGCCAAGACTGATGCCATCGACGCGCGCATGCTGGCGGAGTTGGCCGGCGTACTCGTACGCCGCGACGATCTGGCCAGCTGCATTCGTCCGCTGGCCGATTCACAGCAGCAGGCGCTGGCGGCGATGGTCACTCGCAGGCGCCAACTCGTGACGATGATGCTGTCCGAGCGCCAGCAGCTGCAATTGGCCATGGCCGTCGTGCGTCCAGGCATCGAGTCCATGATCGAAACCATCCGCAAACAACTCGACGACCTAGATGCGCAGATGGTCGGCCACGTCCAGGCGCATTACGCCGAGTTGGACAAGCTCTTGCGGTCGGCCAGCGGCATCGGCCCGGCAAAAAGTTTCTGCGTTTGGTGCTTGGTGGCGCATGACCGTGTGCGCAACGGTGAGACCCAAGCCCAGTCCGCGCGCGTTCGCGGCGCCGCGATTTATCGAGCCGGAAAAAGGCGCGAAAACCTGGCTGCGCAGGGTTTCAGGAACGGCGGGACTGCAATCGCAGACTAGGATTTTCGACGGCTGCGCCGCTTTCGGCCTTGGTCATGCTCGCCTCGTGACCACCCGCAGAAAACCTGCGGACCCAGGTATTCCATAGACCTGTAGCTAGCGTCAAGCAAAAAAACTCGCAAAAAAGCCCCTATGTGTGCTTCCGCACATACAACGTTCTGTTTTCCGTGCACTCTTAAAGGGCAGGGAGGAGAAACGTCATTCCCCTTCTTGGATTAACGTTCGATTCGCCATTCAGACGAGATAACATATGAACAAGTTACTTACTCTAATCGCGCTCGTCGCCACGGTTAGTCTGCTTCCGTCGGTATCGCTGGCTGTATGCAGAGCAACAGGAGGCGTTCCTGGGGTATTCGTTCAAAGAGGAACCGCTGCGACAAACGTAGGCGTGAGAACAAATCGGATAGGAGATCTATATAACTTCACCACAACGGATTCGAAATTAATTACCACTGCGCTGGTTTCCGCGTCCACTAATACAACCGTGCTAGTAACGGGCGATGCCGGGGTTTGCCCTCCAATCAACCCTCAAGGCTTTATCGATGGCGGCAGTATACTCAGCATTTTAGTTAACCCTAATTAGTCGGCCCTGCGAAATTCGTTCAAGCTGCGGTGGGCCGCGTTTGACGTTCCCACGCCGATGGCGGCAAGCTGAGTTCGAGACACCGGGAGCGGGGGCGTGAACGGGCGGTGGCGGTGGGTAGGGCCAGTAAGCCAACCATGCGCGTAACCACAACGTCCAAAAAAGGGGTTTGATCCGCCCGCGCAGAACCGCCCGGATCAGCCAGCGCAGGTTGTAGCCAGCGGCGCACAGGACCGCATGCAAGGCATCGCCCAAGGTGCCCTGTAACCCGCAGCGGTCCATGCGGTGGTCGTGTTTGAGGCGTCCGATGGCAAGCTCTATGGACTGAAGCTTCAGCCGGCGTCGTTACGTGCATCTCAGTGAACGGTAGGTGCCGCGGTGAAGAGATACCACCAAACATCTCCTCGTGTAGAGGCGACGTATTTTCATCGGTGCATGGTGCCTGGGAGCCGGACATCCAGATGACCCGCACGTTGCCTCGGAAGATCAAAACTTCCAACCCAAGTTCCGCCCGCCTACCAATCCCCCGCTCCCACCTGACCCGCTGAAATCCGCATGATTGTTGGATCGGGCCTGTTGACAGTCAAAAGGCCAATCGTGGAACCTGCGTCCGCCGCGGGGTTCCTGACCGGAGTCGCCGCCGTTTAGGCGTCCCGGTAACGGGCGTCACAATGCGGACATTGCAGCCGCCTCGCTCAACCGCTGTGCTAGGATGCCACCTCGCTCACATTCCTCGACGTGCTGTCACTTCCCGAAGTGATGCACGAAGCCATCCTCAAGGAGGCGCTTATGTTGATGTTCTCACTGGCTGTTTTCACCCTCGTGGCGGTGATGGGCCTGAGCATGGCCTGCGACGTGTTCCAAGGCCGAGGCACGCCGAAGCTCTATGCGCTCGTTCATGGCGGCATGGCTCTGCTCGGCTCAGCGCTTGTTATCATCGCGGCGCTTCAAGGCGATAGCCGTGTCTTCGTTAATATCGGTCTTGCAGTGGCGATCATCGTGGTCGGCATTTACATTTCCTTCCAGCGCGCCAAAGGCATCCGTCCAAGAGGTCTTGTTGCCCTTCACGGTGCAACAGCGGTGGTGTGCTACCTGATCCTGGGCTACTTCGCCTTAGGCCGTTAGAAGCAATTCAACGAGCGCTCCCGCCCATAGGCAGGTGCGGATGCGTCTGCTTCCGAGGCCTTGTCAACGGAGCCGGGACGGCGGCTGAGCGGCCGGCCCGGGGTCCAGACGGGAAAGGGAGTCGCACGATGTCTGGTCAAGCGATCCCTTGGATAACGGCCGCGTCCGATTCAGGTTTCGACTGCGAGTTCCATCTGCCAACCAAAATCCCCCACCAACCCGCCCTGCTGAAACCCGCATGAATGCTGGATCGGGTCGGTTGACAGTCAACAGCTCGACAGAGAACTGAGAGGCGAAATGGCTAAGTTTCAGCCAAAAATCGGGGAATCCGGCGAAGCGTTGTCAACAGCCCAATTGTGGAACCCGCGCCAGCCGTGCGGTTCCGGGGGCGCCGGGCAAAACAGAGAAGGGTTCTGCGGTTGGTGATTGGTGGGCCATGTAGGGATCGAACCTACGACAAACGGATTAAGAGACCTTAGATTTTCAATTTAAATACATAGATTTACGGTATTTTTGCCTAATAAAACGCGCGATTCCGCGCCTTTTCGACCAATGACCTAGCGGTTCCGGCCGAAGAATTTTAGGCAAGGAATCCCCCCTGGAACAGGCACCCCATTCACGATCCGGTGATACGCCGAACCGGCCGAGTTCTCGCTGCCGCAGGTCCTGGATTTTCCCCGCACCGGACGGCAGCTCTTCGAGGAAATCATCCGCGAAAACCTGGATCTCGGTCGGCCTGACCGGCTGCACGTGATCTTTGGCCGACGGACACCCGACACCTTCCGAACCCGGGTATTGACCGAAGGGCTGTCACCTTCGAGTAACGACACCTACGACTTTCGCGTAGGCCGCAAGCTGCGCAATCTGCCCACACTGCGGGCGATCGGCTTCACTGCCAACCGACGTCTGCTCGACGTTCAAACTCTCATCAATGATTGCAACCTCGTCGACAACCGTTTCCAGTCCGTGATCCGGTCCACAGTCACCGACGGTCAACACGCCAATGCCTTGCCCTTCGGTGATCCCCGCGTGCTCGCCCTGTGCTATGCCCGGTGTCTGTTCGGGCTACTCGCCGAGGGCTTTGCCAACGCCGATGTGCGCCTTGAGGTGGCGGTAATCTCGGGCCAAGACCCCGTCCCCTACTCCGCCGGCCGGATGACCTACGACCTCAGACGCCTCCGGCTACACAGTCTGATCCAGCGACAGCCCCAACACAACCGATACCGGGTGACTGAAGACGGTCTGCGCATCGCGCTGTTCTCCACCCGCACTGAGGCTCGATTCTTCCGCACCGCCCTCGCTTTGGACCAACCGCGCTCCCTTCCGAGTGTGCGCCACCGACTCTCGTTCACGTTAGCCACGCCATCAACCGACTCTTGGAGGAGGCCAAACTTGCTGCCTGATCTAGGAGCCCTAGAGTCACGGTACAGAGGGTACGCGATGACCACCAACGGGAAAACGGCCAGCCTTCGCACTGGCCGTTTTCCCGTTGGCGGTAGAGCCTTACAATTGTCCACGCGCAAACTTACTCTCCCCAAGGCATCACTTCCTAAATCGGCAAGACCACCGAGGCACGACAAACTTCTATCTAACCTTCCAGAGCCACCACTGTTCACACATAGGGGATGCAACATGGCAGTCACTTATCTCTTGCTATCGGCGTTAGCGCTTTTTTTGCCGGTGGCGACCGTTCATGCCATTTCACTAGAAACCGTTGATTTTGCCTCTGACATCGGGGGGCATAAGATCACGTTTCCAGTTACTCTTGATCTCTCCGTGGCGACGACCCAGTCCGGCGTTGAACTACAGGTAGCAGCTGACATTAATATGAAAGAGTTACAGTCACAATTTGATACCCTCGTTAAGAGCTTTCCAATGCCAAACGACAACTGCCCAGGTTATGGGCAGCATGTTCTCCCTACAGTAGAGAGCGCCTCACTGGATAGCGTGGGAAGTCAAGCATTACTGACTGCAAAGGTTAACGTCGTAGTTTGGGATTGCCAAGAGGGGCTACCCCTTGCAGGAACCACCGTCAGAATGAAAACGAAGTGCTTACTCGGTATTTGTACAGATGTTCCCGACACGATGGAAGTTCGCCGAGGTTCCGATATAAAGAACGTCCTTCTTAAGGAGGGCCTTGTCGGCAACGTATCGCTGTCCCTAGTTACCCGTGACCACAAATCCATCGAGCTTTCTCCGGGGTCTATTAATGTTATCCCGCGCGGAGACCTTGGTCGATTCGCCAATCAAATCGCTGGTATCTTCAACAGTAATTTGAGCAGCGTCGCAGAGAAGGCTGTTGGCACGGCCGTGGATGCCGGCGAGCTACGTCAGAGTTTGCCGGCTGAGATTCAAGCCTATGACCCTGAAATTACAGACGTAAATTTCTTTGCTGCGCCGGATGGCGCTCTCGCCGCCCGCGTTAATTTCAAAGCCATGCTTACTGCCGCACAGGCTTCTGAACTGATAAAAAAATCTATCCAAAAATAAAAGCATGAATAAGAGAGTTTTAACATGGATTTGGACAGGGACAGGATTGATGTTGCTTCAAATTGTATTCAATACATGGGCAAAGACTGCTCAGGCCAAATTCAATTTACCACTAAACCTGTTTGAAAATTTTGGGGATAGAGCTTGTGTCCTGTTTGCTATCCCAGTCTGCTCGATCTTGCTATCAGCTACAAGTTACCTTGGATTAAGGTATGCAAAGAGGACGTCAGCATCATGCTGGAATACAGCCATTCCAAAAGCTTTCAACGTCGAATTCAACAGTTATTCAATAGAAGGAAAGGCCTATCAAGCCATATTCCTAGTACTTTTTGTGATCTTCCCATTGGGCGGACTGATTCGCTTCCACCATGTTATGTTTACAACAATAGTCACGGACTGGAATGGCGCGGGCAATTATTCTCTTTTCACATGGGATCCAGGCAACGTTTTTAATGGACTAGCGTACAAATTTGATGGCGTATCTTTTTACCCGTTTTGGGAACCATTCCTCTGGTTGATTTTGTCGTGTACGGCGGGTATTTTTTCGGCACAGTATCTGTGCCGGATATTCTTCAGGTAGCCGAAAATCATCTGTTCGACTTATCCATAAGTATCGTTCCTCGAAGATGGTTCAAATCATAGCCGACGCCAAAGCGCGTCGGCGAACTCACTGGCCGTTTCAGGCATGCCTCGATGATCCGGCGGGCTTCGTCCTCGTCGGACACTCGCGCAGTGCCTCACCTTCCGAACAAACGCGATGCAATTGCACAGACTCATCGCCGCAGTCATGACGCTCTTGCCCAACTCCGCCGCCTCTATCCGGATAGAATGGAAAAAACGGAACAGCATTTGAGATGACCGGCGAAGCGCTGCTGCCTGACACACAAGCGATCATTGAGCAACTGGAGGCCCTGAGCGGCTATCCCGTTTCCTGTGTCGCCGATCCCGCAATCGGCACGTTGGCGACCATCAGCGCCGGAACACCGGACCGGCCCCTCCACCTGATTCGCTATCGGCCGGGCGTCGTGTCGCGGGATTACCAGATTGCAGTCGAAGCGGGCTACGCGATCCGCCTCTTTTCCATGTCTCCCGAGGACCGTTTCCAGTTGCGAGCGCGGCCAGGCTGCCGGGAGCAGGTCATCAAGGAGTTCAAGCGGCTGAACCCCGAACTCGCCGACAAGCTGGTCCGCGAAGTGGGTGGTCAGTTGTTCGACGGTCTGATGCTCCAGCTGCGGTCCTGTCCCGTCGGGATCCTGCTGGATCTATGGCTCTACCGGGACTACCCGGGTCTCCGTCCGCAGCAACGGCAGAACCTGGAAACGCAGTGCCAGGGGAACGTCAATTGCCTTTCGGGCAAGTACGACCGCGAGTTTCCGGAACGCATCGTCCAGGGCAACCGCGCGATGAACGCGGCCTATGCCCTGTTCGCCGCCGATCTGCTCCAACAGCCGCAGCTGGCGATTCCGTATCGGGCCGCCGGGCTGGAGTCCGTGGGCACGGCGCTGCTCCAACACGTTACTGGGCAGCCAATCGAAGTGATCAATGATCGCCAGCTGATCGTCGCCTGGGCCGAGCAGCTGAATGTCGCGGATTGGCTGGACTGGGCGCCGTTAGGCTGAAGCCGTACAGAAGTCGAAGACCATGAGTGAACCCATCCACTATCAGCTTGATGAGGCCGCCTTTGACCTGACGCTGCTGCCGGAGAATGCACGGACCGTCGGTTCGAGCGCGTTCCGGGCCCAGGTGCAGGCCTTTTTCGAACAGCAGTACCGCGGTTTCGCCGGAGAAACGACGGTCTTGTTCGAGAACGGCAAGATCAGCGTCACGTGGATACCGAGGACGGCCGACGAGGACCCGCGAGCGGCCGTCCTGGCATTACTCCAGAGTGGCCGCTACGACGAAGCCAAGCCGTTGTTGGAGACAGCACTCCAGGCCAACCCGCGGGACCACGATGCCTTGTACAACCTCGGCATGGTCTACAGCGATGAGGGGCGTTTGGCCGAGGCCATTGAGCTGCTGCGCCGTGCCACCGACGCACAGCCGGATTATGTGAACGCCTGGGTCGCACTCGGCGTCGCAGCGCTGCGCTCCGGCGACACGGAAGCGGGACAGACCGCGCTGGAACGGGCGATCGAACTCGATCCGGCTAACCCCCATGCGCTTCGGTCACTAGGTACGCTTGGGCTCATGAACGGCCAGACCGACCGCGGGATCGAGCTGTTGCGGCGCGCTGTGGCCTTGTCGCCCGACGATCCGGTCTCGCGGTTGACGCTGGCCAAGGGCCTGATCGATCAGGACATCGAGCGGAATACCTTGGAAGCGGACGGCCTGCTGCGCGAGGTATTGAGGCTGTCACCGCAAGGCGAAGTTGCCGAGAAGGCCAAGGAGGCGCTGGGAAAGCTTGCCGCAATCCGGTTTCGCGGTGGCGCTGGCGAAGGTGTCCGGCCGGATGCGCTGCACTACTGTCTCGATGCGTTCGAACGCTTCGACGGAATGGGCCGGGACACGCTGATGCCGATCGTCATGGAGATGGCAAACCTGGGGCAAGGCGGGTTGCCGGTGAACGATCCCACGAAGAAATTCCGGCTCCAGTTATTGCACGGCGAATTCAGCGCGCTGCAGATCGTCTGCATGATGCACGTCGGGTTGAAGCAGATCGATCCAAACCTCGACTCGGGCTTCGATATCGACAAGGAATACGCAGCGGCCCAAGCGTTGCATTCGGGGAGCGGGCGGCAGGGATAAGAAAGTCAGTACCGACGCATCGCGTGTTCCTGGAACAAAAAGTCTTCAATGCGTGGTGGCTTCTACAGCGTCACTTCATACGATAGACAAATCCAACCTCCCGAAAGCCCGGGGGCAAATGACACATGAACGGAGATGCGGTATCGCAAAACGATGAGCTGCGTCAGATCGGCAAAAAGGTCGCGTTCCAACGCTATTTCCACGAGTCGCTGATCTCCGCGTTGGGCGAAGCGACACGTACAGCGGTGGCAGAGGCCTGCACTATTTCGGGGGTTCTGCCGGGCGAGCAATTCAACATCGTCAAGCTCTCCGACGATGGCAACGGCGTCTCGCTACTGTCCTACCCCGACTTATTTGATGAGGCCTTTCCGCGGCTGCGAGCGGCTTGGACGGTCGATCTGTCGTTGCGCAGTTTTCGTTTCCGGACCTACGAGAATTCGCTCAACCCTCCAATCCTGCACCGTAAGGAGTTGCTCCTTTCCGAGCAGCACCCCGCCCGTCCAGCGTTCGAGGCACTGACCCAAGCCGCCGAACAACTCGGTCTTTTTCATGATCCCGTTCGGATTGGCTTTCTGCGGGGGTGGGAAGCGCTGCTCGTAGATCGGGGGTACCGAGTCGTGGGACACGAACTTGTCCCGATCGGCAACGATGAGCAAGACATACCATCAGTTGACGAGATCTCGGAATTCGGCCGTGTGGCACGTCACCTTACCGCCCTGCAACGTTACAGCCCGTCGGCGCCCATCCAAACGTTGGCTCGCTTCGGCTTTCTGGACGGATCGAAGTCGGTTTTCGACTACGGCTGCGGTCGGGGCGACGACCTGCGAGGACTTCAGGAAAACGGCATCCCGGCGTCGGGCTGGGATCCACACTACGCACCTGAACAAGCTCGCCAATCCGCTGCCATCGTCAACCTCGGCTTCGTCATCAATGTCATCGAGGATCTCGATGAGCGCATCGAGGCCTTGCGCGGCGCCTATACGCTGGCTGAAGAACTGTTGGTCATATCGGCCATGCTGGCCAATCAAGAGGCCGTCCGAGGACGGCCCTACGGGGACGGGGTCATCACCTCGCGCAATACGTTTCAGAAGTATTATTCGCAAGGCGAACTGGGGCAGTTCATTGCCGAGGTCTTGGACGAAGACCCCTTACCCGTCGCCCCAGGAATCTACTTCGTCTTTCGCGACAAACAAGCCGAACAACGCTTTCGTGTCGGCCGGCAGAGCAACCGCAGAAACGTTCTGCGGCTGACATTGCTATCGCGCCCGGTTAGGCCGGAACGCATCGACCGCGCGCAGGCGAAATACGAAGAGCATCACGCAGCACTGGAACGCTTGTGGGAACTGGCGCTGTCACTCGGCCGCGTGCCCGACCGCTCCGAGGTTTCGGACATCGAGTACTTGGTGCAACACTTTGGCTCAGTGCCTTCGGCGCTGCGTTTCGTGAAAAGCCGCAAGCCGAACGCCGAGGGCTTTCTGACCGATGCCCAGCGGGCCAGATCCGAGGACCTGACGGTCTATTTTGCGCAGCTTCAGTTCGACCGCCGACGAGCCTATCGGCAACTGGAGAGCCGCTTACAGCGTGACGTTCGCACGTTCTTCGGTGATTACCGCGAGGCGCTTGCTCAGGCTCGTGAGTTGCTGTTTGCCGCAGGACAAGTTGAGACCATCGCGTCCGCCTGTCAGTCCGCAGCAGAACAGGGCATCGGCTGGCTAGACGCGGGACACTCCCTACAACTCCACAGCAGCTTGGTGCCCCAGTTACCGCCGGTACTCCGCGTTTACGTCAACTGCGGACTTCAACTCTATGGGGATTTCAGCAGCGCCGACTTGATCAAGATCCATATCCAATCAGGAAAGCTGACCCTGATGAGCTTCGATGACTTCCTCGGCAAACCGCTGCCCCGCATGTTCAGACGCGTCAAGGTTCGCTTGCGGGACTTGGATCTCGACTACTTCGAGTATGGGGACGCGTACGAACCGCCCTATCTCTATCGAAAATCACGCTTCATCAACGAGGAACTACCGAACTTCGCGGAGCAGATGCAGTTCGAAGACGCACTCCAACGCCTTGGCCTGTTCGACTTCGCAGGATACGGCCCTCCCCCCAACGAATTTGACTCGATTCTCGCGAACGCACGGTGGGAGATCGACGGATTCAGTCTGACCCGGTGCCGCACCATACCTAATCTCGACACCGCCTGCGGGCACTACTTCACGTATCGCGACCTGATCGAATGCGGAGAAACCCGTACGCGCACCCAATTACCTAACATCCCAAAACAGCCAGAAACCTACACCGCACTATGCGATCTTTGCTTCAATCTGCTTGATCCCATCATCGAATACTTCGGGATGATTGATCTGACCTACGGATTCTGTTCGCCAGAACTCGCCAGAGAGATCCCGGCGCGAATCGCTCCGAAGCTCGATCAACATGCGTCTCATGAGCGAAATAGAATGGGCAGGCCGATTTGTGACCGCGGTGGAGCCGCGGTAGATTTCCTCGTCGAATACGAAAACATGAGCGAAGTTGCAGCCTGGATCGCCGAAAATCTGCCGTTCGACCGGTTGTACCTGTATGGCCCATCTCGTCCCATCCACTTGAGCTATGGCCCCGAACTTTCTCATCAAGTGATAGAAATGAAGAAAAGTAGCTCCGGCCGACTCCTGCCTCTGCGGCGCACGAGAGCGGTTACAAGAATGCGTAACACTTCTCTCTGACCTCCCCGCAAGAGACCCAGGCGGTTAAGAAAACTAAGGTGGACTCGTTACAAAAACTGTCGCAGCCGGTCCGCTAGCGCGCCCCACTCGACGGACTCGGTCAAATGGCACCAACTGATTCGAACACAAGCGTTGGCTTCATCATCAGACAGTCCCATTGCCTTGAGCACGTGGCTCGGGGTGTAGCTGGCAGACGTGCACGCTGAACCGTTCGAGATGGCCACTAAGTCCTTGACGGCAACCATCAGGGCCTCGGAATCGAGCCCGGGGAAGGCAAGATTGACAGTGTGCTCCATTACCTGCGACTGATCACCGGTCAGTCGCGGCCCCAACGGCTCCAATGCGGCCATCAGCTGTGTTCGGACAGCCGCACACTGTGCCCGGCGTTTCTCAGCCTCACGCTGGCTGATTTCAGCTGCGGCGCCCAGCGCGGCGATGAGTGCGACGGGTAGGGTTCCTGGCCGGAGTCCGCGCTCCTGACTTCCGCCAAACATCAATGGCCGCAGCGGCGGTCGCTCATATCCCCGTCGTCTCGCAATCAGTGCGCCTATCCCCTTAGGCCCATAAATCTTGTGTCCACTAATGCTAAGCAAGTCGATGCGCTTGTTGCGCAACATATCGATCTCCTTGCCGAAGACCTGCGCCGCATCCGTATGGAAGTACGCCGGATGATCCCCTAATGCTTCAGCGATCTCGGCCAGCGGTTGCCGGACTCCGGTCTCGTTGTTTGCAGCCATGACCGACACCAGCCCGGTGTCCGGGCGGAGCGCTGCACACACCGCCTTCGCGTCGACCCAACCGCCCTCGGTGACTGGGAGGTAAGTCACGGAGAAGCCGCTGTGCTCCAACGCCGCACAAGGTTCCAGCACCGCCTTGTGTTCTATCGCAGTCGTGATCACATGGCATCGTCCCTGTTCTCGCGCCGCTGCGCTCAGCCCGAGCAGTGCCAGGTTGTTGCTCTCAGTCGCACCACTCGTGAAGATCACCTCGTCTCGTTGCGCCCCGACGACCATTGCCACTTGATCGCGCGCGTTCTGCACAGCCTGCTTGGCACGCGCGCCGTAAGCATGTGTACGGCTGCCCTCATTGCCGAACTCCTCAGTCAAGAAGTGCATCAACACATCCCGTACCCGCGGTTCCAAGGGAGTGGTCGCATTGCAGTCCAGGTAAATCGCGCTCATCGTTGGGTCTTGCTGTGTATGTTATTTGTCTATTGCAATTTGGCGTACACGGCGTACGATAACAAAAAACATAGACGGCTGAGGCAGCTGTTTTGGCAATCAACGACCAAGATCTTGGTCCCCGCATCCACTATGGAAACTGAGCCTACGATCACCTTCCCGGTCATTCGTGGCCTCCAGGCCCACCGCGAATACTACGTCGCGATGTGGTCACTGCGCATGCTACGGCAGATCTCTATCTTCGACGAAGATGAGCTTCCCCCTGAACTGCGCGCGCAGCGGACACTCAACAAGGCTCGTATCCCCGAGATCTCGGATTACATCCTGGAGAACCCCGACGACTACGTGTTCTCGGCATTGACGGTCTCGATCGACTCCGACGTGCACTTCGAACCCTTGTCGGGCCAAGACAAGTTGGGGTTGCTGCGCGTGCCGATGGATGCCCGCTTCATCATCAACGATGGGCAGCACCGTCGCGCCGCCATCATCGAGGCCCTGGACCAGCGTCCGGAACTGGGTCACGAGACCATCGCTGTCGTGTTCTTTCTGGACATCGGGTTGGAACGCTGCCAGCAGATGTTCGCCGACCTGAACCGACATGCGGTCCGGCCCAGCCGATCGCTCGGCCTACTCTACGATCATCGCAACGACAAAGCCCGCCTCGCGAAATTGGTCATCATGAAATCCGAGGTGTTCCGTGACATCGTGGATATGGAGAAATCATCGCTTGCGCGACGGTCGCGAAAACTGTTCACCTTATCCGCCTTCCACAACGCCTGCGCCGACCTGATCGAAGGCATGGCAACGGGCGATCTCGGGGAGGATGCCAATCTGGCGCGGACCTACTGGGAAGCCGTCGCCGAACATTTTCCAGCCTGGCGCCAAGTGCTGGAAGGCCGACTCCCCGCCAGCGAAGTGCGAGAAGGCTATATCCACTCCCACGGCATCGCGTTGCAAGCGCTGGGCAAGGCCGGCAACACGCTGCTGCGGGAACACCCGCAGGATTGGCGGAAACATCTCAACGGCTTGAAGAAGATCGATTGGTCGCGGAGTAACGCTCAACTGTGGGAAGGCCGAGCCATGATTGGCGGCAAAGTCTCGAAGGTGACCACGAACGTTGTTCTGACCACCAACGTCATCAAAAAGGCCTTGGCGCTGTCTTTGGACAGCGAACAGCAACGGGTCGAAGCCGCACTCGGGCGAAAGTCTGAGCGATAAATCCCACAGAGCATTCCATGGAATCAACGACCACCCCGTCAAGCGACACGAAGCAGGCTATCCCCGTGCAACACGAACTGGAATTTGGGCAAGATGAGGCGAGCGGCTCGGGTCCGCGTTCGCCTAGAGCGACAACGCCGCGCCGCTCCGCATTCGCCGAGCTTGGTTTTCAAGCAACTATTGCGCTGCTTCATGAAGAAATTCGTGAACTCTACTTGGCCGATGACGTTCCCTGGATCATTGGGTACTCCGGTGGCAAGGATTCCACCGCCACGCTGCAATTGGTGTGGGGCGCAATCTTGCAGCTGCCGGCTGAACAACGGAAGAAGACCGTCTATGTGATTTCGACGGATACGCTTGTCGAAAATCCGATCGTTTCCGCCTGGGTTCGCGCCTCCCTCAGCGCGATGCGCGCTGCGGCCAACGAGCAAGGAACTCCGGTGCTCCCGCGCCTCCTTCACCCCAAGCTAGAAGACTCCTTCTGGGTCAATCTGATTGGACGCGGGTATCCGGCCCCAAGGCCCAAATTTCGATGGTGCACCGAACGGCTGAAAATTCGCCCTTCGAACTCCTTTATCAGTCAGATCGTTACAGAAAATGGTGAAGCGATTCTCTGTCTTGGTGCGCGACGGGATGAGAGCACGGCGAGAGCACGGGTTCTCGACAAGAACTCGCGTTATCGGGTGCGCGATCGGCTAAGCCCGAGCTCCACCCTACCCGGCTGCATGATCTATACGCCCGTCGAGTCATGGAGCAGCGATGACATCTGGTTTTTCCTCAATAACCAAAAGAATCCCTGGGGCGCGAGCAACAAGGAACTGATGGGAATGTATGCAGGCGCGTCCCCCGATGGGGAATGCCCGCTAGTCGTCGATGATTCAACGCCGAGTTGCGGGGATTCGCGATTCGGCTGCTGGGTTTGTACCTTGGTGGAGAAGGACAAATCCATGACTGCGATGATACAGAACGACGCCGACAAAGAGTGGCTCATGCCATTGCTTGATCTGCGTAATGCCCTCGATTTCAGAAACAATCACGACGGTTCAGACGAGTCCAGCGATCACCACTTGCGTGATTTTCGCAGGCTGACGGGCGCCGTGCAGCTCATGACGAATGGAAAACCGGTGCCGGGACCCTACACACAAACTTCCCGAGAGGCTTGGCTTGCCAAGCTATTGGCCGCTCAGAGCCATATTCGGCGCCACGGCCCACCCGATGTCAGAGCGATAGAACTCATCACACTGGAAGAGTTGCAGGAAATCCGCCGCATCTGGGTAATCGACAAGCACGAGTTGGAAGATAGTCTCCCCCGCATCTACCAGGAGGTGACGGGCGACGCGTATCCCGGCCGGCCACTCGATGACGATCTCGTCCTTGGCGAAGCGGAGATGCGGGAACTCTCTGACCTCTGCGGAGACGACCGCCTCCACTATGAGCTCACACGTGAACTTCTGAGTATCACTCGCCAACAGCGTGCTCTCGGGCGGCGCGCGGGTCTTTTCGAGCAGTTGGAGAAGACCTTCAAAAAGCACTTCTACGATGATAAAGACGATGCGATCACGCGTGCTCAGTCCCTTGCAAACGAACGCGAGAAGCGAAAACGGGAGCGTGAATTTGCGAGCCTCGGCAGCATCAAGGAACCCTCGACGGCCTACTTGGAATTTCCGGAATGATCCTTGACACCATCATCCTGGAAAACTTCGGGGCATACGGCGGTCGCCAGGAAGCCGAGCTGACCCCCGAGGCGGGTAAGCCAATCATCCTGTTCGGTGGATTGAACGGCGGTGGCAAAACGACACTGCTCGACGCAATCCAGCTGGCCTTTTACGGGCCAAAGGCCCGTCTCTCCAACCGTGGCCGCCGCGCCTACAAGGACTATCTCCGCGAATCAATTCACCGTGGCAGTGATCCCGGAGAAGGCGCAAGTGTCGTGGTGCGCTTCCGCCGGATGATCGAAGGTGAAACTCGCTACTTCGAACTCTCTCGGAGTTGGCGGCAGGGTGTGAAAGGCATCGAAGAAACCGTTCGCGTGTTGCGTGACGGAAGACTCGATGACGTCTTTACCGACCATTGGGACGAGGTGATCGAGGCATACTTACCCAGCGGTATCGCCCATCTGTTTTTCTTCGATGGCGAGCAGATTATGGAGCTTGCGGAAGGTGGGCATGCAGCCGAGATCCTCGGCACGGCAGTGCATTCCCTATTGGGTTTGGACCTCGTAGAGCGCCTCGATACAGACCTCAAGGTGTTTGAGCGGCGAAAGCGCACCGAGGCTCTGGACGCTGCGGCGACAGAACAGCTCACTCAACTGCGCGGTGCGATCGAAAAGCTGGATCAGGAGCAGGAACAGCTCGCCAACGAAGAAGGTGCTCTGGTCAACCAGGCTGGAAGACTCGCGAAAGAGGTCCTGACCCGGGAAGAAACCTTCCGAACAGAAGGTGGTGAACTGTTCCTACAACGCACCGATTTGGAGAAAGAACTCGTCGAACTTCAGCGACAGCGCGCCCACTTGGAGGGCGAATTTCGCGAACTGGTTGCTGGCCCACTCCCGCTGCTAATGCTCGACAGTCTTCTGGTCAAGGCCGAGAAGCAAGTGCGCCACGAGCGCGAAATACGTCACGCGCACGCTCTGGTGGAAGCCCTGGAGGAACGAGACAACGAAGTGCTCGCGATGATGGAAAGCAGGGCCATAGACGCCGACGTGTCGAGCACTCTAAGCGAGCTTTTTTCGGCGGACCGGGAGCGACGTCGGGGCATTGCACAAGAGCCCCTCTTGCTCGATACGAGTGATGAACTGGCTCCAAGAATCGCTCATTTGCGCTCAGTGGTACTTCCTGAAGCGCAAGACCAAGTAAGTAGGTTTGTTGAGCGAATCACTGCGCTGAGCGAGAGCATTGCACGCGTCGAAGGGGACTTAGCACGTGTGCCGGACTCCGATCGGATGACCATCGTGCAGGCGGAACTGGAACTCGCTCGCCGGGCTCATGCGAAGAAATTGGCTGAGTTGGAAGCGCTTCGCGCAAAAATCGATATGCTCCGGCGGCAGCGGGCCGAGGCGGAAACACGGCTCGACAAAATCGGCGAGCTGGAAGGCGATGCGCGCCTGGCCGAGGATGACCGTCAGCGCATGTTGAAGCACTCTCAGAAAGCACGCGATACGCTTCAGCGACTCCGAACCCGCGTGGTGCAGCGCCACACCCGCAAGATGGAGTCCTTGATGCTGGAGTCCTTCCAGCAGCTGTTGCACAAATCGGGGCTAGTCAGTGACCTTCGCATCAATCCAGCAACTTTTGAAGCCACCCTGATTGGGCGTGACGGCCAAACCTTGCCTTTTGATCGTCTTTCCGCGGGGGAACGCCAGCTTCTCGCAACGAGCATGCTCTGGGGTTTGGCTCGGGCCTCCGGTCGGCCGGTTCCGACGGTGATTGACACCCCGTTGGGTCGGCTTGATTCCGAACACCGCAGCAACTTAGTGAACCGATATTTCCCGAATGCTTCGCATCAGGTGTTGCTGCTGTCAACGGATGAAGAGCTCATCGGACCCTGCTTGGATGACCTGAGTCCCTATATCGCCCGCTCCTACCTGCTGGCGAACGACCAGAAGGCCGGTACAACGCAAATTCAGCCAGGGTATTTCGCGCAATGAGACCGCCCGTCGAGACCGTTCGAATTAGCCGTCAGGGGAAAGACCAACTCCTCAAACTTCGCCGCCAAACGGGCATCGAGCATTGGAATGTGCTCTGCAGGTGGGCTTTTTGTGTATCGTTGCGTGACCCCAAGCCCCCAACCCCATCTTTAGAGAAGCTGGACGGCGGTGTCGAAATGACTTGGAAGGTCTTCGCCGGTGAGCAGAGCGATATCTACGCGGCACTCACGCAACTTCGAGCCTCACAAGATGATTTCCCTACTTCCCCAGACGGTGCCGCTGCCTGTCTCAGGGCACACCTCCATCGAGGCCTCAGTTATCTTGCTTCGGGAACCACCACCCGTTCCCTGTCAGACTTAACCAGACGCTGGCTCACGACCGCAAACTAACCCTGAGAGGCCCACCGTTGATGCCTTGAGAGGCTGTGCGCAACACCAGATTAAACTTTTCAATTATCAGGCGTGACGATCCTGTGGAAGCTGATTAAGAAACTTGGAAGGCTACGCGGAGGATCAGAAATGTACTCGCTCAGGGCATCAAATCCGCCGGATGCATATCGGTTTATTTCCCGCATACCATGTTCGCTCAGCCACGATGGAGACTGCGGATCAACAAGTTTGCTAATGGCCTGATGAATTTGCGGTCGCTCGTTTAATGAAATTCCAAGGCCCTCAAGCTCCTTGGTGATCAACCACGCAGTTATGACGCGTCCTCTGGATCGAAACTCGCCAGGGTAATAGTCGACAAGTTCATCCGTGTCATCGTTAGAGATTTCTGCTTTTCGGTTGCGTGAAAGACCAACAGCGACGCAAAAGTAATACAGCTCAAAAAGTGGTGCCGAAGACGAGAGAGACCCCTCAAGTGTCTTGAACCAGGTACGAGCATCTTTTCGAAGGCGGAAAGCCATAGCAATTTCTAGTCGTTGGGGCTCTGAAATTGGTTAAAGAAATCGACGCTGGGTACCAAAAGTCCATCCAGTGTCTCCTGACAGTCACCGGCGCCCTTCGCCCTTTCCTCCATAGGATGGCTACCCTTCCGGAACAGCGTGACAAATGTAGTCTCGTTTGAGGCCTTTTCAAGGAGGCGATCGCTGAAGAAGGGCCGTTCACTGGAGATGAGAAACGCAACAAACTGCTTAGTCAATTTAGGCACTAGATCCGCGATTCGTGGACGTATATCGTTGTCGATGGAACCAGCGGGACTGTCAACGATAAAGGGAAATATGTGGTCGGCACTATTAAAAAAGGTTGCTAGGAATGCATAGGCCACTGAGAGCGTTTCGCCCATGCTGCCCCCCTCCTGCCCCTCTAGTACTAGACAGTTGCGTATTTCCTTGATACGTATGTTATTGCTGGGCATCAATGTATCGATACGGTCATTTGCCTGCTGAGCCGTGGCCTGGGCAATCGAGCTCCGTGCAAGTGCATGCGCATCTGCGAGAATTTTGTCAAGGATGTCTCTCTTGGTTCGCAGTTCCATCGTCTGCGTGATCTCGGCAAGTTTGCGCTCCGCATCTTTATAGCGACGCTCCAAGACTTCGACGCCAAAGGTATAGTCATCGCCGAGTGAATCGCTGGGATCTTGATATTTCTCGACAAGGTTCTGGGACTCAGCCACCTGCTTTTCGAGACGACTGATCTCATCGTGAACCCTCTCAAACTCGGGATGCTCGGTGTCGGCAACCGCATCATGTTCTATGGCGTCCTTGATCGTCCTGGCCTCGCTTTCTTTCCGTACCGCTTCTCTCAGCGCATCTAGCTGCTCATTCAATTGAATTGCATGCTCTTCTGAGTGAGTCCCAATGAAGTTGGAAATGTCGCTTTTCATTGCGTTGAGCAATGCAACATCGTCGGACCCAAGATATCGGCCTGCTTGCTCGCGGATGTGATTGCGGCACGCATCATCCATCGGGCGTCCACAAACACACTCTAATTCCGCAGCCAGTTCCTCAAAGAACTCGCGCGCTGTCGA
This sequence comes from Methylotetracoccus oryzae, assembly GCF_006175985.1. Taxonomy (GTDB): domain Bacteria; phylum Pseudomonadota; class Gammaproteobacteria; order Methylococcales; family Methylococcaceae; genus Methylotetracoccus; species Methylotetracoccus oryzae. The sequence continues at coordinate 15,631 of NZ_SRSH01000029.1, read as the reverse complement.
CTCTGGCAACTTCACACGATCGAGATTCGCTCGCAAATCTGCAAGCTGCTTCGCTATTCGAGGTGACAAAGCGTGCGGATCGCGAACTCTAGCATGCGCTTCACTTGCCTTAGTGTGAACGTCGTTCTTTGCGCCTTGAAGTGCTTGATCAGCTCTCCGTAGGCGTTCCGAATATTCTTTATGGGCTATCAGGTCATTTCTGAACTGTCGCTTCTTGGTATCTAGTTGCTTCTGTAAACCCGTCAGTATGATACAGGCCTGGCTGTATTCTTTGCGGCATTCTTCCAATCGTTCTCTGAGTGTTTCAACTCGATTTTTCCTTCGCGAAAAACCCCTTTCATCCTTCGCTTTTGCATTGTTAATGTGATCCTTCCATACTTCATTTACCCTGTCTCTCATGCCATCAAAAAACCGAAGCTGAAACAAGCTGTCGATCGCATCATGAGCATTAGTATGCTTGTGATTAAGCAAGTGTTCCGCTTGCTCGCCATCAAATACGAAAAGCCTGACAAAATCCGGACGGAGGAAACGCTGTAGTATACTTGGGGGGTGGAACCCGGGTTTATTTCCGCTACCAAACGTAGTGCTGTACGAAGCACTACCCTCTAAAAAATCCAGGTCGAGCACGATGGTTAGACGCTTTCCGTCGCAGAGCGCCTCGATGAGGAATTGGCCTCGTTCTGAAACAGCCCCTTTCTTGCTGAGCGAGCGAACAGTTTCTGAGGGCCACTCACGTGCTTCACCCGAAAGGGTAGCTCGCAGGAGCTGTAGCGTAGTGGTCTTGCCAGTTCCGTTGGGCATCTGGATAAGTGTTACGGGATTCGGTGCCCCTTCTGAATCAACGAGTGTAATCTCGTGATCTGGACATCGCATCCCCTCTGCTCTCCAGCGTATGAGAATGAATTCGGTAGCCATGGCTCTAGTCGTCCGACTCACCAATGATTACGGATTCGTAGAGAACGTTGGTGCGTTGAGCATAGCTCTGACGGTCCTCGATCTGATCGTTGCCAGATTTCAACGCTTTCATCCACGCGACTAGTTTGTTCGCTAAGTCTGCTGATTGCCCATGCTTCAGCACTGCCTGACGAATTGCCAACTCAATTTCGCTTTCCATCTAAACCACCTCCGTTTGCGGCTGGATCTTGGAGAGGTTAACAAGCCACTCCGCCCTTTCGGCGTCTGCTGTTATGTCCTTGTCATTACGGACGAAATCAATGATGTGTGCACGCTTACCAGGATTTTCAGGATCGACTCTGAGACAACGGCCCATTCGTTGGATAGTCTCCAGCCGTGCCCGAGCAGAGGAAAACAGAATTACTGAAGATAATGAGCGGATGTCGATGCCTTCCGAAAGTCGGTGGCAGGTCAGCAAACATTCGAGCTCACCGTTCGCGAAACGCTTCAATGTTTCTGAGTCTTCCTCGGCAAAGTACGTGTGAAACTCATGATGGTGCGAATGAATAATCTCAAGGACTTCCTCGCCATACTCTTTGGTCTCCACGAAAACAATGCACCGATTCAGTAAATCAGGTCGCAGCGCGATGAACTCCCGAAAGGGAGGAATCTTGGCCTTTGACGTCTTGTAAACCTTAGCAATCTCAGTCCACACTTCTTCCTTGCTCATTGGGTTTCCTTCGCGTTTTCGAGCCGCCTTCTTGGCATAGACGGCTTGAATGCGTGTACGGTCTTCTTCACTAGGTTCGTAGGGTATCGGGTGGTAGTCGAAAGGGGACAAAATGCGCTGGGAAATTGCCTCCTCAAGACTAAAGCGAAAGAGCACATCGCCGATTTCGGCGCTTATGAATTTATTTCCTTCGACATCATACTCACGTTCCGGCGTCGCGCTGAGTCCCATCCGGTAGCCGATTGCTGACGAGAGCCCCGCCAGAGCGTCACGGTTGGCCGGACTACCCAAGCGGTGCACCTCGTCATGTATTAATATCGTCCGCCGAGCACCGGCCGCGGTAAGACCCTTCAGTGAAGGCGGCAGAAAGAGCCGAGACGTGAGCAAGATGCTGCGCGCAGGGTTAAGCAGAAAGTTGTCCCGTTCCTTATAATTGTCATAGTGGCGGTGGATGGCCCACCGAGGCTGATAGCCCTTCACCAGATCAAGCAAGTCTCCGTACCACTGGTCCAGCAAATCGGTGCCATCAGCCGAGATGATTACGGTGTCAACCCTTCCGTCCGAAAGGAGTTTGTCGCAAGTGGAAACCGCCAGTCGAGTTTTCCCGGTCCCGGTTGCCATCTCAATAACGCCACGTTTTAACAGCAGAAATTTCTCTCGCGCTTCAATTTGATGTGGCCAAAGTTGGTAGCGCTCCAAATTGGAAGGAGCCGAGCGGTCATCTGGGGAGGGCTTCCACTCGTAGGGACGATCGCGACTTCTGAGCTTCAAGATCTCCGCTTTAACAGCTTCCGGGAGTCTGTAAATTCGCACGTTTGGGTCTCCATTGTCCCAGAGCGTGTCGAATCGCTTCTGGTCAGCAACCACCCAGTCTTTATGTTCGTGCTTCCAGGAAACAAACACCTTGATCGACTCATAATTTCTTAGGCCCTGGATGCTGTCGTTGTAAGACCCATTGAAGCTTAGCTTTTGCCCGAGCGAGTCTGTAAAGATCCCGAACTTATCGTGAAATTCCCCCCCTGCCAGCTCATTCGCGGGAAGCGCCAAACGAAATTCAAGAATACGATCAGCTACCATCCATGCTAGGGCATTCAGCGTATTACTCTCGATATCGATCAAAATATCAGGTAGATTCCTTAGGAGCGCCTGCCGCAGAATGGGCTCACGGCTCGCTTCGTCTCCCCTTAAGAGGGCGTCCCAGTCATCTGGATCAAGGACAGGGCTGGTAATCCAGCGAGCTCGCCCGCCACCCTCCGCAAAACCTGCCATGCCCAACGCGTTCGCGCGGAGCCAACCGGATGAAAAAAAACCCACTCCACGATCATAGCGCACCGAGGACGATAGTGCGGGAGCGAAGAAATCCCGTACTAGGTCGCTCGACGATGTTTCCAGAAATGATGGCCAGGAAACCTCGGAAAGGTTCATTTAATTAGTTTTTTGAAGAGGAACCGATGCAACTTCTATCCAGCGCATTGGCACGCCGACAGCGACGCTCGTGACGCGCAAGCATGCTCTTTCCAAGAGCGGGCTTCTGCGCATCGAACGTTCCCACTCGACAGGACAACCGGACCCTGATTAGCTCTATAAGCCGGGGCGTACCCGGCAGGATGAAACGAGAATCAGGAGGGAGTCGACGATATGGACTGTTCCCGCGCTGGCCAGCGATGTCACAGCAGAGTATCGCCCGTCAAGACTCCGGAAGCTATAGTCAGCGGTCTCCGGTCAAGTTACCCCCCCGTTGCTCGGAGGACAAGGGCGCTGAGCAAGCTCCGCCAACCAGCAGCCTTGAATAGCCACATCTGCGCGTGCGGTGGCGCGAAAGCTTCAGGGACTTAGCCGCAGACTAGAGCTGACCGCTCTGCAGGTTGTTCGTTTAGCCTTAGTTGCAAGCGATTGTGACCGATGCCACCGATCAGCAGGCAATCTTCCAAGTAGTGAGTCGGGCTTCATTGCGGTTCGCGCCGAACAAGGCGGAGGGATCCGCAAGCAGCATCGGCTCTGACCTGATCTGACTGGGGTTCGTACAGGCCCGTATGACTCAGGCCGAACTAATCTGGGGGATGCTCGCGCCCAAATCGGTCGTCTGGTCTTGCCGGATATCGAGCAACCGACACTCCGGCTGGCTGAGATTTTGGGGGACGGCGAGAGCGAGCCTGTGTCTTCCGCACTGTATTGACTGGCCCTTAAGGCTTCGCCTGGGATGTTGACGTAACCTACTGTTTCAACGAAGGGTGAGCGCGGCCACCTAGTCGGCCCTACAGAATGGATGGAAGCAAAATGGCACGTGGAGTCTTGGCGTTTCGCTGGTGGGTACCGGAATCGCGCCAATGTTGCTGGAATAGATGGCAATACCTGAGCAATTTTAGTTCGGGGGCTGACCGATGACCGACGAATCCTCCCGGGTACGTTTGGAGCAGAAGGTCGCCCTACTGCATCCGCTGGCGGTGTTGGCAGGTCGGATTACCTGCGAGCAACTTGAAGCGGTGTTGGGACCGTCCTTTCTGCGGAGGAAAGGCGCTGATCGCGTGGTGGCGGTCGCCGGCCTGTTCGGTCGGACGCTGCGGACGGTCGGCGGTAGCCTCCGTGCCGCAGGCCAGCCAAGGTTACCGATCCGACCGGTGGCCCCACGATTGTATCTGAAGAACACCTTCAACCTCAGCGACGAAGTTAACCCGAGAAGAGTTGCGCGTCGACAACTGCATCTGAATCCCCGCGACGCATCGTACGCTTATCGTGTCGCGCAGACAAAAAGGCGGCTCGGAAAATAAGAGTCCCGAGCCGTTGGGACGCGAAGCTAGTCAAGATCAGGCCAGACCATGCTGCTTGAGGATCTCGTCCTTGTATGCCGCGGCAAACATATCGCGTGCTAAGTTGTACGCACCACCGGCCTTGCCGACCCTGGCCGGATCAAAGTTTTGTCCCTGTATCATGGAATAAAATGATTTCATGATTTCATCTAGGCGAGACAAGATGAATTTATCAGGATCAGTCTTCCATGACAGTAGCCCACACTCATTCTTGATGAGCGAACTAAGCGCATAGACCAACGGGTAAATGTAACCTTCCCCGTAGGTATATTGTACGGGTTGCTTGTAATAGCGTGAGCGACACTTCTTTCCCTCCGAAGCCATCACCACATGTTCTATCTTGCCGAACTTTCCACCTGCAGCGTTATAGGCAGATGGCATTTCCTTGTAGATCAGGTCAAACAGGCGAGGCATATCCTTCATCAGGGCTAACGCGCTTTTCACGCTTGAGTCTGCAATCTTGATGATGTTTCCCTTAACTTCCGAAACCACGCCATTCTCATTGATTAAATCGTTATATATTTGGATGCATTGGCCCTTTGATGAAAACAAAACGGTCGGGTTAGTTGAGATTGCTTTAAGTGATTTATGGGGCAAGACAGAAAGTGGCACTAAAGCGAGGGATACCAAATCGCGAACCTTGATTCGCCCACCGTCGTTCGTCTTCCATTCAACCTCATCTACCAGCTTCGGATCGAGATTCTCACGAATCTCGTCATAGAAGCCCCGTTTGTTTGCCTTCGTCTCTACAGTAAGTTCAGCATTGTTGTTACGCGCCGCATTAATTACGAGAACTTGTTCCTGGAAAAACTCATAAGCACCAGGCTCTTCGCCGGGGAAAACAATTTCCACAGGCATTAAAGCGCTCGTGACGGCGTCGCGGTTCTTTAGAAGTAGCGCACGGTGACTATTCCATCCGACCTTGAGATCCTCCCATGTCTTGATAGATTTCAGGATTGAAGTGACCGCTTCTTCGTCCATCTCAGCGCTGAGTACGTCGGCTAGAATCTGACGTCCGGCCGCCAACGTGTTATGTCCGCCGTCTAAGATGCCTTCAAGCTGTGGGTCCTCAATACGTAAGCGGAAACGATTTCGTTCGAGTTCCTCCACCTCACTCGCAGCGAGAAGAATACCTTTTGTCATAAAATGAAAGATTTCGCTTTCACTAACCAGACTTTCTTGGATTCCCTGCGTAACCGGCCCAGTCTTCGCGAGACGCGGATTCGCGTCGAGATTTAGGACATGGATCAGGTCGATAAGCGACGACAGTTGGATATTTCCAGTGATTTTTTGCAGCCTGTATTTCTGGCGGGCCGCATTTTGGATGCGTAGGATTACTTCAGTTGCTCTGATTTCAGTTTTGGTAGACATAAAAAAACCTCCAATCACGTTTGTGAGGGAGGCTGGCACTCGACTGCTTTGACTCAACCAATCGGATTTCCATCCGTCGATATCATCTTTACATATTCGTCAGCCAGCCCGTCCGGGTTGCTTCATCCGCCGCCCTATCCAGGACAGCGATCAAGAAAATATCACAATTTTGTTATCCATGTCAAGCACGGAGTGATAATGCGCGGTCTTGATCGGCCTTCAAGTCGGACACGTCAGCTTGCGGATTTGGGGTTAACGCGTACCGCTATTTCGGAATCCCGTAGAAATCGGTCACATTCGACCGAATCGACCAATCACGATCCTCGAGAGTCGGCGGTCACGTTGCTCCGAAATCATCGGTCGCCTTCGTCTGGAATAAACAGTCAGCTGAACTTGGGCCTTTCTTGTACGTCTGGGTGGCTCAAAGAGATACAGCGCTTGATACGACTACCTCGATGTCCTTGATGCGGCCGATTGGACCGCAATCCTCCGACTTGGTCCTGTACCCGGTGGCGCTCGAACCCCGTCGGCGATCTTCAGTCAACACACCTCGTTATCAGCGCTGCAATAGCCGGGACGACCTCTCGTATCGGCGGTTGAGAACCTAGAAAATCGCCATCGCACGCCTATGTGGAGACGGCCCAACGCCGTCGTAATGCAATCGCGGTGAGCTATGTGGAAAAACGAAAAGTGCGCCGGTCCGGCGGACGCTGCCGCGACCGCCGCGGCCTCTTGCCGGATCACGCCCCGGGGCTCCGCCTCCGGGCATGAACCGGCTCTTTCGGAGAATGCTTTGCTAAGGGGACCCCGCCCCCTAGCGCCGGCCAGAACAATAACGGCTTTCCCGGCTTAACGCCGCAAACCTTCCGTGATTGTTCTGGCCCTTGCTACCCCCCGGTCTCGCCGACGGGCAGGCCCGCAGCCGCTGCTGCAGACCACACCCGATAAAGGAGCAAGACCATGCGCAAGACGACTTCCCCGAAGCTGGACCTTTACACCCGCGTCACCGACAAGATCCTGGCCGATCTGGCCCAAGGCGTTCGCCCCTGGCTGAAGCCCTGGAATGCCGACAACACGGTCGGGCGGATTTCCCGTCCGTTACGGGCCAATGGCACCCCGTACCGCGGCATCAACGTGTTGCTGCTGTGGGGCGCGACCCTGGAACACGGCTACCGCAACCCGACGTGGTTGACCTTCAAGCAGGCCGATGCGCTGAGCGCCCATGTCCGGAAGGGCGAGAAGGGCTCACTGGTCGTCTACGCCGACACCTTCCGCAAGACCGAGACGAATGACGCCACCGGCGAGGAGACCGAGAAGGACGTTCCTTTCCTGAAGTCGTACACGGTGTTCAACGTCGAGCAGATCGAAGGCTTGCCGCCTGCGTACTATGCGACCGGCGCGCAGCCGACCGAACCCGAAGCGGGGCGCGATGCGCGCTTGGAGGCGTTCTTCAAGGGTACGGGTGCCCTCGTGCGGCATGGCGGCAACCGGGCTTATTACACCCCGGTCACGGATCACGTGCAGATGCCGCCATTCGCAGCGTTCGAGGACAGGGAAGCGTATTACTCGACCCTGGCGCATGAGCTGACGCACTGGAGCGGGGCGGGGTCCCGTCTGGACCGTGATTTCGGCCGGAAGCGTTGGGGCGATGAAGGGTACGCCCTGGAAGAACTGGTCGCCGAACTCGGCGCCGCCTTCCTGTGTGCCGATCTCGGCATCACGCCCGAGGTGCGGGAGGATCACGCCGCTTACATCGGATCGTGGCTGCAGGCACTGAAAGACGACCGGCGCTGCATCTTCAACGCCGCGGCCCATGCGCAGCGGGCAGTGGATTTCCTGCTGGCGACGCAGCCGACGGAGTCGGCCGACACCGAGACCACCGAACCGGTCGACGTGGCGGCCTGACCGGAAGCCAGGACACCGGGCGGGTCGCTTGCCCGCCCGGCGCTCCGCCGGCGCGGCCGCATTCCGGGCACGGCCACGCGGCCGCTTTTGAGAGGAGCGATTGTGCCCGCGGCGCCATCGAAATTATCTTAAGCCGGGCGCGCGGGATTCCGCGTTTCGCCGAAACCCGCGCGCCTCCCCTCACATCGTCAGCCGACGTGAGGGAATAGCCAGAAGGCGACCAGAGCGGTGAGCGTCAGCCCGCTGACGCCGAGTTGTAGCAGCAACAAGGCTCGCAGTTGGCAGACTGCGGCAAGCACTGCGCCCATTTCCTCGCGCACCGCGCCGGTCACCGCGGTGCGATGCTGTTGGACACTCGCCGCCACTGCAGCACGGTTCGACCCGGCGGCTTGTTGCAACAGACTTTGCGCGCGTAGCTGGCTCTCCTGGTTCCAGCGCTGCGACGCGCCGGCCATCTCAGCGCGAAAGTCTTCCAATAACTGACGCTGCGCGTCCCGACTCTCCTCGATCAACCGCTCGTTCAGCGTCGCCAGGATCATGACCGGATCGTCACGGCTGACGGCGACGCCGTGCCGGGTGGCGATCTCGCCGATCAGCGCGTCCAGCTCCATCACAGGACGCCCGAGGCCGTGATTTCCTCGAACAGCGCCTGGCGGTAGAGCTTCAGGCGCTGCCGGATCGCCAGGGAACGGTCTGGTGCGGCCAGCGCTTCGTCGAACGTCAGCCGGGCTTTCAACAAGTCCTCGACATCGCGCCCGAACGTCGCGGCTTGCATCGCTGGGATGGTGATCACCGCGGCGATGCGCGAGCGATGCTCCAGATAGCCCTTGAACTGCCAAAACGGCTTGCCGTCACTCTCGATCGGTCCCCAGTAGGGATTGAGCCAGACCACGAACGTGGCCGGATCCGGAAACTGGCTGATCAGGTGCGAGAAGCCGCTGACGGTGTCGACCAGCGCCTGACCGCCGGTCACGACGGTATGGATGACCAGTTCGTGACCCTGCTCGGCGAGCAGGGCCGGGGTCTGGGTGATCATCAGATAGTTGACCAGCGGCACGAACGTCGCCGCACCGTTGTCGACGATGGCATCGACCTCGGAACTGGCCAGCCAGTCGAGTAGCGTATCGAAGTTCCGAACGTCGATCTCATCGCCGTTCAGAAGAGTCAGCTTCCGGACGTTCAAGGCGGCATAGCCCGTGAACGTGGCGTTCATCGGATCGGTATCGATGCACAAGGGCACTTTGCCTTGGGCTTGGTGGTACTGCGCCAGCATCGCGCTGATGACGCTTTTGCCGACGCCGCCTTTGGCTTGCAGCACCAGATGGATCTTTGCCATCAGACCAGGTCCTCTTTCTTGGGTTGGGGATTCAGGGTAAAGCCGGTCGGCGCGCGGGGCTTGGGGGTGGCGCTCGACGGTTCCGGCACGACCGGCGAGGAAGCCGGCGACGTGCGGACGTACTTGTTCACGTAGAGGTTGAAGGCGTGATAGCCGATGGCGATCCGGCCCTCGGCGAACAGCGTGTACCAGATCGACTTGACCGGCCAGCCGGCTGCCACCGCGCGGGCGATGTCGTCCTTGAGGGCCAGGAACGCGACCCGGCCCGAAGCCGGGTGCGTGTCCGGCTGATCCCGAATCCGCTCCGCGATGCGCTCTTCCAATGGTTTGCTCATGGACTCAACCCGACTTCAACTGCGCTTCAACTGAGATCTCTTTTCCGGCGATTCCCTTGTCACTTCCCGTCACTGTCATCAATCGGTGATCCCTTTGTTTAATACTTGATACTCGTTGAGCGCCGGTGATCGACATGGACCCCGAATGACCCTGCCGATTGAACACAATCGATCCAGAAAAACGGGCAGGACATGTGAAGTTGGCTACCCGTAGGCCGGGCACCCATACTTCACCCGGCCTTATTCGCACCACGGTGCTCAACGGGCGACCTCACGGCCGAACACCCAGACCGGCACAACGACACCCTGTAGGTGCGTTGCAGCGACCGGGCCGAAGTAGCGGCCGTCGAACGAGGCGGCATGGTGATCGGATAGCAGCAGCACCTGACCCTCGGGTAACACCAGGTCGAGGTGAAGCTGGGGCAGCGGCCGACCGGCCGGATCCGCCGCGCGCTGGCGGCTGTATGGGACCGCCACGCCGTTGACCGTCGTCCCTCTCTGCGCGATGACGACGTGATCGCCATCGACGGCGACCACGCGCTTGATCAGCGCGCTGGTGCCAACCGGGCAGAACCCGGGACTCAGGTAGCCGCGCGCCAGCGCGGTGAGGAAGACGGATTCAGCCGGCGGACAGAACCACACCAAATCGCCCTTTCGGGCGGGACGAGCGAGCTGCCAATACAGCCCAATCGGGAACGAGGCGGTGGTGTTGACACGGGCGCCGGCGAGGCCCAACAGGCCAAACAATGCGAACAAGGTGACTGCGCTCACCGCAACCCGCCTCATTGCGGTTCCGAACCTACCACCGAGACATGGGCAGCACCCAACCCGTCGTCGCGCCTTGAGTCATCGACGAACGTATCGGTCACCCCTGGCGGCGGAATCTCCGCTCGGGCCTGAAACACCGGATCCTGAAAGTACAGCGGTTGACGGCCATAGATTGCGGGGCGCCCGGCGGCGAACACCACCATGTCACCCGGTGTGGTGATATGCCCTTGGGCGTCCTTCTGCGGCCCGGGCATACGGAGTGCTTCGTCGACCGTCAGCAACTGACGTTGCACTTCCTGCAGCGACTTCGAGGCCTGGCCCAGCCAACCGGTCCGCTGACCGCTCATCGTCACCGCGGTTTTGACGATCGTTGTTTGTCCGGTCATCTTCGAGAGGTACTCCGCGGTCTCCACCCGGTTCGGCGGATAGGCGTTCTGGATGTGGCAGTTGGAGGTGATCGACTCTTCGGGCCCGTACCCGGTCTCCCGTGCCTTCAGTTGAGTCAGGTCCTGGCAGATCAGGTAGCACTTGATGCCGTAGCCGGCGAGGAACGCCAAGGACTCCTGCAGGATCTCCAGCCGGCCGAGGCTGGCGAACTCATCCAGCATCATCAGCAGGCGATGCTGGTAATGCGGTTTCGGCCGGCCGTGCTCGAAGGCCATCTTGCCGGCCAGGTTGCGGATGATCAGATTGATCATGACCCGCAGCAGGGGTCGGAGCCGGGCTTTGTCGGTGGGCTGGGTGATCAGATACAAGGTCACCGGCTCGTCGGCATGCATCAGATCGGCGATGCGGAACTCCGAGCGGGACGTGTTCTGGGCGATGACCGGATCGCGGTACAGCGACAGATAACTCTTGGCGGTGGAGACCTTGGAGCCGGCTTCCCGCGCTGGGGTATCGATCATGTCGCGGCCGTACTGACCGATGATCGGATGACGCTGGCCGTTGGCGTGCAGGTATTCGACCATCTCGACCCAGAGCTCAGCGACCGGTTGCTCGGGATTGGCGAGCAGGGCGTCGACCGCCGCCAATGTGGCCGGCGTTCCCTCGTTCAGCCGCTTGTACAGCACATGCAGGAGGCAGCCGACCAACAGCGCCTGGGCACTCTTCTGCCAGTGATCGTTCAGGCCTCGTCCGTCGGGGTCGACCAGCAGCGTGGCGAGATTCTGCACATCCCCGACTTCGTACTCGGTCCCGAGCCGGATCTCGTCCAGCGGATTGAACGCCACGCAGTCGGTGGCCGAGGCCGGTTCGAACCGCAACACGCGGTTCGCGGCATGGCGCTGCCGCCACCCGGCGGTCAGCGCCCACAGTTCACCCTTCATGTCGGTGACGACCGCGGAGTGTGGCCAACTGAGCAAGGTCGGCACGACCAGACCGACACCTTTCCCGGAGCGGGTGGGCGCATAACAGAGCACATGCTCGGGTCCGTTGTGGCGGAGGTAATGGAACCGCGCCGCCCGCCACCAGCGCCGGGGCTCGATCCAGGCGCCGACATAAACCCCGTCGTTGGCCAGGAGCCCAGCCGCTTCGATGTCGGCCCGGTTGGCCCAACGCGCCGAGCCGTGCAGGTCGACTTCCGGCCAGGCCGTGTTCTCGGCGATGCGGCGGCGGATCTGCAGCACCAGCAGTCCGGCGGCGGTGACGCTGAGTCCCATCGAACCGGCGCGCATCAAAGCCTCGCTGCACTGCGTATGCCACTGGACGCCCCACGACACGATGCGCCACGGCGGATAGAGACCGGCGACCGAGGTGCCGAGCGCCGGCTGGCCCTGATACTCATGGGCAAAATACTGGGTGGCGGACGCCAGCCCGAGCCCAAGCAGGCCGAGCGCGGCGAACACCGGCTTCTTCGCGTGACGCGCCACTCGCCCGATTTCAGCCGGCGGACCGGCGCTTTGGGACCGGCTCACCGGGAGCGCTCCTCGTCATCGCGCGCCGAGTCGCGGGTTGGCGCCGGATTGCGGGAGTTCAGAGAGGCAGCTCCCGACGACGGAGTCCTGGTCCGATCTGCACTCCGCTCCAAACCCGGTCGCTGGACTGCAGTCAGAGCAGCGCGCCGGCGGGCCTCCAACGTCTGCCACTGCTTCCAGGAATGCAGCGGCTGTTCGGCCTGGAGCTGCCTCCGGGCTTCCGTGTAGGCGGTCTTCGCCTGCTGGATCTCGCGGTGCAACTGGCTGCGGATGGTCTGGTAGGCCACGGTGGCCGCAAGGCCGCGGCCCAGCAGCTTCACCGCGGCGCGGCGCAACCTGGCCTGCCGCCGGGCTTCAGCGATGCGGCGTTCGCGTAGTGCCTTGGCCACCCGACGCAGTTCCGTCTTGCGGAGTCGAGCGGCGTTCCGCTCGGCCAGATAGGCCGCATACAGCGCGGTTTGCTGGGTCTGCTCCTGCGGGGTCCGGCGGCGATACGACCGGGCCGCTGGTACACCCTTCTTTTCGAGCGTGACCTCCGTCCAAGGTCCGAGCCGCGCTTGCAGCGCCGGCAGCGACAACGCGCGGCTGACCGAAGAGGCTTTGCACTGCGTCCCGTCGCCGGCGACGAACACCGCGCCGTTGCCACGGAGCCGGAAGCTGAGATCATTCTGCTGCAGCACCGCCTGGAATGCGGTCCAGGTCGGGGCCTGTTCCAGTTCAGCCTGACACTGGTTCTTGATCCAGTCCAGGAGGCTGGCGACGCCGGTGTGGGCTGTCAGATCGTGGGCCAGCGCCGCGGCGGTGGATTGCTGGGCGGTGTGGGGATCCCGCTGCAGTCCGAACTCGACTTCGAGCTCGGCACACACTTTGGCGCGGGTCCGGTGGTCGTAATAGGGTTCATGCAGCGTATGGGTCCGCGGGTGGATCTTGTTGATCGCGACATGCAGATGCAGGTTGTCGGTGTCGTGATGCACGACGCTGATGCGCTGGTGCTCGCCGAACCCGAGGGCGTCACACAGCCGGTCCTCGATCGCCTGCAGCACCGCCGCTTCCGGCTGCTCGCCCTCCCGGAAGCTGATAATCATGTGGTAGGTCTTGTCGGATCGGGCACGTTGGTTCAGCGCCTGGGCCGCCTTCATCTCGGCGGCGGCCCAGGCGGCATCGACGGCCTGGCAATTCGTAATGCGGACCGCCCCGACGCGTTCGGCAAGGCCTTGCCCATTCGTCATATAGCCGACCAGGTCTTCCGGGTCGCCGACCGTCTGCTCATCGGTCAGGTAATCGATCAACCCCGCCATACTGCTCTTGCGCTGCAGGCGCATGCGGACTTTCTTGGCGATCATGATGAGACGAAACCCAGGGCGCAGGATTGACCGCTCACACCCGCTGCACGGTGGCGAGTAGCGTCGCCTGCAGTGTCCGGAGTTCCGCCAGCACGGTGCCGATGTTCCGCGTCAGCGCAGCGCGCCCCAGGACACTGAGCCGGTCGTCGTTCTGGAGCCACTGTTCCAGCAACTCGCCGATGCGCGCGAGTTCCCGGTTCGCCCGACTCAACGCCAATACCGCCTCGGCATCGAACACGCCGGTCACGGGTTGCCCCAAACCAAGATTACGGAGATAGGCGGCGGTTGAGAGCCCACAGCGCTGGGCCTGACTCTTGATGGCGACGGCTTCGTCCGTCCGCACCGGGACGCGCAGGCAATAACCAGAATTCCGGTTATCGGCCATGACCAGTCCTGTGATTGGTGAATACGCTAGGTCCGTGCACCGGCATCACGCGCACGGCAACATGCTGGGTGAGCCAGTGGGCCCAACGCGCCGCGGCCTTCACCAGTTTTCCCCGGTAGATCGCGTTGTAGCGCGGGGTGCGGCTGTGATAGTTCGCCGCCCGGGTCCACAGGTCGCCGCGGTCACGCGCGAGATGACCCGCCAGACGCCAGGCGGCGAGCTCGAACGGATAGCAATCCGCTCCGGCGACATCGGCCGGTTGAATGCCGAACTGGGCGAGTCCCGACAAATACTGGGTGTTGAACTGCAACGGACCGACATCGTCGGTACCGTTGGTATTGCGGACGCGTTGGCCCGGTCGCCCGTTTTCGATCTCGGCCACCGCCAGCAATACATTGGCCGGAATCGCATAGTGTTGAGCGGCGTCGACGGAACAGACGATGCGTTGTTCCAGGTGCGGGGGTGGCAAGGCGTTCATGCGGTGTTCTCCTCTGACTGTGCCCCCGACTCGCTCGGGGTTACCTCAGCCAGCGACTCCATACCCAATGAGGCGTCCAAAGCGGCCTCGGCCTGTCCGGCACGGATGCGCTCGAATAGCGCTTTGGCACCGGTCATCTCAGCCGCACCGTGGAGCGCGCTGCCCATGCGGTGTGCGGCGATCGAACCGGCGGCAGAGGCTAGTCCCCCGACCGCCAGGGCCGTCCCCGCTCCAAACGTGCCGATCCCGGCGTGACTGAACCCGTGACTGACGATACCGGCCATCAGGCCGGGCAACCGATCGAGCAGCAGGAACAGGATCAGCACCACGACCAGGATGACGGTCAGCTCCTTCAGCTGGATACCGCCGCTCATCGCGGTGAAATATTGGGTCAGAATCGAACTGCCAACGCCGAGCAACAGGATCATCGTCATCAGGCTGAGGCCGATGCCGAGCACGGTCTTGTAGTAACTGAGTGCAATGTCCGAGGTCCAGCGACTGCCGCCGAACCCCAGCAGGATGCAGCCCGCGTAGAGCACGATCCAGGCGGCACAGAACTGCACCGTGAGGTTGGCCGCGATCAGCGCCAGAATGACCAGAATCGCCAGGGCGACGGTGATGCCCACCAGCGAGACGATGGGACTGGTCAGGCTCATCGCATCGTAGGTCTTAAACGCCAGCTCGAAGCCAAGGTCGAGCACGCCCGAGGGTGCGGTGATGCCGGTGCCCATGGCATTCCCACCGATACGAACCAGGGTGTCGACGAGCGCCTTGCCGATCGCCGGGCCATGCAGCAGCAACCAGTAGAAGAACCCGAGTGTCAGCGTGAAGCGGACGAACTCGGCGAAGAACTCCTGCGGGTCGGCCTGACGCAGCACCAGCGTGCCGCCGGTCCAGACCAGGCTGATCACCGCCAGACTCCAGAACAGCGTTCCGGCATAGCCCAGGATCACGCCGCCCCAGGTCGCGGCGACCGTGTGAAACCGGTCGGTGACGTTGGTCAGGATTCCCGCATTGTCGATGGCGGCGAAGGCATCCACCGCAACGAACAGCAACAGCGGTAAGAGGATCCGCCCGCTGACCAAGCCGCGACGCACCTCAATACTTCGCATAGTTCAGCACCGGGCTCTGGGCGAACTGCCCGGCCAGGGCGGCCTGATCGGCCGCCTGTTGCACCGCCTCGCGGTTCATCAGCGTGGCGTTGCGGGCATTCTCGGCGGCCTGCTGCTGCAGCATCAGCGTGCGGATCGACAACAGGTTATTGGCATTGGCCGCGGCGAGTTGATTCGAGGCACCCAGCAATTCGTTGCGACCTTGCGCCGCTTGGGCAAGGCGCTGCATCGCCCCGAGGTCGGTGGCATCTTGC
>NZ_SRSH01000028.1 GCF_006175985.1 Methylotetracoccus oryzae | reverse complement strand
CGCCCGCCGCCACCGCCCGTTTGCGCCCCCGCTTCGAGCGTCTCGACCTCACCCTGCCGCCAACGGCGTCGGCCGGTCAGATGCTGTCGAACGTCGGTTGAAGGAATTTCGCAGGGGCGACTACGTACCCGGCAGCCGACAAGTGAAGATAATCGGGGTGAATTGTCGCGCTTCCCGGTCGATGTAGGTGGCCTGGAGCACCGGCCAGCCGGCATCGTTCACGTTGCCGTTCACTTGAACAAGGTAACTGGGATCAAAGCCGCTGACGGCTGCGGAGGAGAAGATCTGGCGAATGGTCGACCGGTATGAGGCCCCTGGGTTCAGCGATACAGTGAAGCCTTGGTTGACGCTCGTGGCATCCGTCGACACAACAGTGAACGTCACGTCCTGCAGTACCGTCGACTGATTCGTTACACGAATCCAGTCTTGCGCACCGCCTCGCCGTAAATCCACCGTCGCCAGGCACGGCGCATCACCACGGAGCCGCAACACCAGATGCAGCGTGCTTTCCTTCTGGATGTTGTAGTCACTCAGCGTCCGCCCGTCTTCCAGTTGGAGACCGGCAAAAATCAGGCGCTGCTGATCGGGCGGAATGCCTTCCTTGTCCTGAATCTTTGCCTTGACGTTCTCGATGCTGTCGCTGGGCTCAACGTCGAGCGTGATGGTCGTCCCCGTCAGCGTCTTCACGAAAATCTGCATCGCGGACGCGGTTGACGAGACGAAGCAAAGCGCCGCTGCCATAACCAGGGCGCTCCATGCGCTACTCCTGCGATGATGTGTGTTCATGATGAGCCTCAGTGCCGGAAGGTATCGGTCGTTCCTCAAGGATAGTCGCTCACTGCGCCATACCCCCTTTTCTCACGCCGCATCCAGGCGACCTCGAACGCCCCGAAGGGTCCGCACCGGACAGATGGCCCGATTCCGGAGAGTGCCGAGTAATCGCTGGCAGCTCCCATAACCCCCGTTTATCAGCGCATCCATCCAAACGATTGGACGCGCTGGCCCGATATCTCCGAGCATGGTGACCTTACCAAGGCTGCGTTCCCAGCCTTCGCCACCATCGGAGTGTCCCGTGTCGTCACCGAAGATCGAGGAATACAACGCCCCCGCCGCCGGCTGGGGTGCGCTGAAGAACGTCGCCGTCCACCTGCTGAAGGAGCGCATCCCCGGCAAGGGCGCGCGGACCCTGCTGGCCCAGAACCAGCCCGACGGCTTCGATTGTCCGGGTTGCGCTTGGCCTGATCGCGAGCACACGTCGACCTTCGAGTTCTGCGAAAACGGGGTCAAGGCCGTCGCCGCTGAAACCACCGCGAAGCGCGTGACGCCCGAGTTTTTCGCGCGGCATACGGTCGCCGAACTGCTGCAGCAGTCGGATTACGAACTGGAAGGCCATGGCCGGCTGACCCATCCGATGGCCTACGATGCGGCGACCGACACCTACCAGCCGATTGCCTGGGACGACGCCTTCGCGCTGATCGCACGGCATCTGCACGCGCTGGACGATCCGAATCGTGCGGCCTTCTACACCTCCGGCCGCGCCAGCAACGAGGCCGCCTTCCTGTATCAGCTGTTCGTGCGCCGCTTCGGCACGAATAATTTCCCGGACTGCTCGAACATGTGCCACGAGCCGACCAGCGTCGGCCTGCCGGAAACGGTCGGGGTCGGCAAGGGCACGGTGACGCTGGAGGATTTCGACCAGGCCGACACGCTAATCCTGTTCGGGCAGAACCCGGCGACCAATCACCCGCGCATGCTCGGCGAGCTGCGCGCCGCGGCCAAGCGCGGCGCGACGATCGTGTCGGTGAACCCGCTGCGCGAGCGCGGCCTGGAGCGCTTCGCGAGTCCGCAGCACATGCTCGACATGCTGTCGCCCAAGGGTGTGACGATCAGCTCGGTGTTCATCCGCCCGACCCTGGGCGGCGATCTCGCGTTGCTGAAGGGTGTCGCGAAGCGGGTGCTGGAACTGGACGACGAGGCGGTCGCCGCGGGCGGTGCGCGCGTACTGGATGTGGACTTCATCGCCGAGCACACGGCCCATTTCGACGCCTTCGCCGCCGATCTGCGTCGTGAGAGCTGGGACGAACTGGTGACCGACTCCGGCGTCAGCCGCGACGACATCGAGCAGCTGACGCAGATCTACGTCCGCGGCAAGGCCGTGATCGCGACCTGGGGCATGGGGCTGACCCAGCACAAGCATGCGGTCGCGACGGTGCAAATGCTGACCAACCTGATGCTGATGCGCTGCAACATCGGCCGGCCCGGCGCCGGCCTGTGTCCGGTGCGCGGGCACTCGAACGTGCAGGGTGACCGCACCGTCGGCATCGACGAAAAGCCGACGCCGGAGTTTCTCGACCGGCTCGGCCAGGTGTTCGGCTTCGAGCCG
Organism: Methylotetracoccus oryzae; assembly: GCF_006175985.1. GTDB lineage: Bacteria > Pseudomonadota > Gammaproteobacteria > Methylococcales > Methylococcaceae > Methylotetracoccus > Methylotetracoccus oryzae. Next base: position 54,219 of record NZ_SRSH01000028.1, on the reverse strand, counting down.
CCACGGCATCACGGTTACGACGTCGTCGCGACCATCCAGGCGATGCTGGACGGCAAGGTCAAGGTGTTCGTCGGATTGGGCGGCAACTTCGTGATGGCCGCGCCCGACACGCCCCGCGTGTTCGACGCGATGCGGGCTTGCAACCTCACCGTGCACATCGCGACCAAGCTGAACCGCAGCCATCTGGTGCACGGCCGCGACGCGCTGATCCTGCCGACGCTGGGCCGCACCGAGGTCCACGGGACCGCCGCCGGTCCGCAGGGCGTCACGGTCGAGGACTCGATGAGCATGGTGCACCTGTCCTATGGCATCAATAAGCCAGCCTCGCCCGAGTGCCGGTCCGAGATCGAGATCGTCGCGGGCATGGCGCACGCGGCGCTGCCCGATTGCGGCATTCGCTGGCTCTGGTATGCGGAGGACTATGCCCGCATACGCGACGCGATCGCGCAGGTCTACGACGCATTTCACGACTTCAACGCCCGCGTCGCGAAGCCGGGCGGTTTTCATCTCGGCGTCGCCTCGCGCGAGCGCATCTGGCTGACGGCCAGCGGCAAGGCCGAGTTCAAGGTCCACGGCCTGCCCAAGGATACCGCGATCCACCGCGCGCGGGCCAAGTACGGCGACCGGATGCTGACGCTGATGACGACCCGTTCGCACGATCAGTACAACACCACCGTGTACGGTCTGGACGACCGCTACCGCGGCGTGTTCGGCCAGCGCCGCATCCTGTTCATCAGCGCGGTCGATCTGCAGCGGCTGGGCTTCAAGCCGGACGAATTCGTCGACCTGACCAGCCTGTGGGATGACGGCATCGAACGCCGCGCGGAGGGCTTCCGGCTGGTGGAATACGACATCCCGCCCGGCTGCATCGGCGGTTACTACCCGGAGACGAACCCGCTGGTGCCACTGGACAGCTACGCCGACAAGGCCCGCACGCCGACTTCGAAATCCATTCCCGTGCTGCTGGAGCGCTCCCGTGTTGCCGCATGACTCGTCTCCCGAAACCGCTGAGGACGCGCTCGACCCGGGCCTGGCCGCCATCCTCAACGTGCTCGCCGCGCACGCGATGGAAGGCACCGGCCGCGATTTGAGCCTGGCGCGTCTCGCCAAGCGCACCGGCCTGCGCCAAAGCACTCTACGACGCTATCTGACCTTGCTCGAAGAAGCCGGTGTCGTCCGGGTCACGCTGGGGGAGGACGGGAGCGGGAGTGTTTCGTTAGCGCACCATGACTCAATTGGATCAGCGCGCCGACGAACGCAGTGATCAGGATGCGGGCGGATTTGTGAATGACCTGACCGCTAAGTGACCCGCTCTAGGGCGCGTCTCCACGTTGACAGGGTCGATAGCCTTTGGCCCGCTTGTGATAGTCTGGTCATACGCTGTGTAGCCCTACGCCGTAATTTCCATCCACGACAGGGAGTTCTGCATGCCTTCGCGCTTTGCCCGTTCAGCCGGTCTATCGTTCCTTGCCGTGTGTGGCTCGATGGTGAGCCCCTTCTCCTCCGCCGTTACCCCGCCGCCGGTCGAATTGCATGACATCGATAACTGTGATGTCGGCGGCGGCAGCGCCGACATCCAGTCGGTGCAAACCCGGTATCTGCGCGATACGGACGAACTTCACGTGGAGCTGAGGCTGTGCGACTATGTCCTGCCGCAGACGGTCTATACCGTGCACCTGGATCACGCGCCGCCTTATCTCGGGGAAGCGGGCCTGAACCGAGCCACGGCCGGCTGTCGCGATCCGTCCGATACGATTGTCCAACGGCGGAAAGGTCGGCACTTCGGGCCTGGGCGTAGCCACGCTGCGGGGAATCGCGTGCGTTTCCGTATCCCGGTGAGCACCCTCGACGTCGATCCGAAAGCCCTCGGCGCCCATGTGTCGGTTTGGGTCAGCAGCGATCTGGATGGTGTCCGCGACCATGCACCGAACACCGAGCACGGCGATGGCTGCAAGCATCCGCAAAGCAAACACGAGGCGCTGGCGACCCCGCTGACGGTCTTCGGTTACATCGCGTTCGCCACGCTACCGACCTCGGAAGGTTTCGGCGATGGTTATTCCGGAGTCAACGACGCCTGCAACTTCGTGGCCCGCGAGGCCGGCTTGAAGGGCGATTTCGTTCCCTGGGTCGCCGCCAACGGCTTGTCGCCGAGCCTGATGGTCGACCCGACGAAAGGGCCATGGCAGACCCTGAACGGAACGGTGGTTGCGAACAACCTGCTGGACTTGATGACCTGCAACAAGGGGACGAGCGGAACGGACTGTCTGCGGGCGCCGCTGAACCGGGACGTGAAGGGCAATCCGCTGCCCGCCGGCACGCTGGCCTGGACCAATGTCACGACCGCCGGTGTCGCGGCCGGGCCCTCGTGCAACGACTGGACGACCATCTCGGCAGGCGTCACCGGGACGGTCGGCAAGATCGACTCTCTCGGCGCGGACTGGACCGACAGCGGCGCCGTGCCCTGCAACACGCTGGCCAGTTATTACTGTTTGCAGGTCTTGCGCTGACGCAGGGCGGCGGGAGCATTAACGCGGTGTCGCCCCGCGTCTGGCTCTTGGTGCCACTGCACCTTGCCTTATGGCGATGACATTTGTGCCGGGGCAACCTCGGCGGCCTTCGTTGCGCATTGCTGACTAGACTTCGGCCAAAGTGATTTGGCTGAGGTAGCGACCATGATTACCACGAGGCGGCTGCGGACGGGCAGATGGGAGAGCGTCGTGCAGATCGGTGGACTGGTGCCAATGACGGAGACTTTTGTGTCGGAGAGTCTGGCCCGGGAGTGGGCCAACCAGACCGATCGCGAGCTGCGCGGGTTACGGGCGAGGCTCCTGAACATTGCCCTGGGTAACCGGAGTAAGCCGATGGCCCGTAAGGACCGACCGCCACAGGATGTGGCGGCCCTGATCACTCCGGCAATCGAGCGCTTCCTCGGCGTCTACGGATGCGCCGGCGAATTGCCGCTGGCGCCGCCCACGTCGCCCAGACGTTGGCGGCGCTGACGGTACCGCGCGGATTGCATTACGGTCGGATGACGCGGAGTTTCGCACGGACCGGCGGGGCCATTGATCACAGCGTCGTCGGGCTCAGACCTCCAGCATGTTCAGCCAGACGTCGTGCAGATTGCACATGCTGAGCGCGTAGAGGGGCCCCGACGCGTAGCCCTTGAGTTCGAAGCTGGAAATGGGCGACTTGTCCTTCTGCGGGTCGAACAGGTGTTCCTGCAGGAACTGGAAGCGGCTGTCCAGCAGCACATGCTTGACGATGTAGTGCTCGCAGCCCTTCATCTCATGCGGCGTGATGACGCGGATTCCCAGGCCGCCGTCGATCTTTTCCTTCTCGATCAGCGGCAGATGGGTTTGGACTTTGGCGCTCCAGCGACCCGGTGCGTCCTTGGTGTAGTAGATGCCACCGGCCGCAGGCGACTGCGGCAATTCGGCCAGAACGGTGCTTGGCGCAATCAGGCCGGCGCCTCCGCCAATGGCGGACAAACGAATGAAACTGCGGCGATCCATGAGCTTTCCTCGAGAAGTGGACAGTGTGAACGATTGGAATTCGGTCTGCTTTGACAGGCTGATGTCGCCCGCTCGCTGAGCGTCGGCGCGATGCGGGCTTCACTGTACACCGGGGTTTCGACGGGCCGCAAGACCGACGGGAACGCTCGGGTTTGGGGCCCCGTCGTCCGCCCGTCCCTTGACTACGCGTCGTCCGACAGGCTCAAGGCGCTGCTGCGAGCTGCAGCAAGTCCATGACGTTGAGCTTGATGGCCAGCCGCACCAGTTCGATGTCGCTGCCTACGCCGAGTTTGCGCTTGATCAGGTAGTGGCAATTGCAGACCGTCTTCGGACTGATATTGAGCGTCGAGGCAATGGTCCCGGCGCCTTTCCCGTCGAGCAGCAGCATCAGGATCTCGAATTCGCGCACGGTCAGCGCGTCCAGCGCCAGTTGTTCTCCGCGCAACTGCTCAATCGCCAGCGCCTGCGCGATGTCGGCGCTCAACGCATGCCGGCCCGCCTGGACATCGCTGATCGCGCGCAGTAGAACCTCGGGCGGGCTGCTTTTGGTGACATAACCCAAGGCGCCCGCGCGGATGGCCGTGAGCACGATGCCGGGATTCTGATGCATGCTGAACACCAGAATCCTGGCTTTCGGCGCGCGCTGCTTGATGCGCGAGATCAGTTCCAGCCCACTGCTTCCCGGCAGCGAGATGTCGGTAATGACCACATCGGGGTGTTGGTCCTTGAAGAGCTGGTAGGCTGTCGCGCCATCGCCGGCTTCGGCCAGCACCCGGAGACCGGGCTGCCTGGCGAACAGCGCGCGATAGCCTTCGCGCACGATGGCATGGTCGTCGACCAGCAGGATGCCGATGGGTGCCGTGTTCACGTTGCGGATGTGGACTCGGGTTCGAGCGGCAGCTGGATCGTCACGATCAGGCCGTGCGGCTCGGCGATGCCGAGTGCCATGCGGCCATGGAGGGCGCTGACGCGCTCCCGCATGCCGAGCAAGCCGATGCCGAAAGGCTGCGGAACGCACGTCGCCAGTCCATCGTCAGCGACGATCAGGGTGGCGGTTTCCGTGCCGACAGTCAGTGCGATGCGGGCGTGGCGGGCCTCGGCGTGTTTGGCAATATTCGTCAGACATTCCTGAACCATGCGAAACAAAGCGACCGTCAAGGCGTCCGGAAGGGTCGAGCAGTCTCCGTCGATGTTCAGGTCGAAGCGGGTCCGGCGCTGGCGATTCCAGTCGGCGACCAGGCTTTCCAGCGAGGATTTCAATCCGACCTCGTCGAGTTCCGCGGGCCGCAGTCGACGCAGCAGACCGCGAATGCCGGCGAGCAGGCGTTGGGCGATATCGCCGATCCGCTGGGCTTCGTCGACCAGGTCCGGGCATCTGTCCTTTGCCCCCTGGGTGATCGATGCAGTCAACGCGTTGATGCCGGTCAGGCACTGCCCGAACTCGTCGTGGAGTTCGCGGGCCAGATCGCGTCGCTCTTCCTCCTGCAGGTTCATCAGCTTGACTGCCAGTGCCTGGCGCTCGGCAAGCAATTGCTGTTGCGCAGCGGCCAGTTGATTGACCGCTCCGGCAATACTGCGCCATTCGTTGAGTTCGAAGCATGGGAGCCTGACGGCGAGCTTGCCGTTCCGCATCGCTTCCAGCCCCGCGACGATGCGTGCCGACGGTTCCAGAGCACGGTTGACGCTCCAATACACCAGCGCGCAGACCGAAAACACCATCAGCGCCGCGAGTGTCGTCAGGCTGCTGACGTCGGCCCATGCCGCCGCCAGCTCGCGCTGGGCGCTGGGGATGACGGTCACGGTCCCGTATCGGCGGTTCCGGTAGCTGACCGGCAGTGCGACGGGTTCACCCGAGCTGAACAAGCTGCGGTAAAGCCAGGCAAAAGCGGGCGGCGACGCCGTGGTCTCCGGTTCCAGCCCGTTGCAGAATCCGCGCGGTGCGGCAGCCCCCGTAGCTCCGAAGACGATGCAGTCACCGATGCCCAAGGTGTTCGGCTGCCAGGATTGCAGGTCAGGAAAGGGGTCACGCAAGCCCAGGGTCGCTCCCCATTTGATGAGTTGCAGCTCCAACTGTTGGCGCATGGCTTCCGCCGTGGCGCGCGTATCCTGCCGCGCCTGGTGGTCGCTGCGGTAGAGAAGCAGGCCGGCGGTCGCGAGCCAACAGGCAAGCCCCATCGCGGCGATGCGATTCAACAGGTGGACTTGCAGCCTCATGACAGTGGGTGGTAGCGCCTCGGTGCAGTGTTCGCAAATCGCTCACGGCGGAGCAGCGTTGCGGTGGAATCGACCTCCGTGTTGTGAGCCATTCTAGGAATCCCAGCACGGCCTGCCCAGCGTAGGCCGCGACGGCGGGCAATTTGCCCGTGCCTTGGCGGGCAAGGATCGGCTTACACGACCGCGACCGGGTCGTAGGCTGCTCTGGCCTTGTTCAGACCTGAGGGAGACTCCATCCATGCCCGCCTTCCATTTCGACGACAGCAACATCCGCTGGAACACGCTCGAGGGATTCGAACACCTAAGTTACTCGATTCTGGATATCGACGAGCGGAACGGCATCATCGACGTCCTGTTCAAGTTCGCGGCGAACCGACAGATCGTCCTGCACCGGCACAAGGCGCTGAACCATCTGCTGGTCGTACAGGGCGAACACCGGCTCTATCATGCCGATGGCCGTCTCAAGGAGATCAGGCCGGTCGGGCGGTACACCGTGAGCCCACCCTCGGACGAGCCCCATCGCGAAGGGGGCGGAGCCGAGCAGGATGCCGTCGTGTTCTTCAGCATTCGCGGCGATGGGCTGCTGTACGAGATACTCGGCGATGATCTGCAGCCGATCGGGACCCTCGGGAAAGAGGACTTCGTCGCGCTGTACGCCGCGCAGCAGTCCGCGGCCAAATGACTACCGCGGTGCGATGGGGGTCGGTTGCGGTGTGGCCGCCTCGTTCGCCCGGGATGGGCGGCCACCGGCGGAGGCAGACACGCGCGCCGTATGAATTCAATCCGCTATCGTGCAAAGGGCAAAAGAGGCGCTGCCCGCAGAGGCTGGACTCCGTTGAAATGAAGGCGCAGTTCCTGATGTCATTCTGCTGCCCGCTGCGTCGGCATCGGGCGATTCGTGTGCGTTCGGGTTACGGTTGAGTGACGAGGCCGGCGCATGACTTCCCGGCGGCACCCGCAGGTGTTGGAATACCCCGAAATCGATTGGGAGTGTCGCCGGCATGAATTACCGCGTGAGTCTGCAGGGTCAGAGCCTGGCCTTCCGGGACCTGAAGACGCTGCTCGCCAGGGCTTCGCCGCTGCGCGCGGCGGACGAGCTGGCCGGCATCGCCGCGGAGTCGGCGGAAGAGAGGGCCTTGGCGCAGTGGGCGCTGGCGGAGGTGCCGTTGCGGCGCTTCCTCGAAGAGCCGCTGATTCCGCCCGAGCAGGACGAGGTCACGCGGCTGATCCTGGACCGGCACGATGCGGCGGCATTCGCTCCCGTTTCCGGTCTGACGGTCGGCGAGTTTCGCGACTGGCTGCTGCGCGAGACCGACGGCGAGCGACTCGCTGGGCTCGCCCTCGGACTGACGCCGGAAATGGTGGCCGCGGTTTCCAAGCTGATGCGGAACCAGGACCTGATTGCGGTCGCGCGGCGTATCCGGGTCGTGTCGCGGTTCCGGAATGCGCTCGGCTTGCCGGGCCGCCTGTCGACCCGGTTGCAGCCCAATCACCCGACCGACGACCCGCGTGGCATCGCCGCTGCGGTGCTGGACGGCTTGTTGCTCGGCGCCGGCGACGCCGTGATCGGCATCAATCCGGCCACCGACAATCTCGACAATGTCCATGCGCTGTTGAGCCTGCTGGACGAGCTGATCCAGCGGCATGCGATCCCGACCCAGTCCTGTGTGCTGTGCCACGTGACCACCAGCCTCGAGCTGATGCGGCGGGGGTCGCCGGTCGATCTGGTGTTCCAGTCGATCGCCGGTACCGAAGCGGCCAACCGCAGCTTCGGCGTCGACCTGGCGATGTTGCGGGAGGCGCACGACATGGCGCGAGAACTGCGCCGCGGGACCGTGGGCGAGCAGGTCATGTATTTCGAAACGGGGCAGGGCAGTGCACTGTCGGCCAATGCCCATCACGGTGTCGACGCGCAGACCTGCGAGACGCGGGCCTATGCCGTCGCGCGCGAGTTCGCGCCGCTGCTGGTCAACACGGTCGTCGGCTTCATCGGTCCGGAATATCTCTACGATGGCAAGCAGATCACCCGCGCCGGTCTCGAAGATCATTTCTGCGGCAAGCTGCTCGGCCTGCCGATGGGGGTCGATGTCTGCTATACCAATCACGCCGAGGCCGACCAGAACGACATGGACGATTTGCTGACACTGCTCGGCGTGGCCGGCTGCAACTACGTCATGGGCATTCCGGGTGCGGACGACGTCATGCTGGCCTACCAGAGCACCTCGTTCCACGACGCGTTGTATCTGCGCGAGGTGCTCGGGTTGCGGCCGGCGCCGGAGTTCGAGGACTGGCTGAACCGGATGGGCATCTTCAATGGCCGCAACGCGCTGGCGGGCGAAGGGCGAAACGTGCCGCTGCTGGCCGATCTGACGGGCTTGGCCGGGAGCTCGGCGTGAGCGCAGCCGCATGGGAGGCACTGCGTCGCTGCACGCAGGCCCGCATCGCCCTCGGCCGCGCCGGACATGCGTTGCCGACCGCCGCGGTGCTGGACTTTCAGCTGGCGCATGCGCGGGCGCGCGACGCCATCCATCGGTCGTGGGATATCGCGTCGTTCGCGGGTGAAGTGGCGGCGCGGGGATGGGTCCCGGTCATCGCGTCGACCCCGGTGACGAGCCGAGTCGAGTACTTGAAGCGTCCGGACCTCGGTCGACGGCTCACGGACGAGTCGGAGCAGTGTTTGCGGAGTCGTCACGACCCGGCCATCGATGTGGCGCTGATCCTGACGAACGGTCTGTCGTCCACTGCAATGGACCGTCACGGCCTGCCGCTGCTGGATGCCATCGTGGCGGCCCTGGCGGCCGAGGGCCTTGGCTGCGGTCCGATCTGCCTTGCGGAGAACGGCCGGGTGGCGTTGTCCGATCCGGTCGGTGCCGCCCTGGGGGCCCGGCTCGCGGTGATGGTCGTCGGCGAACGGCCCGGGCTCAGTGCCGACGACAGCCTGGGGATCTATCTGACTTATGCGCCCGGGCCATGCAATACCGACGCCGAGCGCAATTGCATCTCTAACGTGCGCCCGCCGGCCGGCTTGTCCTACGCGGTGGCCGCGCGGAAGCTCGCCTACCTGGCGCGCCAGGCCTTGCGCCGGCAGTTGTCGGGGGTCGGGTTGAAGGACGACGAGCCCGGGTTCGCTCTGCCGAAGCCGTGATCCGCACCCCGTGTGCCAGTTTCGTTGCCCTTGCGCCTGAGCGGCCTCTTGTGTCGCTGGACGCCTTGGGCGCTGCCGGCTACGGAGTTTGTGGTCGGCTATTGGTGAGCACGGTTAGCGTCAGTACTGGGCCCGACCGGCGTGGCCGTGGCGCCCGCCAAATAGGCATCGCGGTCGCTAAGCGCTCGCAGGGCCAGTTCGCTGACCGACCGATCGGGATCCGTGCTGAGCCGGCGGAGTCCCTCCAGCACTTCCGGATCGGCGAACTCGCGGTCTGCTGCATGCCGCCAGAGTGCATCGGCCGCGCCGACGCGAAAATCCGGCGAACCGCTTCCCACAGCTTGTTCGACCAGGGCCTGCGTGGCGAGTGCGCTCGGGTTGCCCACCAAACGCTCTATGGCGGCGCGGCGCGTGCTGTCGTCGCGGGCTGTCCTGAGGGCGTCGAGGTCCCGCTGCAAGGCCTTCTCGGCGTTTCTTTTCTCTTGTGTCGGATCGGGCGCCGCCTGCTGAAGCTGGCCTGACTCTTTGTTTGCGACCTTGGCGCTCGGAATGGATAAGCCATTGCCCGCGCGGGACACGATACGGATCGTCGCCCGCGTCTTGCCATGCTGCGGGTAGCTGACATACGAGAAGCCCTCGAGCAGCGTCTTGAGCGCGTCGTTCGTGTTCGCGCGGGTCGTCCGCGCGGTAATCCTTGACGACAGCAGCCCGAGGTCGACCACTTCGATCGTGACGGGGATCGTGCGCCGCAGTTCTTCGATGAGCTGTCCCAGGGTCGCGTCGGCCACGTTCGCCGACAACTGGCCGCGGTCATACTGCAGTGTGAGCTTGGCGGATGGGGACGACCAAGGCTGGCGCGGCTGGTCCTGGCCCCAGGCCGGCAGGGTGGTGACGAAAAGGATCACGGCAAGGCGACGAATCCGGATCATGGGGCCGCTCCGTTCCGGTGTTTAGGCGATGCGGTTCGTGGCAGGGAAGGAGGAGTTACCGAGCGAGCTGGCGGATCGTCCCCTCACCGCCTCTGGACCCCTCAAACCGGCCGCACGAGTGCGGCCGGCGCGGGTCGATTTCCGGCTTCAGGGACTGGTCAATACCGGTCGCGCAACTGAATGACCGACAGCTTGGGCTGCCAGGCATAAGTCGATGTCGACAGCCCATACAACAAATAAGCGACGAAACGGTAGGTGATGGACTGACCGGCAGTACAGGTGTCGAATCGCTGGATTGAGCCTGGGTTGTACTGGAATCCGGATGCAGACGCGCCCTGTAGGAAATGGTAATGATTGCTGTCGATGGCGATGGTGCGGCTGATACCGTAGCCCAAAGCGCCATCGCTCCCAGCAGTGGTAAAGTTCAGGCCGAATTGCGCATCTGCCTGCGCCAGCAGAAAACCCGTTACGGGACAAACGACCGTCACGCTGCGCAAAATGTTGGGGCTTCCGGTACTGGAACTGTCGATGGTGACTAAGGTTGTAGTCTGGGAGTAGTCTCCACCCGCTTCGGGATTGGCCCAGGCCGCACCGCTGCCGAGAGTGACGCCCATTGCGATCAATGCCGACGATATCCGATTCACTTTATTCATGCCTTGTCCCCCTCGTCCGATTGGCTAAATGTTTTTCACCCCGTGCTCGTCAATGGGCCGAGGTCTGAAGCTTTTGAACCCGTTGGGTCTCAGTCCCACTCACCCAGGCATTGTCGGCGGAGCAAAATACTGCTTCGGTAACTCCTTGAACACGCAGTCTATCTGCCTAGAAAAGGCATTTTCCCTCGTGCGCCTATAACGAAAGACATAACACGTTTGATCTGCTCCTTGCTACTTCGAATTACCGCGCAGACACGCTATAGCGATGCCCTGCCGTTTGTCAACAAGCTTTTGCAAACGTTAATATACTAACGGATTAGGGGATGGATCGAGTGTGGATAACCACACGCGGACTGGTATTTTCTGTAGGTATATCGGCTAGGCGGAATGCGATTTTAAGCGAACGAAGAATACCGTAGCAGACCACGCCGAATCAGGTGGATCTGGCGGGCGATAGAGGCTGTCGGACCAATCCGGCATCATGGGGGACAAGGCCTTCAGAGTGGCGCGACCCCGCGCAGGCTCCTAAAACTCGTCGCCCGGAATGTCCCCAGGAGTTGGAGCAGGTACGCGAGTTCGACAGGGGCGTTAACAGGCTGTTGATTTTCTCCTGGGCTGGAAGCCGCATGAGTTCGTTGTCCGACGCTGTGGCTGAGGCTGCAAATAGGGCTAACCAGCTGTTACGCATGATAAAATGGTATCCGTCACGAGATACTCGGAGTGTTCCCTGATGCGCGGCGCGGACATCACGCAAGAAGAACTGTTCAGCGCGCGGACGCTGGAAGAGCGGATTCCCAAGAAGCACCCGTTGCGGAAGCTGCGGGCGGTGGTCGATGTGTTGTTACGCTCGATGGACGCCGACTTCGCGGTGTTGTACGCCGACACGGGCCGGGAATCGGTTCCGCCCGAGCGCTTGCTGCGGGCCAGCTTGTTGCAGGTGCTGTACTCGGTGCGTTCCGAGCGGCAACTGGTGGAGCAGATTGAATTCAACCTGCTGTACCGGTGGTTTGTCGGGCTGACGCTGGACGCCGCGGTTTGGGATCATTCCACCTTCAGCGCTAACCGAGATCGTTTGCTGAATACCCACATCAGCCGGTTGTTCTTCGAACGGGTGCTGCTGCTGGCGGAGTGGCAGCAACTGTTGTCCGATGAGCACTTTTCGGTGGACGGCACGTTGATCGAGGCCTGGGCCTCGATGAAGAGTTTTGTCCGCAAGGACGGAATGAGCCCACCGCCGGAGGACGGTGGCCGCAATCCGACCGTCGACTTCAAGGGCGAGACGCGCCGGAGTGATACGCACGCTTCGGCGACTGACCCGGACGCGCGACTGTACAAGAAGAGCGCCGGAGACAAGTCGCAGTTGTGCTTCATGGGCCATGCCTTGATGGAGAACCGGCACTGCTTGGTGGTCGATGCGGACCTCACGCACGCCACCGGGACCGCGGAGCGGGAAGCCGCGAAAGCCATGATCGCCCGCACCATTAACCGCGCCGGCGCGACCGTCGGGGCGGACAAGGCGTACGACGTGCCGGAGTTTGTAGCGGCCTTGCGGCAACGGCGCGTCACACCGCATGTCGCGCAGAAAGCCAAGGGCTCGGCGATCGATGGTCGCACCACGCGCCATGCCGGTTATCGCACCAGTTTGAAGATCCGCAAGCGGATCGAGGAGGTGTTCGGTTGGGCGAAAACGGTCGGCGGTCTCCGCAAGACCCGTTTCCGTGGGCTGGAGAAGGTCCGAGCCCAGACCGTGTTCACCTTGGCCGCTTACAACCTGACGCGGATGGGCGCGCTGTTCGGTTGGCGCTGGTCGACCGCCTAGGGATAGGTACGCCCGCTGACCTCCGAAAGGCGGGAAACGGGCCGGAGGGGACGGTTTTTCACCGGCTAGAAGGCGGTTTTCAGGGCTCATGCGGCCGCGGCGCCAAGATTGAAAGCCGCCATGAGGCCAACAGCCGAAGGCATGCGCGCGAATTTCAACACCCTGTTAAGTCGCGCTGACTGGCTGCCCGTTGGCGCATGGCAACCGTCCGGTTCGGTGGACTTGCGCTGTGGCTCGATGTCCACCCATTCAGATTCTTGCGTGCGCTGTCCGTCATGTTCGCGCGACACAGACTGTGTGCGTGGACGGGTCCCGGTTGGTCAGCCTCACGCGGTTGGAGGCTTCGTAGCGGGCACCGCCGGCACAGCTTAGGCAAAGATCCAGCCCGTCCACCCGCCCGCGGGTCTGGCCGATGACGACGTAGAGCCCGGTTTCGTCGACGCTCACCCGCGGACTCGCGCTGCAATTGCCCCGCGGGCCGTAGGTGCCGTACAGCGCGGCGGGGGGAGGGTTGCGGGCATCTATGTCGATGGCCCCGCAGGGGCCCGTCAGGGCGATCACAACCGCGATTAGAAGGATTTGCCGGGTCTGTTGCATTGGCGTTCTCCGGGGAAAAAGGTGGGACCGAGGATCCGTGTGGGCCAGCGCTACGGGATTCAGCGCGGTTGCCGGGCGCGAAGAACGATACCCGATCTGTTTCTGCCGTCGCGAAAGACGGATTACCGAATTGGAGCGAACGGTCGCATGCTTTCCATGCGGTGCCGGTCCGCCCGAAGCGGAAGCATACCCTTCAGATCGGCACGATTCCGCGCAAACTCCTGAAACTCGTCTCCCGCACCGTCGCCAGGAAATCGTTCAGGTAGGCCAGTTCGGCCATCGAGTCGGTGGTGGCGGCATAGAGTTGGCCCCATAGACCCTTTTTGCCGATCGGCTTGGCCAGCACGTAGTTCCGCTCCAGATAGGGCTGCACGCTCCAGTTCGGCAGGGCCGCGATGCCCCGCCGGCTGGCGACCAGTTGCAGGATCGCGACCGTCAGTTCGCTGGTCCTCCGCTTTGGCTCTATCCCCAGGGGCTTCAGCACCTTGCGCACGATGTCCAGCATGTCGTCCGGTACCGGGTAGGTCAGCAGGGTTTCCGCGGCGAAATCCTCGGGGTTCAGCAACGGCTTGGCGGCGTAGGGATGTTGTCGCGACACCAGCCCGACGATCTCGAAGCCGAACAGCGGATGAAACGCGATCCCTGCGCGGGGCTTCGGTTCGGAGACGACGACCCATTCGGCGCGGTTATCCAGCAGCAGGCTGACCGGATCGGTATGGAATCCGGACACCAGATCCAGCTCGATTTCCGGCCAGTGTTCCCGGAAGGTGTCCATCGAGGGCATCAGCCAATCGAAACAGGTATGGCATTCCACCGCGACGCGCAGCCGACCCGCTTCGCCCTGGGCAATGCGATGCACGTCCCTTTCCGCATCCTTGACCAGGGCGACGACGACTTCGGCGAGGCTGTGCAGGCGTTGTCCCGCGGCCGACAGGCGCAGGGGCTTGGTCTTCCGTTCGAACAGGGCGGTGCCGTAGTGGTCCTCGAGTTGCTTGATCTGGTGCGAGATCGCCGACTGGGTGAGATGAACGCGGGCGGCGGCCCGGGACACGTTTCCGGTTTCGACCAGCGCCAGCAGGGTCTGCAGGTGGCGGAGCTCCAAAAGGGACTGAGGCATGAGCGATTTCGATGGAGAAGTTGAAAATAATGAGTTTGAATAATATTCGTGGCCACCCGATGATGCCAGCTCTTCCGCACTATCGTAAGGAGCATCACATCGTGGCCGTTACGCACAATCTCGGGTTCCCCCGCATCGGCGCCCGCCGGGAGCTGAAAAGAGCCCTGGAGTCCTACTGGAAAGGCGCCACCGACGAGGCGTCGCTACGCGAGGCAGGCCGGCGCATCCGGGCCGAACACTGGCGCCTGCAGATGAGCTCGGGTGTCGATCTGATCCCGGTCGGCGATTTCGCATACTACGATCACATGCTGAACATGACGGCCCTGCTGGGTGCGATTCCGCCGCGCTTCGGTCTTGGGGACACCCTCGATCTGGATGGCTATTTCGCGCTGGCTCGCGGCACGGATGCTCAAACGGCGATGGAAATGACCAAGTGGTTCGATACCAACTACCACTATCTGGTGCCGGAACTTCGGCGCGACACCGTGTTCCGGCTCGATCAGCGCTGGTTGTTCGATGAGGTGGCCGAGGCGCAGGGGCTGGGTTTTCATGCCAAGGTGGTGCTGGTAGGGCCGTTGACCTACCTGTACCTCGGTAAGGAGAAGGAGGCGGGATTCGATCGACTGGAATTGTTGCCGCGCTTGCTGCCGGTCTACCGCGAACTGCTGGCCGCTCTGAAAAGCCGCGGGGTGGCGTGGGTGCAACTGGATGAACCGGCGCTGGCGCTGGATCTGCCGCCGGCGTGGCTACCGGCCTTGGACACGGCCTATGCCGAGTTGGCTCCCGACTCTCCGCGCCTGCTGCTGGCGACCTATTTCGGTTCCGTCGCCGACCATGCCGACCGGCTCAAGGCGCTGCCCGTGGCGGGGCTGCACATCGACGCCGTGCGCGCACCCGAACAGGTCGATGTCTTCGTCCCGGATTTTCCAGCCGACAAGGTCCTGTCGATTGGCAGCATCGATGGCCGCAACATCTGGCGTACGGATCTCGCGCGCGTGCTGCCGGTGCTCGAAGCGGCCAAGGCCGCGCTGGGCGAGCGTCTGTGGCTCGCTCCCAGTTGTTCGCTGTTGCATGTTCCTATCGATCTCGAACTGGAGACGGAACTGGATCGCGAGGTTCGGCCCTGGCTGGCGTTTGCCCAACAAAAGCTGGAGGAACTGGCGGTGCTGGACCGCGGCCTGCGCCTCGGACGTGAGTCCATTCGAACCGAACTCGAGGAGGCAGCCCTTGCCGCGCGTGATCGCGCTCTGTCGCCGCTGGTTCGCCGGCCCGAGGTGCGCGCTGCGGTCAGCCGGGTTCGGGAGGCCGATTTGCAGCGCTGTTCGCCGTTCACGCAACGGGTCGAGACGCAGCGCGCGCGCCTCGGCTTGCCATCATGGCCCACGACGACCATCGGTTCCTTTCCCCAGACGCCGGACATCCGGGCGGTGCGCGCGGCCTACCGTCGGGGCGATCTCGATGAATCCGGGTATCGGCAGCGCATACAGGCGGCGATCCGCCTCGCGATTGAAAAGCAGGAAGCGATCGGTCTGGATGTGCTGGTGCATGGGGAGGCCGAGCGCAACGACATGGTGGAGTATTTCGGGGAGGCGCTGGACGGCTTCGTGTTCACCGGAAACGGTTGGGTCCAGAGTTACGGCTCGCGCTGCGTCAAGCCGCCGATCGTCCTTGGCGACGTCGCGCGCACGCGGCCCATCACGACCGAGTGGATCGGCTATGCCCAGAGCCTGACCCGGAAACCGGTCAAGGCCATGCTGACCGGTCCGGTGACGATGTTGCAGTGGTCATTCGTTCGCGACGATCAGCCCCGAGCCGAAACCGCGCTGCAGATCGCACTGGCGCTGCGCGAGGAGGTGGCCGATCTGGAGCGGGCCGGTGTCGCTGCCATTCAGATCGATGAGCCCGCCTTTCGCGAAGGTTTGCCGCTGCGGCGCGCGGAGTGGGAAAGTTATCTGGCCTGGGCCGTCAGGGCCTTCCGCCTGTGTTCGGCGGGCGTGGCGGATGCAACGCAGATACACACCCACATGTGCTACTCGGAGTTCAACGACATCCTGCCGTCGATCGCGGAGATGGATGCGGATGTCATCACCATAGAGACCTCGCGTTCGGACATGGCTCTGCTCGATGCGTTCCAGGTTTTCGACTATCCCAACGACATCGGGCCCGGTGTCTACGACATCCATTCGCCGCGTGTCCCACCGGTGGCGGACATGGTGGCGCTGTTGCGCAAGGCCGGTCAGGTGATCCCGCCGGAACGGCTGTGGGTCAATCCGGACTGCGGCCTGAAGACGCGGGGCTGGGCTGAGACGGAGCAGGCGCTCCGCAATATGGTCCAGGCGGCGGCCGAGTTGCGGGCCGGTTGAACGGCGCCGTCGCAGTCCGGAGTCCGGCTCCGGACTGCGATGCTGTCCTTACCGGGGCTTCTCGGCGCGGAAGATACAGTACCTGACCAAACCGCCGTGGAACACTTTCCATTGGGCGAGGGCTACCTTGAAGTTCGCGGTCTGCGCCTTCTTGCGCAATCCCAGCCACTGCATCGTCAGCTGCATCGGATAGGTCAACAAGGCCGTCAGATACATGCGGCGTGCCGAAGGCATGGTTTCCTTCGTTGCTTCGGTAATCTGCACGTTCCGGAATCCGCATTCGATCATGCCGGACTCGAATTCCTCCACGGTTGCGAGGTTCGGCACGGCCCAGCCGTTCAGGCAGTCCATGACGGCTCGCCATTCCTCTTCGTTGAATTCGCGGCGGGTTGCGTAGCCGTCGCAAGCGATCAGCGTGCCGCCCGGTTTCAGCACCCGGTACGCTTCCCGAAAGAAGTCGCGCTTGTCGGTTGCATAACAGCTGCTTTCGACGGCCCAGACCACGTCGAAGGATTGGTCCGGAAACGGGGTGCGGCAGAAATTGGCCGCCTCGAAGGCGGTCTTGTCGGCGACGCCGTGCCGTGCCGCGTTGCGCCGGGCGTGTTCGACCTGCTGCTCGCTGACCGTGATGCCGGTCGCGCGGCAGCCGATGTTCTTGGCCAGCCAGATCGAACTGCCGCCGATCCCGCAGCCGGCATCCAGCACGTGATCTTCGGGCTTGATGCCGGCGATCGCGCACATGATCCGGTTCTTGTTCAGCAGCGCCTGGCTGTGCGTCTTGATGCCATCTTCCCAATAGCCGTAGTGCAGCGCGAGGTTCTCGTTGTCGAACCAGGCCGTGCGGTAGTCCCAGTAGCAGTCGTCGTAATGCTTGGCGGTGTCGACGTGTATCTCCTCTTCGGAGAAGTCGGCGCCATGGCGCAGGGAGTCGTTACGGTAATCTCGGTTGGCTTCCAGGTAATACATGGTCGAGTGCTTGTGTTCTGATTCGGCGGTGCTTAACGATGGCCCCAGGCGCTTCGGCTGCACTGCACGGTGAGGGGCCGGATGGCGCGGCACCGCTGGCGCGGCGCCGTTGCCTCCGGCTGAGCGATGCGATTGTAAGCGAAGAACGCCGGTCCGGCTGCCTGTTCCAGGGCCAATGCCGGCCGGGTTTCCTGAGACCGGCCGTCGGAGACACCTCGCTGTAAGGGGGTGCTTGCAAAATGAGACGACCGGTCATATTATCCTTCGTCATGCGCAAGGTCGCGAAACAACTGACCAAAGAGAAGCTCCTGGACGAGGGGGTGGCTCTGCTGATGGAGCATGGCTACCACGGCACCGGGCTACAGGACATCCTGCAGCGGGTCGGTGTGCCCAAGGGCTCCTTCTACAACTATTTCGACAGCAAGGAACACTACGGTGCCGAGGCGATACGGCATTACATCGAGCCGTTCATCGAACAACTCGACGCCTATCTCAAGCGCCCGGACCTGAGCGGTTCGGCTGCGCTGGAGTTGTACTATCGCGATCAGATCGCCGAAGTGGGGCGCCGGGACTTCAAGGGCGGTTGCCTGCTCGGCAACCTGATCGGCGAGATCGGCGATACCAGCGAAACCTGCCGCATCGCACTGAAGAGCGCCCTCGATCGGTACCGCGACATGCTGGCGGCCCTGATCGCGAAGGGACAGACGGAAGGCACCTACCGTCAGGATCGCAGCGCCCTGGAGATGGCGGATCTGCTGGTGAATGCCTGGCAGGGCGCCCTGCTGCGGATGAAGATCGAGCGGTCCACGGCGCCGCTGGAACAGTGTTGCCGGACGTTGCTCGGCGAGGACTTCCGGGCCTGACATTTTTTTACGCGATTTCGAGACGACCGGTCATATCGCTTTCGTTTACACTCCGCTCTTTATAGGGGGGAGTTGCATCGCTGCGGTTTCGACCGCCACAACCTGAGGAGCACGCCATGCCGAAGTACATCATCGAACGCGAGATTCCCGGAGCCGGCAAACTGACGCCCGCGGAACTGCAGGGAGTCGCGCAGAAGTCGTGCAGCATCCTGAAGAACCTGGGTCCGCAGATACAGTGGATCGAGAGCTATGTCACGGACGAGAAGGTGTATTGCGTCTACCTGGCGCCCAGCGAGGCGATGATTCGCGAGCACGCGGAGCAGGGTGGCTTCCCGGCCAACAGCATTCGACAGATTCGCACCGTCATCGACCCGGCGACCGCGGAAGGCTGAAGCGCGCTCGCGCTCCGGCCTGCGCGGGGCGCGAGTGTCTGTCGACTGTGAGCCACGCAGGACACACCGATACGAAAACAAGATGACCAGCCATCGAAGAGGTAATGCCTACATGAAAGACTATAAAATGCCGCCACGCGGCACCCGTCGCTCCGCCGTCAACGCACTGGCGCTTGCCGGACTCGTCGCCGGGGCGGGCGTGCCGGCGTCGTCGTACGCCGACGAGACCTGCGCGTCCCCGTACATGAAGAAGATCACGGGCCAGGAAGACTATGTCTATGTCTGGACGCTGGGCGCCGAGGGTATCGGCGACGAACAGGACAAGCTGGTCACCGTCGCGACGAATCCGAAGTCGCCGAGCTATGGCAAGGTCGTCCACACGCTGTCGGTGGGCGGACGCAACGAAGCCCATCACTCGGATTTCACCGACGACCGGCAATTCCTGTGGGCCGGCGGGCTGGATACCAGCAAGATCTTCGTGTTCGACGTTCGCTCGGAGCCGGGTAAGCCGAAGCTGGTCAAGACCATCACCGATTTCGTAGCGAAGAGCGGCGGGGTGGTCGGGCCGCACACGATGTATGCCTTGCCGGGGCGGATGATCATCACCGGCTTGTCGAACAACAAGGATCACGGCGGGCGGACCGCGCTGGTCGAGTACACCAACGCCGGCGAGTACATCGCGACCCACTGGATGCCGACCGACAGTGATTTGCAGGGCGCGCTCAAGACCGGTAAGTACGCCGACGGCTACAACTACGACGTGCGCGCGCTGCCGCGCAAGAACCTGCTGGTGACGTCCTCGTTCACCGGCTGGACCAACTACATGATGGATTTCGGCAAGATGCTGGCCGACCCGGAAGCGATGAAGCGCTTCGGCAACACCGTCGTGACCTGGGACCTGCATACCAAGCAGCCGAAGAAGGTCTTCGACGTGCCTGGGGCGCCTTTGGAAATCCGTTGCGCCTGGGGCGAGACGCACGACTACTGCTTCACGACCACGGCGCTGACCTCGCAGATCTGGCTGATCCACGCGGACGACAAGGGCGAATGGCAGGCGAAGGCCGTGGCGGACATCGGCGATCCGTCCAAGATCCCGCTGCCGGTGGATATCTCGATTTCGAACGACGACACGCGGCTGTGGGTCAACAGCTTCATGGACGGCAAGACACGGCTGTTCGACATCAGCAATCCGCACAAGCCGGTGCAGGTCTACGAGAAGACGATCGGCGCCCAGGTCAACATGGTGTCGTCGAGTTGGGATGGTCAGCGCCTGTACTACACCAGTTCGCTGCTGGCCAACTGGGATAAGAAGGGCCAGGACAACGAACAGTTCCTGAAGCTGTACCACTGGGACGGCAAGGAATTGAAGGAGCAGTTCGCGATCGACTTCTACAAGGAAAAGCTGGGCCGGCCGCACCAGATGCGGTTCGGCGCCTATGCGCTGTACGCCGGATCGAACGCTGGCGCGAAACTGGCCGACGCGCGCTGAGTCCGGACGTTCCCGGAGCGGGCGATCGCTGCGCAAGTGCGGCGATGCGCCCGCAGCGCGTCCCTGATCCTGGAAGGCCGGTTCGACCGGAGACTGATATGGCCGCCCTGCGCAACTCCTTTCCCGTTCGTGCCGTTCGGGCGATCGCCCGCAGGGTGTCGATCGGCCTCGCGACGGCATTGCTGGTCCTGCTGCCCGCCGCTCCCGTGCCGGCCGACCCGCCGCCGCTGGCTCCCGGCTATCGGGCGCTGACCTACGTTCCTCCCCAGCCCGGTACGTATGGCCTGCCCTCGCTCGGCCCGGCCGCCGATGGGCCGATCGTCGATTCCGCCGATCGCGACGTCCCGCTGCGCAGCCTGTTCGGCGACCGACTGGTCCTGCTGAGTTTCATCTATTCGAGTTGCAACGATGTCAATGGCTGTCCGCTGGCGATGGCCGTGTTTCATCAACTACAGGCCCGTCTGGCCGCCATGCCTGGATTGGCCGGACAGGTGCGGTTGATCAGCCTGAGCTTCGATCCGGAGCACGACACACCGGAAGTCATCGCCCGCGCGCAGCGCGACGCGAGTTCGCCGGCTGTCGACTGGCGTTTCCTGACCACCCGCTCGGAGGCCGCATTGCAGCCGCTGCTGACGGCCTACCAGCAGCCGGTCGAGAAGGAACGCGACGAACAAGGTCGCCTCACCGGCCAGTTTTCGCACCTGTTGCGGGTGCTGCTGATCGACCGCCAGGGCGATATCCGCAATGTCTACACGGCGGGCGTGCTGCACGCCGACCTGATCCTCGCCGATCTGCAGACGCTCGCCAGCGGCTCGGAGCCGGTTCCCGCGTCGGTTTCGGCAGCGGCGAGTGCCTTGTCCGCGGCCGATCGCCTGCGGGCCGGGGACGACAAGACCGGCTATGCCGATGCCGGTTATCGCACCCGGTCTGTCGCCATGGAACAGCGGCACGGCAAGCCGGCCGATCTGCTGGCAATGGCGCGGAAGCGCGTGGCGGGCCTGCCGCCACTGCCGGTGCCGGCGGACAATCCGCTGACGCGCGACAAGATCTTGCTGGGGCGGAAACTGTTCTACGACCGCCGCCTGTCGCTCAACAACACCTTCTCCTGCGCCATGTGCCACATCCCGGAGCAAGGCTTTACCAGCCAGGAGCAGGCGACGGCGATCGGCATCGAAGGACGCACGGTCCGCCGCAATGCTCCGACGATCTACAACGTCGCGTTTCTGGACCGACTCTTCCATGACGGTCGGGAATCGACGCTCGAGAACCAGGTGTGGGGTCCGTTGCTGGCCCAAAACGAAATGGCGAATCCCTCGGTGGGCTTCGTCGTCGACAAGCTCAAGGGCTTGCCCGATTACCGCGGCCTGTTCGAGAAAGCCTTCGGCCGCCCGGCGACCATGGAAACCGTCGGCCAAGCCCTGGCCAGCTACGAGCGGACGCTGATCTCCGGTGCGTCCGCCTTCGATCGCTGGCACTACGGACAGGACGAGGCCGCCGTGTCCGCAGAAGCGAAGCGCGGTTTCGCGCTGTTCACCGGCAAGGCGGGTTGTGCACAATGCCATACCCTGGGCTCGACCTCGGCACTGTTCACCGACCAGCAGTTCCACAGCACGGGCCTCGGGTACCGCGACAGCATGGCACGCGAGCCGGAAACGCAGCGGGTGCAGGTTGCACCGGGTGTGGCCTTCGATGTGGATCGGAGCCTAATCGGGCAGGTGGCGGCACCGAAGCCGGCGGATCTCGGGCGTTATGAAATCACGCAGAATCCGGCCGACCGGTGGCAATACCGGACGCCGGGTCTGCGCAACGTCGCGCTGACGGCCCCGTACATGCACAACGGCAGTTTCGGGACGCTGGAAGAGGTGGTGAGGTTCTACAACGCTGGCGGGGTGCCGGGCGAAACGCTCGATGCGTTGATACGGCCGCTGGAACTGGATGACGACGAAATTGGCGCTCTGGTCGCGTTCCTGAAGTCGCTGACCGGAAGCAATGTCGAGGCACTGGTGCTCGATGCCTATGCGGCGCCGGTGGGGGATCCGCAGTGAGTTGGCGGACGGGTTGCACCCGCGCGAATCGGATCAGGGACGGTTCCGGTCGCCGTGTAGCCTATCCCGAATGGAAACCAAACGGGAAGGCTGAGGGCCGGCACGCGGGTGAAGGTCGGTGCCCCCACCCACGCGCCCGGTCGCCGAGGCTAGGCCATTACTTCTTCTCGGGCGCGCCCAGCCATTTGTAGGTCACGCCAGCCAGTGCTGCGCCGATGATCGGTGCGACCCAGAAGGCCCACAACTGCTGCAGGGCCCAGCCGCCGACGAACAGCGCCGGACCGGTGCTGCGCGCCGGGTTGACCGAAAGGTTGTCGACCGGGATACCGATCAGATGGATCAGCGTAAGTCCCAAGCCAATCGCGATCGGAGCGAAACCCGCCGGTGCCCGTGCGTCCGTCGCGCCCAGGATGATCATCAGGAACATGAAGGTCAGCACGATTTCTGCCAGCAGCGCGGCGCCGAGCGAATAGCCGCCCGGGGAGTGTTCGCCATACCCGTTGGACGCGAAGCCGCCCGCCAGATCGAAGCCGACCTTGCCGCTCGCGATCATGTACAGAATCAGGGCGCCGATGATCGCGCCGATGACCTGAGAGGCGATGTAAGGGAGAAGCTCGGAGGTCTTGAAGCGTCCCCCGACCGCCAATCCGATCGATACGGCCGGATTGAGGTGGCAGCCCGAGATGTGGCCGATGGCGAAGGCCATCGTCATGACCGTGAGGCCGAAGGCGAAGGCAACGCCCAGCAGGCCAATCCCGACGTCCGGGAAGGCAGCGGCGAGTACGGCACTACCGCACCCGCCGAAAACCAACCAGAAAGTCCCCAAAACTTCAGCTGCACACCGCTTCAATAAAGGCATGATGTTATCTCCCCTTGGTTCTAAAGAATCGCTAGTTCGGGCAGACCGTTACATCAAACGGCCAGCCCGGTTCGGGCAGGCAAGTCCATTAAGGTCGTCGCCAGTATCTGGGTTGCAGACCCATTCCAGTTTTCCCATCGCCCAGTCATCGCCCGGCGCGATTGTAACCCAGCCGAATCGCGGTTTGTCGATACTACTTTCTGACCCGTTTTTTGTGACCGGTTTATTCCTTTTGTGCGGATCGGATATCGGCAGTTGGCATGTCATGGGAAGCAGGCCTGTTCGGGATCCACTAGGGTAATTCCGGAATCGGACTTCGCCGACGGCCAGCAAGGACGCGGCGGGCCCGGCACTGCGTACCCTGCAACGCCTCGAAGGCGGTCGATCTGATACCATTCCGGTTTTTTAGCTCCAGCATGGCCCTACCGCCTTGAACCCAGTCATTCGCATTGCGACCCGCCGCAGCCCGCTCGCCCTCTGGCAGGCGGAGCATGTCGCGGAACGGCTCCGCAGCCTGCACGCCGGGCTCGCGATCGAACTCTTGCCGATGGTGACGCGCGGCGACAAGCTGCTTGACGCGCCATTGGCCAAGGTTGGCGGGAAGGGCTTGTTTGTCAAAGAGCTGGAGCAAAGCCTGTTGGCAGGAGAGGCCGACATCGCCGTACATTCGATGAAGGACGTGCCGGTGGATTTGCCGAATGGACTCCATATCGCCGCCATCCTGCAGCGCGAGGATCCGCGCGACGCGTTCGTTGCCTCGCGGTATGCAGCCTTGGCCGAACTGCCCACCGGTGCGGTCGTCGGCACCTCGAGCCTGCGCCGCCAGTGCCAGCTCCGCGCCCGTTTTCCGGAGTTGCGCTGGCTCGATCTCAGGGGCAACGTCAACACGCGTCTCGGCAAGCTGAACACCGGCGAGTGCGATGCGCTGATCCTGGCCGCCGCTGGTCTGAGACGCCTGGGAATGGCTGATTTGATTACCGAGATTCTGGAACCCGACGTCAGTCTGCCGGCCATCGGTCAGGGCGCTCTGGGCATCGAGTGCCGGCAGGACGATGACGCGACTCACGCCCTGCTGCGGGGTCTGCACGACGATGACACCGGGATTTGCCTGACGGCGGAGCGCGCAGTCAACCGGCGGTTGCAGGGGGGGTGTCAGGTGCCGATTGCCGGCTTCGCGACAGTCGACGGCGATCGGGTCAGCCTGCGCGCGCTGGTTGCCGCGCCCGACGGGACCCGCGTTCTGCGGGCGGAAGCGACGGCGACCCGCGCCACCGCGAACGAACTGGGCGTGGCGGTTGCTGACGACCTGCTGGCGCAGGGTGCCGGTGAGATCCTGCGGGCCGCGGGTTTCGTGTGAAAGCTGCCGCGGTCGGCAGCGGCGCGCTGCACGGCTGGACTGTGCTGGTCACCCGGCCGCCGGATCAGGCCGACGTCCTGTGCGCCCTGATCGAAGCCGCCGGCGGCCATCCACTGCGCTATCCCTTGCTGTCGATCGAGCCCTGCGACGATCCGCAGGGTGCCGCGCTGGCGCTGCAGCACCTGGAAAACTGGGACTGGCTCATCTTTGTCAGCGCGAACGCAGTGCGTTACGCGGCTGCTCTCGGTTGCCGCTGGCCGGCTCTGCCCGGCGGCACGCAGGTGGCCGCGGTCGGTCGCGGCACTGCCGAGGCATTGCTCGCCTGCGGGGCCAGAGTGGACCTGCAACCGAAAGCGCAGTTTAATAGCGAGGCTTTGCTGGAGGCCCCCGCATTCGACCGTGTGAGCGGACAGCGGCTACTGATCGTACGTGGTTGCGGCGGCCGCGAGTTGCTGGCCGACGCGCTGCGCGCGCGCGGAGCCCAGGTCGAATACGCGGAGGTGTACCGGCGGGTCCCGGTTCGGGCCGACAGTGCGCCGTTGCTGGCGGCGTGGCGCGAAGGCGGGATCAATGCGGTGATCCTGACCAGTGGCGAGGGTTTGGAGCACTTGGCCGGGCTGCTTGGCCCGGCGAATAGGGATTTGCTGGTCAGGACGCCCGTCGCGGTGATTGGCGAGCGCATCGCGTCCCTGGCCCGGGATGTGGGGTGCCGAGCCGTCGCTGCCGCGACCGAGGCATCAGACCAGGGGCTTTTCGACGCTTTGGTCCGCCTGGCCCACACGTGGCAGCCGAGACAGTGATGCCGGACAACAACATAGGTACAAGCATTGTGGCCGACGAGGAAAACGAGTCGCCGTTGAGCGAAGAGCAACTGGCCGCTTTCGCAAACGACTCTGCCGATGACTCATCCGGGATAGAGCCCCCGGCGTCGGAAGAAAAGCCGGCCAAGGCCAAGGGCCGGTCTGCGGGTACCTGGATAGGCTATCTGACGCTGGTCATCGTCGTGCTGCTGGCGATCGGTGGATTTTTCCTCATTCAGTCGTTCCGCTCCGAACTCGGCGGGGAATTGAACAAGGAAGATCAGCAAGTGATCGAGCTGACGCGGCAACTGGGCAGCCTCCAGCAGCAGCTGGCGACCTTGCACAACCAGGTCGCGGGGCTCCAGACCCAGCTGGCAACTGAGGACAGCAAGATCGAGCGGGTTCTGAGCGAACAGTCGTCGACGTTCGGGGAACGCCTTGAATCCGCTCGCGCCGATCTGAGCAAGTCCGTCGATCAGATCCAACGACAGTTGAGCCGGACGCGCGGCGACGTTCTGGTCGCCGATGCCGAGTACCTATTGAGCGTCGCCAACCAGAAGCTGCATCTGGTTGGCGATGTCAAGGCAGTGCTGGCCGCGATGGAAGCGGCTGACCAGCGGCTGCATGACAGCGGCGATCCGGGCGTGTTCCCTGTCAGGGAGGCCCTTGCGGAAGAGATCAATCTGCTGAAGAACATGGCCGCTCCGGATATCGTTGGGCTGTCCGCGAAGATTCTCGCGCTGGAGGCCAAGATCCGGGAAATTCCTCTGCACCTGCCGCATGCGCCTACCGGCGCGGAGTCGGCGCTCAAACCCAAACCGCTCCAGGCCGAACCGCCGACCCCCGAGGCTGAATCCCCCGACGCCGAGACTGAAGAGCATGACGGCCGTATCGATGCCGCCCTCGATGCGCTGAAGGATCTCGTGACGATCCGGCGGACCGATCGGCCGATCGAGTCGGTGCTGACTCCGGAGGAGGTGGAAGGCCTTCGCCAGGTGCTGCTGCTCAAACTGGAGATGACGCGTGCGGCCTTGCTGCGGGGGGACGAGGGGATGTACCAGGCCAACCTGAAGTCGGCCCGACAATTCCTGCGAGACAACTTCGACAACCAGGCCGCGGCGACCCGCGATGCCGACGCGCAGCTCAACGAATTTCTGCAGCAGCCGATCCGGGTTCCGATGCCGGACATCAGCAAGTCGCTAAGCCTGATTCGCAATATCGAGCGCTTGCGCCTCAAGGCCGACGAAGCCAAGAAGCCGTCGGTTCCGGAGCTGAAGCCGCAGGGCACTGGAGCTCAGCCTTGAGGAAACTGCTCCTGCTGCTTCTTGCGGTCGGTCTGGCTGCGGGCGGTGGTTATTACGTCTACACACAACTGGCGTCGTCGGAAGATCCGGGCTACGTGATCGTCGGCTATGGCGGTTGGGCGCTCGAAACCTCGTTGTTCGTGGTTGCGACCGCGCTCTTTTTCGCGTTCATCGCCCTTTATGCCTGTATTCGGCTGGTGATCCAGACCTTGCGGCTGCCGACCATCCTCCGGCGGCGCACGGGAGAGAAGCGCACTCGCCGGTCGAATCAGGCCTTGATCTCGGGTTTGATCGAAACTGCCGAGGGAAACTGGGAAAAGGCGGAGCGTAATCTGATCCGGCATGCCGCCGATAGCGGTTTGCCCCTGATCAACTATCTGACGGCCGCGCGTGCGGCCCATTCCCGTGGTGCGATCGAGCAGCGCGACGAGTATCTGAAACTCGCGCACGAAAACGTGCCCGAGGCCGAGTTCGCCGTGGGATTGATCCGGGCCGAGCTCCAGCTCTCGAACCAGCAGTTCGAGGATGCATTGGAAAGCCTCACGGAACTGGAAAAGATCGCGCCCAGCCATGCAGCCGTGCTGCGTCTGCAGCATCAGGTCTATTCGCAGATGGAAGACTGGGAGGGGCTGCGCCGGCTGATACCGAGCCTTCACTCCAGCAAGGTCATGATGGAGGCCGAGATCAAGCTGCTCGAGACATCGACGTTCGCGGCGCTGCTGAGAAGCGCGGCGGAACGACGACAAGCGCAGGAGCTTGAGGCCTTGTGGAAGACCATTCCGGAGCACGTCCGAGCCGGCCAGGGCATTCAGACGCTCTTCTTCGCCGCAATGATCGAAGCGGGCGCGGCGGAAGAAATCGAAGGTCGCTTGCGGGCGGCGCTGACCAAGGAATGGAACGATACGCTGCTGGCCTTGTACGGCGCCATGAAACTGCCCGACGCGGCCGGTCAACTGGCCCGGGCCGAAACGTGGTATTCGAAGCACCAAAAGGATCCGGTGCTGCTGCGGATACTGGGGAAGCTGGCCTTACGGGCCGATGATCTCCCGAAGGCGCGCGGCTATCTGGAAAACAGCCTCGCCCTGGAGGAGAGCGTGGAAGGCTTCCGTCTGATGGGCGACGTGCTGCTGAAATCCGGCGATCCGGCAGGTGCGGCGCAATTCTATCGCCGTGGACTCTTCTATGCCTCAGACGAGGTCATCACGCAGATCGAGCAGAATCCGACCGGCGACAGCGGCGTCGAACTGGGTTCTGAGACATCGGGCCGCTGAGCCAAGCGCGCGCCGCGCAACGCCGAGCGTCGATCTGCCCACCGACATCGGCAACCGATGCCCGATCGCTCCCCGGGCATAGTCCTGTCACGCCGGCCCTGGGGCAGGCTTCTGCGGATCCTGGTCCTGCTGGCCGCCGGCCTGGCCGCATGGTACGCCTTCAGTGTCGCCCGTCTGCTGTTGGGCTACCAGGCCAAGATTCTGTGCTCGGCTGTGTTCGTGTCGCATCGGGCCGCGGCGGATGTGATCGCCACCGATCTTTCGCTGGACCACCATCGCTGGCTGGCCGGATTTCCCGTGGGCGTGGATCCGGCGCGTGGTCGCGCACACGCGGGGTGGCGATGGCCGCTCCTGCGTGTCGCGGTTCATCGCCCGGGATCCGGCTGCACCCTCGTCGATGCCGCAGCCGATCCCCTGCCGCGGGCGTCGGCCGATGCGAAACCGGGTTCGTTGCCCCCATCCGCCCCGGACGACGGCGGCTTGTCCGAAGAATCGCACAGCACCGTGTCAACGCCGTTGACGTCGCTGCTGACCGCCGCCTTCGATGAGCCGTCCGATGGGCGGCCGCAACGGACCCGGGCCATCGTCATCGTGCATCGTGGTCGGATCGTGGCCGAGCGGTACGCGGCCGGTTTCGGCCCGGACACACCTCTGGCCGGATGGTCGATGGCCAAGACGGCCTTGAACGCCCTGCTCGGCGTTCTGGTGCGGCAGCGCGTCTTGTCCGTTGATGACAGGGCGCCAGTCCCCGAGTGGGTCGAGCCCGGCGATCCGCGGCGCCGGATCACGATCGGTCAGTTGCTTCGGATGACCAGCGGCCTCCGCTTCCGCGAAACGTACACAAGCCCGCTTGAAGACGTCATGCAGATGCTGTTTGGGCGCGCCGACGGCGCGGCCTTTGCCGCATCGCAACCACTGGAGGCTACGCCGGGCAGCCGCTGGCAGTATGCCAGCGGAACCACCAACATCCTGTCGCGCATCGTGAGAGCCAGGCTCGGGGACGCGGCTTACCGGGACGCGCCCCGACGTCTGCTGTTCGATGCCGTCGGTATGCGGACGGCGACGCTGGAGCCCGATGCGGCCGGAAACTTCGTAGCCTCCTCGTTCATGTATGCCAGCGCCCGGGACTGGGCCCGGCTCGGACTGCTGTTCCTCAACGACGGCGTGTGGCAGGGCCGGCGCCTGTTGCCCGAAGGTTGGGTCGCTTACAGCCAGACGCCGACGCCACAATCGCCCGATGGCGAGTTCGGGGCGCACCTTTGGTTGCGCGTTCCGCGGTACTATCAGGACCCGGAGGGTCCAGCCGCGCTGCCGGACGCTGCCTTCCACGCGATTGGCCACGAAGGGCAATTCGTATCGGTTGTCCCGTCGCATGAACTGGTCGTCGTGCGGCTCGGCTTGACGCGCCACGCTCATGGCTGGCGCCACGATCGTTTCCTCGCTCGCGTGATTGCCGCAGTCGAGAAGCGGGAACGACAGTGACGACCCGTGGCGGAGCACGTCGGCCGTGTTCCCGGGCGGACCTTTCCGCCGGCTGCGGGAAGGGTGGATTTCGTCGCGGCTGAGAGCAGCCGGTGTTGTACGCTCCGGAAACGGGGGCCCGCATGGAGTCGAGAGGATGAGAACGAAGCCGCCCGTGAACGTCGTGCCGGTCATCGTGCTGGCGCTCCTGTCCTGCGGCGCCGACGCCGCGCCTTCGCTGTGCTCGAAATCAGAGCAGGTCGTGTTTTCGTGTCCCCTGACACGGAAGCTTGTCTCGCTCTGCGCGAGTCGGGGCACGGGGCAAGCGCCGGTGTCCCTGACTTATCGGATCGGGCGCCCCGGTCGATCACCGGAGTTGGTTTATCCCGAGCGCCCCACCGCACCGTCGGTCCACTTCGAGGGCAGTTCCCTGATGTATTCCGGGGGTGGTGGAGCATTTATCCGCTTCGAACGCGGAGGATATACCTATACCCTTTTTACGGCGATCGGGCGGGGCTGGGGCCAGAAGGAAGGTGTTGTCGTGGACGCTCCAGCGTCGCGCCGGACCTATCTGCCGTGCCGCCAGCCGGCCGAGTCGCTGCTCGGCGACGACTGGTTTCGTCGAGCGGGCATTCCCTCCGCGTCATCCGACTTCGAGCTTCCTTGATCCGGGATGCGGACGCGCCGGATCAGTGTTCGTCTTCTCTCTCAGATGGCTACGTGCGGACGGTGCCCGGCAGTCACGGGACCGTGCCGCTTCGTCTCCCTCGAACGCTCCTTACTATAGTTCTGCGTGAGGGCCCAAGCCCTCGCCCAAGACCTTGGGTCTCGCGAGCGGGATCACCCGGTAATCGTTGCGGCCCAGTTCCGCCGGCCAGCGGCCGGCGACCGACTACCCAGGTGCTCGCGCCATGTTCAGCCATCCTTCCATCAATGCTGCGCATCCACCCTTGTCCCACTACGCCGGTGTGTGTTCACGGGCGGGCTTTCGCTATGCACTGTTGGCCGTGACCGGAGGTCTATGCGGCCTGGCGCTGAACTTCATGGTGCCCGGCTTCGACGAGCCGATGACCGTGGCGCCGGGGCCCGCGCAGACACTGGCTCACTGGCTGGCACTGTCGGTCTTGCCGTTCTGGGGATTGAGCCTCGGTTTCCTCGGCTGGGCCAACGACAGCAAGCGGCAACGGCTGGAGGGCTATCAGCTCCGAATCAAGCAGTTGGAAGGGCGCGTCGATGCGCTGCGCCGACAACGCGATCTGGATCGCGATGTCTATCGCGAACTCGATACCGTGATCGGCGAAGGCAAGCGGGAATGGGAACGAACCTTCGATACGATCGCCGAGCTCATCGTCGTCATCGACGGGTCAGGCCGGATATTGCGTGCCAACCAGTCCTTTGTGCGGCAACTCGGCGCCACGTTCCAGGAGGTGATAGGTCAGGATTTCTCGCAGTTGCTCGGCCGCGGGGCGGATCGACCGTTCTCGGACCTGTCTCCCGGCGAGGTCGATATACCGTCGCTGAATGGCATTTTCGAGGTGTCCATCGAAGTCATACCCAGCAGTCAAGGTGAGGCGCGGACCGTGTACCTGTTCCGCGACGTCACCGAACGCAAACGGGCGGAGAACGAGCTGGAATACCAGACACACTTCTGCGAAGCGCTGGAACGATACAGCCCGGCAGCCATTGCCGTGACCGATCCGCTGGGCCGGATCAATTCGCTCAACCCGGCCTTCGAGGGGATTTTCGGCTACGTTCCGGGCGAGACGCTCGGGCAGGCGCTCGACGCCGTGATTCGTCCGCCGGCGGGCGGAGCGGAAGATGCCGCAAGGCTTGCGCAATCGATACGCGACCAGAAGACCGTCCGCAGTGTGACCCAGCGCAAGCGCAAGGACGGGTCCGTCGTGGATGTCGAGATCTCTTCGACGCCAGTCTATGTCGCTGACCAGTGGGCCGGTTCGCTGACCATCTTTCACGATGTCAGCGATCACATCCGCGCGGCTCAGCAGGCAGAGGAGGCGAATCGCGCCAAGAGCGAGTTCCTCGCCAACATGAGCCACGAGATCCGTACGCCGATGAACGGGATCATCGGCATGCTGGAGCTGGCACTCGACACGGCGTTGTCGGTCGAGCAGCGGGACTATCTGTCGACCTCCCTCCAGAGCGCTGAAGCCCTGCTGACCCTGCTGAACGATATCCTCGACTTCTCGAAGATCGAGGCGAAGTGCCTGCGTCTGGAGCACATTCCCTTCGAGCCCCGAGCCATCGTCGAAGACGTTGCCTACACGCTGGCGAACCATGCCCAGGCGAAAGGACTCGAAATGATCTGCCATGTGCAGCCGGAACTCGGGGCCAGCCTGCTCGGTGATCCTGCGCGCCTGCGGCAGGTCCTGATCAACCTGCTCGGCAATGCGATCAAATTCACCAAAGCCGGCGAGGTCATGGTGTCCGCGCAACTCGTTGAGCAAACGCCGTCCTCACAGACGCTGGGCTTCTCGGTGGTCGATACCGGTATCGGGATTCCGCGCGACCGCCAGTCCGACGTGTTCGAGCGCTTCACACAGGCCAATGGTTCGACGACGCGTCTCTACGGGGGCACAGGCCTGGGTCTGGCCATCAGCAAGCAGTTGGTCGAGGCGATGGGCGGCCGGATCGAACTCGACAGCGAGCCGGGCCGCGGCAGCCGGTTCTCCTTTACGCTGACCTTTGCCAAGGACACGGCGCAACGCCCGCTTCCCGAACCCTTGGCTTCGGGTGCCAGCTCGCTGCAGGGCCTGCGTGTCCTGGGGGTGGACGACAATGCAACCAACCGCGTGATCCTGGCCCGAATGCTCGAAGGCTTCGGTTGCCGCGTCGAAACGGTCGACAGTGGCGGCCGGGCTCTGGGAATCCTGCGGCAGGCCAGTCGCACGGGGCAGCCCTTCGATCTGGTGCTGCTCGACATGCAGATGCCGGAGATGGATGGTGAACAGACACTCGTCAAGATCAGTGATGATCCTGAACTGGCTGCGACTCGGGTCATCGTCCTGACATCGATGGGGCAGCGCGGTGACGCGGACCGGCTGCGGGCGAGAGGCTGCGAGGCCTACCTGCTCAAGCCGGTCAAGCTCCAGACCTTGCGGAGCACGCTGGAGGCGACGCTCGGACGGTCCGCTGTCAGAGAAACGCGACGGTCTCCAGCCGCGAATCTTCATGCGCCGGGCAGGCGAGGTGTGAATCTGCTGTTAGTCGAAGACAATCCGGTCAACCAGAAGCTGGCCCTGATTCTGCTGGGCAAGGCCGGGTACGCCGTCGATCTGGCCGAAAACGGCCTGCGCGCCATCGAGCAGATCGGCAAGCGCCGCTACGATGCCGTTCTGATGGATGTACAGATGCCCGAGATGGACGGGTTCGAAGCCACGCGCCGGATTCGCGAACAGGAAGCGCCGGGGTCGCATCTCCCGATCATCGCCATGACGGCAAACGCCATGAAAGGCGACGAGGAACTGTGCCGGGCGGCCGGGATGGACGATTATGTCTCGAAGCCCTTCGCGTTGCCGAACCTTGTCCAGGTGCTGGATCGATGGGTTGCGAGTTCGCCAGTGTCCCAGCGGTCCCAACCGAGTCTTGCCTGAATGCCGGGTGATGGCGTCTGGGCTTCATTGCTCCGAATGCGGCCTGGAATCCGGGACACACTGCCACCGTGACGGAACCTCTCCCGAGCCGGACGTCAGGGGCTTCGCCTGCGACGACACCGGCGCGGGCTGCGAGCCGGCGGTGAAGCTCGGGCACGCGTATAACTGAATGTCCTGCCGGCTTTCCGGGTAACGACCGCACGCCAGCGCCTTCCAGAACGGGCTGTTGTAGATGCGGCAGCGTGAGTCGCCCGCCGGACTCCAGTCGAGATAAATGCACCGACGGTGCAAGCAGCAATTGCCGCAGTGGGTGCACTGACCAACCACAGTATCCGCTGTCGATGCCGTGTTGGCATCGTAAAGCAGGTAGCGGGAGAACGCGCGTGACCTGACCTGTCCTTGCAAGTGGCCGGCCGCCTTCGCCGTGGTTGCGCCATAGCGACGCAGATAAGAGCCATCACGGGCGATGACACTCGCAGCGATCGGAGCCAGAGGCAGCATCAGGCCCATCATCGATGCGAGCAGCCAGTCGAGTATCGCCGCCGTGCGGGTTGTTCCGGCGTCCAGGTCTGGCTGCGGGGCGAGGCCTTCAGCAGCCGCGGCGCTTCGATGGCTCACCGCCTGTGTGCCTTGGGCGGGAAGATTTGCAGCCCTCTCAGTCGCCATTACCTGTCTTCCCGGAATGTTGTCGAGAGTGGCGCAAGGCGTTACGCAGGTGCTGCAGGGCCGAGTCGAAGTCCATGTTTTCCATCGCCGCGTTGAATGCGGTTGCCGCGTCGGCGAGGATCGGATTCAACGCGGCCGTCGTGTGCGACCAGATCACGACCGCCTCGAAGTTCCCGGCTGCGAGCAGCCCTTCCAGACGATGGGCGATTTCCTGCGCTGCAGCCGAGTCGACCGGGGCCGCAGCGGCCTGCCGTGCGGCGTCTCCGTTCGCCGTCAACTGCGCCGGCTCCCGATCGGCCCGTGACGGATCGCCCATCCTCAGCGAGACGCTGACCCAGAATCGACTGCCTGCGCCGGGTGTGCTGTCGACGCCGATCTGGCCTCCCATCAGTCGCACGAGATGCTGGCAGATGGCCAAGCCCAGGCCGGCGCCTTCGTAACGTCGCGTGCTGGAATTGTCGCCCTGTTCGAAGAGCCCGAAGATCGCGGACTGCAGCGCGGGTTCGATGCCGATGCCCTGGTCCTCCACCTCGAAGCGGACCGCCACGGTTTCCTTTATCACCCGGACAAGACCCGCGCGCAGCGTGACGCGGCCCGTCGACGAGAACTTGATCGCATTGCCGACCAGATTGCGCAGGACATGACCCAGACGCACGCCGTCCCCGACGAGGGTCGTGGGCAAGTCCGGATCGATCTCCAGGGACAGTTCCAGCCCCTTGGCTTCGGCGCGCCCGCCCCACAACGCTGCGACCGCCTGGAACATCGTCCGCAAGACGAAATGCTCGGACTGGATGTGGACCTTGCCCGCTTCCAGGCGGGCGACATCGATGATGCTGTTCACGATGCTCATCAGCTGCAGTCCCGATTGCTCGATCTTCTCGACGCGCTCGCGCAAGCGGGGTTCTCCAAGCTGACCTTTCAGCAGTCCGGCGAAACCCAGGATACCGTTCATCGGTGTCCGCAGCTCGTGGCTGACATTCGCCAGGAACAGACTCTTGGCGCGTTGTGCCGCCTCCGCCTGGATCATGGCATCGCGAAGGCCCTGTGTGCGTTCCTCCACCCGCTCCTCCAGTTCGGCATTGAGCTGCTCCAACTCGTCGTTGAGCCGGAGGAGCAGTCGCTCCCGTTCCCGCAGTGTGAGGTGCACTCCCACCCGGGCGCGCACCACGTCCCGGTTGACCGGTTTGTGGATGAAGTCGACGCCCCCTGCGGCGAGGGCCCGGGTCTCGCTGTCGGCGTCGTTACGCGCCGTGACGAAGATGACGGGAACCGCTGCGGTACGCGCGTCCCGTTTCAGCGCCTCGCAGACCGTATACCCGTCCATGCCGGGCATCATGACGTCCAGCAGGATCAGGTCCGGTGTGTGCTGAGCCAACAGCTCCAGCGCCTCGGGGCCGGAGAAGGCGCACTGAATGTCGTAGTCGGGAGCGAGAAACTCGCCGATGACCTCGACGTTTTCGGGCAGGTCGTCGACGACCAACAACTGGGGGCGATGCGACACGGGGGCACTCGTCATGGAGGGTCTTGGCAGTTCAACCGCGGCACGTCGGGCTTCATCCGGTGCCGACGCGCCTTTGCCGGGGGCGCAGAACACGGTGCGGGAAGTCGATTCGCACGCTTCATGACGGTGCCATATGGGTGGCCATGAAGGCGGCACAGGCTTCCCGAGCGGTCTTGAATTTCAGTTGTCGCGCCGCTTCCCCGACCGGGTGGAATGGCTCGGCGAGATCCGTTCCGGCCAGCCGCGAGGCGATCGCTTCGGCGCTCGACTTGGCGGCCAGCTTGTTCGTTGCCAGGAGTTCGGTGAGTTCGGCCAATTGCAATCGCAGTTCCGCCAGCGCGCTGGCGCCAAGGCGCCGGGCCGGCCCCACGGGGGCTGCCGGACGCCTTGGGGGGGTGACCCACCTGAGCAGGCTGGCGGCCAGCCCTTGCGGCTCGATCGGCTTGGTCACCCGGTCCACCATGCCCGCATCCCGACAGGCTTGCCACTGCGCCTGCAGTGCGGCAGCCGTCAGGGCGATGACAGGCGGGCATTGGGAGCCCAGCCGCTCTTTCAATCGTCGTGTGGTCTCGTAACCGTCCATCTCCGGCATCTGCAGATCCATCAGGATTGCATCGAAGTCGCGCTGTCCGGCCTTGTCGATGGCTTCGCGCCCGCTGCGGGCGTGGTCGCTGAGCAGACCCAGACGCTTCAGCAGGCCTCGCGCCACGGTGTGGTTGGCCTCGTCGTCATCGACCACGAGGATGCGTGCACCGCGGATCGCCTGGGCCAGTTCCTGCAATTTCTGGGGCTGTCGGACCGCCGGCACGCGATCGGCAGTGGCTCGCCGCAGGGATTCGTCGGTCGCGCGTCGGAAGCGGGCGGTGAAGGTGAAGGCGCTGCCCTGTCCCGGTGCACTCTGCACGTGGATTTGTCCGCCCATCAGTTCGACCAGACGACGGGTGATCGAGAGGCCGAGTCCGGTACCCCCATACTTCCGCGTGATCGAAGTGTCGGCCTGCGAAAACGAGCTGAAAAGTCGTTCGATCTGATCCGGTGCAATGCCGATTCCAGTGTCCTGGACGGTGGTTTCCAGCGTCACGGTGGTTGCATTCTGTTCGGTCAGAGCGACTGTCACGACAATCTCGCCACGCTCGGTGAATTTGACGGCATTGCCAACCAGATTGATAAAGATCTGACCGAGGCGCAGCGAATCGCCAATCAGGGGATAGGCTAGATCCGGATCCATCACGACGCGAAAGCCCAGTCCCTTCTCCTGGATCCGGATAGCGAACAAGTCGCCGACACTCTCGATCACGTTGCCCAGGTCGAAGGGGGCCTGTTCCATCTCCAGATGCCCGGCCTCGATTTTGGCATAGTCCAGGATATCGTTCAGCAAGCGCAACAGGGCCTGCGACGACGCTTGCACCTTTTCGAGGTAGTCCTGCTGCCGTGGCATCAGGTCGGTGTCCAGTACCAGGCGCGTCAAGCCAATGATGGCGTTCATCGGCGTCCGGATCTCATGACTCATGTTCGCCAGGAAGTCGCTTTTCGCACGGTTGGCTTCCTCGGCCCGCTGCGTGGTCTCCGCCAGCCGATGCTCCATCTCCACACGCTCGGTGATGTCGATGCACGAGCCAATGAAGCCGAGGAACTCGCCTTCGTAGTCAAAGCGCGGCCGGCCATTCTGGAGCATCCAGCGGTATTCTCCGTCGTGCCGTTGCAGCCGGTATTCCATCGTGAACGGTGTGCGCGCCTCGAACGCGCGGGTATAGCGATCCAGACAGGCCGGCAGGTCGTCGGGATGAAGCCCCGCAGTC
Source organism: Methylotetracoccus oryzae (assembly GCF_006175985.1). GTDB lineage: Bacteria > Pseudomonadota > Gammaproteobacteria > Methylococcales > Methylococcaceae > Methylotetracoccus > Methylotetracoccus oryzae. Next base: position 17,486 of record NZ_SRSH01000028.1, on the reverse strand, counting down.
CACCCATCGCCGAATTCCTGTTCCGGCTTGCGTCCGGTGAAGTCGAGCCAGACCTGATTGACGAAGGTCCATTCCCGCCCGGCGCCGGCCATCCAGATCAGGGCCGGTGCGGAGTCGGCAATCGCGCGGAAGCGCTGTTCGCTTTCTCTTAGGGCGTGGTCGGTTCGCTTCCTCTCGCTGATGTCCTGCACGGTGCCCAGGCCGCTCAGCGGTGTGCCGTCGTTGGCGAAGTGGATTTCCGCCTGCTCGCGTACCCATTTGGTGATGCCATCCACCCGGATGCGGTGTTCGATGTCGTAGGGGGCTCCTTTCAGTGCCGCGGCCCAGGCATCCGCCACAGCTGGCCTATCGTCCGGATCCGTGCCCTCAAGGAAGCGCGTCAGACTGATCCGACTCCCCGGTTCGATGCCGAAAATTCGATAGGTTTCATCCGACCATTCGAGCCGGTCGTAGGGAATGTCCAGATACCAGCTCCCGATATGCGACACTGCTTGGGCGCGCTTGAGATTGTCCTCGCTGCGCTGCAGTTCCGCTTCGATGCGCTTGCGCTCGCTGATGTCCTGATGGGTGCCGAACATCCAGTGGGGTTTGCCGTCCGGGGTCCAGTCGATGACCTTGCCTCGGTCGAGTACCCAGATCCAGCGACCGTCCTTGTGGCGCACGCGTACTTCGCATTCGTAATAGCCGGCTTCGCCCGCGAAATGACGCGCAAGCTCCTGCTGCGAGCGCTTGATGTCTTCGGCGTGGACGAGGTTCAGCCAGGTCTGAATCGACAAGGGTTCGAGTTCATGCAGCGTGTATCCGAGGATTTCGGCCCAGCGTTCGTTAAAGATCGTCTCGCCGGTCTCCACGTTCCATTCCCAGGTACCGCTGCGGGTCGCTTCTATGATGTTGCCCAGACGCTGGATCAGGGCTTGTCGCGACTCCTCGGCCCGCTTGCCGTCATCGATGTCGAGATGCACGCCGATCATGCGCAAGGGCCTTGCCTGTGGGTCGCGTTCGACCGCGATCCCTTTAGCGCGAATCCAGCGATACCGCCCGTCCTTGCCGCGAAGGCGAAACTCGACCGAATAGTCGTCGGTGTCGCCGCCGAAATAGGCCGCCAGGGCGGCCGCGACGCGCGGCCTGTCCTCGCGATGCAGGTGGCTTTCCCACGCTTCGACACGGTCGGGGAACTCATCCTCCGCATAGCCGATCATCGCCTTCCAGATCGGTGAGAAATACACCTTCCCGCTGGCGATATCCCAGTCCCAAACGCCCAACCCGCTGCCTTCCAGCGCGAATTTCCAGCGGGCTTCGGCTTCCCGCAGCGCGAGCGCGGCGGCTCGCCGTTCGGTGATGTCCTGGAAGGTGCCGGTGAGGTACGTTCCCTCCTCATGGTCTTCAACGCGGCCGATGCAGCGGAGTTCCGCCCAGAACTCGCGTCCGGCGCGCGTGATCATGCGGGATTCCAGCGTGAACGGCTCGCCGGTTTCCAAGGTGTGTGCGAGTGCCCCACGGACCTGTGGCAAGCATTCCGGCGCGTAGTAGCGGAGGCCTTCCTCCAGGCCGGCGGGTGGCGAATCCAGCGGGTGTTCGCACAGTCGGTAGACTTCTTCGGTCCAGAGTAGCCGATCCGTGGCCGGGTTCGCCTTCCAGCCGCCCACTCTCGCGATGGCCTGCGACTCGTGCAGGAAAGCCAGGGCTTCGTTGAGTCGGGCCTGTTGTTGTTTCGCTACGGTGATGTCGGTCCAGATTGCCACCACGTAGGTGTGCCCGCCCGTGTGCACCGGCCGGTTGGTGACGCGCACGATGCGTCGGCTGCCGTCCTTGTGGCGGTGGGTGGTCTCGAAATCGAGGGCACCCCGGTCGATGATTTCCCTGAACGCCTCGTGCATCGCCGCGCTCCCGACGTCGGGGTTGATCGCGGGCAGGTCCAACGCGGCGAATTCATCCCTGGAATAACCCAGCTGGCTGCAGGCTGCGTCGTTGAACTCGGCAAAACGCAGGGTTTCCCCATCGATCAGTACGATGCCGTCCGCGGCCTGCCGCAGCAGCGCGCTGAGGCGCTCCTCGCTCTCCTGCAGTGCTTTTGCAGCCCGCCGGCTGGCGGTGACGTCGTGCAGTGTGACGAAGACGCGGAGCGGCTGCTCGGCACCGGGTTCGTACTCCGGGATTGCGTTGACCTGCAGCCATACCCATTCGCCGCTGATGGCGTTGCGAACCGCCAGCAGCGTGTCGAGCACCGGCTGTCCGCTGTGCAGCGCCAGCAAGGATGGGTGTTGGGCGGGCGGTAGCGGGTGGCCCTCGCTGTCCAGTACATTCCAGTCGGGCGACTGGCAGGTCGAGGCCAGAAACGCCCCCCGGTCCACGCCCAGCAGCTTGCAGGCGGCGGGGTTGATGTCGATCAGGCTCCCGTCCGCAGCCTGGTAGAAGACGCCCTGGGTCATGTTGGCGAAAAGGCTGCGGAATCGGGCTTCGCTCTCACGCAGTGCCGCATCCGCCCGTTTCCGATCCGTGATGTCGCGGGTGACGCAAAACGATACCGCCTGGCCGTCGACCAGCGCGCCATTGACGCTGATTTCGGCATCGTAAACCGATCCATCCTTCCGGCGATGTCGGCTTTCGAACGTCGTGCTGACCTGACTCAGGTCGGGGAAACGGGTGCGGATGTCGGCCTCCGTCCAGGCGTCATCGATGTCCCAAACGGGCCTTCCAAGCAGTTCGTCCAGGGAGTAACCCAAGAGCTCTGCCTGCCGCTGATTGGTTTCGATGACGCGGAAATCGGCGTTCAAGATCAGTATGCCGTCGCGCGAGTGATTCATCAGCCGCCGCCGTTGTTCGTCCATACGGCGCAGCGCGGCCTCCTGCTCGCGGACCGCCGTGATGTCATGGGCGATGCCGAGCACGCCGATCAGTTCGCCGTCGGGGCCGAACATCGGGGTCTTGGTGGTTTCGAACAGGCCTCGGTAACCATTGGCCCGGAACACCAGTTCCTCCTCGTTCCGACGGGGTTTCCCGGCCTGCACCGCGGCCAGGTCGTTGGCGCGAAAGAAGTTCGCCAATGAGCTCTCGACGAAGTCGAAGTCCGTCTTGCCGATGATTTCCGCCGCGCCGCTGCCGTAGAGCCGCTCGAAGGGTGGATTGCACGCGAGGTAAGCGCCGTCCGGGCCTTTCAGCCAGACCAGATCGGGAATGGTCTCGACCAGGCCGGCCAACAGGCGTCGCTCCTTCTCGAGGGCTGCAAAGGCTGCTTCGCGTTCGGTTACGTCGCGAAATGACCAGACCCTGGAGCGGGTGCCGCCAGTGTGCAGCGGAACGGTGTAGCGCTCGAAGGTCCGTCCGTCCTTGAAGTTCAGGGTGTCGAAAGTGATTTCATCGCTCGCATAGAGACGCTGCACGCCCGTCAGGAAGCCTTCAGGATCGACCAGTTGGTCGACGACGAAGTCGAGCAGGGCCGCATCGTGACCGACTTGCATCAAGGTGTCCGGAATGCGCCAGATTTCCTGGAAGCGTCGATTGGCCGACTGCACCCGGCCTTGATCGTCGATGACGAGGATGCCATCGGCCGTGGCATCCAGCGTGGCACGCAGCAGCGCCTCCCCGGCCGCCAGATTTTCTCTGGCCGTGGCGCGTTCCGTGACATTCCGGGCGAACCCCACGGTGCCGATCACCCTCCCGTCGACCAGGACCGGCGACTTGAAGGTTTCGACCCACGTCGTCCCGTCCGGTCCCTGCAGCGGTTCCTCCACGTTCTTGGGCTGGCCGGATCGCAGGACGGCCTGGTCGTCGCTCCGGTAGCGCTCGGCCAGTTCGCGCGGCCAGACCTCGCAGTCGGTCTTGCCCTGAATGTCGTCGGCCGGAAGGCCGCAGGCGCTGGCGAAGGGCTCATTGACGGCCAGGAAACGGCCTTCCTGGTCCTTGAGCCAGACCATGAAGGGAAAGTTGTCCAGCAAGGCGCGTTGGTAGCGGTCGCGCCATTCCAATTCGGTTCGTGCGGCGTGGAGATCACTCATGTCGCGCGAAATGCCCAGCAGCGCGGGTCTCCCGTTCCAGGTGCCGGAGACGACACGGGTATCCACCATCAGCTCGCTGCCGTCAGCCCGCTGCAGTGGAAACGGGCAGGACTCGAGCTTGCCGGCCAGTATGTCGGCGAGAGTGCGCTGGGCCTCGGCGCGGACCCGCGGCGGATGAACCGCCAATACGGAGTTGCCGATCAGCCGTTCGTCGTAGCCGAGGACGGTCCGGACGGCCTGATTGATGTGCAGAATCCGGCCCTCACGGTCGAGGACGAACACGAAGTCGGTTATCGCCTGGAAGAAACCTTCGAGGTTTTGCCGTTGGCCTTCAGCCTGCTCCTGAGCCAGGAGTCGATCCAGGGCATGACCGAACTGGTCGGCCAGGCTCTCGAGAAACACAATGGTATCGGCGGACTGGCGCCGCACCTGTTTGCTGGCCAGGTTCAGACAGGCCCGGATTTCGCCACCGACCGTGATCGGCAGCACGATCACCGACTGTAAGCCCTCCTCTTGCAGGCGTGGATCCTCCATCAACCCCATGTCCCGGCAATCGGGGTCGTGATCGACGCAACTGCACACACGCTGCCCGGTTTCGATCCTGAGCGCCGGCCCACTGCCGGGGGCGAGCCAGGCCGTACGGTCGACGAACTCCAGACTCAGCCCATGGTGCGCGAGCAGCCCGAAGCCGCCATCGGCTCGCCGCAAGTAGAAGCCGCCCGCATCCAGGTCCGCCAGACCCAGAACCGCTTCGAGCATAGCCGCGGCCAGGGTGTCGCGGTCCAGGCTGTCGCTGCGGATACGGTTGAAGGCGTGCTGCAGTTCGAGATGTTCCTGCTGGCGCCGGAACCGGCTGATGTCGTTGACGATACCTTCGCTGCGCAGGGCTCTGCCTGTCTGGTCCCGTTGCGTGACGCGTCCGAGGGCTTGTTGCCAGATCCATCGGCCGCCCGCGTCCAGCAGACGGTACTCCAGCGCGATCGATCCCTCGCCTGGTGCCGGCTGGGTCAGGGCCGAGCGCAAGCTGTCCTGGTCGCAGGGATGCATCCGTGCGAGCCAGGCCGCCAGTGGTACCTCCCCCGCAGGCAGTTCGCCGTCACCGAATTGCGCGCGCAGGTGCGGACTCAGGTGCAGTCGGTCCGCACCCAGGTCGTATTCCCAGAAGCCGACACCGAGCGCGTCGAGGGTATTGCTGAACATGTCATTGCGACGTGGAGACTCAACGCCCCGATTGTTAGGCAAGAACGGCAGGAACTCAATGTCGCGAGCAACGCGGAGGTGACGGTGCGCGCTTACGGAGCTCCCCGAGCCCCCCGCGATCACGGTTCGCCGTAACCTGGACCGATGAACCGCGACAGGAATGCATCGAGCGATGTCACCCACTCGCGGCGCATGAACACGAAGCCACCGTTATGCGAGCCGCGCAGTTCGATGAACTGCTTTGGCTCACTGGCGGCCGCGAACAGCCGCCGGCCGTGTGAAAACGGCACGATGTCGTCATCGCGGCTGTGGATCACCAGCACCGGGCAGCGCGCGTTCGTGACGGCACGGCGGGTGTCGTAGTCGAAGCGGGCAAGCAAGCGGGCGGGCAGGAAAGGATAAAGCTCGGCGGCCAGGTCCGGTACCGACGTGAAGGCCGAGTGCAGGACCAGAGCGGCCGGCTGGGCGCGCGTGGCCTGATGCGCGGCGATGGCACCGCCCAGCGACTCGCCGATCAGCACGATCTGGTCGGCCGCGACGTGCCGGGTCTCGGTCAGATAGCGCCACACCGCGGCCGCATCGGCATAGGTGCCGTCTTCCGACGGCTTGCCGGTGGACGTGCCGTAGCCCCGATAGTCGAACAGCAGAGCGGACCAGCGCAACTGCTGGAACATCGGGAGCCAGGGCAGGCGATGCGAAAGGTTGCCCGCGTTGCCATGAAACAGCACGGCGGTCGCGCGCGGTTGAGAGACCGGCAGGAACCAACCGTGCAAGCGTTCGCCATCGGCGGTCGGAACCCACACGTCGTCATAGTCGATCTTCAGTGCGGACGGGGTCGGATCGTCGCTGCTTCCCGCCTGCGGAAAGTAGACCAGCCGGTTCTGCCAACCGCACGCGGCCAACAGCAGCGCGCCATAGATCAGCGCGAGGCCGGTCAGAAGGGTGGTGAGCATTCGCATTCCCGGGATCGATCGGATAACTGCCGTGTTGTGCCGCGTCGAATCATAAACCTCCCGCCGGACACGGTGTCGCTTCTCCTCGGACCGGTTACTCAGCGAGCGGTATGAAGTTTTCGCACACCGAGCGGGCGGCATGCCACGCGCCGTCGAAGCCGCGCAGCGAGAATTCGGCCCGGACGTCAGGTGCCACTCGGATCAGCAGGTGGCGATGCCCGGTGAGACCCGCCAGATCGAACGGCCGTTCGAACCGCAGGAACTCGAAGCGATCGCCCGGCTCCCAAATCCGCCTGATCGGCAGCGCGGTTGTCGCTCCACCGTCGACGCGCCACCGGAGCGTGTCCGCGTGATCGATGCGGCCGAGTATCGCTGCGTCGTGCTCGATGACGATGACCACCTCCGGCAGACAGTCTTCGCCTGGGTTTGCCGTCAGCGTCAGCGTGGCGCGCGCTCGCGGATCCTCGGAACCGGCCCGGCTGGCGAGGTACTGTCCCGAGTACGGGTCCCGAAATTCGACCGCGGTCCAACGTTCATACTGCTGGACCCGTTGCGCCCAGTCGCCCAGGTCCACGGCCGGGATCGGTCCGGAGAGCACCATCAGCACGCTCATGGCGAAAAAGCGAGCAATCCCTCGCGTCACGCCTCGATACCAGGCGGCGGTGCCGCATGGGTCGTTCTGTTGCAGCCGGCTTTCGCTCATGGTGCCACCCTCTCGCCAGCAACGGGTTCGGGCAAACGCTATCCGCGCACAGACCGGTCGTCTTGCTGTGCTCCACTACGTTGGACACGCGCACGGTGGTTATGTCTTCACTCGGCCGGAGATTTTCAGGGCGGGTGCCGGGCCGTTCGGGTCCACCAAAGCACCTCCGAACAAAAGCCATCCTGGCTCTTTCCAGCGCGACCCAACCCCGTTCGCGGGAAGCCCCGAAGAGATCAGGGCTGCCCCAAGCGCCGCGCCGGATGCAGCGGTGCCCGGGGCTCGGGCCCGAATGATCAACAGCCGTTTCGCACAGCTCCGGGTGGCGGGCAATTGCGGAGACAGTGTGTCACGACAATATCCCCAGCCGCCATCTAACCGATATCTGGAGTGTAAGTGACTGTTTTTTATTTCCAACGGAAATGGTTGGATCAAATGTAGTCATTTTGTCTTATTCCCTGTCGCGGTGGGCGCTGTGGCGGGGATCTCACGCTCGGTCCACAAAGTTATCCACAGGAACTGGGGACAAAATCGTAAGCGGGCAGATTGTGGGGCCCTTGCCGCCGACGGCGGCTCTGGACGGTCCCAAACAGCGGCGCTGCCGCTTACACCGAGCCCCGCTTCATTGCAAGCCCCCGTGCCATGCCGGCGTTCAGGCCGGGGGGAATGCTACGCCCTGACCCAGCGCTCGGCCTCGCTGTGGTCATCCCTTGTAAAGAACTCGATCTCGGTCTTCCTCAGGCCCTTGCCGACGAACAGGAAGACGTCGTCCTTCCACTTTTCGTCGCCGACGATCGCCATCTTGGCGATGTCGTCGCCGTGCTCCATCAGGAAACCGACGTCCGACCAGTCATCCGTGCGCTCCCAGCCCTGGAAGTCGTCGGCATAGACCAGCACGCGTACCGCCTTACCCTGCTCGATCAACGATCGCGCGCGGGCCTGCAGTGCCTGTTGGTCCGCGAACCGCATCAGACCGGACAGCCGGACACTGATCACGTCGTCATCCGTTTCGATGATCTTGAAGCTCATGCTGCCTGCTCTCGCTGTTGTTTGAATGGGGCGATGGTCCCGGCGTCCCGCAGCCCGGTAGCTCAGGCTGGCGGCGCCTGCTCGTTGGCGAGCGCCGTCTCGACGATCTCGCGATACAGTTCCAGCATCCGGCAGTAGAGTTCCTGATATTCGGGGTGGTGATCGACCAGCGGCTTCAGTTGCTCGGACGTTTCGAACACTTCGTGCAGGTAGGCCAGTTCCCACTCGTCCAGCCGTTCTCCGCGGTCGACCTTGGCCTTCAGTGTCAGTGCCTTGGGCAAGCGCCGGCTTTCCAGCCGTTCCAGGAAGGCCTGGGCCATTCCCAGTTCTTTCTGTTCCTGAGTCATCGTCGTCACCTGATGGGCTGTGAGTCGGAATGCCGTCCACTTGACGCCCGGCGGGGTGGCTTGTCAAGGGTATGGCTGGCGTAACCATGCCGCGGGCAGCCAGGGACGGACTGACGCTCCTCAGCCGAGGTAGGCCTGGCCGAGCCTGATCGAATCCTTCGGTTCGGGCAGGTGGTCTCGCGGAATCCACCCCAACAGCACGATCCGACGCTGTCCTTGCACGGACGAGATCTCACTCAGTTCCAGCGCGTCCGTGGCGTCCGCGTCGCTCTGGAGGATGCCTCGGTAATCAAGATTCAGCCGCAGCGGATTCAACGCCAGCCAGTCCGCCGGCCGGCTCAGGGTTTCGGCGATATGGGTGAGGCTTTCGTCCAGCCCAAGCTCGATGCCGGCGCTTTGACCCAGTTCCTCGTCGATCGCGGCGATGTCCGCTTCGAGCGCCTCGACGCAGGGGCAGTACTCGTCGCCTTCGAAGAACGCGTGCTCAAGTCCCCACTGTCCCGATTTCAGCGCTTCGAGTTTGCGCCGCAGCAACTGGCGGTTCTTGGCCAGCTCGCCGCGCCGCTCCTTCGCGGCGACGATGCCCTCCAGGGCTTTCTCCAGCAGGAAATCGAAACCGCGCTTCTTCAGTTCGCGCCGTGCCATGCGCTCGCTGTCCGCCGGCGCCACGAAACGGTGCTGTGTGAAGCTGACCGAGGTCTGCATGACGTCGCGTCGGAGCGTGTCGCCGTCCATTTCCATGCCGAGGACCGCGCGCTCCTGCAGCGACATCGTCAACAGCCCGAAGATGGCGTCGGGCGGCGGGCCGCAGCAGGTGCGCAGGAAATCCTTGATCGTCTGGCACTGACCCAGCACCTCGGCCAGGTGGTTCGGTGAAGCGAACGCGGCGCGCAGCCGCGGATCGCATCCGTAGCAGTCCGGCGCGATCTCGGTGGCGCGCGGCAACTGGCCGACCAGTTCGATCAGATGGCGGACCGCGATCGCGACGGGTTCGCGCAAGCGTGCGCGGTAATTCCCCAGAGCCCGCAGGCGCCGGTCGGTGCCGTCGACCGCCCGATCGATCGCCGCCTCCAGCAGCGCATCGGGCACGCCGTGGTTGTCGTCGTCGTGGGAGGCAAAAAGAGAGCTGAGGAAACGCAGCATGGGACGGGTAGTGTAACGCGGTGCGGCGTGCTTGGTGGCAAGCGCGCTGGCACCCGACCGCCTCCGAGGGTTCCGGGGTCGGCGAGCGCTGCGCCGCTACCGAATGCCGGTAGGGCGCTTGGGCGCGGTGCGGGTCAGGGAAATAACCACAACTTATTAATGGTTTAGCTGAAGCAAAGTTTGACAATGTCCCCTGTTGCGGCGACTCTGTGTCAGCCGTAGGGGACGGTATTGTCGGAACGGCTGCCGCCTTGACGTGGTGGCAGCTGGTTTTGTTGCCCGATTCGCATAGAACGACCGCCTGCCCCTACGCCGATGAACTCTACTCCCGAAGCGACTCCGCCTGGCCCGGGGCGCGTGCCGCCCGAAGTCTCGATGACCGGTTCCACCGGCCTGTGGCAGTGGCTGGACACGCTGCAGATCGGCCTCGCCTTCACGACCTACCAGACCAACCGCCTGTTCCTGCTCGGCCGGAAACCCGAGGGCCGCCTGGCCGTCAACGAGCGCCTGTTCGACAAGCCGATGGGCCTGACCCTCTACCGGGACAGCCTGTACCTGGCCTGCCGGTATCAGCTGTGGCAGTTGGAGAACCGGCTGGCCCCGGGGGAGACGCACCACGGCTGCGATCGCCTGTTCGTGCCGAGCACGGCCCACACCACCGGTGACCTGAACGTCCACGATGTGGTGCGGCTGAACGATGGCCGGCTGCTGTTCGTCAACACCGATTTCAGTTGCCTGGCGACCCTGCGCCCCGGCTACAGCTTCGAGCCAGTGTGGCAGCCGCGTTTCATCACCAAACTGGTCGCCGAAGACCGCTGCCATTTGAACGGCCTGGCGCTGCGCCAGGGCCAGCCGGCCTTTGTCACCGCCTGCAGCACCACCGACAGCGCGGCGGGCTGGCGCGATCAGCGCGTCGCGGGCGGTGTCGTGCTGCACGTGCCGAGCGGCGAGATCGTCGCCACCGGCCTGTCGATGCCGCATTCCCCGCGCTGGTATCGCGGCCGGCTGTGGCTGCTGAATTCCGGCACCGGCGAATTCGGCTATCTCGACGGCGACCGCTTCGTGCCGGTGGTCTTCTGTCCCGGTTTCGTGCGCGGCCTGGCCTTCCAGGACGATTACGCGATCGTCGGCCTGTCCCGGCTGCGCTCCAAGGCCTTCGCCGGCCTGGGGCTGGAAACCCGCCTCGCGGCCAGCGGCGCGGAGTCCGAATGCGGCCTGCGGGTCATCGACCTGACCACCGGCACCGTCGTGCACAGCCTGCGGATCGACGGCGTGGTCGAGGAACTGTTCGACGTGGTCGTGCTGCCCGGGGCGCGGCAGCCGCGTGCACTGGGGTTTCAGGACGACGACATCGACCGTCTCGTCAACTTTCCCGGTTCCGGCGGCCTGGTCGTGACCCGGCCGACGGTCCAGCGGCCGGGGATCGGCTGCGCGCCGCCGGTGGCGGGCCTGCCCCGGGAAGCGCAAGCCGCCCGTGCCGCCGCCCTCGACGTCCGCTACCAGCGGGTGTTCCACCTGAATCCGGACAATCTGCGGGCCTATGACGCGATGACCTACCCGCCGCTGAGCGCGCGCTGGGCCGTTCAGCCGCAGCGCGGCGAGTTGTTCGGCCTGTCCGCGTCGGTGGCCGGCGAGATGGTCGGGTTCGCGATCGCCGAGGTCCTCGCCGGGCCGCACGACGGCGCGACCGCGGAACTGCTGTCCTGGTACGTGCTGCCCGCCTACCGCCAGCGTGGCATCGGCCGCGCCCTGCTCACACAACTGCAGCAGGCGCTCGGCCCGGACCGCCCGCTGCGACGGCCCGGGGACGGCCCGCTGCCGCCCGACGACCCCGGATAAGGGCGGCGCCGGCCGCGCCTGCTGCGGGCCAACCCAAAAACCCAAACCCACCCGATCCGACCCGACCCCAATAACCATCCCTGAGGAGACTGACCATGGCCGATCCCCGTTTCGACAACCCGGTGACCTCCGCCTTCGGCCTGACCGGCATCGGCCTGCGGGCCAAGCCGAGCTTTGCCGACATCGACGGCGACGGCGACCTGGATGCGTTCGTGGGAAGCAGCGACGGTACGACGCGGTTTTTCCGCAACACCGGGACGGCGACCGCGCCGAGCTTCGTCTCCGCGGCCGTCCCGTCCGGGCTGAACGGCGTGGGTTCCAACAGCGCCCCGACCTTCGCCGACATCGATAATGACGGCGACCTGGACGCGTTCGTGGGGGCCAGTGATGGCACGACGCGGTTTTTCCGCAACACCGGCACGGCGGCGGCGCCGGCCTTCGTCCTGCAGGCCAGCAACTTCGGCCTGGGCGACGTCGGCTTCAACGCCAGCCCGACGCTGGTGGACATTGACGGCGACGGGGATCGGGACGCGTTCGTGGGGGCCAACGACGGCACGACGCGGTTTTACCGGAACACCGGGACGGCGGCGGCGCCGAGCTTCGTCGGCGAGGCGGACAACTTCGGCCTGACCGACGTAGGCTCCTACGCCAGCCCGACGCTGGCCGACATCGACGGGGACGGGGATCTGGATGCGTTCGTGGGACGCAGCGACGGCACGACGCGGTTTTTTCGGAACACCGGGACGGCGGCGGCGCCGAGCTTCGAGGCCGAAGCCGGCAACGTCGGCCTGCCCGGCGTCGGCGTCTCTGCGAGCCCGACGTTCGCCGATATCGACGCGGACGGGGATCTGGATGCGTTCGTGGGCAACTCGGCCGGCGTGACGACCTTCTTCGAGAACACCGTGCGGAACCGGCCGACGCTGGCGGTGCCGGCGGCGATCGCCTATACCGACACGCGCTTCGACGACAGTTTCGCGACCGTCACCGGCACGCTGCTCGGCAGCGACGTCGAGGCCGGCGCGCTGAGCTACGGCATCGCCGGCGGCACCGATCTCGGCGCCACGGTGCGACAGGTCGGGACCTACGGCACGCTGACGGTGACCAAGGCCACCGGCGCCTACACCTTCGTCGCCAACGACGGCGGCATCGAAGCTCTGACGGCGGCGGCCACGGCGAGTTTTTCCGTCACCGTCAGCGACGGACTGCTGACCGGCAGCCAGGCGCTGGTGATCACCGTGGCCCAGGACGGCACCACCGAATCGAACGCCGCCGACACGCTGACCGGCACCGCCGCGAACGAGCGCTTCAACGGCCTGGGCGGCAACGACACCCTGAACGGTGCCGGCGGGGCAGATACCCTCACGGGTGCCGGCGGAGCCGACACCCTCAATGGTGGCGGCGGCACAGACACCCTTGACGGCGGCGGCAGCGCGGATGTCATGCGCGGCGGCACCGGCAACGACCGCTATGTCGTCAACGTGGCCGGGGACCAGGTCATCGAGACCTCGACGCTGGCGACCGAGATCGACCGGGTGGACAGTTCGATCAGCTACACGCTGCCGACCAACGTCGAGCAACTGACGCTGACTGGGACGGCAGCGCTCAACGGCACCGGGAACGCACTGGCCAACACCCTGGTCGGCAATAGCGGCGCGAACATCCTGGACGGTCTGGCCGGCAACGACACGCTGACGGGCGGGCTGGGCGCGGACATCTTCCGGCTGACGACGCTGTCCCGGGACACGCTCACCGACTTCAGCGTGGTCGACGACACGATCCAGTTGGAGAACGCGGTGTTCACGCGGTTCGTCACGCCGGGGGCGGTGGCAGCAGCGAACTTCCGGATCGGGGCCGCAGCGGCCGATGCCAACGACTACCTGATCTACACCAGCGGCAGCGGGGTGTTGTCCTACGACGCGGACGCCAACGGGGCGGGCGCAGCGGTACAGATTGCGGTGCTCGGCAGCGGCCTGGCCCTGACCGTCGCGGACTTCACGGTGATCTGATTTGCCCGGCGGGGCGGGGCGGCGACACCGCTGCGCCCCGCGCGAGTCGCATGTCGTCCGCGCGGTTGCCCTCGGCCCTGCGCCCGGCCGCGGGAGCAGAGCGTGTCAGGGATGGCGCGTCGTCAGGGTTTGGTTGGAAGTCGATGACGCCCGGTTTCCCCGGCTCGAAGCGCGTCCGGCTTCCTGCTACGCTGACCGTCGGCGTTCTACTGCCGATGTTTCTCGAATCAACTCATACCCGTCCACCCCATGCCGGCCTCGCCCTCTGCTGATGAACGGGAACGCCTGTCCGGCTCGGTCGAGCGCGTGACCTTCCACAGCGAGGAGTCAGGCTTTTGCGTGCTGCGGGTCCGCGTCAAGGGGCAGCGGGATCCGGTCGCGGTGATCGGCTCGGCGGCCTCGGTCGCGGCCGGGGAATTCATCGAAGCCCTGGGCCAATGGGTCAACGACCGTACCCACGGCCTGCAGTTTCGCGCGACGCTGCTCCGCATCGTGCCGCCGACCACGCTGGAAGGTATCGAGAAATACCTGGGCTCGGGGATGGTCCGCGGCATCGGGCCCCATTTCGCGAAGAAGCTGGTCAAGGCCTTCGGCGAGGACGTGTTCGACGTGATCGAGCAGACGCCGGAGCGCCTGCGCGATCTCGACGGCATCGGCCCGAAGCGGCAGCAGCAGGTCACGTCGGCCTGGGCCGAGCAGAAGGCGATCCGCGCGATCATGGTGTTCCTGCAATCGCACGGCGTCGGTACCTCGCGCTCGGTGCGCATCTACAAGACCTATGGCGACGAGGCCATCGTCCGTGTCACCGAGGACCCGTACCGCCTCGCGCTCGACATCCACGGCATCGGCTTCAAGACCGCCGACGCGCTGGCCGAGCGGCTCGGCATTCCGCGCGATTCCCCGCTGCGCGCGCGGGCCGGTGTGCGGCATGCGCTGGCGCTGTGGTCGGAGCAGGGGCACTGCTACTGCCCGCGGGACCGTCTGACCGACCAAGCCGTCAAGCTGCTGGGAATTCCCGACGACGTGATCCACGCGGCCATCGATGCCGAGATGGCCGAGCAGCGCCTCGTCAGCGAACCGGGGCCGGGCAGCGAGGATTTGCTGTTCCTGGCGCCGCTGCATCAGGCGGAGGTCAATGTCGCGAACCGCCTGCGGACTTTGCGCGACGGGAAACTGCCGTGGGGCGCGATCGACGTCCCGAAGGCGATTCCGTGGGTCGAGGACAAAGCCGGTCTGACGTTGTCGGCTTCGCAGCGCGACGCGGTCGCGCTGGTCTGCGCCTCCAAGGTCTGCGTGATCACCGGCGGGCCCGGCGTCGGCAAGACTACGCTGGTCAACAGCCTGATCCGCATTCTGTCGGCTAAGAAGCTTACCGTGACCCTGTGCGCGCCGACCGGCCGCGCCGCGAAGCGCCTGTCGGAGACTACCGGGCTGGAAGCCAAGACGGTGCACCGGGCGCTGGAATTCGACCCCAAGGCCTTCGGCTTCAAGCGCAGCCTGGACAACCCGCTGGAAACCGATCTGGTCGTGCTGGACGAAAGCTCGATGATGGACATCGTGCTGATGAACCAGTTGCTGAAGGCCGTGCCGGACGAAGCCGCGCTGCTGCTGGTCGGCGATGTCGACCAGTTGCCCTCGGTCGGGCCCGGCAGCGTGCTGGGCGACCTGATCGAGTCCGGCGTGATCCCGACCGTGCGGCTGACCGAAATCTTCCGTCAGGCCGAGTCCTCGCGCATCATCGTCAACGCCCACCGCATCAACCGCGGCGAGATGCCCATCGCCGACCGCGACCCCGCCAGCGACTTCCACGTGATTCCGGCTGACTCGCCGGAGGCCATTTTCGGCAAGCTGATGCAGGTCGTGACCGAGCGCATCCCGGCCCGCTACGGCTTCGATCCGATCGCCGACATCCAGGTGCTGACGCCAATGAACCGCGGCGGCATCGGCGTCCGCGCACTGAATGTCGAGTTGCAGCAGCGGCTGAACGGTCGCGCCGAACCGAAGATCACGAAGTACGGCACGACCTTCGCGCCGGGCGACAAGGTGCTGCAGATGGTCAACAACTACGACAAGGACGTCTACAACGGCGACATCGGTCGCATCGCGCGAATCGATCTGGAAAACGGCGCCGTGCTGATCGACTTCGACGGGCGCGAGGTCAGCTACGAGTTGTCGGAACTGGATGAAGTCTCACTGGCCTATGCCGCTAGCATCCACAAATCCCAAGGCTCCGAGTATCCGGCGGTCGTGATCCCGCTGGCGATGCAGCATTACCTGCTGCTGGAGCGCAACCTGCTCTACACCGCCGTGACCCGCGGCCGCAAGCTTGTTGTCGTGATCGCCGAGCCCAAGGCGCTGGCGATGGCCGTGCGGAACCGCAAGGCGACCAAGCGCGGCACGCGCCTGGCGGAGCGATTGGGGGCGGGGACAGTCCCCGTAGGTCCGATTAGCGGAGCGTAATCGGACGGATGTTGCCAATGAGGTAAGGTCGACATCGAGGAAGAGTCAAGATATGCCCAACTATCGACGCGCCTTGATTCCCGGGGGAACCTGGTTTTTCACGGTGAACCTGCTGGAGCGGCATCGAAAAGACTTGCTGGTGCGCGAAATCGAACTGCTGCGAGAAGCCGTTCGGCGCGTTCGCGCCCGTTACCCTTTTCATATCAACGCTTGGGTTGTTCTGCCCGATCATCTGCATTGTGTCTGGACGCTGCCGCCAGACGACGCGAACTTCAGCACGCGCTGGCGTCTGATCAAAAGCGGCTTTTCCCGTGCATTGCCCAGGACCGAACGACTTTCCGATGTACGCAAAGCTGGCGGGGAGCGTGGTATCTGGCAACGGCGTTACTGGGAACACCTGATTCGCGATGAAGCCGACTTTCAGAGACACGTGGATTACGTCCATGTGAATCCGGTAAAACATGGTTTGGTGAAGCGCGTGTCGGATTGGCCGTACTCCACCTTTCACCAGTATGTCAGTCAGGGCACCTATCCTGCCGATTGGTGCGGGGATGCGTCCGATGTTGTGGCTGGGGATGCGTGATCCGTTCGTCCGATTACGCTGCGCTAATCGGACCTACGTTATTGCCTGATATTTATTTCCGTGAAATGAATCCAAAAACAAAAATCAGGAGAATAAATTGCCCGCCTTGACATCATTGGTAGAAGGTTTGAACCTGAAAGCGAAGCTGACCTATTGGGGCGGCGTCTGTGGCGAATGGTTGATGGATCACGATTCCGACCACCAAATCTGGTTCCATCTGTTGAGCAAGGGCGAGGGCTGGGTACACTCGTCGACACGGGACCTCCCGCTCCGATTGACGGAAGGGGATTTGATCGTGTTCTTGCCGCATGCGCCCAAGCACGTAATGACCTACAGCCCGCACCATATTCCAGCCGATAACCGCAACGTTCGGGTGACGACGGTACCGGAAGGTGAGGTTGGCTTGGTGTGCGGGTCGGTCGAACTCGTGGCGCCGAATGCGGGGATGTGGAGAGCGATACCGGCGGAAATCCTCATTCGCAGGGAACAGGCTGGAGAAATTCTTTCGCGCCTTATTCAGCTGATCATCGCGGAATCGGCCGCTCCGAGGCTGGGCAGCGGTGCCGTGGTGGAGCGGTTGTCCGATAGCATTCTGGTTCTGGTGCTGCGGCATTGCATGGAAAACGACCTGATCGATCACGGCCTTTTCCGCGCGCTGCAGGACGGGAAGATTGGCGCGGTATTGACCGCCATACATCGCGAGCCCGGCCGGGCGTGGACGCTCAATCAGCTTTGCGAAGAAGCCGCCGTTTCCAAGTCCGGTCTGATCAAGCGCTTCACGGAAGTATTGGGTTGCGCCCCCATGGAGTATCTCGCGAATTGGCGCATGCAACTCGCCATGGAATGGCTCAAGAGCTCACCGATGACCATTGAAGCCGTTTCCGAATTTTGCGGGTATCAGTCAACTTCCGCCTTCAGCAAGGCCTTCAAGCGGGTGAACGGAACCTCTCCGGGCCAGTTTCGCCGAGATCGGTGTTTCGGCGAACGCGGCTCATAACCAGGCCACACGAACCTGCCCAACTCGGGGAGCAGCCCGTCTAATTCCGGATGGGCCTCGCTCCCCGTCCCTTCCGAGTCGTGGGATCCGGGCGTAATGCGCCAGGCTTTCCCCTTAGGGAACCTCTGAACAATTCCGAGTTGACGCGCAAGGACGCATCCCGCGGAGAATCAGGCGTCGAAAATGGACTTTAGTGACGCAAATTCCGCGTTTGAGAGGGCGATTTCCGCCCGG
>NZ_SRSH01000027.1 GCF_006175985.1 Methylotetracoccus oryzae | reverse complement strand
CGCGCCGCGGGTCGATCGACTGCAGCGGTCGAGGGATTCGGGCGGGGGTGTCCGGCGTCAAGACGGCCTGATCCTTCGCGCCCGGCTCTTCATACCCGCACGGCGCCACGCCGCGCATCGCGGCATGGCGCACTTCAGGCAAGCACGGGAATCAGCGCCTGATGGGATGAGGCGCGATTCAGGAATTGCGTTGGCACGTCAGAATGACGTCGCGCCAATCCGCACCTGTCTTTACGCCATTGTTAAAGCACCCGACGGTCTTCATGCCGTCGTTGGTGCCCGCGCAGAGATTGATGATGTTCCGCCACTCCCATTGAGTTCCCGGCCCCCAGCTGACCTGTCCCTTGGCATGGCCGGAGCTGACGGCGAGGAAGCACTTCCCGGGTTCCGCGGGCATGTTGGTTCCCCTGCAAAGCTGCTTGACGTTATCCGGATCCCAGTTCATGCGCTTGTCGCCGTCCCAGGCGATCTTGCCCTGAATCTCATTGAAACATTGGGTTTCGTGATCGCCCGCCAGGGCGGCGGGAACCGACAAAGGCCCGACCCAGCCGCTGATGGCTGCTACCAACGCATACGGTGCTGCAAACAGACTGCTTCGCTTCATCGCTGTCTCCAGAAACTAATGATGGTTTGGTCTTGTTTCGGGCGCCTGCGGAAGACTTGCTAACGGACGATCAGACATGACATTGCGGGGCACCGAAGTCGCGCCCCTCTCCACCCCGCATCGTCCAGTCGATTGCCGGGAGTGACACGCCGCGAACGCATGTCCGACTTCGCGGTTGACCCGACGCACGCCCTTCCACGTTGCGCCCACCGCTTAGAGCAGGAGGGTTCTCGCGAGTTCAGCGGGGGGTTGGCGCCTCGCCGAGGCCCTTTACCCGGGCTGGCCTCATGCCCGAAGGTCAGGCGCGAGACATCCGCGTCCGATGGTCATTTGGCCAGGCCTGAAGCGCTCTATCGTCTCCGGCACGGGCACCGAGTTGCCGGGCCGATTTCTGGCTGGCGGATGCGCCTTACGGCGAGGGCGAAAGGCGCGGGTTAATGGCGCGGTTCGCCTTTGGGCGCACCATCTGATCGAACCCTTTTCGCTGTTTCAGGGCGGCGCCGGAGGGCCACCAGCTACGTCAGGCTCACGGCCACCCGCCGCCACCCGCGGGGGACGGATCTGACTCGCCCCCGGGCGGCCGTGCGTGTCACGGGATAATCGTAACGTGGGTGTTTTTGTTGTTTGACGGCGCCGGATCGATGGGACCAGCGTCGACGCGGACGGAGTTGACCACGCGGCCCGCTGTGCCGACGGCGCCGGGTGGGACGATCAGCGTTACCGTGGCGCTGGCACCGGGGGCCAGGGACCCGAGATAACAGACCTTGGGCGTACCGGCACTGCAAGTGCCCTGGCTCGGGACGGCCGTGCCGCGCAGCATACCGTCGACCAGCGTCACCTCGGAAGCCGGATCGGGGCCATGGTTGGTCACGGCCATCGTATACGTCATCGCACTATCGGGGATTGGGGGGGATGGACTCATCGTCTGCAAAACGGCGATATCGGCGGTCGCGGTACGATCCAACAAGCGGTCGCGGACGAAGACATCCCCGAACCCGTTCGAGTCAGGCACGCTAACCAGGTTGGTCGCCCCTGAACTGAAGGCAGCGAAACGACCATTGGCCGACAATTCTGGTGTTCGCGAGAACTCGTTGGCTGGATTGCCGCTCGCGTCGACGGAAACCAGCGAGGTTTCGTGGGTCAGCCGATCGTGAATGTACGTGCGCTGAGTGCCGTATACCGATGGGGGAGTGTTGACTACGAGATTGTTGGCATTCGAACTGAACCCTACGAAACGGCCGTCGGCGGACAGACTACTGCCGAGTATGCCCGACCAGCTGTCGGCTTCTCGGCCCATGGAATCGACGCTCACGCGTGTGGTCTCGCGTGTCTGCCGGTCGTGCACAAAGACATCGGGCTGGCCGTTCGTGTCACCGGGGACCAGATTGCTGGCGTAGGAGGTAAAGGCCACGTAGCGTCCATCCAATGAGATTGCCAATCCACCTGCCGAGTCATCGTTTCCTTGACGGCCCACCGAGTCGACACTGACGCGGATTGTCTGATGCGTCTTGCGATCATGGACGAAGACATCCCAGGTTCCGTTCGTATCGCCAGCGACGAGATTGGTGGCGTCTGAAACGAAAGCCACGAAACGCCCGTCAGCCGAGAGCGCCGGTCTGGACGGCGGGTAATAGGATGGAGGTTGATCTCCTTGCTTGCCGGCGGAATCGACGCTGATTCGGGTTGTTTGGCGTGTCGTGCGATCACGCACGAAGATGTCCCATGCGCCGTTTGTGTCGCCAGCGACGAGATTGGTGGCGTTTGAGGGGAAAGCCACGAAACGGCCATTTCCTGAAAGAGCCGGTTCAACCCAGCAATACACGGCGCAGAGGTCCGGCAGGTTACCGGCAGAGTCCAGGTCGACCCTCTCGGTCATCCCTGTCTTCCAGTCGTGCACTGATACCTCGAGGCCAGCAAAAGGCGACGAGAAGCCGTAACTTACAAAGGCCACGTGGCGTCCGTTGCTGGAGATGGAAGGATGGTGGGACTCCCCGAGGCTTTGCACTCCATGGGAATCCACGCTGACGCGCCGGGTGACTCCGTTGCGGCGATCGTGGACGAACACGTCAGCGAAGTCGCCATTGGCGTCCCCGGCGACCAGATTCTTGGAGGTTGAGGTGAAGGCAACAAAGCGACCATCCGCGGAAATGTCCTGTTCGCTCGATGACTTTTTTCCCTGTTCTCCCTTGGAGTTGACACTGACCATAGTCGTCTCGCCGATGGCCCGCGCTGATTGGGAAAGACTCCACATGCCGGCCGCCGCAAGGGCGAAGGACATTAACCGGAGTACCGGTGCGAATCGAAAATGACCTGGGGCAAATAGACGTTTCACTGGGTTTCTCCTTGGTGCGTGAGGCCGTCGGGTTGCGCTATTCGGCCCTGGTCGCCCGGTTAGTGTGAGCGACTTACGCGGGTTCGTTAGGCCTGCGCCCCTGGCATCGACCATTGGATCCGATAACGGCGCCCGTCGCATCGCAGGTTGCGGCAACAACACCGCATGCGGATTCTCCGGTTCCTCGAGTCCTTGTGCGTCGCAGCGCCCCTGGCGCGGCTCGATCGGAACTCGGCCAGCATCCGAATCCGCCATTGGGTAACACATGATCGGGGTTCTTTCCTGAATGATCGGACTCCGCACACCTGCCTCGCGGGAGCGGGCTGGAGGCCGAGACAGGCCGTGAATCCGTCCCTGGAGGCTAGCCTGCGGGTTCCCTCCCGCAGACGGTCTCGCCCTCCCGGCCCGCTCCCGGTACCCCGCAAAAGGGGGGTGAATGGTTACGCTCGGGGCACCCCTCCTACTGCTCCCGCATGCGTCGGGGATCGCGGGCGATGTCCTGCACGCGGAAGACGTATTCGCCGCGCTGGCGGTCCTCAACAAAGAATTGCAGGGTGCGGTGCACCGTTTCGAACGACAGGTCGTCCCAGGGGATTTCGTCCTCCCGGAACAATCGGGTCTCCAGGCTTTCGGCGCCGGCCCAGAACTCGGGCGACAGCATCTGGGCGCGAAAGAAGACGTAGACCTGGGAGATGTGAGGCAGATTGAACAGCGTGTAGATCTCGCCGATCGCGACTTTGAGGTTGGCTTCCTCATGGGCTTCGCGCTCCGCGGCCTGGGCAATCGTCTCGCCCAGTTCCATGAAGCCCGCCGGCAGCGTCCAGTAGCCCTTGCGCGGCTCGATCGCGCGCTTGCACAGCAGGATGCGGTCTTCCCAGACCGGGATGCAGCCCGCGATCAGTTTGGGGTTCTGATAGTGGACGGTGACGCAGGCGTCGCAGATGAAACGCGGGCGGTCGTCACCCGCGGGAACGCCGACGCGAACCGGAGCGCCGCAAGCCGAACAGTATTTCATTGCACCCCATGAGCTGGTTTACGGAGAGTTTCCGCCGACGGCGCGACCGCCACCCGCCTCAATTCATCAACGCTTCGACCATCTGGTCTTCCAGTTCGGAGCGGGTCACCAAGGCGTCGCCGAGGCGAACCAGATCGGGCTCCAGCTCGGCGGCCAGCGAAGCTCGATCGAGCGCTTCGTACTTGTCGTTGAAGGCGAGCGCGATGTCGGTCGCTTCTTCGATCCGCGGGTACACGCGTTGCGCGGTCTCGACCGCGAGACGGCGGCGCTCCGTGCCATCGATGATGCGGCGGTACACGCCGAAATGGCCGAGCGAGATGTAATCGATCAGGACCTGGCAGAATTCCATCACCTTGGCGGGGAGACCAACATCGGCCGCAGCACGCGCCATGCCGCTGAGCTCATGGAAAATCGCCCATACCTGCTCGCGCTCCTGCAACAGTTCAGCGACCATTTTCGAGGTTTGCGGGCGGCGGACATCAAAGACGGGCATGCTCATTTATTTCAATCCCTGTTCAAGGCCATCGGGCTACTTTATGCGATACGGACCGCGTGGACAATCGGTGGGCGGCTGACCCGGCCGTCCCGTGCGATACTGACCAAGACCCAACAGGCGCCCCTGCGTCGACCGTCCGTGCGCGCCCATGCCTCACCCCGTCTCTGTCATCATCCCCACGCACAACCGGGCCGCACTGCTGGAGCGCGCCCTGCGTTCGGTATACGCGCAGACCGCGCCGGTACTGGAAGTGATCGTCGTCGACGATGGCTCGACCGACGGCACCCGCGAACTGATCGAACGGACGTTTCCGGAAGTCCGCTATCTGCAACAGGCGCAGGCCGGGGTGAGCACCGCCCGCAACCGGGGCATCGCCGCCGCGCAGGGAACCTGGGTCGCACTGCTCGACTCTGACGACGAGTGGTTGCCGCGGAAGATCGAGCGGCAATGGGCGCGGCTTGGCGCCGAGCCGGAGCTGCGAATCTGCCATACGGATGAAATCTGGATACGCCATGGCGTCCGGGTCAACGCGATGAACAAGCACGCGAAGCGCGGCGGCTGGATCTTCCGGCACTGCCTGCCGCTGTGTGCGATGTCGCCGTCGTCGATCCTGATCCATCGCGACATATTCGATACCGTCGGCGTGTTCGACGAAACCCTGCCCGCCTGCGAGGACTACGACCTGTGGCTGCGCATCGCCGCGCGGTTCCCGGTGCTGTTCGTCGACGAACCGCTGATCTTCAAGTACGGCGGCCACGAGGATCAGCTCTCGCGCCGCCATTGGGGCATGGACCGCTTCCGGATACGCGCGCTGGAGAAGATCCTCGCGAGCGGCGTCCTAAGCGAAGAAGACCGCGCCGCCGCCGCCGCGACCTGCGCCGCGAAGGCGGCCGTGGTCGCCAACGGTGCGCGCAAGCGCGGCAAGCATGAACTGGCCACGTACTATCAGGAGATCAGTGAACGCCATGCGACCCACCGCTGAGACTTTCGTGCATTTCGTCGTCGCGTTGCCGGCGGAAGCCAAACCGCTGATCGCGCACTACCAACTGAAGCGGCGCACCGGCGAGGATGCCTTTGCGATCTTCGAAAAGGACGGCATCAGCCTGACCGTCGCCGGCGTCGGCAAGCTGGCGACCGCCGCCGCGGTAGCCTACACCCACGTGCTGTTCGGCAAACCGGCCAACGCGATCTGGCTGAATGTCGGCCTGGCCGGGCACGCCCACCATCCGCTCGGCAGCGCCTGGCTGGCGCACAAGGTCACCGATGCCGAGCGCGGGAAGAGCTGGTACCCGGCAATTGCCTTCAAGGCCGCGTGTCCGAGCGCCGAGATTCGCACCGTCTCCCAGCCCGAAACCGAATACGCTGGCGATTGCCTGTACGACATGGAGGCCGCGGCCTTCCTGGATGCCGCCAGCCGCTTCTCGACGCTGGAGCTGATTCATTGCCTGAAGGCCGTATCGGACAACCGCGACCACGCGATCTGCGATATCGACCCGGCGCGCGCGAGCGCGTGGGTCGACGGCATCATCGACACGGTGACCCACACGCAGCAGTGCCTGCGCCGGCTTGCCGAGCAGCTCCGCCCCGCGGCGACGCCCGATCAACCGGACTGGCTGGCTGCACTGCACTTCACGGCCCAACAGCGGCTGCAGCTCGATCGTTTGCTGCAACGGTGGCACGTACTGACCGACAACCGACCGTTGCCGGAACCGCCCGTGATCGGGAACGGCCGCGAGGCCTTGGGATGGCTATTGCGCGAGATAGAACGGGAGCCGGTGATCTGGGGAGGGCGGCCTTCCGCGCCGTGAGGCACGGCAACAGCGCGCGCCGGCCATATGCGCAGGCGACCGCGAAGGGATCTTGTCAACGCATGCGTTCGGGAAGAAAGCGAACCGGAGCAGCGTGAGGACAATCGGGCGTGGTGCCAACGGCTCTCGCTGCACCGGCCCCGGCGAAGACCGCCGGGGCTTTGCGAGCACCCCCGCGGCGAATCCGTGCCGCGGGGGCTGTCATGAGCGAGGGGCTCGCTCGTTCAGAACTTCCCGGCCGTGAAAGCCTCCTTGTACATCAGGATGCCATCATTACCCTTGCCGGTGATGTCCTTGATGGTGTTGTTGAAGTTGTAATAGGCGTTGAGGCCCACTTCCTTGCCCGTCAATGGTCCGTCCTTGCCGGCCCGGATCTGAGCGCCGGTCAAGGCGCGGTCCCAGAGCCGGACTTCGTCCACCAGCCAGTTACCGTAGCGTCCGATGAGCAGATTGCCGAATCCGGCAACCACGTTGCCCGTTACGGTCGCCTTAGCGACGAGCACACCGTTTCGGTACAAGCGGAAGTTGTCGGCCGCGACAGCCGCATCGTAGGTCATGGCCAGGTGCGTCCAGACCTTCGGTGTCAGCAGCCCCTTGTCACCGTCTGCCGAGAGCGCGAAGAACCCGGAGGTCGTCTCCAGATCCGCGACCAGTTTCCGTTGCCCGTAGTAGTCGCGGGTCGCCAAACCGAAGGCCGGTTCGTATCCCGTCGACAGCGTTCGCTGCTTGAACAACATCGGGGTTCGGTAGTCGGTGAATCCGGTACCGATGCCGCCGCCCAGATCCTTGACCCACAGTTCGGCCGTCATGGCCGTCGTGAAACCCAGGGTTTTCGACGCCAGTTGCACATTGTCAACGCGATCTTCGAAAGTGGCCCCCTGGGTCAGCAGGCGCATGCCGATCTGCGTACCCGAGGGATCGGGCACCGGCGGGATCCGGCGATAGAAGGTATCCCAGTCGCAGATGCCGTTACATAACGCGTTCGAGTAAAAGAACCCGCTGGTCGTCGCATGCAAGGTGCCCACGCTGTCGACGATGGCTTGCGAGCGATGGAGACGGTTGTAGCTGAAGATCGGATGGGACCACAGCGGCTGGCTGAAGGTCTTGCCGGCGTTGGTCGTCTGGCGATACGTCGGCGCATCCCAGAAGGCATAGAACGTCGCCCCCGTGGCATCGCGCGGATCGAGGACCACTTCCGGCCACCAGCCCCCCGTGGTGCTGAGCTCCTGTACCTCCTGGAACCCCCACCCGGAAGTCAGAGAACGCCGCAGCTGGATCTTGTTGTCCGTCGTCGGGAACAGGATGTAGACATAGCTGCCCTTGGCGGCAATGGTTTCCTGCCCCGGATAGAGGGTGTTGCCCTTGAAAAGGACCTTGGGCGCGGCGAAGGAAGCCCCATTATCGGTGGACCGCGCGTACATCAGTGTCTTCGTACCCTGATAGTTCGTATCGAGCTGATTCCAAATGACATGGACGTTCGACCCCTCCACGGCGAGGTCGGGCGAGTTGTACAAGTCCTTCGTGCCCAGCGCGTAATAGCGCCCGTCCGTCGCCGGTGTCGTCAGGAACACACTGCGGAAGGACTGGCTGTCGTCGATCGAGGACGCAAGCCCGATCCGCGCCTGAAAGTTGCCGTAGTAATAGTCCTCAAGCAGGTGGTAATACAGCACGTAGACCTCGGTCCCGGACAGCACCAAGTCCTCGAGGCTGCCGTCGCGATCGTTCGAGCCCACCACTTCCGTGTTGCGAAAGGTGGCGCCCTTGTCCTCCGAGACCAGCGCGTTGATATGGTAGTTGTCGTACCAGTTCGCGCGGGTTCGGTAGGCGATCACCACGCGTTGCGGGTTGCAGGCGACCCGCGACTGATCGATATGCCAGGCATCGGCACTCGAAGCGAGCACTCGCACCGGCTCGAACGTGGCGCCACTGTCGGTGGAACGGTAGTACTCCAGGTTGTAGTACCAGCTGCGTTGCTGCGTGATGGGAAAAGAACGCGAAATCACCACATGGACGGTGGTTCCGGCCACGCAGAGGTAGCGGTCTGATTCGTTGTGAATCAGCGAGCTGCCCGGAGAATCGGACTCGGCGGCGACGACGAGCGGCGTAGCCCAACTGACGCCGCGATTGGTCGAGCGCCGATACACGAAGCGACGATCGCTCCAGTCGTCCTTGCGGCTGTACCAGAGCGTATGCACGTTCTGCCAGGCCACCGCCAGGTTGGAGAATTCATCCGACCAGTAAGTCCCCTCGGGCTCCAGTGCCGAGGTGTAGGAGAGATCGCGAATGTGCGAGGAGAGTGCGGGGTTCCGTGCGTTCGCACCGGATGCGGCCAGCAGACAACCCACCATCAGCGACCAGTAAACAAGGAGTCGATAGACTTTCATGACACATACTCCAGACGGTTCAAACGTCAGTTGTCGAACCCCTTCAAGTATGGTCGATGGAACGGCGTCATGCCGAAGTGCGGGGTCGGGAAGCGGGGGTGTTGGGGTTAATCGAGTGCGAGCCGTTGAATGAGCAAACAGGCAGACCCGGCGTCTTCTCACTCGACACGGGGCTAGGCCGGAGAGCTTGCCCTATCGCAAGGCCATTGCATGTCGCACCGATTCGATCGTTAAACGGAGCATTTCCTGCCCTACCCCATGTGGCATAGGCGCCCTGCTGGTGTAGATTGTCGCTACACGGGGAACGCAAGGGAGAGCCCAGCCAGATGAGTGAAGATTCCAAAGCCGCTTCGTCCGCCTACCGGCATTCTCAAGAAAGCGTGCAACGTCCCGATGTCGGGGTCGAGGCACAGTTTCCAAACAAGAAAAAGCCCAAAACCTACCGTTACGATTCCAGCCTCGCGCCGGAACTGTGTTGGGACGAGAACGCCGAACGCCCGTTCGCCGAATGGCTGCTGAACCTCGTGACCGAAGCAGCGGAGAGGGGGGAGAGCGTTGTCTTCGCGCAGCCGCAGATGTGGGAAGGAACGCGGGAAACCTTCTCGTCACTGTCCCAGTGCGCAGCACGGCTAAGGAGCCTGACCAAGCCCTTCCTCAATTGGGCGGGTAAGGCCGAACGGCAACAGATTTCCGTGCCGACGCTGCCGCTGTTCGTGCATGAACGGCACTCCACGCAAGCCATTCTGGAAACCCTCAAAGCGCATAAGGCCAGCGGCACGACCCTAGACCTGTTCGGCGATGCCGAGTTGGACATAGCTGACAAGCTGGATGCCTACCAGCACAAAGGCCCGTGGACGAACCGCCTCATCCTCGGCGACTCGCTGCAGGTGATGAACTCCCTGCTCGAATACGAGGGGCTAGGCGGGCAGGTGCAGATGATTTATTTCGACCCGCCCTATGGGGTCAAGTTTGGTTCGAACTTCCAGCCATTCGTGCGCAAGCGCGACGTGAAGCACGGCGCGGACGATGAAATGATCCGCGAACCGGAGATGGTCAAGGCCTACCGTGACACATGGGAACTCGGCCTGCATTCCTATCTCGCCTATCTGCGCGACCGGTTACTCCTTGCGCGGGAAATGCTCAATGAATCCGGCTCAATTTTCGTGCAAATTTCTGATGAGAACCTCCACCATGTGCGAGAGTTGATGGATGAGGTCTTTCCGGTGGGCTTCGTCTCGCAGATCAGCTTCCAGACTACATCAGGATTTGAATCTTCGACATTGCCCACGGTCGGGGATTTTATGCTCTGGTATGCCAAGGATAAGGATAAAGTTCGGTACAACAAGATGTTCCAGCCGCAGCCCGTTGAGCTTGGGAAAGGAAATGCGCGATGGGTTCTCCTGCCAGATGGCACTTATCGTGGCGTCACTGCCGCAGAAAAACGAGGTGAAGTCGAGATTCCGCCTAATGCTAGGCTTTATAAACCAGATAATATCCAGTCTCAAGGGGCATCATCCGAACCACAACCATTCGAGTATCTAGGAAAAACTTATAAGCCAGGTGCCAATTCGCATTGGAAGGCTAATTATCCAGATGGGATGAAACGAATAGCTGAAGCTGGACGCATTCACGTTGCCGCTAATAGCATCCAGTATGTCCGCTTTACGGACGATTTTCCGTTTCAGCAGATCGGGAATATTTGGACGGATACTGCGACCGGAAGCTTTACGGACGATAAGGTTTATGTCGTGCAGACCGGTTTTAAAGTCATCGAGCGCTGTATGCAAATGACCACCGACCCCGGCGACCTGGTCTTGGACATTACCTGCGGTTCCGGCACCACGGCTTACGTCGCCGAACAATGGGGCCGCCGCTGGATTACCTGTGACACGTCTCGCGTTCCGCTCGCTCTGGCTCGGCAACGTCTACTTACCGCTACGTTTCCATGGTATCGCCTTAAGAACCATGCCCAAGGCCCTTCGGGTGGTTTTGTTTACGAGCGCAAGCAGAACCGCAAGGGTGAAGAGGTCGGCGGCCTCGTGCCGCGCATCACGCTGAAGTCGATAGCCAACAACGAACAACCGGAAATGGTTACTTTGGTTGACCGCCCGGAGGTGAACAACCAAATCACCCGTGTCTGCGGGCCGTTCACAGTCGAAGCCACTATCCAAGCGGCGCTGACGCTGGCCGAAGAAGGCAGCCAAGTCGCCGAGGCCTCGAAGGGTTACACCAGCCCCCGCGCCTATCTTGACCGCATGATTGAGGTGCTGCGGCAAAGCAAGACGCTGCGGCTGCCGGGGAATGTCAGCCTTGAACTGGAAACCGTCCGCCCGTTGGCGGATCGGGAGTACATCCACGCCGAGGCAACGGCCAAGAACGGCTCGGAAAAACGCATTGCGATCGTCTTTGGCCCGGAAGATGGCGCGATTGGCTCCGAATACGTCTTCAACGCTCACACGGAAGCGCTGCAACAGGGCTTCCAGCAACTTTTCCTGTTCGGCTTCGCGATACAAGCCAAGGCCCGCGAAATGCTGGAAAAGCTGAAGATCCCAACCACTTACATTGCCATGACTCCCGATGTGGTGATGTCTGACTTGCTGAAAACGAGCAAGTCCAGCGAGATTTTCTCGATTACCGGCCTGCCGGAAGTCGCGCTGGAACCCGCCGGGAACAAGCCGGACGGAACGCCACTGCATCAGGTGGAAGTCAAAGGCCTCGATATTTTCCGGCCCGACACGATGGAAACGGACTCCATCGAAGCCGAGAACCTGCCGTGCTGGATGCTGGACACCAATTACAACGGCATGGTGTTTTGCGCCGCCCAAGTGTTCTTCCCGAAAACCGGGGCATGGGACAACCTTCGGAAATCGCTCAAGGCCGACTTTAGCGACAGTGTGTGGGAGCATCTGGCCGGGACGGTGAGCGAACCGTTCACGCTGGGCGACCAGCGGCGGATTGCCGTCAAGGTGATTGACGACCGGGGCAATGAACTGATGGTCGTCAAAAACGCAGAGGGAGCGCACTGATGGCAACCGCCAAACAGGAGTTGTCGCCGCCGGTAACACCCGCTGAGGTGGACTCACCAATCATCAATTCGCCGTTCTACGAGCCGCAATTTCACTGGCAGATTGAACGGGGCAAGCCGCCCGTCAAAGCAGACGGCCGCCGTCGGGCCAGCTACTTCTACCGGGTGCCGGAACACTCCGGGCGCGGCAGCAAGAACAAAGCGCAGGTCGAACTGTTCGAGACCGAGAAGGGCGAGGAAGTCGAACTCACCATCGTCAACGGCATCCGCGCGCGCCTTCAAGACTGGCGCGACGGCACTCGCAGTTCAGGCTTCGCCTATGACGGTGCTTCCAGCGTCACGAAGGAGCTATTGGAACAATGGCGCAGCGAAGACCGAATGCAGCGGCTGTTCTTCGCGCAAATCGAGGCAGTTGAAACGATCATCTTCCTGCTCGAGGCAAGCGAACACTATCGCAAGGGGCTGCCAGCGATCCCCAAGGACGAACCCGGCCTCGAATCCAAGGCCGCAGGCATTAAGGCATTCGTCCGCTACGCCTGCAAGATGGCGACCGGGTCCGGCAAGACGACCGTCATGGGCATGCTCGCGGCGTGGTCAATCCTCAACCGTGTAGCCGCGCCCACGGATGACCGGTACTCCGACACCATTCTGATTGTCTGTCCGAACGTCACGATCCGCGAGCGCTTGCAGGAACTCGATCCGGCGCTCGGCGACTTGAGCCTGTATCGCACCCGCCAGTTGGTACCGCCGCAGCGGATGGAAGAGCTGCGCCGGGGCGAGGTGATGATCGCCAACTGGCACCGGCTGGCGAAGAAGGAAACCAACACAGTCAACGGAACCTCGGCCAAGGTGGTCAAGACCGGCGAGCCGGTGGAAGTGGTCAAGAATGCGGGCAAGGACAATGAATCACTCGAGGTGAAATACTTCGAGTCCGACGCGGCATGGTTCAAGCGTCTCCGGCAGGAACTCGGCAGCGGGAAGGGCCGGAGTCCGCATTGGCTGGTCTTCAACGATGAAGCCCACCACGCCTATCGGCGCGGGGACGTGACCGGGGACGAACAGTCCCTCGATGAAGACAAAGACCTCGCCAAGAAGAACGCGCGCGAGGCGACCATCTGGATTGAAGGTCTCGACCGCATCAACAAGCTGGCCGGGGGTAGACGCAAGCGCGGCATCAACCTCTGCGTGGATCTATCCGCTACGCCCTTCTATATACAAGGCTCGGGCAACGAAGTAGGCAAGCCGTTTCCGTGGATCGTTTCGGATTTCGGGCTGTTGGATGCAATTGAATCCGGTCTGGTCAAGATTCCGCAACTGCCGTCGCGCGATGTGACCGGTGCCGACGAGGCTGCCTATTTCAATATCTGGCGCTGGGTTCAGACCAAGGCTGAAGAAGACGGCTACGGGAAGAAGCTAACCTCCGAACTCGTGATGAACTATGCCAGTGCCCCGATCAACCTGCTGGCGGCGGAATGGCATCAGCGCTTCACTGAATGGGAACGCACCTCGAAACAGCAGCACAAACACCCGGTGCCACCGGTGTTCATCGTGGTGTGCCGAGATACCGCCGTCGCCAAGGAAGTGTACGGCTGGCTGGCGAACGGAAATGATGGCTATGGCGTGTCGCCGCCCTGGTTCAAGAACCAGCCGGGGCAGGAAGTCACGGTGCGCATTGATTCGAAGGTCATCGAAGACATCGAGGAGGGCGGCACCAAGGATGAGACCCAGCGGCTGCGTTTCATCCTCGAAACCACCGGCAAGGCCGAGTGGCCGGGTGGGAAGATCCCCGAAGACTGGTCGGAGCTTGTCCGCAAGCACAATGAGAAAGTCGCCAGTGAAGACAACGACGGCTCGTTGAAATGGATGGACGAGCGGATTCCGCCGGGCCGGGACATCCGCTGCATCGTCTCGGTCGCAATGCTAGCCGAGGGCTGGGATGCCAACACCGTCACCCATATCGTCGGTCTACGCCCGTTTGGCTCGCAACTCTTGTGTGAGCAGGTCGTCGGCCGCGCCCTGCGCCGGAAGAGCTACGCACTGAATGAAGAGTCCCAGATGTTCGCCGAAGAGACCGCCAAGGTCTTCGGGGTACCGTTTGAGTTAATCCCGTTCAAGGTGGCGCCCGCTGGTCCGACCCCCGAAGCGCCAGACCCGAGCCATATCTATTCCGTACCGGAGAAGGCCACCTACGAAATCACGTTCCCGATCGTGACCGGCTATCACGAATCCGGGCAGTTCGATGTCTTTGTGGATTGGGACCAGGTTGCCAAGGTTACGATCGACCCAATTAACATTCCGCAAACGGTCGAGCTAACCCCTCTGACGACGCCAGATGGCGCACTCGCAGCTTACGGCCCGGGCGAAAAACCGGTTCTGTCCCTGAAGGACTGGAGACGGATGTTTCGGGAGCAGCAAGTTGCCTTCAAGCTGGCGCGGGAGATTTGCGTCCGCTGGCAAAAGGACAACGGCGCGGCAGCCGTTCCGGTGCAGGTCTTGTTCCCGAAGGTCGCCTTCGCAGCCAAGCGGTTCCTGGCCGAAAAGCTCGATCGGAAAGGCGGGAGCCAGCCCTGCGATGTGCTGCTGGTGGGCGAGTACATGCAGGCCGCCATCGGTTCACTGCTGGAAGCAATCAAGAAGGGCACCGCGACCGGGAGCGCCGAAGTGGCTGTGATCCCACAAGGCGCGGCCGGGCGCGGGAGCACACTGTATGTGGATTTCCACACCACGAAGCCGATTTACCCGGTCACCAAGTGCCACCTCAACGCGATGGTGGCGGATACAAAGAAATGGGAGCAAAGCGCGGCATTCCTGCTAGATAGTCACCCAGGCGTGACAAAGTGGGTGAAAAATGATCGCCTGGGCTTCTTAATACCCTACCGTAACAAGGGCATCCCGGCCCGCTATGTGCCGGATTTCCTCGTTGTCACCGATGCCGGTCTCAACATCATTGTGGAGATCAAGGGCCAGGTCACCGACAGCGCCGACGTAAAGGCAAAAGCAGCAGAACGTTGGGTCAAAGCCGTCAACCGGCTCGGGCAGCACGGCACTTGGCACTATCTGCTGGTCACCGACCCCGGAAAGGCTGGGATTGCGCTCAATGGTTACGCAAACGCCAAATGGGATGAAGGGCAGTTCGAATTGATGTAAGCGGCATCGGAATTCTGTTCCACTTCCAATTTCACGAAAGTTCTCTGTGTATGGCTAGCGCTCCGACCAAGATTGATCCGATTCGAGACCGCTACTTTCGTCCTCTAGAGGTCGCAGAATCGACGACGGACACACTTTTTTACATAGCCGCGCTTCTTTCCTTCACGGTCTTGTTGGTAAATAAAAATGAATATCAAACAGCTTACTCCATTGTCCAAATCGCATTTGTATTGAGTGTAATCGTTGTGTTCTTCCTTGGGCTTGGCATTCGGCTTTACTGGACACCCCGGGCCGAGGATCAGCGCCGTCTCGATTTACTTTCCAACGCACATGGCGTTCCGTTGACTCACGAGCAAACGACTGGCTACTACAACAACGATCAGACAGACCCGATTAAACGGCTTGGCGTAGCCGTCATGGAGAACAGCCACTTTAGTAGGGCCATTGCATTGGAAATGGCCAAGACTGAGCGCCTCAAGGTATTAATTTATTTAGCTGCTTTTGTTATCGTTCTTCTTTATAGGAATACTGAACTGGCTGTCGCGGCAACGGCGGCGCAGGCTATATTCAGCGAACAAATATTATCGCGCTGGTTCAGACTCGAATGGTTGCGAATCCGATGCGACGACACCTACAAGCATCTGTATTCCGTCTTTCAAGCTTCCCCCAATCGAAGCACAATGAATGCGCGAGTGCTTGAATTTGCAATGTTCTACGAGACTGGAAAGGCCAATGCTGGAATTATGCTGTCCGCAAAAGTGTTCCAAAAACTCAATCCGTCACTTTCAATGGAGTGGGATAGGATAAAAGCAACATTAAAAATATAGATCAGAATACCTCTTAACCATATGTTGGAAAATAGTCGTCGAAGATCTTCCGCCATTCCTCGAACGCGGCAGGAATTTTGTTTGCGCTTGCCAACTCCTCTGCCTTCACGGCGCGATTATATGCCGTTGTGAAGCGACTCACAGCATCATCTACCGTATTAACGTTATTGAGCGGATTTATATAGCCCCCGAAGCCGGCAGGGTCGCGCTGCTTGTATTTTATCTTATCACGCCCCTTGTCAAAAACGTATCTAACGCCGCTAGGAAAATCTGAGATAGTGACATTTGTAAGAATGTCAGTGGTCATAAGTTCGAGATAAAAGCCCGTGAACGCGCCATTTATAATGCGATTCCATCCCTTGATCATTTTGATGAGTGGAACGAGGCTCCCGTCATGTGCTTTATTTTGTGCCGTAAGTAGTGAGGCATGAGCCGTCGGGTCGGTGCTAATCCAGCGCTTATTAACGGAGTCAGGAATCAGGTAGCCGCCACCGTTACGATTAAATGCCGGAACAACATCAACTACAAAATCTGTAAATGTGATGGTGACGGCTTGGCCGTTACGGCTAATTTTCGGTGTCTTTGGATAGGTACGGAGCAGGACAGCGCGAAGGCGGTCAAGTAATGAAGCTGGCGTGTATTTCGAAAAATAGGACGGGTCTAGGACTACAATAATATCTATGTCGCTATCCTTCAGGGGCGCAATCATCGTGGAACGGGCATAAGATCCGGCGAGAAATGATGTTAGAACAGTGAACTCTTGTTGCACCGCCTCGCGCACGTTTTGTTGCCTCGTCGAAACTGTAGAAGACTGCAATGTCGTTATTTGCAGGTTCTCGCGGAGTTTCTCAAAGCCCGTTTTGATTGTTGTAGCCATTCGGCATCCCCCTTCGGTAAGTTCAGACACGTTAAGCAACGGCAGTTCTGTTGTCGAGAACAACAGAAAGTATGAACCGTTCACTACCAAGCATCTTAAATAGCACTAAGACGCAGGCACGGCGCAACTTACGGTGCGATTTTCAGTTGCCAGCGTAAAGCCGCGAAACGCGATGCGGCGAGCTGAGGCCACTCTAGGCGGCCGCCCACTCCTTCATGGGGGGAGAGCAGTGAACGTGCCGAACCGCTGAGCGACCGGGCAGTCACCCTAAGCTGCGCGAGCGATTCCTTTAGCTACGCCAACCACGCAAGATCAATCGAGCGTGACAAGAAAAGCCCCAGCGATGCTACCCAGGGCGCGGAAGACGGGTTTCCGGAACTCGGCGTTGACTTTCGGAGCAGAGACCACGAGTCTCCGAGCGGCCATCGCAACGCTCGGAGCGACGACCGCGACGCTCGGATTGGCGAGGGAGACGCTTTGATTGTCGCAGGGGACGCTACACAGCTCTCATCGCGCCCGATTTTGGGTCGTGGGGGAGTTGCGGAGAGTTGACGGCGGGAAGAAAAGAACCCACGGCGGTTCTGCGATATTGTCCGCCGCGGGTTAGAGAGTCGGCGTCCATGTCATCTACACCTCGAGTTTTCCTTTGCGCGATGGTGCCGCAGCGCTCCTGGTCGGGCGCGGTGTAAAGGGCGACTCAGCCGGCCACGAAAGACTCGCAGGTGCTCAGGCAGGAACCGGCTCTGCAGTTTCCTTTTTCCGCCCGCCCCCGGGGAACCGCGAACTCAGGTCATTACAAATCGCCTCCGCCCCGGGGAGCTTCCGACGCGCTGCATCCTGCGCGCTGTGATAGAAAGCGAGGTCAGCGAGCCAGATGTCGCTGCCAACAGCCATCAGCGTGTCTTCCATGGCACTGGACAATGCCTGTAACGGAGCGAAACAGCGCATCAACTGGCCACGCAAAGTCCGCTCCAGGTTAATCTCATCCAGCGCAACGAAGCCCGGAAGGAATTCGGGATGAGAGGCCATGTGTTGAGCGCACTTTTCCTCGAAGCCGATCGAGCGTTCTCCCAGCTTCGGCAACTGGCGCCGCTCCTGCGCGGTCAAGGTGATCAGAAAGTCGAACTTGGCCTTCAACGCTTCGAGCATTGTCACGATTTCGGCCACTTCCTGTTCGGTCAAGGTCTTGGTTGGAAGGGTGTGGGTGGACATGAGCTTTTACCTCTCGGGTTCGATGTCACTTGGGAAGCTGGCGGCTTCGGCCACGTACGCTGCCCAAAAGCCTGCGCACGCAAGGAGGAAACCTAGCCGCGCGCCGCGACTTTAACCACTGATAACCGGACTATTTTCTCGGAACTGTGCAGAGCATCACGCTGTTGAAGGGAGCAAACCCAAAATCACCGCGAAAACGCGTCGGTTAAAATCCCTCTCGCGCTCCCCCGACCATAAATCGGCGCACAGCAACCGAAACATCCGGCGCGCGTCCGCGCCGCCGCCCCGGCAACGCCACCCTCACGGTTCCAGCCCTGATCGACACGCTTTACCTTGAAGACGCCGTCCGCGACCATCCGCGCGCGGCCGAGGTCATTGCCCGCTTCCCCGAGGCGCGGGTCGTGCCGTGCGCGCGCTATGGCGAGGTGTTCAATCCGAAGGCGCAGAACTTCCGGCTGCAGAAGCAGAAACCGGCGCTGATCCTGGCCGAGAAGTACCGCAATTTCGTGCTGCCGGCGCCGCCCGGCTACGGCATCGGCGCCGCGCGGAATTACTATTTCTCGCACATGCTGAATTGCGTGTACGACTGCCGTTACTGCTTCCTGCAGGGCATGTACCGTTCGGCGAATTACCTGCTGTTCGTGAACTACGAGGATTTCCAGGCGGAAATCCGGCGCATCGCCGATGAGGCCGCCGGCGAGCCGGTGCACTTCTTCTCCGGCTACGACTGCGACAGCCTGGCGCTGGAACCGGTGACCGGCTTCGCGGCCGCGTTCCTGCCGCTGTTCCGGGAACTGCCGAATGCCTGGCTGGAGCTGCGAACCAAGAGCACGCAGGTGCGCTCGCTGCTGGCAGTGGAGCCACTGGAGCGCGCCGTCGTCGCGTTCAGCTTCATGCCGGAAACCATCGCGGCCGCGGTCGACCACAAGGCCCCGACGCCCGCCAAGCGCTTGCTGGCCGCCCAGCGCCTGCAGCGGCAGGGCTGGCCGATCGGCCTGCGCTTCGACCCGGTGATTTATGTCGACGGCTGGCAGGACTGTTACCGGGCGATGTTCGATGAGGTCTTTCGCGTGCTCGATCCGGCCGGAATCCATTCGGTGAGTCTCGGCGCCTTCCGCTTGCCCGACGCCTTTCTGCGCCGGATGACCGACCTTTACCCGGACGAAAAGCTGTTCGCGGGTCCGCTCGAATCGCGGCGCGGGATGAGTTCCTACCGGGCGGATCTGGAAGAAGCGCTGCTGGGCTTCTGCCGCAACGAAATCCTGCGGTATGTACCCGCGGAGCGATTCTTCCCGTGTGTGGCCTGAGTCAGGCTTCGGGTTCGCCGTCCCTGGACGCGCGAATTCCGGGTTCCCACCTGGAATGACGGTTTGGGGAAGACGGGCCGTGAGCCGCCGTGGCGGTGGGCTCGGTGCAGTCCCGCGGGCATGACGGACTTGAGGGTTAATGCGATTGGGCCGGTGTGCCCGACAAAGCGGCCCGCTCCCTTATAATCACGGCCTACAACCCACTGGCAACGAGAGGCTTCGATTCCCCCCATGCAGGTACTCATCGTCGGCGGCGGCGGCCGCGAACATGCCCTCGCCTGGAAGTGCGCGCAGTCGGCGCGAGTCACCCGGGTGTTCGTTGCGCCGGGCAACGCCGGCACGGCAATCGAACCAAAGCTGACCAATGTCGACATCGCGGCAGACGATGTCGCAGGGCTGAAGCGCTTCGCGCAGGACAATGCCGTCGACCTGACCATCGTCGGGCCGGAAGCGCCCCTGGTGAAGGGCATTGTCGATGAGTTCACGGCCGCGGGCTTGCGCTGCTTCGGCCCGACCCGCCTGGCCGCTCAACTCGAAGGCTCGAAATCCTTCTGCAAGGATTTTCTGGCCCGCCACAGCATTCCGACCGCCGCCTACGAAACCTTCGAGCAGGCCGAACCGGCCATCGCCTACATTCGCGAGCGCGGCGCGCCCATCGTCGTCAAGGCGGACGGACTGGCCGCGGGCAAGGGCGTCGTCGTCGCGCAGACCCAGGAAGAAGCGATCGCCGCGGTCGAGGACATGCTGTCCGGCAACGTGTTCGGCGCGGCCGGCCACCGCGTCGTCGTCGAGGAATTCCTGCAGGGCGAGGAAGCCAGCTTCATCGTCATGGCCGACGGCACGCATGCGCTGGCGATGGCCAGCTCGCAGGACCACAAGGCGCGCGACGACGGCGACCGCGGTCCGAACACGGGGGGCATGGGCGCGTATTCGCCGGCCCCGGTGGTCACGCCCACGCTGCACGAACGGATCATGGCGGAAGTCATCCTGCCGACACTGCGCGGCATGGCTGCGGAAGGCCTGCCGTATACGGGCTTCCTGTATGCCGGCGTCATGGTCAGCCCGGCGGGCGAACCCAAGGTGCTCGAATTCAACTGCCGCTTCGGCGATCCGGAAACCCAGCCGATCATGCTGCGGCTGAAGAGCGATCTGCCGGAACTGTGCCTGGCGGCGCTGGACGGGCGTCTGGACCAGGTCTCGGCCGAATGGGACCCGCGCACGGCGCTCGGTATCGTGATGGCGGCGGGCGGCTATCCGGGCGAGTATCGACAGGGCGATCCGATCAGCGGTCTGGACGCGCCGGACGAGCCCGGCGTGAAGGTGTTCCATGCCGGAACGCGCCGGCACGACGACCAGATCGTGACGGCCGGCGGACGGGTTCTGTGCGTCACCGCATTGGCCGACACGGTCGTCGAAACCCAGCGCCTGGCCTACCGCCGGGCCCGGGCCATCGCATGGGATGGCGTCTATTACCGCACCGATATCGGCTACCGCGCCATCGGGCGGGACTGAGGCGCCCGCTGCGCCGCAGCGGTCTTGGAACCGTAAAGCGCGTGGGCTAGGCTTGAGCCCCGGGTTTACCAATTCCCCCGTAACATGAACCACCGCTACCCGTACGACCGCCGCCGTTTCCTGAAGTCGCTTGGCGGCCTCGCCGCCGCCGGCGCGCTGCCGCGCATCCTGTCCGCCCAGACGAAGTTCGCCGCCAATCCCTTTGCACTGGGCGTCGCCTCCGGTTACCCGTTGCCGGGCGGTGTCGTGCTGTGGACCCGGCTGGCGCCGGAGCCGCTGGCACCGGGAGGCGGCATGGCGCCTGTGGTCATGCCGGTCGCATTCGAGGTCGCGGCGGACGCGGCCTTCCGCAAGATCGTCACCAAGGGTTCCAGCTACGCGACGCCGGACTGGGGCCATTCGGTCCATGTCGAAGTCGACGGCTTGGAGCCGGACCGCTGGTATTGGTACCGCTTCCATGCCGGCAATGCGACCAGCCCGATCGGACGGACGCGCACGGCGCCGGCGCTGGACGCCGAGCCGTCCCGGCTGCGCTTCGCGGTCGGTTCGTGCCAGCAGTACGAGCAGGGCTACTACGCGGCCTACCGGCACATGCTGGCGGACGACCTGGACCTGATCGTCCATCTGGGCGACTACATCTACGAATCGTCCTGGGGCAAGGACCACGTCCGGAAGCACGAAGGCCCGGAACCGATCACGCTGGATGACTACCGCGCCCGCTTCGCCCGCTACAAGACCGATCCCGACCTGCAGGCGGCGCATGCCCTTTGCCCGTGGCTGGTGACCTGGGACGATCACGAGGTCGAAAACGACTACGCCGGCTCCCGCTCCGAGAACGACGACGAACCGGGCTGGTTCCTGCGGCGCCGGGCGGCCGCCTATCAGGCCTATTACGAGCACCTGCCGCTGCGCCGCTCGATGGTGCCGCTGGGTCCGGACATGCGCATCCATACCCGCGTCGCATTCGGCCGGCTGGCCGACTTCCACATGCTGGATGACCGGCAGTACCGCAGTCCGCAGCCTTGTCCGAAGCCCGGCCGCGGCGGCTCGAACCATGTCGAAGGCTGTAACGAACGGCTGAATCCCGAGGCCACGCTGCTCGGCGCGCGGCAGGAGCGCTGGCTGGAAGCCGGCCTCAGAACCAGCAAGGCGCGCTGGAACATCCTGGGCCAGGAAACCGTGATGGCGCAGATCGACGCCAAGTCCGGTGACGGTCTCAACATCTACACCGATTGCTGGGACGGCTATCCGGCCGCGCGCAAGCGGCTGATGGAGTGCCTCGCGAGCGCTAAGCCCGCCAACCCGATCGCCATCGGCGGCGACGTGCATTCGTTCTGGGTCAATGACCTGAAGACCGACTTCGACGACCCGAAGTCGCCGGTCGTAGCCAGCGAGTTCGTCTGCGGCTCGATCAGCTCGCAACCGCCATCGGAAGATCTGATCCAGACCGCCAAG
The DNA here is from genome assembly GCF_006175985.1 of Methylotetracoccus oryzae. Taxonomy (GTDB): domain Bacteria; phylum Pseudomonadota; class Gammaproteobacteria; order Methylococcales; family Methylococcaceae; genus Methylotetracoccus; species Methylotetracoccus oryzae. The sequence goes on along the minus strand of NZ_SRSH01000027.1, from coordinate 37,196 downwards.
CGCGAGGGCGCCGACTTCATCCATTTCGCGACCGGCGTGCCGCGGGGCTACGCCCGCTTCGAACTGACGCCCGGGCGTTGTCTGGTCGACATTCGCGCGCTGGCCGACATCCGCAAGCGCGACTCGGATTGCCACACGCTCTCGTCCTGGGTCGTCGAGGATGGGAAACCCGGGGCCAAACCGGCCTGAATCCCCCGCCGGCATCGTACCGGTTTACAATCATTGGGCGGCTTGAGCGCACGCCCCCCGTCTCCGGGATCGGCGCGGCCAGCCTGCCCTCGTCACCTCGCCGAAGACCGCGCCACCCGATGATTGCACCCCCTATCCCACGAGCCGTCGTCCTGCTGAGCGGCGGCCTCGATTCCACGACGACGCTGGCGATCGCCCGCGCCGAAGGTTTCGAGCCCTACGCCCTGTCGTTCCGCTACGGCCAGCGCCACAGCGTCGAACTGGACTCGGCCCGACTCGTGGCCTCGGCACTCGGCGCTAAGGAGCACGTGATCGCCGACATCGACCTGCGCCAGTTCGGCGGATCGGCGCTGACCAGCGACCTGCCGGTGCCAAAGCAGCGCAGTGCCGACGCGATGGCCGAGGGTATACCGATCACCTACGTCCCGGCCCGCAACACCGTGTTTCTGTCGTTCGCGCTGGCTTGGGCCGAAGTGCTGGAAGCCTGCGACGTCTTCATCGGCGTCAATGCGCTCGACTACAGCGGCTACCCGGATTGCCGGCCCGAGTACATCGCCGCGTTCGAGACCATGGCGAATCTCGCGACCAAGGCCGGCGTCGAAGGGCGGCAACGGCTGAAGATTCATGCACCGCTGATCGCGCTGACCAAGGCCGGCATCATTCGAAGGGGCACCGAACTCGGCGTCGATTACGCCTGGACCAGCAGTTGCTACGACCCGGCACCCGACGGCGCGCCATGCGGGGCCTGCGACTCCTGCCTGCTGCGCGCGAAAGGCTTCGCCGAAGCCGGACTCGCCGACCCGCTGCTGAGCCGTTTCGGGCTCGCCGACGCGTGAACACCCGGTTGCTCCACGTCGCGGCCACGAACTTCGAGGCCGCCTGCCGGATACCGGTCCTGCCGGACGAACACCGCTCGCGGCGCCTGCACGGTCACAGCTTCCTGGCGCGCGTCCGCGCGGCCGTGCCGGAAGATTGGGGCGGCTACCGCGGCGCCGGGACGAGCGCGCTCAGCGCCGCGCTCGGTGACTGCCTGGCCCCGCTCGATTACGCCGACCTGAACGAACACCTGCCCATTCCGACCGACGAGAATCTGGCCCGCTGGATCCGGGAGCGGCTGGAGGTGCCGGGCATCGAATCGGTCGGCGTGCAGAGCACCAGCGAGCAGGGCGCCGATCTCGACCCGCACGACCGCGCGCACATCTGGCGGCGCTTCCGCTTCGAGGCAGCCCATCAGTTGCCGAATGTGCCTCCCGGACACCGCTGCGGGCGGATGCACGGGCACGGCTTCGAGGTCATCGTGCATGCCGAGCAGGACCTGACGCAGCGCGACATGGGCGTCGATTTCGATCACCTCGGCCGGCTCTGGGAGCCGCTGCAGGCCGAGTTGCACTATGCCTGCCTGAACGACGTGCCGGGCCTCGAGAATCCGACCAGCGAGAAGCTCGCCGCGTGGATCTGGCGCCGGCTTGCGGCAGTGCTGCCGGAGCTGTCCTGGGTTACCGTCTACGAGACGCACACCGCCGGCTGCCATTACGACGGGCGGCATTACCGCATCTGGAAGGAGCACCGCTTCGAAAGCGCGCTGCGCCTGATCCAGGCGCCCGACGGCGATCCGCGCCGGCGCCTGCACGGTCACAGCTACATCGTCCGGCTGCATTTGACCGCGCCGCTCGATGCCGTGCATGGCTGGACGGTGGACTACGGCGACGTCAAGGAGCTGTTCACGCCGATCTACCGGCAACTCGACCATGATCTGTTGAATGCACTGCCGGGGCTTGTCGACGCCGACCCGGGCTCGTTGGCACTGTGGATCCGGTCCGCAATGGCCACCCGGCTGCCGTCGCTGGATCGGATCGACCTGTACGAGACACCCGGCTGCGGCGTACTGCTGAGCTGGGGCGAGGAAGGCCCGGCGCTGCCGGCCTGACGCCGATGAGCTATTCGGTCAAGGAAATCTTCTACACGCTGCAGGGCGAGGGCGCCCAGGCCGGCCGGCCGGCGGTGTTCTGCCGCTTCGCCGGTTGCAACCTGTGGTCCGGGCGCGAGGCCGACCGCGCGGCGGCCGTCTGCCGGTTCTGCGATACCGATTTCGTCGGTACCGATGGCCTGGGCGGCGGAACCTTTGCCACACCCGACGCCCTGGCGGACGCGGTCGCCCACTGTTGGCCCGACGTCAGCGCGGGTGCCGGAAAACGCTTCGTCGTCTGCACCGGCGGCGAACCGCTGCTGCAACTGGATACCGCGCTGATCGAATGTTTTCACGAGCGCGGCTTCGAGATCGCCGTCGAGACCAACGGCACACGGCCGGCGCCGCCGGGCATCGACTGGCTTTGCGTCAGCCCGAAATCGAACGCGGCACTGGTACTGACTAGGGGCGATGAACTTAAGCTGGTCTATCCGCAAGCCGATGCACCGCCGGAGCGCTTCGCAGGCCTCGCGTTCGAACGATTCCTGCTGCAACCGATGGACGGGCCGGACCGGGAGAAGAACACCGAACGCGCGCTGCACTATTGCCTCGCCCACCCCCAGTGGCGGCTCAGCCTGCAGACCCACAAGCTGCTGGGGATACCCTGAGGTCACACTCCAGATTCCTCCCTGCATCATGCCCCACCTATCTGCAGCATTCTGAAATCGCATTCCCTCCATCATGTCCAATCTCTGGAAGCATTTCTGCGAGTCGGCAGGTCGCTATGCCCGTTACGTCCCGGTCGAAACCTTCAACTACGGTCTGAATATTTCGCTCAAGCACCGATACGTCTACGTCGAAACCCCGAAGGTCGCCTGCTCGACGATCAAGCTGACGCTGCAGCGACTGGAACTGCAGGATGAGGACTTCCATCATGAACAGTCGGCGGACATGCACAAGCGGCAGTACTCTCCACTGATTGGTCCGACTCAAGTGGGTGACCTGGCGAAGTTCCTATCGCGTGGCGACCTGCTGAAATTTTGCTTCGTGCGAAATCCGTATACGCGCTTCCTGTCATGCTATCTCGACAAGATCGTGGGCAATGCCACGCAGAAAATTCAGATCCTCAGACAATTAGGCTACGACCCATCGTCGCTGCAGACGGAAATCTCGTTCGAACAGTTCTTTGCGGCCGTTGAGGCCCAGCCCATCAGCGTCATGGACCCGCATTGGCGCATCCAGTATTACCAGACATTCCAGGACGCCATCACCTATGACTTCGTGGGGAGGTTCGAGACCTTCGAAGCCGATTTCCACCATATTGGCCGCCTTGTCTCGCCGGACTTTCAAAAGTATTACAAGGTGGAAGATCGCCATCGTACGTCCACAAACGTCAACCTCACACGCTACTACGATGCCGATCTTCAACGACGCGTCTATGAGCGCTATCGGAAGGACTTCGACGCCTTTGGCTATCCTTTCGCGCTGCCCTGCGGCGAATGACACGGCCAGCCCAGCCTCGGTTGGGATGCAGCACCTGCCGCTGGCCCCGAGCAGACAAACAGCTATTGCTGAGATGGCCGCCGCCTTCGCGACGGCCTTGCGTTACTACCGTCCGGCCTTCCCATCCATGCGCTTCAGCAGTGAGAACAGTTCGGAGCCGGTGGACAGCACGACGGTCGCGTCCGGGTCGATGACCTTCCGGTAGGTGTCCATGCTCTTCAGAAACCGGTAAAACTCGGCGGCCTCGGGGCGTTGGGTGTAGGCCCGCGCGTAGATTTCGGTCGCTCTGGCGTCGGCTTCGCCCTGAATCTGCTGCACCTGCCGGTAAGCATTGGACGCGATCTCGTTGAGGTCGCGGTCCTTGTTGCCGTTGATCCGGGCCGCCTCACCCTCACCCTCCGAGCGGAAACGCTGGGCGATCTGCAGGCGTTCGCTGATCATGCGCTGGTAGATGCGGTCGAGCACTTCCGGGTTGTAGTTGATGCGCTTGAAGCGCACGTCGAGCAATTCGATGCCGAACTCCGCGAGCTTGGGCGCCGCCGCGGTGAACACATCCTTCTCCAGTTGCACGCGCCCGAAATGGATCGGGCGCAGCACGCCAACGGCGCCCATGGCCTCATCCTGCAAGGGCACGCGGTCCTTGTCGGTGCGGACGACCTCGGTCAGTTCGTGACGGGCGATCGTCGTCCGCGTCTCCGAACCGAGGATATCCTCCAGCCGTGACTGGGCACTGCGCTCGTCGCGGAGCCGCAGGTAGTAGCGCAGCGGGTCGGTGATCCGCCAGCGGGCGAAAGTGTCGACCTGCAGATACGTCTTGTCCTTGGTCGACATTTCCACCATCGGTCCGTCCCAGGCCAGATAGCGCTTGTCGAAGCGCGTGACCTGCTGCACCAGCGGCAGTTTGAAATGCAGGCCGGGGTCGATGATCGGCTCGCGCACGGGCCGCCCGAATTGCGTGATGATGACCTGTTCGGTCTGATTGACGGTGAACGCCGCTGAATAGGCCAGTACGACTACGAGCGCCGACAGGCCGACCAACGCTCGGCGCCACCCGTTCATTGCGTCGCCTCCGGTAGACGCTCGGGCAGAGGCAGCATCGGCAGCAGTTGCTGCACCGAATCATCGACGATGATCGCTTGACGGGTGTTCGGCAGCACCTCGCCCAGCGTTTCCAGGTAGATGCGGGTCCGCGTGACCTCCGGCGCCTTGACGTATTGTTCCAGCACCGCCGTGAAAGCCGCAGCATCGCCCTCGGCTTCGTTGACCCGCTTGAACCGGTAACCTTCGGCCGCCCGGATCTTCTGGTCGGCCTCGCCCCGGGCGCGCGGCACCGCCTTGTTGTATTCGCCATTGGCCAGGTTGATCGCATTCTCACGATCCTGCTGAGCCCGATTCACCTCGTTGAACGAGGGCTGCACCGGTTCCGGCGGATTCACGTTCTTCAACTGAACCTGGTTGATGGACAAGCCCAGGTGATAACGCTCCGACAGTTCCCGCATCCTTTGCAGCACACGGTCCTCGATCTGCTGCCGTCCGATCGTGATGATCTCATCGACCGTGCGGTCGCCGACCACTTCGCGCATGACGGATTCGGAGATGTCGCGCAAGGTCTGGCCAGGTTCGCGCACGGCGAACAGGTAGGTCTCGGGCTCGGTGATGCGGTACTGCACGATCCATTCGACGAGGGCCGAGTTGAGGTCGCCGGTCACCATCGAGCGCTCCTTCTCTGGACTTATGGCAGCCTGGTCGGGGTTGGTGTGGGAAGGGGTCGTGAAGCCGAACTCCAGCTTCAACTGGCGCTGGGTCGGCACGGTCAACACCTCGTCGACACCGAACGGCAGCTTGAAATGCAGACCCGGAGGCACCTTCAGAATGTACTCGCCGAAGCGCAGCACGATGCCTTCCGACTCGGCCGGAATCGTGTAGTAGGACGTCCAAAGACCGACTACCGCCAGCAACACGCCGAACAACTGCAGCGCGGAAAGCCGCACGGCGCCGAACAGCCCCGGCCACAAGCCGCCGCGCGGACCCTTTCGACCGGAACCCGGCGGTAGACCCGGCACATCCGGCAAGCCTGTATCCATCACTCTCCCTCCTTTCGCCGTATGACTTTTCGGTCGCGCTGCCCGGGACGGGACCGCGAGCGTCCGCCGGCGTCAGATCTGGCCGCGGCTCAACATCGCGTGGACCTTCAACAGGCCCGCCACCGAGATGGCGTCGGTGATCTCGCCCCGCATGACGCGCTCGACCGCTTCGCCGAATGGCACGCGAACCAGGCTGAGGTCCTCGGTTTCTTCCGGCGTCGCCTCCAATGGGTAGAGGTCACGCGCCAGGAACACGATGGCCGCCTCGTCGGTGACGCTGTTACTGAGATCCAACTCCAGCACCCGCTCCCAGCGGTGAGCGCCGAGACCGACCTCTTCCTGCAATTCGCGCTGCGCGCTGTCGAGCGGATCCACACCGATCCTTCCACCCCCTTCGGGAATCTCCCAGGAATATTTGTCCTGCGGATAGCGGTGCTGTCCGACCAGCCAGGTACAGCCCTCGTGATCGATCGGGATGATCCCGATCGCCAGATTCTCGAAGCGCACGACACCGTAGATGCCGTCGCCGCCCGACGGGTTGACGACCTCGTCGTGGAATACGGTGATCCAGTTGTTCCGGTAGACGATGTCCCGGGTCTTGCGTAGCCAGTTGCCGACTTTGGTCATGGTGTTGGGTTGGTCGCCGTCAGTGACTCCAGGTATCGTTGGGAAGCCGGGCTCATCCGGTCAGCCCCTGGGGCGCCGACTTGTCCGCCTTTTCGCGCGCCCTTCGGTATTCGCGACTGAAGAAATCGACGCCCGAACCGATCTGCGGATCGCGCAGCTCCTTGCGCTGCAGCGCGATATGCGGGGCGAGCAAGCCGTGAAAGTCGTAGGCGTACTTGCCGAAAAATCGGATCGCCGTATCCCGATCGCAAAGGCCCGAGGTCGTGCAGGCCTGGAGTTCATCGAAGAAATCCATCACGGCGCCGATCGCCGGATCGAGGCCGCCGTCGGCGATCGTCTTCTCGAGAAAGGCCGCAAGCCTGGCTTCACCGTCAGTTTGTTGCAACAGCGCGAACACCTCGTCGCGCCGAGCATTCCAGGCCGTATCCAGATCGCCACGCGCCTTGAAGATACGCTCTTCCTGAAATCGGTCGAGGTACTTCAGCGTCATGTTGACCTTATCGGCCTGAGAGTTCTCACGGTATTGCTGGATACCCAGCACAGCGGCGGTCACGACCCCCAGGGCCTCGACCCAGATGCCGATGATTTCGACCGTTTGCCGGTTGCGTTCCCACCATGAACTGCCCTGGGTCACGCCCCTGGATTCCTGTTCCATTGCCCGGTTGGTCCTGCGCAACCACCGCCGGATCAGCGCCATCGGCGCCCGCGGCCCTAGCCCGGCGCCGCGCCGGCGGGATCTTCGATCACTCCCCGCACCATTTCGGCTGAGGACTGCCGTGACAGGGGTTCAACAGACCCGGGTTGGCCTGCTCGGGGTCCGGCCGGGTGCCGCCCGGCGGCTTGGCCAGGCTCTCGGTCCGTTCGGGCTTGGCCGATGCCTTCGGGACCTCGATCGGGGCCTCGGCCCTGGACTCGGTCGCAGGCGTCGCGCTCTCTTCCCGGGCACCCAGCGCAGGCGCGGCCACCAGGGGCAGCCACAAGGACAGCAGGACAGGCACCACGGTGCGGCAATTCGCGCGGGCTGGAGCGTTGCGTGGCGTCATGTCAGTCTTCCTCGGAAGGTCATCGATCAATGAATTCAGGACGAGTTATCCACATTCCACTGTTTCAGCACGGCGCGCGGTGGACAGGAGGCCGCCTGGTTCTTCACCGAGAAACCGTGCTTGGCCACCTGCGGCGAAATCCCCATCTCGAGCAGGTATTGATAGCGCTCGGCGGCGTACTGGGCCGCATCCTGCTCCAGCGATTGCAGTTGCTTGACCGTGCTCTGCAAGGCCTGACTGGACTCGTAGCCGCTGAAATTCGAGAACATGTGGACGGTGTAGGCGCCCCCCGCCTCGATCGTGCGAAACACGCCTCCCAGGAAGGCAACAGAACAGGCGCTGACGCAGAAGGCACCGGTACGGATGCGGGTCGGCACGCCGAGACCGCGGATCACGCGTCCCATCGCCTGGCCTTCCTCCGAATCGCCGCCCGGTGAATTGAACCAGATTTCGTAAATGCCGCCGGGCTGCGCGAGCGCTTGCTGGATCTGCATCTTGAGGCGCGATGATTCGCCGGACTTGATCTGCCCTTCGGCAATCACGACGACCCCTTTCGGCGTCGCCATCAGGCGATACGTCATGGGCTGCCAGAAACCGGCATCGGCGGCCGGCCACGCCGGGCAGGGGTATTCCTCAGCCGACGCATTGGGCACGACCGCGGTCAAGGCGGCAGTCAGGACCGCCGCAAGCGGGCCGTTGAACCGGTTCAGACGACCCCCGCGGACCAGGTCCCGGTTTTCGGGTCGCGGCACAGCGTTTCGGTCTGTTCGACATCCTTGCCCTTGACGTTGACGAAGTTGCGCTGGGTCCGGCACTCACGCCCATCGGCGCCGCTACTCTGCGCGATCACCGTCGAACCGCCCGACACGCCGGGATTGCTCTGGCTGCTCCAGGTGCGGGTCGAGCCGGGACCGACCTTGTTGCTGTTGATGGCTTCGCGCGCCGCCGCTTCGGCCTGCAGGCGCTCGCGCTCGTCGAGATACTTGGCGATCTCTTCACCGATCAGGCCGCCGATATTCGTGGTGAGATCGCCTACGGACTGGGTACCGGGGATGCCGGTCTGTGAAAGGTATGAGCCGCCCACATTTCCGGCGAACTGGCCCAACTGGTTGCCCATTTCCTTGGTGCATCCAGTAGTGATCAATCCCGCCGCGGCGACCGCTGCGACGAGACACGGGCGCGCCTTTCGATCGACTTTTGCCATCGCTTTTCCCTCCAGTCCGTACGTCGCGCGATTCTAACGCGTCCCGGGCCGCTGCGGACAAGAAGTTGCCTGCGGTGAGGCAAGATCAGTGACGCACGCAAGCTGCCCAACCTGCTCGTAAGCCCAGGCCGTTCTTGTTATATTCGCGGCGCACACAACCACAAGAACCACGAGGAAAAAATGGAATCCAACTTCATCAAGGCGGCAATCGGGTTCGGCATACTGATGGCTGTCGGCTTCATCATTGTCGGGACGACGCGGGAGACGCAACAGGAGAAGATCCAGGGGGCTTTCCTGCAGACATCAAGCATGCTCAATACGCTGGCACTCGATAAATGCACCGAGGCGGTCAGAAACGAGGTGGGCACGCATCCCTATACCCCATCCGAATCCAGCAGCGACAATCTGACTTACGTATCCCTGGCCTGGAACAACGTCGGATCGGCCAAGCGCGCCGAATGCCGCTACATCATGGATCAGGGCATCACCTTGCTGAAGGTCGACGAGCGCACGGTGATCGAGAAGGCGGAGCCGGCGACTGGCGCCCCTGCAGCTGCCGGCGGCGCGCACCACCGCCAGTAAAACCGCAAGCCCGGTCTGGCTCGCCCGACCCGAGCCGGACCGGCAGCACTCCGGCTCAGGTCAGCGGACGGGCCAACAAGCGTTCCAGGGTCCGCAACGGGGCCCGTTCAGGATCCCGCATCGCATCGACCGGCACATAGAATGTCTGTTCCAGCAGATACTGACCGCGCACGACTGCGTGCGGCACCTGATCGGTAAACACCAGCCAGGTGGACTGCGGCGGGAAATCGTAACCGGTGACGTCGGGACTGGACTGATAGGCACCGTCCGCCTTCATGCGGTCATGCAACTGGAGCATGTAGTGGTCGTAGGCAGTCCGGTAGCCACGGGTGACCGAACACCATTGCAGCAACCGGGCGCTGCCCCGCGGCGGCGCGGTGAGCGTCGGCAGGAAGCGTTCCGCCACTGCCTCGAACGAACCGCCAAAGCGCCACGAGCGGGCTTGACCGTTCGGATTCACGTTGCTGAACAGCCGCAGGATCCGCTTCCCCTGTACCGGCGTAGAAGGGAAGCTGTCGACGTGCAAGCGCGTATCGTCCTTGCGCCAGGAGGTTGACCGCCCGGCGACCTCGACGGCGCGGAAACTCGTTCGCGATGTGACCAGGGCGCCCGGATAGGCGGGGAACAGCGCGCGGAGCAACGACTCACCGGCCGCCGCAAAACGCTGCATCATTCCCTGCAGCAGCGGCTGCAGCGCGGGGTCGACATTGCTGCCTCGCAGACGACCGGCCACCCCGTCCCAACTCACATTCTTGCTCTTGCCGGCCGTTTCCGGAGACAGGAACGCCTGCTCGGCAGCGCCAAGCTGAAAGCCGAGATGGGGGAAAAACAGGATATTGCCCTGTTCGAGCGATTCGGCGGCACACTCCACAACGTCAGGCGCGCAATTCGTCGGCGCCCACCGGTCCACAGATAGGGTAATGATGCGGGGCATGGCGAGCCCTCCCTGGGAAGTCAAAAGGTGATCGTCCCTGAAGCCTGCGGGCACCCCGGCGGGACAGGCGGGGCATTCTAACGCAGCGACGGGCGCCCATAGCAACAACAAGGGCGTTTGAATTAGCCCAACGAGCGGACGCCGAACCTGGCCTTTCGCCAAAGACTTGGAGTGGGCTAAAGCGTTCGATCATGGCATTAAACCCCGACGCACGGTAAGCCTCGATAAAATGAGGGCTTACCTAGTGACCCGGTCCGCGGCCTGACGGCAGCCGGGCGATCAGATCCGCGGCCAATGCACTGTATACGGCGGCGACGCTGTCCAGCAGCGGCAACAGCCTGGGCAGCGCCTCGCCCTCCTTGACCGACATTTCAAGCTCCGCCGCGAGCGGTTGAAGCGCCGTGGCGCCCAGCACGGCTGCATTGCCCTTGATCGTGTGCGCCATGCGCCGCGCGTCCTGGAACTCGCCGGCTACCAGGGCTGCGCGCAAGGCGGCAATTTCAACATCGCAACGTTCCGCGAACAGTTTCAAGACACGCACATAGACGTCCATCTGATCGCCGAGGTATTCCAGGCCCTGCCTCGCGTCCAGACCCTCGATTTGCGACAGCACACCGCGAAGATCCGAAGCGGCAGGAGCACTAACCGGCGCCTCGGGGGCAGGCCGAGGGTGCCACGGCGCCGCAGCGGCCGGCGCGCTTCTGTCGGCCTCTCCGCCGGGAGGCAGCCAGCGCAGCAGGGCACCGAAAAGCGCCGCCGGCTCGATCGGCTTTGCCAGATGCTCGTTCAGGCCGGCCTGCTGCGAGGCGGTACGATCTTCGGCGAACGCGTTCGCCGTCAGCGCCAGGATCGGCACCGTGTCACGGCCGGGCATCTGCCGGATCATCGCCGCGGCCGTCAGTCCGTCCATGACCGGCATCTGGATATCCATCAGAATCAGATCGTAATCGTACTCGGCGACCCGCTCGACCGCCGCGCGGCCGTCCTCGGCCACATCCACGCTCAAACCGCAATCGCTCAACAAATCGAGGACGACCTCGCGATTCAGCGCGTTATCCTCGACCAGCAGCAAATGCGCACCGGCATGACGCGTGCGCACCGCGGCCGGCGTCGCGGGAGTTTGCAGAGCGGGGTCGACCCGGCCGGCAGCAGGATCGCTCCCACGCAACAGTTTCGCCGTGAACCAGAACAGGCTGCCCTGCCCTGGCTCGCTCTCGACACCGATCTCTCCCCCCATCAGGTGCACGAGCCGCCGGCTGATGGCCAACCCGAGTCCGGTGCCGCCAAAGCGACGGGTTACCTCTCCGTCAGCCTGCTCGAAGGCCGAAAACAGCCGTTGCATGGCCTCCGGCGCAATTCCGATGCCCGTGTCCTGGACTTCGAAGCGCACCAGAAGATGTCCGTCATCCTCAGCCACCAGCCGCGCACGCAGCGCAATCTGGCCCGCTTCGGTGAACTTGACCGAGTTGCTGACGAAGTTGACCAGGATCTGACGCAGACGCAGCGGATCCCCCATCAGTGTGCAGTCCAGCCGCGGGTCGGTCTCAACTCTCCACACCAGCCCCTTCTGGGCAGCCGAGTCGTGAAACAGCGCTTCGACGGCCTCGAACAACGCCTCGATCCCGAAAAGGGTCGCGTCGAGCTGCAGCTTGCCCGACTCGATCTTCGAGATGTCCAGGATGTCGTTGAGGATGGACAGCAGATGCTGGGCCGCATCGACGATCTTACGTAGGCGCTGCGTCTGCTCGGGATCGACACTCCGCTCGGCGAGCAGATGTGTCAGGCCGAGTATCGCGTTCATCGGCGTCCGGATCTCGTGGCTCATGTTCGCGAGAAAGGTGCTTTTGGCACGATTCGCCGCCTCGGCCTGATCGCGTGCGTCGGCGAGCGCGGCCTCGAGGCGGCGGCGCTCGGTGACGTCGCGCAGGCCGCAGTAGAGCAGCTCGCGTCCCTGCAACATCAGCAACGTCAGGGACACCTCGATGAAAACATCGGCACCATCGCGCCGGAGCCACTGCCAGTCGAAGCGGCAGGGTGCGCCCCGCAGCGCGGCACGGAGGAGCTCCGCGGCATACTCGTCGCTGCGGCGGCCGTTCGGCTGGATTTCCGGCGAGAAATCGACCGGCGAATGTCCGATGATGTCTTCGCGACCGCTGGCGCCGAGAACGGCCACCGTGGCATCGTTGCACTCGACGAACCGCCCCTCGTGAATCAGCATGACCGGATCGAGCGCCCCTTCGAACAGCAGGCGGAAGGTTTGTTCGCGCTCCTGCAGCGCCACCTCCGCCCGTTTGCGCTCGGTGATGTCGCGGCAGATCGTTGCCAGGACTTCGACGTTGCCACTGCCGTCGGCGGCTTTCTCCGCGATGATCAACTGCGATACGGGGATAAGCGATCCGTCGCGGTGCCGGACCAGGTTGTCCTCGAACCACACGCCGTGCTCGATGGCCGCGGGCAAGCCGACCTCGGCCACCCGTCGGAAGGTCTCGGCGTCGTGGTAATCGGAAATGTGCGCGGCATCCAGCAGCTCATCGTCCGGAATGCCCAGCATCCGTCGACCTGCGCGATTCATGTATGTGATCCGGCCTGAGGCATCAGCGGTCGCGATCATGTCGCCGCTGGCCTCGACGACCGCGATGAGCCGAGACCGCTCGGCTTCCGCCCGCTTGCTCTCGTCGATGTCCGTATGCGTGCCGATCATTCTCAGCGGCCGGCCATCGGCAGTCCATTCGACCACCTTGCCGCAATCCAGAACCCAGCGATAGCTGCCATCCTTGCAACGTAGGCGGAACTCCGGCGCATACCGCGCGACACGGCCTGCGAAGTAATCCGTCAAGACATTGAACACGCGCTCGGCGTCGTCGGGGTGAATCCGGGTCTGCCACTCCTCGACGTGGCTGCGCCAATCGCCCGGGGCATAGCCGAGCATGGTCAGCAAACGCGGCGAGTACAACACCTCGCCGGTCACGACATTCCAGTCCCAGACCCCCATGTCGTGAGCTTCCAGCGCGACCAGCCAGCGCTGCTCCTTGTCCTCAAGCTCGCGTTCCGACTCTTTCTCGGCGGTGATGTCGCGATTGACACCCACCATGCGCAGGGCGCGCCCGTCCGCATCGCGCACGACGCGCCCAAAGGCTGAGATGTGACGAATCGCCCCGTTGGGATGCACCACCTTAAAGTTGGTCCGGAACTCACCCAGTCCCGCGATGGCTTGCTGAATCTCCCGCTCGGCCCGAAGCTTATCGTCTGGGTGCAGCGCGCGCGACCAGGCTTGGTACGCTGAAGTGAACTCATCGGGCCTGCTCCCGTAGAGTTCAAACATGCGCTGGTCCCAGATCAGTTCATCTTCCGGGATCCGCCATTCCCACACACCGATCTCCGCGGCGTCGGAGGCGAGTTGCAGGCGCTCCGCCGTGACGGAGAGTTGTTGCTGCGCCTGCAGCAGTTCCGCCGTGCGTGCGGCGACCGCAGCTTCGAGGTCCTCCAGGTAGCGAAGCTCCAACTCCTCGACACGCTTGCGGTCGCTGATGTCCTTTGCGACACCGTTGTGGAGCACGTCACCGTTAGGGCAGATGCTGACATGGGCATCGAGGCGCAGCCATCGGATGCTCCCGTCCACGACGACGCGCCCCTCCCACCAGTTGTGCTCCTCGCGGCGGGCAATCGCTGCTTGCAGGTTGGGCCAGTCGTCCGGGTGCACGATGTCGAAAGCGGCCTGGAGGTTTCGCACCAGCGTCGCGGCGTCAATGCCCAGCAGTTCTGCGAAGCGGTCGCTGACATAGTCCATGCCCATCGTGCCGTCGGGGCGTATCCGGAACGTATACACTCCAATCGGAATGCGTCCGACCAGTTCGTCGTAGCGCTCCATGCTGTCGCGCAGCGAAGCCGCAGCCCGCTGCTCGTCGGTCACGTCCCAATTGACGCCAACGGTCCGAACCACCGCCCCGGACGCATCGTGCTGCAAAAACGCGAACGAACGGATGTGTCTGACGTCGCCGTCCGGCCGGCAGATGCGAAAGGCGGTGTCGTAGGCGGCTTCGCCCTTCAGTGCGCGAGCCCACAGATCGGCCTGGGCGTCCCGGTCCTCGGGCGCGAGCGCGGCCACCCAGTCGGCCACCGTGACGGCAGTGCCGGGCGGCAATCCGTAAAGCCGCAGCATCGTATCGTCCCAATGCAGGGCGTCGGACGCGACTTCGAATTCCCAGACTCCGATGCCAGCACCCTGTACCGCCGCATCGAGTCGCTCGCGCACACGTTCCATTGCAGCGTCGGCAGCGCGGCGCGCGGTCAGGTCGACGACGCTGGCGATCACATGGATCTGGCCGGCCACCGTCACCGGCGCCAGGCTGACGTCGACCGGAATCTCATAGCCTGCCGCATGCTGCCCGCTCAGTTCGCGCCCCAGGCCAAGTTGATGAGGTCGGGCGTTGTGCAGGTAGCCGGCACGCAGCGCGGGGTGCGCCTCGCGCACCCGGGCCGGGACGAGTTGCTCGATGACGACGCCGTTCAATGTCCCCTGCTCGTAACCAAAGGTCTTCTCGGCGGCCGCATTGGCCTGTTCGATCACGCCGCTTTCGGAGACCAGCAACATCGCGACCGGCGAGGCTTCGAATATCCGATTGGCCCGCTGCTCGCTCTCACGCAGCGCCTCCTCGGCGCGCCGCCGGGCCGTGATGTCCGTCAGCAGGCAATGCGTGCGGATGAACCGACCGGCAGCGTCGCGCTGAACCCGTCCTTCGAGGATCACGTCGACGGCGCTGCCGTCCTTCCGCGTCAAGCGCAATTCCACCGAGGTCGTCGACTCACGCTTGAGGCTGGCGAATTGGTCCGGGAACGCTGGACGCGCCGTGTCGTCCCAGACCTCGTCGAAACCGCGCCCCAGCAGTTCGGTGCGTGCGTATCCCAGCAACTCACAAAGCTGCTCATTGACGTCGATGAAGCGCCCCTGGATATCCAGCGACTGGTAAGCCATCGGCGAGTTTTCGACCAGACCGCGGAAGCGCTTCTCGCTGTCGCGCAGGCGCAGTTCCAGTTCCTTGCGCTCGGTGATCGGCAGCAGAATTCCAGTCTCGCGGAGCGGCCGGCCCGATTCGTCCCGTTCGGTTCGGCCCTTGTCGAGCATCCAGACCCATTGCCCGTCCTTGGTGCGGACGCGGTACTCGCAATCGAAGCCGTCGCGGCGTCCGGCATCGCTGTCGGCGAGTTGCGCTTCGATGGCAGGCCGGTCGTCGGGATGGACCAGATCCAGCCAACCGCGATTGGCGCAGACCAGTTCATCGGCCGCGTAACCCAAGGTGGCAAGCAAGCGCGGGTCGATCCGCGACGTGCCGGTGCGACGGTCGGCATCGTAGTAGCCGCCGCCCGAGGCCTCGAGAGCCAACTCGAGTCGTTCCCGGGACAGCCGCGACTCGCTGTCGGCATGCTCGCCGGTCGGGGCAGGGCGTACGACACCGACCAGCCCGATGGACCGACCGGAGGCATCACGCAGCGCGGTCCTGGTGATCTCGAAACGCGCCGGGGCAGTCCCCGCGACGTAGCACAGCCATTCGTCGTGACGGCGCGGCTCGTCCGATTCCATGGCTTCGAGATCCTGGGCCTCGAAGCGGGCAGCGAATTCGGGCTCGACCAGATCGCGATCCGTCTTGCCTCGGATGGCCACATCCGACAGTCCGCACAGCCGTTCGAACGCGGGGTTGCAACCGAGGTAAACACCCTGACAATCCTTCAGCCAGACCGGGTCCGGGACGCCCTGCATGAAACTGCGGAGGACAGCGCACTCGGCCGCCGCGATGCCAGTCTCCACGTTCGCTTGCGCTCCAACGCCGGGGTGGTGGCCGCCTGTCGATTGGCTCATCAGGATCTGTCCTTCGTGGAGGGGGCGCAGCGTTGCGGTGGTGGGCCGGGAAGGGCGCGCGGAAACAGCCATCATTGGAACTATTTCCAAGGTGTAGCCTAGCGCAAGGACGGCAACCAAGGCCAGAAACATTGGCCAACGGACGACGCCTGTTACCTCGGGGGAATGTCGGCCGGGGTATCGCTTAGTGCATTGCCTCGATGGGCCAGCGCAGGCCGGCCCGCAGTTCGATTCTCATGGTTCACCGGCGTTGGCTTTCGTGTTGGCGTCGCGACGAATCGGCGCAGCTCCAGCGCACCGACCCGCCGGGGCAGGAAGCAGAATCCGCAGGTGAATGGCGGGGACAGCCTTTTTTTAAGAATCATTCTCAACTATGATGTCCATGACCTTCACACGTCTCCGGAGATATCGCGATGCAGACCCCAAGCCCCACCTGTCGAATCGAGATCCTCGCCCGCACCGAGCATTGCTCAGTCGGCTACTGCCGCCGTTGCAACGTCTTCCACGTCGACCTCGGGACTGTCAGCCTGAAGCTTCATGCGCTGCAGGTGCATGCTCTCGGCGGCAGCCTGAACCAGGCTCTGCAGGTCTTCAAGCGCGCCATCCTCCAAGGGGAAGCCCCGGGAGTTCGACCCGCGCTCGAAGAGTCGATTCATTGACGGCCCTTGGCCGTGCATACTTCCCGCGTCGCAACCGCCGGGCGGCGCCACGAACCTGAAGCCGCAGCGCGCGGCCAGCAGCCGGCATCTTTTCCCTCGGCAATAGGAGTAGCCAACATGTTGTCACGGTCCCTGTTTCTCGGCGCAATGGTCCTGTCGGGATGCGCTCCGCTTCCCATCGCGGACTTGTCCCAAGTGAGCGACGCCGCGGGCAGCCAGCCAATGGTCGGTCAGCCAGCCCATACCCCGCTGGGTGGCCTCATGTACACCGAGTACAGCTACTGGCATCGCTCCGGGGCGCGCATCCTCGACGCCAGTCGTCAGCCTTTCGGGCTCGGCGGCCTGTTCATCGGTAGGGGCGAAGTGGTGTTTCCGGCCCGGCTCGGCAAAGCCGAGGTCTACTGCTCGGACAAGAAGATCTATTCGGACCCGATCGCGGGATTCGTCTCGAAGGCCTGCTTCACGGACACCGGTCAGGATGGTGTGTTCGACTCGGTCCAGGTCGCGCCGGAACAATCGACATGGGTCGAACGCGCACTGTCGACACCGCTCCGCTATTCGAAGATGGACATCCCGGTACCGCACCGCGGCTCGTTCAAGTACGAACTCGCCTACGACGGGTATGCGGATCACACGCTGCACCTCTCGTACCGCGAGTATCGCGGCAAATCGCTGGACCGGCCCTCGTACACGCAACAGGCCAAATATGACATCGGGAGCTTCCCGACGTCGGTCGTCTTCCGCAATGTCAAGATCGAGGTCACGCAGGCCAACAACCAGGAGATCATCTACACGGTCCGCAGCGGGTTCTGACCGGGACGATCCCGGCACTGACACGGACGATGCCCGAACTCGGCCCTCTGCGCCCGGCAGGTGAGCCGGTCGCCGACACACGCCGTATGACCTTCGTCCGGCCCCCAGGAGACCTCAGGTACTGGCGCAAAGACCTCGACAAGCGCCCCTTACCCACTTATCTTCGCTGACGGCCTGATCCTTGACCACGCGGTGAGAATCAGGCCCATCGGGAGCCTGACAAGAACTCGGCAGGGGCGTCGCATGCTGCATATTCCGATCAACGAACAGGGTTGGGGCCTGTTCGTCCAGCTCATCCGGAACCTGACCCGGTCGGACGTCGGCGGCAAAGCCGTTGCCCTGTTCGTCACGTTGACCGTGTTGCTGTTCGCGACGAACGGCCTCAACGTACTGAACAGCTACGTCGGCCGTGACTTCATGACGGCCATCGCCAACCGGGAGACGACGACCTACCTGCGTGAAGCCGCCATCTACCTGGGCGTGTTCGCCGCATCGACCGTGGTCGCGGTACTGATCCGCTATGCGGAGGAAAGCCTCGGAATACTGTGGCGTCAATGGATGACGCAGCGCTTCGTCGAACTCTACCTGCAGTATCCGACCTATTACCGGATGAACGATGCCGTGATCCGGAACAGCGGCATGGAACACCCGGACCAGCGCATCGCCGATGACGTCCGGACGTTCACGACGACGACCCTGTCGTTCGCGCTGATGCTGATGAACGGGCTCTTCACGATCGTCGCGTTCTCCGGGGTGCTGTGGCGCATCAGCCCCACGCTGTTCATGGTCGCCGTCGGCTACGCCGTGTTCGGGTCGCTGCTGACGGTCTGGCTGGGCGGCGCATTGATCGATCTCAACCATGCGCAACTGGACAAGGAGGCGACGTTCCGCTCAGGACTGCTGCACATCAGCGAGCGCGCGGAGTCCGTGGCGCTGCTGCACCGGGAGAAACCCTTGCTCCGCAGGTTGCTGATGCGGCTCGACGACCTGGCCGGGAACTTCCGCAAGATCGTCAAGGTAAACCGCAATCTGGGCTTTTTCACGACGGCCTACAACTATCTGGTGCAGGTGCTGCCCATTCTGCTGGTGGCTCCCTTGTACATGCGCGGTGAAGTGGACTTCGGCGTCGTCACGCAGTCGGTGATGGCCTTTACGACCCTGGTTGCCGCCTTTTCATTGATCATCACGCAGTTTCAGTCGATCTCATCGTTCGCCGCGGTCGTCCAGCGCTTGATCAACCTTTGGTATGCGGTCGAACTGGCGCAGACCGAAACCGTCTCCGGCATCGACTGGACCGAAAGCGACGACCGCGTCGCCTTCGAGAACCTGACCCTGCGTTCCACGACCGACGGACACACCCTGGTCCGGGAACTCTCGGCCTCGATCCCGCAGGGCAAGCGCACCCTGATCACGGCCATCGACGACGCGGCCAAGGACGCGATATTCAAGGCCACGGCGGGAATACTCGACATCGGGCGGGGCAGGGTGTTCAGGCCCCGCCTGAGCCGCGTGTTGTTCCTGCCCGAACGGGCCTACCTGCCGCCCGGCACGTTGCGTGAGGCGCTGGTATCAGCCGGGGAGCCCGGCAGCGTCGACGACGAAACCCTTATCGCCACGTTGCGCTCGCTCGGGATCGAGTCCGTACTCGCCCGGACTGGCGGACTCGACAAGGAGCAGGAGTGGGAAACGCTGCTGACCTTCAACGAGCAGTACATGCTGTCCTTCGCGCGAATTCTGATTGCATCACCCCCATTCACGGTGATCAATCTGCCGAGCGCCGATCTGAACCCGGAGCGAATACGCCTGATGCTGGCGCAACTGTCCGCGGCAGGAATCTCGTACCTCGTGATCGGCCGTCCCGGTCAACAGAACACCGAGGAGCAGCGACGCAGCTACGATGCCGTGCTGGAGATCGAACTGGATGGCGGCTGGGCGTGGCAGAGCGCGGCATGATGGACACCCGTATCTCCGCCGCGATGACCCGCATCGGCGGATTCCCAACCTCGGCGGGCGCCCACCGGCATGCTTCCGGCCGTCCGCCGGCAGGACGGGCACCGTGGCACTGAACGCTGCGTCCAGTGACGGCACCGGGTATGCCCGAGTCCTGCAGCCCGACGCGGCGAAGGTATTCAGCGCGCGGGCACAGCGTTTGCGGGCACTGGCCTCGATGGAAAGCGGTTTGTCCCCGTTCCTCGCACTACTGGCACAGATTGCCGACGCGCAGCAAAGCGTCTGCTCGACGCTGGCGACCGGCGTATTACAGCCGATCCTGAGGGCTGGGCCTGTCCCGCTCGGCGCGGATGCCCCTCTTCCCGACA
Source organism: Methylotetracoccus oryzae (assembly GCF_006175985.1). Lineage (GTDB taxonomy): Bacteria > Pseudomonadota > Gammaproteobacteria > Methylococcales > Methylococcaceae > Methylotetracoccus > Methylotetracoccus oryzae. The sequence continues at coordinate 17,480 of NZ_SRSH01000027.1, read as the reverse complement.
TCTGGCTGACGGCGCTGCGCGCGCTGCTGAATGCGTTGCAGGTGCCGGATGAGCCCATCGGAGCCTGTATCGCACGCCTCGGACAACAACCGCCGGAAGCGCTGCAGGATTTCGCCGTTGCGCTGCTTTCAGGCAATCCGAACCAACTGGACCGCAGCGACGCAGCGCTGTTGGCCGCGGCACTGCAAGTGGTCTGGACCGCCGCAGCCGCACAACTGGACCCCGTCGCTCTGGACCCCGACCGGAGCCCGCGGGGCTGTCCAGCGTGTGGTTCGGCGCCCGTCAGCAGCGTGCTGCTGGCCGGTGGCAACACGCAAGGACTGCGCTACCTGTGCTGTTCGCTTTGTTCAACGCAGTGGAACCTGCCCCGGATCCGCTGCGTCTGGTGTGGGGCAAGCGGCCGCATCGGCTACTACCACGTCCAGGATTCCGACGCGGGCGTGCGGGCCGAAGCCTGCGACGACTGCAAGACCTATACGAAAATCCTGGATCAAGAAAAGCACCCCGGGCTTGAGTCCTTCGCCGATGACCTGGCGACGCTTGGCCTGGACGTGATGATGGCGGAGGCGGGCTACGCGCGGTTTGGGCTGAACCCGTTTCTGTTGCCGGGGGTTTAGCGAGAGGCCGGCGCGCTGGCACGTGAGCTGGCAACGCGGGAAAGGAGGAAAGGACACCGCATCGCCGGAACCGGGTTACGCGAGCCCCTCCCCTCGGGAAGACTTGTCGAGAAGAGTTAGTCCGCTGCGCCGCGAGCGTTGTAAAGTGCGAAGACCTCGTCCGGCGTGCCGGAGGCCAGCAGCCGACCACCTTCGAGCAGGAACGCACGGTTGCACAGACGCCGAATGATTTCCTCCGAGTGCGACGCCAGAACCAGGATGCCGGACTGACGCACCAGGCCCTCCAGCCGTTCCTGAGCCTTGTCCAGAAACCGGGCGTCGCCGGCGCCGATCCATTCGTCCATCAACAGGATCTCCGGCACGAAGCTGGTCGAGACCGCGAACGCCAGTCGCAGCAACATACCGCTGGAGTAGGCGCGGACCGGCATATCCAGATACTCCCCGAGTTCCGTGAACCGGGCGATTTCTTCCGTCTTTTCCCGCAGTTCATCCCTGGAAAGTCCCATCAGCAAACCGCGCAAAAAGATGTTCTCGTAGCCGCTCGCCTCCATGTCCATGCCGAGCGAGGGATCGAATAGCGCCGCGGCCCGCCCTTGCAGCTTGACCGTGCCCTGGCCCGGCTCGAAGATCCCGGACAGGACGCGCAGCAGGGTCGACTTCCCGGCACCGTTGGGCCCCACCAGGCCGACACGTTCCCCGTGCGATATCGTGAAGGACAGATCCCGGAGCGCCTTGACGACAACGGTATCGTTCGACTCGCGCGCCACGCGCCCGCCGCTGCCGATACGCACTATCGCCTTTTTCAGCGAGCGACTGCCGGCGCCGAACAGCGGAAAATCCAGCGAAACGTTCTGTACGGTGATATGCGCCACTGAACTACACCCAGAATGCGATGCGGCGGCGAAGCCGGGCAAACATGAAGAAAGCCACCAGGGAACCCAGCAGTGCGCAACCCAGGGTCACCGCCCAGGTCTGGAGCGAAATCCCGTTACCCAGCATGGGGCCCCGGATCAACTCGACGAAGTGGAAGAAGGGGTTTTCCTGCACGAACACGGGGCGGCTGGTCAACAGCTCGGGCTTCCAGAGGATCGGGGTCATGAAGAAGACGACCTGCACCAGACTGGACACGACTTGCGGGATGTCTCGGAAGCGCGCGCACAGCGCGCCGAGCACCAGACCGGACCAAAAGCCCGTGTAGAGGATGATCGCCAGACCGGGAAGCAACCAAAGGAGCTGCCATGTCGGCACGACCTTGAAAATCAGGGCGACGGCTACGAACACCAGCGCATTGTGGAAGAAGATGATCAGATTGCGCCAGCACAGTCGAAACAGATAAAGCGACACAGGTAATCGCAGCTGGCGAATGTAGCCCGTAGCGCCGATGAATGCCGTACAACTGTCAATGACGAGCGTCGAAATCAAATTCCACGCGACAAAGCCGACCGTCAGAAACGGCAGATAGTCATCGAGCGGCGTCTTGAAGAGATCGCCGTAGACGTACCCAAGCGCACCGACCATGACACCCATGCTAAGGGTCAGCCACAACGGACCGAGGATTGAACGGCGATAGCGCTGCCGGACGTCCTGCCATCCCAGCATGCCCCAGATGGGCCAGGCCCTTAAGCCGTCGGCAAGGTCTGCGAAGGCCAGACGAAGTTGGTTCATGGATCGAATGGTCGATTGGGAGGTCCGAGTTATAGCGGCCGTTGCCTAGCTGACAAAAGCGGGGCGCTCATTAAAGTATTCCGGCAACGAAGCGCCAGCAGCGATAGCCGCTGAAACCGAAACAGCAGCAGGCGACCGGGAGTTCCCCCGTTCGTCGCGCAACCCGACAAAGGCCGCTGCGACCACTGGCGCTTATCGGGCCGACAACGCTTTACAGCTTGTGCGAGACCAGCCTGACCTCGCCCTCTCGTCCTGAAAGTGTCATCGGCGCGATTCAGACACGGATAGCTCATGCCAAGCCGCCCGAATTCGCCATCTGACAGCAGGCACGCATTTTGTCCGAACGCCCGTCGAGGCGCAACTCAACCTGTGCTCAGCGGCGACTACAGACGGCCTATTGTGAATGAAGGTAAGTGCTCCAAAGGTCCCAGGCTGTCCGCTGCGGTTAAAGTCGTGACCGCAGACTGGGGGCGCCCCGCGCACGGCTGGAAGACCGCCATGAATCAGTTTGCGATACTCAACGAAGAACGCTTCATCCGGTGATCACAAGACCTTTCCCTGAACCCCTCACACACAGAATTTGTGACACTCCCTTCCTAACAGATTGCTCAGGCAATCATGAGGTGATGGCGGGGTAGGTCAGACCGTGACTGGCAAACACCGCTTCTCTAAGAGATCCTCGAGATCGCTAAGTCGAGCAGGCATCAGTGACCGATTCAATCAGGGCCCGCAGTCAATCAGCCGCAGATCAAGGCAGGATGTATGACAGCAATATTTGCCGTCTTCACCGTCATCGACGGAACGCTTGGCAAACCGGGGCGACCAGGTTTGCGAGGATTGCCCCCTGTCTAGCAGTTGATCGTTATTGCGGTTTACGGGCCTCGATACGGCCCATTCCGACGCGTGACTGAGGCAGCCATTGGGCATGCTCAACAACAAACTCTTTAAAACCGGCTTCTGCCAACTCTTGCAGCATGCTGTCGAGGGTGCCGTGGAGCACCGGGTCCTCCACCTCACGGCCCTCGGAGTAACACCACAAGTTCCGCGTGAAGGGCACAGTGTCTACAGTCAAGACGATCGAGCCGCCCGGTTTCAATTGATGAAAGGCTTTGCTGATCCATGCGAGTCGAGTGTCTCGTGTAAGATGCTCTATGACGCTGACGCTGACAACGGCGTCCACCAACTCGCCATGGAGTTCCAGATCCTGGTACGCAATATTCACAGAACGAATTCGCGGATCCAGTTCCGCGTAATCAAGGAATCCCCATTCGTTCCAGGACTCGGGGGATGTGTCGTTCCGCCGAGTCGGATGTGGGTCGGCTGTAATGACGGAGTGCCCACGATCAGCAAGCAAGAAGGGCAGCACACTAACTCCGGCGCCAGCCTCGATGATCCGTAGATCCCGACGACCGGCAAGGCGTTGTATGATCCAGGGATACTCGATGCAGCGCGGCAGATGATTGGGAAAGAAGCCGAGCTTTGCGCGGGAGACGCACAAGGCTTCAAGCAGCAGGAGCGGATCGTCCACCAATGGGGCGGCGCGGCGCAGAGTCGCATCCGTGATGTCCCGGGCTGCCCGGGCCGAATGCGCCGGCAGCGCAACACAAGCCAACAGTCCACGATACGCGCCGACCGGAATGGGCATGAATCCTTCGTTCGAAAGTGATTCGGACAAAGCCTCGTGGAAATAAGTCATTGGACCCGTCGCGACGGGTTGGTCGTCGAAGCCGGAAAGCAATACCGGCTTGCCCTGGGCCAGTAGGTGCCGAATCGCCGCCCGATATTCCCGTTGGCTCGACAGATGAATGAGTAAGTCGAAGCAGATGAGCAGGTCCGCGCTCGTCTGGAGCGGCGCGTCGGTGATGTCGTGTTGTACCCAGGTCGCGTGCGGGTTAGCCTGGAGATAAAGGGGCCGGGCTGCAACCGCCAGGTCGGCTGCATGGACCCCGATGGTAGAAGGCAACTCGGACACCGTTTGCCCGTCGCCACCGCCTATGTCGAGAACAGTGCGTGCCCCCAGGAGCTCAACAACCTTAGCGAGCAGGCGGCGCTTGACGGCAAGTGTCGCCCCGCGGGAGCCGACCCCTGAGCCGAGCCGCGGGTTTGACAAGTATCTCGCATTCCAAAAGGCGCTGTTGTCGAAGTGCTCCCGTCTCCAGTTTTCCAAGCGGCGATTCACTTCATTGATAGCAGTGTTGACTTTGGGTAGGTCTGGCACTGGACGCAAGAAAAACTGATCATCCAGGGCTTGGTGATAATGCAGGATCGCTGGGTCGCAGTCGAGCGCAGGTGGCTGGCGCACATGGGTCGGCACATTGTAGCGCCGCTCGAGATCGGCAAACGGTGTCCGGAGAGCGGTAATTGCCATGGCAAAGGCAATCTGGTCAATATGCATCCATTGATCGTCGAACACGGCGCGACGCTTCAGGCACCAAGCGGCCCACTTGCGCCATTCGGACGCGAGGGGCGCGAAGACATCTCGAGATATCAGATAGACCCCGCCGTTCACGTTGCCGCGAACGGTTTTCCCACCGTCGACATCGGCGACGGCTGGTATCAGCGGGAGCCCTGCTTCAGCGAAGAGTCGCTCGACGATAGCGATGCCTGGGCGTTCGAAGTCCACGGGCTTGCCCATGGCGCAGCCGGTCGCCAGTGGCGGTTCTTCCAGGACAATGACGTCGCAGTCGAGCAGCACAACGTCATCGAAAATGCGCTCAGCCAGGCAGGGCAGTTGCTGAAGCTTGTTGCAGTAAGGGTGATCCGGGTATGCATCTACCGGCACGATGTCGACGTTCAAGTCCGACAAGCGGGCAAGAATCCCTGGGTCGGCCGCAGCATTCACGACATGCAGAACGATCTGCCGCGGCGAGACCCCCGCAAGCTCGGTCAAGGACCACACCAGGTACCGGGCCTGGAGTGGGAATGGGCCGATGGCGTCGACAACCGCGGAGTAAAGACGTATGGACATCGGAAAAGGCTATCACCCCGGGAGGCGTGTTACCAGCGCAAGCTGGCTGCCACCCTTCCAAACTCAAGGCGCTCAGAGCTACGATGTTTCGGCATCGAACCCCTCCGGAGCTCTTGATTAAGTCGTTATCGCAAAATAACTTTCTCAGAGTCCCTGCCTCAAGGGACCCGATCCCTGTAAGCTTTCGGGGCTAAGCTGTGTGGCCGCGGGCCCTTATGGACACCTCGAGAAACCTACGTCATGAGAGAATCGCATCGTCGATAGACAGCCGAGCGAGCCGACGATCAAAGAGATGCTGTTTGCCGCGAAGGAGGGCGGGGTCGAAAATCAATCGGTTGGGGGATTTTCTGCGAGTGCTGAATGGGCAGTTTCATTTCGCTACGCTGGCGGCGGCGATCGACCAGGCCCTCCCGCGTCCTGGTCGGGAACGCGATGGACGTCCGCCGTTTCCGACCGACATTATGGTGCGTGGGCTCTTGCTGCTGCGACTGTACAATCTCAAAGGTGAGCAGATGGAATTCCACCTGCTCAATCGGTTGTGTCTCCAATACTTCTCTAGGTTGCGGCACAGCACTCAGATTCCGGATAGCACAACGCGACGGGCGTGCCGGAAGCGCCTGATCACCGCGGGCGCGACGGACACCCTGTTTGACGCAGCCAATCGAGAGCTGGCGAAGCACGGCCACCCTGCACGGGTTGGGCAGATCATGGATGTCAGTCTGATCCCGGTTCCGCGGCAACGGATCGGTAACGACGAAGCCGAGGTTCTCCAACAACAGGCCACGCCCAGTGAGTGTGCGCCTGCGACACGACGGAAGAAGAACACCGCGGCCCTCTGCACCGAAAAGCGCGCCAAGGCAAGCCATTATTTGGAATGCCAAAACTCCGTAACACCCGCATCACCCAGAGCCGGGGTGCGCATGGAGCACTTGTTTGCCGCCTTGGAACAACTGGACGGCGAGGGGCTCGCGCTGTATCGGCTTGGCTCCCACCACGCCACTGCTCCACTGGAAAAATGCGACCTATCACCTAACTCGGTTGTGCAGACTGAAAACCTTGGGCTTGGTCACCGTATTTCGCACGAGAAGCGCCTGAAATCCGCGAAAACGGTGATTTCGGGCTTCAAATGGAACCACTCCACGGAAAAAAGCCGGAGATACTGGGCTGTCAAGCACCTGCAGCGTGTCTCCTGGCCGCGCCATCGGCTCTTGCAAGGTTTTTGGAGATGTCTTACTGCGTTGTTAATGCTTGCAGCGTGCCTAATCGAACAAACCTGCGTGGAGCGATTAAAATGACTCAAAAGAGCGAGAACGGCGGAGCGACGTTCGACGACAATAATGATGGTAGAGGGCCGTCCCCTGAACCTTTTCTCTCGACCAAAGGCTACTGTGTCACCTGCGACTCCAGTGTCACGTTCGAGTCTTTCCACCCTTGGCTCCGAGACCACTTTCTCTGTTCCAACTGTCGAAGCATTCCAAGAGAACGAGCGCTCATGTTGGCCATCGAGCGATTCTTCCCGAGTTGGCGTGAGTTCCGCGTACACGAATCGTCTCCCTGCGGCAGAGGAGCGAGTGTCAAGCTGAGGAAGGGGTGCCGTGAATACATCGGAAGCCATTTTTTTCCTGACATCCCGCCCGGCCAGACACATGCATCAGGCTGGCGTTGCGAGAATCTCGAAGCCATGTCCTTCCCCAATGAGTCTTTCGATATGGTCGTGACCCAGGACGTGATGGAGCACATTTTTGACCCAGCCAAGGCCTTCGCGGAGATCGCCCGAACCCTGAAGCCGGGGGGATCCCACATTTTCACCGTCCCCATCGTACGTAAAGAAAAGGAAAGCCAGGTACGAGCCTTGCGAGACCGGAACGGTAATGTCGTGCATTTGCTCCCCGAGAACTATCACGGCAATCCGATCGATGCCAACGGATCCCTTGTGACAATCGATTGGGGATACGACATTGTGCCGTTCATAGAAACGCACAGTGGACTACTCACGACGCTTGTTTATTTCGACGACCTCGCGCACGGAATACGAGCGGAGCTTATTGAGGTATTGATCAGCAGGAAACTGCCAGCCTACTCCAAGCTTAAAGCCTGACACAGGACTTTTTCCTTGCCGCGCTGCACACAGATCTAACCAACCTGGCATACCGGCGCAGTTTACGGCGCGAGCACTGACGGATTTCCTCCGTAGACGATGGCCTTTACCGACTCTTGGCGCCTGATAATTCGCGGCCGACTGGGTTGACTCTGATCCTTAACTATTATCTTGCCAGACGAATACCGCATATTTTTGTAGAAATGGCGGGGGAAACAGAACGTGCTGATGTGCGGAAGCTGCCGCCCTTTGCGCGACAGAGGTCACGGCAGGTCGCGGCGCGGTCCTTTAGACGGGGAAGGTCGACGTCGGCGATTGCCTGGAAATTGGGGGGTTACGCTAACCGACGGTGTCGGACGGGTTGGGCCGCGTGCCGCATCGACGCAGTCCGGCCTATCGGCCGAAAGCCGAACTGTGGGCTAATATCGGCGCCTGACGCTGGAGTAACAGGCGTGCATCGGCACGGCGTCGTCGACAAGACACTGAGGCAGATCAAACTGCGCGATGCACTTGGACGGCATGTGCGGTGCGTGCGTTGATCGAGGACTACTTTGGGATCGAAATCCCCGCGCGGACGGTCGGCGTCTATCTGGCGCGCTGGAGGCTCACCCGACAGCGTCCCTTGGAATGCGCGTTCGAACAACACCCGGCGGTGTTGCAACAGTGGCTGCCAGCGACTTATCCCGTCATCGCCGCCCGCGTCAAGCGCGAAGGCACAGAAATCTGTTGGAGCGACGAGACAGCCATCTCGTCAATTGAGGAATTCCCCCTCGGCTATGCCCCAAAGGGTCAAGCGCCGGTGCTGGTGCTCTCGCAGTCGAAACGGGAGCCCATCAAGCAGATTTCGGCAATCAGGAATCAAGGGATCATGGGCTTCATGCTGGATCGCAAGGCCCCTAACGCCGAAATGCTCATCCAATTTCTGCAACAGCTCATCCGCGAGTCGCGGCGCAAGGTTTTCCGTATCCTCAATAGTCTTCGACCAAGTGCATCACTGTCGTTAGCATAACGTCCCTGACTAAGGCTTCATTTTGATAAAGTTGGTGTTCATGAGAACACCGATGAAGCTGACCGTGAGTGAAGAGGACCGAGCGACCCTGGAACGCTGGCTGAAGAGTCGCGCGGTGACGGGCAAACAGAAGCTGCGGGCCAAACTGGTGTTGCTGACGGCGGATGGGGCGCCCTCGCAGGAGATCCTGGACACGTTGCGCATTAGCGCGCCGACCCTGAACCTGTGGCGGCGGCGTTATCGGGACTGCGGCATCGAGGGTTTGAAGCAGGGCAAGACGCGGCCGCCGCGGCCGCCGCGGGTGCCGCCGTTGCCGGTCGAAAAGGTCCAAGCGGTGCTGACCTTGACGCTGACCGGCAAACCGGCGGCGGCGACGCATTGGAGTTGCCGTACGCTGGCGCAACAGGTCGGCATTTCGCGCATGGCGGTGCACCGCATCTGGCGCGAACACCGCCTGAAGCCGCATCGGGTGAAGGGCTTCAAAGTCTCGAACGATCCCCAGTTCGAGGCCAAATCGCGCGATGTCATCGGGCTGTATCTTGACCCCCCGGAGAAGGCCATCGTGTTTTCCGTCGACGAGACGAGCCAGATTCAAGCGTTGGACCGGACCCCGCCCGGCCTACCGATGAAGCCGGGGAAAAATGGCACCATGACGCATGACTACAAACGTCACGGCACCACCACCTTGTTCGCCGCACTGGATGTCCACGCCGGGACCGTCATGGGCGAATGCCTGCCGAAACACCGGAACGACGAGTTTCTGAAATTCCTCAAACGACTCGACCGGCACACTGACAAGACCTTGGCCGTCCATCTCATCGTCGACAACTATGCCACCCACAAGCATCCCAACGTGAAGACCTGGTTGGCCAAGCATCCGCGCTTCCATCTGCACTTCACCCCAACCTCGGCCTCCTGGCTCAATCTGGTCGAATGCTTCTTCCGCGACATCACCGAAGAGCGCATCCGGCGCGGCGTCTTCCATAGCGTCGCCGACTTGGAGCAGGCCATCATGGAGTACTTGGACCACCGCAATGCTCATCCCAAGCCCTACCACTGGACGGCCACACCCGACGCCATCCTCAACAAAGTCGCTAAAGCTAAAGACACGTTGGGGACGTTACACTAGGTGACGGCTTGGCCCGGAGATCACAAAGGCCACATCGAGCTGATTCTTTCTGCCCAGCTATTTGCCCGTACTTAACCCAAAGGGTACCTGAATGCGGATCTCAAGGCGCGCATGCTCGCCGCGGCCCCGTCCGCAACGATGACCGCATCAAGCGCAAGGTCCACTCCCATCTCCGCTCACTCGAGAAGCAGCCCGCCCGCATTAGCTTCTACCGATCTCGTCTTCCTGGCTAGGGCAGCGGCTCCGAGGTTTCTACTGACGACCGTACGGACTGTTCCGAATCGCCCTAAGCTCCAGCTCCGCGGATGAAACGCCGCCAAGAAGCCACTCATGTCGATCGGAGTTGATCTGGGTTAGAATCAAACCAATGCTGGGGCTCGGGATCGTGCGAGTGCGGACTCTCTTTGGCAACACCGCACCCGGCAACTTGGCGGCGATCGCCAAGGGATAAGCCGCTACGCCGTAACCCATACACAGTTCCTCGACGCCAACTTCCTCGTATGAGTTCGACATTGCCCGCCGCCCATCACCGCGCTACACACCGAGAAGGTTCAGACTCGAACTCCCCAATGAGCCCTGGAGTCAATCTGGTCGTCGTATTGGGTATGCACCGATGCGGCACGAGTGCGCTTGCGCGAGGCCTCATCGAGTTGGGCGTCGATCTCGGAGACAATCTGATGGAGGCGGTGAACGCCTACAACGACAAGGGGTTTTGGGAGAATCTCGATGTCGTTGGCTTGAATGAGCGTTTGCTAGGCGTCCTGGGCTCTCGTTGGGACGCGCTGGCGCCGATCACCGACTGGAGGTTCAACGATCCCGCCGTAGCGGATCTACTCGCCATCGCAGTCGAAACCGTTTCGCACGCCGCCGACCGGCCACGCCCATTTGGATTCAAGGATCCGCGTACAACAAGGCTTTTGCCCTTCTGGCGGCGCGTCTTTACTGCTTCAGGCCTGCAACCGGGGTATGTGATCGCGCTTCGCAATCCACTCAGCGTCGCCGCTTCGCTGCGGGAGCGTGATCAGTTCCCGCCGGAAAAATCCTGTTTACTTTGGTTGCAGCACCTGTTCGCCGCGGTATCCGATACGGCGGGGCACCCACGGGTGATAGTCGATTACGATCGACTCTTGGACAACCCTCCGCGGGAGATCGGTCGGATTGCTGACTGTTTCGGGTGGAAAAAGCCCTCGGCGGAAAGGCTTGCGCGCTCCGTCTACGTGCGTCGGTTTCTGACACCCAGCATGCGCCACACTAAGTTCTCGCCACAGCGCTTGTCGGATCAACCGGAGTTCGGCGGCATTGTTAAGCTGGCCTACGACGTGCTGCTGCGTGTCGCAGACGGTAGCCTGGGCATAGACGATTTACCCGGTACCGGCGAGTGGCAGCGAATCGAAGCCACTTGGCAAGATCTGAGCCGCCTACTGCCCTTTGTGGGAGATCAAGAGCAACGGCTGCAGTGTGCGCGCGATAATTTCAGAGCGGCTCGGGAATCCAAGACGCAGTTGGAAGAGGGCTATGGAGCGTTAGAGGCGAGTCTGCATCAGCGCGAAGAGGCAGCCCTCGAAGCCATAGCCCAAGCCAAGGAACTAGAGATTCGAGTGGCCGACCTAGAGCGCGACCTTCATGCGGCACAACAGCGGGCCGCGTCACTCACCAACTCTCTGTCTTGGCAAGTCACGACTCCATTGCGAGCGATCTCCGACGGCCTAATGCGAGTGAAATCTCGACTCGCCGGCACTATCCGGGCTGTGTACGTTGCCTTGCCCCTCAAGGTCGAACGAAAACTTCAGTTCAAGGCTCTTGTGTTCTCCACATTACGTCCCATCCTGGCGCAAACTGCGAGTTATCGAGCCTGGGTGGAATTCGAAAACCTGAGACGGAGCGCCGAAGGCGGAGACAGAGAAAGCGCGCAGGAATCGACTGACGACCACAGCGGCCAGGGATGCCCTGGCCTACTGGGTCTGCGGCCCAGCCTCCTGGCGCCTGTTCTAGATATCCGGACAGCCAATGCGGAGACTCTCGGTACGCATCTAGCGCGGCTTCCTCAAGCCCCCCAGGCGTGCCCGGATCGGCGCCGTGTCCTGATGATCGATTTTTGGATCCCGACCCCTGACCGATCAAGCGGGTCAGCACGCCAATATGAACTGTTGAAGTTCATGAACCAAATCGGTTCATCGGTCGACCTCCTCCTTCATTACCGAAGGGATGCACACCCAGCCATTGGCCTATCGCCTGCAGAACTGGAACGTTACGAGGCGGCACTGCGGGATGTCGGGGTACGGTTGATCTACGGAGCAGAGCAAGGGCTTATCGAAATCGTCAATACCGGCCACCTCTACGCCAATGTATGGCTAAACTTTCCAGAGATTGCTTATGAGTATTTGCCTTGGATACGCGCCCATGCAATCAATGCTCGGGTAATTTTCGATTCCATCGATCTTCATTATCTGCGTTTTTCCCGCGAGGCGGAGATCTCCGGAAACCCCGAGAGCTTGGGTTTAGCAAACCACTATCGGAAGATTGAAACAGTTTGTGCGAACTGCGCCGATGTGACCATCGCGATAACCGAGCGAGAGCGAGCCCTGCTAAGGGAACTTGCGCCCGGAAGTCACGTGGAAGTGGTACCAAATGTCCACGAGCTTGCGACACACGTCCCTTCCTATTCCGAGCGCAAGAACCTTTTCTTCATCGGTGGATTTGCGCATCGCCCGAACGTAGATGCAGTCCTTTATTTCGCCAACGAAGTTTTTCCTCTGATTCGAAGGGAGATTACCGACATCGAATTCCTGATAGTAGGCAGCAACATGCCCGACTCCGTCCGTGCTCTCGGAGGCCCCGGGATTCGCGCCATTGGCTACGTCGAGGATGTGTCCACATACTTTGAGACTAGCCGTGTCTTTGTCGTCCCTTTACGTTATGGCGCCGGCATGAAAGGGAAGTTGGGGCAGGCCATGAGCTATGGACTACCGTCGGTGACAACCGCAATCGGGGCCGAAGGGATGTATCTCGAACACGGTCAACATGCCCTTATTGCCGATGCACCCAGCGACTTTGCGAGAGACGTGATCGCACTCTACAAGAACCCAATCCTTTGGATGCAGCTATCCACGAACGGCATGAGCCACCTCGATGAACGGTTCTCGCCGCGCTCGGTCAAGCAGAAGGTAGAGGCGCTCCTATCTTGCGCCAATTCCGCCGCGGAAGAGTCTCTGAGCTATCCTGATCATTCTCATCATCGGTCTGCAGGCGTCGGGCGAGCGGCATGAGGACGAAAGACCGGGTCCTCGTCGTCGGCGTCTACCTGCTCGACCACGAGAACCGCGCGGAAGACATTACGCGCGAACTTTCTTCTGCACACAATTGGGACGTCGAGCAGTCTTGGGCGGCCCTTGGTAAAGGCAAGGTCCCGGAACGCCTGAGCGCAATAACGGCGCTGGTTTCCCAGGCGTCGATACCGAAGTTCACTCTGCTCAACCGCCTCCTCGCCGAACGACCATTGCAAGACTATCAGTTCATTCTCGTAGTCGATGACGACATAGGCCTGCCTCCAAACTTCCTCGATAACTACCTCAACATCGTCTCCCGCTGTGACTTTGCCCTGGCCCAGCCCGCACGCACGCGCGACAGCTTCATAGATCACCCCTTTGTGAGCCAAATGCCTGGAATCGACGCTCGCGAGACACTCTTTGTGGAGATTGGACCCTTATTCTCTATTCGCCGACCTGCGTTCAGTTGCCTGCTACCCTTCGACGATGAGTCCGGAATGGGCTGGGGCTACGACTTCGTCTGGCCGGTCTTACTCCAACAGCGCGCGCTGCGACTCGGTATCGTTGACAAGTTTCCTATCGCCCATGACCTTAGGAAACCGGTCACGCACTACCGCCACTCCGATTCCGACCGCCAGATGCAGGACTTCCTCAGCCAGCGCGAACATCTCGCCCCCGGGGACGCATTTACCATAATTCGAACGTATGCAACGCCGAAGTCCCCACCGCTCCTATAGCGCGGATTGGAAACTGCCATGCAACGGAAACCACTGATCTCGGCTATCCTCACCACCTTTAACCGCGCTGGTTACCTGCCTCGGGTATTGGAGGCGCTCGCTGCTCAGACACTCGATCAAGGGCAGTTTGAAGTGGTCGTCGTGGACGATGGCTCCTCAGACCAGACACACGCCGTGATCGAGGGTTATCGCCACATAATTCCCGGACTTCGGTACGCGTTTCAGCGCAACTCTGGGCTAGCAGCCGCGAAAAACCACGGGATTTTCCTTGCCCGCGCGCCGATCGTACTTTTTCTGGACGACGACGACGCAGCTGACCCGAGACTTCTAGAGGAACACTTGATCTGCCATCGCACAAACCCCAGCCTACACCATGCCGTGCTCGGGTTCACGGACATGACTCCAGAGATCGCGAGTGATCCTCTGATGGATTTCGTCACCGGACCAGGTGGTTATCTTTTCTCTTACAGCGACTTAAGAGAAGGCGACGAATTGAGCTATAGGTATTTTTGGGGCGGCCGTTCCTCCGCTAAGCGTGAATTGTTTGTCCGTCACGGTCTTTTCGACCCGGTGTTTCGTTTCGGATGCGAAGATATCGAATTGGGTTTTCGTCTTTCCGCCTTTAGGCTAAAGGTCATATATCATCCGAAGGCGCGCACCTCCATGATGCGCTCCCTGAGCCTTGCTGATTTCCTCCGCCGATGTAGATTGCAGGGGGAATCACAATATGTGTTTAGTCAGAAACATCTTGTGCCCGAAATTCTCGAATACACGAACGTTTTAAACTCTGAAGCCCAGTGGCAGCGACTTGAGCCGTTGGCGGACTCAATCTTTCGGAGCGCACTAGCTTTAGATACTTTCGTTCGTACGACCAAGACCCAAGACCTACAGATAGGGGAGCATGTAATTCAAGCCTTATCATGGGCTTACCATCGCGCCTTTCAGGCTGCTAACTATCAAGGTATCGTAGGCAAGCTACGGCAACAGTTTGCATCCATTTGACGCGACACCCTCATAGAGGGTCCGGCCACCGACAGCTGAATGGGGGGGCTCCGCCTTGATGCCCGATTTTCCCGGTCCAGCGTGCACGCCCAAGTTCCGCAGTTAATCGAGTAGGTATATGATTTGACGACCTGTGATCATCAAAAAATGTGACTACAGCCGGCTATTTCGGGACGGGCACTTGCAGTGCGGCGAAGAGTTCGAGTTGTTCGGGGGTGGTTCGACAGATGCCGGAATAGGGTTTTCGAGCCAACGGTGGCGCGGTGCTGTTGGATCCGGCTCAGCAGTTGTAAGGCGGTTTTGGGGCTGGCAGCGCTGCCGTTGCTTTTCAGGCGCAGCTGGGCCGCGATCAAGTCCTCCACCGCCGTGCCCTGATCCAACAGTGCATCCATGGCGCGCAGCAGATGATCGTGCGAGATCACGCTCGGCAGGTGCAGGTTGGCGACCGTCTGGAGCCAATCCACACACCCCAGCTTGGAATCAGGGGCACACGGTAGTTAGAAAACCATCGCGCGCACCAGGGCCTCCGCATCAACGTTCTGGCGCGACGACCGCAAGGCGCGTTGGATCAACTGGCCAAAGCCGAGCTATTGCCACAACTGCTGCACAAAGACATCCCGGTAGGCCTTGGAGCTCTCGTATTCCGGCGCGAACGCCGCGTTGGTCGTACGACCGAGCGCGCGGTTTAGTCCGTTGATCAGCGGATCAATATCCTTCTGTGCCGGTTGATCGAGGCGGCCGCGGTTGGCGATGACCTTCTGGCGCACCGCGCCGGAGTCGATTCGGTAGGATTCCACGAGGTGCAGGTAGCTTCGACCGCCAGATCGGGGCATGCGCGTATACATGTGCGCAGCACAGCACTTTTACAGGCCTTCCCTCAATTCACTCCGGAAACATGGCGTGACACTGCAGCCCAGCGCCGCTCGGACCTACCTTTGTGCGCTACGTCATTGAAACATCAGACGTGAATTGGGCACGTCGCCTGGAATTCCGTTCAGAACTGCGGAACTTGGGGCACCCAACTCAACAAGGTCTGCGCCGTGCAACCCATCTTGCCGGCGATCGATATCAAGGCAGCCCATTGTGAAGAATTCCTCGCGACACTTGAACACCAAGCGCACGGCTCGCTCACGAACCTCGGGGAAAAACTTCGTTGACTTCTTCATGGCTCCATCTTCTCAGGATTTCGAGCCTTCACCAAACCCTGGCGGTTCAGCATTCCAGAAGCCACTTCTGTTGTTGGCGATGCCGACCACCGCTTGGATTAACCCCCCCGCCCGCAGTAAAAGAAAACGACCAGCCAGCTCGTCGGCCCCACACCAAATAAGCGTCGCGGGTCTCGCAACGTAATTGACGCGTCCGGGCCACGATTTGCGCTTGATGCACGTCCAGCCCCACGACTCGCTGGTCCAGCAGTTTTAGTTCCTTTCCGCTCCCTCTCGTCTTAAACTGCGACAGATAGGACGGAGGGTGCCGGAACCGAGACCCCCTGAACGTGACGGGTCGCCAACTGCCTGGCGGACGTGTCCTAACTACGAAGTCGATCTGGCCTGCCGGTCGGTTCGGCGGGTCGCGTTAGCATGCAGGGTCAAACCGCCAAGACCTATCACGACATCCTCCCGCCGTCTTCAATCCCATCGTTTCTTTGATCTTCCGGCGCAGCGCACCTCGCCATGATCGTTAGCCAGACCGGAAGATCAGGCTGGATGAGATTCATCGCTAGACAGGTGGGTTTTTGCCTTTTGCTACGCCCCCCCCTTTTTCGCGTCCAAGAGTTTTCTCTAGGTGTTTTTGCCCATGAATAATGAGAAGTTTCTACACCTTTTATATCGCAGCCTTCTGCATCGGGACCCTGAACCGGGCGCCGTCCAGGCTTGGATTAACCAGATGCGGGCAGGCCTCTCCGAAGCCGACGTCACGGCAGCTTTTTTGTCGTCAGATGAATACCTAACCGTCAACACTGCGCGAGCGCGACTGTTCCGGCCTCCCGGGCACTTCTACAGCCCAATTGTGGATGTAAGCACCGTAGCGCATCTGTTTGGTGATGTGGGGTGGCCCTCGTCCCTGCCCGGGATTGACCTAAACCCCACGACTCAGTTGGCCATGTGGCGGCGTTTACTGCCGCATCTTCAATCAGCGCCGTTTTCGAAAGCGGGCGTTGTGGAAAGGCGTTATCGCCCAGATAACCCAGCATATGGTGTCGGCGATGCAAGTGTCTACTTTGCGATGCTCATGACATATCGACCGCATCGTATTGTGGAAATTGGTTCAGGTTTTTCTTCTGCGTGTGCCTTGGATACAATCGAACACCATCTGCGGCAGGAGGTTAACGTTACTTTTGTCGAGCCCTATCCACAACTTCTCGATTCGCTCTTGACGTCTAGTGATCGAGTGCGTACCACGATAATCCCTTCTGAGGTCCAGAGCGTTGACCTTGATGTGTTCCGCTCTCTTGATAGCGGTGATTTTCTCTTCATTGATTCTACACATGTACTCAAGACTGGCAGCGACGTTCACTTCGAGCTCTTTGAGATCTTGCCGGCACTCAACCCCGGCGTTCATATTCATATCCACGACACTTTCTGGCCCTTTCAGTATCCCCGCAGCTGGGTTGTTGATGAGAACAGATCCTGGAACGAATTATATGCGCTAAGGGCGTTTCTGATGTATAATAATAATTATAGTATTGAGTTTTTTAACGACTATTTCGCGAAGGTACATCACGACACTGTGCAGCGCGACTTTCCGATGATGCTTGATAACCCCGGCGGCGCCCTCTGGTTGCTAAAGAACCTCTGAACAAATGCGGCTGTTGAGCTATCGCCAACAGAGCACGTGAACGCGGTGACCGGATGAAACAGACGAGCTTCGCCTCGCTGGCCTATGACCAGAAGAAGAAGCAGACCCGACGGGAGAAGTTCCTGGCCGAGATGGAGCAGGCGGTACCCTGGTCGGAACTGCGGGCGGTGATCGAACCGTATTACCCGAC
>NZ_SRSH01000026.1 GCF_006175985.1 Methylotetracoccus oryzae | reverse complement strand
TGAGGAAATTCCGTTCCCGCTTTGAATGGCTTGGGCGCACTCTCGCGGTGCCATCGTCACCACCGGTAGCACCTACTCAAGTGCTCGGAACGGCAACGTATTGAGCTTTTACGACACCCTCATGTGGCGGCAGGTGCGCTGGAAAGCCTGTCCATCGCGGCGGCGCCTGCGAACTCGACGGCGAATGCAGTCGCCAAACTGATGAACCGCATGATCACGGCGACGTTCTTCTCAAGTCCGTTGTTTGCCTGCTGGCTCGTGGTGCGTTGCGGTCGCCTATGGGTGGAGGACGGCTATCAGCCGTTCCTGATCTACCCGTTGTCCTGCATGATCGGCCCCTGCATTCTCTGGCGCGGCGATTACGCGACCGGCTTCCGGACGGCTTCCGCGGCCTTGCTGGCCGGACAGGACTGGGAAAAGGGTGGCGAGACGGCCCGCGCCCAGCACGTGATGGAACTGTCGAACAGGCACTGGTTCCGGCCGCTGGAGGAGTCCCTGTCGCCGGCGCGTGCCGCTCGCGACGGCTTGCTGCGTGCGGGAGAACTGGAGTTTGCCTGCTACACGTTCTTCACCTCGCAGATCGTGCTGCTGGAGACCGGCAGCCATCTCGCCGAGCTCGCCGCGGAGAATCACGCCGCGTTGGCGTTTGCCCGCAAGACCGGAAACCGGCATGCCGAGCAGTCCTTCCTGCTCTATCGGCAGCTGATCGAAACGCTGGAAGGAACAACGGCGGCGCACGGCAGCGACAGCAACGACGCCCGGCGGGACGAGTCGGAGCAACGGGAGCCCATCCAGGGCAATCCGATGGCGCTCTGCTACTTTCATCTTTTCCGGGCGCTGACGGCGGTCGTGTTCAACGACGATCGGTCCTTGATTCAGCATGTCGAGGCCGTCGGTCCGGTTGCGGCGCACGTTACCGCGCACTACGCCAGCGTGCTGGTGAACCTGTTCGACGCGCTGGCGTTGATCCGCCGGATTCCGACCGTGCCGCCGGACGAGCGCCCGGCGCTGCTGGAGAAGGTGGCCGACAGACAGGTTTGGTTCGAGGCCCGTACCGCGGATGCACCCATGAATTTCCGCCATTTCCATCACTGGATCGAAGCCGAGCGGCTCGCTGCGCTCGGCGAGACCTGGCTGGCGCTGCAGGCTTTCGAGCGGGCGATGGGACTGGTTCAGGGACAGCACCGCCCTTGGCATCTGGCGTCGATTACCGAGCAGGCAGGGCGCTGCTATCTGCGGCAGGGTCTGGAACAGGCGGGCCGCCCGTTGCTGGTGCGGGCGCACGGCCATTATCGTCAATGGGGTGCCCTGGCCAAGGCGCACGCGCTGCGCGCCGAATGGCCCTTCATCGACGCCGGTTCCGGTGACACTTCGGACCACGAGGTCTTGCTCCGTGCCTCCCAGGCGCTGTCCTCGGAAACCTCGTTGCCGCGACTGGTTCGGCGGCTGGTGGAGTCGGTGGCCCAATTGACCGGTGCGACCGACGTCCGGTTCATGATGCTGGACGACGAGGGGTGCTGGCATCTGGAAGGCGGGATCCGGGGCGATACGATCCTCGAGCGTATGAGCCTGGATGAAGCCGAGCGGCGTGGGATCATCAGCGGCGACGGACTGCGACTGGCGCTGAAGTCGCTGAAGCCGGTCTGGTCGGACGATGCCGTGACCGACAGCCGCTTTGCGGGCGACCCGCATTTCGCCGGACTGGCGCAGTGCTCGCTGTTCGGTTTGCCGATCTTCACGCAGGGGCGGTTGACCGCTGCGCTGGCGCTAGAGAATCGCCTGTTCCGGGCTGCATTCACCCGCGGCCGCACCGAGAGCGTCTCGATGTTGTGCGGGCAGCTGGCGATTTCCATCGAGAACATCCGGCGGACCGAACAGATCATCCGCGCCAACCAGGCTTTGAACGAACGCGCCGAGGAGATCACTGCCCTGAATGCCGAGTTGGCGCAACGGGCGAAGGAAGCCGAGACGGCGAATCAGGCGAAAAGCCAGTTTCTCGCCAACATGAGTCACGAGATCAGGACGCCCGTCAGCGCGATCCTGGGTTTCACCGACCTCGCCCTCGCGGCGGAGCCGCCCGAGCGGCTGCGCGCCTATCTGACCAAAACCAAGGCAGCCTCCAGCCAGCTGTTCCATCTCGTCAACGACATTCTGGATTTCTCCAAGATCGAGGCAGGGAAGCTCGAACTCGAAAGCGCCGAGTTCGGACTGGACCGGATACTGGAGAACCTGAGCCTGATGGTGGGCGAAGGCGTGGCGGACCGAGGATTGAATCTGGTCTTCGACGGCGAGGGCAACGTACCCGGCCGGCTCGTCGGGGATCCGCTGCGTTTGGGTCAAGTGCTGTTGAATCTGGTCGGGAATGCCATCAAGTTCTCGGAGCGGGGCACGGTGTCGGTTAGCTTCCATCTGGAATCCTTCGACAGCGATTCCCTGGTGCTCCGGGTGGCCGTCAGCGACGAAGGCATCGGCATGACCGCGGAACAGCAGGTTCGGTTGTTTGCACCGTTCTCCCAGGCGGATTCGTCGACGACCCGCCAGTTCGGTGGTACCGGGCTGGGTCTGGCCATCAGCCGGAGACTGGTGGAGCGGATGGGCGGACATCTGTGGGTGGACAGCGAGCCCGGCAAGGGCAGTACCTTCCAGTTCACGGCGAAGTTCGGCGTCGTCGGAGCCGGCTTTCCGCTGCACCATGCGTTCGCCCGATGTACCTCGCGACGCGTGCTGGTCGCCGACAGTGACAGCGCCTCGCGACAAAGCCTGCAGGGACAACTGGCCCACCTGGGCCTGACGGCAGACCCGTGCGCTTCCTGGCCGGAGACCGAGGCCAAGTTGAACGGCGGTGCCGCGGCCTATCTGTGCCTGCTGATCGACGAAACACTGCCGGGGCCGCAGGTGTTGCGGTCGCTGCGCGAAGCACCGGAGCGACTGCGGCTGCCGGTCCTGGTGATGAGCTATCGGCACGGCGGCGGTGCCCCGACGGAAGCCGGGCGGCTCTCGAAGCCGATTACGCTGGCCCGACTCTATGGGTGCATCGCGCATTGCCTGGAACTCTCGCCGGCGCCTGCGCATCCGGCTGCGCATACGGCTGCGCCCCCGGTCGTCCTCGACCCGGCGACCGAACTGGCTGCCGGCTTGCAGGGTGCTGAGATCCTGCTGGTCGAGGATATCGAGATCAACCGCGAGATGATGATGGAGCTGCTTGCCAATGCCGGTCTGAAGGTCCGCGTGGCCGAGAACGGCCTGGATGCGGTGCGCGAGGTGAAGACTGTCCGCCCCGATGCGGTGCTGATGGACTGCCAGATGCCGGTGATGGATGGCTACGAGGCGGCCCGAGCGCTGCGCAGCGATCCGCAGCTTCGCGACCTGCCGATCATCGCGCTGACGGCCAATGCGCTGAGCAGCGACCGTGAGCGATGTTTCGCCGCCGGCATGAACGCCTATCTGTCCAAACCCGTCGACTTGACCGAGCTGATGAGGACTCTCACACAATGGATCAAACCGACGGCCAGCGTCCCTCAGGCTCCAGCAGCCCCGAAGGCGGCGGTAGAGCCCGGATCACTCGCGTTCCCGGGCATCGATGTGGCGATGGGGCTTGAGCACGTCGGGCAAAAGCGGGAGCTGTATCTGCGGCTCTTGCGCAAGTTTTACGATGCGTATTGTCTGGCCTTCGAAGCCGACTTCCGGGCCGCGCTGGCCGTCCCCGACATGCCGGTCGCCCAGCGGCTGGCGCACTCGCTCAAGGGAACTGCCCGGATGCTCGGCGCCAGCGAGACGGGCGAGTTCGCGGCGCGACTGGAGGCCGCGGTGAAGGCAGGTGAGACGGACGCCACAATCGAGAATCTGCTGACGAGCGTCGTGTCCGAACTGGCTCGGGTCAGCGCAGGCCTGAAGGAGTTGAGCGATGCCGAAGGGAGAACCGGCTCTGCTCCGACTCATTCGCCGCAACCGGTGTGAGGGTTGATCACGGTCGCACGACGATCACCCCTCCTTCGCTCGAGCCGCGCATGCTGTGTCGGGTTCGCCGGAGAATGGCGCTCCGAGCAGCGTGTTTTTCCCGGACACAGGCAATGTCCAGGGTCAGCCCCGCCTGACGCGTTGGCTTCTGTTCCCACTCTCAGGGCCGGATTTTGGCTAACGACAGAGCCTAATGCCGCGTAGATTACCCGTGACAATGCGCAGTGCGTGGCCACGGACGCGCGGCCGGTTGCCTCACACTATCGACGAAAGCCCTGCCATCGACTTTCTTTTTTACTGGTGCCAACGCCTATGTGCAGAAAAACCCTCCTTCTGGCCGTTTACCTGTCGGGTGCCGTGCTCGCGGCCTGTCAGAAGACGCCTTCAGTCGCCGAAGTCACCGAGGCCTGCCGGCGCGGCAACGCGACCGTCACGGCGGTGGAGATTGGGGACGCTTATGTCTCGACCGCTCCGGAGAAGGCGGCGGGTGTGCCCCCCAATGTGACGATCTACCCCGTCAAGGTGACATATCAGCTTCCCAGCCTTGCCGGATCCGATCCGAAGCAGACCGTAGCCAGGAACGTCTACGAGAACGTTTACGAAGAGCTCGTGTGCGACTGAGCGATTCGTCTTCTTCGGCGAGACCTCGCCGATCTCGGCCCAGCGGTGGTCGAGATGGCAGTGAGGGCCCTCTCTCCGCATCCGCGGCTGCCTCAGTCAGCCGCGCGACTGGGGCTGAAGCTTTCGAACAGAAGCGGAGGGGGCCCGTCAGTCGGTAATGGGCCGCAGAGCGGAATGCCGACACGGCTATTCTCCACGGCCCTCCCACGCCCGTAAATCCGTGCAGATACTTACTGCCTCTGGCCTAAAGCCGTCGTGGCTTTGTTCATAGCCGGTGGGGCAAAACGCGGTTTCGCCACATATCGCAAGTTCAAACCTTGTCAACGTTTGAACTTGGCGATTCATCCCTGCATCGCGGGGTGGGCTGAAGAAATCAGCGGCTCCTAGGTCGAGAAGAATCCTCGATCAACATTATCCGCTTTCAAGGCCTTACGTGATGTGGCACTTCATATTGGGCCCTTGATAGATCTCCCTTAGGTCTGAACGTACAAGCTCCTGAACACCGCGTTCAGGAAAGTGAACACGCGCGCATTCGAAGTAACGCGTTATCTGTCAAAAGGATTTTCATATATGCGCGCTCTGTCGTGTCACGTTCTTGAACAGGGAGGGCTGTTTAAGGTGCGTTGGCATCATAGAACATCTTGAAGCGTCAGCAGGTTGCTTGTATGGCATGCTCTGTGCTGACCTAGCTCTGCCTGAGCGAACTTATGGTCGCTCACCATATAAGCGTTCTGTCTCGCGACGACTTGACGTCGCTAAAACTGGGAGATATGCGCTTCCGCTCCCGAGGATAGGGAATAAAGGGTGAATTTCCGTAAAATGCGAGGAGTCACGGCGATGAAGCTATCCAACTGTATTGGGCTGGCCACATTATTGGTCACTTGTAACGCGGTTTCTGATCCCCTCAATAATCCCTGGTTCGGGTGTGGCGTCATTTCGAGTTTCGGCTCGAACTGCCAGATTCCGACAAGGCCATCCGCCTCTTGGGAATATGGAATCCCATACAATACGATAGAGCCTGTGCCTGTAGTATGCACGACATGGAATGTTGGCATAAGGGTAGCAAATAAACAGCCGTATCTTGTCTTTTCCGATAACCCACCTCTAGGCATGAATTATGGTGGCTTCGTTTTCTATCGGGGGACACTGGCGGCAGATGAATGCGCTGGTGCTGGAGAATTCCGTCACAGATATTGGTGGCTCAGTGCCAATAATGTCGTGTCGACTGGAGCCAGCAACGGGTGCTACACAGCGCAACGGGTTTTCTGTCGCAAGCGCTAAGTTCGGATTCGGTACGTCCGCTTACACCAAGGACCTGTTTGTCGGGGCGTCGCTGATACTTTCCGGGCTCGAGACAGACCGGGATGTCTTCGGAACCGAACAGTCAGCGACGCCTTTGCCCTTGTCATGTGCCAACCCAACCGGTTGTTGCGGCCGCCGCTCAGAACGGGCCAAACCCCATCTGGTTACTCCGGTGGAGCTGACTGGGTTCCCCTCTCACTCCCGCGCATGACGCCGATGCTTGAGGGGCGGATATGCGCCGCGATGGCTCAACCCCACGGCCGGATCGGCTCCTCGACGGGTTTCACATCCAGTTGCCCGGCGCCGCCGAGGGCCTTGTACAGGGCGATCAGGTTGGTCGTGGTCTGGGCCTGCGACTGCGCGAGTGCCAGCTCCTCGGCCAGGACGGCGCGCTCGGCGTCGAGCACCTCCAGGTAGGTCGCCAGTCCTTCCCGGTAGCGCAGCGCCGCCTGATCCTGAGCTGTTCTGAGTTGGCTGACCGAGCGCGCGAGGCTTTCCCGCCGCTGCGCTTCGGTCAGGAACTGCTTCATCGCCGTTTCGGTTTCGTGCAGGGCGGTGAGGACGGTCTTTTCGTATTTGAAATAGGCCTCCTGCTGACGGGCATCGGCCAGATCGATGCCGGCGCGGATGCGGCCGAAATTGAAGATGGGCTGAGTGATGGCCGTGCCGCTGGCCCAGGCGAACGAAGACGATCGGAAAAGGTTTTCCAGGTCGGAGTTCTGCATCCCCAGAAAGGCGGCGACCGAGATTTTCGGGAACAGCTCGCCGAACGCCGCGCCCTGCAGCGCGGTTGTGGCGGCGAGATGGCGTTCGGCGGCGCGCACATCGGGCCGGTAGCGCACGGTGTCAGCCGGTTTCGTCAGCAGCGCGCGCACGTCGGAGCCGGGGACCGGCCGGGGCTCGCGGAGTTGCGAACGGAGCGCACCGGGCTGGGCCGCGGTCAGGATTTCCAGTCGGTACTCCGCTGCGGCCAGTTGTCCGTCCAGTTGGGGGATCCGGGCCTGAGTGGCATCGAACTGGGCCCCGGCGCGCGCCACGTCGAGGTGCGTGCCGAGACCCTCGCGAAAGAGTTGCTCGGTCAGCGCCAGAGTCTGTCGCTGCGAGGCCAGGCTGGCTACCGTGATACGCTGCTGAGTCTGCAGATTGCGGTAGTCGGTGTAGGTGCGGGCGAGTTCGGCGGCCAGCAGCGCCCAGGCCTGGGCATGGTCCTCGATCGCAGCATCGGTCTGGGCATCGGCCGCTTCCAGCCGCCGCCGGAGCCGGCCGAACAGGTCGATTTCCCAGATTGCATCGAAACCCGTCAGGAAGTAATTGAACGGCCGCGCACCCGACTGTCCGAAGGGCAGCAGGTTGTCGACGCGGGCACCGACGGCATTGGCAGAAACCTTCGGGAACAGGTCGGCGCGGTTGGCGCGGCGCTCGGCGCGGGCCTGCTCGATCCGGCTGAAGGCCATTTTCAGATCGAGGTTCCGGGCAAGTGCCTGGGTCATCAGCTGGTCGAGCTGCGGGTCGTGGAAGCTCGTCCACCAGGTGTTCAACGCCGCTCGAGAGACCGGGTTCAGGTCGGCGGCCGGGTCCCGCGCCGCAGTCCAGCGATCGGGCAGGGATGGCGCGGGCGTGCGGTAATCGGGGCCCACCATGCAGCCTGACAGGCCCAGCAGCACACCGAGCGCGACTTGTTTCTCCGTGCTCATTGCAGCTTGCTCCGCACGAATACCGTCGCGGCGGACAGGGTCACCGCGGCGATCGCCGCCATAGGCCACGCATGGGCGAGGATCTCGGACGCCGGCAGCGCCTTGAGGAAGCTGCCCTGCAGGATGATCAGGTAATGGGTCAGCGGGATGATCTGTGCGATACCTTGCAGCAGCTGCGGCATGTTCTCGACGGGCGTGGCGAAGCCCGACATCAGCACCGCCGGCACGCCCATCGCGAAGGTCCCGAGGATGGCCTGCTGCTGCGTGCTGCAGATCGATGAAATCATCAGTCCGATGCCCACGATCGACACGATGAACAGCAGCAGGCTGCAGAAGAGCAGCGGGAACGAGCCGGTAAAGGGCACGCCGAACCCGAATACGCCTGCCGCAGCCATTACGAGCCCCATCACCGTGCCGATCAGTAAGGCCGGAACGAGCTTGGTCAGGACGATCTCGGTCGGTGTGCACGGCGAAACCAGCAACTGATCGAAGGTGCCCAGTTCCCGCTCGCGAGCGATGGACAGTGCGGTGACGAGCAAGGTCGCGAACATTACCAGCACGCCGCCGAGGCTGGGCACGATGAACCAGCGGTAGATCAGGTTGGGGTTGAACCAGTGCCGTACCGCGAGGCCGTCGCGGTCCGCTGCCGGAGGTAACCATTCCCCGCCCGCTCCCTCGAGGGGGAGGCGTGAGTCGTTACCTGCCGGCGGGCTCGTCCGGTCGGCATTCAGTCCGCCCACCAGGGCGTTCAGGTAACCGAGCAGGATCTGCGCGCTGTTGGCGCGGCGACCATCGAGGATCACCTGTACGCTTGCTGGCCGCAACGCGACCAGGTCGCGGGAGAAGGTCTCGGGGATGTCGATAGCCGCGAGGACCAGACGGCGGTCGAGCATGTCCCGGATCTCCGCTGCACTGTGTGCTGGGCGCAGGTGGCGCACGAAGGCGGCGGCGCCGAGTCGCGACACCAGTTCATGACCCCATCGTCCGTTGTCGCGGTTGCAGACCCCGACAGCGACGTTCCGCAACTCCAGCGTTGCGGCAAAGGAGAAGATCAGCAGTTGGAAGATCGGCGGTCCAATCAGCAGGAAACGGCTTTTCGGGTCGCGCCAGACGCTCAGCAATTCCTTGACGATCTGCGCCCGTATCCGTGGTGATGGCCAACTCATGCTTCAGGCATCCAGTCGCTTGTGCGTCTTGAGCCGCACCAGGACGAACAACACCAGCCCGACGACGATCATCGCCGCCGCATTGCGCAGCAACAGGGTCCAGACGTCGCCGGCCAGGAAGATCGTCTGCAATGACGAGACGAAATAGCGCGCCGGGATCAGGTAGGTCAGGGCGCGGATCGGCGCCGGCATGGAGTCGATCTCGAACAGGAAGCCGGACAACAGGAAGGCGGGCAGGAATCCGGAAAACAGTGCGAGCTGCGAGGCGATGAACTGGTTTCTGGCCAGCGTGGAAATCAGCAGTCCCTGTGCCAGCGCCGGGAACAGGAAGGCGGCGGACAGCGCGGTCAGGCTCAGCCAGGAGCCGCGCAGCGGCACTCCGAAGACGGTCACCGCCAGGATCGTCGAGAAGGCGGTGGCGCCGAGCCCGAGCACGAAGTACGGGAGGAGTTTCCCGGCGATGATTTCGCCGACGGATGCCGGAGTCGAAAGGATCGCCTCCATCGTGCCGCGCTCCCACTCGCGAGCGACCACCAGCGCGGTCAGCAGGGTGCCGATGATGGTCATGACGACCGCGATGGCTCCGGGTATCAGGAACCGTCGGCTCTCGATTTCCGGATTGAACCAGAAACGGGGCACCAGCGAGACGCCCGCGGTTCGCGGCGACGGTCTTGAGTCCTGCCAGCCGGCCAGCACGCCACCGGCATAGCTGGCGACGAAGTTGGCCGTGTTGGGTTGGGTGCCGTCGGTCACGACCTGGACCAGGGGACCGGGCGTGCTGGCCGCGACCCGCTGCTCGAAGTCCTGCGGAATCACGACGAAGCCGCGTATGCGGCCGGCGACGAGCTCGCCGGCCACTTCGCGCCGGTCACGCGCCGGGCTCACGGCGAAGTACCGCGTCGCGGCGAAGGCGGCGGCCAGCGATTGGGCCTCGACGCCGTCGGACTCCGCGACGACGCTGATCCGCACCTGCTTGATGTCCAGCGAGACCGCATAGGCGAACAGCAGCAACAGCACGACCGGGAGCACGAAGGCGACCAGGATCACCGAGGGGTCGCGGACGATCTGCAGCGACTCCTTCCAGGCTAATGCCGCGACCCGTCCGACATTCGGTCCGTATCCGATAAGCCGCAGCTTCATGCGACTTCCTGCGCAGCCGGCGCGTTGTCGGCTGCATCGATGGCTTCGATCAGGTGTATGAAGGTGTTCTCCATCGTCGGCAATTCGCTGTCACCGGCCGAGGCTTCCCGCTTCAGCGCGTCGGGCGCGTCCAGCGCGATCACTCGCGCCCGATACATCAGCGCGACGCGGTCGCAGTATTCGGCCTCGTCCATGAAGTGCGTGGTTACCAGCACGGTCACGCCCTTGCGCACCATCCCGTTGATATGGGTCCAGAACTCCCGCCGCGTGATGGGATCGACGCCCGACGTCGGCTCGTCGAGAAACAGCACCGGGGGTTCGTGCATGACGGCGCAGGCCAGGGCCAGCCGCTGCCTGTAGCCCAGCGGAAGCTCGTCCGGCGAGGATTTCAGGTAGGCCTGCAGATGGAAGATCTCGATCATCTCCTCGATCCGGGTGTGTTTCGCCGCGCCGTCCAGGCCGTAGACCCCCGCTGAAAACTCCAGGTTCTGCCGCACGGACAGGAGGCCGTAGAGCGAGAATTTCTGGGCCATGTAACCCAGCCGGCTCTTGGCTGCGCTGGCCGCCGTGCGAAGATTCAAACCGGTCACCAGCGCTTCGCCGGCCGTCGGCTTCAGCAGGCCGCACAGCATCTTGAACGTCGTCGACTTGCCGGCGCCATTGGGGCCGAGCAAGCCGAAAATCTCGCCCTTCGCGACCTGGAAGCTGACCCGGTCGGTGGCGGTAAACTCCCCGAAGCGGCGGGTGAGCGCGCGACACTCGACCGCGAGTTCGCCGGCGAGGCTGACCGGTGCCATGCGCTCGGCCAGCACGGAAGTCCCGCCCGGACCACCGCCGAGCAGGTCGACGAAGCCGTCCTCGAAGCGCGGCGGAACCGGAACGGCCGCAGTCCCGACGGATTCTGCAAACGTATCGATCTCCTGGCGGTCGGCGCCCTGGCGCAGCACCACGCGCACGGCCTCGCCCTGGATCACGCCATCGCAGACCGATGGCAGATCCAGTGCGCGCGAGAGCACCAGGCGCCGGTCCGGCCGTGGCTGCGGCAGGCGGAAACTGCGGTCGGCGAGGGTCGCGGTCAACTCGTCCGGTGGGCCGGAGAACTGGACTTGCCCGGCGTTCAGCAGGATCACCGTGTCGCAACGCTCGGCCTCGTCGAGATAGGCCGTGGCCCACACGACGGCGACGCCGTCCGCCGTCAATGCGTTGACCATGCGCCACAGGTCCTGCCGGCTGACCGGATCGACCCCGACCCCGGGCTCGTCGAGCAGCAGCACCCTGGGTTCGGCCATCAGCGCGCAGGCCAGGCCGAGCTTTTGCTTCATGCCGCCCGAGAGCCGTCCCGCCAGTCGCGCGGTGAACGGCCCGAGCCGCGTGAAGGTGAGGAGCCGGTCGAAGCCGGCGGTCAGCTCGGTTCGGCCAAGCGCCCGCAGCCGTGCGTAAAGGCGCAGGTTCTCGATGACCGTCAGGTCCTCGTACAGTCCAAAGCGCTGGGGCATGTAGCCGGTCAGTGCGGGGATGCGCCCGGCGTCCCGTGCGGTATCGTGGCCCAGCACCCGGATGGTGCCGGCGCTCGGTCGCATCAAGCCCGCCATCAGCCGCATCAGGGTCGTCTTGCCGGCCCCGTCGGGACCCACCAGGCCGGTCAGGCGCCCGGCCTCGATCCGGGCCGTCAGATCGCGCAGTGCATCGACCGCACCGAAGCGCTTGGTCAGCCCGATGATCTCGATTGCGGCGGTGTGCGCGGCCTCGGGCGATGCGGCGGTCACGCTCACGTCAGTGTCGTGGGGTGGCGTTGCCGAGCTGAATCGTCACCGGCATGCCCTGGCGTAGCGCGTCGTCAGGATCGGCCACGACGATGCGCAGACGGTAGACCAGGTCAGTGCGGAGTTCGGTCGTCTCGACGGACTTCGGGGTGAATTCGGCACGCGGCGACACGAAGCCGACCCGGCCCTGGTAGGTCTTATCCGACGAGTCGGAGCGAACGGTGACCGAAGTACCGGGAACGACCTGGCCGAGCTGCCGTTCACCGACGTAGGCGCGGACGTAGACGGGAGCGCGCAGCGAAAGCGTGTAGACAGGCGCCGCCGCGTTGACCATGCTGCCGGGCTCGCGTACCCGCGTCAGCACGGTGGCTGCGGCAGGGGAGAACAGACGGGTGTCGGCCAGGGCAGTCCGGGCCTGGGCGACGGCCGCTTCAGCGCCCCCGAGTCGGGCTTCCGCCGCAGCGATGTCTTCGTGGCGATAGCCCTCCCGTTTCAGGCCCAGGGCTGCTTTCGCTGCCGCGAGTTGCGCGGCGGCCTGATCGCGCGCCGAGCGGGCCTGGTCGTGCGCGTGCCGTGTCGTGGCGCCGGAAGTTACGACGGCGCTCTGCCGCTTCAGTTCGCCCTCCGCGAAGGCCAGCGCGGCTTCTGCCTGCCGTACCGACTGCGCGCTTTCGGCCACCTCCTGGGCCCGGTACCCCCGGCGCAGCTTCTGTAGTTCCGCGGACGCCTGGCGCGCCTGGGCCTCGGCGACGGCAAGCGCTTCCTGAAAGGGTTGGGCATCGAGCTCGCCCAGCAGGTCGCCAGGCTCCACCCGGTCGCCCTCTTCGACGGTCAGTCGGGCGAGACGCCCGGATTGGCGGAATGCCATCTCGACATCCCGGATGTCGACGTTGCCGTACAGCAGCAGCGCCGCTGCCGGCTCATGCCGATGGGTGCTCCAGTGATAGCCGGTTGCGGCCAGGATGGCGAGACCCAGGCCGAGCAGCACGAGTCGTTTGGCCAGTCTCATGGCATTGTTGGCTGCTCAGCGCGGAGAGTCCGATTCCGCCATGTATGGTCCTCGATGGTTCCATCGATCCCGTTCGATTCGCTTCCCGCTCTCACACTCCGCCATCCATCGACAGGCTAAAAGCTCAATCCTATCATCCCGCCACAGGGCTGTTCGGCCGCAGTCGAAACTGCCCCATTGAAGCAGAGCATGCGACGAGGGCTTGGCGGGGATGCGCCACTCTGGAGGGGGCGCCGGGCGACAATCCTTTACTGCTGGGACGGTCGGCTCGCCCTAGCGCGTGAGCCAGCCGGCAATACTCAACCACCCCGGTGTTCCGGCGACGGCCAGGCTGGTGATCTGCAAGCCGAGCAGTAGGGCGCCTCCCTTGAGCCAGACACTCGGGACTCGGCCGTGGGCCCGGAGATCGTGCAGCATGCCGGCGATGACCAACAGGTCGGTCAAGCCGAAGAACACCGGCGGACCACCGATTGTGATGAACTCGAACGGAAACCGCGCGAAGGCGGGCGCCATGATGGCGATCGTGGCCAGAGCCATCAGACGTTTGTGCGTCGGACCATCGCGGCGCAGCCACAGGGCGCAGCCGATCAGAATCGCGAACGTCGCGATGTTGAACAGGGGAATCGCCAGGAAGGAAAGCGCCGGGACACTGGCGCTCGGCGAATGTCCGTGTCGCGCCGCGACCACCGCGGTGACGCTGCCGAGGACCACCATGGCCAGAGCGAGCACTGCGCCGACAAGACCGGTGGTCCGGTGCCAGTTCAGTCGCCGCATGCGGATCGATCCGACCTGAAAGGCAAATACGGCGATCCAGGCTGTGAACAACAGGCCATGCCACCGAACCAGCGCGCTCAGCGGCGGCGCGTCGAACCACCGGGCCAGGTAGTAGGTCCGCGCGAATCCGGTGAGGGTAATCACTGCCATCGCGACGGCCAGCAGGGCGAACAGGCCGCCATCGCGCTGCCGTGCTCCAGGTTTTGGGCTCCACATGCTCACCTCCGTACTCGCTGAAGGGTGACAGTGTCTTTCGGTCAGGTCGATTCATACCGCCGGTCCGGAGCAGCCCGGCCGCGGCGCTGCCGACGGGTGGCCGTCAGCTCAGTCATCGGGACCGGGTTGGTCCGAGCCCACGGTATGGATCTTGAGGAAGTTCGTGCCCTTGGCGTGCTGCGACGGAATGCCGCCCATGATCAGGATCTTGTCGCCCGGCGTAATCATGCCCCGTTCCAGCAGGTTGAGCTCACCCTGCTGTACCAGATCCTCGAAGGTCTCGACCTGATGGTCGATCAGCAGCGGAATCACGCCCCAGATCAGATTCAGTCGGTGGTAGGTGCCGCGATTGGGGGTCAGCGCCACCACCGGTACCGACGGACGTTCCTTCGAGGCCAGCAGGGCCGTATATCCGCTGCTGGTAAAGGCTACGATCAGGCGTAGCCGCATCGTCTTGTCGATGGCTTTCAGGGCCTCGCTGAGAGCATGCGTCTCGTCGGTGTCCGACGGCGGCAGGCAGGCGAACTCGACTTCCTTTTCGACGTCGCACGCGATTCGGGCCAGCATTTCGACGGCCCGCACGGGATACTCGCCGACGGCGGACTCGCCCGACAGCATCACGGCGTCGGTACCGTCGACGATCGCGTTGGCGACGTCGCTGGCCTCGGCCCGCGTGGGTCGTGGATTGCGGATCATGCTGTCCAGCATCTGCGTGGCCGTAATGGCCGGGATGCTGCGCAGATTACACATCCGGATGATGCGCTTCTGTAGCATGGGCACGCGCTCCGGGCTCATCTCGACGCCGAGATCACCGCGCGCCACCATGATGCCGTCACTGACCGCGACGATGGCCTCGAGCTTTTCGATGGCCTGCGGCTTTTCGATTTTGGCGATGACCGGCGTGTCCGCGTAGCCGAGGGTTGCCAGCAAGGCTTTCAGCGCCAGCACATCTTCCGGCTTGCGCACGAAGCTCAACGAAACCCAGTCGACGCCCTGGGACAGGCCGAAAGCCAGGTCGCGCTCGTCCTTGTCGGTCATGGCCGGCAACTGCAGGTCCAGGCCCGGGAAGTTGACTCCCTTGCGGCTTTTCAGCAGTCCGCCCTCGACGACCTCGCACTCGACCCGGCGTTCGCGGATCCCGCGTACGCGCAGTTCCAGCAGGCCGTCATCGAGCAGTACCTGTTCGCCGGGCGAAGCGTCTTCGGCGAGCAGTTCATAGTCGATCGGGATGCACCCGGGCGCACCGTCGAATTCGGACGCGGGCACCAGCGTGACGATCTGCCCGCCGGTGAGCTGAACCTCTCCCAGCGGCAGTTGCGCAACGCGGATCTTGGGGCCCTGGAGGTCCTGCAGCAAAGTGATGGGCGTGTCCATCTCGGCCGCGACCGACCTCAGCAACGCGATCATTCGCGCATGGTCCTCGTAGCTGCCGTGGGAGAAGTTCAATCGGGCGGCGGCCATACCGGCCCGCATCATCTTGCGCAGCACGTCCGGGGAACTGCTGGCCGGACCGATCGTCGCGACGATCTTGGTACGGTGACCCCGGGCGACATCCCGATACGCGTTCAAAGCGTTCGTCGCAGGGGAATCATCAAAGAAGCGACGGTCACTCATGCGTCAGGCTCCGATCCGTCGTCGTTGCGGGTGGCGGTCAGGGGCGTCGGTCGAGCCACGGTGGCAAGCCGCGTGCCGATTGGTACTGCTGTGCGGAGAGGCTGGTCTTTGCTGCGATGCGTTCTCATCAAGTCCCCATTGTTGGTTGGCGTTTTCGGCCGTTACGGTCATCACATGGCATCGTGCGTCAGGCGCCTCTCGCCGAACCTCATCCCGCCGGGCGTCGTGACGCGATCTCGCCGATGGCGAGGATGTGCCGCGTTCGCATTGCGTGACCGCTCGGCGTGCTGCCGAAAGCGTCTTGCGACTCGAAGGCCGGTGACCGCCCGGTACCGCATCAAACCGGTCCGCTGGAACGGAGCGAGATCAGGTAGGCAATGAAGGCAGTGAATCCGAGGCTAATGGTCAGCACGACGATCATGACCGGGTTCAGCCAGGGATCTCGCTCGCCGGCATCTTCGGCGCTGACGATCTGATGCGGAAGGTCGAAATGCTTGCCATCGAAAATCAACGAGCCATCCACGAAGTCGGGGTCTGTCGTCTCCGCGGGAACGTCGACGATGGGTATGCCAGTGGCGGCCTGCATGCCGCGCGGCCTTTGCTCTTCCTCGGGAGCCAGACGCGAGGCGACCAGCGCACGTTGCCGACGTTTGGCGCGGGCGTTGGGGTCAACGCTTGCGAGGCGCTTTCTCGCCTTTCTTACAGCCATTTGATGCGGCGGAGATAAAGGTAAATCGCCAGGCCTACGCCGATCATCGACAGCAGTGCGAACACGTAACCATACTGCCATTCAAGTTCCGGCATCTGCTCGAAGTTCATGCCATAAATGCCCGCGATCAGAGACGCCGACATCAAGATCGTCGAGATCGAGGTCAGTCGCTTCATGATCGTGTTCATGCGGGCGCCCGACACGGACAGGTACGCGTCCATAGCCGAAGCCAGTAAGTCTCTCAGACTGTCGACCATATCGCCGACACGCAGCAGATTATGAAAGATATCCTGGAAATAAGCATGGATCTCGCGCGCGAACAGCGGTTGCTCCCGGCGCAGTAGCAGGTTGAACACGTCGCGCAAGGGCAGCACACCGCGCCGGATGTACAGCAATTGACGCTTGATTACGAAAATTTCACGCATCACCTCCGGCTGGAAATCGCCAAACACCGCATCGACGAGTTCATCCGCACGCTCGGTCAATAGGTCGAGCAGCGGCATATAGTCATCGACGACGGCGTCGAACAGCAGGTAGGCCGGGAGGCCGGCACCGAGTTCGGCGCGATCGATCCAGGTCGGCCAGTGGCGGCGAGTTGCCGTGATCGCCCGCAGTGGCTTGCTGTGCACCGTGACGAGGTAGTTCGAGCCGAGAAACAGGCTGAGCTCTCGGAGTTCCAGACGGTCCTCTGGTCCGGCCAGCTCGGCTTCGTATAGCACGATCAGATAATAACCAGGGTACTCCTGGATCGTCGGACGCTGGTGCCCGCCCCGGCAATCCTGTATCGACATCGGGTGAAACTGGAATTCCTCGGCCAGATCGAGGAAGTCTCGCCCGGTCGGATCGTTGACGTCGACCCAGATGACATTGGCGGGGTTCGTGCGCAACTCGCTGACGGCGCGGATAGACACTTCGTCAACCGTCCTTTTCTCGCCACTCAGGCACAGCGCAGTGATCATGCGAGGGATTTTACGCCTGTCGGTCGCCGTGGGATGACTGCGTGGACTCGCGTCGGCTCCCGTCGCATGCCGGCGACGGGATGGTCAGGTGAGGCTCAGACACGGGCGGTTGGGTTGGTGCGGACACGACAGCGGTTGACGCGAGGGTTGCCTCGTTCGCTGAGCAACCGCGCCCGCCGTTGCTGCGCTCGGTACTGGCCGATGCGTCCCCGATGGCCACCGCGAGGTCTTTAGGGAGCGAGCGACACGCGGTCGCTATCGTTCGAGACCTTGCGGGGTGACCGCAGCTCCGGCGGGTGAGACAGCAGGTAACCGAACGGCCGGCGACCCGATCCGGGCGGGTGACTTTACGGCTGTGTGGGCGGAAATCAGGGACAGGGTGCCGAGGCAGCACGGACTGGGTATGGCCTGCCATGGCCCCCCTGAGTCCATTGTGCCCGCGGTACTCGGCGGTTGAGTCGAGTGGACGATGGGGTCGTGCGCTGGAGTCCCGCGCACCGGTGAAAGGCGACGTTTTAAATGTCAGGTGATCCCGTGCTTCTGCATGCGGTAGAGCAGGGTGTCGCGCGAGATGCCCAGCAGCCGGGCCGAGCGGCTGCGGTTCCCGTTGGTACGGTGGAGGGCCTGCTTGATCAGGTCGACTTCCAGTTGCTCCAGTTCGATACCGAACTCCGGCAGGGAGAACAGCGGCTTGTTCTCCGGCATACGGTGAGAGATTTCCCCGGGCAGGTTGTTCTCCTCGATTACGCGGCCGGCCATCAGGATCGACAGGCGCTCGCAGACGTTGCGAAGTTCGCGCACGTTGCCGGGCCATGGATAGCTGCACAACCGGCTCATCGCCGACCGACTGAAGGTTGCCACCGGCAGGCGGTGCTCCTGGGCGAACATGTTCATGAAGTGGTTCAATAGCAACTGGATGTCGCCGACACGCTCACGCAGTGGTGGAATTTCGAGGGGCACCACGTTGAGGCGGTAGTAGAGATCCTTGCGGAACTCGCCGCGACCGATTCTCGCGTGCAGGTCGGCATTAGTCGCCGCGATCACGCGGACATCGACACGTTGCGAGGTCGTGTCGCCGACCGGCTGAATTTCACCCGATTCCAGGAAGCGCAGCAATTTCGCCTGCAGCGGAATCGCCAGCGAGTCGACTTCGTCAAGGAACAGCGTTCCCCCGTGCGCCGCCGGCAGTCGCCCGACCTGGTGCGCGACGGCGCCGGTAAACGAACCCTTGCGATGCCCGAACAGTTCCGATTCGGCCAGGGCTTCCGGCAGGGCGGCACAGTTCAGCGTAACGAAGGCCTCGTCCGACCGTGGGCTCTGTTGGCGCAGCGCACTGGCGAGGACTTCCTTGCCGGTGCCGGTTTCCCCGACGATCAGGACGGTCACATCCGTGGCGGCTACCATGCGCGCACTGCGCAACAGAGCCTCGAAATTGGGCGATTGCCCGATCAAAGCCTCGAACATAACCTCACCTCTTCAATGAATACCGTGCATCACCATGGGATTCAGCCATGGGAAAGCTGCCAGCAGCGCCAGGGCGATGAGGATTAGACCCGTCACCTGGCGAAATTTATTCATTCTTGATAGCCGCACTAGCAGACTGGTCATTATACCGACCCCGAACACCGCAGGCAAAGTGCCGACGCCAAAGGCGAGCATTGTCAAGGTGCTGCGCAACACGCTGTCGGAGGTCGCTGCCAGTGCCAGCGCGGTATACACCAGACCGCACGGAAGCCAGCCCCAAACCAGCCCGAAGAGATAGGCCTGTCCCAGTGTCTCGACCGGAATCACACGGCGTCCGTAGGGTTCGATGCGCTTCCAGAAATGTGCGCCGAACTTCTCGATATAGGCAAATCGCTGGAACCACCCTGCAATATGCAGGCCCGCGGCCGCCATGACGACGGCGGACAGGATCTGCAGCAGACGATGGCCATGACCTTCGCCGAAGGGCAGCGTCAGCACGTGATGCAGCATGCCGGCCAGTAATCCGCCGATGGCGTAGCTGCTGATGCGTCCCAGGTTGTAACTCAACACGAAGGGCATCAGCGTGGATTTCTGCTCGCGAATCTCCTGCCGCAGGCTCAGCGTCAACGAGCCGATGATGGAGCCGCACATGCCGAGGCAGTGCAGCGAGCTGAACAGCCCCATCAACAGGGCCACCAGATAGGAGGTACTAAACGCGTTGGCTAGTTCGTGCATGGGTCGCAGCCTTTGGCGCGGACGGAAGAGGCATCAGGGAAAGCGAAATGACGCCGTTAGCGGTCGGGGCCGCCCGGCGTAGCGATGCGGGTGCGGTTCAAACCGTTCCGGGCCGCTCGAACAACGGCGCGATCTGTGACTGAATCGACCGCGCGGCCTCGCGCGGGTCGGCGGCATCGCGAATTGGCCGGCCGACCACGATGTAGTCGGCACCGTTCAGGAAGGCCTGCTC
Organism: Methylotetracoccus oryzae; assembly: GCF_006175985.1. Taxonomy (GTDB): domain Bacteria; phylum Pseudomonadota; class Gammaproteobacteria; order Methylococcales; family Methylococcaceae; genus Methylotetracoccus; species Methylotetracoccus oryzae. The sequence continues at coordinate 41,017 of NZ_SRSH01000026.1, read as the reverse complement.
GACCGTGACGACGCGCTTCTGGTCGTCGGCCGGCCGATTGTCGACCGGACGGATGCCCGGGGACACTACAATCAGTTTTTGATCGACGCCGTCCCGCAGCTTGGGGACCTCCAGGCCGGAAGAGATGACCCCGTCGCAGCCTAGCTCCAGCGCCCGCCGCGCTCGTGACAAGACCAGGGATTCGATGTCACAGGCAAAGCCCAGGTCGTCCAGATCGCCGCGATCGAGGCTCGTCAATACGGTTACGGCAAGAATCTTCAGGGCGCCCTTGTTGCGGACGGCCGCTTCCAGGATCGCGTCATTGCCATGGACGGTCGCGAAATCGACGCCCTTGCCGCTGAGCACGCGGACGGCCCGGCCAACGGTTTCCGGCACGTCAAAGAACTTCAGGTCCACGAAAACGCGCTTGCCGCGCGACTTCAACCGCTCCACCAGCCCGAAGTAGTCGCCGGTCATCAGCAGTTCCAGCCCGACCTTGTAGAAACGGACGGCATCGCCGAGCCGGTCCACCAGTTCCAACGCGGCCTCGCAGGTGGGTACGTCGAGTGCGACGATCAAACGCTCGTCGACAGGGATCGGTTTGGTGGACAGCAGGCGGTTCATCGATCCAAGGGTTCTGTACGTCAATGCTGGGACAAAGATCGGGTGGCGGGAATTCCCGCGTGGCGCCGGTCGTTCAGGATCGTCGAGCGCCGGAGCAGCCGCAGCGTCACGGTCCGGAGGACCACGGCGGGCGAGGCGTCTTCACGGCGCCGCCGGAAACAGCCTTGGCGGTTTGCTGCTGCGCCTTCTGGTGCTGATCGTAAAGGTAATTTTCGTCGACGATTCCGGTGGCGCCCGTGCCGGCTCCGAGTGGCGCCTGCCCGGCGATGGCGCCCACAGGTGCCCGGGCCGCAGCCGCAGCGGGTGGCGGTGCCGTTTTGGCAGCGCATCCCCCCAGTACCGTCGAGGCCACCAGCAGCCACGCGGGCTTGCATGGGCGCACGGCCATCATGGCACCTCGCGGGTGCATGGCCATTTTTCGATCATGTATTTGAACAGAATGTGCACGGCGCGGTCCTTGTCGTATTCGGGGTGTGCCTTGCTCCACGCGATGAAATCCGCGATGAACTGGTCCCGAGGCTGTTGTGTGCTGTCCGGGCAGAACAGAGGCTGGTACATCGGCGACACGGCGAGACCTTCGTAGTAGTGATAGGCTCCCACCACGTAGCCATGACAAAAATGGATCGCTTCCCGGTAAGTCGGGGCGCTGGCCGGCGTGCTGCATAAGGCCACGAGTTCGGCGACGTTCTTTACGTCGAAACTCGACGGGCTGGTGGCGCCCGCAGCGGCGCCTGCGCCCAGCGTGGCGCACGCGGCCAGAGCGGACAATCGAACGCGTCGACCCAGTTCTTTCGGCAACATCGGCAGCTTTTCCCGGATAGGCCAATCAGTGCGCCGAATATTACCGCCAATCCGCCCTTCGCGGGAAGCCGCGTGCCTTCGAGCTTCCGGCGTGGGCTCCGGACAGGCGCCCCGTTTACGGCGGTTAAGGCAGGTCCAGGCAGCGCGGAGTCGGCCGCCGACGTTAAACTAGCGGTCGACGTCATGAGTCAACTGGTACCCAGCACCGTGAGCAATGCCGTAGCCGAGATCTTTTCGCAGGGGGACGAGGTACTGACCGGCCAGATTGCCGATACGAATGCGGCCTGGCTGGCCCGCGCGGTCACACGACTGGGCTTCGACGTGATCCACCACAGCGCGGTCGGCGACCGGCTGGAGCCGATGGTCGAGCAATTGCGCGTGATTGCGGGCCGCTCGGACCTGTGTATCGGGACCGGGGGGCTGGGCCCGACCGTCGACGATTTGACGGCCGCCGCTGTCGCCACGGCTTTCGACCGCCCGCTGGCGCTCGATCCGGTGGCCTTGGAGCAGGTCGAAGCCTATTTCGCCCGTCGCGGACACACGATGGCCGAGGTCAATCGCAAGCAGGCCTGGCTGCCCTCGGGTTCGCAGCGGCTGGACAATCATTGGGGCACGGCGCCGGGGTTCCTCGTACGGCAGGAACGCTGCCTGTTCGTTTTTCTTCCGGGGGTGCCCAGCGAGATGCAGGCGATGTTCACCCATGGTGTCGAGGCCCGGATTATCGAAAGTTACCGCTTGCAGCCGCCCCGGGTGACGGTACTGCGCACCTTCGGTCTCGGCGAGTCGGCGCTGCAACAGAAACTGGAACCGCTGGGTCTGCCGCCGGGTGTGCGTCTCGGCTTCCGCGCCGGGGTCTATCAGAATGAAGTGAAGCTGTCGTTCCCCTGGGATTTTCCCGCGCGGGAATCCGAAGCCCTGGTGGCGCGTGCCGCGGCTCTGATCGGGGACGGCGTGTTCGCGATAGGCGATGTCGAGGCGGCGGAAGGCTCACTGGCCGCGGTCGTCGGCAAATGTCTCGCCGCGCGAGGCGCGACGCTCGCGACTGCCGAAACGTTCACCGCAGGGCAGCTCGCCTGGCTGTGTCGGGGTCAAGGCTGTTTGCTGCATTCGGCAGTCGCTCCGCGGTCCGAGCCGCTGTTTCGACTGCTTGGCGCGGAACCCGGCGAGCGGTTTTCCGATCCGCAGGTCGATGCCGTCAGCCTGGCCGGACGGCTGCGCTCCCGGTGTGGGGCCGATTACGCCCTCGCGATTCTGGGATCGCCCACCCAGGACAGCGTCGAGCGCTTGCCTCCACCCGCGACGGTGGCGATCGCTCTGGCTGGTCCGCTCGGGAGCTCGGTGCGTGCCTTGACGCTTGCCGGCACCGCCGAGCGTCGGCAGATGCAGGCCGCGGCTGCCGCGCTGGATGATCTGAGGCGGCATCTAATGCAGGAATCCCGATGCGACTAACGGGCTACCAGGGGGATCGCTTCGATAGGGCTCATATGGATGACCGGAGCCCGGGTCGTCGCCGCCCCAGTCCCGGTCAGCCACCGGTCGCTGTCTCCAAGAGCACGATAGGCCGTTCCCAATGTCTTCTCTAGCGATCCTGATGCGTGCCCTGCCTTGCCTGACCGCGTTGTGCGGGGGCCTCGCCCATGCGGCGACCACTCCGACGGAAGCGCGCGCTCGACTGATCGACGAACTGCGAACGCAGCGCTCGCAACTGGCCGGCGAGCTCGGGTCACCCGCGTTCGATGAACGCGTGCTGGCAGCCTTGGGCCGGGTTCCGCGTCACGAGTTCGTGCCGGATCCGCTCAAGTCCCGCGCTTACGAGAATCGGCCGTTGCCCATCGGTGGCGGACAGACGATCTCGCAGCCTTTCATCGTAGCGCTGATGACCGATTTGCTGCGGCTCAAGCCGGGTGACCGCGTGCTCGAAATCGGCACCGGCTCCGGATACCAGGCGGCCGTTCTGGCCGAGTTGGTCGATCGCGTCTATACGATAGAGATCGATCCGGAACTGGGGCGCCGGGCTGCAGAGACCTTGTCCCGGCTGGGGTACTCGCGGGTGACGCCGCGCATCGGCGATGGCTACCAGGGTTGGTCCGAGCACGCACCCTTCGATGCGGTTATCGTCACCGCGGCCCCCTCCAGCATTCCACCGCCGTTGCTGGCGCAACTGAAGCCCGGTGGGTGGTTGGTGATCCCCGTCGGTGAAGCCTTCGCAGTGCAGTCACTGATGTTGGTGACGAAGCAGCCGAACGGGCGGATTGCCGTCGAGGAGATTCTGCCGGTTGCCTTCGTGCCACTGACGGGGGCTCGCTGAATTTCGTGATGCGATCCTGGCCTTCGAGCCTGCTGCCGCTGGCCGTCTGGGGCATCGGCGGTGCGGCGCTGGGATATGAACTCGCTTTGGCGCGTCTGCTAGCGATCAGTCTGTGGCCGGCCCTGGCTGCGACCTTGCTGACGCTGGCTGCCCTTGGGGGGGCGGTGAGCGGGACGGTCCTGAGCACTCTGCGCCTGCCTGCGAACAACGCTCCCGCATGCCTGTGCGCCGTCAATGCCCTGGCCTTTGCGCTGAGTGTCGTCGCCTGCGCCTCGACCGCGGCTGCGGTCATGTTCGATCCGCTCGACCTCCTGTCCGGCGTTTCCGGCTGGTTGCCCCTGATGCTCGCGGGCGCCATCCTGGGGATCCCGCTTTTTTTTGCCACCAATTGCCTCGTGTTGGTCATGGTCCGTTTCCCCGCGGGAATCGCCGGCGTCTACGCGGCCAACCTGATCGGGGCGGGTATGGGCGGCATCGCGATGACTGCAGCCCTGTTTCTGCTGTCCCCCGGTGAGGCGATGGTCGGGGTGGCGCTGGTGGGCGCTGCCGTTGGCTGGCTCGCTTTGTTGGCCGCCGGGGAGCGGCCGCGCTGGCTTTGGTCTGCATTGACGCTGGGCAGCCTGGCCTTGGCGGTCTTGCTGGTCCGGGTGGATCTCGAACCGTTCCACGGCGCGGGGAAGGACGCGGCGCGCTGGCTGGGAGCGATGGGGGCCCGCGAAGCGGCGCGACGTGATAGTCCGCTGGGTCGATTGCAAATCGTACGGAACGAGCAGATTCCGCCGCGCTATGCGCCTGGCCTCGCCCTGACGAGTCGGGTAGCCTTGCCCGAACAATTGGTCGTGCTGGCCGATGGCGAATTCCGGGGCGTCATCGATCGCGCCGGTGATCCGCCGCAGCGAACGGCGTATCTCGATCGCTTGCCATCGGCGCTGCCCTACCACCTGTTGGCGCCCCGACCGACCGTTCTGGTGTTCGGCGCCGGCGGCGGATCATTCGTGCGGCAGGCACTGCAGCACCACGCCGCGCGCGTCGATGCCGTAGAGCCGAATCCACAACTGTCCGGACTGGTGCGGGACGATTTCGGCCCCTTCGCCGGTCATCTCCTCAGCGATCCGCGCGTCGTATTGCACATCGCCGACGCACGCGCTTTCATCCGCGGGGCCGACGCACGCTGGAACCTGATCCAGTTGCCGCTGGAACAGGCCCCGGCGGTGGCTGTCGGCGCCGTCCGCGGCCTGGATGGTGACTTCGCTTACACGGTCGACGCGCTGGTCGACTACTTGCGCCGCCTCGAGCCGGGCGGCCTCCTGGCCGTAACCGGCATTGGGCGACAACCGCCGCGGGACGGCGTCAAGCTGTTTGCCACGGCGCTCGCCGCGCTCGAGCGTCTCGGGGTGCCGGCGCCGCCGCACCGGCTGGTGTGGGTCCGCAGCTGGCAAGTGACCACACTGGTGCTCAAGAACGGGGAGTTTGCCCGAGATGAACTGGAGCGCATCCGCCGGTTCGACCGCGAGCGCGGTTTCGACGAAGGGTATCTTCCGCGGGATGGGGCGCGCCAGGCGGACGGTAGCCAGGGCAGGCCAGGGGGGGCACCGAGGCCGCCGGTGCTAGCCCTGGTCGGCCCACAACGCGACGAATTCCTGCGGAACTATGCCTATCGCGTCGAGCCTGCGACCGACGATCGGCCCTATTTCTTCGATTTTTTCCGCTGGCCGCTGCTATCCCGGCTGCAGTTGACCAGGGGCGCCGGGGCGCCGACCGCGCTTGACATGACCTATCCCTTGCACCTGCTGGCCCTGTGTCTGGCGCTGATCGCCGCGGTCGTGTTGGCGGCGCTGCCGCTGGGTTCGCTACGTCGGCAGCCGGAGCAGCCAACTCGCGCACGCTTGTTCAAGGTCGCGGCGTATTTTTCGATGATCGGGATTGGAGTCGTTCTGAATACCCTCGTCTATCTGGAGCGACTCACACTGTACCTGGGGCATCGGGTGTATGCGGTGCCGGTGATCGTGGCCGGCTTCCTGGTGTTCGCCGGGATCGGTAGCCGGCTGACAGCCCACATTCCGCGGCGCACTGCCCGTGGTCGTGCGCTGCTGGCCGCAGGCGGGCTCGTCACCTGCAGCATGCTCTACTACCAGTTCGGCGGGCCGCTGCTCGCGCCTTCCGAAGGCTTGCCTCTCGCCTTCAAGCTGCTGATGGTCCTCGTCGTCATCGTTCCCCCCGCGCTCTGCATGGGCCTCATGCTTCCCCTGGGCATGAAGCGCCTGACCCACGACGGGGCGCAACTGGTGCCATGGGCCTTCGGTATCAACCGCGGTGCGGCAGCCGTCGCACCGGTCCTTGGCATCGTTGTCGCGATGAAGTTCGGCCAATCCACGTTACTGCTCATGGCGGCTGCATGCTACGTGTGCGCCGCGCTCGCGGTGCCGTGATCGCGCCTACGCTCAGGGACGGAGGCCGTCAACGCTGACGATGCGATCCAGTGGAATGACCGCGCCATCGGCGATCACGGCAAACTCGCGGCCGTCACGCGTCAGCAGGTCGGTGACGATGGTGTCGACGCTGATCTCCAGGTTGTGCTCGTCCCGATAGACCATTCGGCACGACCGCCTGCGCAAGGCGCGCAGTTCCAGTTCGTCATGGAACGCACAGGAGACGGGATCGTGGCTGCGGTTCATGGGTGCGGTTGCAGGCTGTGGCTCAGGGATGGACGCTGACTGTCAGCCCCAGTTGGCGGATACGCTCGGCGAAGCTCTCCATCCATTCCGCCGACAAGGGCGACAGCCGTGACGCTTCGGCCTGCAGGGATGGGCGGGCGAGACCGTACAACATTACGCCCAGCAACGGTACGCCGGCTTGCAGGCGGGCCGCCAGGAAGTCGAGGTAGGCTTGCCGCTCGACCTCGCTCGGTGCTTCGCCGTCCAGTTGGAACAGACAGGTCTGGATCCAGGTCGGGCAGAGTGCTGCGCAGGTTTCCAGATCCAGCGCCATGGCAACCGGAGAGCGCGCGACGCGATTGATCCGTTGCAAGCCTGCCGGCGTCGCGCTGTCGATCTTGAACCAGGCCTCGCCGCCCAGCGTTGACCAGCGGGTGAGACCGGCGCGAACATGCGGTCGCCGGATCAGGCTGCCGTTGGTGATCAGTACCAGCTTGATGTGCCCCAGCAGGCCCGCCTCGTGAGCCGCTGAGCCGATGAGGTCGATTATCGCCGGCAAGGCACGCGCGCTGGTCGGCTCGCCGTTGCCGGAGATCGCGATGTCGCAGACGCGGCGGCACTCGTCCGGCACGTCGAAACGGTTGAAAAACGTCCCCGCGGTAATCGCGCCGAGCAGCGTCGACAGTTCGTCTCGCAGGCGATCCAGATCGATCTCGGGCGCGGCGCCGCGGACCAGGTCGGGCACCTGGCAATAGCGGCATTGCCAGTTGCAGGCGTTGTTGGGGTTCAGATTGATCCCGATCGAGACGCCGCCGGACCGCCGCGACAGCACGGGGTACAGATAGGTCAGTTCGGCGCTGTCGCGGCGGTGGTCCTGCGTCGTGAGTTTCATGTTTGCCCTGTGTCTTGGCCTGAGTCACCAGGAATCGTCGGACTGCGGTGGCCGGGTCCGGTGCGCCGGGCGCCAAACCCTGTTTGAGCGCCAGCCGAGGCGGACTGTTCCGTTGCCGCCCAATAGACGCCTTGTGTCTTGCCGGGGCTCACGGTCCGACCGAGTCTCACGGCCTCAGCGCCGCGTTGCGGTGGCCAGGGAGAGGGTGTGTCGCTCGCGGCCCGTTTCGAACCGGCGTTTTAGCGGTAGTATTACCGGCGACTCACTCCGCACCCGTTCTTTCGATCACGCCGAGGATGAAGCGCATGAAGGCCGATGGACGACACTATTCTGAACAGCTCAGCGAAATGCCACCCACCACCGCGCGGTGGCGCCGTGACTATCGCCGCAATCGGAGCCCGCGCGGTATCCGGGCCGGCGCGTTCCTGTCGTGCGGGGCGCTGGCGCTGGCGCTGGCATTGGCCGGATGCGCGTCGGAAACGGTTCGCTACAAACTCGTGCCGCCGCCCGGTGCCGCCGGCGAAGCCTGCGTGGCCAAATGCGACGAGCAGCGGAAGTCCTGCAATGAAAGCCTACAGAACGAGTTCGAGGTTTGCCAGACGCAGTACCGCGAGGATATGTCGATCTACACGCGGTGCCGCAACAGCTCTCTGGGCCCGGCGCCGGGGTCGCAGTTCAGCTGCAATACTCCCCGGCCCTGTCCGCTCCCCCGCGGAGAGTCTTGCGACGAAGCGTATCGCGCGTGTTTCCAGGCCTGCGGCGGAAAGGTGGAAGAGGAGCCATCGTCCTGACCGGATGGCTGCCGTCGGCGGGGTCCCGAAAGCTGACAAGGCATGATCGAATCGGTTAAAGTTCGCCGATCGTAACGCCTGCAGGAAACGACCATGAAAGACTTTTGGATCGCCCCGTCGATACTGTCCGCCGATTTCGCCCGACTCGGTGAGGAAGTGGACAATGTGCTGAAGGCCGGCGCGGACATCGTGCATTTCGACGTGATGGACAACCATTACGTGCCCAACCTGACCATCGGTCCGCTGGTATGCGAGGCGCTCCGCAAGCATGGGGTCACCGCGCCCATCGACGTCCATCTGATGGTGAAGCCGGTCGACCGGATCATCCCGGACTTCGCAAAGGCCGGCGCCACGTACATCACCTTCCACCCCGAGGCGTCGGAGCATGTCGATCGCAGCCTGCAACTCGTCCGCGATTCGGGCTGCAAGTCGGGCCTGGTCTTCAATCCGGCCACGCCGCTGGAGTATCTCGACTACGTGATGGAAAAGGTCGACATGATCCTGCTGATGTCGGTGAACCCGGGTTTCGGCGGACAATCGTTCATTCCCTACGTGCTCGACAAGCTGCGGGCCGTAAGGGAGCGCATCGACCGCAGCGGTCGTGACATCCGGTTGGAGATCGATGGTGGCGTCAAGGCCGACAACATCCGCGAAGTCGCCGCAGCCGGTGCGGATACCTTCGTCGCCGGGTCGGCCATTTTTGGGGCGGCCAAGGCGTCCGATCCAAACCATTACGACACGATCGTCGGCAGCCTCCGCAGCGAGCTGGCCAAGGCGCGCGGCTAATGCGTGAACCGGGATCCAGGGTGCGCTGCGGGCTGAATGGCGGCATGCTGTCCCGCGGTGCCCTGGGTTCTCACGCAAACCCTCCGGACGGGAGCCGGAATCGCACCGGTGGGGTGCCGATGAGGTCCCGGTCGGCGCAATGTCATGGGGGACGATGGCGCAGCCGGACGTGATCCGCAGCCGGCGTCCTGCCGGCAGCCGCACACGAACGGCGCCGCCGTTCTCTCGCTGCGCTGACTCAGGAAATCCCCTCTGATGACCCCCGAAGCCTTCCAGCAGTACGCCGACCAGGGCTACAACCGCATCCCCGTTTGTCGTCAGGTCCTGGCCGACCTCGATACCCCGCTGAGCGCCTACCTGAAGCTCGCCGACGCGCCGTATTCGTATTTGTTCGAATCGGTGCACGGCGGGGAGCAATGGGGGCGCTACTCGATCATCGGTCTGCCTTGTCGGACGGTGGTTTCCGTACACGGCCATGACATCACCGTGCGGCGTGACGGCGTCACCGTCGAAAGCCTGAACGCCGACAATCCGCTGCTATGGATCGAATCGTTTGCGGCGCGTTACCGCGTTCCCGTGGTCCCGGGACTGCCGCGTTTCACCGGCGGACTGGTTGGCTATTTCGGCTACGAGACCGTGCAATACGTCGAACCGAGACTGCGAAACGACAAGCCGGATCCGATCGGAGCGCCGGACATTCTGCTGATGGTCTCCGAGGACCTGCTGATCTTCGACAATCTCAGCGGCAAGCTGCTGTTGTTGACGCAGGCCGACCCGGCGGAGCCGGACGCCTACGGGCAGGCCATGGGTCGTCTCGCGGAGTTGGTTGCCGCGCTGCAGGACCGGCGGGTGGCCCGAAGGCCGTCCCGCTCGGCGGGACGCGCGGTGGACGAAGCCGACTTCGTGTCCGGTTTCACCCGCGAGGGCTTCGAGAACGCGGTTCGTCGGGTCAAGGACTACATCGTCGAAGGCGACGTGATGCAGGTGGTGCTGTCGCAGCGCCTGTCGATCCCGTTTGCCAGCGCGCCGCTCGACCTGTACCGCGCGCTGCGCTGCCTGAACCCTTCGCCGTACATGTACCATCTGAATCTTGGGGACTTTCACGTCGTCGGCTCGTCGCCCGAGATCCTGGTTCGCGTCGAGGACGGTGTCGTGACGGTGCGGCCGATCGCCGGCACGCGCAAACGCGGGGTTACGGCGGAAGAGGATCTCGCGCTCGAAGCCGATTTGCTGGCCGACCCGAAGGAAATCGCCGAGCATCTGATGCTGATCGACCTGGGTCGGAACGATGCCGGGCGCGTCGCCGAGACCGGAACGGTTCAGGTGACCGATCGCATGATCATCGAGCGCTATTCCCACGTCATGCACATCGTATCGAACGTGACCGCCCGTCTTGGTGCCGGCAAGGACGCCTTCGACGTGCTGTCGGCCACCTTTCCCGCCGGCACCGTCAGCGGTGCGCCGAAGATCCGCGCCATGGAGATTATCGCCGAGCTCGAACCGGTCAAGCGCGGTGTCTATTCGGGCGCCGTCGGGTATGTCGGGTGGTCTGGCAATCTCGACACCGCGATCGCGATCCGCACCGCGGTGATCAAGGATGGCACGCTGCACATTCAGGCCGGCGCCGGAATCGTGCACGATTCGATCCCTGCGAACGAGTGGGAAGAAACCATGAATAAAGGCAGGGCCATATTCCGCGCGGTGGCGATGGTCGAGGCGGGCCTGGAACGGGACGCCAGCCCATGAGCAACCGCGTCCTGATGATCGACAACTACGACTCGTTCACCTACAACCTGGTGCAGTATCTGGCGGAACTGGGGGCCGAGGTCGATGTGGTCCGGAATGATCAGATCGGCGTGGAGGCGATCGATAGCCTCGCTCCGGATCGGATCGTGGTCTCGCCCGGCCCCTGCACGCCGCGCGAAGCCGGCATCTCGGTGGATGCGATCCGGCGCTATGCGGGCCGGCTGCCGATACTCGGGGTCTGCCTGGGCCATCAGAGCATAGGCTACGCCTTCGGTGGCGAAATCGTGCATGCCAAGTCCATCATGCACGGCAAGTGCTCGATGGTCCGCCATCGCGACGTCGGCGTGTTTCGTGGCCTGGACAATCCGTTTCGGGCGACCCGCTACCATTCGCTGGTGATCGCGCAGGCGAGTCTGCCCGACTGCCTCGAGGTGACGGCCTGGACCGAGACCGAGGACGGGGGTATCGATGAAATCATGGGCGTCCGTCACCGTGAACTTCCGATCGAAGGGGTTCAGTTCCACCCGGAATCGATCATGACCGAATACGGTCACGAACTGCTCCGTAACTTCCTGGCCCTCTAGCGTCGGATACCGCGAATGGACATGCCACAGGTGCTGCAGGCCTTGCTCGACGGCCGGGATCTCAGCGGATCCCAGATGCGCAGCGTGATGCGAACCATCATGAGCGGCGGGGCGACGCCCGCCCAGATCGGTGCGTTCCTGATCGCGCTGCGGGCCAAGGGCGAGAGTGTCGACGAGGTCGCGGCGGCGGCGCAGGTCTTGCGCGAGGTGGCCACGAAGGTGCCGGTGCGCGGCGCCCACGTCATCGACACGTGCGGCACCGGCGGTGACGCCAGCAAGACCTTCAATATCTCGACGACGTCGGCCTTCGTCGTCGCGGCCGCCGGCGGCAAGGTCGCCAAGCATGGCAGCCGCTCGGTGTCGAGTCGGTCCGGCAGCGCCGACGTGCTGGAGGCCGCCGGAGTGAGACTGGACCTCACGCCTGAACAGGTGAAGCGCTGTATCGATCAGATCGGCGTCGGTTTCCTGTTCGCGCAACGGCATCATGGCGCCATGAAGTATGCGATCGCGCCGCGCAAGGAACTGGGTGTGCGGACGATTTTCAACCTGCTCGGACCTCTGACCAATCCTGCCGGCGCGGCACATCAGTTGATCGGCGTCTATTCCCCGGACTGGGTTCAGCCGCTGGCCGAAGTCCTCAAGAAGCTCGGCAGCAAACATGTGCTCGTGGTGCATGCAGAGGACGGCCTCGACGAGATCAGCATCGGCGCGCCGACCAGGATCGCCGAGCTGAAGAACGACGAAATTTCGACCTACACCATTGCACCGGAGGATTTCGGCTTCAAGCGTGCCAGCCTGAAGAAGCTCGCCGTCAATACCGTGGCGGGAAGTCTCGAAATCATACGCGGCGTGCTCGAAGGCAAGACCGGACCCGCCCGCGATATCGTGGCCCTGAATGCCGGGGCGGCCATCTACGCCGCCGATCTGGTCGGCACCCTGGCCGAGGGTGTGCGCCGCGCCGAGGCCGTCATCGACGAGGGCTCGGCCCGTGACAAGCTGCAAGCCTTGATCGAATTCACTCAGTCCATCGGCGGCAGCCCATGAAGGATTCGCCCGACGTCCTCAAGAAGATCCTCGCACGCAAGCGCGAGGAAATCGCCGAACGCCGCAGGGCGGTCGCTCTGCCCGAACTGGAACGGCTGGCGGCTGCAGCCGATCCGCCGAGGGGTTTCTACCGCGCGCTCGCGGGGCGGGTGGCTGAAGGCCACGCCGCGGTGATCGCCGAAATCAAGAAGGCATCGCCAAGCCGCGGCATCATCCGGGAGGACTTTCGACCGCCCGAGATCGCGCGCAGCTACGCGACTCATGGTGCGACCTGTCTGTCCGTACTGACCGACCGCGATTTCTTCCAGGGCGGCGACGACTATCTGCGCGAAGCCCGCGCCGCCTGCACGCTGCCCGTGTTGCGCAAGGATTTCACGGTCGATCCGTATCAGATCATCGAGGCGCGTGCGCTGGGCGCCGACTGCATCCTGCTGATCGTCGCGGCGCTCGACGACGCACAGCTGGCCGATCTGGCGGCGACAGCAGCCACCTGGGGGCTGGACGTACTCGTCGAGGTGCACGATGCGGAAGAACTCGAGCGGGCATTGGGATTGCCGCTGCCGATGATCGGCGTCAATAACCGGAACCTCCGCACCTTCGAAACGTCGCTCGCAACCACGCTGGAACTCCTGGAGTCGATCCCCGGTGACCGGCTGGTCGTCACGGAGAGCGGGATCTTCGCGCGCGAGGACGTCCGGTTGATGCGTGCGCACGGCGTCCATGCCTTCCTGATCGGGGAGGCTTTCATGGCGGCGCCGGACCCGGGGCTCGAACTCGCGCGCTTATTCAGGGACTAAGCGCAAGCGGCGGGAACAGCCAGTTTCGGGAATTGGGCCCGGCAGGGTCGGGTATGCCCCGAAGTGGTAACGTCATCGTCCGTGACTGAACTTGGAACAGGCAGGATCCACATGAACATCAACACGTCCGAGATTTTTCGCCGTTTTCAGGCGGATGGCTTGCTGACCCGCCAGATCGGTCCCGACGTGACGATCACGGCCATCGCGCCGGTCGAACTTTGTGGTCCGGGGCACCTGGTCTTCGTCGACCATCCCAAATACCTGCCGATCGTCGCCGCCCAGCGGCCATCCGCGGTCATCACCACCGATGCTTGTGCCGAGCGCATCGAGAGCGACGAACTTGCAGTGCTTATCTCGCCGAACGTGCGGCTTGCGATCGCGCTGATCAAACAGGCTTTCGACGACAGAGACGTGCGCGCTAGCGAGTGGCCGCGCCGCCATCCTGCCGCGATCGTGCACGAGAGCGTGCACGTCCCGGATGATGTGCTGGTGGGTCCCGGCGCGGTCATCGGGGCCGGCGTCGAACTTGGTTCGGGCGCTGTCGTTATGGCGAACGTCGTGATCGAGCGCGACGCCGCGATCGGCCGCAATACCGTGCTGCACCCCGGTTGCTTCGTCGGTTATCAATGTCGCATCGGCGCTGATTGCATCCTGAAGCCGGGCTGCGTCGTCGGGTCGGAGGGTTTTGGCTTTGCTCAGGATCAGCATCGGCACAATCATCGTATTCCCCATACTGGTTGCGTGATCATCGAGGATCGCGTCGTGATCGGCGCGAATACCACGATCGATCGGGCCACCTATGGTGCCACGGTGATCAAGAGCGGTGCCGTCATCGATGCGCTTTGCCACTTGGGCCACAACGTGGAAATCGGCGAGGACTGCATCATTTGCGCGCACACCGGGATCTCCGGCTCGAGCAAGTTCGGCAAACGCGTGATCGCGACCGGTCAGACGGGCGTGCTCGACCATGTGGTCGTCGCGGACGACTGCGTGCTGTTGCACCGGGCCGGCGTCAATAACAGCATCAAGGAGCCGGGGATGTATGCCGGCGGGCCGACGCAGCCACTGCAGCACTATCTCAAGAACATGGCCGTCGTGCCCAAGCTGCACGATATCTGGGCACGACTGAAGCGTCTCGAAAAAAATGTGGAGCGTTTGGCCCGCGAGTCCTGAAGGCGCCCGCGGCCATCGTCGCGCCGCCGCGTCGCCAGCCGTGCGTTCTGCCCCGCGGTGCGCGGACTGCACGGCCGCGCGCAAGGGTCCGACCGACGCCCGCCTGAGCGGGCGATGTGCGCGATCACCGCGGTTCGGCAGGAATTGCCGATGAGACGCCTGGCCCTCGTATGCCTGGCGGCCAGCCTGCTGATGGGTTGCGCCGACGGCCTGGGTGTGTCTCCCTGGCTCGCTGGCGATTGGAAGTGCGGTGCCCGCGACAGCAACGGGAATGTTTTCTTTGGCGTTGCCGCCAACCAGGATGCTGCCCTCGAAAAGGCGCGCTGGCAGTGTGTCAGCGGGAGCCCTTACAAGCAGAGCTGTACTGCGGACTCTTCCTACTGTGAGCAACTGCGCTAGCCGGGCCGGATCGTTGCCTGTCCGGGAATGCCGGTAGCCGCGGGTGCCTGTCGGACCGTCCCTCCAGCCACACGTGGTCGCCACGGACCGGTCCGGCAGCCTAGCGTTACTCAACCGGCTGATCGTGGACGGCGCTTTGCGATGTGTTCGAGTGACAGCACCGCGTGATACGCCGCATCGGTGGTCTGTTCGAGCGTCCCCAGGATCTCGGTCCAGTTGTTTTCGTCGACCAGGGGCAACGAACTCAGCCGTCGCTGCGTCTTGCGCCACTCGTGGTACAGCGTATCGGCGGTTTCCTCCAGCCGCTTCAGCGTCTCGCGACAGGTACGCAGTCGATCCAGCGTATTCTCGGGGTATAAGGCCACCTCCTCGTGCAGCCGGGTAATCATCGACAAGAGCGTCGCGAGCAGTTCGTGTCCGGCGGGCTCGGCGCGCTTGGGCCGACAGATGTCGATGCTACGTGCGGTGTCGTTGATCCCGTCCGCAATGTCGTCCAGATGCCGGACGAACTGCTCGGTGATGTGGGTGAGTTCGGAGTAGGGCTCGGCCTGCAGCGCCTGATACGCCGCTGCTGTCAGCCGGTCGCCGATTTCCTCTAGCCGCTTCACCTCGGCGATATAGGTTTCCGGTTCGGGCAGGTGCAAAAACACCTGGCTCAGGGCGTGACCGCAATCCGTGATGTTGTCGACTTGATCCCGAAATATCCGGCGCAGTGCGTCGGCGGGGGACAGTGTGGAATAGTCGTGTTGCATCCGATGGTTCCAAATGAAGCGTCGGCCCGAGCGCGAAGAACAGGCAGCGTGGGCAATATCCCGGGAGGTTGCCAGCCAGGAAAGGGTAGCGGCCCCGGATGACGCGAATGTGACGGTCCCCCTTCGGGCAGACCCGTGTCAAACGGTCAGGCCTGGGATAGAGTGTTGTCATACCCGCGTTGCCGGCGAGACTTTGCGGCCACCCGGGTTCGGGTCGTTGGCCGATCGCCGTGGGCTCAAGCAGATGAGCGCCTTGCCGGACCGAGGTATCTGCCAGTTGCTGCTACCATCGTGACACCGGCCGCTTCTCCCGAATTCCCGAATGCCTTTGTCCAAACGCCTGGAGGCCGCCATGAAGGTTCTCGTCGCCGATAAATTCGAGCAGAGCGGCCTTGACGGCCTGAGGGCGGCCGGATGCGAGGTTTTTTTCGAGCCTGAGCTGTCCGGCGACGGGCTCGTGCAGGCCATTGCAGCCTCTCAAGCTGACGTGCTGATCGTGCGCAGTACCCAGGTGACCGCGCCGATGCTTGACGCGGGACGGCTGGCCCTGATCGTTCGCGCCGGGGCCGGCTACAACACGATCGATGTCGCCGGCGCGTCGCGGCGCGGCATCTATGTGTCGAATTGCCCGGGACGCAACGCGATTGCCGTCGCTGAACTCGCCTTCGGACTGATCCTCGCGCTCGATCGACGAATCCCCGACAACGTAGCCGATCTGCGTGCTGGCCAGTGGAACAAGAAGGAGTACTCGAAGGCCCAGGGGCTGTGCGGCCGCACACTCGGTCTACTGGGCAGCGGCAACATTGCGCGGGAAATGGTGCGGCGTGCGGCCGCCTTCGGCCTCGATGTCGTGCTTTGGAGCCGTCGCTTTGACGGCCAGGAGCGACCGATGAACGAGATCGAAGCGGGTGAGCTCGGCCTCGGAGCGGCTCTGCGCACGATCCGGATAGCTCTTGCACCCACCCCGGGGGATGTAGCGGCCGCTGCGGACATTTTGAGCCTGCATCTGGCGCTCGCGCCGGATACCCGGAATCTCGTCGATGCCGAACTGCTGGCCCGGCTGAAACCCGGCGCCTTTTTCGTCAACACCGCCCGGGCCGAACTCGTGGATGCCGCGGCGCTGGCGACAGCCGTGCGCGACCGAGGTTTGCGGGTGGCGCTGGATGTGTTCGCGGCCGAGCCGCCGGGCGCCACCGGCGCCTTCTCGGACCCGCTGGCCGGGCTACCCGGTGTGTATGGCACTCACCATATCGGCGCTTCGACGGATCAGGCTCAGGAAGCCATCGCCCAAGAGACCGTGCGTATCGTCCGCAGTTACAAGGAGACGGGCAAGGTGCCCAATGTCGTGAATCTGGCCCGGCGGACTCCCGCGACGCACCGCCTTGTGGTCCGCCACCGCGATCGTCCCGGCGTGCTCGCGCATGTCTTTGCGCTGCTGCGCGAGGCGGATCTCAACGTGCAGGAAACCGAGAACATCGTGTTCGAAGGCGCCGAGGCCGCTGTGGCCCGAATCAATCTCGACGGTGTGCCCCCGCCCGATCTCTGCGGCCGCATCGCGGCGGGTAGCCATGATGTGCTCGATTTGCAGGTAATCGCGCTCTGATGAACCCGGGGGGCGGCATTGCCGCAATGCGGTTCGGCAACACCACCGGGGGTCGAATGAGCCGATGGACTGCAGGCGCGGGTTGCCGGGCCGACCGCGGTCAGCGCTGCGAAGATCGAATGCTGCGTTTCATCGCGGCCGCGTTGATGTCCCCGCTTTCGCGGCAGAATAGCGGGAAACCTCCTTTCGCCACGGGACGATGAACATGCCGACGCATCCTGACGAACGGGCCCGCCGTGTGGCCGAGGAAAGGGCTCAGAGGACGCTGGAACTGGCGGCCGGCCGGGCTGAAGCCATCGCCGCTGATGCCGCGGCGCGAGCCGCTGCGCTGGGCGGCCGGCTCGATCTCAAGACGCCCACGTTTCACTCGGCAGCCCGTGATGAAATGGGCCATGCAAGGCCGGCGATCAGTGCTGACGGGCTCAGGGAAGCCATTGCCTTACGCGCGTATTTCAGGGCGGAGCAGCGCAGCTTCGAGCCAGGATGGGCAACCGAGGACTGGCTGGAGGCCGAACGGGAAGTTTCTGCTGCGGCTCTGGCGCTGGCCGACGAAGGCGAATCCTGAGCCGCCCGAACTCCAGCAGCCGCGTCGACTTATAATCCGCGCTGCAGCGCGTGCCCTGGTGCCCGGACGATCAAGTGCGGGCCGACGGGCCGCGTCCGATCTGTTTTCGTGCTTCCTACCACAGAGAGAGTGACATGAGTTCCGACTATCGGTATGACCCGGCGGCGGCGCCGTTCGATGCGAGCGCGCAGGGCTACCACCCAAACAACGCAGCATGGCTTGCGGCCGCTTCGAATCTCGCCTACGAGGACGAGAAGACCATCCAGACCGTGGTGCGCCAATGGGGTTTCGACCGGTTTCGTTTCCTGCATGCGACCGAGCACAACGATGAGAACGGGTTGCCGATGCCGGTGGATACCCAGGGGTTTGTGTGTCGCAGCGACAAGGCGCTGCTGATTGCGTTCCGTGGTACCGAGGTCACCCAGATCAAGGACTGGTTCACCGATCTGATTGCGATCGCGGTGCCGGCTCCGAGCGGTGTTGGCAAGATCCACAAGGGCTTTGCGGCGGGGCTCGCTGCCGTCTGGCCGCAGATCGAGCAAGCCCTGGAAGAGCACTACGATGGACAGGTGCCGATCTGGATCACCGGCCACAGCCTCGGGGGCGCGCTCGCGACGCTTGCGGCTAACCAGCTGCGCTTCAATGCCCGGATGCCGGTACAAGGACTCTACACGTTTGGCCAGCCGCGCGTCGGCGACCGCGAGTTCATCAAGTTTCTTCGGCTGGCAATGCCGGGGCGTATCGTCCGCTTCATCAACAACAAGGACATCGTGCCTCAGGTACCGGCTCCCGGCATCCTGCTGAAATACTGGCACGGCGATCGGGAAGCGCGCTTCGCCGCCGAGGGCGATCTCATTCTGGAACTGTCGTGGTGGCTACGAATGCGGTCCAAGCTGAAGGGATCGGCCAAGGACATCCGCATCCTGGGCCTCGATTCGCTGACCGACCACAGCATGGATCGCTATGTGGAGTTGACTCGACGGCAAACGACGACGGCTTCGTCCTGATATGAACGGAGGCGCAGTGCCGGCCCGGCGCTAGGTTGGTCGTTGCGCCTGGCGCAACGTGCGCAGGGTGTGCCGCGCTGTTTCAAAGTCGAAGGCCAGAATTTGCCGTTCCAGCTGGGTACAGTGCGGTCCGAAGCTTGTATGGAGTATCCCGGCGCGCTGGCGAAACAGATTGATGGCGCTAACGTCGCTCTGTTCCAGCCGCTTCTCCAGTTCATCGAGTGTGTCCCGAAGCTCCGGCGAGTCGGTCGGCGCCGAATCGTCCGCCGGTTCCGCACCGACGGCCCGCTGTACGGGCAGAGCGTCTGACAGGATCTCAAACTCGCCCGTCACCGCGAGTATGGCGCGGTGCAGGTCGTCGCTGCGGGAGTTCGTTGCGCCCTCGACGGCGAGGGTTTCTTCCACCCGCCGCGCCATCGCGGACAGGCTTTCTGCTCCCAGCGTAGCCGCCGTGCCCTTCAAGGTGTGAGCGATGCGCCGCGCGGCGACCGGGTCGCCGGCGTCCAGGCTGGCGGTGAGCCGAGCCATGTCGTCCGTGTGTGCTGCTACGAAACGGACCAGTAAATCCAGGTACTTCTCGGCGTTGCCCCGCAGCACTCCCAGTCCGCGCGCCAGATCCAGGCCTGGCGTGTTCGCCAGGGAGGCCAGGGTCGGCTGCAGTGGCGTCTGGAGAAGCGGTGTGCCCGTTGCGTGCGGTTCCGTGCCCGAGAGCAAGGGTTGGCGCGGCTTCGGCGGCAGCCATTTCACCAGCGCTGCGTAGAGCGCGCCGGGCTCGACCGGTTTGGCAATGAAATCATTCATGCCCGCGGCTTCGCAGGCGCGATGATCCTCCTCGAACGCGTTGGCCGTAATCGCCAGGATCGGGACGTCTTTCCCTTCGGGCAGGGCGCGTATCGCCCGGGTGGCCTCCAGCCCATCCATGTTCGGCATCTGGATATCCATCAGGATCAGATCGAAGGCTTGGGCCTGAACCTTCGCCAGGGCTTCGCAACCGTCGGTCGCACTGTCGACCTGTAAGCCGACGCCGTGCAGTAGTTCCAGCGCGACCTCACGGTTGATGGCGTTGTCTTCGACCAAGAGGATATGGGCGTGCGGGTAGGGGCGCCGCAGCAGGGCCTCGGGCTCCGTCATGGCGACGCCGGGTGCGGTGTCCACCGCACCGTGACCGCGCTGCAGGCGCGCGGTGAACCAGAATGTGCTGCCTATTCCAGGCGTACTCTCGGCTCCAACCGTGCCACCCATGAGCTGTGCCAGCCGCTGAGTGATCGCCAGTCCCAGCCCGGTGCCGCCATGTTCGCGGGTAGTGGAGGTGTCCGCTTGTTCGAAGGCCTGAAACACGCGTGCCAGCGCATCCGGTGCGATGCCGACCCCGGTGTCCGCGACCTCGAAGCGCACCAGCCACTCATCGGCGGTCTGCTCCAGTACGCGTGCCCGCAGGGTGATCGCACCCCGTTCGGTGAACTTCACGGCGTTGCCCGCATAGTTCAGCAAGGCCTGGCGCAAGCGTGTGGGATCGCCCCTCAGCCACGGTGGCGCCGGGTCGGCATTGACCGTGACGACGAGCCCTTTGGCCTGGGCGGCATCGCTGATCAGCGAGCTCACCTGATCCAGCACGCTGCCCAGGGCGACGTTTTTGTGCTCAAGCTGCAGCTTCCCGGCCTCGATCTTGGACAGATCGAGGATGTCGTTCAGGATGGACAGCAGATGTCTGCCGGCGCTATCGACCTTGTCCAGGCGCTCGATCTGCAATGGGGTCGCGTCCGAACGCCGCAGCAGATGTGTCAGCCCGAGTATCGCGTTGAGCGGCGTTCGAATTTCATGACTCATGTTGGCGAGAAAGACCGACTTGGCTCGATTGGCCGCTTCGGCTTGCCGGCGGGCCTGAGCGAGTTCGGCAGTCCGTTCCGCCACGCGTTCTTCCAGATTTTCCCGGTGCCGGGCCAACTCCGCTTCGGTGGCCAACCGCTCGGTCAGGTCTCTCAACACGGCGTAGTACCGCTGGCCCGACAACACGCGCGCAGTCACCTCGGCGGGAAACAGCGAGCCATCCTTGCGCCGGTGTAGCCAGGTGCCCCGATGGGGTCTCCCCTGAATCATGAGCGGCACCTCTCGATCGAGTCGCGCGCGCTCATCGCCAGCGAGGATATCGGGCAGGCGAAGGCTTGACAGTTCCTCGTGAGCGTAACCCAGCATGGCCAGCGCAGCCGGGTTCGCATCCAGGAAGCGGTGATCGGGCGTCAGCAGCAAAATCCCGTCGACGGCCTGTTCGAACAGATTGCGAAAGCTCGCCTCGCTTTCCCGGAGGGCCTGTTCGGCTTCCTTGCGTGCGGTGACGTCCAGCACCACCCCGCGCATCCGTGAGGCTTTTCCGTTGGCATCGAACTCGAACTGTCCGGAGCCGGCGATCCAGTGCAGGCTGCCGTCGGGCCAGAGGACACGAAACTCTTGTGCGAACAAGTCGTGGCTGGCGACGCAACGGGCGATTTCGGCATTCAACGCAGGGAGGTCGTCGGGGTGTACGCGTTGCGCAAACATCTCGTAGGTGCCGCCGAACTCCTTCGGGCCGAAGCCCCAAAGTTGCTCGTGGCGGCGCGACCAGGCGATTCCGCCGTGCGCCATATTCCAGTCGAACACGCCCACCTGAGCCGCGTCGAGGGCCAGTCGAAGACGCTCCTCGCTGGCTGACAGGGCCTGTTCCTGCGCTTTGCGATGGGTGATGTCCCGGATGATGATGAGGAAGCCTAGTGCGTCATCGCCCGGGCCAAATACGGCCGAGCCCTTGACGGAGAGCCACCGGAGGGAGCTGTCCGGAAGTCTGGCGCGACAATCCACGTCGAGTGCATCAGCCACCGAATGCCTTATCCGAACGAGAAATTCCTGCCACGCCGAGACGTCCTCGGGCTGCAGGTAGCTCTCGAATGGTTTACCGAGCGCCTCGGCAGTTGTTTCGCCCATCAGTTCGGCCCAGTTCGGCGACAGATAGGTGAGACGCCCCTCCGGGTCCATTTCGGCCATGACGTCGCTCGCATTCTCGATCAGTCCCCGGAAGCGTCGTTCGCTTTCGGCCAACGCGCTCCGCGTTCGCCATTGCTGCAGGAAAAGGCCGTATAAGGCCGTCAGGCGACGCAGCACCTCGACCGACTCCTCCGAGTAGTCGTTCGGTGCATTCGCCAAAGCGATCTGTCCGAGCACGGTGTCCCCTACGACCGCCGGCACCGCCAGATAACGCTGCAGTGGCACGTGACCCTGCGGCACGCCGCGAGAGGCGGGATGCCGGGGCGGCGTGTTCGTGAAGAACGGTCGTCGCGTATTCAGTGCCTGTCCCCACAGGCCCGTGTACGAGCCATCAGGATTGACCGGGAAGACGACCCGCTGATCCGGCACATCGATACGGCACTCCTTGCCCATCATCGCGGTCAGCGTGTGAGCGACGTGATCCCCGGTCCCGGGGTCGATTGAGGCGACGAAGCCGTGCTCGCTGCCGGTGAGGCGTTGCGCATGGCTGAGGACCAGAGGTGCGATCTGTTCGATGGTGACATCGGGGGCTAGTAACTCGGCAGATAGCTCCGCGAGCGCCGTGTCGACGAGGGAGTGGCGGTTCAGGTTCTCCTGCGTCCTGAACAAGGCTTGGTAATGGGCCTTGGCATTCCGTTGCCAGAACAGACCGAAAAGGACGATGACGGCGACGATGGCCAATGCGATGTAGCCGACGAGCAATCGGGCCATGTGCTGCCAGTGGGCGAAGACTTCGGCCCAGTCGACCTTGGACACCAGGAACCAGTCTGAGTCGGGAACCTTCGTCAGGACGGCGACAACCTGGGTTCCTCGATAGTCCTTGCCTACGAATACCCCCTCGTGCCCCAGAATGGCACGGACTGCCGGGACATCGGTCATGGACAAGGGAATGCGAAGCGTCAGCGCGGTATCCGCGCGGTGCCGGAGCGGGTTCAGGAAGACCGCGTCCTGCCCGTCCCTGCGCACGAGTTCGGTCTCAGCGCTGGGGCTTGCGAGCGGTAAGGTTTGTAGTGCTGGAAACAGAAAATCGCGGGCATCGCTGCGGAGCACGATGGCGCCCAGCGGCGTTCGTCCGGTGCGATCCAGCAGCGGGGCGACAGCGTCGATCTCCACCCGGTTGTCGGGACCGCCATGCAACTCGCTCAAGGCAGCCCCGCGGCGGTGCCACGCGTCGTCCAGTGCCTCCCGCGTTTCGCGTGCAAGCGTGTGCTCGCGACCCGACAGACTGAGCCTGACCTTGCCCTGAGCATCCAGCACCAGCACGTCGGTATAACCATAATGCCGGGTAAAGGGCCGCAAGCGCTCCAGGGTTTCGCTACGTCGCTCCGGATGTGATCCCCTCAGCCATTCGCCCGAGAACTGTTCGAAAAGCCGGCTCTCGGTGATCACGGCCGCATCGCTCAGCCGCTCCTTGCGCCAGTTCGCGATCTGCTCCGCCTTGAGGCGGGCGATCACCTCCAATTCATGGTTGGCGCGCTCGCGTAGCGACAGTTCCTGATAGCGAAACCAGGCTGGCCCACTGGTCAGAATGACGAGTACGGCGAGCAGTGCGCCGAGCAGGGACCAGAGGGGAAACGACGGGGTCTGCTTCATACTGGCGAACAGGGTGCAGGTCGCAGTTCAATATCGGGGCGAAGTCTATGCCGCGAGCGAGGGGGACCTTGACCGATCGCTTCGTACCTCTCGCGGGGAGAAAATCCGCCTGTGGGCGTAAGTCCAAATGCCTATGTAATGATACGCCCGGCCGTTCTCCCGTGCTGCGTCGATGCGGTTCGGGTGGGTTGATTGATTGACAACCCGGAGCACGGCGCGCAGCTTTGCGACTGTTTCCATCCCCGGCCGCTCGAGGTGCAGGTTCCGATGTCCGACAGGTTCTTCCGACCCCGCGGTACCGCGATTTCCGACGATGCCCGTTGGGTCGTTGCGACGGTTCTGGTTGCCGGCGCGTTCGGTGGTGGGATGAGGCAGCCCGCTGCGACGCCGGGGGTTGCCGTTCCGCCGCCGCAGTGGTCCGCCGTCGAGATTCCGGCAGGGCGGGTCGATCAGGCCGTCGCCAAGCTCGATGGTCTTGCCGGGTCGCTACACGACGCCACCGGCGTGCCAGGCATGGCGGTGGCGGTGGTGCACGGCGACCGTCTGCTTTACGCTCGAGGTTTCGGGCGCCGGCGGGTTGGATCTCCCGAAGCGGTCGACGCGGACACGGTATTCCAGTTGGCTTCGGTCTCGAAGCCGCTCGGCGCGACCGTGGTTGCCGCCGCCGTGGGTCGTGGCGGGATCGGATGGGATACGCCGGTGGCTCAGGCATCGCCCGGGTTCCGATTGAGCGATCCTTTCGTCACCCGGTGGGTAACGGTCGGCGATCTCTATGCGCATCGCAGCGGTTTGCCGGACCACGCCGGGGATACGCTGGAAGACTTGGGGTACGGTCGCCTGGTCATCCTGAACCGACTCCGCCATCTGCCATTGGCGCCATTCCGGGCGGTCCATGCCTACACCAATTTCGGTCTGACGGCGGCTGCGGAGGCCGTTGCCGTTGTCCACCGGATGCCATGGGCGCGCTTGTCGGAAGAACTGATCTATCGGCCGTTGGCGATGACATCGACCAGTTCGGAATTTGCCGTTTATGCGGCTCGCCGCAACAAGGCCGTCGGGCATGTCCGGGAGGGGGGCGCCTGGGTCATCCGCGCTGTGCGCCAACCCGACGCGCAGAGTCCGGCGGGCGGCGCCAGTTCGAACGTCCGCGACATGGCTCGCTGGATGCAAATGGTACTTGGGCTGGGCACTTTTGGCGGTAAGGAAATCGTCGCGCGTGCCGCGCTGCTGGAAGCCCTGGCGCCGCAGATCCGGTCCGATCCGCCGGGCCCGCCGGTGAACCGTTCTTCGTTCTACGGCTACGGCATCGGCGTTGCCATCGACGGGGCAGGACGCGTCCGGCTGAGTCAC
This sequence comes from Methylotetracoccus oryzae, assembly GCF_006175985.1. Classification (GTDB taxonomy): domain Bacteria; phylum Pseudomonadota; class Gammaproteobacteria; order Methylococcales; family Methylococcaceae; genus Methylotetracoccus; species Methylotetracoccus oryzae. Next base: position 16,554 of record NZ_SRSH01000026.1, on the reverse strand, counting down.
TCGGGCGGGTTTGCGCTCGGCGCCGCGACCCAGGTGACCTTGTTGCCTTCGGAAAATCTCGGGATCGTTACGCTCACCAACGGCATGCCGATCGGATTGCCCGAAGCGCTCAATGCCAGCTTCATGGACCTGGTCGAGACGGGGGCCGTGCAGCGCGAGTGGCTGGACGCGTTCTGGACGCATGCCTTCGCGGGTTTCTACCGTAACCCGAGCGCCCTCGCCGGTCAGCCGCAACCGGTGACTCCGGGGCCTGCCCGGAAGTTGCAGGCTTACACGGGCCGCTATGCCAACGCCTATTACGGTGAGGCTCGCGTGGTGGTCGATGCCGGTCAATTGACCCTGTTGATCGGCCCCAAACCGATGCGCTTCCGGTTGACGCATTGGCGTGGGGATCAGTTTTCCTACGAGCCCGTGGGAGAGAACGCGGTCGGCATGGCCGCGGTGACGTTCCGGGCGGATGCATCGGGCCGGATCGACAGCCTTGAGGTCGAGAACTTCGAGGCGGGCGTGCGGGTACTGATGCGACAGGGATCGTGAGCGCGATGCCTGATTTGCGCCTGACCTGGGTCGCCCGCCGAGCCTTCAGGCCCGACGTGAGCCGAGAGACTGCCACTGTGCCTCGGCGTAAGCCACGACGGCCTGCTCGAGCCGCTGCCCGGAGAGCGCGTTCATTTCGCGCAGGCAGGAGGGGCTGGTGATGTTGACCTCAAGCACATGCCGTCCGACGATGTCGACGCCCGCGAAATGGATGCCGTGTTGCCGCAGCCAGTTGCCGATTCGAGCGCAGATGGCATGGTCGGATTCGTCCAGATCACACGCCTCGCAATGGCCTCCGGCGTTGACATTGGAGCGGAAGTCTCCGTCGGCCGGCACGCGCCTGACCCAGCCGAGCACCTCTCCGCCGAGCAGCAGTACGCGTTTGTCGCCCTGCGCGATCTCGGGCAGGAAGCGCTGCGCCTGCACGAAGCGCTCGCCGCCTAGCGTTGCGTGCTCCAGCCGTGCCTGCCGCTGGGGATCGTCGCGCTGCAGCGTGATCACGCCGCGTCCGCTGCAGTCGTCGAGGGGCTTTACGACGATGTGGTTCATCCGTACCAGAAAGGCATCCAGCGCGGCTGCGTCACGGGTCATCAGCGTCGGCGGCAGGAGTCCGGGAAGGTGCAGCGGAATCAGCTTCTCGCACTGGTTCCGCAAGGCTGGGGCCGGATTGATCTGCAGTACCCGCGGCGGTAGTCGTTCGAGGATCCAGGTTGCATGGATGTAGGCCGTGTCGACTGGCGGATCCTTGCGCATGTAGACGATGTCGCAGTCGGACCCGGCCAGCTCGTGTTCCTCTCCGGCCTCGAACAGGGCGTGAGCCGGCGTGAACGCCGCCGGCCGGACTTTCAGCGTGACGCGATCATTGTCGAGCTGCAGTCCGCCCAGCGTCGTGAAGAACACGCGATGTCCGCGCCGCTCGCTTTCGCGCATGAACGCCAGCGAGGTATCCGTTGCCGGTGCCAAGCGTTCGGGCGGGTCAATGATGAAGACCGACGTCAGGGTTGCCATGGATGAGTTTCGAAACAGCGCTCCCGGATCTGCCGCGTGACGAGGGGAGGCTAGCCTCCGAGGATTGGAGCTCAGTGCACATGCATCAGGCTGGTGTTCGGATCTTCGACCAGGAACCTTGCCACCGGAGCGCCTCCGGAACTGGTCCAGTTCACGATGCCGAGTTGCTGCGGCGTGAAGTTGAGCGTCTGCTGACCCGGGTGCAGGGCCACGTCCAACGACCACTCGGGAATCAATAAACGGGCGCTGTCCGCGGTTTGTTCCTGCACGTCGATGATCCAGCGCACCGGCATCCCGAGATGCAGCCGGTACTCGTCCGGCGCTGCCGCGCCCGCATCCAGGACGGTATGGATCTCCATGGCTGACATGCCCGAGTCGCGGACGAGTTCCTCGGGCACTGGCAGCGCCGGCAATTCGATGTTGGCCAGCTGAGCCTTTTGCTGCCAGTGATTCCATTCCAGCGCGATCGTTCTCAGGGTGCGGTTGTGCAGCGACGCCAGGTCCAGTTCGCTGCCCGTCATCTTCAGGCCGCGATTCAGCATGACGGCACCGAGGGCGACGACGATCACGGCCGAGGCGCGGATCAGCTTCGGCGTCATCTGCCGTGAGATCAGGCCGGCGAAAATCCCGAAACCCATCATCATCGGCAGGGTCCCGAGCCCGAAGAAAAACAGCATGCCCGCGCCGCGCGAGGCACTGCCGCTGCCGGCGGCCATGATATACATCGCTTGCAGCGGGCCGCACAGGATCATCAGACCATTCAGCAGGCCGATGATGAAGGGGTGTCCGTATTTGCGGGATTGCGTGCCGATGAAACGCAGCAGGAAGGGAGGAGTGCGGAAGCGGAATTCCTTGAGTCCCGGCAGTACATTCAGCATGCCAAGCCCGAACAGCAGCAGGAAAATCCCGGCGGCAATGCCAATCACTCCGCGGAGCAGCGGCGTGAAGGCGACGACGGAGCCCAGCAAGCCGAAGGCGGCACCGATAGCGGTATACGACAACGTCTTGCCGGCGCCGTACAGCAGATGAATCATGTAAGAGGGGCGTCCGCCGCTGGCCAGCTTCGCCGTGTAGCTCAGCACCAGTGCGCCACACATGCCGACGCAATGAAACCCGGTGAACAGGCCGACGATGAACAAGAGGCCAAAACTCATGTCTCGGCTCAGTGTCGGCAGACCCTTGACATGTTCGAGGTAACCGTCGAGATAGACGATCAATCCGACGCCCAGGGCGCCGATCAGGGTCCATGCCAGGCGGGGTCCGAGCGCGCTCTGACGCTGCGAAGCAGCGGGTCGCGAACTACGTTCTGCAGGAGACCTTACAGCGCCGGCTGAGGTGTCGGATGGGGTAGGGGACATAGTCAAAAACGTGTTTCAGGGCCTCTTGTAGGCGTCAAGCCGCGATTTTCGCACAGCCGATTCAGGTCTGCGCGTCCGCTGGCGGGTTGGGTTGTCGTGCGTGCGCACCACTCGGCTCGGGCAGCGCTGTAGCCGGATCGCTCACCGCGCTTGCGCGTGCTCGCCACGGGATCGTATCTTTGGCACTCGGGAAGGCGCCGCGGCGGCTCGTACCGGAGACCATAATGTCCTTTCGGGTTTCCCGGATACGCGATCAACCTCCCCCTGGATTTTCGGAGTTCCCAGTCAACAGGCGGCTACGATGTTCCCAATCAGCAGACATCCCTGGATCGTTCTCGGTACCGGCATCGCTGTCGGCTACCTGATCTACCGATACCGCGATGCGATCCTCGAGAAGGCGCGGTCGGCGGCTGAACAGACCGATGAAATCATGCGCGGGCCGCGGGAGCGGCTCCGGGATCTGTATGCGGCTGACGAGGCATCGGGCAGTGTTGGCGGCCCGTAATCCCGCCGTCGCGCAGCTACCTGCCGCGGGTGATGAGGGGGCGCGCGCTGACGCTCGTCCGAGCAGCATGGTGCCGCCCGGCATTCGCGGCGCCGGCCTCGGGTTGCGTCGCAGCTTCGCGGCAGATCTGGCGGCGCTGTCGCCCGCGGTCGATTTCCTTGAAATCGCTCCGGAAAACTGGATCGGAGTGGGTGGCTCTCTGGGCAAAGGATTCCGCGCCCTGACCGAGCGCTACCCCTTCGTCGCACACGGGCTTTCATTGTCCCTGGGCGGCCCGGCCCCGCTCGATCTGGAGTTGCTGCAAGCGCTGAAAGGGTTTCTTCGCCAGCACGGTATTCGGCGATACAGCGAACACCTGAGCTATTGTGGCGACGACGGGCTGCTCTACGACCTGCTGCCGATTCCTTTCACCGAGGAAGCCGTCGTCCATGTCGCCGAGCGTATCCGCCGTGTGCAGGACATACTCGGTCAGCGCATCGCGATCGAGAACGTCTCGTACTATACCGCGCCCGGTAAGGAAATGGACGAGTCCGATTTTCTGAATGCGGTCCTGAAAGAGGCTGACTGCGGCCTGTTGCTGGACGTCAACAACATTTACGTCAACAGCGTCAATCACGGCTATGATGCGGCTGCTTTTCTGGCAGCGATACCGGCGGACCGCATCGAGTACGCACATGTCGCCGGCCACTTTCAGCAGGCGCCGGATCTGCTCGTCGACACCCATGGCGCGCCGGTCATCGATCCGGTGTGGGCACTGCTCGATGAAGCGTATGGTCGGTTCGGCGTGTTTCCTACGTTGCTCGAACGCGACTTCAATCTGCCGCTTCTGAGCGAACTGCTCGGCGAGGTGGACACCATCCGCTCGATCCAGGTCCGGCATGCGCGCGTGGCTTGCGATGCCTGAGGAACTTCCGGCTTTTCAGCGGCTGCAATACGCGTTCGCCGCCGCCGTCCGAGGTGCCGCGGAAACGGGGCTGCCGGACGGGGTTCCCGCCGAACGGCTGTCGCTGTACCGGGAACTGATTTTCCACAATCTCGAGAGTTTCATCGCGGCGGGTTTTCCGGTGTTGCATGAGCTTTTGCCGTCGCAAGACTGGGAATCGTTGGTCCGGGATTTCGTCCGGCGCCATCGGAGCACCACGCCCTATTTCTCGGGTATTCCGGCCGAGTTTCTGGCGTTCCTGCAGGGCGTGCGCGGCATGCAGCCCGGGGATCCCCCATTCCTGCTGGAACTGGCGCATTACGAATGGGTTGAACTGGCCTTGTCGGTAGCCGGTGAAGAACCGCCCGAGGAGCACGCCGAGCTGATGGCCGATGCCTTGGGATGCCGGATCGTCCTGTCTCCGGTCGCTTGGCCGCTCGTATACGAGTTCCCGGTGCACCGGATTGGCAGGGACCATCAGCCGGTCTGTGCGCCGCCCGAGCCGACCTTCCTGACGGTTTATCGCAGTCGCGAGGATCTGGTGCGCTTCCTGGAAATCAATTCCGCGACCTATCGTTTGTTGCAAGCCATCGACACCGAGCCGGGTCTCCCTGCGACTGTCTATCTGGAGCAACTGGCCGTCGAACTGGGCTATTCCGACGCGCGTGAGGTACTCGATTACGGGTCGGGTCTGTTGCGAAAGCTTGCCGTACGCGGTGTGATCGGGATGGCAGCGGCCGCCCGCGCAACAGGACGATAGACGTCCCGCCCTGGTCCGGACGGCACCTGCAACGGTGACCGCGATCGCAGCGGTTATCGGGGCGCGAAGCTTCCGCGTATTCCGGTCGGTGGTGTCGCGTCCCCGGCGAGCGCACATGGCGCGTCGCCGAGAACCCGCTGGGTCGAGTGAGGTAGGACCGCTCTATTGCTGCTGGTAGACGGGTACCAGATCGACCTCGATGCGGCGATTCGCCTGCCTACCCGCTGCGGTGTCGTTCGATTCCACCGGCTGATACTCGCCGTGCCCCGCAGCGGTCAACAGACCCGGGTCTATGCCCTGCTTCTGGAGGTATTTCGCCACCTCGGCGGCACGGGCTGCGGACAGTTCCCAGTTGGTCGGAAAGCGGTGTCGCAGATGGCCTCCGATCGGGACGTTGTCCGTGTAGCCTTCGACTTCGATCCGATGATCTTTCATATCCTTCAACGCCGGCACCATCTTGTCGAGCGTTGCCTTGCCTCTCGAATTCAGCTGCCAGCCGCCCTCGGGGAATAGGATCTCGTCCTCGACCGTGACCTTGAGGCGGTCCTGCAGGCGCTGAATCTTCACCTGGTCGGCCTGGATTTCCGTTTCCAGCTGGGCGTTCAGTTGCCGCTCCGTGTCGTACATGCCGACCTCTTTGTTGTAGGTGGCTTGCGTCACGCAGCCGGAAAGCGCGACGGCAGCAGCAGCGAGAAGAGGGGTGATTCGTCTTGTCATGACTTGGTCCTTGTTGGGTCGTGGCATCAGCTTGATTCGCCGGCATAGGCCTGACGATAGAAGATTGATAACGCAGAGAGGTCGGCTCGTCCAGTGGAATGTTGCGACGCTTGCCATTCGTGAGGGGACTTTGCGTTTCCGGCAGCACGGTGCGCGGACTTCCCGGAGCCTGGGATGTCCCGTTCACCCAGCTGTTGTGCGGAGCGACACTGAATCGCCGCGCCTATGCTTCAGTTACCACCGGAAACCCGTCTTGGGCGGTGGTTTTCTTCACTCAGGCGAGTAACGCCGCCGCGGATCGCCGGCGGCCGTGCTTCCGATCCATGCGATCCGCAGGCCACGCCCCACAGGCGTGGTTCCCGCGATGGCATTTCACGTTGAGGTGGTCCGATGGCCAGGCACGATCCGGGCAATCCAACCCGTTACTTCCAGGGGGGCGATCTGGAATCCAGTCCCGATGACGATCTGGGCTCGGGCTTTGTGGATCCACTGGCGCCAGCCGACGATGCGGCAACGGATGGGACTTACGACGCGCCGACTGGACGCAAGGGGGAGCGGTACGACACCACCCGCATGTATCTCCAGGAACTGGCGAAATCAAGGCTGTTGACTGCGGCTCAGGAGCGGCATTTTGGCCGGCTGGCCCGGCAAGGTGACGCCGCGGCATTCCGTATCATGGTCGAAGGCAATTTGCGCCTTGTCGTCAAGATATCCCACCGTTATCTCAACCGCGGTCTGCCCCTGCTGGATCTAATCGAAGAGGGCAACCTGGGGCTGATGCACGCGGTCAGCAAATTCGACGCCGACCGGGGTTTCCGGTTCTCCACCTATGCCACCTGGTGGATCCGGCAGGATATCGAGCGCGCGATCATGCGGCAGACCCGCACGATCCGTCTCCCGGTCGATGTCATCAAGGAACTGAATGTTTGCTTGCGGGCCTTCCGGCATCTGGCGGCCCGCATGGATGGTCCGCCCCGACCGAGGGACGTGGCGCGGTTCCTGGGCAAGCCGATCGCGGAGGTGGAACGTGTGTTGAACCTCAATGAAAGGATCGCGTCGCTCGACGGTCCCGTACTGGGCAGTTCGGACCTGGTCTTGATCGATGAGATCGGCGATACGGGGCAACCGCCGCTGCTTGACCGCTTGCAGCAGGAGAGCGTGGCAGGAAAACTGGACGAATGGCTGGACTGCCTGCCGCCGCGAGAGCGGGAGATCCTTCGCCGCCGCTATGGCCTCCACGGCGGTGAGCCGGAAACGCTGGAGGAGGTCGCACAGGCGGTGGGACTGACTGTGGAGGGTGTTCGGCAGGTTCAGATCAAGACCCTGAAAGAGCTGCGCACACTGATCGAGAATCAGGGATTCAATGCCGAAAATCTGTTCCACTGAGGCCATGCAATGCCTCGCCCGGGGTCTTGCGGTCAGCCTCTGCGCGGTGCCTGTTGCAACATCGAGGCGCTGGCCTGTCTTTTGCTGCATAATTGCATCTTTCCCGAACCGATCGTCCCTCGTCCACTATGGCTGTCGAGCCAAGGCTCCATAAATCTCCCCTTTGTTTACCGCAGCGTCGGTCTGCCGCCACATCGCGGATTACCAGCCCGATCGTGGTGCTGATGCTGGCGACCGGACTTTCTGCTGCAGCCTGGTGTCCGCCATGCGGCGCCGTTCCCGCCCGCGGAGCCGGAGTGCACGGGACACAAGACAGTGAGGCCAGGCTTCGCTTCAAGCGTCTGCTCGAGGCTGCCAAACGCGGCGATTCAGAAGCGGCGTTTCGCCTTGCCCACCTATACGAAACGGGGGAGGCAACCCGGCAGGATGATGCGGCGGCCGCGAACTGGTACCGCTACGCCGCGGAGAGAGGGTATGCCCAGGCTCAGTACAGCCTGGGTTCGCTCTTCGAGAACGGGAAAGGGGTGCCGCAGGATACGGAGCAGGCCGCGGTCTGGTACCGCAAGGCGGCCGAACAGGGTTTGGCGCGGGCGCAATACCAGCTCGGCCTGCTCTACGATGACGGGGTGGGCGTGGCCCCGGACTACGCGGAAGCGGCCGCGTGGTATCGCCGGGCTGCCGAACAGGGTATTCCTTCCGCGCAGTTCAACCTGGGCGGCATGTACTACGAAGGCAACGGCGTCCCTCAGGATTTCACGCAAGCCGCCTTGTGGTACCGGCGGGCGGCCGAACAGGGTGAGGCGCTGGCCCAAAACAATCTTGGCGTCATGTATCGCAAGGGCATCGGCGTCGAACAGAGCTTTACGGAAGCCGCCCGTTGGTTCCGGCAGGCCGCCGAGCAGGGGGACGCCTGGGGTCAGACCAATCTGGCCGGGCTATACGGTGAAGGGCTCGGCGTCTCCAGGGACTTCGCGGAGGCGGCCCTGTGGTATCGGCGCGCGGCCGAACAGGGTGACGCGGAGGCACAGTTCAGCCTCGGGCTCATGTATTCGCTGGGGCAAGGTGTGGTCCGCAGCGATGGCGATGCTGCCTGGTGGCTGGAAAAGTCGGCAGCACAGGGCAATGTCGAAGCGCAGTACCGGCTGAGTGTCCTGTACGAGGAAGGGCGGGGAGTGCCCCGCGACTACGTTTCAGCCCTGATGTGGGCCGGCTTGGCCGCCACCCAGGGTTATGAGCCGGCCATACGCGCCCGACAGTCCCTGTTGGCGCGCATGAGCGCTGCCGAGGTGGACGCCGCCCGGCAACGCATCGAGGAATGGGGAATGGCCGCCGGCTTGTCTCAAGACTAGGTCTGGGCGTGGGGCGCGACTGTCGCCGAGAGCGTCGTCCGGCAGGGCTGGCCGGGCGGCCAGCACGTTCCGGACCGGCTGAGGGCGCCCTTGCCCCGGGATGTCGCCAGCCCGTTGGGTGTTCGCCGCGAGCCTTTTTTCTAGGGGCGTTTGGGGGAGCCTGAGAGCTGCGCGCCTGTGAAGTGCGGTTCGTTCAATTGTCCGTACGCCATGCCTTCGGTCGGCAGTTCCTGGCTGGGCGGACGACGCGCCGGCCCTCTGCGGAAGAGGGACCACACTGTCCGTCGGCGAGGACTTGGGTCGGGTTCCACCTGCGAAGCCGGCGGGTACTCCAAGATCTGACTGCTGTTGCCGGCGAGCCGTGCGGAGAGCGGGAACGACAACTGACATCCACAGCGTTCGACGGTGATGTTTGAGCGGTGAGCCAACAGCGCACAGAATGCACTGCTTCCCCGCGAGTCGTCGAAGAATGCGACGACGCGCCCCGCGATTTCGTAGGCGTAGCCTCCGTGAGAGGCGATCAGACGGCGGATCTGGGAGTCCATGACGTATCCTCTTTGTTGTACGCCCGACGACTCGTAGTTGCGGAATGCGGGCATCCGCAACACTTTGTTGTGAGTCTAGTACCGCTGCGCTTGCAGCGCAAGCGCCTTCCCGCAACGATTTTGCAGACTCGCCGCCAAGGCAACCGCAGGGTTGAATCGGCCGGGCGCCGCTTGTGCAGTTCCGGTCCCCATGGAATTGCATCTGTATCTGTCCGGTGACATGCAGGTATAGTGGCGCCGGAACGGGAAGGGGGCGGGCGCTGCTCGCCCGCCCCGGGGTAGCCACTCGGAGTTCATCTCTCGCGCAGGGGGTAGTGATGGAAATATTGATTGCCGTGGTGACGATGGCGCTGATCGGTCTGGTCGGTTACGCGATTTACACCGACCCGCCAAGCAGCGGGTGCTTGTCCGTGGATGCGGCCCGCGCGCGCGACGAAAAGTTGCAGCGGCAGGCCATGCGGAAACCTGCGGTCGTCCCCGACCCGGCGGCGCCTGAGAAGCCGGAAGCCCTGACGGACGTGGTCCCGACCGAGGCCTCTCCGGAACGCCCCGCGCAGTCCCCATTGCTACGAAATCCGTTGACGGGAGAGACGGCCCCGGTGCCCAACAACTACCGCTTCGCCAAGCGATGGATCAAACAGGCGATGGTGGAAGAGGGCCTGCTGGACAAGGTCTACGGCAACACCGACTTGGTTGAGCCCAATACCGCCAAAGTCAAGGCCGCGTTGATGCAGTTCAAGGATTTGCCCAAGTATCGCGCCTAGATCAGGCCCGATGTCGAATTACGCGGACGCGCGAATGGGGTATGGCGTCAACGTGTTCGATCATTTATCGTGGGTAGACACGCCGTTTAATTGACCTTAAAGGCTGTGGTGGTATTCTAGTCTCCAGTCACAGTTTGGTTGCCACCGCCCCCTTGGTGCGGTGCGCCCCTGAAGTCCCGTCGAGTTTCACCTCCTCCTCGACGGGACTTTTTTATGCGGCAAACAAAGTCATTGGCGGTGAGTGTCAAACCGCTCGACGGCAGGCGCGGAGCGGCCCAGCGCCGTGCGCCGGAAACCGGCCCCTTCAGGGGAGCAAGGCGCCGCACCTTGCGGGATTAGGTAACCGACCTCGCCAGCACGCTCAACACCGTCTCGATATCGTGCCGACTGACATCGCAGTGCGTCACGGCGCGTATCGTATCCTGCGACGTCGCAAACACTAGGATGCCTTGGCGCTTCAGGTCTTCGTAGAGTTGTGGCGCGGGTCGGTGCAACACCCGGAAGTTCACGACATTTGTTTCCACCAGATGCGGGTCGAGTTCGATTCCGGGCAGTGACGCCAGTCCTTCGGCCAGTGCTCGGGCATTGGCGTGATCCTCAGCCAGACGCTCGCGCTGATGCTCCAGCGCGTAGAGCGCTCCGGCTGCGACGATGCCGGCTTGGCGCATGCCGCCTCCGAACTGTTTTCGGAATCGCTCCGCGCGGAGCATCGTGTCCTGGTCGCCGGCCAGCGCCGAGCCTATCGGTGCGCCCAAACCCTTGGAAAAGCACACGCTCACGGTGTCGAAATGGTTCGCGTAGTCTCGCTCGGGGTGGCCGCTCGCGACGGCCGCATGCCATAACCGGGCGCCATCCATGTGCATGCGCAGTCGATGTTTTCGGGCAAGTCGTTCCACGGCCGTGATCGTCGTGAGAGGCCAGATGGCGCCGCCACCCTTGTTATGGGTGTTCTCGATGCAGACGAGCTTGGCGACCGGGTAGTGGATGTTGAGCGGACGAATGGCCGATTCGAGCGCCGCGGCACTGAATATGCCGCGTTTGCCGTGGATCATCCGGCACGAAACCCCGGACAGCGCGGCTGCGGCGCCGACTTCGTAGTAGTGCACATGGGTCTTGTAATCCATGATGATTTCGTCGCCGGGCTCGGTCTGGCAACGCACCGCGACCTGATTCGACATCGTCCCCGAGGGCATGAACAACGCTGCCTCCTTGCCGAGGATCTCCGCCGTCCGCTCTTCGAGCGCTCGTACCGTCGGATCCTCGCCATAGACCGAGTCCCCGACTTCCGCCTCGTACATCGCTTTGCGCATGGCGGGTGTAGGGCGGGTCACGGTATCGCTGCGCAAGTCGATCATGTCGTTGGGCTGGCTAATGGCGTGGTGGCGCGCGCCCGGGAGTGGCGTCTGGGCGCGGGTTCAGTGGGATGGCCGGTGTCGGAAGGATGACCTTTCCGGAGCCGGTACGCCCGATTTTGGACGATCCGTCGCACCTGCGCCATCCCCCGTCCCGACGACGGAGTGTTCCCCCCCGTTGGCACAGTCGCCGCCGCGAGCTAGTGCCCGAAGAGTCGGTGGTCGATCAGGTCGCAGAGGCAGTGGGTGATGAGCAGGTGGGCTTCCTGTACGCGCGCTGCCGCATCGGATGGGATGCGGACCTCGACGTCCGTACTGGCCAGCAGCGGCGATAGGGCGCCCCCGTCACGACCGGTCAGGGCAATGACCCGCATGTCGCGGTCGTGTGCCGCGTTGGCGGCGGCGAGGATGTTCGGCGACGAACCGCAGATCGTGAACAGCATCAGCACATCGCCGGCATGCCCGAGTGCCCTGATCTGCTTGGCGAATACTTCCTCGAAGCGATGGTCCTGAGCGATGGCGGTCAACGTCGAGGTGTCGGAGCTCAACGCAATCGCCGGGAGTCCCGGTCGCTCCTGTTCGAAACCGTTGAGCATCAGGCTCGCAAAGTGCTGAGAGTGTGCCGCGGAACCGGCATTGCCGCAGCAGAGGACCTTTCCGTCGCTCAATAAACAGTCGGTGATCGTTACCGCCGCCGCCTCGATGCATTCGCTCAGTTGCTCGGCGACCGACTCCAGCGTCGCGACGCTTTCAGCGATGTGGCTTGCGATTCGTTCGTGAATACTCACCCGTCAGCCATCCTCCAGCGCGTTCTTGATCCAAACGAAACAGGTGTCCCCATTCGGGCCCGGCTCCACCGCGACGACATCGAAACGGGCGGGTCCGGTGGTGCGGTGCGAGCCGAGGTACCACTGTGCCGTGGCGAGCAGTCGTGCCCGCTTTTTCCGGTCCACGCTTTCCAGCGCGCCGCCGTAGCGCCGGTTGCGTCGGAAGCGAACCTCCACGAAGACACGTGTGCCGCCGTCATCCATGATCAAGTCGATTTCCCCGACGCGTGCCCGAAAGTTGCGTTCCAGGAAGCGCAAGCCCTGCCGTTCCAGGAAGTCCCTGGCCTGCTCCTCCGCCCGCTGTCCCGTTCGCAGATGGGGCGCGAGTTCGCCGGTTGGCGCTCGAGGTGTCAAGGCGTGCTCGATGCGGTGGGTCTCAGTATTGGCGCGAGGCCGCGGGCCTGTGGCATCCCGCCCTCGAATTGCGCGCATTCCATTTGCCGCTGGACCCAGTTCCCGCTCTGCAGGGTCAGCAGGCCGGTGGCGCCGTCGAACAGATGCGAGTCGGTCGGGGTCATCGTCGGGATCATCTTCGCCATGCGGTACGCGTCGATGCCGAGTGCGATCAGCTTCACGAATTCCGGCGAGGTCTTGGCGATTTCGGGTGCCAGTGCCGAGGACGATAACGGTCCGTTATCGTAGGAGTGAAGCAGCCACGGGATGTCGCAGAAGTAGATGCCATCGAGGTCGCGGTCCTGCTGTCCGTCCGGCCGTCCGCTGAAGACATGGGAGGTGGCGTAGACCGGGAAGCCGGACAGGCGCTGCGCGTCGATCTGGGGCTTGATCAGTCGGGCGTCGTGCGGGTTGGCGATAAGGAAGATGAAGTCGGCCTTCAGCGCCTCGCCGCTGACCGAGTCTACGGGATTGGGGCTCACCCCCACCGCCAGAGCGACTTGGGCTGCGGTCGTGGAGTAGTCGCCAGCGTTGGGACTGTAGGTCTTGGTCGCGACCAGCTTGCCGCCCAGGCTTCGCCAATAGCGGGCAAAATGCGAGGACAGGCGCTCGCCGAAGGCTGACGCAGGAGCCAGGAGCACGGCGCGCTGGCGCCCGTCGAACCAGGCTGCGCCGGCGGCCTGCTCGACCTCCTGCTCCGGGCTCAAACCGAATTGCACCACGGACTCGGCCGTCGCGTCCTGGACCTGATTCAGCGCCAGCACCGGCACAGTGCGGTCGGGAACCCGGATCAGCTTGCCGACCTCTTCCTTGATCAGCGGACCGACGCCGACGGCGGCGCCCTGCGACGTCAGGCTGCGATAGAGTTGCTCGACGCCGGAGGACTCGCTGTCGGCAAATTTCAAAGGCAGTTTCGTGGGCGAGCCGTCCGCGTAGAAGCTGGCCAGCATCCCGCTGCGAATGGCTTCCCCGGCAGGTGCAAAGGGTCCGCTCAGTGGAATCATGACGCCAATGAACGGGCTCGCCGCTTTGCGGGGCGCGCTCGCGGTTTCCGTCGCCGTCGACGGCGCCTCGGCGCGTACCGAAGGGGCCGCCTGAATCTGGACGTGCCGGCCGCTTTCTTCCAGTACCCGGTCGAGGAACGGGCCATCGGCCGGATGGCGCGGGTAGCGGTTTCGCCAGGCGCCCAGATCGGCGCCCAACTCGGCCGCGGGACTGGTGCGAAGGATGTGGGTCAATTGCATCCAGCCGCCGAGCCGGTCGGGTGCGGGCGGACTCTGGTTCTGCAGCACGCTGTCGGGCAGGCGGCTCAGCGCATCGTAGATGGCTTCATTGTTGTTTTGGGTCGCGTCGGCGGTCGTCAGCATCGGTCCCACGGCCACGCGTTCCCGCGCGCTGCCGAGCATGTCACCCAGTTGGTTGTTCGCCGACGCACGCAGTAAGTGATAATGCACCTCCTGAGCCTTGGTGCGCGGTGTTTTGGCGATCCGGTTCAACTCGCCCATCGCCTGCGTTGCCCGGCCGGCATTCAGATTCAGTCGCGCGGCCAGCAGATGGAAGTCAACCTGATCGACGTCATCCAACTGGTTGGCATTGATGCTGGTGATGAGCGCCTGCGCCGCGGCATTCTCCCCGGCGCGCAGATGCGCATCGGCGGCGCGTAGCCGATAGTGGTCCGGTGCGCTGGATTTCCCCGCCATGCTCTCGAAGATCTCGGCGGCGCCGGCGTAGTCTCCGGCGGAAAAGCGCGATTCGGCGTATTGAACCCAGGGGTCCTCGGTCGCCTTTCGTTCCTGGAAGCGCGCGCATCCGGCGAGGGTGCTGCTCAGCACGAAAACCAGCAGCAGAAGGCGCGACGGAAGTGGTGAATGGAGCAACATGAACGACGACGAGAGTCCGGTAACGACGAAGAATCAAAAGATTGGCGTACTATACCTAGTGGCGACGCCGATCGGCAATCTGGAGGATTTCAGCTTTCGGGCAGTCGAGACCTTGCGCCGGGTCCAACTGATTGCTGCCGAGGACACGCGCCGGACGCGCGTGTTGCTAACGCACCACGGGATCGCGACGCCGACGGTGTCGCTGCACGAACACAACGAAACCCGCGCCACGGACCAACTGGTTCTGCGGCTTGAAGCCGGTACCTCCATTGCCGTCGTGTCCGATGCGGGCACTCCACTGATCAACGACCCCGGTTTACCGCTGGTGCGCGCGGCGCGACACCGCGGAATTCCCATCGTGCCCGTGCCCGGTCCCTGCGCCTTCATTGCGGCGCTTTCGGTCTCCGGCCTGCCGACCGACCGTTTCGCCTACGAGGGTTTTCCGCCGCGCACCTCCAGCGCACGCCGCAAACGCTTCGAGGCATTGCGCGATGATCCTCGCACACTCGCCTTTTATGAATCCAGCCATCGGGTACGCGAGACCGTCGCGGACATGCAAGCCGTGTTCGAGCCCGAGCGCGCGCTCGTGATCGCCCGGGAACTGACCAAGCTGCATGAGACCATCGTGTCGATCCCCTTGGGGGAGGCCGATACGGTTTTCGCTGACCCGAATATGCTCAAGGGCGAATTCGTGCTGCTGCTCGAAGGAGCGACGACGACCGAGCAGCGGGACGGGCTCGATGCCGAACAGGAGCGGATTCTGCGGGTGTTACTGGACGAATGCTCGGTGAAAACGGCGAGCGCCCTGGCTGCGAAGATCACCGGTGTCCCGCGCGATGCCTTCTACCGCAGGGCGCTGGAACTGAACTCGCTCCGTGATTCGGAGGTGTGAGCCCAGCGCGAGAGTGCGGCGGGTGCGCAGGCAGCAGGGCGATGGTAGACTTGCCTCGCCGACAGCAGTGCAAACCCGCACGAACCGAGCTTCGGCAACTGCCCGCAATCTCCCGTGCCCCGGTAGCTCAGTTGGATAGAGCGTCCCCCTCCTAAGGGGAAGGTCGTACGTTCGAATCGTATCCGGGGCGCCAAATTCCAAATTCGTTCACCGAGTGCGGATCTGGGCGTCACCCATGACATCTGCATTTCAGGATCTCTCTTAAGCGCTCATATTGCCTCGATCACGGCCCGCAAATTCTCCGTTGCGAGGTGGACGTATCCCTCGGTCTGTTTGATCGAGGAATGCCCCAGCAGATCCTCTACTCCAAGGAGTGGGCGACCCGTTATAACCCGACATGCGGGGAAGGAGGGAATACCGCCGATCTCTGTGATAGATTTCAGGCGCGGGATATAGGTTCCAATTTCCTATCGTACGGCGAGGATTTCAGGACAATGATGTTGGAGGACGGTCGACACTGTCCATTCTGTGCGTTAAAAGCTGATCGGGTGGTCTTCGAAAACGAGCTTGCCCTGGCCATTGCGGACGGTTTTCCCGTGTCGCCCGGCCACATGCTTATACTGACTCGCCGGCACCTTGGGTCGTTCTTTGAATCAAGC
This sequence comes from Methylotetracoccus oryzae, assembly GCF_006175985.1. Taxonomy (GTDB): domain Bacteria; phylum Pseudomonadota; class Gammaproteobacteria; order Methylococcales; family Methylococcaceae; genus Methylotetracoccus; species Methylotetracoccus oryzae. The sequence continues at coordinate 700 of NZ_SRSH01000026.1, read as the reverse complement.
GAGGAAGAGCGAATGAGTCTGCTCTCATTGCTTTGGCGCGCGCAGGCCCATCTGGACGAACACTACCGCCCTGATGGTTACAACGTGGGGATCAACGACGGAACGCCTGCGGGGCAGACTATCCCGCACCTGCACATTCACCTGATTCCAAGATATCGTGGCGACCAGCACGACCCGCGCGGTGGTGTCCGCTGGGTCATTCCGGAGAAAGCCGACTATTGGGCCGAGAAGTGACTTCACTTCCAGACCTCCGGAACATGTTTGCAAGACTGCGGCGTTCTCCCGGAGCCAAGTGGACGGAAGATACACGTCGTAAAGCGCCTCACAAGCCGTTGTTCATCCTCGCCGTGATGGACCTCGTCGCGCGCGGGGTCGTCACGTCCAGAGTGATCGACATACGGGGTGATCTATACGAACTGAATGAATTGTTCACGGCCTATTGGCGTGTGGCAGTGCCAGACCTTCAAACGTCGAGCATCGCTTTCCCTTTTGGGCACCTGCATACCGAGCCCTTTTGGAGATTGCTTACGATCGATGGTACGGATCCCACGCCCGCCACGATCAACGCAATTACTAAGGAACCTCTGAACAATTCCGAGTTGACGCGCAAGGACGCATCCCGCGGAGAATCAGGCGTCGAAAATGGACTTTAGTGACGCAAATTCCGCGTTTGAGAGGGCGATTTCCGCCCGGATTCGCC
>NZ_SRSH01000025.1 GCF_006175985.1 Methylotetracoccus oryzae | reverse complement strand
CCAACACACCATGACAGAGCACAGCGTCGGGATGGACCCATTACCCGGACTGACTGCAGACTGAAGAACTCATCTGAGCCGGAGTTCGCCCCCGAAAATTACACCACCTTGACGGACGCTACCCCGGATCGATTGGTGGCAGTGAATCGCGAATTCATCGATATCAGGATAGGAGCAAACGATGCAGACCAGCGTGAGATATGAGTCCGGGCGATTATGGGTTGCCGATGGTCGTGTATTCCGGTCCGGGCGCATCCGTCTGGCGCAGGCCTTGATCGACGAACTCATGGCAAAGACCGCCGTGCGTTCGGTAGAACTGGACCTGGCCAGCGGAACCTGCCGGATTCGCTGGAACACGTCAGGGATCTCGGTCGCCGAGGCGGCCGCCACCTACACCGCTGCGCTCGCTGCGGCACGTATTTCAGAATCGACGGCAGGCGGGAGAGGGCGCTCCGATGACTCCAAGGGTGAGTCGCTGTGGCTCGCCTGCCGGCTCGACAACGGTGTCTTGCTGGCGCGCGGCGAGGCTGTCCGGTCCGGTCGGTTCCGCTTGCGCATCGTGGGAGCGCCCGAGGGGTATCCGTGGGCCGATGTCTTGCGCGCCTCGCTTGCTCAATGCCCGGGGATAGCGTCGATTAGGGCGCGGCGTTGGCGGTCACGGCTGGACCTTGACTTCGATAGTGATCGGTTGACCCGTGCCCAGGTGCTGGATGCGTTGACCGTCGCTTGGGGGACAGCAGACGCGAAGGCGCGGCCCACGCCGACCGCGTCGGGTGAGTTGATCGCGCGCGGGCCCCGCCGTTGGCTGTACCTCGCGCTCGGCATTGGCAGCTTCGGCCTGGCCGTGCTGGGTTTGTTGTTGCCCGGTGTTCCGACGGTACCTTTCCTGCTGGCCAGCAGCTATTACCTGGCCCGTTCATCGCGCCGCCTGCATCGCCGTCTGCTCGATTCCCGCGTCTTCGGGGGGCTGCTCCGGGAGTGGCGGGCTTACCGAGCGTTGAGTCGTGAGTCGAAGCGCCGACTGGCGAGCTTCGTCGCGATCGCCATCGTGATCTCGACGGCGTTTGCACCGCTCAGTCCGGCGTTGCTGATGACGGTCGCGGCGATGGCCGTCTTGAGCCTGTATGGTATCCACCGCCTCCCGGAACTGGGCGCGGTGGACGCGCAATCGGTCATCGCCTGAGGTCTCCCAAGGCTCGCCCTTAGCGGTCGGGTGGGGCGGGCGTAGCCCGCGGCGGCCGATCCGTTCATGGCGGTCCCATCGCGGCACCACAGGCCATCTCCCCTGTGGCCTTGGGCGCAGGGGTGGGCGTGCCGTCCTTCAGCTCGAAGGGATTTGCCGAGGGTTCGCCGCCGATCAGTGTGCGCTTTGGGCCTTTCCAGACCATCGGGCCCTTCGGCCCGACGATCATCAGCGCGGTCAGAAAACCGACGGTCAGCAGCGTCGCCCCGAGCTGGCCAGCCAGACCGACCGGCCTGGCGAGGTCGCAGCGGGTGCCGGTGACGCATTCCTGGTAGAAGAGGTAGGTAAACCAGATCAGGATCAACAGATTGACCGTCGTGAACACGGGCATGAAGATCAGCACGTGGTCCGGGAGCATCATGACGACGACCATCGCGCCCATCGTGCCACCCATCACACCGGCCATGAGTCCGTGCATGACCGCCATTGGTCCGCAGCGCCAGGCAGTCACTACGCCGTAGATGGAACCGAGCGCCATGCCGACGATCGAGCCCACGAAGAATCCGTTGGTGGCACCGAGCACACCGCCGATCATCGTGCTGACCTGCATTCCAATCGTCATGCCGATCATCATCCCGACCATGTGAGATGCCTGTGCATAGACATAGGAACGCAGATAACTCAGCGTGGCAACCAGTGCCACCACGCTGAGATCCAGGTACAGGATCCACCAGCCGTAGCGCTCCACGAGTTCCGTGCGTTCTGACAGTGCGGTGCGATACACGCCGTACTGCAGGCTCAGTAGCATGGCCAGTGTGATGGCACTGTTGCGCGTCAGTCCGTACAGGACGTTTCGCGCGTCACGGGCAGGGCGGACAGCGTGGGGTATCGCTGGTTCGGGCGCAGCCTTGCCGGGATCAGCCGCTCCCGCGTGATCCGGATGCAGCCGTTGGAGACCGGAATGCCCGGCGCGGGTGGGGAGTTCGAGCGGGTCGTCGTTGAGGCTGATCGCGAGGATGCGCCGGTCGGCATCGAAGCGGATGCGGAGTTCAAACGGCGTCTGGTCCTGCATTGCGGCGTGCGCTGCCGAGTCGGCTCTGCCACGTTTTTCGTTCATCGCGATCCTGGGTTGCTGTCAATCGGTGCCCGGAGAGTCGGGCGGGTGTTGGATGGAACGGCCGATACGCCGTTACGGCGATGGGCTGTCATCTTCGGCACCTGCTGCGCGACTGCCGGTGCGCAGCGCCTTTCCCACTTAAGCAATTCGAGGACCATCATGCTGCTTCAGGCTCCTTGTCCCTGGGGATGCCCTTGCCACGAGGGGTGAGCGTGATGGCGATCCGGCAAAAAACCCACGCCGCTGAGGGTTTTCGCTGAGTGCGTCAAGCGGTTCTGTCAGCGGAGCAGGCGAGTTGCGCTGGTCCCCGCAGCCGTGTCATTTGACGTGGTGGTCGTCTTGTCTCGGTGTGGGCTTTGTGTAAGTCATTGTTGTAATGATGGTGTTTGATCTCTGCCGTGTCGGGGCGCGTTTCGCCGGGCCGTGGCCCCCCAGATGGGTTGAGATCTGGCATGCCCTATGCTGGGAAAGGAGCAAGGTTTGGGGCTGGATCAGTACCGGTCGACGCAATGAACCGGCCTCGCCTTCTATCGTCGTCAGGGCTCTCCGCAGGAGTTGGTAGATGCGCCGCATGGATGGAACGCGCTTTTCGCTTTGGACCGGGGGTGCCCTCCGGTTGATGGTGCTCGCTCTCGCGGTGATGGGTTTAATCAGGGCCGCGCCAGTGGAAGCGACCGCGGCCTTCGCGCGTCAGACGGGTGAACCCTGCTCAGCCTGTCATATGCAGTCGTACGGGCCCTATCTGACGCCGTATGGCCGTCTGTTCAAGCTGAACGCCTTCACGGCGGGACACGCCGCCAAGCTGCCCGATATCGTCAACGCCTTCTCGTTCCAGACGATAGGTTCCTTCACGCACACCCAGGAAGATCAGCCCGGTGGCGCCGGTTCCGGGTTCAGCGGCAATAACAACGCGACCAACGACTGGAACGCCATCTATTACACGGGGCGGGTCACCGACAAGATCGGGGCGTACCTCCAGTTGAATTTCAATCCGCAGGTCACCGAGAACATCAGCCTCGCGATGGCGGAAATTCGCTACGCGGACCACACGGATCTGGCCGGTTCCAACCTTATTTACGGCATATCGGCCAACAACGGCCCGACGATGTCGGATACCTGGATGACCGTGCCGGAGTGGATGTATCCCTACAATACGTCGCAACTGGCGCCCCAGCCCACGGCGCAGCCATTGATGATGCAGCTGATGGGCTTTACGGCCGGTTCGTCAGCGTACGCGATGTGGGACAACCATGTCTATGTCGAGGCCGGCGCGTATACCAGCATGGCCAGCAATATGGCCAACGGGCTGGGGGTGTTTAGTCGCAGCAATCCGCTGATCGACGGTGGTGCGCCGTACTACCGGGTCTTCCTGCAGCACATCACCGGCCCGCATGTGCTGATGGTCGGCATCTATGGCATGCAGGCCAACATCTACCCGCAATATAACAAGTCGTTCGGCACGAACTCGGTCACGGACTGGAACGTCGACTCGAATTACATGTACATGCTCGACGACGACAACATGCTGATGTTCATGGCTCGCTGGACCCGTGATCAATACACGAACTCGGCGCTGGGCAATGCCGAGGATTCGGTGTTCGCGGAAATCGCGGGATCCCGACAGACCCGCATTGCGGGCGGGGGTGTCCATCGGATTGCCGGCAACGCGCGGCAATACGTGACGAACATGATGATCATGGGGATGTACACCTTCCGCCAGACCTATACGCTGACGTTCAGCTATAACCGCACCGGCGGCAGCGGCGATCGCGTGCTCTACCAGCCCGCACCGATTTCCGGCAGCCGGAATGGCTTGCCGAACAGCGAGAACTTTCAGGTCCAGTTCGATTACGTGCCGTTTGGAAAGGGCGAGTCGCCGCTCGATCCCTATCTCAATCTGCGCCTGTCACTGCAATACACGGCCTGGACCGTTTTTAATGGTGCCGCAAACAACTACGACGGGTACGGGCGTAACGCCGCCGCCAACAACACCTTGTTCCTGGTCGGGAATCTGATGTGGTGAAGAGCGGTGACTGGCTGCTCATCGAGTAACCCGTCACCCCAGGCTTTGCTTGGCCGTGGGAGCGGGCCGGGAGGAAGAGACCGTCTGCGGGAGGGAACCCGCAGGCTAGCCGCCAGGGACGGATTCACGGCGTGTCCCGGCCTTCCGGCCCGTTCCCGCAAAGGGGGCGTGAATAGTTGTGCTCATCGGATTCACTGACACGCAAAGGGCAAATCCCGTGCTTATGAAAATGATCAATCTCCTGGTGTTGGTCACGGTGCTGTTGGCCGCGACGACGGTGCTCTGCGGTCCTGCGCTGGGCGGGATGGGTGGCATGGGCTCGATGGAGAACATGGATCGAATGGACTCCATGGACGACATGGCTATGTCGATGAAGGGCGATGCAAAACGGGGTGCGCAGATCGCGAAGATGACCTGCGCGGGCTGTCACGGCGGTGTGGGCTTCAGCGCCTCCGACGACCTCCCCAATTTGGCGGGCCAGGATGCGATGTACCTGATGTCGTCACTGATGGCCTACCGAACCGGCAAGCGGAACGTGCCGGCCATGGCAGCAGTCGCAGTGAAGCTGTCGGGGCAGGACATCGCCGACGTCGTGTCCTATTACTCCGGCCTGGAGGAAGTTCGATGACGGGGGCGCGGATGATGCGCCTGGGCCCGGTACTGACCCGGCAGCGGGGGTTAGGCAGACGCTGGGTCCTTTCCGCGTGCGTGGCCGTGGCTGCGGCGCTGCCCGCCTGCACGCTGTTCGAGCGGCCGCCCGCCGCTGACAGTCCCGAGGCTGCCGCACGGACCGCCTACCTGCTGTGCGATGGTTGCCATGGACCCCGTGACATCCGAATGGATACGATGAGTCCAAAGATTATCGGCCAGAAACAGGGCTACCTGGCCGCAAAGCTCAGGGATTATCGCTCCGGTGAGCGAAGCCACCCGTGGATGGATGGCGTGGCCCGCGAACTGACCGATCAGGATGTCGCACAGTTGGCGGCTCATTATGCGGCGCGTCCTCGCTCGCGCGCCAAGTGACACCCGCATCCGCCTGTGCCGTCTCGCGTAACCACGCGGTTACTGGGGGCGCGGAAGTTTGGTCCTAAGCCTCGGTGGGGCCCGGCGGGAGAGCGTGCCAGACAGCGCGGATCCGCCTTCGGTGTGGTACGAAAATCGTTCCTCGCGGCGGTGACCTACCCTACCGCTCAGGTACGCGTTATCGGGCATTACCCGCAAAGCCTGAGTCAATGCCCGCACCGGGGCGAGTCTGTCCTGGCTGGTTTGTGGCTTATGCCGCTGAATTCGCGTGCCGTCGTTCGAATGGCATAGATCTCGCGTAGGCGCGGGATTGTTCGCGTCAGGCCCGCGCCACGGGCCTCGGTGCCGTTCGGCGCGCGAGCTAACACGTCAACGCTTTCATAAAGGGGATACCGAGAAGGATGTTAGCCAAGAGGTTACTGGTTCAGAAACGGGCCGCGGTCATTTCGGACGACACCCGCTGGAAGAAATGCACCCAGCATGACCTGCGGCTTGTGTGGGCGATCGTGTGCGGCCTGGGTTCGATGGCGCCGGTACCGGCGAACGCCCATCGCTTGTCCAAGTCGCAGCTACAGGCACAAAACCTCGACGCCGAGCAGGAGCAAGCCGCATCAGCCGCTGCGGCGACCAAGACCAAGCCCCCGACGCCGGCCCCAACAGCCACTGCGGCATCCGACGGAAAGGTGGGTTCCAAGCCGGGAGCAAAGGCGGCCAGCGTCGCCGCGGCTAAACGTGAAGCGGCTCCAGGGCCGGTGCCGGACGGCCTCCCCGGTGGTGCCCGAGTCGATACGCCGGTGGATCAGGAGCAGGAGGTGGAAGCGCCTCGGCCTACCGAAGAGCCGACCAGTCTGGAAACCGTCGAGATCCTGGGACGAGAGACCGATCTCATCGGTGTGACGGCATCGGCCTCGCAAGGCGTGGTCGGTCAGAACCAGTTCAAGTACCGGCCCCTGCTCCGCATCGGCGAACTGGTCGAGGTCGTGCCGGGGATGCTGGCGACCCAGCACAGTGGTTCCGGCAAGGCCAACCAGTATTTTCTGCGCGGCTTCAACCTCGATCACGGTACCGACTTCGCGACCTGGGTCGACGGCGTGCCGATGAACATGCCGACCAATGCCCACGGCCAGGGCTACATGGATTTGAACAGCATCATCCCCGAGCTGATGGACCGGGTCGAGTACGGCAAGGGGCCGTACTACGCGGAACTCGGCGATTTCTCGGCGGCCGGCTATGCCAACATGCACACGCTGCACCGACTACCGCAAGGGTTCCTTAAATTTGAGGGTGGCGAGTTCAATTTCTATCGCACGGTGGCGGCCAATTCGACCCGAATCGGTCCCGGAGACCTTCTGTATGGCGCGGCCTTCAACTTCTACGACGGCCCCTGGGTTCAGCCGATGGACATGAACCAGTACAACGGCCTGATCCGCTACACGATCGACGAAAAGGACTGGGGGATGTCGTTGATCGGGGTCGCGTACAACAACAACTGGACCGCGACGAACCAGATTCCTGAGCAACTCGTCAAGGCCAACCTGATCGATCTCTACGGGACCCTGAATCCGACCGACGGCGGCAACTCGAACCGTTACAGCCTGGCGGCGAACGTCTGGAGCAGTGGCGACGGGTATCGCAATGAGGCCAATCTCTACACGGTCTACTACGATCTCGACCTGTACTCCGACTTCACGTTCTTTCTGAACTACCCGGTGCAGGGCGACCAGATCCTCCAGAAGGAACACCGGATGATCTACGGCGGCAACGCCTCGCAGACCTGGTTCAACAAGCTGTTTGGAACGGACATGGACAACACGGTCGGCATCCAGGTGCGGAACGACCAGATCGGCGGACTGGGGCTTGCGAATACCCAGTTCCGGGACGTGTTCAGCACCACCAGCAACGATAACGTTAACCAGATCAGCGTCGGGATCTATCTGAAGAGCGAGAACCGCTGGACGAACTGGTTTCGGACAATCGCCGGTGTCCGTGAGGATATCTACAACTTCAATGTGGACAGTCGGCTGACGCCGGAAAACAATGGCGAGCGTGCGGCGAGTTTGATGAGCCCCAAGGCCAGCCTGATCTTCGGTCCGTGGGCCGAGACCGAGTTCTACATCAACGGCGGTTATGGCTTCCATTCGAACGATGCGCGCGGCACGACCGCCCGGGTCAATCCGGTCAGCGGCGATCCGACGCATCCCGTCACGCCGTTATCGCGCGCGAAGGGCGCAGAAGTCGGTCTGCGCACGCAGTACGTCGAAGGCTTGAACTCGACGCTCGCGTTCTGGTACCTGCACAGCGATTCGGAACTGGTCTTCGTCGGCGACGAGGGCACGACCGAGCCGAGCGATCCGGGTGATCGGATGGGCGTCGAGTGGGCCAACTACTATCAACCCTACGACTGGCTGATGCTGGACGCCGACTTTGCCTTCACGAAGTCCTATTTCACGACGCTCCCGAGTAGCGAGAACAATATCCCGAATTCGGTCGGTCAGGTCATCACCAGCGGCGCGACGGTGTTGATGCCCTACGGCTTCTTTTCGACGGCGCGGTTGCGGCATTTCAGCAATGTGCCGCTGAACGAGGCAGGTACGGCCTACATGGGCAGTACCACACTGGTCAACTGGAATCTGGGATGGCAGCGGGACAATCTGAAGCTCGAACTGGGTGTGTTCAACCTGTTCGACTCGAAGGCCAACGACATCGCCTACTACTACCAGTACCGGTTGCCAAATCAGCCGCCGGAAGGCGTCGAAGGCAAGCTGATCCACCCGGTCGAGCCGCGACTCTTTCGCGGCACCATCTCGATTTCGTTCTAGAGGCGGATCATCGAAAGGGCGGCCCCCGGGTCGCCCCTCGATCAGTGGTCAGTCAGGATGGCATGCGGGGAATACGCCGCGCCAGGCCCATCGCGTGGCTGGCCAGTCGCTGTTTGGCGGCTGGCCAGCAATCCAGGGCAACCAGGCCCAGGTTGCGAGCCAGTGCGAGGGGGGCGAAACGATTCGAGAACAGTCGCACCAGGCTGTCGGTAAAGAATACGACGTTCTGTAAGTCGCGGCTGCGTGAGGCGGCATAGGCCTCCAGGAAGCCGGCGCTGCCGATGTCCTCGCCGAATTCGGTCCGGCCGATCAGTCCCTCCGCCAGTTGCGCAGCATCGCGCAACCCCAGGTTGAAGCCCTGTCCGGCGACCGGATGCAGTTGGTGGACGGCATTGCCGATCAGGACCACCCGCCGGTCGGTCATCCGGTCGGCGCGGATCAACTTCAGGGGAAAGGCCTGGCGCGGCGTGGCGATGCTCAAGCGGCCGACCCAATGGCCGAAGGTTTCCTGCAGCGTGGCCAGGAACTGTGCTTCCGGCAGACTCCGTACGTCCTCCGCATCGTGATGGCTAAGCGTCCAGACGACGGAGCAGCGCTTGCGGTCGATGGGCAGCATGGCCAGCGGACCCGAGGCCGTGAAACGCTCGTAGGCCGTGTTGCGGTGGTCTCGCTCCGTGGCGACTTCCAGCACGATTGCCGTCTGGCCATAGTCTCGAGCCGTGCTGCCGATATCCAGCAACTTGCGTACGCTGGAATCCCCGCCGTCGGCGCCGACGACCAGCCGCGTCGTCAGGTTCAGGGTGTCGTCGCCCTGTCGGAGCGTTACGCAGATTCGGTCGTCGCCGGCCTTGAGGCCGATCAGCCGGGCCTGCTCGAGCAGGTCGGCCGGCGCGTCGTGCAAGGCCCCGATGACCGCCTCTTCGATCGCACGGGCAGTGGCGACATGGCCCAAGGCCTTGACGCCCTCGCGTTCGGCGTCCAGGCGGGTCTTTCCGAAGTGGCCGCGATCGGACACGTGGATATGCCGGATCGGCGTTGCGTCCGGTTCGATGGCAGCCCAGACGCCGAGGCGCTGGAGGATTTGCACCGACCCCTCGGCGAGCGCCAGGGCGCGTGCTCCGGCCGGTGAGGCCCGCCGCTGGGCTTCGCTCTGGGCATCGACGATGGCGATGCGGAGGGGCGCGTTTCGCAAGGCCAGCGCCAGGCTGCTGCCGACGAGCCCGCCGCCGATGATGACCAGGTCGTAGTCGAAGCCGTTCATGAGTGCATAAAGGCTTCAATCTCGTCGACGGCCTTCGGCGCCGCGCCCGTCAGCACCTCGTGCCCCTTCTCGGTCACGAGCACGTCGTCTTCGATGCGAATGCCGATGCCCCGCCAGCGCGGGTCGACGTCGGTACAGTCGGCCGGAACGTAGAGGCCCGGCTCGACGGTCAGGACCATGCCGGGCTCGAAGGGTCGCCACGCGTCGTCCGTGCGGTAATCGCCGACATCGTGCACGTCCATGCCCAGCCAGTGTCCTGTCCGGTGCATGTAGAACCGCTTGTAGGCCTCATCCTTGATCAGAGCGTTGACCTTGCCCTCCAGCAGGCCCAGGGAAACGAGTCCCTTGGTGAGCACCCGGACCGCGGTGTCATGCGGGTCGTTCCAGTGATTGCCCGGTTTGACGGACTTGATGGCGGCCATTTGTGCTTCCAGCACGAGTTCGTACAAGCTCCGCTGCGGGTCGCTGAAGCGACCGTTGACCGGAAACGTGCGCGTGATGTCCGCCGCGTAATTGTCGTGCTCTGCGCCGGCGTCGATCAGCAGCAGATCGCCGTCGCGCAGCGGGTCGCGGTTGTCGGTGTAATGCAGCACGCAGGCATTTTCACCGCCGGCAACTATGCACGGATAGGCTTGCGAGCGCAGGCCGTGTCGGGTGAACTCATGCACCAGTTCCGCCTCGATTTCATACTCGTAGCGGCCGGGACGGCAGGCCCGCATCGCACGTTTGTGGGCCGCGACCGAGACTTCGGCGGCACGACGCATGGTCTTGATCTCGGCCGTGCTCTTGACCAGCCGGAGTTCGTGCAGCAGGTGTTCGAGCGCGACGAACTCGAACGGTGCTCGGACGCCGGCCCGTGCCTTGGCACGCACGGCGTTCACGGCGGCCATGACATGGCGGTCGAGGTCGTCGTCCCGCCCGATCGCAAAGTAGACGCGCTCGCGGTTCTCGATCAGATCCGGCAGGGCTTTCTGCAATTCCCCGATCGGGAGCGCTTCGTCGGCACCATAGCCTTCGCGCGCGCCTTCCAGTCCGGCGTTGCGGCCGACCCAGACGGCGAGTTTTTCGTCATGTTCGCGGCAGAACACGACGTACTCGCCCTGCTTGCGGCCGGGCGCCAGAACGGCGATCGAATCGTGTTCGTTGAAACCGGTCAGGTAGTAGAAATCGCTGTCCTGGCGAAAAGGGTATTCGACGTCGCGATTGCGGATGCTCGGTGCCGCGCTGGCGATGATGGCGACGCTGCCTTTGGGCATGAGTCGCATCAGACGCTTGCGGCGCTGCTTGAATTCGTTCCGGGGGATCATCGGGGGGTCAGTGGATGCGCGCGCTCGCGGGGCCTTCGCATTCGTGGCGGATCAGTTGCACGCCGATGCGGACGAACTCGGCGATTTCGACAAAGTCGTTATCGTCGTCGGTGTCCTCCGCGGCTTCGAGTCGGGAGATGTCGGCAAAGTCCTTCAGTAGTTCTTCGGATTCGCTGCTCCAGGCGCGCTGTCCGGTGGTCTGGCCCAGGCCGAACAGGAAGCCGAGGCACCAGTGTCCGAGAGCCTCGGCGCGCTCGGATAGCGGCTCTTCGTCATCCGGTAACAGGGGTTCGAAGTCTAGGTCGCCAGTCGCCAGTCCCTGCTGGGTCGTCGCAAACAGCGTCCGGAGCGAAGCGGCCGCACCTTGATCGAACGGAACTTCGGTGTCGGGAAAGAATGCGGCCACCCATTGCTCGAAGGTCGAGTGGATGTCGGCACACAGGAGACCGGTCATCGCACCATGCAGTTCGGCCACGCTGGCGTCGAGGCTGTCGCTCGCAGTGAGGTGTCGCATAGCGCCGTAAGAAAGGGATTCAGCCATCCGTCAACTTGTATCGAGGCACGGTTTTTCCTATCCTACCATTCGCGACATGGGTACTCCAAAAACAGGTGGTTCGCGGAATTTATGGGAATTTTCCGCGGCCTGAGGTGACGCCGGCGCAAGGACGGCAGCCAACCTCGCACGCTTCGGAGCGAATCCGTTTCGAAAGACCGCCGTCCCTCGTTTCAGCAACCGTAACGATTTACCAGCGAAGTGTTTGATCATGTCTGAATCCAATCCGCCGATCAAGGTCCAGATTCTCGGAAAAGAGTATCCCGTGGCCTGCTCGCCCGAAGAGCAGCACGAGTTGCTGATCGCCGCGCGCTATCTGGACGAGAAGATGCGGATCATCCGGGACACCGGTCGCGTGATCGGCACCGAACGCATTGCCGTGATGGCGGCGCTCAACATCGCTCACGAGTTTCTGCAGCGCAGCCACGATAGCAGTGGAAGCAGCCAGAACCTTGCCGGGCGATTGTCGGCGATGCGGGAGCGGCTTGATGGTGGGCATGCCTCCGACTAGCGTGAGCACACGGGTGATGCCGTTCCCCTTGCAGGCAGTGCGCAAGGCTGCAAGAATAGCAACCGTATCCCCTGCAGCGTTCGAAGCTCACTGGGTTACTCCTTGAGCCTAATCTAAAACCCAGGGATTTCCGATTTGACCGATGTGTGCATGTCCGCTTCCATGCGGAAAGCCTGATTCGACAGACGGCGCTCCCACCTGAACCTCCTGGTTCAAGGGCAGAAGTGATCTACGGCGCAGGTGGGGGGTACGTCTATCACAATCCACTGCATCTTGACTGAAGCTGCGGCTGAAAGCCGGGTTTCTGCCGTCCGGCTAACCCAACTTGCTGCCATCGCTCGGCCGCCCGGGTCGATGCTCCCGCTTCGCAGCCGTACTGTCTGGCCGAGGCGCTCTCGGTTTTGCCGCGAAAATTCACTGGCGACATGAGCTCACCATCGACATCGTCCGAGTCTTCGTCACGCCCCTTGTGGATCTACAAGGCCATCGCCGACGGTTATCCGACCTACCGGGCCGACATCGCCGTACTGTTCGGCAAGGCTTTGCCGTCCGTTGGTATTCACAGCCATTTGGTGGCCCAGTTGGCGCCCGGTGCCGATGCCGGGAATCTTCCGGAATGGACCGGCGGCACCCTCGAGGTCCTGCCGCGCTACGACAGCCGTATCCGCAGCCAGCTGACTGCGTTCTTCGGAGCGACTCGCAGCCTTTTGCGGCTACGCAAGGGCCGCTTTGATGCGATTCAGGTCCGCGATCAGGTCTTCGTCGCGTTGACCGGCCTCGTCGTTGCACGTCGCCTAGGCATCCCCTTTTTCTACTGGATGTCGTTTCCGTTGTACGAGGCCGCCCAGCGGACCGCGGCGGATCTGGGGTTGAAGCTCGGTCTGGTCCGATTTCTGTTTCTCTGGGCACGTGGCAGGTTAGGCGCTTGGCTGCTGTACCGTGTGGTGCTGCCGCGGAGCGACTTCGTTTTCGTGCAGAGCGATCGGATGCGCGAGGATGTGGCCCGTCTGGGTGTCGATCCGGAAAAAATGATGCCGGTGCCCATGGGGATCGACCCGGAGCGGTTTGCGCATCCCGCCGCCGTACCGATCGATCGGGCACGCCTGGCCGGTAAACGGGTCATCGCTTATCTCGGTACCTGCGATCGGCTGCGTCGGATCGATTTCCTGTTTGAGGTGTTGGCCGAGGTGCGGACGCGTTTTCCCGACGCGATGCTGCTGATCGTCGGCGATGCGCCCGAGGAGGAGGATCAGCGCTGGCTGAGGCAGCGCGCTGTCGATGTCGGAGTCGCCGACGACGTCATGATTACCGGTTGGGTCAGCCCTGCGGAGGGGCAGTCCTGGATGGCGACGGCCGAGGTCGCGGTGTCGATCTTCGCGCCCGATCCGCTGCTCGATTCCTGTTCGCCGACCAAGCTGGTCGAATACCTGGCCATGGGAAAGGCGGTTGTCGCCAACGATCAGCCGGACCAGTCGGTTGTCGTCAACGAGAGCCAGGCCGGGTTCTGCGTGCCCTTCGAAGTCGAACCGTTTGCTGGTGCGGTGATGCGGCTGTTGTCCGATCCCGCCGCCGCCGCAGAGATGGCGGTCCGCGGACCCGATTACGTGCGCCGTCGGCGGAGTTACCCGATCCTCGCCGAACAGGTGGCTGCCGCTTACCGGCGCTGGATCCGCGTTTGACCGCGGACTCGCGCGATTCGCTACGGGTGCGGGCGGCAGATCATTCGGGACGCTGGGTGGCGTCGTCGTGTTCGCCCCCGCGAAGGTTTTCCTCCAAATGACAGTGGTTTACAATGAGGTTGCGAGCGACCGGCATTCCGGCGGTTGCCGCGGCCCGCATGATCGACGCTGATGCGGCGTAACGCGCCGTCCGCGTTGGTATAGGTACAGGGATGCACCTTTCAGAGAGCCGAGTTTTGCCTCCCCCCGAACGCGAATTCACTCGATTGGCCGGCGGTTATGCGCTGGCGCTGCTGCTGGTTTCGGGGCTTCACGCCTGGGGGTGGTGGTGGAGTCGCCAGCGGCCCATGGACGAGGTGACGCCGGCGATAGTGCCGCAGACAGTGGATGTCGAGTTGGTCTCGGAGCGGCAGACTGAAGCCACTCCCGCGCCGCCGGCGCCCGCGCCCGCCAAGAGCGAGCCAAAGCCACGCAAGCCGGAGCCGAAGCCGGTTGCCAAACCGATCGCGAAGCCGCATCCCAAGAACGTCGAGACCCCGCCGAAAAGGGTCGAGACGCCACCGCCCAAGGCCAAGCCCGCGAAAGCTGCGGCATCGACGGAAACGGATGATCTGGCGCAGCGTCTGAAGCAACTGCGCGAATCACTGGGCAACGACGCGGCGTCGCACAAGGAGAGTGCTCCGGCTGCATCGGCCCGCGCTCCGGCCAAGCCCGCCGCCAGCGGTGGCGGCGCGCGTAGCGCGGAGAAGGCCGCCTCAGGTGGGGGAGGCGAAAAGACCACCACCGCCCGGGCCGATCATCTGCACAACCCGAGACCGCCGTACCCGGCCGTTGCGCGAGCGCGGAACTGGGAAGGCGTGTCGCGCCTGCGCGTCTATGTGCTGCCGAACGGGTCGGCCGGTCAGGTGCAGCTGGCCGGCAGCAGTGGCCACGATGTGCTCGACGAGGCGGCGGTGGCCGCCGTGCGGGGCTGGCGGTTCGTGCCGGCCAAGCGCGGTGACCAGGCGATTGCCAGTTGGGTGCAGTTTCCGATCGTATGGAAGTTGAAGTGACCGGCCTTGACGCCGGACTAGGAGAGTCATGTTGTCCCTCGAGTATTCACATACGCTGATCATCAACGCCACGCTGTGGATCCTGATCGTCTTTTCGATCGCGACCTGGACCATCATCGTGTTCAAGTCGTGGCAGTTCTGGCGGCTCAGGTCCAGCAATGGCGCCTTTCAGGCCGCCTTCTGGCAGGCAGCCGACCTGACCGCGGCAGAGCGGCTCAGTGGACACTACGGGGGAGCGCTCGCGCGGCTGGCGCAGGCTGGCTTCGCGCGCCTGGCTTCGCTGCGGCAACCGGCCCGCAAGTCGCTGGAAGACCGCGGTGACCCCGACGCCTTGCTGGAGCGGGCGTTGAAACAGCAAATGGTCAGAGAGGTCCGTCTGATGGAGAGTGGCCTGACCGTGCTGGCCAGCATCGGGAGTACCGCGCCGTTCGTCGGTCTGTTCGGGACCGTGTGGGGCATCATGCGGGCGCTGCAGGACATCAGCAAGGCCGGGTCAGCCAGTCTCGACGTCGTCGCCGGCCCGATCGGTGAGGCGCTGATAGCCACGGCGATCGGTATTGCCGTTGCGGTGCCGGCGGTGCTGGCTTACAACTTTTTCCTCCGTCGCGGGAAGGTCAACCGGGCGGTGCTCGAACATTTCGCTGACGACTTGTTGCGCCTCACGGCCAACGGCCGTTCGGGTGGGGGTGCCTGAGATGGCGATGAAGCTCGGCAGCGACGAGTCGGAGGCGATGAGTGAGATCAATGTCACGCCGCTGGTCGACGTAATGTTGGTGTTGCTGGTCGTCTTCCTGGTGACTGCGCCCTTGCTGACCCAGACGGTTGGTGTGCATCTGCCTAAGACGGCGGCGGTGGCGCCGAACAACGAGCCGAAGACGATCAACATTGGCGTCGACTCGGAGGGCAAGATCACCCTCGACCAACTGCCGATCGCCGACCCGGCGCAACTGGAGGAGAGCCTGCGCGCCGCAGTCGCACAGAACCCCGAGGCCCATTTCCACCTCCATGCCGATCAGGCTGCCAGCTACGGACACGTAGCGAAAGTCATGGCAGCCACTCAACGCGCCGGCATTACGAAACTTGCCTTCGTGACGACGCAAGAATGACGGAACGCTGCCTGCGTTAGTGGCCAGACCGATCGGTAGATTTGGTGCGCACCGCGCACGAGATGCCTGAAAAATAGGGGGTGCGTCGGTGGTGGCGGTAGCTGCGCGCCTACAGCATGGCTTTACGCGGCCGCTCGGGCGGTACGGGGTGCGTCAGTTTGCCGTAGCGGGACAGGATCTTCTGCACGTAAGCCTGCGTCTCCGCGTAGGGCGGCACGCCCTTGTAGCGCTCGACACTGTGTTCGCCGGCGTTGTAAGCGGCCAACACCCATTCGACCTTGCCGGAAAAATGCCGTATCAGCCAGTGCAGGTAGGCTGCTCCGCCGCGAATGTTCTCGGCGGGATCCCATGCGTTCTTGACGCCGAAACGCTGCGCCGTTGCAGGGATCAGTTGCATCAAACCCTGCGCGTTCTTCGGTGACAGGGCGCCCGGATTGAAGCCGGACTCGGCTTGCATGACGGCCAGCACCAGCTGTGGATCGATCGCGTAAGGAGCTGCGATCTGCTGCACCAGCAGTTCGAGTTGTTTGTTCGATGGCCGGATGACATGCGGTGCGCCGAGGCGGATAGAGGCCGTCACCGTGGACGGCACCGCCGGGCGGCAGCCCGGATCGCTCTCGAGAGCGACGCTGCGCAGCCGGAAAGCCATGCGCTCGCCATAGCGGTCGCCCAACTGCCGCGCCTGCTCAAACCAGTTTCGCGCCCGCCCCGGATGCCGCAGGACTCCCTGGCCATTCAGATGGAGCCAGCCGAGGTTCAAGGCAGACTCCGGGTCGCCGGCCAGGGCGGCCTTGCAGTAATGCTGATAGGCCTTGCGGTAATCCTGGGGCACGCCGTTGCCTTGTTGAAAGCGTTGCGCTTCCCGGCGCCAGTGCACCGCATCGCTGGTGGGGCTGGCGGCGATCGCCGAAAGCATGGGGGCACCCAGCAGGCCGGCGAGCAGCAGAAGTTTGTGGATCATGGTCCCTCTCGGCGTAAACGACGCTAACCGAAAGCTTATAAGCAAATTGCGGTCCCGGCGCAAATCGTCTCGAACTGTAAGCGACGTTGACAGGTTTTTGTCCTGGTGTGGGCAGGATCAACGGGTTGTGCGGCGCGAGAGTGCGCCCTGTTCGGTCTCGCTCGTCAAGAGCGCTTTACAGTGACAGCGGCAGACCACGGTTCGGTATCTCGTTACCAGCGCGCCCAGATTGGTATCAGATCCGGCGGTAGCGCGGGCAGGCGCCCCAGCTTCAGCCAGCAGTGTTCGTTGCTGTGAAAATCGGACCCGGCCGAAGCCAGTAGCCCAAACCGCCGCGCGAGTTCCGCATTGGTCTTGATATCCGGGGCGTGGCCGGTGCCGGCGACGACCTCTATGCCCGTGCCCCCTGCCTCCTTGAAATGCGCTGCCAATTCCCGGCGGGCCGTCGCGGAGAGCTTGTAGCGCTGAGGGTGGGCCAGGATTGCCTGGCCGCCGGAGCGGTTGATCCAGTCGACGGCATCGGCAAGTTCCGGCCAGCAGGTCGCCACATACCCGGGCTTGCCGGGTGTCAGAAAACGCTCGAAAACGGCCTTGACGGTCTTTGCGCGTCCGCTCTGGACAATGTGCTGGGCAAAATGGGTCCGCGTGATCATGCCATCGCCGGCGAGTTTGCGCGTCGCCTCCAGTGCATTGGGAAAGCCGCCGCGTTCCAGCGCCTCGGCGATCCGTTCGGCCCGCTGCGTCCGTGTGTCGCGTAGGGCCCTCAGCGCAGCCGCCAGGCCTTCGTGGTCCGGGTCGATGTGCACGCCCACGACATGTACTGAGTGACCGCGCCACTGCGTCGAGACCTCGACCGCCGGGATCAGTTCGAGACCATGTTCCGCTGCGGCTGCAGCCGCTTCAGGCAGTCCCTGCGTCGTATCGTGATCGCTCAGCGCGAGGCGGGAGATTCCGGCTGCAGCGGCCTGGGCTACCAGTTCCCGCGGCGCGAGAGTCCCATCCGACGCGGTGGAGTGGCTGTGTAGGTCGAATTCCGGCATGGTTCAGTCGGGTGCGCGCTGCGCGATGGGTTGGGCTGACGCAGGGCGTGTGGTGGCAAGATGATCGCGATAGAGCCTCGCATACAATCCCTGACGCGCCAACAAGTGCTCGTGGCTGCCTTGCTCGATGATCTGCCCGTCCTCGAAGACCACCACGCGTGACGCCTGGCGGATCGCGCTGAGTCGGTGCGCGACGATCAAGGTCGTGCGTCCACTCAGAAAAGGCGCGAGGGCGGCATAGAGGCGGGCCTCCGTGTCGTGGTCGAGGGCGGAGGTGGCCTCGTCCAGTATGACGACCTGCGGTTCGGCGAGAATCATGCGTGCAATGGCCAGACGTTGCCGCTGGCCACCCGACAGTCGCATCCCGAAGCGTCCGAGCACGGTTTCGAGGCCCTGCGGAAAGTCCCGTGCGGTATCGCCGAGCTGGGCCATCGTCAGGGCGTCCCACAGTGCCGCATCGGAGGCCGGACGGCCGAGCGTCAGATTGGCGCGCAGCGTATCGTTAAAGATGACGGGGTGCTGCAGCACGGTCACGACATGTTCCCGCACCACGTCCATCCCGATCTGCTCCATCGGGACGCCATCGAACGCGATCGTGCCGCCGGTCGGCGGATACAGGCCGATCAGCACCTGGACCAGCGTGGACTTGCCGCCGCCGCTGGCACCGACGACCGCCACATGTTCGCCGGGTTCGAGATGCAAGCTGATGCCGCGCAGGATTTCCTCCCCGCCCGTCGGGTATTGGAAATGCAGTCGATCGACGGCGACTGCCACGCTCCGGCGATTCGCGAACGGGTTGTGGAGGTGGGGGTAGCGCGGTTCCGGCGTCAGCTCGAACAGCCGGTTGATGCGGTCCAGGGCGGCCCTGGCCCCGAAGAGTGCGTACTGAATACCGAGGATCTCCTGTACCGGCCCCATCATGAACCAGAGATAGCCGAAGACGGCGATCATCTTGCCGATACTGAGGTCGGAAAAGATCACCATCCCCATCGCAAGCGCGCGGAAAACGTCGAAGCCGAACAGGAAGACCAGGGAACTCATCCGGCTGGCGGCATCGCTTTTCCATGCGTATGCCGCCGACGCGGTCTTCACGCGTCCTGCCGCCTCCGCCAGTTGCCCGAAGTAGTAGGCATCGCGGTTGCTTGCGCGAATCTGATGGATGGCGTCCAGCGTCTCGGTCAGTGCGCCCTGAAAGGCGCTGATCGCCGCGTTCTCACGCTTTTTGAGTTGCTTGACCCGCTTGCCGAGCACGCTGGTGAAGTAGATCACCGCGGGATTCAGCAGCAGGATGAACAGGGCCAGCGGCCAATGCATCCACAGCAGTATCGCGGCGGTGCCGGTCAGCGAGCATACCGCGACGACGAAACGGGACAGTGTGCCGGCGACGAACGCGTCCAGGCTGTCCAGGTCGGTGACCAGCAAGGCTCCGACGGCGCCGCTGCCAAGCCCCTCGTATTCCGCCATGGAAACCCGCTCCAGGCGGTCGAGCAGTCTGCGCCGTATGCGGTAGATGATGTCCTTGCCGATCTGGCTGAAATGGCGGCCCTGCCAGACTGCGAGCGCGGCGCTGATCAGGCGCAGCAGCAGCGTCGCGCCCATGATGACGCCGATGTACAGGATCGGCCCATGCCAGCTCGACGGAAACAACGCGTCCACCGTGCCGATCGCGACGCCCGGCTTGCCGAGCAGGACTTCATCGACCAGCAGCGGCATCAACAACGGGAGCGGCACGCTGACGGTGGCACCCGCCAGGGCGATCACGTGGGCTGCGATCAGGCGGCGCCGGTTCGTCAGCGCGATTCCGCGGATGTAAGCCCAGTCGATGCGGGAGGGCGTTGGCTCAGCTACTGGCGCGTGAGGTCTGGTCAAAGCGGTTTGGCCGGCCGTCGGGGGATAGGTGGGGGGCGATTCGATGATGTGGTCATCGCGTCCCCGCAGTCGGGGCGGTGTGCCGCGGCGAGCCACGGTGTCTCTTTTGGAGTCTATCACAGGCGTGGTCGGGGCCATGTCATCTCAGCCGGGCATGGCGCGCGCTGGAAGTCCAGTTTATGCTAATGAAAGTTGTGCTGTTTCCTGTGAGAAGCGTGAATGAGCAAGATCAAGACGTATCAGGTGGCGTTGTCCAAAGAGCCGAGCGTGGTCATCGAGAAGGCCCGCAAGACCGCCGGTAGCAACGGCTTCGAGTTTGCCGGCGATGAAATGGAAGGGCGGTTTGCCGGCAAGGGCCTGCAGGGGCGCTATCGCATCGAGGGGGCACAGATGTCGATCATGATCGACAAGAAGCCCTTGATTCTGCCGTGGAGCCTCATCGAGTCGTCGATCAAGTCCTTTTTTGTCTGACGCGGGCGCGGGGGTACCCCCGTCCGAAGGGGAACGAGCCGTGAGCTACCTGACCCTCGCCGCCCCGGCTGAGCACCGCGACGACGTCAAGGGTTCGATTTTTCTCGCGTTTGCCGCGCGGGCCGATGCGACGGAAGCGGCGCTGCAGTATCTGGGCGGGTTGGCGGCGCGTTACCCGGACGCTTCACACCTGTGCTGGGCTTATCGCATCGGGCAGGGCTACCGTTTCTCCGATGCCGGCGAGCCCAGCGGTACGGCCGGGCAGCCAATTTACCGGGCGATCGAAGGGCAGGGACTGGACCATGTCGTGGTCGGGGTCGTGCGCTATTTCGGTGGCACGAAGCTCGGCGCTGGTGGACTGGTTCGGGCTTATGGCGGAGCCGCCGCGGAAGTGCTGCGACAGGCGCCGAAGCACACGGAGTGGCCGCGGCGCGCGGTGGAGATCCACGTGCCCTTCGCGCATCTGGGCAGCCTGTACCATCTGTTGGATGCCTTGTGTGCTCAGGAACGCCAGGAATCTTTCGACGCGGCGGGAGTGTGCCTGCGCGCCCGCGTCGCCGAAGATGACCTGGACCGGCTGGCCGAGGCCCTGCGCAGCGCGACGCGCGACGATTTCAAACTGACCGTGGCCGAGCCGGCCTGAGCCGAGAACTTCCCAAGGGAGATATTGCAATGCGACCTGTCGTACGTTTCGCAGTCTTGCTGTGTTCACTGTGTGTCGCCGGCTGTTCGATCTCATGGTCGATCAGTGAATCGTCCGAATCGCTGGGGTCGAGTTCAGAGTCGTCGAGTCCGAAGGACGGTGTGGGCAAGGCGAAGATCCCCTATCGGGATGACATCGCCAACATGACCCTTTCGGTGGTCGGTTCCAATTTCACCTCCGCCAGCTACATGGCGGCGTTGGGACGCATCGCGGGGCAACGTGGTATCAGCGACTGGGCCAGCGAGAAGGCGACCTACTACGGCATTGGTCAGGGTTTGAAGAAGGCGGGTGTGGCCAAGGAGGCCATCGGCCGACAGGCCTTCCTGACCGGGGTCCTGGGCTCGCGCTCGGAAGCCCGTTCATGGATCGAGAACGGCTACCGCTACTGAGCAAGTGTCCGCGACAGCGTGCGGGCACGCGGTACCTCTCGCGTCGCCGTGATCTCCGGAGCGGCAGGGGCCTCGGCACTGCTGCTCCTGGCCCTGACGTCGGCTGCCGAAGCGGACGTCGTGGATTTCCTCTATATCGAGTCGAACGTCGGCACATCCAGCGGTGGTCACGTTGCCCTGCGGGTCGGTGAGGAGGTGTTCCACTACCAGCACGAAGACGAAGGGCTACTCGTTCTGGCGCGCGATGACTGGTCCCGCTTCAGAACGACCTACAACGACCGGGACAATCGCAACATTCATGTGGCCCGGTTGCCGTTCTCCCCGGCGGATGTCGAGCGCGTGCGGGACCGGTTCGTGCATTTGTATCTGGTGCAGCACGGGCATCTGGATTTCCTGGAGGCTCTGGATCGGGATGCGGCGCTGCTGACAAGCGTCGAGTCCGGCCATGCCCCCGCGCTGGCGCGAGTCGGCTTGTTCCGAGCCGGCGCCAGCGCCGAGTTCGACTCCTTGCATACCCGGATCGCCGAGCAGCGCGGCCCGCATTACCTGTCGCAGGAAGGAAGGGCGCTGGAGGCTCGCATCCGCTCCCTGGACCACGGCGTACCGGACGTCGGGCCATGGCACGTCGATCCCGAGCGTCACGCTCCTTATCCCGATACCTTCGAGGGACATTACCGGAACCTGGCATCGCAATGGGTGGCTCTGCAGGTGCTGAAGGGTGCGTGGTCGCTGCACCCGCAGGCACTCCTGGACGGGGCCGGTGATGATGTCCGCGCCGGGCTGAAGCCGGGCGAACGGGAACGGCTGCGTGAGCTGGCGCGGGCGCTCGAGGCTTCGAGTGTGTCGCTGCTGGGTTCCGCACGGATCGATGCCGGCGGCGCGCTGCTGCTGGCGCTGGCCCGCCTGGCCGCCGTGCAACGTTCGCTGATGCAGAACCGCCTCCTGTTACTGAATCCCTGGTACGGTCTTGATTTTCCGGAATTGCCCGCGAGTCCCGAGACGGCCGTACTACCGCTGGCCGAGGCCAATCTGCGGCAGCAATTCGCCGCCGCTCGCCGCGAGTATTTTGCACTCGATGAAGCGGATGAAGCCTCGCTGAACGTGCTCGAGAATGCCGCGGCGCGGCTCGATGCGGTGCGGCATGAGGTCCGGACCGGGCGGCGCCGCGCCTATCCGGCCGAGAGGATGGTGCCGTCCGCCGCCGGGCCCGTCGGAGGCGCGATACCCCTGATCGCCAGTCCTCGACCTCTGGCGGACCGGCGGGTTGGGTTTGCCGAGCAGCAGCATCGCGTCTTTCGGGACAAGATGAAAGCGGTCTACGGCTACCATCTGATTCGACGTAACTGCGCAACCGAGCTCGTTCGAGCGCTCAGTTCCGCGCTCCCGACGGACCGCGACCAGGAGCGCCTGCTCGGAGGCAATGTGGACCCCGTTGCGGACTTGGCCTTCATCCCGTTTCTGCTGTACGAGAAGCTCGCCAGGCGGCTTGCTCCGGACCGGCGGTTCATGCTGCCGTCCTACCGCAATCGCGCGCTGGCCGCTTTCTCTGCACGCGGGAACCCGCTGTGGATCCGCCTGGCCGAGGCGACGACCGCGACGTCCGCGCTCTATGAGCCGCGCCCCGGAGATACGCGGTTTCTGTTCTTCACCGAGGACTGGCCGTGGCTGCGCCCCTTGCTGGGCTCCCTGAACCTCGGCTACGGCCTGCTGAATGCGGGAGGCGGGGTCGTCACCGCCGCGTTCGACAAGGGCGAACGTGTCAGCGAAGGGCTCCGCGGTGTGCTGTTCAGTCTTCCCGAGTTGGCGTTCTTCAACATTCGCAAGGGCTCGTTCGAGTCTCGCCGGCTGCCTGTGCCGTAAGGTGGAGTAGCGCCCGTGCCGGTCCCTCACGGCTGTGCGGCACGTCCTGTATCTTCGGTGACCCCGGCGGGTGCCCCGCCGCTTGCAGGCTCGGGCTGGGTGCACGATCATGCCGGCTTTTGGCGACAGGCTGGCCGGATGCCATGAACCCGTTCTTCTTCAAGTCTCACGCATTGCTGTCCGCTACCCTCGCGCTGTTGACCGGCTCGGGCTCGTTGGGTCTGATGGACGTCGTGGTGATCCTCGCGACCTATCTCGTGGCAGCCCTGGGCTTTGGCTGGTGTCTTGTCGTTGTGGCCAGAAAGGCGGTCGGGCTTGCCTTGCCGTTTCGCAAGGCGTATCCGCTCGCTTTGCCGGCGACCCTGGCCTACCTTCCCCTGGGCGTCACGCTGTTGAATGACATCGTTCACCAAAGCTTTCAACTGGACGACCGCTATGTGTTTCTTTTTGCGATCGCCGTCGCAACCCTGATGCTTGCAGGTTTGTACGGCGTCGTGCTGCATTATCGCGGTGGCCAGCCCATCGGTTCCGAGAGCGGCTTGACGCTGGCCCTGGCCCTGTTGCTGTTGACCCTCCCAATCGCTCTGCTGCTGCTGGGTCTCGATGCCTGGCTCGGCTTCGTGCCCCGCCCACGTCTATTGGATGGTGGCGGGTAGCGGCGGGAGGGCTGCCGGTCGATCAGGGTTTCCCGCCCGCAACAGGCACTGCCGGCGCCCGGCACCACATCCGCAGACCGCGCGTCAAAATTTGCGTTGCGCTGGCGAAAGTTGTACTTTACCTGGCTATTCAAACGTTACGTAGGGATAAATCGACGTGAGTCAAGACTTTATTTTCACCTCCGAGTCGGTTGCGGAAGGTCATCCCGACAAAGTCGCCGATCAGGTTTCGGATGCGGTACTCGACGAGCTGTTGCGTCAGGACCCGAAATCCCGCGTGGCCGTTGAAACGATGGTCAAGACCGGGATGGTGGTCCTGGCCGGGGAAGTGACCACGACCGCCTGGGTGGACACCGAAGAACTGGTGCGCAAGGTCGTCCACGACATCGGTTACGACAATCCCGAGATCGGTTTCGACTGGCAGACCTGTGCGGTGTTGACGGCGATCGGCAAACAGTCGCCCGATATCGCGATGGGCGTCGACGAGAAGGCCGATCACGAGCAGGGCGCAGGCGACCAGGGTCTGATGTTCGGCTATGCGACGAATGAGACCGACGTGCTGATGCCGGCGCCCATCACGTACTCGCACCGGCTCGTGCAGCGTCAGGCCGAAGTCCGCAAGAGGAAGGTGTTGCCGTGGCTGCGCCCGGACGCGAAGAGTCAGGTCACGTTCCGCTACGAGAACCACAAGCCGGTGGCCATCGATGCCGTCGTCCTGTCGACGCAGCATTCGCCGGAAGTCAGCCAGAAGGACATCCGCGAGGCGGTCATGGAGGAGATCATCCTCCACGTGCTGCCGTCCGAATGGCTGCACAAGGACACCAAGTATTTCATCAACCCGACCGGCCAGTTCATCGTTGGCGGTCCGGTTGGCGACTGCGGACTGACCGGGCGCAAGATCATCGTCGATACCTATGGCGGCATGGCGCGCCACGGGGGCGGTGCGTTCAGCGGCAAGGACCCGTCCAAGGTCGACCGTTCGGCGGCTTACATGGCCCGCTACGTGGCCAAGAATATCGTGGCTGCCGGCCTGGCTGATCGCTGTGAGATCCAGGTGTCCTATGCCATCGGCGTCGCCGAGCCGACCTCGGTGACCATCGAGACCTTCGGCACCGGCAAGATTCCCGAAGACAAGCTGAGCAAGATCGTCCGGGAGCATTTCGACATGCGCCCGAAGGGCCTGATCGCGATGCTGGATCTGCTGCGGCCGATCTACCTTCCGACGGCGTCCTATGGCCACTTCGGCCGGACAGAGGCCAGCTTCAGCTGGGAGAAAACGGACAAGGCCGAATTGCTGCGCGAGGCGGCGGGTCTCTGACGTCCTGCTGGAGCGCGAGGGGCGGCTTCGATGCCGTCCCTCGCTGATCGGGGCTTCCCCGACACAATCACTGGTTACACCAAGAATACCCCGCCATCGGGTTCTCGATGGTGTCGTGAATGCTGAGGAGCGCTGCGACATCGGTCCATCGCAAGATGAGCATCGATGCTAGGCTCGGCCAACACGACGGAACGGACAACGGCGCTCGGTTTGTTTAGTGGGTCCCATCGTCGGACCCCGGCTAAATCACTGGGAGCACATGCCTATGAACGCTGTAGTCGCTAATCCGTCCTTCAAGGATTTCCACGTCGCCGATATGTCGCTGGCGGACTGGGGTCGCAAGGAAATCGCAATCGCCGAGACCGAAATGCCCGGCTTGATGGCGGTGCGTGAAGAATACCGCGCCGCTCAACCGCTGAAGGGTGCGCGGATCACCGGTAGCTTGCATATGACCATCCAGACCGCGGTCCTGATCGAAACGCTGGTCGCCCTGGGGGCTGAAGTCCGCTGGGCAAGCTGTAACATCTTTTCGACGCAGGATCACGCGGCGGCTGCAATCGCCGCGGCCGGCATTCCGGTCTTCGCCTACAAGGGGGAGTCGCTCGAGGAGTACTGGGAATTCACGCACCGCATCCTGGAGTGGGCGGGTGATGCCGGCCCGAACATGATCCTCGACGACGGCGGCGATGCCACGATGCTGGTCGTGCTCGGTTCCAAGGCCGAGAGCGATCGCTCCGTTCTCGACAACCCGACCTGCGACGAGGAGCGCGTGCTGTTTGCCGCGATCCGCAAGCGCCTGCAGAGCCATCCGGGCTGGTACAGCAAGATGTTGTCCGGGATCCAGGGTGTCACCGAAGAAACGACGACGGGCGTGCACCGTCTGTACCAGATGCAGGCCGAAGGCCGTTTGCCGTTCCCGGCCATCAACGTCAACGACTCGGTCACGAAGTCGAAGTTCGACAACCTGTACGGTTGTCGCGAATCGCTGGTGGACGGCATCAAGCGCGCGACCGACGTGATGATCGCGGGCAAGGTTGCCGTCGTGGCGGGTTATGGTGACGTCGGCAAGGGCTGTGCGCAGTCGCTCCGGGGACTGGGCGCCACCGTGTGGATCACGGAAATCGACCCGATCTGTGCGCTGCAGGCCGCGATGGAAGGCTATCGCGTCGTGACCATGGACGATGCCTGCTCGAAGGCCGACATCTTCGTGACCGCGACCGGCAACGTCAACGTGATCGCGCATGACCACATGGCGGCGATGAGGAACCAGGCCATCGTCTGCAACATCGGTCACTTCGATTCCGAGATCGAGGTTGCCAGCCTGCGCCAGTATCGCTGGGAGAATATCAAGCCCCAGGTCGACCACATCATCTTCCCGGACGGCAAGCGCATCATCCTGCTGGCCGAGGGTCGCCTGGTCAACCTGGGTTGCGCGACCGGCCACCCGAGCTTCGTGATGTCGAACAGCTTCACGAACCAGACCTTGGCCCAGATTGAGCTGTTCTGCCACGGCGAGCGTTACGAGAACAAGGTCTACGTACTGCCGAAGCACCTCGACGAGAAGGTCGCGCGCCTGCATCTGGAAAAGATCGGCGCCGATCTGACGGTGCTGTCCGCAGAGCAGGCGGCCTACATCGGCGTCCCGGCCGACGGTCCGTACAAGCCGGATCACTACCGCTACTAATCCGGTCTTCCGCGCCGGATTCGCGTCGACGAGACGGCTAAGGTCGTCCTCTCGACGCACTTCTTCATCTTCCGTTGCGGCGACAGGCATCTTGCCCGTCGCTGCCGCGGGCCGGCTGAGTGCGGTGGCTCCTCGGTTCGTCGTTGAGCAGTCGCATGCCAGCCACAGTTTCCGAGTGTACCGATGGCATCGCATACCACGAACGGCAAGCTTTACAGTTTCGAGTTCTTTCCGCCGAAGAGTGAGGAGTCGGCGAGCGCGTTGCGGGTGACGGTCGACAAACTGGCCCGGCTCCGTCCACGCTTCTGCTCGGTGACCTTTGGCGCCGGCGGTTCGACACGCGAACGCACTTTCGAGACCGTCGTCGAGATACAGGGCCGCACCGGCATCGAATGCGCCCCGCACCTTTCCTGCGTCGCGTCGACCCGCGAGAACATTCGCGAAGTGCTGGACCGTTACCGCGTTCAGGGTATTCGCCACATCGTCGCGCTGCGCGGCGACCTGCCCTCCGGTATGTTGTCGGCCGGCGAGTTTCGCTACGCCTCCGAGTTGGTCGCCTTCATTCGCCAGGAAACCGGGGATCATTTCAACATCGAGGTTGCGGCGTATCCCGAGTGTCACCCGCAGGCGCCGAACATCGAACTCGACATCCGCAACTTCAAGCGCAAGGTCGAAGCGGGCGCGAACAGCGCGATCACACAGTATTTCTACAACCCCGCGGCTTACTTTCGATTCGTGGACGATTGCCGCAAGGGCGGGATCGATATCCCGATCGTGCCCGGGATCATGCCGATCACCAACTACACCCAATTGGCGCGTTTCTCGGAGTTGTGCGGTGCCGATATCCCGCGCTGGATCCGCAAGCGGCTCGAAGGCTTCGGCGACGATCGCCCGGCGATCCGTGCCTTCGGTATCGAAGTCGTGACGGATCTCTGTCGAGCGCTGCTCGATGGCGGAGCCCCGGGCCTGCATTTCTATACCTTGAACCAGTCCGAGGCCAGCCTCGCGATCTGGGACAATCTGGGCATTGCCGCTGCCTGAAGCTTTCGGCATTTCGGCGCACGAGGTCAAAGGTGCTTCCGCCACTGGCCGAGGCTGACCGAACGCGCGGAACAGTTCGATGATTTCAGTCATTCCCGGTCGGTACGGTCTGAGCGGTCGTTCTCGCGGGTTCGCGGTGAGGCGGATTTCGCTCCGCTGGGTCGCTATCGACCCGGGGTCCCGATGGTGAGCGACAGCACGCCCCGTTCATCGGAAGCGCTTGACCGCGACCCGATGTGGCGATGGTTACTTGTGCTTCTCCCGCTGGTGGCAGTGGGCTGCTCCAGTCCGCCTCCGGCCGAGCCGCCTGCACCGGTGGTGGTGCGGCCTCCGGATTACCGCCGAGGCCTGCACATCTACCAGGGCGCGTGTGCCTCCTGTCATGACGGCGCGAACCTCGAAGCCCCCCCGCTCGACGAGATCGAAGCCTGGGATGACCGCGTCTTCGACTGGGAATCGGTGTTGCGGCAACACGCCGCGCAGGGCTATCTGAGCCCGCCTACCGACAGCCGGTTGACCGAAGAGGGCATCAACGACGCGCTGCTCTACATGGAGACGCGCATACGGGCAATCGACGAACAGTCGCACAACGTCCAGCCGGTTCAGCCCGGCAGCAGGGCCAACGCCTATCCGGGCTGAGCGGCGCCTTGCTGTTTCGTTAGCTGATTTCCGCAGATCCCCGCCGCTTTGACATGAGCCATCGGTCTCGCCCTCGGCCGAGCATCGCGGCCCTTGCCCCCGACTCTTCCTCTCCGACGACGCTCCGCATCACGCCGTAATTCCCGCTCGGGTTCGCCATTGAGGGGGGGGCGGTCCTTCTTGCCTTGCGGCAGAGGGTGTCGTCGAGGTGTTGACGAAGTCCCCGTCTCGGGCCAACATATCGGGCAAAGACCTAGCTATAGAGTCTGATAATAATTAGGCAATTCGCGGGAGATTTGCGCATGTGGGCTGAGCTTCGAGATCTTCGTGATGGCGTCGATCTGGGAACCCCTCCTCGGGATGGACCCGACGTTACGCTGACCATCGATGGCGTTTCCGTCACGGTACCGGTGGGAAGTTCAGTGATGCTGGCGGCCGCCCGCGCCGGCCATGCGGTGCCCAAGCTGTGCGCCAGCGATACCCTCGAACCTTTCGGTAGTTGCCGGGTGTGCCTGGTTGAAGTCGAAGGCCGGAAGGGGTTTCCCGCCAGTTGCACGACGCTGGTGGAGGAGGGCATGGCGGTGCGGACCGAATCGGAGAAGCTGGCGGCGTTGCGCCGAGGCGTCATGGAGCTGTACCTGTCCGACTTCCCTGCCGAGGACATCCCGGGCGGGTGGAGTGAATTTCACGAAACCTTGCAGCGGCTGGGCGTGACCTCTCATCCCTACGGCACGGGTGAGAACCATCAGGCCAGTCCGGTCGATGAGTCCAACCCGTACTTTCTCTTCGATCCCGCCAAGTGCATCGTCTGCAGTCGCTGTGTACGGGCTTGCGAGGAGATACAGGGGACCTTTGCCCTGACCATCGACGGACGCGGTTTCGAGTCGAAGGTGGCGGCGGGCCAGGATCAGCCCTTTTTCGATTCCGAGTGCGTCAGCTGCGGTGCCTGCGTGCAAACTTGCCCGACCCAGGCGCTCGTTGAAAAGAGTCTTTTCGAAGGAGAGTACCGTCATGCCCAATCCACTGAAGCCTGAGCGCAGCGTCGTCACCACGTGCGCCTATTGTGGCGTAGGTTGCGGCTTCAAGGCGGAAACCCGGGCCGGCCGCATCGTGCGGATGATTCCCTGGAAGGAGGGCAAGGCCAATCACGGTCATAGCTGCATCAAGGGGCGCTTCGCCTACGACTACTACAACCATCCCGACCGGGTGCGGACGCCCCTGATCCGTCGTTCGATCGAAGAGCCATGGCAGGAAGTCGATTGGGACACCGCCCTCAATCACGCCGCCGCGGAATTCCGGCGTATCCAGAGCACCTACGGCACGAAGTCGATCGGTGCGGTGTCCAGTTCGCGTTGCACCAACGAAGAGATATTCCTGGTGCAAAAGCTGGCACGCGCCGTTTTCGGGAACAACAACATCGACAACTGCGCGAGGATTTGCCACTCGCCGACGCAGTTCGGGCTGTCGGCAACCGTCGGATGGGGCGCGGCCAGCCAGCATTTCGACTCGATCCTGCAGGCCGACGTGATCATGGTCGTCGGCGCCAATCCGACCGAAGGCCATCCCGTGTTCGGCTCGCTGATGAAGCGGCGGATCCGCCAGGGCGCCAAGCTCATCGTGATCGATCCGCGGCGAACCGAGACGGTCAAATCCGCGCATTGCGAAGCGACGGTGCATCTGCCGCTGCGGCCGGGCAACAACGTGGCGATCCTGAACAGCCTGGGCCATGTCATCGTGCACGAACGCCTTTACAACGAGGCGTTCGTGCGCGAGCGCTGCGAATGGAACGAGTTCGAGCTGTGGATGGGGCTGGTCGGCAGCGACCGCTATGCGCCGGAAGTCATCGGCCCGGTCGCGGGCGTCGCGCCGGAGGCCATCCGGCAGGCGGCGCGCCTCTATGCCGGCGGGCCGAACAGCGCGATCTATTACGGGCTGGGTGTGACCGAACACTCGCAGGGCTCCACGGGCGTTATGTGCCTGGGTAATCTGTCCCTCGCCTGCGGCATGCTGGGCCGGGAAGGGGTTGGCGTCAATCCGCTGCGGGGCCAGGGCAACGTTCAGGGCGGCAGCTGCCTCGGCAGCTGGCCTCACGTGTTCAGCGGCTACCGCTTCGTGACCGACCCCGAGGTACGCGGTTCATTCGAGCACGAATGGGGCGTGCCGCTGGACGCCGAGCCTGGCTTGCGTCTGCCGAACATGTTCGATGCGGCGCTGACCGGCCATTTTCGCGGTATGTACATCATGGGCGAAGACCCGGTGCAGAGCGATCCGAACCGGCACCATATCGTCGAGGCTATGCGGCAGATGGAATGCGTCGTGCTGCAGGACCTTTTCCTGAACGAAACATCGAACTATGCCCATGTATTCCTGCCGGGCAGTTCGTCGCTGGAAAAGGAAGGGACCTTCACGAGCGCCGAGCGACGCGTGAACCGGGTGCGCAAGGTCGTCGAGCCGCTCGCGGGCTACCAGGACTGGGAAATCGTGGTGCGCCTGATGAATGCGATGGGCTACCCGGCGCAGTACGCGCATGCCGGGGAAATTCTCGACGAACTGGCGCGGCTGTCACCAGCCTACAAGGGCCTCAGCTTCGACCTGCTGGAACGGATAGGTTCGGCGCAGTGGCCCTGTGACGAGAATGCCCCCGAGGGGACCGAAGTGCTGCACACCAAGACCTTCCCGCGCGCGAACGGTCGCGGCACCTTCATGCTGACCGAATTCGTGCCGACCGCCGAGCGCACGAACGACCGCTTCCCGTTGTTGCTGACCACCGGCCGCATACTGAGCCAGTACAACGTCGGCACCCAGACCCGTCGCACGGCGAATTCGCGCTGGCATCCCGAGGACCGGCTCGAAATCAATGCCGCCGATGCGCAGGCCCGCGGCCTGCGCGATGGCGATTGGGTCACCGTGACCAGCCGCTTCGGACAGACGCGGCTTCGCGCCAAACTCTCCACGCGAGTCAACCCGGGCATCGTGTATACGACCTTCCATCATGCGACATCGAAGGCGAATGCTGTGACGTCGGATTTGTCGGATTGGGCGACGAACTGCCCGGAATACAAAGTCACCGCCGTTGAAGTCGCCCGTGTCGATGTGCCACCCACATGCGCCAAAGCCGAGGCGCGCGAGGATGAGGTGGCGGAGGCGGTCAGCTAATGGGCGCCGCGGTCAAACCGGGTCCGGGACAAATGGGCGAGACGGTACTCGATTTGCAGCGCCTGCTGACGATGGCCAACCAGATCGGCGATTTTTTCGCACCCTACCCGCCGGAAAGGCGGGCCGAAGGCATACGCAACCACTTGCGAACCTATTGGGATCCGCGCATGCGCCAGGATTTGCTGGACTACATCGCGAGCGGCGGCGACGGTCTGGTGCCGCAAGTGCTTGAAGGCGCAAGACTGCTGGTTGAAACAGAGCACGACAAGAAGGGCTATTACGGGCCGCCAAAGGCCTGAATTGAGCACACTCCGCGGCCGCTCGGATCGTCACTGATCCGGGTTGCCGCGCTTTTCGCTGTTACAAGTCTTCAGACGGGTCTCATCCTGCCCCGGGTGATCGGCCCCCTACGCCCGCAGTTTCCATTCCACCTTGGTCAGTCCGCTGGCAAGACGGCTTCCAGCAGTTTGGCGACGTCGAGCGATGCCCCCGCGTCGATAATGCGACCCTCGGCGGCGCGGAACAGCCGATCTCGAATTGCCAGCCCCAACCCCCCGCCCGCCGGCTCGCGTGCCAGGATCAGGTCCACTTTCCGCTTGTCGAGGTCGCGCAGGCGCGTGAACAGTACGCGAGCAACCGCCGGCAGATCGTCCGACTCCCCCAACGAGGCGAACGCCGCGCTCAAGCCGCCATAGAGTCCCGCTTCCTCCGCTGGAATCAGCAGGCCGATCGTTCGCCCGCGCTGTCGTGTTTGCTCGACGATGTCCGATGCCAGGCGCTGCGCCGCGTCAGCCTCGCCTCGTAGCAGCAGCAGCGCCGCGCGGGGCGAGTAGTGCTTCAGCAGGGTTCCCGGCGACGCTGCGTGCTCGTCGTCGGCGCTGATCCGGGGCGCTTCGGGGATGCGCAGTTCGGGCAGAATTTCCCGCAGCGCTTCCGGGGGTAGGCCACCGGGCCGCAGCAGGATAGGCGAGGCCGCCGTCAGGTCGATGACCGTGGACTCTAAACCAATCGTGGTCGAGCCGCCGTCCAGCACGAGGTCGACCCGCCCGTCGAGATCCTCCAGAACATGCTGTGCCGTCGTGGGACTCGGGCGACTGAACAGGTTTGCGCTGGGGGCGGCGATCGGCAGGCCGCAGTCTACGAGCAGGGCATGCGCAACGGCGTGCGCCGGTACCCGCACGGCTACGGTATCGCGCCCGGCCGACACGCTCGCGGGTACCTTCGCAGCGCGGTGCAGAATCAGCGTCAGCGGCCCGGGCCAGAAGCGCGCTGCGAGCCGGTGAACGATGTCCGGGATGTTTGCTGCGACCTCATGTACCTGCGCCACCTGCGCCAGATGGACAATCAGCGGATCCGTCAAAGGGCGTTGCTTCGCCTCGAAGATCCTCGCCACGGCCGTGGCGTCCAGCGCGTTTGCCCCGAGGCCGTAAACCGTCTCGGTCGGGAAGGCCACCAGGCCGCCGGCCTTGATGATCCCCGCCGCTCGGACAATGCCCTCGACAGCGGGATGCTGGGGATCGACGTGTATCAGTTCGGTGGGCATGCGCGTGACTGGGGTGCGGATCGGTAGGGGTGTGAGGACTGCGTGAATTGTCCCACAGCTGGCGTCGGACGCATGACTCGGTGTTCGTTGCGACCGATGGCGTAGCGGGCAGTCTGGCCGCTGGCCCGGTATCGCGGCCCGCGCGACACACCGGTGAGCGGAGGTGGCGGAGGCACGGGCTGCCGTCAGAATGTCCGGTTTCACCACGTCGACGTGACATTTCTCCCTTCGGGGATTACCGACTTTGGGCTAGGTGGAGCGATGGGATTTCCATCACCCGTCGATAGCGTTCGGCTAGCGGAAGTGCGGCATGCTTCGCGTGCCACCGGTTGACAGTCGCCCGGCTCGGTGACCTATCCACGGTCGTTCATGCGTGCGCATTTGGGCGGTAAATCGCCCTGGGCCGCGATCCCTTGCTGTCTCGCTCGCACCTTATTTCCAGGCGCGGTATGGGGTGACGGAAACTTATCCTGTTCCCGTAATGGTGTCTATTGCGATCGGATTAATTTCCATCTGATCAATGCTTTTTTTGGCTTTGTCTTAGGTCCTATGTGATACCCAGTATTGTGGATTTTTCATTTATCAGTGGTCTGGAATAATGGCTCACGTCAGTGGTGATTGGGTTTGTGCCTTCCGTCTGCTCTGATCTCGGATAGACGATTATTCAGGATGTAATGGAGTTAAAGTCGCGGCATCAGGTTTTCCGCCGTCTTGCGCGGCTCTGTATCGATTAAGAGTTTCTCCATGGCCCAACCGCTGGCGCACCTCGTTGCAATACAGGATGACCACATGCGATCCACTCAACTGGCCTTAGGGCTGCTGTCTTTACTCTTGTGTTCGGGCGCCCACGCGGCAGACCCCGATTTCAATCTTTCTCACCATGTTCATAACTGGAGCCGCATCATCAACGGTGCCACTCCGAAGCGGGCCAGATCGGAACAGCATGCCTTGGCCATGGGCTATGTAATGGTCAACAAGAAAAAGGCGGGTGATCCACAGTTCGGCCCGCTGGCCGTCATGAAAGACTTCAACGCCGGCCATTATCCCGTCGTATTCGATTTCAACAGTGGGAAATCCCGATTCCGGGATGACACCGACGATGGGTCAGGTTTTTCCACTCTAAGGCGGGATCGCGTGATCGGCAAGGACACGGATCTGGATCCGGAGGACATGGTGCTGCTGTCGCGATTCGGTTGCAGCAAAACCGATCCGGACCCTGTCCTGTCAACGGATGCGACGGTAGCCGACTTCGAGTCCACGTTCTATGCCGCGTCGGCCGCGAACGACTTGCGATGGTCTGCGTTGAATCTGCAGAGCCAATGGGTCGTCAACCAGATGATCGCCGCACTGCTGGAAAGTATCCGTAGTCGCGAGCATGCCGCCGTGATGATGGATGATTTGCTGCCGAACATTTCAGCCGGCTGCGCAAACCGGGAGGCCGGAGGGCAGGGATCTTACGCGTCGTACATGGAGGGCAAGAAGGCTTTCGTAAAGAGGCTGACCGAGATTTTGCATGGGGAAGACCGGGAGAAACCATCACCCTGCGGATCTCCATGCTTGGTCGCGGGAAATGTCTGGCAGATCACTAGCCCCCAGTTTGCCTCAACCTATGGGGCCTGGTATGCGGACGGAAGCCTGCGCCTCGATCTCTATTATCTCGAAAAGGGGACCCAGGACGGTAATAATCAGATCGCCAGCAGCCGCGATCCACAAACCCGCTTACCGGCATTTTCGTACCAGGGGGCTGGCATTCCCACCAACTTCGTCCCGGCCTCCAGAGTGGTGCTGAACACGGCGCACAAGACCTATCCGCCGACCGCGCAATTCGTGACGGAGCACCTTCGGGTCGCGGGTATGGCTGGCGCTCAGGGCTCCTGGTTCGGCTTTACCCTGGCCATGAACCTGGATCAGCAGTACGCGGATAGCAGCTGGGTCTTCAACAACACGCTGCAACTGCTCCGTGCCGTGCCGAACTTCGACAATCTCGCCCGTGTGCCCCTGGGCTCGCGTCGCTACAGTGCTTCGGCCATGACGTATACCAGCCCGAACAGCCAGAGTTCGCCGTCCGTGGTCCAGTCGCGCAATCCGTTGAACGGCGAGTTGTATGCGGTGTTCCTGCGGTCGTCGGGAGCCATCAGGCTGAACCTCAATGAGGCCGTCAGTTCGGCCGTGTTTGTCGATCCCTTGTTCAACCCGACCTCCGAGAGTGCGTTGAGTTGTCTGCGTGTTGGGAGGGGCTTTGTCACCCTGAGCTGCGCCAGCCGGGTGGGCCAGGGTATTCGGCTGACACTTCAACGCTCAGGTCGCTAGGGTTGGTAGCCCATTCCTAAAAGGGGCCGTGCGCGGCCCCTGTCGCGGTGCGGCCACTGGCTGTGCCCATGTGCCGCGGCCTACCCGTCCTGCACGCGGGCGGCGGGGCCTCGGCTGGTCGCATTGAGGGCATTTTGCCCATCCGCTTACCGTTTAGTCCGGGACGTCGTCGCACCATCGATCAGTTCGGCCTTGGGCACTGCTCAGCGATGCCGGCCCGGATCAGTTCGGCCATCCTCAGCGTGCCCGGACCGCTCGCATCGCGATCGGCAAACATCAGATACAGCGTCGCCCAGCGTTCCGCTCCCTCGCGCAACGGCAGCGCCTGTAGTTCACCGGCCTCCAGCTCCCGCCGGATCATGTCTTCCGGATACCACGCATAGCCGAGTCCCATGCAGGCCGCCCGGATGGACGTGCTCTTGTGGCTGACGGTCAGGCGTCGTTCGTTGAGCCATCCCGGTGTGCGCGAGCGGTCCCGGCTCGTGTCGCGGATCACCAGATGCCGGTGTTGGCTCAGGTCTTCCAGCGTCAGCGGGCGCCCCAGCTGGTGCAGGGGATGGTCGGGACGCGCCACCGCGATAAAACGCACCGGCATGATCGGGTCGCCGATGAAGCCGGGCGGAATCCACGAGCCGATGGCCAGATCGACCCGCCCCTCGAGCAGCGCCTCGTCGGTTCCACTCAGTACGGATTCGATGAGTTCGATGCGGGTTTCCGGGTGTTCCGTGGCAAAACGCGCGAGACAGTCCAGAAGCAGCCAGGTCGGAAAGATGATCTCCACCGCCAGCCGGATCTCCGCTTCCCAGCCTGACGCGAGGCTGGCCGCGGCGCGTTCCAGGCGCATCGCTTCCTCGATCAGAATCTTGCCCCTGCGGTACAAGACCTGTCCGGCAGAGGTCAGGACTGCCTTGCGGCCCTGGATTTCAAAGGCCTTGACGCCGAGCAGGCGTTCGAGCTTCTGCACCGCGTAGGTCAGCGTCGACTGACTCTTGTACAGCGTTGCCGCGGCCTGCGCATAGCCGCCGGCTTCGACGACGGCGATGAAGGTCCGCCACTGCTCCAGTGAAATCTTCGGCGGTGATGTCAAGGCTATCGAGAAAATCGATTGGATAAGCCGAAATATTGTGCTTTTCTCTCGATGTAATCAATTCTTTAATGGCTCCACCTTTCATCAACTGCTGGAGAAGTCCATGACAAATCTCAACCAGGCCCTCGAATTGGCAGGTCGCGTGTCGCTCGCCGCGATCTTTCTGTTGTCGGGTGTCGGCAAGGTCGGCCAGTACGCCGGTACACAGGCCTACATGGCCGCGGCGGGCGTGTCCGGCCAGTGGTTGCCGCTGGTCATCGCACTGGAAGTCGGCGGGGCGCTGGCAATCATCCTCGGCTGGCACACGCGGGCGTCCGCGCTACTTCTGGCGGGATTCGCACTGCTGGCCGCCGTGCTGTTCCACAGCGCGTTTTCGGAGCAGATTCAGATGATCCTGTTTCTGAAGAACGTCGCGATTGCCGGTGGTTTCCTGTTGCTGTTCGTGCATGGCGCCGGGCCCTGGAGTCTCGACGCGCGCCGTGCCGGCTGACTCACGCTGACCCCACTTTGGAATCTCGCCCTCATCACGCATTCTGACCGGAGCCTGGCTATGACCACTCGATCGCTGTTACGTACCGTTCCATCCATCGCGGCGTCCGACGGCGCCGGCGTCAAACTGCGGCGCAGCCTGGGGCAGTCGCCGACCTTGCGCCATGACCCTTTCCTGATGCTGGACGAATTCTTCTCGGACGATCCGGAGGATTACCTCCGCGGCTTCCCGGCACACCCGCACCGCGGCTTCGAAACGGTGACCTACATGCTCGACGGCCATATGCGCCATGAGGACAATGTCGGTCATCGCGGCGACCTCGGTCCGGGCGACGTGCAGTGGATGACGGCCGGGCGCGGCATCGTTCATTCGGAGATGCCGCAGCAGACGGCAGGCCGGATGCGGGGCTTTCAGCTCTGGATCAACCTGCCGGCCCAGGAGAAGATGAAGCCGGCCGCCTACCGGGACATCCCCGCAGCGGACATCCCGGTCGTCGCGCTGGATCAGGCGGGCGGCACGGTCCGCGTGATCGCGGGCACGTTCGAGCAGGGCGGACAGCCTGTTGCCGGCCCAATTCAGGGACTCAGCACCGAACCGCTGTATCTCGACGTCATCCTTCCTGCGGGCGCCGAGTTCCGCGCGCCGGTGCCGGGGGGCCATCATGCGTTCGTGTACCTTTACGAGGGTACGGCGGTGGTGGGTGACGAGGACCGGGTACTGCCGCACCGAGCCGCCGGCATTCTCGGCGATGGCGACACGGTCCGCCTGCAGGCGGGATCGGAAGAGGCGCGCTTCCTGCTACTCGCCGGAAAGCCTCTCGGCGAGCCGGTGGTGCAGTACGGGCCGTTCGTCATGAACACCCGCGACGAGATCGAACAGGCCCTGGCCGATTACCGCGACGGCACGCTCGGCTCGCCGAGAGCGGCCGCGTTAACGCTCTAAGGGGATCCCGATGACCGCTCAGGCGCCCCGTTCCATGCCGATGGATCGCAACCACTCCACGAGCAGGATGCCCGTCCTGTTCGTCGGCCATGGCAGCCCGATGAATGCGATCGCCGACAGCGAGTTCAGCCGAACTTGGGTTGGGGTTGGGGTATCCCTGCCGAGACCGCGAGCCATCCTGTGCGTTTCCGCGCACTGGGAGACGGCAGGAACTCAGGTCACGGCGATGGAGCAGCCGCCGACGATCCATGACTTCCGCGGCTTTCCCGAGGCACTTTCCGCCTTCGTTTACCCAGCGCCCGGTTCGCCGGCCTTGGCGCAGCGCGTGTGCGAGTTACTGACCGATCAGGACATTCGAACCGATCACGAACGCGGTCTCGATCATGGGGCCTGGTCGGTGTTGTGCCGGCTGTTTCCGCACGCAGATGTCCCCGTCGTCCAACTCAGCCTCGATCGAACCCGGGACACGGCGTGGCACTTTGCGCTCGGTGCGGCCTTGAAGCCGCTGCGCGACGAAGGGGTGCTCGTAATCGGGAGCGGGAATATCGTGCACAACCTGCACACGCTCATCTGGCAGGACTCGGCTTTCGACTGGGCCGTCGCGTTCGACAGCGCAATCCGAACTCGCATCCTCGCGCGCGACTTCGAGTCGGTCATCCGCTACGAAACGCTGGCGCCGGCGGCGCACGAAGCCGTGCCGACTCGTGAGCATTTCCTGCCGCTGCTGTATGTGCTCGGAATGGCGGATCCGCAGGACCGCATCGAGTTTTTCTGCGAGCAAGTGACCTTGGGGTCGATTTCGATGCGTTCGGTCAAGGTGGGCTGAGCGGGAGGGCGATGTGCTGCGTGCGGCTTTCCCGCCGTCCCAGTCGATTCGGGGTGATGCAGACGCGGAAAGGCGGACGTTGGCGTGACGATTGTGTCGTTGCGGTGGACTGTGCGAAGGTTACCCGGCCTCGATCCGTTCCACTCGCTCTTGACCACCCTGGGGGCCAAACGTATGTCAGCGTCCTTGAAGACTCGGTTTGCATTCGGCGGCTGTCCGCACGATTGTCCGGATACCTGCTCGATGGTGTTCGAGGTGGAGGAGGGCCGGCTCAAGGGCGTAAAGGGCAATCCCGATCACCCGCTGACGCGTGGCGGGCTGTGCGTCAAGCTCAAGGACTACGAAAAGCGCCACTACCATCCCGATCGCTTGCTGTACCCGCTGCGCCGCAGCGGACCCAAAGGCAGCAAGCAGTTCGAGCGCATCAGCTGGGACGAAGCCCTGGACGAGATTACTGGGCGCTGGAAGGCCATCATCGCCGAGCACGGTCCCCAGGCCATCATTCCCTACAGCTATCTGGGTCATCAGGGTCTGGTGCACGGATTGAACGGGGGCGATGCCTTCTTTAATCGTATGGGTGCGACCGTCTGTGAGCGGACGTTCTGCGGCGAAGGCGCCTCCACGGCCTGGCTGCTGACCGTCGGCCCGACCGCGGGCGTAGATCCCGAGAGCTACATTCATTCCCGCTACATCGTGATCTGGGCGTGCAACTCGGTCAGCACCAACCTTCATCACTGGCACATCGTCAAGGACGCCCAGAAGAGCGGCGCCAAGGTTGTCGTTATCGATGCTTACGCCTCCCGCACGGCCAAGGAAGCCGACTGGCATATCTGCCCAAAGCCGGGCACCGATGGCGCGCTGGCCATGGCCCTGATCCATTCCATCATCGAGCAGGATCTGGTTGATCGGGACTATGTCGATCACTACACGGTCGGTTATGCGGAACTGGCAGAGCGAGCGAAAGACCGGACACCGGAGTGGGCCGAATCGATCACCGGCGTCGCCGCCGATGACATCCGCACGCTGGCGCGGGAACTGGCGACCGTCCAGCCGGCGGCGATCCGGATCGGCGTGGCGCTGGAGCGTCATCGGGGCGGTGGGCAGGCCATCCGGGCGGTCACCTGCATTCCGGCCCTGACCGGCGCCTGGCGCCATGTCGGCGGCGGCATGACGCAGTTCTCGGTCTGGGAGCATCCGTACAAGTTCGACGTGATCTGCCGCCCCGACCTGATCCCGAAGGGCACGCGCGTCGTCAGCAACCTGCAGATTGGTCGCGCGCTGACCGGCGAGATGCCGCTTGATCCGCCGATTCTGTCGATGATGTGCTGGAACTCGAATCCGGTGACCCAGGCACCGGAAACGGACAAGATCGTGCAGGGCCTGCTGCGCGAGGATTTATTCCTGGTGTCGGCAGAGCACTTCCTGTCCGACACGGCCAGTTACGCCGACATCGTGTTGCCGGCCTCGATGGGCGCGGAGATGGAAGACATCATCCTGTCGTGGGGGCATTTGTACCTGACGTACAACGCCAAGTGCGTCGAGTCGCCGGGCGAGGCGCTTCCCAACAGCGAGATCTTTCGCCGTCTGGCCGCTCGCATGGGCTACGATGAGCCGAACTTCCAGTGGTCGGATTCGGAATGTCTGGAGCGTTTTGTGGACTGGGACGCACCAGCCTGCGACGGCATCGATCTGAGTACGCTGCGCGAACAGGGCTACGCGCGGCTGAAGGTCGGGACTCCCGACGATCGCGCGCCGCACCGGGAGGGCAACTTCCCGACGCCGTCGGGCAAGTGCGAGTTTCTGCTGGACAACCCGCACAACTTCGTCGCGGGGCCGTTCCGGCAGATGTACGAGGAATTTCAGCCCGGCGAAGCGCTCGATGTCCTGCCGGATTACGTGCCGGCCCGCGAAAATCCTTCAGTCAATCCGGAACTGGCCCGAAAGTATCCGCTGTCCATCGTGTCTCCGAAGAGCCACTCGTTCCTCAATTCCTGTTACGCGAACATGGACGGCAAACTGCAGGCTCAGGGTGAGCAGTTCGTGCTGATCAATGCGGCCGATGCCGCCGAGCGCGGCATTCGTGACGGTGGCACCGTGCGCGTGTTCAACGATCGCGGTGCCTTCGAGGCGCTGGCCCATGTCACTGCTGACGTGAATCCGGGCGTGGTCGTAGCGACGCTGGGGTACTGGCGGCAACTCAACGCCGGCACGGTCAACTGCATCAGCGCGGCCGAGTTTGCCGACATGGGCCACGCCCCGACCTTTTCCGACAATCTGGTGGAGATTCGCAAGGTTTCGCAGTGATGGAAGGCCCCGGCTACACGACATGAATGCTGGCCCACGTTATTCCGCCCATGGCGGCTGACGAGGGGGCGGTGCCCCGCTGCCCCGCCTCTGAGCAGGGAGAGGCGGATCAGCGATCCTTTGCCAGGTATTTCCGTGCCGTTCAGGGTGTCATCTCCGGTTGCGGGGCACCGCGCGTGCGCCATGCGTGGAACAGAACGGCGTGATGACAGCTTGCCCCGTTTTCGTACTGCCGCTGGCCATGCCGGCGGTTGATCCAGCGGGTCCTCGATACCGCTCATTGCCCCCGAGTCGACACGCAAGCAGTGCCACGCTGCGAGCGAATGTGTCCTCGGGTCCCAGCCCAAAGATGCACCTTGTCCGAACTGCGCCAAGGCTTGGGTAGCCTCGGCCGCGTCCAATTGAATCCCCCGCTGCTGACGGCTTCGACAGCCGACATGCCGGTTCCTTTCGATAATCTCGAAGTTTGCCTACGGAAGGATCTGATTTTTTTGTCTTCGGAGCGAGCCTATCTTCATACCCGCCGGAAGCGCTTGCTTGGCAGAAAATCATCAGCCGATTCAATGAGGTGAACCATGAATATCCGTACTTTCCCATCAATCGTCGCGACGGTGCTGCTGCTCGTGCTGGGCTCAGGAGCGGCCATGGCGCAGCCGCTGCAGGATTTCATCGCGACCGCCGAGTCAGCCTTCGGCGGTCGCGCTTTCGTGGCCGAGCGTTATAACCGATACGTCGAGGTGCAACTGCTCAGCGGCAACCAACTGATCGAGGCAGAGTACGACCGGATCACCGGACAACTGGTGGACTCGGACGCCTTCGGAAGTCCACGACGCGTGCAGAGAGTCACGGCGCGCCTTAATCGGGCCACGCTGTCGCTCGGCGACGCGATCGACGCTGCTCAACGTGCAGTCGGATCAGGCGAGGTGCTGGAAGCAGAACTGCGCGTGTCGGGCAGGAACCGGGGCAGGCGATTCATCGTCGAGATTCGCACGAATGCAGGTGTCTACGATGTGATCGTGGCCTCTGCCACGGGCCGTATCATTCGGGTGCTGCGCGACTAGCGAAATGTGTCGTGTCGCGTGATCGTGCAGGGTTTGGCGCGGGTGGCGGTGCGGTCGTTCGCCCAATTGGCGAATCTTGCTCGCTGCCCGCAGGGGAAGCATCAAGCACCGGATCGCAGTCGTTGGTCGGCAGCAGCGCGATCGTGTCACCGCTGTTGCGATGCATCCAAGACGTGAAGCCATGGAGGCGACGCGCCGAGTGAGTGCGGAATACCATGCGATCTCTTCCCGATCCGGATGGTCGCTGGAGTGCGGTTCTCCGGGACTGGCGGGGTAGAGACCGTAGTCACAGCTTGTAAAGCCTGGATTCAGTCGGCCGGATCGAGATGTCTGCGTCCGCTTTCGGTTATAGCGAGCACTGCAGGGTGGGCGATCTTGCGCTGAGGGACTATCGCATAAAAACGCTCGATCAAATCGGCTGTACGGCCGATTTCCACGACCCCGAAGTTTTCACACACGCGCTCGCTGATTGCGGCCGGAGCCGTAAAGACTCCCAGTCCCTGCTGACCCAGCGCCTTCATCAGCGCACTATCGTCGACTTCCGCGGCGATCAACGGGCGAAGTTCCTGATCAGCAAACCATTCCTCCAGACGTGTCCGCAGGGAGTCGCGGGCCGCAGGCAGCAGGAAGGGCGCCCCATCGAGGCTGCCGGGAAAATCCCCCGCCAGTTCGCCTGCCAGGTCGGCTCGTGCAAAAAATGCCACGCTGCTCTGGCCGAGTGAGTGGCTGAAGGCGCGCACGTTGAGTTCAGGCAGGGAGCGGTCCGAGAGCACGATGTCGAGGCGGTGTACCGAGATCTCAGCGAGCAGTTCCTCCAGCGTGGCCTCCCGCGTGACGATCCGTACGGGCTCCTCGAGGGTCATAGCAGGCGCGAGGATCTCGCAGGTGATCAGCTTGGCGAGTGAGTCCACCACCCCGACCGCCAGAGTGCGCGGCGACCGAGGTTTGGCGCCAAAGCGCAGCACCTGGGTGAGTTCCCGCCCCAGCGTGAAGATCTCGTCGGCGAATTGGACCACCAAGTGCCCGGTGTCCGTGAGCACCAGCGAGCGGCCTTCACGCCGAAACAGCGGAACACCGATGCTCTCTTCCAGTTGCTTGATCTGGCCGCTGATGGTCTGCGGGGTCAGATGCAATACCTCCGCGGCTCGGCTTACAGAGCCCTCACTGTGTACCGTCCAGAAGTAAAGGAGGTAGGTGTAGTTGATATGCCGCATCAGTACCGCCCAATTGAATGGCCGAAGTTTACCTGAAGCGATCGCCGCGTATCGGACGGGCGGTGCGCGCCGCCACAACTCACGCCGACCAACGGTCGGTGGTTCGCTTAAGCGAGGTTTTTCCGCTACGCCGGGCAGGCCAGGGACGAACCAGGAGCTTACCGAACAATTAACCTGACCCGATCATCTGTTCGCGAGATAGACCAAGGCCACGCCGCTCAAGATCAACGCAGCTCCAGCGACGGTCAGCCGATTAAACTGAATCTCCTGAAAGAACAGCCAGGCGAAGAGGGCGACGAAGAGCGGGTAGGAAATTTCGATCAGAGACGCCACGGTCGCGTTTTTCTCGCCGATGGCGAGATAGATCAGCAGCGCGCCGAGGCCCGAAGTGGTCACCGCGAGAACCAGCCATCCCAGGTCGTCGCCGATGGTCTGACCAATGCGCGACAGCGTGCCGATTCTGCCGGTCACGAGCAGAGTAGCCAGGCCCATCGCCAGGGCCACGGCCGCATAGAGCGTGAAAAACACGAGCGGTGGCACACCGCGCGCGATGGCGCGTCCGCTGGCGGCATAACTGATGCCCCAGATCACGGCAGCCGAGAGAGCATAAATCAACCACATCAGGCCGAACTCCTAATTCCGAACCGCAGCGCATCAGTTGTCCCGTTTCATCACCGCCTCGGGGCCGTTGTGACACTGGCTTTGGCAATGGGAAATCGAGGAATCTGTCCGGCATATTGCTGGGATATTGCTCTGAATTCAAACAGCCACGTGATGGTGATCGACGCAGGCGATCGCCGAATACTGGAGAGGCTAGAGTGAACGATGTGACCCTGACGTTAAATCCACT
Organism: Methylotetracoccus oryzae; assembly: GCF_006175985.1. GTDB lineage: Bacteria > Pseudomonadota > Gammaproteobacteria > Methylococcales > Methylococcaceae > Methylotetracoccus > Methylotetracoccus oryzae. Next base: position 20,496 of record NZ_SRSH01000025.1, on the reverse strand, counting down.
GCAGCCCAATCGGTCGAAGTAGGCGGGCGTAACGGTGGAGTCGACCTTCAACGGGTAGTGGCTGGTCGAAGGTTTTCGGGAAGCGGGCTATCCGATGCGCTGGTTACACAGGGCGGTGGTGCGGCCGTTCGCTGCGTTGAGGTACACCGACAACCGTTAGGACTCCTACGCAGTTCAATATTGGGCGCGAAGTGGATTTCGTACCGGATTCTGAATCCCCCGGGGCATTGAGCGCAGAGGCGACGAGGGCGTTCAGGGAGCGCGTCCGGAACTCCGTGTTGACCTTGCCCTGCTGCGCGCGTAAGTTCCATACACCGCCAAGTGCTGAGAATTACGGCAACTTTTACATGGATATAGACGTAACGGTTGGCGTAGCGCCACGCGACCGTTTGTGGCTGGCGGTCTCCAACTTCGGATCGGTGTGTGCTTACGGGTTGGCGCAGCCTATGTGACTGGACACGCCGGGCGGACGAAATACTTCAGAAACTCTGCAGATCGGGGGTGAATGTAATGTGGAACAGGAAGGAAGCCGCTTTTGCGCGGTGTGTGATGATTGCCGCGGGCTTGACGTTCGGGCCCTCGGGTCCGTCACAGGCAGTACCCGGAAGCGACCCTCCAGCCTGTAATGCGCCGGCTGTCTCGACGACGACCGGCACGTTCTGCGGCTTGACGCAGGCGGTGGTGGATGGCGCGGATCGACCGACTGTCAAGGCCTATCTGGGCATGCGCTATGGTGCAGCGGAGCGCTTCGCAGTGTCGGTTCCGGCGACATCCAGTGGCCTGGTGCGGGCGACTCAATTGGGCACCGTGTGTCCCCAGGATAACCTGCCGTCCGATGCGCCGGTCGGTGAAGACTGTCTCTACCTGAATGTCTGGCTGCCGGCTTCACCACCGGTCGGAAAGCTACCCGTCATGGTGTTCATCCACGGAGGAGCTTTCGATGTCGGCGCGAGTTCGCAAGCGGTATTCATGGGAGCGCGCCTCGCCGCCAAAGGCCAGGCCATGGTGGTCGTGATGAATTACCGGCTGGGTGCCCTGGGCTTTCTGGCCGGAGGCACCGGCCCAGATGCCATCGCGCCGAATCTCGGCCTCCAGGACCAGCAGTTGGCAATGCGATGGGTGCATGACAATGCCGCTGCCTTTGGCGGCGATCCGGAGCGCATCACCCTATTCGGCGAGAGCGCTGGAGCCATGTCGATCGGAGCCCATCTGGCATCACCGTCGAGCGCGCCCTTATTTCGTGGCGCGATCATGGAAAGCAACCCTTACGGAATTCCCTTCAAGAACCCTGATCAGGCCCAGGCGGTGCGCACCCTCTTTGACAATACGAGCGTCGTGCAGGGCTGTCCTGCCACGGAGCCTCCGGGCACTATTGCCTGTCTGAAGGCCCTGACATGGCAACAGGTTCTCGCAGCGCAGGATGAGGTCTCCACGGCAGATCTGGTATTTAGTGGCGCCATGACCGGTTTGCTCGCATGGGCGCCGGTGGTGGACGGGACCCTGGTTCCGGTTCAGCCGAACGAGGCGCAGATCACCAAGCCGGTTATTGCGGGAACCAACCTGGACGAGGGCACGTTGTTCGTCCCGTTCACGGCTCCCCTTTCCCCGTCGACCTACCAACTTTACCTGAGTCGCATCTTCCCGGCCGAATATTCCCAGATATTGGCGCTGCCGCGGTACGCCCCCATTCCTGTCGACAACCGCCCGCAGATCGCGAACATCGTAACGGACTATCTCTTCGTCTGCCCCAACCGCCATGTGTTGGCCGCTTCGACAGGTCCAGCCTATGCCTACAAGTTTGCCCGACGCCCGTCTTTCGCCGTCTGGCCCGGTGCGGCGACGGGATGCCAGCCGAAGGCCGATGGGGGCGAGGGTCGGGTCTGCCATAGTTTCGAACTGCCTTACGTATTCCGCAATGCGGTCGCGGTGACCACCCCGGCCAAGCCAAACGGGCGAGTGCCGACTGGAGACTATTTCACCGCCGCCGAGCGCCCCTTGATCGATACGATGACCAATTATTGGACCAGCTTTACCGCGACGGACGAGCCCTCGTCGCCTCTGGTGGCGACGCCGTGGCTACCGTTCCGTCAAAGCGGGGCACGTCAGGTGTTAAACCTCACGATCAGCCGCTACCGCGATGGCGTGTCCAATTGTGACTTTTGGGATCAGATCGGCTACGACCGTGGCGCGAGCCTGTTCCAGTTTTCCGGGCAGACGCGGTGAGATATGAGATAAGGGTGCGCTGGCGGAGGCGGCGGCCGCCAGCGCGCCCAGGTTGACACACAGCGACCGGCCACTCGGGGGGGTGAACAGAGATAGCCTTCGGACTCGCATCAGATGGAAGAGCCGCCTTTCTGGCTTCGAATCCGTGGTGTGACCCCGGTTTCCTTCGGTTCGAACCTGTTGGGATGCGGATCGCCTGGATCTGACGCGGATCGGCGTCGGTCCCGACCCGGAGTTGCTCTTTACCGAGCCGGCCAAGCGGGCGGCGATAACGCATTTGTTGCAGCCGCGGTTGCGCCGACGAGCGCTATGGAGCGGTATCCGGCTGTGAGTGGGCCATCGCGACCGGCCGTGAGATGGATGCATGGTCAGATGATCAGCGAGATGGACTGGCCGCTGGTCTCGGTCTTAATTCTCGGGGGACTAAGTTCAGGAAAACCGAACCTGACCCCATTTCCAGTGTGTGACCCCATTAAAGTCTAGGAATGTCGTGCCCACCGGATCAGGTCGCTTTGTCCGGTGGGCACGGTCTAGGCCTATTCCGAGCCCGGGCAGATTTGGGGCGTCACGTCTTCCCTTTCGGCTTGCTCTTCGTCTGGGTCAGGGCCGATCCAGCCACGCTCTTCTCGCTCTTTGTACTTGAAGGGTCGCGAAGGATTTTGGCCGCCCTGGAAGCAACTCGGGCGCTCGTCTTTTCGTCTTCTGCCATTTGGTTAACCTGTTTAGCGGTGAGTGAAAGGAACGGGGCTGGCGCGTGGCCAGCCCCTTCTTCAATTTAGCCTCTCGGCCAGCTACGCCAGTGCTGGCACACATCCTCCCAGCGTCCGAAGCGGAAGCGCTGGTAGGAGTGTACAAACACCGGTTTCTCTCTGATTGCCATAAGAACTCCTTATGCAGAAAGGCTTTGCAGGCAATAGAGATGGCCCAAACGGCGTGCTAAACTAAATTGCGATTAGAGTTTAGCGTGCGTTCGGGTGGCAGAGGGGTGCCTACACCACCATGCCATGAGACCATCGGTACTGCGATACCTTTGGGCTCACCTGTTCACTCTTGCGATGGGGCGACTGCGAATCGCTCCATCGTCCTTGATCAATCCCTGCTCCTGTAGCTTGCGCCATCGGGTCTCAGCCGCCTTCCTAGAGACACCGAAAATTCGCGCAACATCCTCTGGCCCCTGACAAAGCTGCCGAACCAGATCTACTGGCATTAAGAATTCGGCGGCGAAGGTGTCCGCCTGCCACTCGCTGTCCTCTATCCACTTGTGCGGTCCTATGCTGCGCGAGAGTGCGACATTGTCGTGCAGTACAAGGTGTCCGAGCTCGTGGATCATCGTGTATCGGTCGCGCCCGTTGTTGGCGTGTGCGCCTTCGTACACGTCTTCCCGGATCTGAATGACCCCTTGATTAGGGAATGTCAGCCCATGATCCTGGTCCATCTCGCCTTGCTCAGCAATGTCGAACACAACGCCGGCACGGTGCAGATCGCGCTCATAGAGTGTGATCACGTCAACCCAAGCTTGTTGAACGTCGAACAACTCGCGGGCCCTTTCCGCAATCGCACGGATCTGGGTGATCCGCAGGGCTGGTACCTTGACGCCCTTTGGTTCTTGCTCAGTGCCTCCGCCACCGGACTTTTGTTGTGTCATTTGGTGCTCATCCCATCAGGTGAATTCCTTCAGCATTTCCAATACTTTCCTCTTTTGTTCGTCCCCCATATTGGGGAACTTCCGCGCAAAAGCCGCTATCAGTTCGCGGTCCTGACGTTCCGGAGCGAACTCGAATGTGCGTTGCGACATAAATGCTGCCTCCTCCAGCTCCCGCTCAAGGTTGCCGTTCGGTAGCCCTGCTTCAGCAAAAAAGCGTGCGACGCGGCCCACAAGGGCCGGCGGGATGTTCTTTTTTCCGGTTTCAAGCGCAGATAAATATGCCGGGGTCACGCCTAGCGCGTCTGCCATGTTCTTCGTCGTTCTTTCTGCATCGATCCGAAGTTTTCGGACCAACTTCCCATACTCAGTAATGTTCATGGTGGTCTCTCCTGGTTGGTAAACGTCCAGAAGTTTATTTCTCCTCTTGGTTCTCGGCTTTGAGCCAGCGCACCTGATGCGCTCGAGTGTGGATGATAGCGAATCGGGATTTTTTGTCAACCAAAAACGGTTGTTTAAATGATCTTAAATGGATAGACAGCAGCGACTCAAGCAAGATGGCGGTGGAGGTGCTTGCCTCTGTGGCATTCAGGCAGACTCGCCGTGAGCAATCCCGCACCGGTTGAATGGCGGTGAATGGGGTCAGGTTACTTTTTTCCGTAGCGCCTTGCCGTGGGCTCCCGCAAGAAGGCCGCTACCCGCCAGTCCACGCCGCGGGGGGGTGGCCAGCCTACCCACACGCCCCGATCGCCCCGCACGCCGTGCAGAAGTTGCAGCCGTCCTTGCGGATGACGGCGTAGTTGCCGCACTCGGGGCAGCGCTTTCCGGGCCGCACTTCCATCGCGCCAGCGGTCGCCGGGCGCAGCGGCACGACGTTGTCGGCCTCGAAGTGCAGTAGCCCCATCTCCTCGATCGGATAACCGTCCTCGTCCAATAGCCCCAGCCGCGCGTAGCGGTGCAGGATCAGCCGCGCAAGGTACGCGATCGTCGAGGGCGTGTTCTGCTGCCGGTGCTCGCCGGGCACCCAGGCCAGGAAGTCGCCGCGCGGTTCGGGGAAGTCGGCCAGCTGGCGCAGCTTGGCGCCGATCCAGGCCGGGTCGACCACGCGCATATCGAAGGACAGCGACTTGCACAGCCCGTCGAACAGCCGCGGGTATTCGCCTGACAGCCACAGCGAATACGGCCGGCGCTGGCCGTTGGGTAGCTGCAGCTCCTTCAGGAACAGCACGCAGTCGTCGCCAGTGGCCGGGTTGATCACGTCCACGGTCCACGACAGCGTGCCGTCGGTGCCGGTCTTGGGTTCCTTGGGCGACATCAGCGCATCGAGCACCGGCGTCGGGCCGGGATGGTCGAACGCGCCGAGCTGCGCGCAGCGGTAATGCACCAGCCGGGCGAAGCCGGCGATCAGGCTGGGCACGCGGACCGGCTCGCCGTCCGGGGGGAACGGCAGGTCGAAGGCATCGTCGCCCTGGGCCCGCATCAGGCTGGCGAGCTTGGCCTTGAGCCAGCCGCGGTCGTTCGAGCGCAGGTCCATCGACAGTGACTTGGCCAGCGCCCCAAGGCCCCGCGGTTGCTCGGCGCCATTGACCCAGACCTCGAACGGATGGTTCTCGCCGTTCTCGATGTGGCCGACGAACAGCGCGAAGCTGCCGCGCGGGTGGTCGACCATGTAGGTCCAGGCCGGATTGCCGCCGGCCGGACGGGGTCGCTTGCGCCAGCGCAGCGAAGCCAGGGCCGGTTCCGGCAGCGATTCCAGCCGCAGGCGCCGGTCGGGATCGGTGTCGGCGAAGTCGTCCGAGTCAGCCGCCTCGGGTTCCGGCCCATCCGCCACCAGCACCTGACCGACGACCGCGTTCGGCCGGTAGGTCGCGAGGCCCTTCAGTCCGGCTTTCCAGGCTTCGAAGTACAGGTCCTGGAAATCGGCATAGGGGTAATCGGCCGGGACGTTCACGGTCTTCGAGATCGACGAGTCGATAAAGGGCTGCACCGCCGCCAGCATGCGCATGTGGTCCAGCGCGGCGATCTCCAGTGCGGTCACCCAGTGCGGCGGCAGATGGGCGACATCGCCTCCCCGGGCGCGGTACAGCCGGTAGGCGTGGTCCTCGACCGCGTATTCCTCGACACTGCCGTCGGCCGCGCGCTTGCGGCGGGTGTAGCTCCACGAGAACGGCGGCTCGATGCCGTTCGAGGCGTTGTCGGCAAAGGCCAGGCTGATGGTGCCGGTGGGCGCGATGGCGAGCAAATGGCTGTTGCGGATGCCGCCCCGGCGGATCGCCGCGCGCAACTCGTCTGGCAGCCGTGACGTGAAACCGGAGGCCAGATACGGCTCGGCCTCGAACAGCGGGAAGGTGCCTTTCTCGCGCGCCAGCTCGACCGAGGCTCGGTAGGACTCATCGCGCATCACCTCGGCCACGCGCGCCGCGAGTTGGCGGGCCGCATCGGTGTCGTAGCGCAGGCCCAGCATCAGCAGCGCATCGCCCAGGCCGGTGAAACCCAGCCCGATGCGCCGCTTGGCCATGGCCTCTGCGCGCTGCTGCGGCAGCGGCCAGAAGGTCAGGTCCAGCACGTTGTCGAGCATCCGCACCGCGGTGCGGACCAGGGCGCCGAAGCCGGCGAGATCGAACTCGGCCCGGGCTTCGAAGGGTTCGATCACAAACCGCGTCAGGTCGATCGAGCCCAGGCAGCAGCAGCCGTAATCGGGCAGCCATTCCTCGGCGCAGGGATTGGTGGCCTCGAAGCGCTCGCAATAGGCCAGGTTGTTGTCGTCGTTGGCGCGGTCGACGAACAGCACGCCGGGCTCGGCATGGTCGTAGGTGCTGCGCATGATGCGGTCCCACAAGTCGCGGGCGCGCACCGAACGGTAGACCCACAGCCCGTCCTCGCGCAGTGCGGCACCGGCCGCCTTCTGCTCGTCCGAGGGTTCGGCCGGATGCGCCAGCGCCCAGGACCCATCGGCCTCGACGGCCTGCATGAACGCGTCGGTCACGGCCACCGAGATATTGAAGTTGCTGAGTTCCCCGGCCGTGTCCTTGGCCTGCACGAAGTCGAGCACGTCGGGGTGGTCGCAGCGCAGCACGCCCATCTGTGCGCCGCGCCGGGCGCCGGCCGATTCCACCGTTTCGCAGGAGCGGTCGAACACCCGCATGTAGCTGACTGGGCCGCTGGCGCTGCTGGCGGTGCCGCGGACCCGGGCGCCTTTCGGGCGGATGCGCGAGAAGTCGTAGCCGACCCCGCCGCCGCGGCGCATGGTCTCGGCCGATTCGGTCAGCGCGGTGTAGATGCCTGGCTTGCCGTCCTCGCAGCAGGAGACCGAATCGCCGACCGGCTGCACGAAGCAGTTGATCAGCGTGGCTTCGATGTCGGTGCCGGCGGCGGACAGGATGCGCCCGGCCGGGATGAAGCCCTGGCGCAGGGCGCTCAGGAATTGCGTTTCGAAGGCGCTGCGGCGGGCCTCGGGCTCGACCGCGGCAATGGCGCGGGCCACGCGGGCGAACACGTCCTCGGCGCTGGTTTCGCCGTGCTTGGCGTACTTTTCGAGCAGAACGTCGCGGGAGATGGGTTGGAGGTTGTTCATGGCAATGATTCCGCGGCCGCGTGCTTGGGCGGCCGATTGTTGGCTGGGTTCAGTTCCTTCGACTGCGCAGGACACACTCCGGTGCCTCGATGATCCGGGGAGGGGCGGGTCGTCTCGCGGGCACGGCCCGCGTCTGACGCGGATTCCCGTTGGCGGTCGCCACGGGGAGTGGCGCGATGGGCAGACCTTAACAAACGGCGAGCAAGACGGGCAAGCGGTCGCCGGTGACACCATGTCTACCGATGGTAGCGCGTGTTGCCGATGATCACAGCATATAGCGTTTCAGCATCTTCCGGACGGGAAAACGGAGCCCCGCCTAAACGCTTTGACTTGGCCAGCCGGTGCCAGAACCGGCTGGGGTGCAGCCAAGGGCGCACCGAGCGATGAACGCCGCCGATGGAATGGGCGAGCGCTTCGCCCGAGGTTCACCCCGCCGCCTCGGCGGGCCCATTCAGCAGTGCGCTGATCTCGCCGCGGGCGCGTTTGCGCCAGGGAATGCCCAGTAAGCCCGATTCGCTGCGCAGCACCGTGCGCTCGATGGCTGGGTCCTGACGCGGCCCGTCCCGCAAGGGGCGGAGGCCGTTCAGCGCGGCCAGCAGCGTCGAGCCGTTGTTCACCGCCGTCGCGACCACCGGGCTCAGGTCGAGCAGCGCGCCGCCGATCACGATCGCGACATTCGCGGCGGTCACTGTGGTGATGTTCTGGCGGACCAGCGACATGCCGCGGCGGGCGGTCAGGATCGCGAAGGACAGTCCGCGCAAATCGTCGTCCAGCAGGACCACATCGGCGGTTTCGCGGGCCAGGTCGGTCGCGCTCTGCGGTGCGGCCGACACGTCGGCCTGGCTCATGGCGGCGGCGTCGTTGATGCCGTCGCCGACGAAGGCAATCGTCCGGTGGCGCTCACGCAATTTCTGCAGCACAGCCAGCTTGCGTTCCCCATCGGCTTCGGCGAAGGTGCGCTCCGGCCGGAAGCCCAGCTGGTAGCCGACCGCGGTCGTGGCTTTCCGGGAGTCGCCACTGACCAGATAACAGGCGATCCCGAGTCGTCCCAGGGTCTCTATCGCCGTCGCGGCTTCCTTACGGATCGCATTCGAGTAGAACACGGTCCCGAGCAGCACGCCGTCCCGGACGACATAGCGCTGCGAGCGGTTCAGGATCACACCGTCGTGGCGCCGGTGGTAATCGGCGTCGATCGTGATGCCGTGTTCCTGCAGGTAGTGGTAGGTGCCGATCGCGACGCTGTGGCCGTTGACCTCACCGATCGCGCCCAGTTCCGAGTAATCCCGCGCCTCGACTGCCGTCCGGCTGATGGCCCGCTGCTCGGCGACATCGGCCAGTGCGGTGCTGAATGGGCGCAGCACGTAGTAGCACACCGAGGCGGCGAGCCGGATCAGCTCGTCCTCGCTGACCGCGGAATCCACGGTATCGAACCCGCTGACCTTCACGCCGGTTTCGGTCAGCGTGCCGGTCTTGTCGAACACGATGGCGTCGATTGTCGCCAGGCGCTCCAGCGCATGTCCGCTCCGGATCAGCACCCCGTTGGCCGCCGCATGTTGGAGGCAGGCGAGCACCGGCACGGGCGCGCTGATCGCGATGCCGAGCGCGAAGTCGAGTTGCAGCGGCGCGATGGCCTGCGTCGGATTGCCGGTCGCCGCGTACAGCGCGAGGCTCACCCCCAACGCTGGCAAGACGGCCCGGTCGCTGATCTCGGAGACGTAGTTGCTGATGCGCGTCTGCTTCCGCGACTTTTCGTGGACCGCGGCCAGTAGTCCGGCGGCCCGCGTGTCGGCGCCAGTGCGCTGGACGTTCAGGGTAATCTGCCCTTCGACCAGCACGGTCGATGCGTACACTTCATCGCCAAAACCGAGGGTCCGCAGTTTTGCGCTCCCGCCGAAGGCGTGCTGGTCGAGCAGCGCCTCGCCGAGCACGACGGTGCCGTCGGCCGGCACGCGATCGCCGGGGCCCAGCAGCACCTGGTCACCCGGCATCAGATGCTTGGTCAGCACGCGCCGGCGCCGCCCCTTGCGCTCGATCCAATAATGCCGGCTCGGCACCGGGTTCGGCCGCTTACGGCGCCCGGCATCGGCCGTCATGTCGCGCAGCGTATGCCCGACCTCGGTCAGGCACAGCGCCAGTGCCGGTGCGAACAACTCGCCGGTCAGCGTGTGGAAGAGGATCCACAAGGAATCGAGCACCTCGGCATCGAGCTCGCGTTGGCGTTCGACTCTTTGCAGCGTGCGTTTCCAGGTGGGCCAGGCCGCCACGGCGATCGCACCGCCGACGATGACCGGCGGGATCGCCAGTTCCAGCGGTCCGGCGAGCACGGCCAGGCCGAGCGCCGTCGCCGGACGTGTGAAGCGCTTGCGGTACTTCGTGGTCGGGGACGACGCCTTCGGCGGCGGGGCCGCTGTCCCGCGGTCCAGGGATGCGTCATTCGTCGTGGCCAAGGGGATCATGCCTTGTCTGAAGAGTCCTTCCGGCAATCATTAGTTGGAGGAGTCGGCGGCGCAAGGATTCCGAGTGTTCTCGAAGGGTGTCATCGATCCTTTCGCCATTCCTTGGTATGCCACACGCGAATGATGAAGACGGTCTGATTTGCGATTAGGTAGCGCAACACATAGCCACCTGTGCCGAAGGGCCGGAACAGTTCCCGCCTTTCCGTGCCGTCGCCCATCTGGCGGCCCAGTTCTGGATGATCCGCAAGCAGGTCTGCGCCTTCCAGGAGCGTTTGCGCGGCGCGCTTCGCTGCGATCGGGCTCTGCTCCTGCAGGAAACCACGCAACCGTGCAACATCGTCGAGCGCCTCGGGCAGCCAGACTACTTCGGACACGGCAACTCGTCTTCACTGCCCCACGAACTGAGCCATTTCTCGACTGCCGCATGCGGCACGGCAACGCCCGTTCGCTCGTAGCTCTGCCAGCGCTCCATGTCCTCGGCTCTTTCACGTTCATGTTGCTCTTCGCGTGCGACGTACTCCTCGATGGCTGCTGCCATCAAGCGGCCGGGGGGGCGTTCCTTCAGAGCGCTCAGAGCGGTGAGGCGTGCGAGCAGCCCTTCGTCGAGTTCGATGGCCGTGTTTACGGTCTTTGACATGGCTTGGTCCGATTTACGGTTCTTCTCACTCGCGCTTCTAGCATTCGCGATGCTCGAGGGTCAAGGCTTCATCGCGGACTTGTTCTGTGTGCACTGGAGCAAGGCGAAAGCTACAGCCCAGTCCCCCGTTCCAGTCGGTTACGTCCAACCAGGCTCTCCCAAGGCATCACCATTGGCATTCCCCTACCTCTGCCCGGTGACCGAAACCATCGTTCCGGGTAGGGCCCCGGAACTGAGGAGCCCAGGGATGGCGAAGCCGCAAGCGTCGAAGCCATCGGTGACAGGGCAAACGTGACCTAAGCCAGCCATCCGTGCGCATGGCGCACGTTACGTCCGCGCCATTCGTAGCATGCGCCCCGCACATGACCTAAATGGGAACCATGTGGCTCGGAGTTGGCGGGCATAGTCACCGAGCCAGCCGTCGGTCCATGGCGCGTCATTCTCTGTCTGCCCGTGCGGCATCCCGCGGTCGGCTTATTTCACGGGGCCGGCGGTAGGACCGCTTTTCGGATTCTCGGCGGTGAATGCTTCGCGCAGACGTTTGACCTTTTTCTCACGTAGCTCATCGACTCTGGCCTCCGAGTTATCATACTGATAGTAGCCAGAGAAATTCTCGCCATGCTTTTCGAAATCGCGGCGCTTCATGCATTTGAGCCCGTTGTAAGCCAGCTTGGTCAATGCTTCATCCCAGTCATAGGCTCTGACCTGTATCGCTCGCGGTTTATACTCGCCTCGTTGATAGTCGACGGGTGCACCGGGGTAGTCATAGGTTGAAAGATTGTCGACGACCTCGATGTTGTAATTCAGGTTGTCCTTGTCGCCGAAGATGTGGGTTCTAAGCGCGAGTAAGGGTTGAGCATCGAAAATCGGTGCCGAGTACAGATCGACCTGATCGCCCGGTTGCAATCCGCCTGGGCCGGATTGCGCGAAGTGTTTGTTGCCCGGCGTTCCCTTATTGCAGAACCGCCACCGGCGTTTGGCATCGTCGAGGAAGACGTCCTGATAAATCTTGTCTGCCGGGATGCCGAACTTCGCAGCGAGGTTCTTGTTGAAGACGTCTTCGGGGTAAATGATGATCGGGGTAAAACCGAACTTGTGGGTGGGGTTCACAAGGTTTCGGTCGCTATCCAGGCCGCTCTCACGAATCGTCTGTGTATATTTAACCGTGGGTTTCCATTGCAGTGGAAACTCATAACCCTGTCCCTCCACACAAAACCCCTCCAAAGCCAACCGGCAAGTGCCATCGATGATGGGGTTGTCGCATACGCTCATATAATCTTTCACGGAAGTGAATAAGCCATCGGACATCGATTTTTCATAATCTGAGCAAACATCCCGCATTCTTTCCTTTACATTGATCTTCGTCCAATCAAGCCACTCATCGGCCCATGAAGGCATCACGAGCCCTATGGTCAGCGAGACTGACCGCGCGATGAAGCGAATCGATGCTGCGGATAGCGGGCTGACCCCATTGTTCACAGAGACCTCCGTTCGATTCCCGAACATTCGCGCCGCGCTTGTTGAGCGCCAGGAGAGCATGGGCTTACACAGGAACTGGGTGGTACTTGCTCGATGTCGGTTCATCGCGATGCCGATCGCAACCCGCTTCGGCCTGACGTCCTTCCCGCCGGGGCAGCCTGCTCCGAGGATCAGATTCGAGGCAGCGAATGGCCAACGCTCGAACGACCGAACTTATGCGGCAATCTGCTCGTAGGAAAACTGCGGCGCATCAGCGCGTTTCGACGCATGTTCGACGGTAATCGAACGAATGTTGCCCTGGCTGTCGAGATCCAGAATCGTGTCCTCGTCCAGGTCGCGGGTCTCGGCGACGGGTACGTCGCGGAACTCGATCAGCAAGGTGTCGGTGTCGGCAAAGTAGCGTACTTTCATGGGGTAAACCTTCTGTCAAAGAATGCGTTATGAACGGTTTCACCATCTTCCAGCAAGATCACACGCAGATAACGATCGTCCATCTGCGGGATGCAGGTCCAACGCCGAATTCGCCCGTCCGATTGAATTGACTCACGAATGGGCGAGTGTATAGCGCGATCTATCCATTCATCCAGGATGTTCGCGCGATCCGGGCGACTACGGACGGCTTCGAAGTAACGCGTGACCTTCATGTCGCAAGGTTACCAGACACGCTCCGAGAGAATCGTCACCGGCATATCGACTGCCCTGGCCGCTGCTGTGATCCGTGCGCATGGCGCACGCTACCTCCGCACCATTCGTAGCATGCGCTGTGCGCATGGAACAGCCGCGCGCATGGAACAACAGCGCGAGATCAGGGTCGTGTCCCGCCGAAGGCCGGCGCGTAGGTCGCCGGAGTCGTGTCGTCCATTCGCTCCAGCAGTCCTTGATCCACCAGTCGCTCCAACACCTCGGACGCGGCTTCGGCGGTGAGTCCGCAACGCTGCACCAGCGTCTCCGCGTTGATGCGGCGCTGGCGGACTGCCAGTATCAGCACCCGCCGGTCCGGCTCCGGGAAGGTGAGCAGGTCGCTCGGCCTCAGCCCTCGGCCTGGCTCGCCCATGGCGTCATGCGGGGGTGGCGACGAGCCTAAACCGGCGCCCGGGCCCGTTCATGCCGCCGCGATCTTGGCCGCCACCGATTTCAGCGTCGCCGAAATCGGGTGGTCGGGTTTCGTCAGGCAGAACACGTCGCTGCTGCCGAGCACGGCCATTTCCTGCGCGAGCGGCAGAATGCCGAGCACGGGCGTGTCGTAGGTCGATTCGACCCGCTCGCGCAGCGCCGGGAAATCGGCCGGGGTGATCGCCTTGTTGACCATCAGGAACAGGTTCGGCACGTCGAGTTGCCGGGCCAGTTCGACCGCGACGGCTGTGCCCTGATAGTCCTGGCGGTCCGGCCGCAGGATCAGCATCAGGACATCCGAAATCGCGATCGACAACAGGGTTTCCTCGTTGACACCCGGATGCGTGTCGATCAGTAGGTGATCCAGTTCCAGTCGCTCGATGAGCTCCTGGAAGCCGCTGTTCAGCAGACCCACATCATAGCCTTCGCTGAGCATGCGGGTGATGTCGCTGCTCTGCATGCTGCCGGGGGTCAGATAGATCTGCCCCTTGGCGATGCCCTTGTTGCGGAGTACGGCGGTGACCTCGGTGGTGGCCGCTTCGATCGTGCAGCGGCCCCACAGGAAATCGTTCAGAGAGTGCTTTTGCTGGCCGGGCTCCAGTCCGAAGATCGCGTGGATACCGGGGGACTGGATATCCGTGTCGATGACGCCCACGCGCTTGCCGGTGCTGGCGAGCAGCGCGGCGAGATTCGCCGTGATGTTGGATTTGCCGGTGCCGCCCCGAAAGGAATGGACGGAGATGACATGCGCCATGAGTCGTACTCCCATATCGAGACCGGAACTGTATCAGATTGCCGGTGTCGCCTTCAGCCTCGTGCAGCGGGGTTTGGGCCCCCGAGCTTCCCCGTGCCTCATTTGCCGGCCTCGTCGGTCGGCCGTGCACCGTTCGTCCGTCCCGGCCCGTCCCGGCGCTGTCGGTTCCGCTCCCGCAGCTCTCGGGCCTGTTCCTGCAGCGAGCGGAAGAAGGGGGTGCCGGTCACCTGCTCGATCTCGGCACGGGTCTGGCTCGCATCCACGGCGACGCGCAACTGTTCCAGTTGCGATTCCAGCAAGTCGTGGCGGGCTTCCACTTCCTGCACCATGCCGAGCGCCGCGGTGGCCAACTCGCCGAATTCATTGCGGCGGTGCGCGTCGTCCCGGAGCTTCTGGAGCAGTTTGCCTTGCAGGTCGAGCTGATCCTTCTCGACCGCCTTGACGACGTCGCGCAGCGTCAGGATAGGTCGCACCATCCAGCCCGCGGTGCGCAATCCGACGAGGATCGAGATCAACAGCAGTCCGAGCGAGGCCCAGGCCGCAGTGCGGACGCCCCGGATCAGGTTCTCGATCAATCCCGATTCCGAGATCACGACCGCGAGCTGCCAGTTCAGGCCGAAATCCGCGAACAAGGGGGCGGCATAGACATAGTTGCGCCGACCTTTGACAACGAACTGGAACGATGTCGCCCGGCTTACGGTCAGCTGTGGGAACCGCTTCCTCAGTACTTTCGCGCTGGCGCGCGCGACCGGGTTGTCGCTAGCGGCCAGATCGTCGAGTCGCTCCGCCTTGTGTTCCTTGCCGCCACGTTCCCGGTCGAAATTCGAGCTGGCGACGATGCGGCCAGTGGTATCGAAGATGAACGTCAGCGAATCGGGCGGCAGCGTCAGGCCTTGCAGGTGGCCGTTGATCGCATCGAGGTGGATGTCGGACGAGACGACCAGACGCACATGGCCGCTGTCGTCGAAGACGGGGTCGGCAATCGTGACGACCGGCGCACCCGACGACACGGCGCTGAAATAAATCGGTGACAGGATGCGCTGGTGCCGCGTCACCGCATCGCGGTAGTAGTCCTGCTGCAGGGGATCGAACACGGTGCGGCCGTGATCGAGACGCGTGCCGCTGCGGCCGGCCGAGTCGATTAGATACCGCTGCAGCATGCCGCCCTTCCTGGCGTCCGATAGCTTCAGCACCGGTGTTCCGGTTTCGGTGCGATCGATTCGCAGCATCTGGCCTGTCGGGCTGGTCAGCGTCAGATTGGCCCAGGGCACCAGCCGCGACTGCGTCCACAGGCTGTCGATGACGCGGCGCCGCGTCTCGGGATCCTGGATGTCGGAGAAGCGGCGCTGCGGCTGCAGGCGGACCCGCTCGGCGAAGGCCTCCGTCAGCGTCATCGGTATGTAGAGGTACTGGTACAACTGCTCGTCCATCGTACTGCCGATCACATTGACCATCTCTGCGGCCGTCTCGCGTGCTTCCTTCAAATGGCTCAGATAGGCGATCGTGCCCGTCAAGCCGACCGCCACGACCATCTGGAAGGTCAGGATCAATGGAAAGACGACGCGGATCGAGCGCATGGCTGCGGGATGGTTGGGCGTGCCAGACTGAGAACGTGTCAGCCGTTGCGCCGGTCGGAAAACGCGTAGGCGACCAGACCCAACAGTGCCGTGGACAGGCCGGCCAGGCTTTCAAGCGGATGCTGCACGACGAAGAAGCCGCTGAAACCCAAGGTGCCGAGCACGAAGGCGATGGGCGACCAGGGGTAGCCCCAGGCGCGGTAGGTGTCGGGCGGCCCAAGGCGTCGGCGCAGCACGATCACGCCGGCAACGGTCAGCAAGGTGAACAGCGATAACGTAAAGGCGGTGTAGTACAGCAGCGTATCGAAGCGCACAGTGTGCAACAGCACAATCGCGAGTACGGCCTGGAAGGCGATCGCACGGACCGGATTGCCGCCGGCGTCGGTTACCGACAACGCGCGCAGCGGAGGCATCGCGGCGCTCAGCGCCCGGACCACGCGCGGGCCGGCGATGATCATCGAACTGATCGACGAGACCAGCAACAGGCTGATCAAGGCGCCCATGAAATGGCCACCGGTTTCCCCAAACACGCTGATCGCCGCCACCAGGCCGACTTCCTTGACGCCGCGCAGTGCATCGACCGATGCGACGCGCATGAAGACGGCGTTCAGGCCGACGTACAGCGCCGTCACGAGCGCTGTTCCATACAGCAGGCTGCGCGACACATTCCGCTCCGGGTCGACGATCTCGCCGGCGAGATAGCTACTCGCGTTCCAGCCGCTGTACGCGAACGACACCCAGACCAGGTTGACGGCCAGCCCCGTGTTCCAGATCTCGGAAACGGAGAAGTCGAAGGGGTTGAACGACACGGGTTGCGCGGCCGGTGCGGCGAATCCGGCGAGCACGAACAGACCGATCACGGCGACCTTCAGCGCCGTGACGGCCTTTTGAAACGACAATCCGGCCGAGAAGTGCGCGACATGCAACCCGGCGACCGCGAGGATGATCGTCGTTGCGACCGCCTTCTCCGGCAGGGTGGGGAACACGCCTTTCAGATAACCCGCGAATGCCAGCGAGGCCGCGGCGATCGGCGCCGCGAAGCCGATCGTCGCGCTGGTGAAGCCGGCCATGAAGCCCAGCGCCGGATGGTAGATCTCGGTGAGGAAATGGTACTCGCCCCCGCCCGCGGGTAAGCGCGTGGCGATCTCGGCGTAGCAGACGGCGCCGAGGAAGGCCAGCAGGCCCCCGAGCAGCCAGATCGCGAGCACCGGGAAGCCCGCGGGCGTTTCGAGCAACTGATACCCGAGCGAGGTGAACAGACCCGTGCCGATCATGTTCGCGATCACGACGGCGATCGCGGTCGCCAGGTCGATCCGGCGGGTGCTCGGTTGCATGGGTTCGCGCAATGGACGGGTTTTCGGCCGGGCGCGGGTACGGCCGTCTAAGGCCGCGCGCTGATCAGGTACTGGTAGGGCAGTGTCGCCGTGTCCACGGTGATGTCGCTAAAGCCGGCCGCGGAGAGTTCCTGCTCGATCTGCCGGGGTTCCAGCCGCATCTCGACCGGCGGCCCGTCGGGCGTCGGTACCTTCTTGAAGTCGACGACCAGCAACTGACCGTCCGGTTTCAGGCCTTCCCGCAATTTCCGGAGATACGCATCGCGCCCCTCGATGTGGTGGTACACGTCGACCATCAAGGCTCGGTCGGCTTCGCCCTTCGCGAGGCCCGGGGAATCGTACGCGAGCTGGCGCGTGACTAGCGAACCCGGCGCCGCGAGGGGCTCTTTCGCGAGGCGTTGCTCAATGTAGTGCTGAAACCGTGGATCGACATCGGCCGCGATGACCCGGGCGCCGGCGGCCGCCGCGCGGAAGCTGAAGTAACCGGTCCCGGCACCGATGTCGATCACCGTCTTGCCCCTGACATCGCCCAGCGCCGCCAGCACGGCTTCCGGCTTCTGCCAGGCGGCGCGCTCGGGCGCCTCGAAGCGAGCGACCAGGGTGTCGAAGCCCATCGCATGCATGTGGGCATTGGCTGTGCCGTGACCGGGCATGTGCATCGGGGGCGTCTCGGTCCGTCCGCTCGGGGCCAACAGCGCGGCACACGACAACAGCAAAAGCTTCACCATCGATTTGGCGCACATCGTCGTTCTCCAAGTTCGTCTGGCTGGAGGAGGGGATAATCGGAACACGCACGCCCGAGCGCGTGGTCCGGGCGAGGTGCACGGCGCGCGTCGAGACGCCACGGGCTGCCTTCACGTCCTCACGATTTCATCGAGGCATCATATCAGGCGGGCATACGTCCTGTGGTCCGACGGGACTGCGTTGCGTCTTGCGTGGCTTGTGCAGGGCGCGGAAACCTGTCACCGTTCGGGACGATGGAAGGTCTCTGGCAGCCGGGAGCGCGGTCGGCACTGTGCCGCGAGTGCCGGATCAGCAACACCTAAACGGAGGTCATGCCGATGCTTGGATCAGGCCAGTCTATGCTGCGCGGTCTCACGTCGGTGGCGACATCGTGCCGGTCTCGAACAGGCGCTTGGGCACGGCTCGCACTGCTGTGCATGACGTCGATGGTGACCGTCGAGTCCGGCGCGGTCTGCCTGCCGACCGACCCCGTCAATCTGGATCCGATTCCGGCGCCGATCGGGCGCGATGCCGTCGCGAAGGTCAGGTTGTCACGGGTCGCGTCCGAACTCGTTGCGCCCAACGGCGGTAGTTCAGCCCCGGGCGATGCGAGCCACCTGTTCGTTTCCGATGTCGTCGGGCAGCTCTGGGCCATTGACCTCGGTAGCGGTGCCAAGCACATCGTCCTGGATGTGACCGGCCTGATCGTGCCGCTCAATCCGCGCGACGAGCGCGGTCTGCTCGGCGCGACGTTTCACCCGGATTATCAACAGAACGGTCTGCTGTACACCTACACGTCGGAGCCCTACGCGCCCGAGGTCGCCGCGGATTTCCCCGTCTCGGGACTCGCGCCCAGTGTCCTGCCGGATCATCGCAGCGTCGTGACCGAGTGGAAGGTGGCCGACCCCGGCGCGGCGCAGCCGCTGGCCGATCCCGCCAGCCGGCGCGTGCTGCTGCGCATCGACCAGCCTCAGGCCAATCACAACGCTGGCGCCCTGGCGTTCGGGCCGGACGGGATGCTGTACGTGGCCCTGGGCGATGGCGGGGCAGGGAGCGATCAAGGCCGCGGGCATAATCCGCTCATCGGCAATGGTCAGGACCGGGCCCGGGTGCTCGGCAAGATACTCCGCATCGACCCGCGCGGAACGACAGCCCGCAACGGGCAATACAGTGTGCCCCTGTCGAATCCCTATGCGCCGCACCAGGGCAGGACAGGGGGCGTTGCGGGGTGTGCGGACGGGTTCTGCGATGAAATATGGGCCTACGGCTTTCGCAATCCGTACCGGATTTCCTTCGATCGCCTCGACGGGCGCCTATTCGCCGCCGACGTCGGTCAGGGCAGCGTCGAAGAGGTCGATATCGTGCGTGGCGGGGGCAACTACGGCTGGCGCTTCAAGGAAGGGACGTTCTTTTTCCGTCCGCGCCCAGGCACGCCCAGCTATATCAGCGACGTCAATTGTCTCGGCGTGCCCGCGCCGGACCTGCTCGATCCGGTGGCCCAATACGACCATGGCGAGGGGCTGTCGGTCATCGGCGGTTTTGTCTATCGCGGTAGCGAGATCCCCGCGCTGCAGGGGCGGTATGTCTTTGCCGACCTGGTCGGTGTCTCTACCGGAGCCGGACGACTGTTCTATTTCGACAGCAGAGGGGTCGACGGCCCGCCGGCTAGTCCCAGGACCATTCGTGAACTGCGCATTCAGGGCAGGCTTTCGATAGGGCACTTCATCTTCGGCTTTGGCCAGGATGCGCAGGGCGAACTGTATGTGATGGCGAACAAGACCGCTTCTCCCGCGCTGACCGAGGCTGGGCGTACCGGCGTCGTGTTCAAATTGTCGGCGCCGTCGACCCGCTAGCCCGCTCGTCGCAGGGCCGGCCCAGGCCGGGTTTTCGCGAGACAGGAAGGAAGCCCCCGCGTTGCGTCCGGAGCGGGGGCGCGGTCATCCCGCTGCAGCCACCTCGATCGGCCGGGTTAGGAATAGGCTCGCGTTAGGCCCGAGCTATCTCTTCTGACCCCGCCTTATCGTCGGTCAGGTCCTATCCCCAGGTTCATGCCGGCGGCGTGTCCGACACACCGCCGTTCAGAACACCTGCAATCAAACGGAACTGTTCCAGCGCCGCCTCCAGGTCGTCCATGATCTCCAGCGCGATCACGCGGGTGGCGGCAGGTTGTCGCTGTCGATGTCGCGGTACTCGACCATCACGCCGTCCACTCACAACCTGTGCGGCGCGCGGTGCGCACGATGAGATCCGCGCCTTCGCGGGCGAGGCGGAGTTGAGACGCGCCAATGCGTCGCTCAGGCGCTGCCCCCGAACACCTGTCCATAGTCGTCACGCTTAGCGGCGGGGTTCGCCGAGGGCGATCTCGGCGCCGTTACGGACCTGCCAGCCGACGTTCTCCAGCCACGCCAACGCGGCCTGCTCGACTACGGATTCGGTGAAAGAGGTCATTCAGTCGGTCCTTTCTGGGAAACGCTTAAATAAGCAAGCAACTGATTGTAAGAGCTATATTGCGTGGCAGCAGTGGTCTGTCCGGTTTGCTCTTAAATGACGATCAGGCCCAGAAGGGCAGGTAACGAGCGAACTTTCGCGATGTACCTAGGCTCTCGTCTAGTTTGATCATCCCCGCCTCGATGGCCGCCGCGATTACCTGTGAGGCAATCGCCGCCTTGTCCTCCGCAAGCCGGAAGCGATCACGGAGCCACTGGTTGGTCATCCGCTCGGACATCACCCACTTCAGGGCACAGTGCTGGTAGCAGGCCCGCACCCGGTCATTTCGATCCATCTCTTCGAACGGCCTCAGGTCGTATGCTGGAATGAGCATCGCGAATCCCAGCGAGAGCAGACGCCCATTGAGACTGTTAGGTAGCGTCCGTCAAGGTGGTGTAATTTTCGGGGGCGAACTCCGGCTCAGATGAGTTCTTCAGTCTGCAGTCAGTCCGGGTAATGGGTCCATCCCGACGCTGTGCTCTGTCATGGTGTGTTGG